>JAJEAA010000021.1 GCA_022824365.1 Anaerolineae bacterium
TTGATCTCGAAGGCGGACACTTCGGAATTGAGCCAAACCAAGCCGATGATCTCGCCGCCGGGCTCAGCGCGCAAGAAGAGCGTCTCCACCAGTTTGATCTGGCAACCGCTCAGCGGGATGGCTTCAAATACCGGCAGCGTATTTTCAGCGTACTGCGGCGCAGTTGAGCTTACCAGCGCGACCGTGCCGGCGCTGTCAATCGTGCCGCAGGTCATGCCATCGCGATGATAGCGCTCCAGTTCCATGAGCATGCGCGGCGTGTAAGCGGCATCCAGGAAGACCAGCCAGCCCTCATTGCGGAAACAGACTTCCAGCCCGCCATTGACGTAGCTCCAGACATCAACCGCATCAATGAAACCGCGCTGGATCAAGTCCATCCGTCCGATGCCGGCCGCGTCGACCATCTGGCATTGCGTGTTTTCCGCGTAGCCGGTGACGACGACTCTGGGCGGCAGGTGCGGGCAGGTCACATCGGGCGGACGATACGGTTCTTCTTCCTCGTCGTCATCATCGTCATCGGGCTCTTCCACGCAATTCTCGTCGTACCATGCGCGTTCGGCAGGTATTAGCGAGTCGTAACCGTAACCTTCCAGAGTACCGCAATCGTTTTGCGCTTGCGCCGCCGGGACTGCGATCAGAAGGCAAAGCCAGCAAATCAGCAGCGCTGCAATGCCAATTCTCTTCTTGCTCATCTCGCTTCTCCTTTCACAAAATATTACTTATGCTCATAGTCTACGGGCGCGAACGCGAGGATCAAGCAAATCTGACCAACAGTAGGCGAAGCGGGTATCCTCCGTAGGCTTGCGGTAGGTTTCCCTCGCCGGTATTCAAAGAATAACCCCGCCTCGATTGTTCCAGGCGGGGCGTCGCGGAATTGGAAGATGCGCGGCAGAGCTCAGATGCAGCCGCCGTACAAGACCCGGCTGTAGAAGCGGCTGATGTAGCCCGTCACTCCTTGAAACTCGATCTTGTACCAGTCGCCGCTGATCTCGAAGACAGGCACTTCGGAAAACAGCCATACCAAGCCGATGATCTCTCCGCCCGGCTCGGCGCGCAGGAAAAGCGTCTCTTCCAGTTTGATCTGGCAATCGCTCTGCGGGATGGAGTCATAGAGGGGCAAGGCATCTTCTGTTGGCTCCGCCGTCGGCTGTGGTTCAGGGGCTGGAGTCGCGGCTTCGCGCAGCATCACCACCGTGCCGACGCGGTCAATCTCGCCGCAGGTCATGCCATCGCGCTGATAATGTTCCAGTTCCATGACCATGCGCGGCGCATAAGCGGCATCCAGAAAGACCAGCCAGCCGTTGTTGCGGAAACAGACTTCCACCCCGCCATTGACATAGCTCCACACATCCACCGCATCAATGAAACCGCGCTCGATCAAGTCCGTCTTCCCAATGACGACCTCTCCGACCATCTGGCACTGGGTGCCTGTGACATAGCCAAAGACGGCGACCCTGGGCGGCAGGTGAGGGCAGGTGACATCAGGCGGCCGATATTCTTCTGGTTCTTTTTCGTCTTCATCATCTTCCTGCTCGCTCGTGCAATTGTCTTCCAACCATAGCCGTTCCTGTTCGAACAGCGCTTCATAGCTAGTGTCCAGCAATAGCTCACAGGTGAAGTTGAAGTTTTCCGCTTGAACGGGCAGAGCCAGCAGCACAATGCAGAGCAAGCCAAAGGCAATTGCGGTCGACGCAAATCGTTTCGAGTTCACATGTTCGCTCCTTTCCCCGAAATACTTATTGCCAAGCATAAGCTGCTGGGGCGGCTAGTCAAGCAGAGCGACGGCATTGTAGTCTAGCCGTATTAGTCCCGTAGGCTGGCGGTAGGGCAGCGAGGCGAATCTCCGCCAGCGGGCGCGCCTCTTGCCATTTTCTGACCATTAGTTATAATATTGACATCGTACCCTTTAGTGATTGGAAAGGTTCAACCATGCAAGAAGGCGGAATGGACATCGTCGTCAAGTACTGCGCATCTTGAGGACACCAACCACAAGCCGTCAGTTTGACGGACGAAATCTTGAACGAGCGCGAAATTGAATACTTCATCAGCAGTTGGAAGTTGATTCCCGGCAGCGGCGGCGTCTTTGACGTCTGGGTCAACGGCGAGTTGATCTTCTCGAAGAAAGAAGTCGGCAGGCACGCCGAGCCAGGCGAAGTCCGCGCCGGCATCATGAAGGCGCTGGAGACAATTCGCCCGGCCGATTTTGAACTGGCCGGCAAGTAACGAGCCAAAAGTTGCGAATCTGATTTGTAACTGCGCCGCATATACAAAACCGCTCCGTTAAGAACACTTTGGCGGGCGGTTTTTTTGTTTGCAGGTCGGCTGGGGGGTCTTGGCATGCGTCGGTTTCTGTAATAGACTTATACTTAGATACCAAGCAATGAAGGCGGCGGTTGTCGTCGGCGAATTGCTCGGTATGCGACAAACGTATCTCCTCAGGGAAGGAAAGGAAAGATGAAACGACTTATATTGCTGTCAGTTCTATTGGTTGCCGTGCTTGCTCTAAGCACGGGGCTTGCCGCCGCGCAAGACGGTCATATCGTCCAGCGCATCATGGACCGTGGCGAGCTAATCTGCGGCGTGAACTCGGTTCTGCCGGGCTTCGGCACGCAGAATGACGCTGGCGAATTTGAAGGCTTCGATGTGGATATCTGCCGCGCCGTCGCCGCAGCTATCTTGGGCGACGCCAACGCCATCGCTTTCCGCCCGCTGACCGCCGCCGAACGTCCGACCGCTCTGGCTAGCGGCGAGATCGATATGCTTAGCCGCAACACCACCTGGACGCTCAGCCGCGATACCGAATGGGGCGCCACCTTCGGTCCCACGACCTTCTATGACGGGCAGGGTATCATGGTCAAGGTTGAGTTCGGCGTGAGCACCATTGACGAGCTCGGCGAAGAAAGCATCACGATGTGCGCTACCGCCGGCACCACCACCGAGCTGAACATCACGGACAAAGCCAATGCGCTTGGCGCCGACTGGGAATTGAATACATTCCCGGACTTTGACGCCATTATGGATGCCTACGAGGCTGGCGCCTGCGATGCCTTCACCAGCGATATCAGCAGCCTGGTCTCGCGTAAAGCCACCTCGGCTGACCCCGCCGCGCATGTGATCCTGCCCGGCGCCATCAGCAAGGAGCCGCTCGGACCGGTTAGCCCGCAGAATGACGCCAACTTCGCGGACATCATCCGCTGGGTGGTCTGGGGTCTGCTGAGCGCGGAAGAGTTCGGCATCGACAGCATGAACATTGGCGACTTCATGGATAGCGATGATGCTGGAATCGGCCGCCTGCTTGGCTCGGGCGACAACGTCGCCGGCGACTACCTGGGCATCAACGACGAGTTCATGGTTGACGTGATCACGCAGTTGGGCAACTACGCCGAAATCTTTGATCGCAACCTGGGTCCGGATACGATCTTCGGTCTGGAACGCGGCTTCAACGCCCTCTGGACGGATGGCGGTTTGATGTACGCGGCCCCCTTCCGTTAGACCGCAGTAGAAATTACGAGCAGTAAGTTGCGGGCTGTGTCATCAAGATGGTGGCGCAGCCCGTTTTCTATTTTGACGTTTGGTCTCTTGGTCCGGTCGCCAGCGTTTTGAGATATTATCAACTGGCGAAAAAGAAAAATTTGTCAGCCGCGCAGCTATTGCTTACAATTGTCGCTTAGTATGGACGCGCCTCGATTCAAGAATCGAGCCACAGGGGCGAATTGATGTCATTGCAGAACGAAAGCAGACCGAGCGACAACCTGCTGCCGGCCGTCTTTCGCGACGGCCGTATTCTGCAGGGCATCGCCCAGATCATCTTCGCCATCATTGTCGTCATCGTGTTGAACGATTTACAGACGCGGATTAATACCGCGCTGGAATCGACGAATCAGTCCCCAAATTTTGAATTCCTGCAGAACCGCGCCGGCTTTGATCTGGCCGATTCCGGCAGCTACTCCTCCAACGATCGTTATATTGACGCCTTCCGCGTCGGTTTCATCAATACCTTGCGCGTGGTTTTGCTGGGCTTGGCAGCCACAACTGTCATCGGCATCATGGTCGGCATCTTCTTGCTGAGCAGCAACTTCTTGCTGCGCACCCTGTCGCGCGCATACGTCGAAGTTTTGCGCAACACGCCAGTGCTCTTGCAGATCTTCGCCTGGTTTTACATCGCCATCTTCGCCTTGCCGCCGCAGCAAGAAGCGATCGCCTTTCCCCAAGAGGGCATTCGAAATCTGCCTCTGCTGCAATTCGCCTTCTCCCTTGTTGTCATTCTGGCAATCTGGCAATACAGCGGGGGGATGCGCCGCCCGGCCTGGCGCACAGGCGTCCGGCAAGTGGGCATCGCCATTGTCGTGCTGGTCAATCTCTTCGGCATCGTGCTGGTCGGGTCTGGCACGCCGATTGAGTTCCTGCCTGGCATTTACATCAGCATCAAGGGCGTTGCCATATTCGAGTTGATCCCGTCCTCGCTCTTCGGCGTGTGGATGGTATTCGTCGTCATTGGCATCGTCGTTGCGATCTTGCTTTGGCGCTACTTCGGTTTTATCACCGAGAGCACGGGGCAGCCGATTGCCAAAGCCAGAATCGCGCTTATCGTCTTCATTGGTTTTGTGCTGCTGGGCTGGCTTGTCATGGGCATGCGACCGACGCCTTCGGTGATAGGGGTCTATGATGAAGAGCGCGATGTCATCGAGGAGATGCCCTACGATGACGCCTTTGAATCGGGCATGTTGACGATTGAGCAGGAGCTGGAATATACGCGCCAGCCGCTGATTTTCCGCCCGCCGATGCTGGACCGCCGCGGACGAAATGTGGAAACCGGCATCGAAATTTCTCCTTCCTATCTGGCGATCTTCCTGGGTTTGGTGATCTACACATCCGCCTTTATCGCCGAGATCGTTCGCGCCGGCATCCAGGCCGTGCCCAAGGGACAGTTAGAGGCGTCGCGGGCGCTTGGCTTGTCCCAGGGCGACATGCTGCGCTTGGTCGTTCTGCCGCAGGCTCTGCGCGTCATCATCCCGCCGCTTGGCAATCAGTTCCTCAATCTATCCAAGAACTCCAGCCTGGCGATCGCCGTCGCTTACACCGATATCTATCAAGTGACTTTCACCATCATCAATCAGTCGGGCCAGTCGGTCACGGGAATGGTGATGGTGCTGCTGGCTTATCTCGTTATCAGCCTTTGCATATCGCTGGTTATGAATTTGGTCAATCAACGCTTCCAATTGGTGACGAGGTAAGAGCCCCATGTCGGAACAGCCAACCGTTGATGCGACTAGGACCATCATCAATCATCAAGATGAAGGCTCTCGTCCGCCGCCGACGCTGGAAGTCGGCTTGGTTGGCTGGATGCGGCAAAATCTCTTTGGCTCGCCGGCCGATGTCATCGTAACGATACTTTCTTCGCTGCTGATACTGTTGCTGGTCTTCGGCTTTTTCGATTGGGCGATCGGGTCGGCCAACTGGTTCGCTATCATCAACAATCAGCGCTTGTTTATGATGTCGTCATTCGAGCCTGTCTTCGAATGGCGCGTCGCCCTGACGGTGCTGATATCCGCGCTTTTGACCGGGGTGAGCCTGGCCGCCTGGGCGCGCCGCTCCCTGCGCATGGTCGTTGTCATCGCCTTGGCCGTGATTGTATTGTTGGCTGCTCTGCCGCCGATCATCGAATCGATCATTCCGCAGCCCTATTCTTATTTCACTGCGGGCAACATCGAGATAAGGGATCGCGCCTCGACCTTAAGTCCGCAGCGAGATCTGGCGTTCATCGCCAAAGCGGGGGAGACAGTCTCCCTGCGTCTCGCGCTGGATGAAGTGGACGATATTCAGACCTTGAGCAAGCTCGCCGGTTTTTCCGATCGCGCGACGAATGCCTTGGCGAATGCCGCCGCCAATCGCCTGAATCAACAGGCGGCAACCGGCCTTGCCTTCGATCAAATGCGCAGCGGCGAATTGACCGAGGGCTTGGAAGAACGCACTCGGCTGACGATCCGCACCTTCACGCGCACCAACGATATGCTCGCCTCAACGACGCAATATGTCAGACATATCGGCGGCCGCCTGACTGGCGGAGATGCCCAGGTATCTCTATTGCGGCTTTGGCTGGAGCGCTTGGAACGCGCCGCCCGCGGTTTGGACCCGCGCGAAACCTCGATCCTTGAAGCGCTGCAAGCGGTCGAAGACGGCACGGTCAACCTGTCGATGAACGATAACATTACAGCCGATTTGCAGGATGCCATTAGGCATTTGACCACAGTCACGCTCGGCAGCGAGCAACTGGAAGACTTGGGGGAATTGCTGGTCGCGCAATTGTCTGAAGACTTCATTGGCGAGCCCAACCAGAGCGATGACGATGAAGAACTGATCCAACCCTCAGAGCGCGAAACCGAATTCTTGCGCGATATGTTCGTGCGGCTGCTGACGCCGCAATCGGTCCTCAATCTTTATGATCTCGGCAACACGCCTATGGCGGTAACCATCCGCGATGCGCGCTCGCTTGAAGTCTTGGCTGAGGGACTGCTCGCAGGCGCCGGCGATGAGCTGTCCTACGATATTCCGGCGGACGGCTGGTACCTCCTGACGAAGGACGCAGTCGAAGGCGAAGAAGGCACGGCGATCTTGGCGGCGCACGGCATCCATCCTATCGTGGAGCGGACGCTCAGCGCCACCGAGTCTCGATTTGTTCGCCTGACCGACAATGAACTGGCCATCACTGAGAGCCGCCCGACGATCGATGGCAAGAACATCCCCTTTGTTGTGCTCATCGACAATCAGTTCCGCGGATTGCGCGATCTGCAAACTTACCTGGTGCATTTCATCCCGCCGTTCTTTAAGCAGATCGAAGCGCTGCTCTTGCCATTTTTCATCACGGTCGTCTGGGGTTATTTGGCCGGTCGCGCGCTTTCCCACGCGCTTGGCGAGAATTCCGTCTTCAACCACCGCAATAGTCGGTTGGTCCTGTTGGTTTGGTCGCTGACGCCGCTGCTGATCCTGCTGGCCTATTTTGCGCTCCTGGATGGCGCCGGCGCAATCGACGGACTGCCCGCTGTGATACTCAAGCTGGCGGCCGCCTTTGGCGTCGTGTTGCTAGTACGCCGAATAGAAAACTGGCTCAACGCCACCAACCGGGGGGAGGACGCCGAAGGCTCGCTCAACCGCGCGTTGGTCTACGGCTGGGGTATCTTTCCCTTCGCGATGTTCGCGCTGGGTTCCGGGGTGGGCGGGCTGTCCGGAGCGACTATTGGCAGCCTGGCGGGCGGCTTGATCTGGCTGCTGCTGATGTACTTCATCGGCTTGAATTTCCAGGGCGCTTTGGGTTATGTCTTGCTGGTCGGCGGTTTCTTCGCCCAAGTCGCGCAGGCGGCTCTGATTAACCTGGTCTGGGACGGCTGGTATAACGACCCGGTCAGCTCCCTCGCGTTATGGCTCGCCATCGCCGCTATTGGCGTCTTTGCCGGCACACGCGGCGCGCGGCTGAGGACCAGCCTCGATTTTCGCCTGAAGCGGTATGGCTATCTCATCTCCTCCATCGCCTTTGTCTTTGTGCTGCTGGATACGAATGTGCTTTCCGAGGCGGCGGATGGCAACGCGCCCTTGTTGGCCGGCTTGGGGCTTATATTTTGGCTGGGTTGGATGTTCTTCAGCGGCGCGACTCGCTGGAGCTCCAATCGGATCATCACCGGTCTGCTCTTGCTCACGTACTTGTGGATGCAGAGTTGGACGCTGGTCGATCGCTGGTCGACGATATATTTCATCGTCTGGCTGGTTGTTGGCGCCTTGGCTTTTAAGCGCGGGGAAAGCGCCCAGGATGAAAAGCGCAAGGTGGAAGAGGCGCAAAGCGGACCCTTACTCTATCGCTATGCCAGACAAGGTCCCTTGGTCGCCGCCGGCGCTTGGATCGTGGCGCTTTTGCTCCTGCCGAGCCTGGTGGTTGGCTTGGATGCCCAGGGCGTCCTGCAAACATCGCCCGATGATCTGCTGCCTCTGTCCGACAAGCGCTTGTGGGGCGGTCTGATGATAACCCTGCAATTGACCATCCTCGGCATCGGCGCCTCTTTCCCGATCGGCTTAGCGCTGGCGCTTGGGCGGCGCAGCAATATGCCCGCCGTAAAATACGCCTGCATCCTCTACATCGAGGTGGTGCGCGGCGTTCCCTTGATTACATTGCTGTTCCTGGCTGTGCTGCTGGTGCCTCTGGTCGATCCCACGCTGGCGACCGTCGAGAACATCGTGCGCGCCTGGGTCGCCATTACCATGTTCAGCGCCGCCTACCTGGCGGAAAATGTCCGCGGCGGCTTGCAGTCCCTTGATATCGGCCAGACCGAAGCGGCGCAGGCAGTAGGCTTGTCAACCTGGCAAACCACGATTCACATCCTGTTGCCTCAAGCCTTGCGCGCGGTGATACCGGCGTTGGTCGGGCAATTCATTTCGCTGTTCAAAGACACATCGCTGGTCTCCATCATCGGCTTGGCGGATATCACCGGCATCGCCAATCGCGTCGTCGCCCAGCCGGAGTTTCTGCAAAAACGGCAGGAGACCTTTCTATACGCCGCCATCATTTATTTCGTCTTCAGTTATATGATGTCATATATCAGCCGCCGGATAGAAGCGACGGGCTCCGGCGCGGTGCGGGCCGAGCGCTTATGAGCGAATTGCCGCCTATGGCGCGGCTATCGAGCGGCTGAGATTCGCGGAGGTTCACATGCAAGACAGCAGCACGCAAGTCATGGCGGGCGACGAGCCGATCATTATCTGTCGCGAAATGAACAAGTGGTTCGGCGATTTTCACGTCCTGCGAAATATTTCCCTCGAAGTGATGCCGCAGGAAGTACTTGTGATCATCGGACCTTCAGGCTCGGGCAAATCCACCTTGATCCGCTGCATTAATCGCCTGGAAGAGCACCAAGACGGCACCATCATCGTCAATGGCATTGAACTGAGCCACGATGTACAGAATATCGCCGAGATCCGTCGCGAAACCGGCATGGTCTTCCAGCAATTCAACCTCTTCCCCCATTTGACTGTGATGGACAATATCACCCTGGCGCCAATGAAAGTGCGACACTGGGCGCGGGACAGAGCCGAGCAGCGGGCGATGGATTTGCTCGAGCGCGTCGAAATCCCGGAACAGGCGTTTAAGTATCCGGGCCAGCTTTCGGGCGGGCAGCAGCAGCGCGTCGCCATTGCCCGCGCTTTGGCGATGGAACCGAAGATAATGCTCTTTGACGAGCCGACCTCGGCGCTTGATCCGGAGATGATCAAGGAAGTGCTGGATGTCATGAAAGAATTGGCGCGCACTGGCATGACCATGTTGGTCGTCACACACGAGATGGGCTTCGCCCGCGAAGTGGCTGACCGCGTCATTTTCATGGATATGGGGCGTATCGTCGAGGAAGGTCCCCCGGAGAACTTCTTCAGCCCTGATATCGTGCATCATCCGCGTACGCAGGAATTCTTGGACCAGATCTTGTAGCTGCGCTCGCCATCACGGCTTGCGGCGAGCGACAAGCTGTTGCCAGTCAGCCGCTGCTGTCGCTGCCGAATACAATCGTATCCGGGTAGAAGGCGGCCCAAGCGAACCAGAAATGCGGGAAAGCGTTGAGCGCGTCCAACTGCTTTCCAGCCAACTCTCCGCCGGTCGCGCTGCCGAATATATTCCAGACGCTGCCCGTTTCGTTGTCGACGATCTCGCCGTCTTCGACGCTGAAACTCAATGTCGTCCCGTCGATTGTCCGGTCAAATATCGCCCCCATCCCGGCGTCATAAGACTCGTCAATTCTCGCGGCGTCAAGCGCGCTATAAGCGCCCGGCTGCCAAATGACGACGATGTCCCGGTCGGCGAAGGTATCGTTCACGGCGAATTCTTCCGACAGCAGGGCAAAGGGATACGCGATACTGGCCTCATCCAGCGCCAAGCCCATGACCCGTTCGGTCGCGGCCAGACGCGGATCAGGACTGCCGTTAAACAGGAAAGGCCGCGCGCTGCGGTCGTAGCCGGCGTAGGGATTACTGCCGTAAAACCGCCCTTGCGTCGAAAGGACCTCGCCTTCGGGATATTGCGTCTTGAATGCGCCATAGCCGACCAACTGCGACGGCACAATATCCAACAAGGTTCCTGTATATTCGCCAACGATGCCCTCGCCGGTTAGCTGCTGCCAGAAGGACTGCGTCAAGTCATCCCACATGATCAAGTCGCTGTTGCGCAGCAGGCCGCTTACGCCGAAACGCAGCGTCACATCGCCGACTTGCCGATTGTAGACGATTGCGCTGTTGCAGAGCGGGCAGAAGGTGACCGCTATCGGCGTATCGCCTATGATGTCGTTGGCGATTTCATGGCGAGTCAAGATGGCCAGCGGATAGGCGCGGGCTGCGCCGTCGACTTCCACAGCGATAACGGGCGATGCTGCTTGAAGCCAGAGGTCGGCGGTCTCCAAATCGTCAAATTGTGGATTGTCGATTGGCGGGATGCCATCACGGCCAACGCCGCCCGAGATGATCTCGTAGAAGACGCCATCGACGCTCCGGCAAACATCAGTCAGATTCCAGACCGATTGCCAATTGCCCAGGACTCCGTCGTCATCGAAGGGCGCCGGAGGGTTGTCGCAACTGAGTTGAGCCTGCGCCGTTGCCGGCATCAGAGTGAGCGCTATCAGCAGAAGCGCGAGTTTCAGTGTTCGAGTCATTGTTCATCCTTTGTTTTTAATATGGTCTTGCCCAGGGCACTCGGTTGTTGAAGCTCCGGGTGAACCCTTTAATGCTCATGCAAGACGCTGGCGCCGCGGCCTACTCCAGCCCATAAACCAAAGTATCGGGATGGAATGCGGCCCAAGCGAACCAGAAGTGAGGGAAGGCGTTTATCCAGCCCAACTCACGGCCCGCAAGCTCGCCGTCAATCGCTTCGCCATAACCGTTCCAGGTGGAATTGGTCGCGTCATCGGTGAATGTTCCATCGCCGTTGGCGCTGAATTTGAGGACCATGCCGTCCAAGGTAGCTTCGTACATGCCGGCGGTTCCGATGTCGCGCGCGTTATCGATGACATAATCCCCGAGAGCGCTGGCCACGCCGCCCTGGAAAAAGACCGCGACCGGCCTCTCCGCCACCACATCGTTAAGCACGCCTGCCTTCCGCAGAATCTCAAATGGATAGGCGACCGGGACGCCATCAATCACAGCCGCCAATACATGCGCGACCGGCGGAGCCACCCGGGGATCCACCTCGCCGCGGAACAAGAAAGGCCTTCCGGGCCGGCTATCGTAATTGGAATAGGGGTTGACGCCGTACTGCCGATTGTGACCTGTCTCGCGGGACATGACCAAGCCATCGGGATGCCGCTCGGCAAAGCTGCCGAAGCTGATGACTTGCGATGGCGCGATATCCAGGAATATGCCTGCGTGCGCGCCGGCCAAGCCTTCGCCCGTCAGTTGCTGCCACCAGGACTCCGTCTCGAAGTCGTACATGATGAGATCGCTGTTGCGCAGCAAGCCGCTCACGCCGAATTCGAGCACATCATCGTTCACTCGGCGATCGAAAGTAACCGAGCTGTTGCAGAGCGGGCAGAATGTCACCGCGATAGGCGTATCGCCGATTACGTCATTGGCGATCTCGTGCCACATGAGAATGGCCAGGGGATAAGCGCGCGCCTCGTCATCAAGTTCCACAGCGATCACTGGTGATCGCTCGCTGAGCCAGTCCGCCGCCGCTGCAACGGATTCCATCGCCGGGTCAGTCACAGACGGGATGCCATTCTTGACCGGATTGCCAACCAGGATCTCGTCGAAGTCCACGACGCTTTGGCAGAAGTCGGTGGTCCAATTCGCCGTCCTCAAGTTGCTGGGCGCGCAGTCGCTTCCGCCGGAGACTTGCGTGATCAACGACCCTATCAGCAGGGCGCCGACCGCCAGGCCGACCAGTTTCCTGAACAGCGCTCGCTGGCTACGCGGCAAATCCTTGTACATTCAGCATGTCCTCTCTTGGCAAGCTTCCAAGAGCAGGCTAACCGCAGCTCATTACAATATCGTTACGCGAAAGCATCTGTTAAGATACCGTCCGCTTCTCAAACGTTACATCCTGCTCAGCCAGATTCTGTCAACTAGAAAGGCATGCTTTAGCAGAGCAATCTTAATGGTGGGATTCTGCGCCCGTCTGTATAATGATTCTTTACAATGCAAGTGGGTTGTCTCATCTTACTGTTCGCCAAGACTTGCCGGCCTCACAAATATTGGGAATGGCGGGCATCATCGCATTATCGATTAGCTGCGTCGCCGCGCGCCGCGCATCTGCGCCAGGGAACTCTCTGAGATAATGAAACGCGTTAAGTACATATTGATTTCACTAGGCATCTTGATCGCGTTTGGTGGCATAGCCGTTGATTATCTATGGCCCGCTGCAAGTCCCGGAATAAATCTTCCGCAGTTGCTCGTGATAATCGCCGGCCTCGCAATTTCATTAACCGCAGTACGCGCGCGCCGCGTCGGCGGGGAAGAGATAAATCGGATTGCGATGCCGGCCAGCAAGCGCGCTGCAGTAGCAATTGCAATTTCTGCGCTAACTCTCTTGATATTGGAAATCGTTTTGATCTTGTCAGGCTGGTCTACTTACTTCCCGGTCGAAGTATCGTATGACGATGTAAAGCTGGTCGATTGGTGGAAGTGTGATGACTTGGGCTGCCGATATCACTACGAGACGGCAATGGAGGCTTGCGCCGCGAACCTGATCTCCGGCAGACACTGCAAAGTCAATCGTCAAGGATTCGCCGATTCGGATGACTTCGTTACCAGCGCTGATTTCGCCGAGCGAACGCGCATAATGGTGCTGGGCGATTCATTCACTCAAGGTTTTTCTGCTGATATCGGAAACTCGTATGTTGAAGTCCTGGAAGCTTCGCTGCCCGAATCGGTCGTGTGGAATCTCGGCATTGCCGCAACCGGGACCTCTCAGGCTTTGGCGACGTTTCGTGAATATGCGCCGCGGCTCAAACCGACGATCACAGTTCTTGGCTTTTTCAATAACGACTTTCGGGACAATGTGGTGCCGCTGCATGCCGCCATGCTGCTTGAGGCCTACGATGGAACAGTTCATCGCGTAAGGGGCATTCGTTTTGTAGACAGTTGGGTAAACCGCTCGGATCTGCCAATTGAAACATTCTACGCCTATGCTGTCCACGGTTCTCGACCGCCCAGGAACGATCTGGAACGACTCATCGGCTTGACCCGCCTCGGTAGCTTGCTGCTGAGGCTCGACGATCAGTTGAGACGCGCCAATGACACGAGCTTGTTAAGCTACCAGAAAGAGCTTACGCGAGGGTATCTGACTGACCTTCGAGACGCCGCTATGGCACAGGATGGCATATTTCTGGCTTTGCTGATACCAAGCCGAGAAGACGTTGACGTCTCGGGGGTGTTATATTCGAGCGCGATTCAACTGATGGAGGAGTTGGATATACCGTATATGCGTCTGGCGTCTACGCTCCACCCAGTCGAGGACTACGCGCCAGATGGTCATTGGAACAACTCGGGCCACCAGAAAGCCGGCGCCATTCTCGCCGACTGCGTCAATGAATTTATCGCCAGCGCAGACATCTCCAACTGCGCTCATGTTACAATGCCGCGAAACTAGAGTTCAATCTGCTGACTCAGCGCGACAAGTCTCAGCCCGGTGACCAAAACACACAGCACTTACATCTGCTCCAATCGAGGGCGATCCCTTCGGGCAGTACCGCCTGCTGGGCAGCGTCAAGAATCGCTTCGGCGCAACCAGTGAAGCGGGCGTTTTTGAAATGCGCGGCAGCGGCTCGGCATAAGCCATCACGCCTGCCAGCAGAATCACGCAGATGTTGCCCTTGACTTTCCGCAGCGCTTCCATGCCCCATGCCCCCGCTCGGGTAGGTGATAATGTCAGGATACCTCGTGCAGATTACAGGATGGTTATGGCTTTGTAATCGTCAAAATTCGGCCCCATTGCCCCGGACCCCTGGCAATCTCAGCGCCACATTATGATATAATTCATCCCAATATGAATCACTATCCGGCTTCTCGTAAGGAGCCGCGCTGGTCAACTGACTTGTCGAGAAGTCGACTGGCGCTCGCAAGTTGCTTGCAAGGCGAATATCAGGAGTTGTGATGAGGATCCCGAATGTGTTCGTCACTACAATATCCGTCGTCGGTCTGCTGATCGCCCTCGCGGGCCTCGGCGTGGATTACCTATTGCCTGACGCCAGCCCTGGTCTCAACATCCCGCAGTTGCTTGTTGTCGCCGGCGGCCTGGTCCTTGCCGTGCTGCCCAAGCTGCTGAATTCGTGGGCGGGATTCCCCCAAGGATCTGTAAAGGCAGCCGGTCTCGCCATTATCATCACAGTTCTTACTTGTCTTGTACTTGAGATTGTCTTGACGCTGGCCGGCTTGCCCACCTATTTCCCCAGCCAGCTGCCAAAGAAGGAGTACAAAGTCCTTTCTTACACGATTTGCGATGAGCGTGGCTGCCGGCTGAATTATGAGCGCATATTGGACCTATGCGCGAATGGCGATCTCACCGGGCGCAAATGCAAGGTGAACCGCCAGGGTTATGCCGATTCGGAGGACTTCCTGGTCAGCGCCGATTATGCGGAGCGCAAGCGGATTCTCACCCTTGGCGACTCTTTTGCGCAAGGCTTCTCAGCTGACCTTGGCAAGTCTTATGTTGAAACGCTGGAAGCCAATTTTCAGGAGGCGGTTGTGTGGAACGCCGGGCTAACTACGACGGGGACCAAGCAGGCTTTGGCCGCCTTTCGGGAACTGGCGCCAATCCTCCAGCCGCAACTGACTGTGCTTGGCTTCTACATGAATGATTTTGCCGACAATATCATCCGCGACCGCGACCGCTTACAACTGCAAGACAGCGGAGGCAATCTGATCTCCCGCCCCTATTTTCAGCATGACCGCTGGGGCAACTCGGTCGATCTGCCTGCCGAACTCGTCTACATCTATTCTCTGAATGGTTCCAATCCGCCGACCAGCGAACTGGAACGCCTGACCGGCTTGACGCGCCTCGGTAGCCTGACGCTGCGCATTCTGGATGGGCTGGGCGAACGCTTGCAGGACAAGTCGCTGCAGCGCCCAGAAGAGGCAACGCGCCATTACCTGCGGGAATTGCGGGATGCCGCCGCTGATTTGGACAGCCAGCTACTTGTCATCCTCGTGCCGCGTTTCGAAGATCTGCGCGAGGTCAGCGACGAGCACAAGCTGGCGATCGTCTTGCTGGAAGAGCTGGCTATCCCCTATATGCCGACGCTGCATCTGCTCGACTCGACTCTGGATTATGCGCTGCCGCCAGACATACATTGGAACAACTCTGGCCACCAGAAAGTCGGCGCCATTCTCGTCGACTGCGTCAATGAATTTGTCGCCAGCGCAGACATCTCCAATTGCGCTCATGTTACAATGCCGCGAAACTAGAGCGTAATCTGCTGACTCAGCGCGACAGGTCTCAGTCCGGTGACCAAAACACGCAGCACCTACATTTGCTCCAATTGCGGCAAACGCAGCCCGCAGCCATTCAAATTGTGCCCGGGCTGCCGTCAATTTGGCACGATGCAAGAACACCGAGAAGAAGTTCGCCGCGCCAGCGCTCGCCGCAATGTTGGCGCCGTCGACCGCGTGACCAAACCTCTAACGCTAGCGGAAATCGACGCGGGGCAGGACGCCCGCATTCCCGTGGGGATCGCGGAGTTCAGCCGCGTCCTTGGAGGGGGCTTGGTGCCGGGCTCGTTGATATTGCTAGGCGGCGAACCCGGCATCGGCAAATCCACCCTGGTGCTGGAGCTTTCCGCGCAACTCGCCGGGGCGAACGGCCGCGTCCTGTACGTCAGCGGCGAGGAAAGCGCTAGACAGATCAAACTGCGCGCCGACCGGCTCAAGTTGAACGCGCCCGATCTCTATCTGCTGACCGAAACCGATCTCGACACCATCCTCGACCAAGCCGAGCGCCTTGATCCGCTGCTGGTCGTGATCGACTCGATCCAAACGACCAGGGACCCGAAATTGGAGACGGCGCCCGGTTTGATCGCGCAAGTGCGGCACTGCGCGACCAAACTCCAAGAACTGGCAAAGTCAAGTGGCATCAGCATCCTGCTTATCGGCCACGTCACCAAAGACGGCAACATCGCCGGTCCGCGAATCCTGGAGCATATCGTTGATGCTGTGCTCACCCTCGAGGGCGATCCCTTCGGGCAGTATCGCCTGCTGCGCAGCGTCAAGAACCGCTTCGGCGCAACCAGCGAAGTGGGCGTTTTTGAAATGCGCGGCAGCGGCCTGGCTCAAGTGGAAAACCCGTCCGAAGCTTTCCTCGAAGAGCGCCTTGTCAACGCGGCCGGCTCCGCCATCGCCATCACCATGGAAGGCTCGCGCCCTCTGCTCATTGAATTGCAAGCCTTGACCAGCCCCTCCGCTTTTGGCAATCCAAGACGCACGCCCAACGGCGTCGATTTGAATCGGCTGCTGCTTATCAGCGCGGTCTTGAGCAAGCGCATCGGCTTGAAGCTCTGGGAGCAAGATATATTTGTCAATGTGATCGGCGGCTTGAAAATCTCCGAACCCGCTTCCGATCTCGCGATGGCGCTGGCGATCGCCTCAAGCTATTACGATCGTCCCTTGCCGGCCGACCTTGCCATCGTCGGCGAAGTCGGCTTGAGCGGCGAAATTCGGCGGGCGGGCCAATTGGCGGCGCGGCTCAACGAAGCGCGGGAGATCGGCTTCAAGCGCGCGCTTGTGCCGCGGCTGGGGCGCCATACTGACGACTTGCCGGAGGGAATGCAACTTATCGAAGCGCGCAGTGTGGCTGAGGCTTTGCGGGCGGTGCTATCATCCGAGCGGGATTAAGGATACTTCCGGTTGAGCAGGCGGGCGTAGGGAATCGTCTCGCGCACATGGCTCAAGCCGCAGATCCAGGCGACCGTGCGTTCGATGCCGATGCCGAAGCCGGCATGCGGGACCGTGCCGAACTTGCGCAGATCGAGATACCACTCGTAGGCTTCCCGCCCCAAACCCATCTCGTCGATGTTCGCCGCCAGCAAGTCCAGGTCGTGGATGCGCTCGCTGCCGCCGATGATCTCGCCATAGCCTTCCGGCGCCAGCAGATCGACGCTGCGGCAGACTTCGGGCCGGCCCGGGACCGGCGTCATATAAAAAGCTTTTACCGCCGTCGGATAGTGATAGACAAAGACCGGCTTGTCAAACATCTCCGCCAGCGCCGTCTCATGCGGGCTGCCAAAGTCCTCGCCCCACTCGATCGCCAACTCGGCTTTCTGCTGCCCGTCATCAATTTCGGCATTTAGCGCTTTTAAGCGGGCGACCGCGTCATCGTAGCTGATGCGAGCGAAGGGTCCCCTGATCGCCTTGAGCTTTTCAAGATCGCGCCCGATTATTTCCAACTCTTGCTGATGCTTGGCCAGCACCTGCTCCACAACATTGCAGACCAAACCTTCTTCAATGTCCATTAACTCTTCCAGCGAGCAAAAAGCGATCTCCGGCTCAAGCATCCAGAACTCGATCAGATGACGCCGGGTCTTCGATTTCTCGGCGCGGAAGGTGGGACCAAAGCAGTAGACCTTGCCAAAAGCCATGATGTTCGCTTCGTTATAAAGCTGCCCGGTCTGCGCCAGGAACGCTGTTTCGCCGAAGTAATCGACGTCAAAAAGCGTGGTGGTTTCTTCACCGGCGGCCGGCGTGATTATCGGCGTATCAACCAGCAGAAAACCCTGATCATCCAGCCAGTCGCGCATCGCCTTGATGATCGTGGCGCGGATGCGCAATATCGCCCATTGCCGATTGCTGCGCACCCACAAGTGTCGATGGTTCATCAGAAACTCGGTGCCATGCTCCTTCGGACTGATGGGGTAATCATCCGCCTGCTGGACCAACTGCAAATGCTGAATGCCTATCTCGAAGCCGCCGGGGATACCGGGGGCGCGCTCATCGGCCCGCACGACGCCGCTGATAATGACGGACGACTCCTGTGTCAATCCGCGCGCGATCTCGAAGTCCTCCGGCGGCATCTCCTTCTTGAAGGCGACGCATTGCGCTTGACCGCTGCCATCGCGCAGCAGGATAAACTGCAAGCGCCCCTTGCCCGTGCGATTGTAGACCCAGCCGCGCACGGTGACCTCTTCGCCCTCGTAAGCCGCAATGTCTTTGATCTGTATAACTTCGGCCAAAGCCCAACTCCCCGCAGAACTCGTCACTGTATGCGGCGGGATTATAGCATATTCCTGCTGACGCCTGCGTTCGAGTCTGCAATAGTCCGGGCGAACAGGCGCTTTGTCCGCGATCACACTTCGACCAGCGAACCTTCGGCCGCCCGCAGCAATCGATCCCAAACCGCCAGCCCCAAGCCCCGCTTCTCCGGCGCTCGCGCGATGATCAGGTCGACGCCTTGTTCATCCAGGGCGCGCATGGCGGCGAAAAGACGTTTGGCCGCCTGCTCGTCGCCCGTCCCCAATCGCTCTATCTTGATGCCAAGCCCGGCAAAGGCGGCCGCGTCAGCATCGTCCGCCATAAGGCCGATATTACGATGTCGCTCAATTTCGGCGCGCATCGCCGCCCTCACGGCTGTGTCATCGCCGCCTTGGAATACGAGGAGTCGCGCCCGCGGCGAATAATGCTTGAGCATGCTGCCCGGCGCTGGCGCGGCATCATCTTCCCCCAACAAACGCGGCCTGAAATCCAGATCGGGAATGAACTCGCGCAAAGCTTCCAAGGATAGGCCGCCCGGTCGCAAGACTTGCGGTCCCTCGTCAAGCAGGCTCAGTATTGTGGATTCCACGCCGATAGTCGTCGGACCGGCATCCAGCAGAACATCGACCGCATCGCCAAGGTCATCCAGCACGTGCTGCGCGGTCGTCGGGCTGGGGCGGGAAAAGCGATTGGCGCTCGGCGCGGCAATGGGCGCATCCGCCGCCACAAGCAGGGCAGCCGCGACCGGATGATCCGGCACGCGAACCGCGACCGTATCCAGCCCGGCTGTAAGATTCAGCGGGATTTTCGTCGCCTTCTTCAGCACCAAAGTCAGCGCGCCCGGCCAGAACTGGCGACCGAGCTCGTAAGCCAGGTCCGGTATCTCCCGCGCGACCGCCGGCAACTGCTTCATGCTGGCGATATGCACGATGAGCGGGTCATTGGGAGGTCTGCCTTTGGCGCGGAAAATCTTGTCAACGGCGGATGCGTCCCAGGCCTTAGCGCCCAATCCATACACAGTTTCGGTAGGGAAGGCGACCAAACCGCCTGCTCGTATGATCTCGGCGGCGAAGTTGATGCCCTCCGTCGCGGGATGCCTCGCGTCAAGGCGGATGCAGCGCATGTTTTCCAATGTAGTCTCAGTCGCTTGCGTCACGGTTAAAGCCTTGATACCCCTGCCGGAAGAATTCGACTGTATTTTACCATGCCCGCTCCAGCCGCCCATTTCTAATGATTGTCTTGGCGAGCGCTTGGACGCTCTTCACTTTTGGCGCTTATAATAGAATTAGATAGGCTCACGGAGGACGACGCAATGACCATCTTGATCACCGGCGCAGCCGGCTACCTGGGCAACCAAACCGCTAAGAAACTCGTGGCGATGGGCAGACCAGTGCGCGCGCTCGTGCGGACTCGGGCGAAAGCCAGTTTGCGCTTGGGCGATATTGCCGATCGCATCGACATCGTCGAGGGCGATGTTACTAAGCCGGCCTCCCTCGCGCCCGCCATGCGCGATGTATCGGCTGTGATTCACTATGTCGCCATCGCGATGGAAAAGGGCGGGCAGACTTACGAATCGGTGAATTATCAGGGCACGGTTAATGTCTTGAAGGCGGCCAAGGCAGCCGGCGTCCAACGCTTCATCAACATGAGCCAGAATGGCGCTCGCGCGGATCTGCCGTATCGCTTCCTCGCCAGCAAGGGCCGCGCCCAGGAATTCGTCGCCGCTTCAGATATGCAGTGGACCGCGCTGCGTCCCTCCGCCATATTTGGTCCCCAAGACGAATTCTTCAATACCTTCGCCCGTTTGCTAAAGCTCAGTCCGGCCGTCTTTCCGCTGATCGGCGGCGGCAAAGCCGAGTTTCAGCCGGTGTCGGTCCATGATGTCGTCGAGGCGGTCATCCGTTGCCTAGACGACGATAGCACAATCGGCGCTGAACTGGCGCTGGGCGGTCCCGAAGCGCTTAGCCTGGGCGAAATTGAAAGGCGGATTATCGAGGCGCTGGACACATGGCGCATTCTGCTGCCTGTGCCGGTTGGCCTGCTGCGCCCGGTCGTCCGCGTCATGCAGGCGCTCTTGCCCGGCTCGCCCGTCAGCACCAGCTTGCTGGACTTGCTGGCAGTGCCGAATACCGTGCCGGATAACGCCCTCGTCAACCGCTTCGGGATGGAGCCGATACCCTTCTCCGGCGAGAATATCGCCTACCTGCGGGACAATACCCTGAGCGATACCCTGGCCAAGTTCTTCGGCAACGCGACGATCAACTGAGCTGCAAGATATCGTCAAAGATTCGCTGATAGGCGGCTGTGGCGGCTGCCAGGGAGAAACCCGTCTCGACATGCTGCCTTCCCGCTTTGCCCATCATCTCGCGCAGTTCCACATCGTCGAGCAAGCGCCGCGCCCGCGCCGCCAGCGCCCCCGCATCGCCGCTTTCGACCAGATAGCCGGTCACTCCATCCGCCACTGTCTCGGCCGGTCCGCCCCGCCGACCGCTTACGACAGGCAGGCCGCAAGCCATCGCCTCGAGATTGGCTTTGCCGTAACTCTCAAACTCGGATGGGCAAACGACGACGTCAGCCGCCGCGTAAACCATTTCGATATCCTCGCGAAAGCCGATGTAACGCAGCTTATCGCGCAGCACAGCGCTGGATTTCGCCCGCGCCAGGATAACATCGCGATAGCGCTGGTCGGCCGCCGCGCCGAAAGTGTCATCGCCCGCGACGATGAACTGCGTCGCTGGCATCTCCGCCAGCAGGCGCTCAGCCATCGCCTGAAAAATGTGGTGCCCCTTCACCCGCTGGAAGCGTCCGACCATGGCAACGACCTTGGCCTCCTCGCTGAGACCGAGCTCGCGGCGCAGACGCATTGCATCCAGGCCCGGATGAAAGCGCGCGGTGTCCACGCCGGAATACACCACCGGCACAGTATCTGCTGGCATGAAAGGCGGCCTGCCGAGGAAACCGTCGCGGATCGCCTTCGAGCGGGCCACAGTCCGCAATTCGCGGAAGAATGCGCGTTGCCAGGGCTTCGGCCGAAACCACCAGCCATGCACGGTCCACATCAGGGGGATGCCCGCGCGCCTCGCCGCCGGGGCGAGAAAGGGCAGGGTATGATAATCGCTGTGCGCCAGGTCAATCCGCTCGCGCTTCAGCAGGTCAGCCAGCCGGCCCACGATGGGAAACCGCGCCCAGATCCCCGGCACAAAAAAAGTTGACGCGCCGCGATAAGGCAGGATATGCGTCTGACCGCCGAGCCCGCGCCAGCGCTCCGACAGCCTGCCTTCCCCCGGCAGCAGAAGATGGCATTCATATTTGCTCGCGTCCAGCGTTTCCAGCAGCGAAAGCAAATCCGTCTCGCCGCCGCCCAAGCCGGTATACCACGAGGCAAAAAGCAGGCGCTTCATGTCGCTCATTCGCAGAGCGGCAGGACGAGATAGCGCACGCGCTCGGCGCAGGTCAGCTCGCGCGCGGGAGAATCCGCTTCGATCCGCCGCAGCAATTCTGCCGGTTGCTCGATACGCAACAGACGATGCGCGCCGCCAATATCGCGCGCCACTATATGACGTCCGTCATCGCTCAAGCTGAACTCAGCGATGGGCTGCCCCAGCCTGAAGCGCTGATCGAGTTCACCGTCGCTCACATCCCAAATGCTCAACTCTCTTCCCGCAGCTATAGCGAGCAAGCCCGCCTCAGGCAGGTAGCGCCAATCGTCAGGGATTTCGGTCGCCATGGGCAGGTGGTGAGCCACTTCGCCATCAATGGCGCTGATGATGCGAAGGCCGCTCTCGCCCTGCGCCAGCAATAGCGCCGACCCATCGCGCGACAGTGCCCCCGCTGCGACGCCGAGGTAGCTGCGGCGCCACGTTACATTCTCTGTGCCTGTGACGGCTGTCAAGCTGGCCAATCCGTTTTCCAACTGAACGAAAAACAACAGTGTGTCGCCGTCCGGTCCAAAGGCCGCGTCCACCTCCGCCATCGATTCGTCATCGAGCGCGTATTCGCCCAGCGCCTGACCGCTGTTGGCATCCCATAAGATGGCGCGCTCGTCGAGAAGGCTCAGCATCCGCTCGCCGTTCGCCGAGAATTCGACTCTGGCCGGCAGGCTGGCAATGCTCGCATCCAGCGCCAGCGGCTCTTCACGATCACTGGCCAGCAGCCAGAGAGAGTTGCTGTCGTCCACCGCCAGCAGCCGCTCGCCGTCAGCCGCTATGTGCAGCGCTTGCAGACCCTCCCAGTCACCCGACCAACTCCCCAACTCGTCTCCGCTCTCGCTATCATACAGTGCCGCGTCCGCGCCCTCTGACACGGCGATGAATGCGCCGCGCTGCCTTACAAATTGAGCGTCAATCTCCTTGATTGTTTCGCCGGTATCCAGCGAGATCAGGCGCAAACCGTCGGCGCCCAGCAGGTGAAGCGCCTCGCCGCTCGGGCTGATGCCGCTGCCCGGCAAAGCATCGGTCAATATCTCGCCCGCTTCGCCGCTGCTATCGCTCATTCGCCAAAGGTAAGCTCGTCCCTCGTCTTCCCAGCCGATGACCGTATTCGCCCCCGGATTGAAACCGATTTCCGTCAAGTCCGGTCCCGCGCTGACGATCTCGCGTATGACGCCGCCGTCGGCAAGCGACCACAGAATCACGCGCTCGTCTCGCGTCCGCGACAGGATAGTCTGGCTGTCGACGAAGGCGGCCGATGCCAAATCTGCCGCGGGTTCCTTTTCGAACTGCCTAATGACGCTGCCATCGGCGAGGCTGACCAGCACGGCGCGTTGACCGCCATCGCCGCTCGTCACGCCAACCAGCGCGGCATCCTCATGAAAACTTATGAAGAGCAGGTCATCACTCGGCGCGGTCAAATCACCCAGCGACCAATTGAAGCCATTATTCAGACGCGCGATCTCGCCGCCGCTGGCTAAATCCCAAATGACAAGATCGCCGGTGTTGGGATCGCCGGGGTAGGCGGGCAAGCTGTTCCCGCCGCTGTAGCCATAAAGACCGGCGGCGTCAACGCCACGATAGACCAGCTCGGCCTCCGTGCTTATGGGTTCAAGCGTATCAGCCGCCCACTGCGTCATGACTGGTTTCCCGTCGGCGGTCGCCCAGCTGATGATACGATCCCCGTCCGCCGTCGCCAGCAATTCTGCAATAGCGGGCGCCTCGCTCTCTTCGGGCGAGTATACAGCGAGCGCGTCGCCGCTAGCGAGATCCCAGGCGGCTAAGGCCGGCTCGCTGCCGGCGCTGTAGAGCCTGTCTCCGCTTGGATCGAAGGCCAGCGCCGTGATCGCTCCCTCATGCCCGGCCAGGCGCATTCTGATGGCTCCCGAATCAGCCGCGCGCAGCAAGATTTCCCCATCCAGCGACGCGCTGACCAATAGGCTGCCATCCGGACTGTAAGCCAGTTGACTGATCGGCGCTTCGTGATCGCTTGCCTCCGCCTTGAGGCTCCAGTTCGCGCTCTCGTAAATCCGCAGCGATAGACCCCCGTCGGCGATTAGCGCGAAGTACGCGCCGCCCGGCTGAAATCGCGGCATGGAATCCGCCTTCAACATAGCGCTGCTTGACCGCGCAGCCGCCCGCCGCAGCACGCGATAGGCTCGCTTGGGAGTGTCCATGGCGTCTTTCGCCACCCAAGCCAGCGCCAACGCCAGTTCACGGTCGCCGGCCGCCAGCGCCGCTTCCGCCGCGTCTACTAGCCGAGCCGCGTCAGCATCTCGCGCTTGCTCGTAAATCTCGGTTGCGCGCGCCACCGTTGCGAGGGCGTAGGCGGTTTCGGTGGCGTAGGCCGCCTGCGTGGCCGCCGCCGCCGCTGCCTGCGCGGTTTGCTTGACCGATTCGGCGATGACCGCGCTGGTGGCCGCGAGCGCGTCTACCAGGCTTACGGCGCTATCGCTGGCAGCGGTGGAGGCCGCCCCGGTCAATGCCAGTTGCGTCTGCGCTACCCGTGTTTGCGCTGCTGCCGCTTGCGCAGTCTGGCCAGCCTCCAACGCCGCGCGCAGCAGCAAGAAACCCAGTGCAAGCACAACTACGGCGATTACTGCCAAGCCCAGCCGGGCGCGACGAAACGACCCGGCGCTAGGCGGCCGCTGACGGCGGCTGCTGTGAATGAATTCGACGAGCAAGGGCGACGGTTTCAGCGTCCGCATCCCGGCATCCGCCAGCCACTGCCGCGCCTCAACCGCGCGCTCCGGCGCCAGGAGCTGGCTGGGCCGCCGACCCCGCCGCTGCCAGATATTGGCTGTGACCAATAACTCGGTGTGCAGTCTCGTTTCGTGATCGATCTTCAAGTGTTGGCGCAGCTCGTCAACCTGCTCCGCCAGGTCGTCCCGCTCGCGGAAGAACACAAAAGGATTGTCCGCGATCGCCGGATGCACCTCCACCTCAATATCTTCATCAAGGATCAAGCTGACGATGCGTTTGCTGTTGTTGAAAGCCTGCTGGATCAACTCATTGCAAAGTTGGCTGGCGGCCGATTCCGGCGATAACACCACCCCGACCACGTGCGAGCGCAAAACGCCGTCTTTTAACTCGACGATATCCACCGCACTCTTGCGGAAGTCGTCTTCCTCAAAGCGGCATACGCTGCCCATGGCGCTGAGTTGCGCGGCGATGCGCCGGACTATCGAGACATTGTCCGGATGGTAGATGAAAAACAGATCGTAGAATCTATTGTCTTCGGGCACGGCCAATCTGGTCGCTGCATATTTCTCTCGACACTTACAAATATAGCATAGAAGCGGCAAGGGCATGGCGCTGCCAGCGCTTTGCCGACGGCGGCGAAAAAGGAAAACCGCCGGCCAGAGCCAGCGGTTTAGGGCTTGCGATTGCTGCGGCGGGTCCGGCCCGCCCGGCGCTATTCAGCCGCTTGATGCGCGATGCGGCCATCCAGCGCAATGCCAATCGGGCTGTTGGCCGCGATGTAATCGGCCACTACCTGATCCAGCGGACGCCCGGCGTCATAAGCGTTGACGGCATTGGTTTCCAGGACGGAATAGGCATCGCCGCCAGCGCGCATGTAATCATTGGCCGCTACCGAATACATCGCGGCCGGATCTATCGGCGCATAAGCGCCATCTTGCATGACTTCCACGCTGACAATGCGGCTGCCCGGCTCCTGCGTCGCATCAAAGATATAGCGCATGCCCGCTACCTGCGGGAAGCGCCCCGCTGCGCCATCGACCACCGGATTGTTATTCTCGTCAACCTCGACCCGGCTGACGCCATTCTCCAAAGCAACGATCACATCGGCGCCGCTCAAATCGAATGTGCTTATCAAGTTGCCGAAAGGCAGCACAGTCAAGACATCGCCAAGCGTCACTTGTCCCGCTGCGATATCGGCGCGGATGCCGCCGCCATTCTGAATGACGATATCGACGCCGGTCTCTTCCAGCATCGCGTCCGCGATCAAATTGCCCAGCAGACACTCTTCGATCCGGCAGAGACGCGGGCTGGTGCCGGTCAGATCAACCGCGCTTTCACCGACGGGCTGCGCGCGCAATTCCGCGATTGGCTCCGCCAAGCCGGCGATCAAATCGCTGATCTCCGGATCCGGGCTGATGTAGCGGCTCAGCAATATCGCATCGCCGTCCCAGTCCGTCAGCAGACCCTCGCCATCAAACTCAACATCCAGCCGCCCAAGGTAGACTGTCTTTGTGCTGGCCTGCACAACCAGCACCGGCTCGCCGTTGGCGCTCTCCAGCACGGTCGGGTATTCGCCGAGCGCGCCGGCATAGGCGTTGCTGAGGAAGGTGTTGGTATGCCCGCCGACGACAACATCGACTCCGCTGACACCCTGCGCCACCGCCACATCAGCGCCGTAGCCGATATGCGTGACCAGGACGATCTTGTTCACGCCTTCCATCGTCAACTGGTCGACCTGATCCTGCGTGACGCCAACCAGGTCATAATTGAAGACCAATTCGTCGCTCGGCTTGGCGAGGATTTCCGTCTCCGGCGTGGTCAAGCCGATGACGCCGATTTGCTCTCCGCCGACTTCCAGAATCACGGATGGCTCGATCAAGCCCGCCAGCAGCGGATCTTCACTGAAATCGGTATTGGCGCTCAAAGCCGGGAAGTTCAAACCGGCCACGAAATTGGCGAGGACCTCGCTGCCGTCATCGAATTCGTGGTTGCCCAGCGCCATCGCATCGTAGCCAATAGCGTTCATGATCTGTACGCTGTCTTGCCCGCGATATTGAACATGGAAAAGCGTACCCGTGAAGCGGTCGCCGCCATCCAGCAAGAGGTGATTATCCACTTCCGCGCGGATCTGTTGGACGACGGTCGCTTGCCGCGCCGCGCCTCCATCGCCGTTGCGCTGCGGCTCATGATGACCATGCACATCATTCGTGTGCATGATTGTGAGCTCGAAGCTCTCGTCTTGCGCGAGCGCGCCGCCCGCGATAAGCAGGAGCGCCGCCGCCAGAAAAATTAATCTGTGCCTCATGTCTATCCTCCAGTACTATCTAAGGGTTGTCAAAGTCCGGGACCTCTAATTCGGTAGAGGCTATCTTACACGGGCTAATGGAATAAATTGCCGTGCGGCGGCTTTAAGGGAGTTTCGCATTTGTCCAAACCGCCTGCTTCCGCCCCTTGGACTATGACGCCAGCGACCATAGGCGCAGGGCAATCATTTTCCGCCGCAGGACATAGAATTCGATTTTAACGAACATTGTCAATCTTGCCAACAACCTGGCGCCAGGCCGGCTCGGCGAGTGGATTGCTGTAAAGCGTCATGCCCAATCGCTTCATCGTTTTCTTCGAGGCGGTGTTGTCATGCTCTGTCGTCGCCACCACCTGCCGCAGGTTTAGCGCGCCGAAGAGAAAGTCAAGCAAGGCTTGACCGGCTTCGCTGGCGTATCCGCGCCGCCGATGCGCCGGCATGACGCCCCAGAACAAACCCACTTCCGGGCTGAGTCGCGCCTCCCCCTCATCGCCCCGCAGCGCCCCCCAGGGCACAACTGTCGGCACGATGCCGGCTGACCCGACAAATTCGCCGCTGCCAATGAGTTCCAGGGCGTAATCGGCGTAGGGCGGTTGACTCAGGTTCGCCAACTCGCGGTAGCTGTCTATCGTCCAGCGCAGCCAGGCTTCGGCGGTATCGCGCCCCTCTTTCAAGCCGAAGACTTCCCGCCGAAAACGAAGGCAATCGTCCAGATCGCGCCGCTCAAAATGGCGTATGCGCAAACGCGCGCTTGTGAGATCCAGTCGCTTTATCATCGTGTTGTCTGCGGTCCCTCAAGTACGCAGGTACGAAGCGCCGTTGACATCGACGATGGTCCCGGTGGTGAACTCGGCGCCTTCCGATGCCAGGAACAGGGCGACATGGGCGACCTCTTCCGGCTTGGCCACCCGGTTCAACGGCGATTGCCGGCGGATGTCATCGCCGTCGGGCCGCGCCAGCCGCTCGGCTGCCATATCCGTCTCCACGAAACCCGGCGCCACCGTGCCGATAAAGATATTGTGCGGCGCCAGTGATTTGGCCAGAGACTGCCCCAGGCTGTTCAGGCCCGCTTTGCTCGCGCCATAGGCCGGCGCGTCCGGCTCCCCGCGGAAAGCGCCTCGCGACGAGATGTTGACGATGCGTCCGCCGCCCTGCCGGATCATGTGCTGCGCGGCGCAGTAGGCGGCGTTGGCCGCGCCGAATAGATTCACGCCCACAATCCGCGGAAAATAGGCCGCCCATTCTTCATAGCTCGCTTCGGTCAGCGGCAACTCCTCGTAGATGCCGGCGTTATTGACCAGGATGTCCAGCCGGCCCATGCGCTCGGCGACCGCGTCCACCATTTGCTTGACCGCCGCCGCGTCAGCCATGTCGGCTTGCGCGATGATATGTCCCTCGCCGTCCAACTGCCGCTCTGTCGCTTGAGCCGCCGCCAGATCCCGGCGATAATGCACGGCCACCCGGGCGCCCCGCGCGGCAAAGGCCCGGGCGATCTCGCGCCCGATGCCCCGTGACCCGCCTGTGACCAAAACTACTCTGCCGTCAAATCGCATGGATTCATCCTGACGCCGGTTCTTGCTGTCTCAACTTTGCGAAATTCGTAGGGGCGACTCTGTGAGTCGCCCGCAAACTGCCATTTCTACTGCCGACATAAATTGTCCGACAAACCTGCGCCCTCTCTGATGCTTCGGATGCTCGCCATATAGATGGCGAAAAGGGGGCAGACTGTGAGTGAATCGCGCTTGAAGCTGGCTCCTAGTAACAATTCCTGCCCGAAAACGCGAGATAGTCCTTGCTCAGCCAGCCTACAATCCCGTAATAGTTGACGCGGTAGAAGAAGGTGCCGCGCTTGTCGGCATTCAGCGCCGCATCCTTCAGCACATTGCCAATCTTCGCCGCGTCGCTTGATGCGCCCTCGCGCAGGTTGAGGATGTCCGTCGCGGTGACGGTGCAGCCGCTGAGGTCCCATACCGGTTCGTCAACGGCGCCGGAAGTGAAGAATTCCAGCGGCATGTAGACTGCCGCGCCCTCGCGATCTACTGAGGCGCATTGTTTGTCGCCATCGGGATATGTCCGCAGCGGCACGATATTGCGGGGCGAATTGGCTGCGTCCAACAAGACGATAGCGCCGGAGCTATGCAGGAAACAGACGGTTACCGGCGTCGCTACCTGTCCGTAAAGGTCGACGGCATAGAGCGCCCCGCCATTGACCAGCGTTTGATTGTTTACGCCAGCCCAATCGAGCATGGTGCAGTTGAGGCTTGGCGTAGCGCCGTCCACGATAATATGACCCGGCAGGTCGCCGCAGTTCGATGTCGTCGGCGTCGGTTGCAACTCTTCTCCCTCTTCCTCATCGCCATCGTCGGACGAACCGTCGCTGCCGCCGCCAGCGCCTGGGCTAAGCGCCGCCTGAGCGCTCTGAATTTGGAAGCTGAAGACGCCGGGCTGGTATTCAGCCGCGCCTATATCGCATAACTCAGGCCGGCGATCAATCCCTCGCTGATCGAGCGGCGAGCAATGCTCGGCTGCCGCCGCGTCAATCGCCGGGCTGTCCTCTTGCGGCAAGTAATACATGGGCAAGCCAGCCAATAGCAGCAAATTGGGATCAGCCGTCGAGCCATCGTGGTTGCAGGAGTTATCCCGGATGATATTGCCGAGATTGGCATTCAGCGAACCGACGCAATCGCCGCCCGTGTTATCGCTCAAAATACTGTTGTACAGTTGCAGCACTGACGCGTCTACGATGCCGCCGCCGTTCTGGGCAGTGTTGCCGACAACCGTAACGTGCTTTAGAACGCTCTCGCCTGCGTTGTAGATGCCGCCGCCGTCGACGCTGGCGCTGTTGCCGCTGATTGTCGAGTTGCTTATTGCCGCGCTGCCGCTGGCGATGTAGATGCCACCGCCGTCCTCCGGCGACGAATTGCTGTCCACCCCGCTCCTGTCAACAACCAGACTGCTGGATTCGCCCGCGAAATAAAGGCCGCCGCCGTATGTACCGGCCGCCTCTGGCAAGTCTGCTTCTTCGGGCGCCTCGGTCGGCTCAACCTGATCCGCGCTTTCAGTTTGGCTCTCTACTTCATCATCGGTCGCGGTTTGCGCATCGCCGTCACCGTTGCCTTCTTCGGTCTGGTCATCGTCCTCGACAACTTCTACCGGCGGATAATCTTCCGCCGACGCCTCGGTGGCATTGCCGCTTATCACGCTGTCTGTCAGGGTGACATCGCTGTCGAAGGCGTAGATGCCGCCGCCGAGTCCTCTTGCGCCGCTGTCTCGCACGACGCTGTTGTTAAGCGTGAGCGCCGCGCCCGTTACTGAGATTGCGCCGCCGTTGCCTATGCTGAAACCGTTGGTCATAGTTAGATCATTGACGGTTAGCGAGCCAAGCGTCACGTTGAAAACCTGATTGCCGCCGCCATTGACGCTAAAGCCCTTGCCTTCAATCACGATGTGCGAACTGACTGCCAAAGTCGCGTCCAGCGCGATCATGTTCTCGTTGGCGCCAGTAATGTCGATGGTAACGGTGTCCAGCCCGGGGATGATCTCGTCTTCGGTTTGGCTCTCGCTCTCATCATCAATGCCGTCGCCCGCTTCGCAATCCATCATTGGCTCAACCATATCTTCGCCGTTTGCCGAACGAATGGCGTTCGCCAAGCTGCAATCGGCGTCCACAGTAATGTCCGCCGCCAGAATCTGCCCGATCGGCAGCAGCATCAGCGCGATCGTCAGAATGAGATATCTCGCGGGAATTATAGCTCTAGTCTTCACAGTTGGTTCCTATCCTTAACTTCGGCAAAAAACTGACGCGAGACCGGCTGGCGCAGCCGCTCAGCGGAACACACTGAAGTCAATTGCCTGCCGCGAGGTCGATGTTAATGCAAGTTATTAGTCTATGCGACGGGACTATGACCACCTTCATTTAAGTACGATTCCGCATATCGCACAAACGCGACAGCCACTTTTACAGCGTGGAAGTTCTGGAGTATTTCAAGTTGGAGAGTGGAAAATAAGCCCGCGCTTCAGTTGGCGTCCGCCATTTTGTGGATGAGCGCCAGCGTCATTCTCGCGTCGTCAAGCGCGTCATGCGCCCGCCGGATCTCGATGCCTTCTTGCCGCGCGGCATTGCCCAGCTTATGCCATACGTAGTTGCGCCCGTTACTCTTGCGCAGACCCTTGAAACGGGCATATTGCTGCATGGCGCAATTGAGCTTGCCGATGCGCACAGGCGGCAACCTATAGCGCGCCGTCGTTTGCTGCAGCATGCGCCAATCGAAATCCATGTTGTAGGCGACCACCGCCTGGCCCGCCAACAGCGCCGATAGCTTGCTATAAACTCGCGCGAAGCTGGGCGCTCCGGACACGTCCCCATCGCTGATGCCATGCACCGCCGCGGCCCCGCGACCAATCGGTATCGTCGGCTTGATCATCTGGTTCATCAAGGCGACGCCATCGCGGTCGACGATGCCGATCTGCACGATTTCGTCCTCATTGCCCAAGCCGGTCGTCTCCGTATCCAGGACATAAAAGGGGTGCGCCAACAAGTTCCGCGCCCACTGTATCGATTGCCGTCGATGCGCCGGGTGAAAATGCCTTGTCATGGCTCGCGATTCCTAGGCTCCATCAACCGCCGATTATAACACAGCCGCGGCGTCAATACGGCGCGAAGCCCTTCCGCTCCCAGAGCAATCGCCTCAAATTATTTTCAACACAAAGACGCTAAAGGACACAAAGTTTAAGTTTGAAATGGCTCTTCGCTTCTTCAAAAGGCAGCAAAATGGTCTTTGGGCCTGCTGCTGAATATCGCTTTGGAGCAATTAATAGTTCGATGTAAAGGGCTTTCCTCTGTGCTCTCTGTGTCCTCTATGGTTAAATTTCAGTTTGATTTTCTCGTCGCGGCGAATGTCGATTTTTAAGCGGTTGCTCTGCTTCGGCTCCCCACCGCCAGGCGCTTGCGGATCGCCTGAAGATGTGATATGCTTGTCGCATCGTCGGACGAGTAAAGGAGGTGATTTGATCATGTTAGGTTCTAAGGGGGCTACCCTCTAGCAGATTCACACCTCTAGGTTTCACCACTTACGTGAACTCCGTTAGGGGGTGAACCCGAAAACCGCAAGACTGTAAGTTTGACAGTCGAGGGACCGCAGACTAATCCTCTGCGGTCTCTTTACTTTTTCGGGAGGCATTGCCTTTCATAATCCTCGCGCAGGATGGCATACCAGTGCGCGTCTTTGAAACGATCGCGATGCCAGAAAGCTTGCCGCCGCACCGCTTCAAAGCTCATATTCGCCTTCTGCATCACGCGGCCCGAGGCGGTGTTGCTTGCAAAATGCCCCGCTTCTATCCGGTTGAGCTTCAGCGTCTCAAAGCCAAATTCAATTAACAGCCGCAATGCCGTTGTCGCCAGCCCGCGCCCCCAAAACGGCTTGCCAATCCAATAGCCAACCTCAGCGCGAAAATGATCCTGGACCGGATGCAGCCCCATGCAGCCGGCGAAACAGTCGCTGCGCTTTTCGATGATGCCGAATACATAAGCCTCGTCCTTGGACCAAAGCTCCCGCCTCGTCCGGACGAATTCATCCGCCGCTTCCGGCGGGTAAGGCGAGGGCACAAAGGTATTGTCCGCGATCTCCTTCGCCCTAGCTAGCGCGAGGATATCCGCCGCGTCGCGTGTTTCCAGCGGACGCATGAACAGCGCTTCGCCCTGCAAAACCAGGTCTTTCATATTCCCGTCCTCAAAGGCTGCGTATCGCGAGCTGATTCAACTCTACTGTCTTTCGAGCGCTAGCTGCTATTGCGCTGCCCTACATTCCAGAACGTTGCCGCTGTCCGCCTCGCGGCTCTCAAGCGTCAGCGGAATCTCCAGCGTATCGCGATCGCGGATAATCAGCAATTCGACCTCGTCGCCCGGCCGGGTCTGCTGCACCAGGTAGGTCACCAGGCCGTCCAGGTTGTCGAAATGATAATCGTTGATGGCGACGATCACATCGCCGCCGGCGCAGACTTCTTCCCCGCGCACATCAACAAGCGTATCGCCGCCGCGCAAACCGGCTCTGTCGGCGGGCGAACCAGCCGTGACGCCGCGCAGCAGCACGCCGCGCTCCACCGGTAAATCCAGCGTCTCGCTCAAACCGGCCACGCCGTATCCGCCATCCTCTCGCATGACCGATATGCCCATCCAGGAATAATCGACGCGGCCCCGTTCGATCAGATCCGGTATCACGCGCCGCATCGTGTCGGCCGGCACAGCGAAACCGATACCCTGAAAGGAGCCGTTGTCGGACCGGATCGCTGTGGTGATGCCGATGACCAAGCCGCGCGAGTCAAGCAGCGGTCCGCCGGAATTGCCCGGGTTGATCGTGGCGTCTATTTGAATGATGGACGGATTGTCGAAACCCGGCGCCGCCCCCGCGTCCACTAGCTCAGCCGAAGGCAGGGTGCGCCCCAGCCCGCTGATGATGCCGATGGTCATGGAGCTGCTCAAGCCAAAAGGATTGCCGATGACGATGCCGCGCTGCCCCACCTTGACTGCGGCCGAGTCCCCGATTCTCAGTGGATACAGACGCTCCGGATCAGCTTGAATCTTCAATGCGGCCAGGTCGCTGAAGCTGTCCAGCCCCCGCGCTTCCGCCGGCAATACGAAAGCGTTCTCCAAAGTAACCGTGATGCTGTCCACCGCGCTGACCAGATGCGCATTCGTGATGACATGGCCCTCGCGGTCATAGACGAAGCCGGATCCGCGCCGCGTATCGCTCGCCTGGCCATCCGCGTCGAAAATCACCGCCTCGATGTTCACCACTGACGGGCTTGCCCGCTCGTAGATATTGCTCAGCAGCAGATATTCCGCATCGGCGGCGCTGATGACTTCCTCCGGCAAAGCGGTCGGCGGCATCGCCGTCGGCGGGTCGGATTCCCTGTCCGCGCCCGTCAGTCGCGATTCGCTGTTGAAGCTGCAGGCCGCCAGCAAGACAAGACTGATTATTGGCAGGAGAATGGTGCGCATCGGAATAACTCTATAGCCAGCCACCGCCTACATTGTAACAGCACTACCTGCTGCCTGGCGCCGAGCGGCTTGTGTACTTCAGGCAAGCGTGGGGAAAACGCCTTGAATCACATCGCCGCCCGTTTGCAGTAATAGGGCAGGCGCCGCAATATGCCCGACCCGCGCCAGCGGCTAACGCTCTTTTATCTAGCTCAAGCTATCGCGCAGCTTTTCCGCCTGTTCTCGCTGCTCCGCATTCAGCGCTTTGGGCACCGTGATGACGACTCGCGCGAACAGGTCCCCGGCCGCATCGCCCTGACGCAGCTTGGGCATGCCCTTGCCAGCCAGGCGCAGCTTCTGTCCCGATTGCGTTCCCGGCCGAATCTTCAGCCGCAGCGGCCGGTTCAAGGTCGGCGCCTCGACCTCGCCGCCCAGCATAGCCGTGAAAGCATCAACTTTGACATCCACCAGGAGGTCGTCGCCCTGCCGTTCAAATACGGGGTCATCGCTGACATTCACCACCAGGTAAAGATGGCCCGCGCTGCCGCCGTTGATGCCGGGCTGCCCCTCGCCAGCCAGCCGCACTTTCGTGCCGGTTGCCGCGCCCTTGGGGATTTGCACTGTGATATCCCGCCCGGCCTTGCTGACGATCCGCTGTGTCCCCTCGTATGCCTCGCGCAGGCTTATCGAGACTTCTTGTTCGATATCTTGTCCCGCCCGCGGGAAATTCCTGTTGCCCTGGAAGCCGCCGCGCCGGCCCCCGCCGCCAAAGAAGTTTTCGAAGATATCCGACACATCGGTGAAGTGGACATCGCCGCCATCGGCGAAAGGTCCTTGCCCGTTAAATCCTTGGTACTGCTGCCAGTTTTCCCCAAAGCGATTGTATGCCGAGCGTTTCTCCTCATCGCTCAGCACTCCATAAGCCTCATTCACTTCCTTGAAGCGCGCCTCCGCCGTCGGATTGTCGGGATTGGCGTCGGGATGATATTGCTTCGCCTTTTGGCGAAAAGCTTTTTTGATCTCGTCATCGCTGGCGTCGCGCGATACGCCAAGCACATTGTAGTAATCTCTGCTCATGTCCTTGTCCATTCAGGTCGCGCCTTAGACGCCTATTGTAAGGCTTGCGACTCAGCCGGTCAATCGAAGCCCCGCCGCGCGCCTTCTGCGGATGGGCGGTTTCCAGCGCTCCCAACATATATTACCGGCAGAATGTTAGATTGACGTAGGTGACAAGCCGCCAAATATCCTGGCGTCCTTCTGTGTTATGATATGACCACTTATGGCAGGCGCCGGTTCCCCACGTTGCCGCGCGCCTTTTGAGGGCGGATTCATGAGCAAGCGGAACATCCCCAGGGGGTCATCGCAGTCCGTTGAGGATTTCCTCAAGGCCATCTATCGCTTGCAGCGCGCTGCCGATCGCGTCTCCACCAGCGCCTTGGCGGAGGCATTGAACATCAGCGCGCCGGCTGTGACGGATATGGCGCAGCGGCTGGTGGAAGAGGGCGCCGTCGATTATGTGAAGTATCGCGGGGTCCGGCTCTCCGATCAAGGCGAGCGCATTGCTTTGAAGATGCTCCGCCGCCATCGCTTGATAGAAGCCTATCTCGTCCAGGATCTCGGCTACGAATTGCATGAAGTGCATGACGAAGCCGAAGCCCTTGAGCATACCGTGTCCGATCGCTTCGTGGAGGCAATATCGCGAAAGCTGAATGACCCAAGCTACGATCCGCACGGCGACCCCATCCCGGATATGGCCGGCGTGATGCCAGTGCGCGATCTGCACCCGCTTTCGGATCTCGCTTTGAACACGCCAGCCCGCATTCGGCGCTTCCTTATGGAAGACCCGGCCATGCTCCGCAATACGCAAGAGCGCGGCTTGGAGATCGGCAAGACCCTCAAGGTTGTCGAACGCGATCAGTTTGACGGTCCCATCGTGGTGCTGGTGCATCCGCGCAACATGCAAACAATCGGCTTCAAAATGGCTTCCGCCATCCTGGTTGAATTTTCCGAGCCCTTGTGCTAATATCCAATCCCCGTTTTCACGTTTATTGAGCGCGGATTCACCAAGTCTGAATCTCAGGTGAATAAAGGCTTAACATAAGCCTAACGCGCCCTTCAAGATTGCCGGCTATGCTGGCCGCCATTTGATGTGAATTCGGACAATAACGATGCTACAGGTCCTGCAAATATGTTAGCCGAGTTGAAGCCACTGAGCCGAGTCAATCAGCGTGTCAGAGCGATTCTCCTGACCGGCGATGATGCGGTTCTGCTAATTAAGCGGATAAAACCCAACGGCGCCGCCTCTTATTGGGTAGCGCCGGGCGGCGGCGTCGAACACAACGATGCCGATCTGATCGCGACCCTCGAGCGCGAGCTCTACGAAGAATTGGGCGCGGTCGCCACGGTCATTGATACCGCCTTCGTCCTGGAACATTGGAAAGCGGGCAAACAGTTGGAAGAGCACTTCTTTGTTTGCCGCCTGCGCGATTATGATCTCAGCAAGCGCTATGGTCCCGAATTCAGCGACCCCGCCAATGGCGAATACATCCCCGAGGCAGTCCCGCTTGATCCCTTTGAATTGCGCCGCATCAACATCAAGACGCCGGAACTGCGCGACTGGATGATCCGCAACTTGGATTATTTGCGCTCGCTCCAGCCAATGCCGCTCTAACTCGTCCTGGCGTCCGCCGCCGTCGACCTCCCGCCCCTCATCTCGAGAATTGCCGCTTTTCCGCCGCTGCATTATGATGTCCCCTGTTACGCGAGACAGGAGCGGCGACCATGCGCATCAACATCGGCTTGGCGCAGATTTACCCCAAACTCGGCGATTTGCAACACAACCTGGACCTGCACCTTGACTATGCCGCGCAAGCCCGCGCTGAGAACGTCGATCTGCTCATCTTCCCCGAACTGTCGCTGACCGGCTACCAGGTGCAAGACCTCGTGCCGGAAGTCGCCCTGCGAGCCGATGCGGACGATAGCGTCTTCTCGGCACTGCTCGACGCCAGCCGCGACCTGGACATCGTGGTCGGCTTCGTGCATGAGGACAAGCGCAACCGTTTCTACATCGCGAACGCCTACCTCTCCGGCGGCGAAACGTTGCACATCCACCACAAACTCTACCTGCCCACCTACGCCATGTTTGACGAATCGCGCTACTTCGCCCAAGGCAACAGCGTCCGCGCCTTCGACACTCGCTTCGGCCGCGTCGGCATGCTCATCTGCGAAGACTTCTGGCACGTCTCGCCGCCTTATCTGCTCTGGCTGGACGGCGCCGACTTGCTGATTCTCAACAGTTCCAGCCCCTCCCGCGGACTCAACGAGGGGGATCGCATGCTGGGCACACGCTGGGTCGAGCATGTCAACCAGGCTTACGGCAGCATGTTCACCTCCTACATCCTGCACTGCAACCGCGTCGGCTATGAAGACGGCAAGAATTTCTGGGGCGGCTCTTCCGTGGTCGATCCCGATGGCGAGTTCATGACGCGCGGGCTTTACTTCGACGAAGCGCTCATCACACAAGAGATTGACCTGAATCAACTGCACCGGACGCGCGCTCGTCTGCCGCTGCTGCGGGACGAGCGGCCCGGTTTGGTGCGGCGGGAGCTGGGTCGGATTTTGAGCGAGAGTTTGGGGTAGGGGATATGGAAAACGATTACGGCATACCGGAAGTGCGCTGCGACTCGGCCAGCAACTTTCTGTACGAACTGGATGAAACGAATGACAGATGGGGTGATGATATCTGGCTGTTTCGCGGGCAGAATGACGTAGGTTGGACCTTACATCCGCGCGCTATGAGGAGTGAATTGATAACTTCGTTTGTTGACAAGTACATTAGAGAGTTTCCCGACCGAGAATCCCTACCTAGTTCCGTCCAACCACTGTGGAAAGATGTTGAAGATGCCGACTTTCGCAAGTTGCTGTGCTTAAAGCTCCATACTACAGCGGAGCACTTGTTGGTTCGTAGTTTCGAAGAACTCTCTGACCGAGTTGGGTTGACGATTCCAACAGACCGTTACGCAATTTTGGGAGGCGATAATAAGCCTCTGGCATTTGATGAGATAATAGAAAAATCTCTTACTCCTTCAGTTAGCGAGACTAACCCCGGCCGAGTGTCGTACGCGCTTGCGCAACATCACGGCATTCCCACGCGACTGATGGATTGCACGTTTCGGCCTCTCTTTGCTGCATTTTTCGCCGCACATGTCGAAAATGAGTTAGAGGATGAACCTGAATATCTGGTTGTTTGGGCTATCAAGTCCAAATGCTTGCGAAAGACAGGACTTAGAGTAGTCTCCCACCTTCGAAGTCAGATAGGATTCTTGCAGTCGCAGGATGGAGTATTTCTTTATGACAGTAAGGCCAACGAGAAGTTCGCAACTTGCGGCGACTGGCAACCGCTAGAAAGTGAGTTGCGGAGTAAGGTGTTGAGAGATTGTGTCTACAAGCTCGTTCTGCCCTTTCGCGAGAGAGGGAACCTTCTTGCACTTCTCAATTCGAAATACGTTTCCAAGCCCTTTCTTATGCCCTCGTTTGACAACGTGGCCACAGAGATCGTTAGTGAATCAGTTGACTGGACAAAACTGCTGGACGGTTTACCATGACCACCACCACAACCCGCCTCCGCAACGGAACGACCAACCCCTCCCCGCCAACATCCACTCCCACACCCCATGCGCGAACATTTGGTCTGCCCCAACCACCATACCTGCGCTAAAATACCCGTATCACGAAAACGCTCGCCAACCCGGACTCCCAAAACAATGACTCAATCCGCCCTTTGCCCAAATCACCTCTCTCATGGCCACTGCCTTGACGCTACCCCCTACCCCCCCCCCCCCCCTGTATACATACTGTATCTATACACTTGGCGATTTATCGGAGTTTTCAGGAGTTTTCCGGCGGTCTTAAGCCAAGTTGCTCTGTGCCCTCAGCAAAACTAAGCTAGTCATGCGAAAAAACAATCTCGCTATTAGCGCTCCCCTTCCCTGATGCTTCGGGGAAGGGGCCGGGGGATGGGGTAGAAAAACGGCAATTCCTGATTCTCATTACTTGCTTTGAACTACTTCTGTAGTTAATACCCCCAAATATTGAGGTATCCGCCCCCAACCAAGCCTATGATATAATCAGCGAGAAGAATCGAAACAGCAGGTAAATCGCTGTAAAGGAGCGGTCATGAATTTTAGTGGTCTATTAGGTATTGTCGCCGTGCTCGCCTTTGGCGTGGGCATCCTCGGGGTCGCCTTCGCCTTCACCCTGGCGTCGCAGGGGCGCTCGGCTCGTGGCGGGTTCATGCTGGCGGTGGTCGGCTTCGCCTCCGGCGTCGTGCTCTTCGTCATCAGTTCGGGCATATTGATCGTGCAGCCGGCGCGGTCGGCGGTCATCGTCAACGTCTTGACCGGTGAACTGGAAACTCCGGCGCGCGCCCCCGGCACATCGATCATCATCCCCGGCTTGCAGGAATACATCATCTACCCGACCGATCAGCGCGAATACACCATGTCCGGCATCAGCTCCGAAGGGCGCTTGCAGGGCAATGACGCCGTCGAAGCGCTGACGGTTGACGGCCAGGAAGTCCGCCTGGATATCACCGTGCTCTATCGCATCGAGCGGCAGGATGTCAACCAGATTCACCTCAACTGGCAGAATCGCTACGAATCCGACTTCATCCGCCCGACTGTCCGCGCCGTCACGCGCGATGTCGTCTCGCAATTCGAAGCGGAAGCCATCTACGGCTTGGAGCGCGAGGCTCTCGGCGGTCGGATTTCCGAGGTGGTTGGCAACGCGATGAAAGACGAAGGCTTGACGCTGACCTCGCTGCTTGTCCGGCAGATCGACTTCAACGACGCCTTTGCCAATTCCATCGAAGAAAAGCAGATCGAGGAACAGAAGCTGCAGCGCGCCCGCACCGAAGCGGAACGTGTACGTACCGAGGCCAGCGGTCGCGCCGATGGTGAGGAAGAGGCGGCGCGCGGTCGCGCCAACGCCCGCTTGATCGAAGCGGAAGCCGAAGCCGAGGCGCTGCGCGTCATCAGCGATCAGATCGCGGCCAATCCCAACTTGATCCAGTACCTCTATGTCGCCAACTTGTCGGACAACGTCTCCTTCGCGCTGCTGCCATCGGATTCGCCTTTCATCTTCAACGTGGATGATTTCGCCGATCTGGGCGCGGAATTCTCAGCGCCGGAAGTGGACTTGCAAACCGATAACTAACACGGGCGAAGATACCGTACGAAAATGGCGCTCTGAATCCAGGGCGCCTTTTCATTTCCATGTCGCTGTAGTTGTTACCGATGTCTCGCCAACGCATCCGCGTATTAACCCTGCTCTGCCTCTCTGCTACACTGACACGCGCGCAGGAGGATGCCTTGCTCGATCGCTATTTCTACACCTTCCACAATCCCGCCGGCAACCGCCTCGTCCGCGGCCAGGCCCGCTTTCCCGATGTCATGACGGTCGATGTCCCTTTGCGCGGTCTGCCAGCCTGGGCGGTCGGCTATGCGATGGAGACGGCGATCTGGCATGTCGTGCTCGAAAACGGCGACCTGCAAGTTATAGAAGTCGCCCCCGACGGCGCCGCTCAAACCCTGGCTTATGAAACCGGCTGGTTCAATGGCGCGCAGCCGCCGCTGGTGGGCGTCTCCATGGTCGAGGGCGCCTACGTCCTGCGCAGCGATGACAGCGTCTCGCCCTTGACCCATCCCATCCCGGTCAACGATTTCGAAGTCCTCTACATCAATCGCGCCGGCGACCTGGTGCTGGGGCGCGAGGAAGGGCTGGTGGCTCGCTTGCCGCTTCACGCGCCGCCCGACGCCCGCCTGGTGATGAACCGCCGCGGACAAGTCGCCCTCTACGCCAATGCTGCCGATCAGCGCTATACGCATGGCATCATGGGCGACGCGCTGGAAGCGGCGACCTTGCTCCTGCTGGAAGTCCGCGAGAGCGAGATTCGGCTTTTGGCTCGCGTGGACCTGCCGGGCGAAGATGTCTACGAAGGCATCGCTCCCTTCTGGGCGGATATTGACGGCGACGGCGTCGAAGACCTGGTCGCGACGGTGTCGAACCGGTCCCTGGGCGCGCGGCTGCGGGCTTATCTTTGGGATGGCGCGAGTATACGGCAGGAAGTCGACGGTCCGCCAATCGGGACTGGACATCGCTGGCGGCATCAGCTCAGCGCCGGCCCCTTCGGCCCGGACGGCGAGATCGAAATCGCCGCCATGCGGACGCCTCATATCGGCGGCGCGCTGGAATTCTTCCGCATTGATGGCGGCGCGCTGATCCAAACAGCAGCCTTGCCCGGCTTCACCACGCATCTTATCGGCTCGACGAATCTCGACCAAACCGCCGCGGGCGACTTTAATGGTGATGGCAAACCCGAAGTTCTGGTGATGGATCCGGCGCGGCAATCAGTCCTTGCGGTTCAGCGTACAAAAGCGGGCGCGCAGGAGATCTGGCGCTTGGAAGCGGGCGCTGAAATCCTGAGCAATTTCGCGCCGGTCGAATTGCTGGAAGATGGTCTGGCGCTGGCGGTGGGCACGCGAGACGGCCGGCTGCGCGTTTGGCTGCCGAAGTGAGACTGATAGCAGAAGTAAGTGCGAGTAAGTCATGTAAATGCTTACCACAGCGCACACAAAAGCGGTTCAAAGTAAATGATGCGAATTACGTTGGATACTCCATTTGCAATAGGGAGTCACCCATCCCTGATGCTTCGGGGAACGGTCGGGGATGGGGTAGAAAAGCGACGATTCAAGGAGCGAGTAAGAGATGAAAATACACGCGGCCGAAGATGTCGGCATGTCGAGCGAGCGGCTCGCGCGGATCAATACTTATTTGGATGGCGAAGTGGCGGACGACCGCCTGCCCGGCATCATCGCCTTGGCTGCGCGGCGCGGCAAGATCCTGCACCACAGCCTGCACGGCAAGATGGATATCGCCGCGAACCGCCCGATGGCTGCCGATGCCATCTTCCGCATCTACAGCATGACCAAGCCCATCGTCAGCCTCGCTTTGATGATGCTGCACGATGAAGGCAAGCTGCAATTGCACGACCAGGTCGCGCGCTTTATACCGAGCTTCGCCAAGACCAAGGTCTTCAGCCATATCAGCGAGAATCGCCCCCAATTCGTCGAGCAAGACCCGCCGATGACAATCTTTCATCTGCTGACGCATACCGCCGGACTGACCTATGGCGGCGATCCCTGGCATCCGGTCGACAAGCTCTTCGGCGAGGCGGCGGCGCAGCATGGTTTCTTCCGCCGTGATACCGAGTTGGCGGATATGATCGACCGCTTCGCTGCCCTTCCGCTCAGCTTCCAGCCCGGCACAAACTGGCAGTACAGCGTGGCCAGCGATGTCGTCGGCTATCTGGTGCAGGTGATCGCGGATATGCCGCTGGCGGACTTCCTCAAAGAGCGCGTCTTCGCGCCCCTCGGCATGGTGGATACCGACTTCGTCGTGCCGCCGGAAAAGGCGGAGAGAGTGGCGGCCATATATGGCTCGCCGACGAATGTCGATCCCGTGCTGATCAACCCGGACGAAGTCGCCAATGGCGATGTGCGGCTGCCAACGCGCTGTCCATCGGGCGGCGGCGGCTTGGTCTCGACGGCGGCCGACTACCTGCGCTTCGCCTCGATGCTGCTCAATGGCGGCGAGTTGGATGGCGTCCGGCTGGTAAGTCCCCTCACGATCAAGCGCATGGCCACCAACGCCGTGCCGCGCGACTGGCTGCCTTTGCGCATCGGCGTCGAACGCTACGGCTATGGTTTCGGCCTGGGCTTCCGCGTCATGGTCGATTATGGACGCGCCAACGGCTACAGCTCGCCGGGCGAATATGGCTGGGCTGGCGCCGCCAGCACTTATTTCGTGATTGATCCGACCGAAGATCTGCTCATTCTGATGCTGACGCAGATGTGGGGCGCCGAGCCGCATCGTCCGCGTTCCATATTCCCAAATCTGGTATATCAAGCGATCGACGAAAGCTACGGCGACTGAGCCAGCCGGCTTAGATATCGACCTCCATCACATCCAGCACGGTTTGGATCGGCGTGAAGATCGTGGCGCGGCGGGAGCCGGCGAAGAGCAGCCCGACCGCCTTCAAGCTATCGCGCTCCATAATCAGGGCGCCGGAATCACCACCCTGGCTGATCGGCGTCGCGATCACTTGTCCGACAAAGCGCGCCTGCAAGTTATCGCTGTAGGAGACATCGACGGTGGCGTTCATCAGCGTCACGTTGCCTTCCGTGTAGCCAGTCGTGCGGCCCTGCTTGCGGATTTTCATGCCGAGCTGCGCCAGCTTCGTGCCGTTGGGTCGGCCGATTTCGACGATGCTTTGCTGAAAAAGCATGGGATTGATGGGGCGGGCGAGCGCCGCGTCCACCCGATTGGGATAGATCGGCGTCGAATCGATCTGGGCTTTTGGCGCGCGCACGGTCGCCAAACGCTTTGATGAGCCGCTCAATTTGCTCAGGGCATTGCCAACGGTGACCCACAACTCGGCAATATCGCAGCCGCCCGGCGGGAAAAGCGGGGGCGTTGTGGTTGGCGGCGTCGGTCCCGTTTCCGAATCGCTATAGAAGCGCAGCATTTCGAAGCGGTGCAGTTTCGCCACCACATCATCGGGTCGCGCGCCGTGATCGGTCGGTCCCGGCTGCAAGATCGCATCGCCGATCTCGGCTTCGTTGCTGTTGGCCAGCACATGATTGTTGGACAGGATCAGCGGTTCGCCAGTGTTGCGGTCGAAGACGATGCCGCCAAGCGTGCCGGCCGTCACCATATAATGACCAATGCTCACGCCCGCCGGGATGTTGGGTCTGAAGCGGTCTCGCGGGTTTGTCAATGCCTCCAGCCGACCGATCTCGACCACATCAGTGCGCGCCCCATTGACATCGGGCGGTATCAGATCATCCGCGCTCAGCGCCTCCACCGGCTTTTTCTTTTCGACCAGCACCGCCATCGCCAGCTGATCCGTGATCTGCTCCTTATAATTGCGATAGCCGATCGCCACGCCGACGACGCCGCGCCGCCGCAACAAATCCGCCTGCGCTATCCGCTGCGCCTCCAGCAGCTGCCTGAACAAATCCATCGACATTCTGCGCTGCCCTCATCGTCCCTCATCGAATGAATGCCACAACATTATACAGCCGAACAGATATCCAGGATAACGAGGACAAAGCTACCCTTTGACGCCCAGGCTTTTGAGGCCGTTGCCGGTCAAGGCGATGACCAGTTCCGCCGTTTCGCCGATGCGCTCGCGAATGCGGGTCAAAGCCGCTGCCGGCGCGGCGCTGGTCGCCTCGATGATATGACCCCCGCGCTGCATCGCCGTTTGCGCCGACAGGATCGCCTCGTTGTCGACGCGCAGGGCGAAGCCGTCCGTGTCATAGAGCGCCTGTAAGATCTGCTCGCCGCGCACGGGCGCGTCAACCAGGATGCCATCGGCGACGCTCGGCGCGGGCTTGACGCTGGGCGGTTGCCGGGAGCGGGCTTCCCAGCCGCGGACGATGGGGTCGACGCCGGCCGACTGAACCGCGATCATGCGCGGCAGCGTCTCTATCAGCCCGGCAGCGCGCAAAGCCCGGAAGCCGCGATAGAAACCGAGGAAAAGCCCGCCATGCCCCACAGGCGTCGCGACGGCGTCGGGCGCCCGCCGACCAAGCTGCTCCCAGGTCTCCCAGGCGGCGGTTTGCTGCCCCAGCACAAAGTAAGGATTCCAGGCGTGGCTGGCGTAGGTGGCTTTCTCCGCGGCCGCATAGACATCCGCCAGATAATTCTGCGACTCGATAATCGCGCCGCCAAAGGCGCGTATGAGCTGCTTCTTGCTTTCCACAGCCGTGGCCGCCGGCACGTAGACCGTAGCGGATAAACCGGCCGCCCCGGCGTATGCCGCCAGCGACGAACCGGCATTGCCCGAGGAATTGTCGATCACATCACTCGCGCCCTGCGCCGCCAGGTGGTTGAGCATGACCGCCGTGCCGCGGTCCTTGAAGGAGCCGGTCGGGTTCAAGTGCTCCAGCTTGGCGCGGAACTTGCCGCCTGGCAAAGTCAGCGGGACCAGCGGCGTCATGCCTTCGCCCAGGCTGAAGCGCTTGCGGACCGGCAGCATCTCCGCGTAGCGCCACAAGGAGAAGTCGCGCCCGTCAATCGCGGACGCATCGAACGGGGGCAGTTCCGCCAATTCCAGAATGCCGTCACAGTTGCGACAGCGCCAAGCCAGCGGGTCGGCCTGCGTCGCGCATGATTGGCAGATAACTTTTGTCATGGCAATTCCTCGGCAATTTTACGCGCTCATATCTCATTCTAAGACGGATGCGTTATACTTGCCATGAGTGAGGACGCTGGCGGGCTTGGCAATCAGCCGCCGCCTCGCTACACTTATCCGCCAAATGCTGAGGCAGTTGCTCGCTGATGACCCTCAAGGATCAATACGAACGCCCGCTGCGCGACCTGCGGATCTCGGTGACCGACCGCTGCAACTTTCGCTGTCCCTATTGTATGCCGGCGGAAATCTTCGGCGAACGCTATCAATTCCTGCCAAAACCGCAGCTTCTCACCTTTGAAGAGATCGCGCGGTTGACGCGGATCCTGGTTCGCCTGGGCGCGGTCAAGGCGCGTTTGACCGGCGGCGAGCCTCTACTGCGGCAAGATATTGAAGAACTGGTCGCGATGCTCGCGGCGATAGAGGGCGTTGACGACCTGGCGATGACCACCAACGCCTATCTCCTGCCGCAGAAGCTGGACGCGCTCAAGGCGGCCGGGCTCAAGCGCCTGACGATCAGCTTGGACACGCTCGATGATGAAATCTTCCGGCGCATGAACGGCGGGCGCTCCGGCGTCGACAAGGTGCTGGCTGGCATCGCGGCGGCCGAAGCGGCCGGCTATACGCCGCTCAAGATCAACGCGGTCGTGCAGCGCGGGGTCAATGACCATACGCTGGTCGAATTGGCGCGTTTTTTCAAGGAGCGGGGTCATATCCTGCGCTTCATCGAATACATGGATGTCGGCAACAAAAACGGCTGGCGCATGGACGAGGTAGTGCCATCGGCTGAGATCGTCGAGCGCATCCATGCTGAATTGCCGCTGGAGCCGGCCGCGGGCAATTATTTTGGCGAGGTGGCGCGGCGCTATCGCTATGTCGATGGCGGCGGCGAAATCGGTTTGATCAGCTCGGTGACGCAGCCGTTCTGCGGCTCTTGCACGCGTATGCGGCTCTCGCCGGAGGGGCGGATATTCACCTGCCTCTTCGCTGTCGAGGGCACAGATCTCCGCGGCCCGCTGCGGGCTGGCGCGGCCGACGACGAGATCGAGGCGATCATACGCGCTACCTGGGGCGCGCGCATCGACCGCTATTCGGAGATTCGCAGTTCGCTGACCGACGAGGTCCGCGATCGGCGCAAAAAGGTCGAGATGTATCACATCGGCGGCTGACGCGTCGCTACCGTTTTGAATGCGGCGTCTGCCCCTACCGCTTGTATCACGCCAACAACTTGTCAAGCGCCCGAGCGCTGTGGTATTGTCCCTGCCAAAGTTAGGGCTATCACCTAGGACGAGGGTCTTCATGAGCAATTCCGACTTTGAGCTTACCGGGCAGACGGCTTTGATCACCGGCGCTGGACGCGGCATCGGTTTGGCGACCGCGCGTCGCCTGGCCGCCGCCGGCGCAGATGTGATCATCGCGGAATATATCGCCGAAAACGGAGAACGGGCCGCCGCCGAGATCGAGAGCATGGGGCGCAAGTCCATGTTCATCGAGGTCGACGTGCGGGACTCCGGCAGCGTCAATCGTATGGCGGAGGCTGCTCTGGCCGCCTTCCCGCGGATTGACATCCTGGTCTGCAACGCCGGCATCGCCCAGGGCATACCCGCCGAAGAATGCAGCGACGAAGACTGGCTCAATATGATGGCGGTGAATCTCAACGGCGTCTTTTGGTGCTGCCGCGCCATCGGCCGCCACATGCTGGAGCGGGGCAGCGGCGTCATCGTCAACACCGCTTCCATGTCCGGCATGATCGCGAATACGCCGCAACCCCAGGCGCATTACAATGCCGCCAAGGCCGGCGTCATCCTCTTGACCAAATCGCTGGCGGGCGAATGGGCGGACCGGGGCTTGCGCGTCAATTGCGTCTCGCCGGGCTATATCGGCACGGATATGACAGCCGAAGGAATGAGCAATATGGATTGGTATCCCACCTGGCTGGCGATGACGCCGCAAGGCCGAGTGGGCGAGCCGGAAGATGTGGCCGCGGCGATCTATTACTTGGCGTCGCCGGCCGCCAAATTCACCACCGGTACCAATCTGGTCGTCGATGGCGGCTATACTTCCTGGTGAGGCCGGGCTAGGGCAGGGGCGGGCAAGGTCGCGCTCGATCCGGGACCACCGTATCATTCCGAATCCAGCCAGAAATCTCGCCCTCGCCGACAGTCACATTGACGAAGTACCAGATCTCGCCGACGGGATTGCGCTCTTCCCGCTGCTGCTTCAAGATCGAAACCACTGTGCCGGTAGGCAAGTAACCAACGATAGGCGTTCCCGTTCTTGTTGTGGGGAGCGCCCGCAAGTTAATCGCGTTGATATTCAGGACAACTGCCCGACAAATCTCCACCGGCGTCGGCGAAGCGGTCGGCGTATCAGTCGCCGTCGGCGTATTGGAGGCCGTCGGCGTGATCGTTGCCGTGTTTGTAGCGGTCAAGGTATTCGTCGGCGTGAATGTTTCGGTCGGCGTGAAACTGGGCGTAGGCGTCCCGGTATTGGTGGGCGTGTCGGTGGCGGTTGGCGTGTCTGTCGGCGGCATGGTGGCGGTGGGCTGGGGCGTATTGGTTGGCGTGTTGGTCGGGGTGGGCGTATTTGTTGCGGTGGGGAAGAATATCGCCTCCAATTCCGACCGCGACGCGAAGCCGACCGCGCCGACGAACCCGAGCGCGATAAGGATAACTACGAAGGTCACCAGCCGGCCCCGGTTGCGCCGACCGCGAATCACGCTGTCAATGCGCGAGATATCGGCGCGCCGCCCGAGGATGCGGAAGGGGTCGTCCCGCATGGCATCGAGCCAGGCTTTCGCCTCGCGCGTGCTGCCGTCTTGCAGCGCCTCTTCAGCGCGTTCGAGGTAACGTGTGAACAAATCGTTCACGGTGGCGCGATAACGTTCGTCCTGCGCGAAGTCGCCCACCATTTCCGCCAGCATTTGCCGCGCCTGCGCCAACTCGGCATCAAAATTCTGCGAGACTAGCGCCTGCGCCCGCCGTATCGCCTGCTGCGCCCGCGAAATATCGGCTTGCTGGTTGCGCGAACGCATCAGCAATTCGGAGAAGGCGCCATCGGTGGGGTCCAACTCCAGCCCCAATTCCAACAGCTTGATCGCCGAGTTCATCAGCAGGACGCGCTCATCCAGCGTCGTTGAATTGCTGGCGTGGTTCAGCGACATTTGCGCCTGGTCGTTCACCTGGCTGCGAATGCTGGCGAGCTTGTTGTCCATCTCCTGCTGCATCTGAGCCAGACGCTGGCTATTGGGCAGCAACTGCCGCGCATGCGACAGCAGCGTGCGGACCGCGGCGATCTGCGCCACTTGCTCCTCGAGCGCGCCGCCGATGGTATTCATGTTGACCGCGATCTGGTCGTAATCGCGCTGGATGCGCCGGATCATTTCCAGGCGTTCTTCGGCTTGCGGGTCATTCGGCACGACGCGCAGCGCGCCTTCATACTTGCGCAGCGCCTCCGTCCAATTGTCGTTGGCCATCAACCGGTCGCCATCGGCCATTAATTCTCGAGCTAGCGCCAGATCCTGGATATCCAGCAGCGCCTGTTCGACATCCTTCCAGGTGAGGATGCCATCGCGTTCCGCCAACTCCCGCGCTTCGCGATACAAGCCCGACGCCTGCTCATAATTGCCGGCCCGCACCAGAGAATTAGCCCGGTTGTAAGCCACCCGCGCCTCGAAGGGAATGCGATGATCGGGCACGATGCCGCGGATGAGATTGTCTTCGGATTTCTCGCGGTATTCCAGGGCGGTGGCGTTGTTCGATTGCAAGGACAGAATGCGATTGGCGACATCGATCGTTTGCTGATAATCGCCTGAGTAATAACTCTCGGTCAGGTTTCTCAGCAATTCGTCCAGAGGCTCGCTGGTTGGCACGGGGCGCTCTTCGGCCGGCTGTGGCGGCGGCTCCCGCCGGGCTGGCTCCCGCGGCGGATAATCGGTGGCGCGCCCGTAGGCCGGACGAGACGTCGATTCCGCCGGCGGCTCTGCGGGCCTCCGGGACGCGGAACCTTGGCTTGGCTCCCTCGATGGCGCCGAGCGAACATCGTGCCGCTCAAAGATTTCCTGAACGCGTTGCCTGGCTTGCGCGCTATGCGAGCCGGCTTGCTGCAGCAAGCTGATGACATCATCGTTGCCGGAGTCCATGCGCAGCGCATCGGCCAGGATATCAATCGCCTCGTCGATATCATCGTCATCGCCGGCGATCTCAATACGAATCCGCGCCCGCCGCACCAGTCCGCGCAGCGCCGCTGTGTTCGGCCGCCCTTGCGCCGATTGGCTTCCCGCGATCTCCGCGAAGAGGGCTTGCGCCATCTGCTCAAGCGGCGTATTCTTCGCCTCCATCAACAGGTCGCGCGCTTCCTGCTCCAATTCGTTTAGCGCCTGCGGGTCAGCAGTGGCTTGCGCGCGATGTCGTAAATCCTGAATTGCCCGTTGCAGGTCCTGCATGTATGAAATTCCCGTCTTACTTGTCCCGGCTTATCCCGCGCTTACCGGGACGCGTGGCGCAACCTACCTATGCGACAAGCGCCATACCACGTCGAGGGATTGTATGATAGAGTAGGGTGAGTTCAAAATCCGACTGCGGTCAACCTATTATGGCATCATTTCAGCATATCAGGCCCAGATATAAACTCATCTTATTCTATAATATCAAACCCGAGAAACAAGACCAATACTATCGCTACATGCTTAGCAGCTTCGTCCCGGCGATACAAAAGCTGGGCGTTTACATGCACATGGTCTGGCATGTCGCTTATGGCGATTATCCCCGGCGCAAGATTGAGTTTGTCACCGAAAGTTCCGATACCTTGCGCCGCCTCTTCCTCAGCGACGAATGGGAAGAATTGGAAAACAAGCTCCGCCGCTACGTCGATGACTATGAACGGAAGGTCGTCGAATATCGCAACGGCTTCCAAATCTGATTCCTTAACGCAATTGTAGACCGACGCCTCGTCGGCCGCGTTTGGCGCCGCCGACCCGCCTCTCGCTTGCAAATCATGACGGGGGGCGTAGAATGGGATGCACATACAATCCCTAGTTGACGCTTTGTGGAAAATATGGACCTCAAAGATCTTCTGCCATTCCTCCAGGAACAACCAGCCTTCGTCCAGCAGATCGCGAGCGATATCTTCCCGTTTATTATCGCGCTTGTAATCGTCCTGGCGCTGCGCGTGATTCTGACGGCTATCCTCCTGCGACCCCTGCGCGCCCTCGTCCGGCGTTCCGCGAGCGATGTCGATGACCGCTTGCTGGAAGCCAGCGTCTCGCCCGTGCGGCTGGCGGTGGTTGGTTTTTCGATTATCCTGGTCACATTTCTTTTCGCCTTCGATATTGAAGTCAAGGAGATCGCCCTGACGCTGGGCCGCGCCATGCTGATTAGCGCCCTCTTCTTTGGCATTGTTCGCTGGTTCGAGGTCGTGTCGCTGCGCCCGGCGACCTTCGCCCGTGTCACCGGCTGGACGATTCCCGAGCGCCTGCTGCCTTTCCTCAACACCTTGGTGAAATATCTCATCATCGCCCTCGGCGCAATCTTCGTCTTGCAAGAACTGAACTTTGATGTCGCCGCTTTGATCGCATCGCTCGGCGTGGTCGGCATTGGCATCTCGCTGGCGTCACAAGATACCGTCAGCAATATGTTCGGCTTCGCGGCCATCGTCTCCGACAACCCCTTCAAAGTCGGCGACTTCATCCGCACCCCGACCATGTCCGGCATCGTGGAATCGGTCGGCGTCCGTTCGACGCGCGTGCGTCAACTCGATCAAGCCTTGCTCACGGTGCCCAACAATCTCTTGACCAACGCTGTGGTCTTGAATTGGTCGCGCATGGAAAAACGCCGCCTCGATGTCACTTTGACCTTCACCTATAGCACGACCGTTGACCAGATGCGCCAAGCGATCGTCGAGATTCGCGCGCTGCTTGAGAACACCGAAGACATCGATCCCGAATCCGTCATCGTTCACTTTATCGACTTCGACTCCAGTTCACTCAACGTGCGCGTGATCGCCCAGGCGCTCCTCACCGATTGGAGGGAGTTCACAGCGCGGAAGGAAGCGGTCTTCCTCGACATTATGGGCATCGTTGAGCGTCTTGGCATCAGCTTTGCCTTCCCCAGCCAATCGGTCTATATCGAATCCGCGCCGCGGACTGAGGCGTCGGCGGAGACGCTGGAGCAACAGATGGCCGCCATAAACGCGCGCAATGACGATGAACCCGCTGAGGCGCCAGGACCCTCCGAGCAATGACGAGCGCCTTGATGACTGCCATGCGTTTTGATGAAGCGGATCTGCGGGCCAACCGCCAGGGCGAGCTCAGCCCGGCCCAAGCGGAACGCGTGAAGAGCGCGCGGCGGCGGCAATCAATTATCGCCGGAACCTTGTTCTTCGCGCTGGTCCTTATCGCCACGGCGATGCTCTATGCCGGGCAGCGTAATCAGAACCAGATCCTCGCCTCGGCGGGCTTGCTGTTGATCGCGGTCAATGCGATTCTGGTCGGCGTCATGGGACGGGCTTTTATGCGCCTGGGCAGCGACCTGCGCGCTGGCAATGTCGAGGCGCTGGCCGGCGATGTGGAGCGCGTTTTGCGCCGGGGACGGCATGGCGATAATTATCTCATTCGCATCGGCGGCGCCAGCCTGCCTGTGACTCGCGATATCTTCCGGAGTTTTCGGCATGAGGCGCCTTATCGGATTTATCGCACAGCCCATGCCCGCCTGCTGCTCTCGGCCGAAGCCCTTGATTGAAAGCTCATGAACCTTGTCAGCGCAAAGCCGAAACCCAAGCTGTATAGTCGCGCGAGCGTCAGTAATGCTAATGAGGGCGTCAATTGATAAGACGATTTGACCACCGCCTTTTGCTGCCCGCCTTCGTTTACCTGCTGGTAGCGGCTTATCTGGCCGCGCCTGTCATCGGCTCGTTTTCGACCAGCTTCCTTGGCGGCGATTCCGGCGATGTATATGAATCCGCGCGACATATCTGGTGGTACAAAACGGCTCTGCAAAACGGTGATGACATCTTTGAGCATTCCCTGCTAGGCCATCCGGATGGCTTCTCCGCGACCGTACTCTGGGCGCATCCGCTGAAGTTCCTTCCCGGTACCCTTTTCGCGTATTTTATGCCTCTCGCCGCCGCTTACAACCTGACGGCAATCCTGGCGCTCTGGCTGAACGGACTATCGCTTTTTCTTTTGGCTCGGCGTTGGCTGCCGCCTGGTCAGACTTTCCCGGCTTTGTTTGCCGGGTTGGTCTATATGGTCTTTCCGATGATGCAGGGCCGCCTTTTCGCCGGGCATCTCGGTCTTCTGATGCAATGGCCCCTGCCGCTATTCATCATGTTTCTCTTTGATTATGCGGATGAGGGCGGCCTCCGTCGTCTTGTTGCCGCTGTATTGCTATTTCTGTTGTCCGCCATGGGCCACGCCTTGCAAGTTCTGTATGTCTTGGCGCCCTTCACCGCGCTTTTCTTGATCGCTCGCGCTTACCGCCGCGATTATCTCGGCGCGATTCGCTGCGCCACAGTTGCAACCGCTGGCGGCCTCCTCCTTCTGCTGTTCCTCTCCCCGATTATGTCGGCTTTATTTAGCGCCACCGAACTTACTGATGTCGGCGGCCACGTGCGCTTCAGCCTTGACCTGCTTGGCGTCGTTTCACCTTCCTTTGCCAATCCGTTCTGGGCTGATATCGCCCGGCACTCGGCACAAGTCATCGGCATCAATTTGGCGGAAGGCGCCAGCTACCTTGGGCTCCTTGGCGGCTCTCTGGCGCTTGTCGGCGTTATCCAGCGGCGCGCGGCTCGCTGGTGGTTCTTTGTCGCTTTGACAGGATGGCTCTTTGCTCTTGGTCCGGTGCTTAAAGTATATGACCAAGCGTTTACCGCTACCGTCGCCGGTTATGAGACGGTCGTGCCATTTCCCTTTGTTTTGCTGATGAACCTGCCCTTCTTTGAGCTGGTACGCGCGCCAGGCCGGTTCATGTTTCTTTTCGCCCCCGCTTTCGCGCTCTTGGCCGGTTTCGGCGTCGCCGCCCTTTGCTCCAGTCGATTCTTTCAGCAACGCCACCGCTACATCCGCTGGCTTTTCGCCGCCGCGGCTCTTGTATTGCTGGTGGAGGATTATAAGCTCTTTGCCGAGTTTCCCACCGTGCCGGCCGAAATCCCGCAGGCGATTCATAATCTCAAGGTACGGCGGGATATCCGCGCTATCTTCAACGCGCCTTATGACAATCTCTTAGCCGCCAAGGAGGCCATGTACCTGCAAACGGCGCATGGCAAACCTCTCATTGCGGGCCATGATACCCGGACGACGCCGGTCGACCCCGCTCGCCTCGAATTGCTCTCCAGCTTTCGCCCCACGTTGCTGAACGACTCGGATGCCGATGTGGTTATCATCAACAAAGTCCGCGCTTTGGAAAGCGGGCAGGCTGGACTTTTGCCGCGAGCGCGGCAGTGGCTTGGCGAGCCCTTTTTTGAAGACCAGCGCTATGCCCTGTTTGAGACGCCCTTTAGCCCGGATCGGACAGCAAAACTACACTCGACCAGATGGGATGGCCAAACGCATGTGACTTACATCTATAAGGAACAGCCCGGCTGGATGGAATTCAGCGCGACGCTGGAAGCGGTCAATCGCCGGCTGCATCTGTCGCTGAATGGCGTCCCGCTGCAAACGCTGCAAGTCGACGGCAGGATTCCGATTTCGATCCCCCTGCCAATCGCCCGCGACGGCTACCATACCTTTCGCATCGCCCTCGATCCGCCATGCCCCGAACGCATTGATACCGAGCTCCTGCTCTGCCAAGGCGTGACTGTTGACAACGTCCTTACCCAAGTCCTGACAAATGGCGCCATCTACGATCCCGTTCGCTTTGCCGATGGCATCGAGCTGGCTGGCTATTACCTGCCCAAGCAATTCGACGACGAGGTCGCCATACGCCTGTGGTGGCGTTTTGAAGCCGATCGTTCCAACAATGACGTCCGCTTCATTCACATTCTGGACGAACGCGGGCTGCCTGTGATTGACCGCCCCGATGACCGCTCCTTCGGCCAAATCGCCGCCGGCAGCGAACTCGCCGAGACGCTGATAATTGATATCAGCACCCTGGCGGAGGGCGAATACCGGGTGCTGACCGGCTGGTATGCGCTGCCCTTCGCCATCCGCTACAATGTCTTGACCAACGTGGAAGGCGCGCAGAACGATACGGTTGTGCTCGGCGCTCTTCGCGTCCGCCATTGACGCCCCTGGCGGCAACTGTTGCCGCGCCCGACCGCGACAATACTTCAGTAAGTTTTGTCGACTAAACTCTAGGCTAAAGTCGCTATGGAAGGGAAGGCTTCCCCGATGAAAAGACTCGCAGGCTTAATACTGACGCTCGTCCTGCTGCTGGCGCCGGCGGCGGACGCGCTCGATTACGACGCCAATAACTATCGCAAGACCATGATACAGATGCTGGGCTCAGCCTTTGACGCCTCCCGCGGACGCTTGATTGATGTGGCGGTCTTTGAGGCGGTTGCCGCTTCGGGCGATCCGCTCTACATCGCGCCGCTGATCGATATCGCCTACTTCGCGCGCAGCGCCGAGCTTAGCCGGGGCGTCTTCGGCGCGCTGAGCGCTCTGACCGGCGAGGATACGGGCTGGCGGGAATACTTCGAATGGGCTGGCGCCAATGACATCGCCCTGCCGCCGCATTACGACGAATTCAAGGGCCAGCTCTTGGCCAACTTCGTCGATCCGGAATTCACGCGCTTCTTCCAACCGGGCGTGATGGAGTCAGCCGCGATCAACATGGTGGAGCCGGTCTGGGGCGGCGTCACCGTCGACGGCATTCCCTCGCTGGTTAACGCGCGCCAGATCAGCCCGCAGGCGGCGGTTGAAGAAGGCCTCCAGTATCCGGATTTCTGCCGCGATGACGACTGCAGCTATCCAGCCGCCGATGAACTGGTCTTCGGCATCAGCTTCAATGGCGATAGCCGCGCCTACCCGCTGCGGCTCCTGAACTGGCACGAGATGTTCAACGATGTCATAGGCTTCGCGCCGCTCTATGACGCAGCGGACGGCGAGCAAGTCTGCAACTTCCGGGCCCCCACGCCCTTCGAGGTGCGCGGCCGCCGGGGCGAAGACTGGCTGCTGATCTACGGACGCTCGGCTGATTGCCCGCGCTCGGGCTGGCTCCGCGCCGCCGATGTCGCTTGGCTTGACGACGAAAACGCGGACGCCCTGACCGAATTGCCCGATCTCGCCGCTGGCGACGAGGCGCTGAGCGTCGGCGTCACAGGCCAGGTTAGCGGTATGCCGGTGATGCTCGCCTATTGTACGCTCTGCGGCGCCGGCGTGCTCTATGACGTCAGCATCCCCGACCTCGCCTACACCGACCTGACCGGCGAACGCGTCGAGCTGGGCGACGCGGTGCTGGAATTTGGCTCGACCGGCATGCTCATGCGCTCGAACAAGCTGATGTACGACCGCAACACCGACACCGTCTGGAACGCCATCACGGGCGAACCGGCCTTCGGTCCCCTGGCTGCCAGCGGCCTCGCGCTTGATGTGCTGCCGGTCGTTGTCACTGACTGGGAAAGCTGGCTGACCGCGCATCCGGATACCAGCGTGCTCAGCCTTGATACCGGCTTCTTGCGCAATTACAGCAACGGCGCCGCCTACAGCGACTACTTCAACAGCGCGGATCTGATGTTCCCCTCATGGCAGCAAGATACGGCTCTGATTCAGAACAAGGAGATGGTATTCGCCCTGCGCTTGCAGGGGCAAGCCAAAGCCTATCCGCTCGCGACAATTATCCCGGAGCGCGTCATCAATGACCGCGTCGGCGATGCCAATGTCGTCATCATCGCCGACGCCAGTCCCTCGCGCGACTTCTTCGAGCCCGGCGGCGCGGCGGTACGCGCCTACGACAGCGGCGACTTGACATTTGAAGCCGGCGCGGACGACGCCTCTTTGATCAGCGCTGACGGCCGGAGTTGGCAAATCACCGAAGCGGCTCTAATCAGCGAAGACAGCCAGCAACTCCCGCGCATCGGCGGGCATCTGGCTTTTTGGTTCGGCTGGTTCGGCTTCTATCCGGACACTTTGGTCTACGGCGCGGACGCTCAGCCCTAACGCTGGCGTTTCGGTTTGCCTTTGCGCTTGCGTTTCTGCGCCGGCATCTGCAAGTCATAAGCTTGCGTCTTGTCCATTGGCGGCATCCAGCTTTCGTCGCCGCTGATCTTGGGTCCATATTCCAGGCGGTATAATGCCTCGCTCAGGTCCGATTGCCTGTCGACATCGCTGAGCAGGTTGCCGCGCACACTGCCCAAGCGCCGCCACCTGCGCTCCATTGCGGCCCGTGGCGATTGGCTGGGCGGGTAACTAACGGCCGCCGCGTCGGTCTCTTCTTCCGGCTGCTTCCACCGGTAGTGACCAAATGGCTTCACAAGATACAGCCCGAGCAAAGCGCCCGGAAACGCCCAGAGCCATTCTGTGCCCTCGCCATATCGATCGCCGCCCAATTGCACAAAGACCCCAGCCATGAATAAGGCGAAGGCAATCGTCGCCAGCCCCTTCCAGTTCGGGCGTCTTGACTTCATCAGCTTTCCCGCCGCGCTCCTCGCTCGGTCCGGGCAGCGCTTCCTGATCGCTCAATCTTTTCGTCAAGGACTGGCCCGCCGAAAGAATCGCGATAAGCTTCGCGGACCAGATTCCGCCGCGCTGTCGTGATCAAGTTGTCGTCATGGATGCCGGCCGCTTCATATTCGAAAGCCGGTCCCGCCGCCCCGCTCGCCCGCCGGATGGCGATGATGATGCCGATACTCCCGCCCAATAACGCGCCGACGAATGCGCCCTCCGGCAAGCCCTCGGCCAGAACGAAAGCGATGACCGCGCCGATGACCGCGCTCAAGACGGCGAAGGCGATCAGATGCAGCAGCGGCGCCGACTGACTCCCGATGGACTTGACTTGTGGCGCTGCGCTGCCCTTAGCCATATCACTTGTTTCGCAGAAACTGTCTTCGATTCAATTCCAGTTCAGCTTTCCCCCTCAGTTTATCATGTTTGCCGCGCTCTCGGTCGCGGAGTTTCTTGAGTCCCGGCGGCCGCGATTGGCGCATGACGCTGCGCAAGCCGAAGAAAAGGCCGATGACCAGCCCGATGATAGCGCCCCCGGCCGCGCTTTGGAGGCTGACTTCGGCGGTGATTAACGCCGCAACTGCGCCGATGCCCGCGCCGAGCAGGGCGGATGTGGTGATCATGCGAAAATAATGTGATGTTCGTGATTCAGATGCGGCAGATCTCATGGACTTGCGCGTCGCTCAAATCAAACCATTCGCCGCGCTTGCGGCTGTCCGCGTAGCGCTGATGCAATTGCCATTCCAGCGCCGGCGCGTCCGGCGTGTCGATAATGGCGACGATGTCCGACTCGCCCGGCAATACAGTGCGAATCTCATGCAGACGCCGGGCGGGATTGTTCGTTCTGCCGATCTTGTAACGCTTGCTGAATTCTGTGTCCTGAATCACGTATACGTAGCCGGCGGGATGCGTCAAGGTTGGCAAGTCGACTGGATCGCCGAAATCGCAGCGAGGCGGTCGGGTATAAATGTAGACGAAGAAAATCATGACACACAGCGACAGACCCAAGCCAGCGCCAGCGCCGTATAGCGGGTTCTTATTGAGGCTGAAGGCGACAACAGCGCCGACCCCCGCGCCAACGCAAACTGCGACAGCGGCTTGCAAGCCGATGAAGATTGCGGTTAATCCGACGGCGATTGCCAAGACGCTCAAGATCAACAATCGCGGCATAGCATGTCCTCCCTTGCTGCTGAATACGCTGCGTCAAGCCCAGAGTTTTAGGTTTGCCGCCGCGCGAAAAAAGCCTGCATGATTCCCCGTACCTCATCCGAGACCAAGCGCTGGCCGATCATGTCAAGTTCCAGCGCCATCGTCTCCTCGACCGTCTTTGCAGTCCCCCGACGCAAGAGCATCTTCGTCTGACGCAGCGCCTCCGGTGGCTTGGCCGCCAATTCCTCCGCCTTCGCTTGCGCCAGCGCTTCCAATTCTTCCGCCGCCGCCACTTGATTCACGATCCCGCAGGCCCGCGCTTTCTCGGCTGTGAAGACCTCGCCCAGCATCAGCAACTCAGCTGCCCGACTGTAGCCCATCATCCGCGGCAGCAGATAAGTCGAGCCCGCTTCCGGCAGCAAACCGAGGTCGATAAAAGCGAACTTGAACTTGACGCCCGGCGCCGCGTAAACCAGGTCGCAATGCAGCAGCATCGTCACGCCGACCCCCACCGCCACCCCATTGACCGCCGCCACGATAGGCGCTTCAGCCATCGCGATCGCCTTGATGAAGCGCGCCGCCGACTCCGAACCGGGCTCTTTTAAGAAGCTGTTCAGGTCGTTGCCGGCGCAGAAGCTGTCGCCGCTGCCGGTGATCGTGATGACGCGGATGTCCCTGTCCTCATTGCCGCGCTCGATCGCTTCCCGCAGCGCGTCGTACATAGCCGGCGTCAACGCGTTCTTCTTCTCCGGCCGGTTGAGTTGGATACGCAGGATGTGGTTGGAGAGTGTGGTGGTGATGTTGATCATTGGTATGGTTCCTGATAATGCGGCAAGGTTAATGAACGTCAACCACTCGGAGTTTTACATTACCATTTGGCGTTTGCACTCTGACTTTGTCGCCTTTTTGCTTGCCCAATAAAGCAGCACCAGTTGGACTATTTGCGGAGATTGTACTTTCTGAACGTTTCGACAGAGGCGTGCTTACAATGGTGTAGCCCTCGTCTTTGTTGCTGTAATCGTATCGAATGATAACTGTGGAACCGATTTGGATGATATGGTTTGCTTTCTTTGTCCGTGAGTTTAGTACGCTTGCCAAAGCTTGTTCGTAGAATTGAATTCTATCTTCAACTGCGATCAGTTGTTCCTTCGTATCATGGTAGTCTGCATTCTTGCTTTTCTTGCCACCGCGATATGTGACGTTGCGCATTAGACGAGTTAGCTGGCCTTGTTTGTTTCTCAGCACTCCTAATTCTGCGCGAATTTGTTTTACTTCCAGTCTCTGATTTGCTTGAATTGTACTGTTGCCAGCCTTGTCAGTCTTTGATGCGTGGCCTTGGTTCCGGGGTTTGCGCTTGGCTGCTTTAGTTGCAACTCTGCGGTTGCTTTGTGTGGCGACCGGTCTTTTTATCACGTGTTGAGCCGGGCGTGTCGACACGTTCTTGATTTGTTCGGTGTTTGAATGTTTCCGCTCTCGTCGGTCGCGTCCACCAATTTCGATGAAAATCACATCATGCGCGGTCAAGTTGAGCGACGCTTTCAACTGACCGTTGTTGCTGATGTAAGCCTCGGCGCTTACATTCCCGGTTACCTTTACTTTGCGTCCCTTTGAGAGATTTGTCTTGCAATTCCTGGCTCGCTCGCCCCAAGCGGTTACGCGATACCAGGTTGTCTTTTCTCGCCGAATACCCGTTTGCCGGTCGTACCAACGGTCGTTCACTGCAACACTGAAGTTGCAGACTGCCTTTCCTTGTGAAGTGTGGTTCAATGTCGGATCAGCGCCGATATGACCAATTACAGTAGTTTGATGCCAAGACATTATACCCTCCTAAAGTTATGTACAACTTTAGTTTAGGCACATGACATTGGCTGTAGCACCCCAACATTTAGGGGTTTCACACCTCCCCCAACAACTCAAACACCCGCGCCAGCCGCTGATCATAACGATGATGCGCCAAGACATGCGCCCGCCCCGCCGCCGCAATCCGCCCCCGCTCCTCATCATGCGCCAGGTAATAACGCGCCTTCTCCCGCAAATCCTCGAGATCGCTGAACGTGACCAGGTGCTCGCCGTCAACGAACCACTCATGTACGCCCGGCCTGTCATCCACCAACTGAAACGTCCCCAAGCCCGCGCATTCAAACAGGCGCATATTCCCGCCGTAACGCATGAAATCGCCGTGAACGTTGACGCTGATCTTCACCGACGACAAGATCTGCAGCATCCGCTCGCCCAGCGCCGATCCCCGATAATATGGCTGCAAACTCGCCGGAACCTCGTGCACGCTCCAGACGCCCAGGTCAAACTCCCCCAGGCTCGTCAGCGCCGCTACCCGCTCGCTGTACAAATTGTCCGGCGTCAAAGTGCCGACGAACCCGATATCGCAGAGGGTGGCGTCGGGCGCATCGCTAATCGGCTGAGGATAATGCAGTTCAGGATCCACGCCGACGCCCGGCAAGCACTCAACCCGCGGCGCGCCCAATTCTCGCCACTGCATGCCGTGATAATAATCGTTGACCAGCACCAGATCGTACAAAGGCGCGGCAATGCGCTCGATGGCATGGGAAAACACGATTGGCGAATCGCCGTTGCTGTATACAATCTTGCAGTCATGCTCGTCTTTGAGGCGCGCCAAAGTCGCCGGCAAGATCTCGCGGTTGCCGCCGGAGTGCCAGATAATGTCGGGTTGGAAGCGAGCCGCCTGCGCCAGCAACAGTTGATTGCGGCGCCGCAGGTCGGGGTTGAGCTGTGGCGGAAAGCGGCGAATCAAGGCGGCGGCGATCTTGCCCGGACTCAGCCCGCTGCGATACACGCTGCTGCGCAAGCGGCTGATATCCCTGGCGCCAAACCCCGGCAAGTTCCGCCAGAAAACCTCCAGCTTGCAACCAGCTCCCCGCATCGCCCGCGCCCAAGCGTACTGAGCCATGCTGCGCGGGAAAAGCGGAACCGAACTCCCGGGCGAACTTCGTCGAATCTCAGCCTGCAATTCCTCAGGATGATACAGCGACTCGACGATCAGGACGCGCGGCCCATCCTCAGGTCTACGAGCCGACCGCTGTTCAGTCGGAGTCACTTCATTATCAAACCGCATTTTGCGGTCTTGGCATTCATCTCGCCTCAGACCGCCGACAAATCCAGCAGCCGCAGCGGATTCTCGATCAAGTCCCGCAGATGATTCATGAACTGCGCGCCCTCAGCGCCGTTGCTGACCCGATGGTCGACGCTCAAGGTCATATTCATGCGGCTGCCGACGCCCAGCGTCCCGTCCGCCTGCGCGACCGGCACGCGCAGCGCCGATGACACCGCCAGGATGCCCGCTTCCGGCGCGCTGATGATCGCCGAAAATTCCTTGATGTTGAAAGGACCCATATTGCTGATGGTGAAGGTGGCGCCGCGAATGTCGTCCGGCTTGATGCGCCCGCTCCGCGCCCGTTCGTACATCGCCTTGTTGGCCTCCGCCATCTCGCTCAGCGCGATCTTGTCGGCATCATGGCAGACCACATTGACCAAGCCATTCTCCGGCAAGGCGACGGCGATGCCGATATTGATGCGCTCGTGCCGGACGAAGCGGTCGCCGTAATAATGCGTATTCAAGTTGGGGAATTCCCGCAAGGTCAACGCCAGCGCCTTAATCAGCATGTCGTTCACGCTGACTTTGACGCCCCGCTCCGCCAGCGCCTTGTTGATCTCCGCTCGCAAAGCCAGCAACGGCGCCACATCCGCCTCGACCGTGACGTAGAAATGGGGCGTATTGCTCTTGCTGCGGATGGTGCCATCGGCGATCGCTCGGCGCATGCGCGAGAGCGGAACGACCTCGACATCGGCGTCGGGCAGCTTGCCCCAGGTGGCTTGACCGACAGTCGCGGCCGGCGGCGCAGCGGGCAGGGGCGGCAACTGCGGCGTCGCCTTGAAGTTTTCGATATCCGCTTTGACGATGCGGCCGCCGGGACCGGAGCCAGTCACGCGCCCCAGGTCGATGCCCTTGTCCGCGGCGATGCGGCGCGCCAGAGGCGATGCTTTTATCCGCCCGTCTTCGTTGATTGTTCGTCCATTGTCCGCAGTTTTCCCGTCCTTTTCCGTCCTTTTTCCGTCTTTTTCCGCGGCCTCGCTTGCCGCCTCTGACGGGGCGGACCCAGCGCTTTCGCCGGCCGCGCCAATGACCGCAATCACAGTGCCTTCGCCGACTTCATCGCCCGGCTCGGCCCGCAATTCCAGGAGCTGACCCGCGTTGCCGGCTTCAATCTCGACGGTCGCTTTGTCGGCTTCGAATTCGGCAATGACGTCGCCCGCGCTGACATCGTCGCCGACATTCTTGAGCCAGTTGATCAGCAGACCATCCATTGTGAGCTTGACTTCATGCGCCATTTACAGGATCTCCTTGACCGCGTTGACGACCTTCCGCGCGTTCGGCAGCGCCAGCAGTTCGATCTCTTTCGAGTAGGGCAGGGGCACATCTTCGGCGGCGACGCGCTTGATCGGCGCGTCCATGTAATCGAACATGTTCTCTTGCAGCAGCGCGGCGATCTCCCCCCCAAAGCTGTACATCGGCAGGGATTCTTCCACGATGACGCAGCGGTTGGTCTTCTTGAAGCTTTTGTAAACCAGCGCCATATCCAGCGGACGCAGCCAGCGCAGGTCCACCACCTCGGCCTCGACGCCATCGCGCGCCAAATCCCGCGCCGCTTGCAGCGACCAGTCGACGCCGCGGGCATAAGCCACCAGCGTGACATCGCTCCCCTCGCGCTTGATATCGCCCTTGCCGATGGGAATTAGAGTGTCCTCATCGAGGTCCTCCGGCATCGGGCTGGGCTTGGGATAGAGGGCGATACTCTCGGTGAAGAGCACCGGATTGTCATCGCGGATGGAAGCTTTGAGCATGCCGTAGGCATCCAGCGAATTTGACGGGCAGCCGACATAGAGCCCCGGAAAATGGGCGAAAATCGGCTCGGGCGCGTGCGAGTGGGAGGCCGTGGCTTGGTTGCCCCAACCGCTCGCCGCGCGATAAACCAGCGGAACCTTGAACATGCCATCGAAGAAGTAGCGCACTTTGGCCGCGTGATTGGCGATAGCGTCCAGCGCCAGGAAGGCGAAGTTGATCGTCATGAATTCAGCCACGGGCCGCAAACCCGCCATGGCCGCGCCGACCGCCAGCCCGCCGATGGCCATCTCGCTGATAGGCGTATCGCGGACGCGGCGCTCGCCAAATTCTTCCAGGAAGCCGCGCGTGACGCGGTGCGTGCCTTGCCAGTAAGCCACCTCTTCGCCCATGACGAAGACGTTCTCGTCGCGCTGCATTTCTTCTCTTAGCGCCCGGCGGATCGCTTCCCGCATGGCGACATTTCTAGCTGCCATGATATATCCTTGATTCCTTCAATCAATGCCGGCGCCGATGCTCTGCGCGGTCTTGTGCACTAGCTCGGACGGCACATAGGTATTCTGTAATAATTCTTGTCTGCTGCTCGGCAGTTCGCTGGCTTCAGCGAATTTCACCGATTCCGCCACGATGCGCTCCGCATCCGCCTCATGCCGCGCCAGAATTTCGCTCACATCGCCGTGTTGCGCTTCGATGCAATCGCGCAGTATCTTGATCGGCTCGCGCGTCGCCAGCCACTCTTTAAGTTCGGCCGACATATCCTCGCGGGCGTCGTATTGCTTGTCGGAGACGCCATGTCCGCGATAGCGATAGGTGACGTGCTCGATGACGGCGGGACCGTTCTCCCGCGCGTATTCGACCGCCTTCGACGCCACCGCGTAAACCTCCAGCGCATTCTGGGCATCCACCCGCCCGAAGCTCTTGATGCCATAAGCCTCCGCCTTGCGGTGCAGCTCGGTTTGCCCGCTGGCTCGCTCGACCTCGGTGCCCATGCCATAGCCGTTGTTCTCGATGATCCAGATGACAGGCAGATCCCAGATCGCGCTCATGTTGAGCGATTCGTGGAAGTAGCCGTTATTGGTGGCGCCATCGCCGACGTAGGTCATGGTGACATCGTCCTTGCCGCGATAGCGCGCTTCGAGGGCGATGCCGGCCGCCAGAGGCAGATGACCGCCGACGATGGCGTAGCCGCCCCAGAAATTGTGCTCTTTGGAGGCCAAGTGCATGGAGCCGCCTTTGCCGCCGCTGCTGCCGGTTTTCTTGCCCATCATCTCAGCCATGACCGCCTTGGGGTCCATGCCCAGGATGAGGGCGATGCCATGATCGCGGTAAGCGGTGATGACGTGGTCGCTCTTGCGCAGCGCCGCCATCGAGCCGACGCCGCTGGCTTCGTGGCCGCTGTAGAGGTGCATGTAGACGCCGGTGATGCGCTTCTCTTCGTAGAGCCGATGGCAGGTCTCTTCAAACTCTCGAATGAGCGCCATCTGCCGATACCAGTCGAGGAGCATGTCTTTGTCAGGTGAACCCATGCAGTGTCCTTAAATTGTCATGCGCTCAATTCAGTATAAGTCGGGAAGTATACCATAGATGAGAGGGGATTTGGATTCTGGCTTTTATGTGACTGTCTAATTGTGAGGATATGCAGTTGCGCACAAACTTGTCAAAAATCTCTATGTCCTTAGTGTTCTCTCTATTTTGGAGCTTTGTAGGGGCGAGCACGTGGCTTGCCCGTCTTACTCCCCTTTTTTGCCGCGCTTGACAGGCGGGGAAAATGATCATATAGATCAAGTGTGCGAAATACTTTGCCACAGAAGTAAGTGAAAGTAAGTCATGCAAAAAGGACGGCGATTCTCATTTTCGAAATCTGTAGGGGCGATCCTTGGATCGCCCGTTACATCGCCATTTTGCATTTGGGCGACTCAAGACTCGCCTCTACGCTATCCTTCTGATTGTTGCATTACTTGCTTGCGTTTACTGAGAAAAGAATTTGAAGTCCGAACACATGTCACAGCAACCGCTATCCTCTGAATTTGCGGGCGCCAGCGCGGTACCGGCCAAACCATTTGTCAAATGGGTCGGCGGCAAGCGCAGCCTGTTGCCGGAATTGCTGAAGCGTATTCCACCCGAATTCAATAATTATTACGAACCCTTTGTCGGCGGCGGCGCGCTTTTCTTCGCTTTGAAAAATGAACGAAAAATTAATTTGGCGGGGGGGGGGGCAGGCATTCTTAAGTGATGTCAATGCGGATCTTATCAATGCGTACCGAGTCGTTCAAGGTGATGTCGAGGCGCTCATACAAAAGCTTCAAATTCACGCCGAGAAGCATGGCAAAGACTACTACTACGAGATTAGAAAGCAACATCACCTCTCAGAGCAGTTAGAGCGCGCGGCGCGTTTCATCTACCTCAACAAGACTTGTTACAACGGCTTGTGGCGCGTCAACAGCCGCGGCGAGTTCAACGTGCCAATTGGTAGTTCTGTCAAGCCCGCGATTTGTCAACCAGATATCTTAAGAGCCTGTCACCGGGCGCTGCAAGGTGTAGACCTACATTCGACGAGCTTTACCGAAGTTGCCGCTGGCGAAGGTGACTTCGTCTACTTCGATCCTCCTTATCATCCCGTTAGTCAAACATCATCATTTACAAGTTATGCCATCGGCGGTTTTGCGGAAGCGGAACAAGAAGCGCTGCGTGATCTATGTCTCGTGCTTCACGAGCGCGGGACAAGGATCATGCTTTCCAATAGTGACACGGAATTCATCAGGAAGCTGTATCCAAGCTCGATTTTCACTTTCAAAGACGTAAAAGCGCCGCGGATGGTCAACTGCAAGAGTGACAAAAGAGGAGCGGTGAATGAAGTGCTGATCACAAATTATGACTGTGACACGAGCGTTGTCTAATGGAGAGAGCAAATGGCAAAATATACCAATTCATGCCACATACACAGACAAGCACAAAACCGAGAACCGCTGGATCACATAATGTTGGAACTGCCATTCAGTCAAGCCGGCGAAGAGGGTAAAAGCGGAAGACATAAATGTGCTTATTGCGCTTACGAGCGAGGCTACGTCGAAGGACTGCGTCAGGCCGGAGATGTGTTAAGGTCCCTGCTCTTGCGGGAAACAGGCCTGTTAGCCAATGATGAAAACTGATTAGGAAGAGCAAGTCACGGAAAGGCTCGAATAGTTATTGCGTATTATCATCCGGGTTCGCGTCACCGTATCCCAACCGGCCGCGCAACCAGGCGAGGCTTTCCCGGATTGATGCCACCTCGGAGCGAGTGGATGCAATGTCTCCGCGCAGGGAATTGATATCGCTCTGAAGGGTGTCATACACGCGGTCGACTTTCGCGTCCACGCGATCTATCTTCGCATCAAGGCGATTGATGTCATTCCTAAGCCATAGAAACACGGCGATGACCGTGCCGACCGTAATGAAGAACTGCGCATTTTGTTCCACGGGAATGTTTCTAATTTATCACTGCGACAAGCTAATTATAGCATTTGCGCGCGCATTTGAAAAATGTTTATTCTCCGTTCCCCTCATCCCCAAGCAGACCCGCCACGACCACCACCGCCGCCGAGCCCAGCGCCCCGACCAGAATCCCGCCCACGAAGGGCAGCTTGACCAAACCGGTGATGCCAAACAGCGTGACTAGCAGCGAGCCGACGAAGCCGCCGACGATGCCCAGCACGATATTGCCGATCAATCCGTAACCTTTGCCTTGCAGCAGCTTGCCCGCCAGGTAGCCGCTCGACGCCCATACCGCCAGCGATATCACCAGGCCGATCAGCCGGCCCAACATGCCGGGCAAGAGCAGGAGCACAATGACCAATGCCAGGCCGATCCCAACGCCGATCTTGAATTTCATACCGACTTGCCTCCGTCTGTCGCATTCTTATAATATACGCGAAATCCGCCGCCGCGGTTGCGCTTGCCGGGCGGCGAAGCGGAAACTGTCTCTGTCAACAGGCTATCTAAACAGCTTTTCTCTGTGTCCTCGGTGGTAAAAGAAAAATTTGATACGATTGCCCCGAGCGGCGAAGGCTGTCGCAATTCCGCAAATCTTACAGTATCATTTGGCTGTAGCGATTATTGATTCTGCAAAAGCATTCGGCGGCGACATGATAGAGGCAGCGGAAGGGCGGGCGCCGGAGTTGACGCCCGAGAATTTCATCAACCGGGAATTGAGCACGATAGATTTCCAGAAGCGCGTCTTGGCGCTGGCGGAAGACGAGACGACGCCCTTGCTGGAGCGCGTCAAGTTCATCGCCATCGTCGGCAACAATCTGGATGAGTTTTATATGGTGCGGGTCGGCGCCTATTTTCAGCGGCTGGCTTTTAGCAACCCGCGCACGCGGCCCGATGGCACCACGCCGGCCCAACTCCTGCGGCAAATACATGACGAAGTCTCCGACCTGATCGCCCGGCAGCGGCGGGTGCGCCGAGAAGTCTTCGAGCTGCTGGAAAATGAAGGCGTCTACTGTATCAAGACCAGCGACCTCAGCCCGAGCGAGCGCGATGCGATCAGTTGGTATTTCCGCGCCGAGGTCTTCCCGCTCTTGACCCCGCTGGCGGTGGACCACGCCCGCCCCTTTCCCTTCATTTCCAACCTGAGCCTCAACCTGGGCGTTTACCTGGAGCGGGATCAGGGCGATATGGCGAACGAGATCGAATTCGCTCGCGTCAAGGTGCCGGTGGATACGCTGCCGCGCCTCGTCCGCCTGGAAAACGTCCTGGAGAGTTATACCGGCGACGAACACGAAGGTTGTCGCTACTTGTGGATGGAAGACATCATCGCCGATTATTTGATGGACCTTTTCCCCGGCATGCAGATCCGCGAAGCCTTCCCCTTCCGGATCTTGCGCAATGCCGATATCGACTATGAGCATGAGCAAGACGAAGACTTGATCGATGTGAAGTCCATCATCGAGCAGAGCGTGCGCGAGCGGCGCTTCGGCTTGGTGGTGCGCTTGAGCGTGCCGGCGGCTATCAGCGAGCGGATGCTCTCGCGTTTGACCGATTCGCTGGAAGTGCCGTCGCGGCGGCAGGTCTTCCGCATCAACGGGAAATTGGGCTCGGCCGATCTCTTCGAGTTGCTGCAAGTGGACCGCCCGGACTTGAAAGACCCGGCCTATTCGCCGCGCGTGCCGAAGCCCTTCGCCCAGTCGGCCGATTTCTTCGAGGTCATTCGCCAGCAGGATGTCATCGTGCATCATCCCTACGATTCCTTCTCGCCGGTGGAAGACTTCTTCAAGCGGGCGGCGCGCGACCCGGATGTGCTGGCGATCAAGACGACCTTGTACCGCGTGGGCAAGAACTCGCCGGTGGTCGATGCGCTGATGGAAGCGCGCGACAATGAAAAGCAGGTCACAGCCCTGGTGGAGTTGAAGGCTCGCTTTGACGAAGAGAACAACCTGGAGTGGGTGACCGCGCTGGCGGAAAAAGGCGTGCATGTCATCTACGGCGTTGAGGAGCTGCCGGTGAAGACGCATGCCAAAGTGTCGCTGGCGGTCCGGCGGGAGCGGGACGGGCTGCGGCGCTACGTCCACCTGGGCACGGGCAATTATAACGCGACGACGGCGCGGCTCTACGCCGATATCGGCTTGTTCACCTGCAACGAGCAAATTGCCGACGACGCCTCCCGCCTGTTTAATCGGCTCACCGGATACGCGCCGGAAACGGCATACAAGCAGCTTCTGGTCGCGCCCGAGTATCTGAAAGACAGCCTGCTCGCCTTAATCGATAACGAGATTGACGCGGCGCGGCAAGGCTTGGACGCGCGGATGATCTTCAAGATGAATCAGTTGGAAGAAGACGACTTGATTCGCAAGCTCTATCAGGCGTCGCAAGCCGGCGTAAAAATCGACTTGATCGTGCGCGGGCTGTGCTGCTTGCGGCCCGGGCTGCCCGGCTTGAGCGAGAATATCCGCGTCAAGAGCATCGTCGGGCGCTACCTGGAGCACAGCCGCATCTATTATTTCCGCAACGCCCCCGAGCGTCAGCAGATCTATATGGGCAGCGCCGACGTGATGCGGCGCAACTTGCTCAACCGAGTGGAAGTGGTCTTCCCGGTTTTGGATCCGCGCATTCAGTGGCGCGTGCTGCGCATCTTGCATACGGACCTTAGCGATGTGAAGAATTCCTGGGCGCTGCGGGGCGACAGCTCCTATGAGCGCTGCTGGGACGGCGAAGACACGACCGCCTTCGATTCCCATATACAGTTCATGCAGGACAGCTTCGGCCTCTGCGAGACGCCGGAGTGATGTCGGTCGCCGCTTTCCGCTCCTGTTGACAAGACCCAAGGGCGAGATCGACGGGCGGTGTCTACGCGCCCCATTGGATCGCCCGTATTTCGTGAATGTGGCTTCTTGCCCTGCCGGAATCTATCGGTTCCGCGGGAAACTGTACTGCGCCGTATAGGTCAGGACTTCCTCTGCGCCGGGCGCCACCGTTATACGAAACTCTATCGTCGAAGAATCCAGCTTCTCGAATGCCGCCGAACTCTCGCTGATCTGCCAATCGCTCCAGCGATAGAGCCGCTCCGGCACGCGTATCTCGACCGCTTCGTCGTCCTTGCGGTTGCGCAGGCGAATCTCGAAACTCTCTCTTACAACCGTGCGCGAAACGGTCTCGAAGTCCGTCTGTACCCGCTCGCCGACCAGGTCGAAAGCTACCCCCAGCAAAATCGTCACATCTTCGCCTTCGGGTTTGTGGTCGATGCGGTTTTCGCCGATGAGCAAGCCGGCGCCATCGACATCTTCTTGATAGACGCGGATGCGCCCGGCCGGCAGGTCCGCGCCCAAACCGCTTTCTTCGCCGGTGTTGAATTCGAGGTAGGTCAGCACATCGCCGGGCTGGGAGCCGAAGCCTTCGGGATAGTCGATCGGCGAATGATAAGCGCTGAAGCTTGGCGAGCTGTCAAAGACGTAGAACGTCGTTGCCGCGATGTCGTCGCCGCTGACGAATTCGATCTGCTTGGTCTCATTGTCCTTGATGGAGACCGGGCGCGCTACCTCATAGAGTTGGTACTCGAAGAGGTCGCGCTGTTCCACCGTTTCCGCTTGTTCTTGCGCCATATCAAACGCCATTGTCCGCGCTTCGGCGATAACCGGCGCCGGTTGGATCCGCTGCACATCGCCGGCAACCAGTTTCAGCCGAGCGTCATTGAAGGCGCGCCCGCTCTGATTGTCGAGGCTGACCCAGCCCACAAGCTCCAGGGATGTCTTATCGGCGCTCAAGAGCAGATTGTAATCGGCGGTCCAGTTCATGCCGCCCGCAAGATAGGTGATCTCCACCTGATGCTCGCCGCCGGTCGCGCTGCGCAGCAGCCATTGCAGCGTCGGACGGGTGATTAAGCCATCGGGCAAAGCGGGAAAACGAATATCGCGCGTATCGTACAAGCGCAAGACGACGATCTCGCCGGCCGATGTGCGCAGGATTGCCTCGCCGTGGCGCCCGCTGAGCAACTCGCCGCTGTAGACCGTGCCATCGGCGGCGGTGATGAAGACCATCTCGTCAAGGTAGCGCGCGAGCAGCGCCTCCATGTCCACCAGGTCGTAGATGTAATTCTGCTCCAGGACGACCGTGCCCTCGGGCGCCGTCAGCGAACGGAAAGCGACCGAAGTCGGGTCGATGGTAGCGGCCACATCGCGGAAGTCGATTGTGTTGACGCCCGTTTCCAGCGTCAGGGTTCTCTGGTCGCGGATTAGCGCTGACCCCTGATTGTAGATGGTGACGGCAATGCTGTCGCTGTCTTGGGCGCTGACGGCGGTCAAGCCGCCAAAACACAGAATCAAGAACAATGGCAGAATACGAAAGCGCATGACGATACTCCTAGATGTCCAGCGTCTGCGAATGCGAATTGACCTTGATGGTGTAGCTGCCCGCTTCGAAGCCGCCCTCGAGTTGGACCGCGCCTTGATAGGGCCGCAGGATCATCGGGCAAATCATATCGGCCGGCACGACGCGGTAGATATCGACCTGAATGGTATTGCCCTCCCGCGCTTGCTCGACCTGCACCGGCAAGTCGCAGCCATCGGGATGCTCGCCTTCAATATCCAGGCTGATCTGCGCCGGCTGCGATTCCGTCGCGTTGACATTCACGCGGAAGATATGGGTCATTACTTTGTCGCTGTCGCTCACGGTTTCCGTCTCCAATCCGTCAATGAGAAAAGTGTTCACCTCAAATAACGTATCGACGGGCGATTCGGTTGCGGGCAAGCGGATAGTCTCATGCGCTTCAACCAGCATATCGGGGCAAGCGACATCGGCGCTCATGGCGTTGTAGACGCCGATCTGAACGCGTCCCTCCGCCGCGCGCATTGTGTAAAGCTCCGGCAGATCGCAGCCGACCGCTTGATTGCCGCGCACTGACAGCAGCAGGTCGCCGCTCCCGTCAAGCCTCAGGCTGGCGTCGTCAATATGAACCGGGAAGAGGCTCTGCGCTTCATAGCTCGCATCGGTCTCGCGCGCCCAGACCTCCTCATTGATGATAAGCCAGGGCGAGCCAGCCGCCGCTTCCGCAGCCAACTCAAAAGTAAAAGATGCTTCTTGCAGGCCGCAAGTCCCCAGCGATGAGCGCTCGCGCGCGAGTTGGATGTCGAGGTTGTTGGGAAAGTTGCTTGTCTCGGCTTGCGGCGCGGCCGCGCAATCTTGGGCGAAATCGCCGTGAAAAATAAGCGCGCCATCGGCATCCACCGTCACAGCGCTGATCGCCGGCATGTCGCGTATGATCCTTTCTGTCTGATTTTGCCAGAGGGCGTAAACGCCGCCAACGAGCAAGACTATAAGCGCAAGCAATACCGGTTTCGACATACTTTCTCCTGTCTGGTCTGTCTGACGCTTTCGGAGCGTCATGTCAATTCTTCCCACTCGCCGTCGCTCAGTCGCCAGATTGCGGGCGTCGCCTCGCTGGTCCCCCAATCCGCCGGATGCGGGATGAGCGCCAGATGCGCCGTTCCTCCGCTAGCGGCAAAGGGAGCGCGCAGCGTCCCCAAATAGTCGTCGACTCCGCGTGGCAAGCGCGCGCCAACGAGCAGTTTGTCGGCTGCCGCCCCGCCGTTGAGCCGGTTGATGGCGTAGATGGCGCGGCGCCAATCGCGCGAGAAGTCGATTTCGGCCTGCCACAGCAACTCGGATACAAAATAATAGTCCTGCCGGTCGCGCCCCACCGTTGCGCTTTCAGCCACCCGCCCGACCGTGATGTCGCTCAGCAGTTTTTCCGCCCCGAAATCGCGGAAGTTGCGCCGACCGTAAGCCGAAAAAACGCGGATATCCGCATCGCTGAACGCCTCCTGGAATTCCGCGACCAAGCTCTTGACGAAGGCCCGTTCACGAGCCCGCGCCAGCGCTTGCGGCGATGTGCCCATGACCAATGCCTTGACGGCGCTGCGGTAGCTGTCGTCGAGGATGCGGCGGATAATCATAACTGCATTATACTCTTCTCAGCATATACGCGCGGCTTTGCCCGGCGGTCGCAGTTCAATGAGCGAAGAATAGTGAAACTCGAGGTTATAGCAAGCAATAATCCCGGACTCAGGAAAACTGGATGTAGGGGGGAGCCATTGGGTCGCCCGCCTCCAACCCCCAACCCCGCCCAACCCAGCATCCGTAGGGGCGACCCTTGGGTCGCCCGCAATTTCAAACTCTTCGGCGGGCAGGACTTGTCTCCCCGTAATTTGCTGCCCCCTATGAGCGCGAGACTAAAGACGAATCGCCGCGTCAGATGCTAGAATAGAGACGCAAGTCAGCTTCTAGCCGAAATCGGCTTGACGGGAAACGGCGCCTTGAAGAGCATCGCCCCAAAAGATTATGAAACGCTGCCGACGCTCGCGGCGCCGGCCGGCTATATCTGCCTGATTCGCGATATTGATAGCGACAGCTACCGCATCGAAGGCACGGCGCAGCCCGCGCAATATATCGAGAATGTGCTCAAGGAGACCGGGCGCAAGTTCGGCATTGAGCTGGTTTCGATTTTGCAGGCGGAGGATCTGGCGGCCGCCGAAGCCGACTTGTACCAGCGCTATCAGGCGCGCCTCAGCAGCGATTGGCTTGAGCTTGATCCCTATCAACTGGAAGAGCTGCGGCGCTCGACCTTGCGGATAGACGCCTACGCCAGCCACTATATCATGCCCCAGCGCCCGCCCTACGCCAATCAAGAGCCGTCAGCCGAGAAGAGTTCACGCCGCGTCCTGTTGGCGAATCGCAACGCTTCTTTCTCAAACCGCAGCCGCTGGAAGCGCCGCATACCCGGTCCGCCGCTTCCGGAAAGGCGCTACGGCGCTCGTTCGCTGCGCCGCGATCAAGTTCCTTCCGAAAATCGCGGCAAAGAGCGCTTGTCCCTTGGCGATAGAGCGTCAGATTTGTTCGAAGACGCCTTTGTCAATCATCCGGGCAAAGTCATTTTTGTGATCTTGCTGCTCATGTTCATTGTCTTGGTTTATCTGCAACAGAATTGGCATTCCTATTTGACGAGATGGTGAGACCGCGTCTTGCCCCAAACCAGCGCCATGACCGGCTGCCCATGCGCCCCGCAAATCCCATGAGCTATCATACCGTGTTAGAATCTCAGCTGTGGCCGACTAGAGCGGGGAGAGCGAGCCTTGCAGGCCGGTCAGCAATTCAGACGTATTCCAACTCAGCAAGCCGCGAATTTGCCTCGGTTGCAACCGCCGGCCGGTTATGTCGTCGTCATCCAGGATGTGGACTACGGCAATCGCTTCAAAATTGGTCGCGCGCAGCAGATCGACCGCGACCAAATCCGACGCATCGCCGACCTGTCGATCGAGATAAGGCTGGCGCTGATCCTCGAGGCGGAGAACGCGGCTGGCGCAGCGCTTGACCTGCGCGATCAATTTGTCGGGCAGGGCAGCCTCGACGAGTGGTTTGACCTTGATGACGCGCAAGTCGCGCAGCTCGATGAGATCGGCCGCCCCCAAGCGCCGTCCCTGCGGACCCTCGCCCTCAACGAAATGGGCGCCGAATCCCTGGTGCAAGACGCGAAGATTGTGCGCACGACACCGGAGTCTCCCTTCGCCCGTCGGCAGCGGTCCGAGAAGCGCCCGGCGCGGCGCTGGCTGGCTTGGGTCATTTTGCTGCTGATTGTCGCTCTGGGCGCTGTCGTCGCCCGCGAAGCGCCTGTAATTCGCCGGGAAATAGCGCGGCTTGTGAATCGGCCGCCTCAGCGCACGACCGTAACGCGCCCGGATCCAGACAGCTCGCCGACAACGATAACCCGTCGGGCAACCCAATCGCCGAGCGCCCTGCCGGGCCGGGGCGAGATCTTCTTTGTCCGCGAGCGGGCCCGGGCTCGCAGTTGCGCCAGCACCGGTTGCAATACGATTGACTTTCTCGATGTCGGCTCAAGGATCGTCGCGCTGCGCTACGAGAATGGTCAGCGGGTGGGGGGCGACAATGTCTGGATAAAATTCGCCCAGGGCGAGGCGCTGCTTTATGTGCATCGCAGTGTCCTCACGCGCCGACCGCCGCTGGCTGCTGCGACCAAAGTGCCGACAATTGCGCCAACCATCGCTGCAACGACGGAAACGACGCTGCCGCCGACAGCGAAGCCATCTGCGACTGACACCGCAGAGCCCACACCAACCGCGACTTCTAGCGCCACTGACGCCGCGACGGAAACCGCAACCGTGACCGCCACCGACGCGCCGACGGCAACGTATACTGAAACGGCGACAGAAGTCGAAGTCGAGATTCTCATTGTCGAGACGCTCAACAACTTGAACGCCCGTGTCCGCGCCTGCGCCAGCACTAACTGCGAGATTCTCGGCCGTCTGCGACCGGGCGACGCCGTACAGCCGCTAGGGCAGGTTGAGGGCCAAACCGTCAACGGCAGCGCGATCTGGATCGAATTCGAGTTTCAGGGCGCCCCCGCTTTCATCCACAGCAGCCTCTTGACGCGCCCATAGTAAATTAATGTAACATCCCTAATGACAAACAGTTCCAGGTTGGTCATGCGAAATTGCACACCGAGAGATCTCGTAGGGGCGACACTTGTGTCGCCCGTCTACGCCACCCGCTACAGTCCATTTTTTCGCATGACTAACTTGATGCTACTTAGGATAGGGGGTAAGTGACCTTGAAAAGCCTGGCGCCGAAGTCCTATCAGTCGCTGCCGCCGCTTGCCCCGCCGGCCGGCTACATCCTCGTGCTGCGAGATATCGACGCGGATACCTTTAGAATCGATGACGCCGCGGATCCCATGAGCGCCGTTCAGTCAGCGCTATCCGAAAGCCAGCGCAAGTTCGGCATCGAACTGGTTTCGATATTGGAGACGCAAGACCTGGCTGCGAGCGCGTCAGAACTTTACGAGCGGCATCACGCCCGGCTGGGCAGCGACTGGCTCGAACTGGATCCCTATCAGATCGAGGAGTTGCGCCGTTCTTTCCTGCAGATTGACGCGCATGAGAGTCTCTATCTCTCGCCTGATCAAGAGTTCCAGCCCGCCGGCGCTGCGCTGCAAGGACCCGTTTCCCGCTACGAACGGCTTGCCGGCGCCTATCTTCAAGGCTCGCGCGAAGCCGGCGAGTTTCGGCGCGCCTATACCCGGCGGCATTCATCATACCATCGCTACGGAGCGAGCTCGCTGCGGCGCTTTCGCGAGCGCGATATTGAACCGCGCCGGGACGATTTGGACGACCCCTTTGCTCAGATACTGCACCTGTCGCGGCGCATCGAAGAATTCTTCCAGACCCCCCGCGGCAAAGTCCTCAAGTTTGTTCTGACGATGCTGCTGGTGGCGTTCATTCTGTCATTGGGCGGAAGCCGCTGACCGCAAATCCACGAGACCCTCTCACAACAACACCCGTAGGGACGACCCTTGGCTCCCTCGCCTCTTTGTCCTCGAAAAAACTCGGTGTACTCGGTGGCAAAAATACTCTGCGTCCTCCGCGCCTCTGCGGTGAAAACCCTCCCCGCCCTCTCTTTCCCCTCTGTGTCCTCGAAAAAACTCGGTGTACTCGGTGGCAAAACCCTCTGCGCCTCTGCGCCCTCGGTGGCAAAAAATCTCTCCGCCCCCTCTTTCCCCTCTGTGCCCTCGAAAAAACTCGGTGTACTCGGTGGCAAAAATACTCCCCGCACTCTTTGGTTATAATCCCGTTCTATTTTCCCAATGCGCGAACATATAGTCGCGTATAGCTAGAACTTATGTGCTAGCGTGATTGCAGGACGGACCCATGGAGGAACACTATGAAGACCTGGCCCCGGACGCGGAAAACCAGCGCAACCGCATCGAATATGTCTACGACAATAACGTGCAGGATGCCCCACCCTGGGCAACAAGAAATCCTCAGGAGCCCGGCCCGCTTCAAAGTCCTGGCTTGCGGCAGACGCTGGGGCAAATCGGAACTCGGCAAAACCGACATCCTGAAAGCAGCCCACCTCGAACACAAACGCTGCTGGTGGGTCGCCCCCAGCTACAAAATGGCGAGCCAAATCTGGCGCGATCTCGTAAGCGCCGTCAAACACCTGAAAGACATCGTCATCAGCCAAAGCGAACGCCGCATTGACCTGCCAAAAGGCGGCATGATCGCTATCCGCACCGCCCATCTTCCCGATAAACTCCGCGGCGAAGGCTTGGACTTCGTCGTCCTCGATGAAGCCGCCCGCATGCCGACCCATATCTGGGACAATGTCATCCGCCCAATGCTGACCACGACCCGAGGCTGCGCCCGCTTCCTCAGCACGCCCAAAGGCCGCAACTGGTTCTGGGAGCGCTATCGCGACGGTCGCGACCCCCGGCAAGAAGAATGGGCTGCCTTCCAATTCAGCACCGCCCACTCCCAACTCGTCCACCCCGACGAACTCGAAAGCATCCGCCATAACACCGCCGAACATATCTGGGAAACCGAATACGAAGCTAAATTCGCCGACGACCACGGCGCCGTTTTCCGCCGCATCAAGGAGACAGCCGCGCCCCCGCCCTACGACCAGCCCCAGCCCGGCCACGCCTATGTCGCCGGCGTCGATTGGGGGCGCAGCAAAGACTACACCGCCATCGCCGTCCTCGATGCGTCAAACGGCAAAATGGTCGCCCTCGAACGCTTCAATCAAGTCGGCTGGGAACTCCAGCGCGACCGCCTCGCAAACATCGTCAAACGCTGGCAGCCACAAGTCGTCTGGGCGGAAGCCAACGCCATCGGCGAACCCAATATCGACGCCCTCATCCGCGAAGGCTTGCCCATCCGCCGCTTCTACACCAGCGCCAAATCCAAAGCCCCCCTCATCGAAGCCCTCGCCCTCGCCATCGAACGCCAA
>JAJEAA010000008.1 GCA_022824365.1 Anaerolineae bacterium
AAAGTAATGAGAAAATATTGCAAGGTAAAGAGAATGGCAAAAACCGAAATCATTGTAGGGGCGACTCTGTGAGTCGCCCGCTTACAACATCCACTACATTTCATTTGTCGCATGACTAACTTGGTTTTACTGAGGCACAGAAGTCACTCTAAGAAAGTCATGCAACAATCATAAGAATCATGTAGAGGCGAGCCACCGGGTCGCCCGCAAATCACGACTTGGCTCACGCAGAATAATGAACTCCTAACAATGAGAATGGGTAGGGGCGACTCTTGAGTCGCCCGTAACATCGCCATTTTGCATTCGGACGATCCAAGGACCACCCCTACAGATTTCGGCATGACTATAGATGGAATTTGGCAGGTCACTAAAAAAAGAAGCGCGGAGAAACAATCGTTTCGTACTCCGCCCGTTACTCCAAACCGATAGTCCCCGGCAGCACAAAATCCGCCCGGTCAATCACCCGCTGCTCGCTTAATATCCGCCCCACCATCGCCCCCATCTCCTCCGGCAGACGAATCGTATTCCCCCGCCCCTCATCCCGCGCCAGCTTCGTGCCCGCTTGAGCATCGCTCTCGAAGGCGCGCCTCGCATCGGACAGCGCCGACCCTGGCAAGCCCATCAAGTCAAGCGCGGACTTGAGCGCGGCATCGCGATCCGCCTGCAAGTCCTCATAGCGAATCGCTTTGATGTCCGCCCCGCGTTCGCGTAGTTCGAGATAGCGCCCCAACATATAGAGCCAGCCCAGGGCGCGCCCCTCCAGGTTGAGCCAGGACCTGATGTCCGGCGGCGCAAGCTCCTCGAAAACTTCCGCGTCACACTGATAATAGGCCGCTTGCTGCTCGATGATTTGCTGACGACTGTAGCGCATGGGCGTGTCGCCGCGGTTGACGCGCAGCCGATGAAAGGATGCCAGCCAGTCGATCACATTGCGATACATGAATAGGTGACTCGCCTGGGGCAGGGCATCGACATAGCGCTTCATGCTGCCCGCCGCCTGGTTGCGGAATTTGATGACGCTGTGCTGGTTCGCGCCGATGATGACCGGGCGACAGAGCCAGGCGACGCAGGCGCCCAGCAGCCGCCCCGGCTCAGCCTCCGGCAAGGCGACCTGACCGATGAAGTTGGTCAGCGCGTCCGGCTCGGAGAAAGACAGGACGCCATCGATCTCGTTGAGAGCGCGGCATAGGACGGTGGAGCCGCAACGCCCGATATTGTGCAGGCAGAGCAGGTTGCGCGGCGCTGGCATCTGCTCGGCGAGGCGCAGAAATTCGGGATAGGGCAGAGCGACCAGGTATTCGGCATGGTCAAATTGCGCCTGATACATGAAAGGCGCGTCCAAGGGGTCGACATCGGCGGGGCTGGCGGTGAAGATGGCGCGCTGACTGCCGTGATCGAGGCAGTAGAGGCTGAAGCGAGGGTCAGCGACCAGCGGCTCGGCGTCAAGGACTTCGCCTTGCGTCCACTGGAAATCGGCGAGTGAGACGACGACGCCCATGTGCTCGCGCCCCCGGCTTAAGATTTCCAGCTTGCTCGCGCTCATGGACCGCGCCTCCGATAGTAACGGGCTTCGCTCTCGACGAATTCGACCGCGCCGGCGATGCTCGGGTTGGGTGGCGTATCAGCCGGCATATTGCGTATACACGACGAGACCAAAACAGGCTCGCCTCGCATATCGACGGCAACTTCGCCGACCTGCCCTCGACCGACAGCCTGCAAGCGCAGAACCTTGCCGTCAAGGCGCGTCGACTCAGCCGGCTCAAGCATGATTTGCAGGCGCTCGTCGGGCTCGACCGGTCGCAGAGCGGCGATGATCTCCATTGCCGATGCCATACGACAGCGCCAATGATTCCGCCGATCGACCAGCCCCATCGTGACTTGCCCCGCCAGCTTGTCGCGATCCTCGGTCTCCAGTACGCCCTCCGCGTTGGCCGCGTGATAACCCATGCCATCGAGGACGATCAACGCCGAACGTCCGCCGGTGTCGCGGCAATGCCAGGCTATGTCGCTGCACGAGCCGCCCAGGTCCAGCAGCAAGCAATGGCGTCCGTCGCCTTTCAATCGTTGCAAGAAAGTATACAGACGGGGCAGCAGCGCCAGATCGCCAGCGATGCCGCCGGTATAAAGCAGGGTCAGGCTCAGCGGTTCTTCCATTTCGCGGGCCGCTTTTCGATGAAGGCGCGCATGCCTTCGATCTTGTCTTCCGAGCCGAATGCGATCAGGAAGTTGCGCCGTTCCAGCGCCAAACCTTCTTCCAGCGAGGTTTCGTAGGCTTTGTTGATCGCTTCTTTGCTCAGGCGGATCGCGACCTGGGAGCGGCGCGCTGCCTTCTGCGCGATGCTGATCGCCACATCCATATATTCATCCAGCGGCGCCACGCGATTGACCAAGCCGTAGCGCAAGGCTTCCTCCGCGCTGAGCTTGCGGTCGGTCAGCATGATTTCCATTGCCAGCGCTTTGCCGACGGCTCGGGTCAGGCGTTGCGTGCCGCCGGCGCCGGGGATGATGCCCAGGTTGATCTCCGGCTGGCCGAAGACCGCCGTCTCCGAAGCGACGATCATGTCGCAACTCATGGCGACCTCGCAGCCGCCGCCAAGCGCGTAGCCGGAAACCGCGGCGATGATCGGCTTGCTCAGCTTCTGAATATCGAAGCGGTCGATCAGCGAGCGCGCCATCAACATGTCGATCTGCGTCTTGCCGTCCATCTCCTTGATGTCCGCGCCGGCAGCGAAGGCTTTGTCGTCCCCCGTGAGGATCATCGCGCCGATGGTCTCATCGTCGTTGAAAGCGGACATGGCTTGCATCACTTCGTCCATCAAAGGCGAGTTCAAGGCGTTGAGCGCCTTGGGCCGGTTGAGCCGCACGCGCCCGACGCCCGCGGCCGGCTGGTCGACAAGGATATTTTCGTAGCTCATTCTCTCAGTCCCCGCTCATTCCTTGGCTGAATCCGCTCAATGGTAGCACAGACTCGCCAGCGGCGTGACAGGCGCCGGCGCCCCCGACCAATGTCATTTCTCGAGGAATTTGACGATTTCCTTCACCGTCGCGGCGACTTGAATCCCGATGTCTTCCCGACCCATCCACTCGGTCGGACCTTCAGCTGCGCCACGGCTGCCAACTTTGGAGGGAATCCAGAAGACCATGCTGTCCCTCGTGTAAGGTCCGTATCGCCGCGGATCGGTCGGTCCCATCAACATGACCGTCTTCGCGCCGCTGGCCGCGGCCAGATGCGTCAAGCCGCTGTCGTTGCCGATGTAAACCAGCGCCTCCGCCGCCAGCGCCCCAATCTCCGCGAATGTCAGCCTGCCCGCCAAACTGTGCCACGGCGCCGTCAAATGCCCGGCGACCTCCGCAACCAGAGCTTCATCGTCCGGTCCGCCAAGCAAAATCACGCTGGCGCCCTTCGCTTCCGCCACGCGGCTCGCCAGCTCGGCAAATCGCAGCGGCGGGAATCGCTTGCTCTCGAAGCGCATGCCCGGGTTGACGCCCCCGCCCGGATGGGCGACGATAAAAGGCGACTCGACTGCCTCCGTCTTGAGTTCGCCCCGGACCCTGGCGCGCGCCGCGTCCGTCACCGGCAGATTGGCATAGGCGTGCAACTCCCGGCCTGCCAGCGCGCTGACGACCTTCAAGTATATCTCGCTCTCGTGCTCCGGCTCATCCGGGTCAATCGGGACTCGCAAGTTGTAACCGAAACCGCGCCCGCCGCTGTCCAATCCCGCGCGCAATGGTATACCCGCCAGCCAGACCGCCAAACTCATCAAAGGCGACCTGACCAGCGACACCGCGCAATCGAAGCCGCCGTTCCGCAATTGCCGCGCGAAACGCCGCAACGACGCCGCTGACCTGAGCGGCATATCCTTGTCCGGCATCGCAATAGCGTCCAGCGCCGGATGATGCGCAATCGCCCGCGCCGACCAGGGTCCCGCCACCCAGCTGATATGCGCCTCCGGGTAAGCTTCGCGCAGCGCCGTCAGCGCCGCCGTCGCCATCACCACATCGCCGATGCAGCAAGGCCGGATCAGCGCGATCCGCTTTGGCGCGAACTTGACCCGTCCTGTCGGGAATATCCGTGAGAGCAGCTGATAAATCATGGCAACTGGCTTCTGGCAAACGCGCGACTAAGGCAGAATGTAATGCAGAGTGACAAGCAGGCATAGTCCGATTTGCCGCCGAAAACCCGCCAGGCTGCGCGCCTCTGTTGGAAATCTCTGGTGAAAATCGACATAGTGCTTGACAGAATTCTTAAGTATGTTAAGCTCAGTTTAAGCGAATATAAAATCTCATAATAATGCCATGAACTACATACACGCCTTCACCTATATGTTCAAAGACCGCCGCATTCTCATCAAGCTGGGCGAGGCTGCGGTTTTCGTGCTTCTTGTTCCGGCGCCGGTATTGGGCTTGATCTGCCTTTGCGCCCTTCTGGGCTATCTGGCCGAGATCGTTCATAATGTCAGTAACGATTATCCGCGCCCGCTGCCGGAGTGGGATCATATCGGCGAAGACATCAGCAAAGGCTTCCCGGTCTTGATCGCGCTTGTGGTTTATCACCTGCCGCTGCTGCTGGCTTTGGCTTTTCTCTACGCCTTCCGCGCCGTCATCGCCGTCAGTCTCTTCGGCGGTTTAACTTTCGTCGGCATCGTGACCAGCCTCACTCCGCTATTCCTGCTCTACCTGCTATTCGCCTGGTCCCTGTTTGCGATCGCCCTGGCGCGCTACGCCGAAACCTGGGAATCGGACTGCTTCTATCAATTCAATTCTACGCTGCGGACCTTGCAGATGAACAGCGCGCTCGCTATCCGCTGGCTGATCGCCTCGCTGGCGGCGAGCATCCTGCTCCTGCTATTGACGCCGCTGCTGCTTCTGGGTCCATTCCTTTTTGTCCCGGTGCAGGGTTATCTCCTGGGCAACTATGCGCGCCGCTTGCGCTTCGCCCGCATGACATGGCGCCGCGCCGCTGAAGACGAGGGACTTGCGCCAGCCCTGCCTTATCCGCAGCCGGAAGGCCGCCCGCCCTTGCGCCGCAGTGAAAGCCTGTGATCCGCAATTTGTCGGCGGACGCGACATCACGGTTCGCCCTCGCCTGAGGCAGATTGCCAACCAGATTTTATTATAGTATCGAATTACTCTTTTATTAGTAAAAGGGTTTATGCCGCCGTCGCCGCTCATCGACGGGCGAACTTGACGCTGCTTTATCCCGCAATTATCAGCGGAATCCTTTGTATACGCCAGTTTCAGCGCATATAATGATATATAGACAGGATGCTGTCCCCGGTCATATTCGATCCCCGGCCTAAGTTGTCTGCTATCGGCGACGAGGACGACAGCCTTGTCCGGTGTAAAACTAATAATTTGTTGTTTAACCTTTTCTGCGTTCAAGCATATCGCTTTCTGACTGTCGATAGGGAAGGGATACAGATCAGGCTAAGCACGAGAGGAGAGGGGTCCATGAACTCGATGCTCTTAGGTCGCATAGCTGGCTTGATCGTATTTTCCTTCATCGGCGCTCGCCTTGGCGCCTCTGTGGCGCATCTCACCGAATTCAGCGCGGACGAAGTGTCCTTGATATTTTTTGGCCTTGGCGCCCTCGTCGGTTTGATCGCGACTCCCTGGATCACAGTTCTGCCTTTGCGCGCTTGGCGTCGCGCCGCCAACGAAATGACTGTGCCGCGGCTGATCCTGGCGATTTTTGGCGGCTTGCTCGGCTTGACCGTTGCGCTGATGCTGGCTTTCCCGCTTTCGCTCCTGGGCGATCCGGTCGGTCGCGTTTTGCCGGCCATCGTGTCTCTGGTCTGCGGCTACCTGGGCATGCACCTCTTCAACATCCGCTCAAGCGAGATCGTCGATTGGGTCAGCGAAAAAATCCTGGGGCGGCAGCGGCGCTTCCAACCCTTCACCACCCGGCAACTCCTTTTGGATACCAGCGTCTTGATCGACGGCAGAGTCGTGGAAATCGCCGAGACCGGCTTCATTGGCGGGACTCTGGTAATCCCGCGCTTTGTGCTGAGCGAACTGCATCGCGTCGCCGATTCATCCGATCCCTTGCGGCGCAATCGCGGGCGGCGCGGCTTGGCGAAGCTCAATGAACTGCAGCGGAATAACGATCTGCCCGTCAAAATCGTCGATGATGATCCGGAAGACTTCGGCGAGGTCGACGCCAAGCTGGTGGCGCTGTCGATCCAACTCAACGCATCGCTGGTGACCAACGACTTCAACCTCAATCAAGTCGCCGATGCCCAAGGCGTGGACGTGCTCAATATCAACGCCCTTGCCAACGCGGTGCGCTCGGTGTACATCCCGGGCGAAACCTTCGATATCCGCATCATCCAGGAAGGTCGCGATCCCAATCAGGGCGTCGGCTACCTGGACGACGGCACCATGGTGGTGGTGGAATCGGGCCAGCGCTACATGAATCGCACCGTCGGCGTGGAAGTCACCAAGCTCATCAACCGCCCGACCGGTCGGATGATCTTCGCCGTGCCGCAAGCCAGGTCCGGGCGCTAGGCTCACAAACGCAGCTTCGCCTTCTGTAAGGCTTGAAATCCCGTGCCAAGCCCGCTTTCCAAACTCGCTTCAATATGCGAACATTTGGTCGCCTATGCCATGCTTGTTTGTGCTATACTGACTGTCATGAACGCCAGACCGCCAAAGCAGCGTCTAATCCAAAACATGCCACGCATAAGCCAAAATACAACTTTCAGCGCGCAAAATCCATATTTCGGGCCGATAAATGCCGCTGTATCCATACTGTATCAATATATAACGGTAATTTTGCCATCATATACCTTAACTTTTTTATCTATTTTGGGTCCTGTTTTATCCGTATTGGGTCTTTTGGGGTCTTTCTTTGGTACTTTGCTTACATACGGAATGACCTTGATAAGGCGCAGAAAATGCCGACGCCTTCCTGGCTTGCCGGGGCAGGGGGAGAAAAGCGCGCTGGCGGAACGAAATACCAATCAAGCCCTACACCCATTCGAGCCTGTTTGTTACGATGTTGACCTCTACCCTTCAACCCGAAAGCGAATGCGATGACCGAAGCTGTGCAAGAACGCCGCACCGGCGCCGAAGCTGTGCTCTGGGACCTGTCTGTTTTCTACAGCGGACTGGACGACCCGCAAATGGATGCTGATATCGAGAAACTCAGGACGCTGGTCGACGATTTTCAAGGGCGCTGGCGCGGAAAGGTCGCGGAGATGAGCGCGGCCGACTTCCGCGATGCCTATCAAGCGCTGGAGACGATCTACGATATGCGCGGGCGCTTGGGAAGTTTCGCCTTTCTCAACTTTTCCACCGACACCGGCAACGCGGCTTATCAAGCGGCGGTCGCGCGGATTGAAGAACTGGAAGCGAGCCTGAGCCAGAAACTCGTCTTCTTCGACCTGGAGTGGAACGCGCTGGACGATGACGCGGCCGAGCGGATCCTGGCTGACCCTGTCCTGGCTGATTATCACTACTACCTGGAGGCGGAGCGGCGCTACCGCCCCTACAACCTCAGCGAAGCCGAAGAGCGGATCATCATCGAAAAACAGGTGACCGGCAGCGGCGCCTGGACGCGCTTCTTCACCCAGTTGACCAGCGCCTTCCGCTTCGATTGGCTGGGCGACGAAGTGAATATGACCTTCGTGCTCAACAAACTGCGCGATGCCGACCGCGATGTGCGCGAGATGGCTTGGCGCAAGCTCACCGACAAGCTGCGCGAGAAGTCGATGGAGTTGACCTTCATCTTTAACACCCTGGCTTTGGACAAGGCGAATAGCGACCGGCGGCGCGGGTACCCCAGTTGGATCTCCGCGCGCAACCTCAGCAACAAAGCCGGCGATGATGTGGTCGAAGCGCTGGTCGCGACAGTGACAAGCAATTATGGCTTGGTCGCCCGCCATTACGAACTCAAGCGTGCCCTGCTGGGCTACGAAGAACTCTACGATTACGATCGCTACGCCCCGCTGAACCTCAAGGAGAGCGAGGCTTTCTATGTCTGGGAGCAGGCTCGCGATATCGTCCTGGACGCCTTCGACAATTTCAGCCCGCGCATGAAATCGGTGGCGCGGCAGTTCTTCGAGCGCAACTGGATCCACGCGCCCGTCCTGCCCAATAAACGCGGCGGCGCCTTCGCCGCTCCGACCGTCGCTTCCGCCAATCCCTACGTTTTCCTGAATTATCTCGGCGACGCCCGCGATGTCACCACCCTCGCGCATGAACTGGGGCACGGCATCCACATGGTCCTCTCGGGCGAAGAAAAGGGTCTCTTCGCCTTGTATACCCCGCTGACCACCGCCGAGATGGCGTCGACCTTCGCCGAGATGCTGGTCTTCCAGGATTTGATGGCGGCCGAGGATGATCCGGAAGTCAAACTCTCGATGCTGACTGAGAAGATCGAAGATACCTTCGCCACGGTCTTCCGGCAGATATCGATGAACCGCTTCGAAGACAAGATGCACAAGTCCCGCCGCGACGAAGGCGAACTCACCGCCGAGCGCTTCAATGAGCTTTGGCTGGAGACGCAGCGCGATATGTTCGGCGAGAGCGTCGTCATCACCGAGGAATACGGCAGTTGGTGGAGTTATGTGCCGCACTTCCTGCATACCCCCGGCTACGTCTACGCTTACTCCTTCGGCGAACTGCTGGTGCTGGCCCTATACCGCATCTACCAAGAGCAGGGCGAATCTTTCGTGCCCAGGTATATCGATCTGCTGGCCGCCGGCGACTCGGATTATCCCGATAAACTGCTGGCGAAGGTCGGCGTCGATATCAACGATCCGGGCTTCTGGCAAAAGGGCATCCATGTGATTGAGGAATGGGTGGCGCAGGCGGAATCGCTGGCGCGAAAACTCTATCCGGCCAAGTTCGCTTAGGCGGCGCGCATGACGGCAGGTTACTCCGGTACGCCCCTGGTCAAAAAGCTCGGCATCAAACCCGGCTGCCGGCTCGCGCTCTTGAACGCGCCCGCTCATTATCTCGATTTGCTCGGCGAGTTGCCGGCTGAAGTGACTTGGGACGCGGAGTTGGCGCATGAGAATTACGACTGCGCCCAGGCTTTCTTTGTCTGGCGAGCCGATTATGAAGCCGCCTTCGACAGCCTTAAATCCGCCATCAGGAAAGATGGCATGCTCTGGATATCCTGGTACAAAAAAGCATCGAAGATGCCGACCGATATCACTGAGGATATCGTGCGCGAGGTGGCGCTGGCTCGCGGCTTGGTGGATGTGAAAGTGGCCGCCATTGATGCGCGATGGTCGGGGCTCAAGCTGGTGTACCGGAAAGCAGATCGTTGAGATCCGGCTGATGGGCGAACTGCTCGACTTGTCAAAAGCGCGCGACCTGCGCGAGGCGCTGCGCCAGGACGGCAAGACCCTGGTCTTCACCAATGGGCATTTCGACCTGCTGCACGTTGGCCACCTGGATTACCTGGAAAAAGCGCGGACGCTGGGCGACGCCCTCTTCGTCGGTTTGAACGGCGACGCCTCGACTGCCCGCCTGAAAGGTCCCGGTCGTCCGCTCGTGCCAGCCAGCGAGCGAGCCCGCCTGTTGGCGGCGCTGCTGCCGGTGACGGCTGTGATCATCTTTGAAGAAGATACCGCCGATAAGCTGCTGCGTTCGCTGCGACCGGATATCTACGTCAAAGGCGGCGACTACGAAGACAAGCCCCTGCCCGAGCGCGCCACGGTCGAAGCCTGCGGCGGCCGCGTCGAACTAATCGAGTATCTTCCGCAGCGCAGCACCACGCAGCTTATCAACCGGACGCGCAAGTTGCCCTAAATGAGAGATGGGCTTATATACAAAACTGGGCAACAGTGGCTGGATATAAGCTTGGACGAAGCGACTTCGTTACTTTACTTGCATTCTACGGGAGACAGTATTGTGTTGCATTTGTGGTCCTTGGCGACCTGGAACCTTGTGGTCACTCATGATGCTGGAAATCCTGAATGGCTCGATACACCGGTTACAAATTGGAAATTCAATAATCTCGCCGCAAGTAAAGGTAACACATTTGATGGTGAGAAATGGCTGATACGGCTTCCGCAGAAGCTGAATTTGTTGACGGCGTGGTACATGGATGAAATCTGTGAACACCTGTATATAACCTGTATTGACCCTCGCGGGATTACCCTGCTTAAGCTATTGGATGAGATTGACGTGCAAGAGGATTTGCCCAAAATACATCTAGCCGGAATACCGCTTACTCACTTGTGGTATACTGTTGATGGATTTTATACTTTTACATTCGCTTATTTCTATGGCGGGTTGCCGTATCAGCATTTTGGTTCATTTCGCATTCTGCTGATGCAAGAGGAGTCTGAGCATGAAGGATAACGAACGCATTATTGAAGTGAATGGTTATAGCGAGCCAGTAAGAATATACTGGCATAAAGATCCAACGAGGCACTTGCACAGCGTAAAGGCGGTCAATGCAAAGATCAAAAGCGATGACGCAACTCGTCCAATACAATCCAAAACGCCTCCGAGCAGCAAGGGCAATGATTCCCTAAGCGGAGAATGACTTGTTCTTCTTCACATCGCAAGACAAGAATCGCCGTTAGAAAGCGGCGATTTCTTTTTCTCGTGCTTGGCTTTGGTACCGCCTTACACAAGTATTCTCAAAGCGCGGCTGAGATTTTTGTGTCCGCGCTGACTGCGGTTTTTTGCTGGCTTGCCCATTGCGGAAACCTGACTGCTTCAATCAATAGAACAATTGCTAAACCAAAAAGGAGTGCGTTTCCGTGCCCCTCATGTCATCAGAGTATGTGCTGCAAGCGTCAGGTCAAGCGGTTGTAGAACTCGACCACCATCTGAATCTGCACCGGCGTCTGCACTTCGCCTTCCTCCGGCGCGCGATCCAGCGTGACGCGGAAGTTTTCCTTGTCCACCGTCATATAGGGCGGGAAGTATGCCGACTGCTGGATCCATTCCTGGATATGCACATTCTTCTTCATCTTGTCGGTCACTTCGATGACATCGTGCGGGCGCGCTTGATACGAGGGCAAGTTCACGCGCTGGCCGTTCACCAGAATGTGGCCATGCCCGACGATCTGCCGCGCCGACCAGATGGTCGCCGCCAAGCCGGAGCGGTAGACGATGTTGTCCAGGCGGCGTTCCAGCAGGCTCAGCAAGTTGACGCCGGTTGGTCCCGGCATCAAAGCCGCTTTCTTGTAGTAATTGCGCAACTGCCGCTCGCGCACGTTGTAGATGTATGCGAGCTTCTGCTTCTCTTCCAACTGCAGCGCGTAGTTGCTGCGCCGGCCGGAGCGGAAAGATTTCTCCCGCCCGTGCTCGCCCGGCGGATAAGCGCGGTTTTCCAGGATGCGCGAATATTTGGGGCGCGGCACCAGCAACTCGCCGAAGCGGCGCTGAGGTTTAGCTTTCGGTCCGTGATATGAAGCCATTTATTGACGAATCCTCTTCCATGCGGCGCGTGAAGCCCGCGTAATCGTTCAGAAATCGACAACGCACTATAGATGATTTTGGCGGGAATGCTAGGGCGAGTTTGCTACTTCAACCTCCTCTAAATCTCTCCCATAGCTATGGGGAGACTTTCTCAAGGTCGAAGTGTCTGCTGATATGTCATCGCTGCCCCTCTCCAATGCTTTGGCTGAGAGCAGGACAGTTTTTCAGCAAGCAGAATATCGTCGTATATCTTGTACTTTTCGGGCGACCCAAGGGGCGCGTAGACACAGCCCGCCGGTCGCCCCTACAACTTTCAGCAAATATGATGCTTGTGATTGCTGTCCTGCCGCTCTCATATACGAGCAAATCAAACCTGTCCTGTCCTCGAATGCTTTGGGGAGGGGGCGGGGGTGGGCAACCTACGCGGGCATATTTTCGAGCCGCGACATCCAGTAATGCACATCGAAATCTTCGTCGCCGGTGAGGAAGCGCCAGAGCTTGATGCGGTTGACGATCTCCAGCCGGCCTGATGCCTGTTCAAACCAGGGCTCGCGCCGGCTGAGGATGCTTTGAATGTCGCCCCCGCGGGTGTAATTCTTGGTGTGTATTTCTTTTGCCGCGCGATAACCCTCGTCCAGGTCATCGGTATTCCAAAGCCGCAGTTGCCGCACGGCCGGATTCAGGCGCAGCTTGAACATATAACGCCGGCGGTCGGTTTTGTTCTGCCGGCCGCAATGCCAGATGCCATGATGCAGGACCAGGATGGCGCCGGCTTTGCAGACCATCGGGATCTGACCGAGCATATTCTGATAGGCGGCCACATCCATCTCGTTGACGCGGCGGAAGTGGCTGCCCGGCAGCAGCAAGGTCCCGCCCATCTCCAGCGGCACATCATGGGGGAAGTACATGATCTGGATATCAAAGTGAGTTCGCGTATCGATGATCGAATCGGCGTGCAAGCCCTGCGCCTTGCCCTCGTTCGGCTCGCGGACGTGAATCGCGTCATGATCGAAGAGCGGATCCTCGCCGACCAGGCTGTGGATCAGACCTTGTATCTGCGGCAGGTCAAGCATGCGGCGGATAGCTGTGCCTTGATAGCACTGCGATAGCGGCGTCCCGGCCGGCAGGCCCTTGATCGCGCCTTGGTCGATATCGCGCATCACCGCCTGATTGATATCGTCCGGCACCAATTCGTCGAAGCGCAGAAAGCCGCGCGCCACGAACTCCGCCATTTGACTTGAGTTGAGCAGATATTGCCGCTTGAGTGTACTCACTTGGAATCCTCCAGTTTTTCAAAGACGAAACCATATTTCATGAACGAGGTGCTGTATTCTTCGCCTGGGTAGGGCGGGATCAAGACCGGATGCTGGATCAAGCGCCAGCCGTCTTTCAGCGCGTCCAAGCCGGTCGCATAGGGCGCTTCGTTGTTGTCGCCCGTGGTGTAAGATTCCTCGCCGACGCCGTCATATATCGCCCAACCCAGGACGCCGCTATCCAGCGCCGAAGTCGAGAGGTAGAGGGTGAGCACCTTTTGTCGTAATGTCGAAGCCATAGCGGTCCCTTCACTTGTGATTGCGGCACGACGACAAGCCTACCGCATTAGCGGCGAAGGGACAATTGATTTCCGGCGATTAAGCAGGGCAATCGCTTCAAAACTGACATCCGCTACGAAGAGCAAATCAAACTGAAATGTAACCACAGAGGACACAGAGAGCACAGAGGAAAAGCCCTTGATTGTAAAGGCATCGACCTATTTATTAGCCAAAGCGATATCCAGCGACAAGCCAAATACTATTCCTGCTTTTTGAAGAAGCGAGGAGCCATTTCAAGCTAAAACTATGTGTCCTCTGTGTCTCGTGAAAATAATTTCAAGCGAATGCCCTGGGCGATTAAGCGGTCGGGCTTATTCGTCGCTTTCCACATCAATGATCAGCTTGGTATCGGGCAGTTCCGAGCGCTCGCGGAAGTATTTGATCACCGCCTCGCCGATCACCTTGGCTTTTGCCGCCATCGCCGCGCTCTTCACCGCCCAGCCCACCAGCGGAATCACGCCGACCACCTCCGCGATGACGCCGCCAGCGATCGCGCTGCCGACCGCGCCCGAAAGCGTCGAGAGCAGGTGGTCCATATCAAAGGCGTTGACGCCGTAAGCGTTGGCGACCTGATGAATCATGGCGGTGTCCGCCGCTGTCAGGAAAAAGGCGCTGCCCGGGATCCAGCCGGTCAAAGCGGCCCCAGTTGTCCAATTGGTCACCAGCTTGCGCGCTTCACGATCCGCTTCTTGTATGGATTTCGACATGGTGATGTCCTCATTTTTGGCTACACTGGACTTACACGCTTTCACAAGTTACTACGCAAGACGAGGCGGCGAGTCGCGCAATGCTCGCCCGAAAAGCCAAGCCGAGATGATTGGATGAAGATCCTGCTGCTCAACGACCGGATCCCGCCGGAAGGCCAGGGCGGGGCGGAAGCAGTCGTCTGGCGTCTGGCGCGGGGTTTGGCGGCGGCGGGCCATGACGCGCATGTCATCGCCGCGACCGCTGGCGACGCCTTTGAAGAGATCCGCGATGGCATTCCCGCCTATTATATTCGCGCCGGCTATCCGGAACGGTTTCGCGCCTGGTTCTCCTTGTGGAATCCGCAAACCGTCGGCGCATTTCGCCAGTTGCTTGAGCGCATTCAGCCCGATGTCGTCAACGCCCATAATATTCATTTCCTGCTTTCCTACCATACGCTGAAGCTGGCGCGGGACGCCGGCTGCGCGGTTGTATTCAGCGCGCACGACGCCATGCCCTTCGCCTACGGCAAGCTGCCAGCCAGCTTTGCTCCCGGCGACGCCCATTTGACGGAGCGACAAACTCATCGCTTGCCGCGCTGGCATAACCTGCGCCAAAATCGCTTCCGCTACAATCCTTTCCGCAACATCATCATCCGGACTTATCTGGAGCGTTGCGCGCATATCCGAACCGCGCCCAGCCAAGCCTTGGCTGAGGCCTTCGCCGACAATGACATGCCCCCGGTCGAAGTCTTGCATAACGGCATCGACCTGGAGGAGTGGTCTCCTGTGGATGCGGCGAGGAGCGACGCGCTGCGGCAGCGGCTTGATCTTGTCGGCAAACGCGTCGTTCTGATTGCCGGGCGCCTGTCCCGCGAGAAGGGCATGCGGCAGATATTGCTGGCTTTGGACCAACTGCGCGAAGCCCTGCCGGAAGTCCGCCTGCTGGTCCTGACCGCGCGCGATATCGAATCACAGATACCGGCGGAATTCGCGCATCTGCGTCCCTATATTCGGATCGGCGGCTGGCTCTCCGGCCCGGACTTGCGCGCCGCTTATCAACTGGCGGATGTAATCACCGTGCCCTCGATCTATCTTGATCCCTTCCCGACGGTTAACCTTGAGGCGATGGCGCTGGGCAAACCGGTGGTGGCGACTTGCTTCGGCGGCTCGCCGGAGTTGGTCCTCGATGGCGAGACCGGCTTCATCGTGAATCCATTTGATACAGCCGCATTTGCCGATCGGCTGTCCCGCTTGCTGCGCGATGAGGGGCTGCGCCGCGAGATGGGTTGGCGCGGCCGGGAGCGCATCCGCCGCAAGTTCTCGCTTGGGCGGCAAACGCGGCAGATGCTGGGTATCTATGCACGGGCCCTCGCGGCCCGTTAAGTAAGATCGACCTAGGGAGCGCAGCTATGGAAGCATACCGTTATCGAGAACCGAATGACTTTTATCGCGCTCAAACGGCGCTCATGCAATGGGTGCGGGAATGCGGACAATGCAATTACTTGCACAAAGGCGATATCGGCCACCAACTCTTCAGCACCTGCTACGGCTACGAAAAGAGCGAAGTCTTCCGCTACTGGCTGGACGACTCCGGCGATCTGGTCGCCTTCGCCATTCTTTGCCCGCACTGGGAATTCTTCAACCTGCAAGCGGCGCCGAGCCTTCGCTATGGCGCGCGGCACGCTGCAATGTTCGAGTATTGCGAAAGCGAAACCCTGCGCCTGGCGAAACTGCTCAACGCGAGCATCAAGGCGCTGGTCGTCGAAGCCTTCGACTGCGAGCCCCGCTATTTTGAATTCCTGGAAGCGCGCGGCTACAAGCGGGATAAAGTCGGCATTACCGTGACGCGACACGATCTGGCAGACCTGCCGGATGCGAAGCTGCCGCCCGGCTTCCGCTTCCACGAGGTATCCGCATCCGACATCGAGCGCTTGATGGACCTGCACAATCACACCTTCGCGGACAAATGGAGCGTCGAGTCTTACGGCGCAGTTTTCGGCTCGCCGCACATGGAGCGCGAATGGGTGGTCGTCGCGCCGGATGGTCGCTTTGCCGCTTTCACCAACTTGTGGATTGACCATGTGAATCGTTCGATGTTGTTCGAGCCGGTCGGCACGCATTCCGATTTCCGCCAGCAGGGATTGGGCAAGGCGCTGATGCTGTACGCGCTGCGCCGGATGCAAGCCGAGTGCGGTATTGAGCGCGCCTATGTCGGTCATGAACCGCCGGCGAAGAATCCGGCTTCGGGCGCGCTCTACGCCTCTATCGGCTTCAAGCCGCTATACGAAATCTACGACTACAAGAAGCCGGTTGAGCAAGCGGCCAGAAGTTTTTAGCTCCCGGCTGCTGTCGGGAGTGTTGCCTGCAACCAAGCTGCTGGTAGAATATGTCAGATTAGGCGGAGCGAAAAAGGAGCGATGAGCTTGCAGATATTTAATGTGCTTGGGCGGGAGAAACAGGCTTTCACGCCGATACACGAAGGGCGCGTCGGCATGTATGTCTGTGGTCCGACCGTCTATGAGCACTCGCATCTGGGCCATGCCAAGACCTATGTGTCCTTTGATGTCGTCGCGCGATACTTGCGCTACCGCGGCTTCGACCTGCTCTATGTGCAGAACATCACCGATGTCGGCCACCTGCGCGCCAACGAAGAAGACCGCGTGCTCGTCCGCGCCGCCCAACTCAATGCCAAGCCGATGCAAGTGGTGGAGACCTATACGCGCAGCTACTTCGAAGATATGGACGCGCTCGGCGTGCAGCGGCCCGATATCTCCCCGCGAGCCAGCGGTCACGTGCCCGAACAGATCGAGATGATCGAAGCGCTGATCGCCAAGGATCACGCCTACGCCGTCGACGGCAATGTCTACTTCGATGTGCTCAGCGATGCCGACTACGGGAAACTGTCGAACCGGCGCGTGGAAGAACAGCAGGACGAATCGCGCGATCTGATCGGCAGCGGCAAACGTCATCCGGTCGATTTTGCGCTGTGGAAAAAAGCCGAGCCCGAGCATATCCTGCGCTGGAACAGCCCCTGGGGCGTCGGCTTCCCCGGCTGGCATATCGAATGCTCGGCTATGGCGCGGAAGTACCTGGGCGCCAACTTCGATATCCACGGCGGCGGCATCGACAATATCTACCCGCACAACGAAAACGAAATCGCCCAAAGCGAATGCGCCAACGACGCCGATTTCGCCAATTACTGGATGTTGACCGGCAGTCTCAATGTGCTGGACCCGGATGAGGGCATCCCGGTGAAAATGAGCAAGTCCCTGGGCAATTACATCACCATCAAAGATGCGCTTGAGGAATATCGTCCGCAGGAGCTGCGCTACTTCATCCTGACCTCGCATTACAGCAATCCGGTGGTCTATAGCGATGAAGCGCTGGCCTCGGCGAAATCCGGTTGGGAACGGCTGATGAACGCCCTGCGTCTCGTCCGCCAACAGATGAACAGCGCGCCCGAAGGCGACGCCGGCGCGGGCTTCCGCGAGCGCCTGACACAAGCGCGGGAAGACTTCGGCCAGGTGATGGATGATGACTTCAACTCCCCGCGTGGCATCGCCGTCCTGCAAGATCTGACGCGCGATGTGAACATCTTGCTCAACAGCGAAACTGAAGTTGGCGTCGATACATTGGCGGCGATCAACGATACTTACGAGACGCTGGGGGGCGATGTGCTCGGTTTGGCGCCGGCGGCGGACGGGACCGCGAGCGGCGACAGCCAGCGCGAGGCGGCGCTGATCGACATGCTGATCGCTATGCGCGCCCAAGCCCGCGCCGACCGGGATTATGCCCGCAGCGACGAAATCCGCGATCAACTGGCGGGGCTGGGCATATCGCTGGAAGACCGCGCCGATGGCACTATCTGGAAGCTGCAATGATGATTGTCGCTAACCCCCGGCCCCTTCCCCCATCAAGAGGGAAGAGGAGCAAAGTTTGACGAACCTCGTTTAGGAAAGCCCCTCCCTCATCTTGGGGGAGGGGTTTGGCGCGGGGGCAAAAGGAATAATCGTATGCCGGAATTCTTGTACGGACATTGGGCGGTCATCGAAGCGATGCGCTCCGGGCGGCGCAAACTCGAGGCGCTGATGATCCACGAGCGGGCGGAAAAACGGGGCACGGCCGGCGAGGTCATCGGCATGGCGCAAGATTTCAACCTGCCGGTTCAGCGGGTACAGCGCCGCATCCTCGATGACCTGGCGAATAATGGCAACCATCAGGGCTTGGTCCTGCGCGTCGGTCCTTATCCTTACTGCGACCTCGAGGATATCTTCAGCCTGGCGGCGCAGCGCGGCGAGAAGCCCTTTATCCTCCTGCTCGATTTGCTGAAAGATCCACAGAATGTCGGCTCGCTGATCCGCGTCAGCGATGCGGTCGGCGTACACGGCATCGTGATTCAGGAGCGCCGCAGCGTCGCCGTGACGCCGGCAGTGGTCAACGCGTCCTCCGGCGCGGTGGAGCATATCAACGTGGCGCAGGTATCAAACCTGGTCAACGCGATGAAGTCGCTGAAAGAGCAGGATGTCTGGCTGGTTGGCTTGGATGTGGGACCGAATATCCCGCCGCTGGACAAGACCGATCTCAATATGTCGCTGGGCTTGGTCATGGGCAGCGAAGGCGAGGGCTTGCGGCGGCTCGTGCGCGATACCTGCGACCTGCTGTTGACGCTGCCGATGCGCGGCGAAGTGGGGAGTTTGAATGTAGCGACCGCCGGCGCCATCGCGCTCTACCGCGCCTGGAGCGCCCGCGGCTGGGAAGGCTGGGCGCATGCCTAGGCGCTCGCTTCTGCGCTATCGATAAATGCTTTGTCGATCTGCCCCCTGACATGCTCAACAAAGGCTGTTGGGTGAATCAGAAGTATGTCGTTTACAAACGTAAACGGCTCTGCAAAACGCTGATCATATTTCACTTCGACGTTGCCCATTAAGTTTATCGTTTGCACGGAGTCCACAATAGCGGACTTTTTCCCGGCGTATCCGATATGCTTGAGATCAATGACGAATCCGGTCAAACGGCCCAATTCATAGCCTTCGATTTCAGGGAAGAAATGCGCGACGACGTGTTTGGTCTTGCCTTTGCTGGATTCACCGGTTTCAAGCGTGTAGAGTCGATCCATCCACGGGATAAGCAGCGTTACCGCCGCGACATGGTTATCCGGCGAGCCGGCCATGAGTTGTTGTATTTGCGGTCGCGCGCTGATCGCCCAAGCGTCCCGGTAACTTGCGTTCTCAATCTCTCCAATCATGAGGGTCTCGCTTAGTTCCATCGAGTCTCCTCCCTTGAGGAATATAGCGTCCCTAGCATATCACATTCTGACCCTCAAAAGCGGATCGCATACAGATTGACTTGCATGAGGATATGGTTGAAAGGCAATTGAATGCAGAGAAAGCGACTGCCAACGTCATGCGCAAGTTTCCTATGTCGGACGCGCGGCGCAACCACGCAGCGTAGCCAAGCTCCACAAACACAAGCCCGCCATGAGGATGCCGCCCAGCAAGAAGGGCGCAGTCGCCCCCAGGCGCTGAAAGATTAACCCGGCGACCAGGGGCGCGGTCGCGTTGCCGGCGCTGACCAGGGCGGCGCTGACACCGAGGGCGCTGCCGAATTCAGCCGGCTTAACGCGCTGCGTGATCAGGCTGTTCAGAGCGGGGCGGATCAAAGCGGCGCCGATCGAGATGGGGACGATGGCGACAAACAGCCAGAGGACGCCCGCCAAGCTGTTATTGCCATTGGGCGGCAGGGTGATGCCCAGCTCGCCGATCATCGCTTCGGTACGCGACAGGGACGCGCCGAGCAAATCGCGCTCGACCAATTCGCGCACGTAGAATGGATGCGGCGTTTCCGGCGTCAGGCCGGTCAGCAACAAGCCCAGCGCCAGCAGCGCCAGCGCCAGCTTGACCAGGCCGCGATCGCCGAAGCGCGCGCTCCAGCGGCCGATGAAGCGCAGCTGCACCAGCACCAGAATGATGCCGATCACGAGGAATAGCAGGGCGTTGCCGCGCCCGAGGAAGCCGAGGCGGGTCAAGGTGAACAAGCCGAGCAAGCTCTCGTAGCCGAAGAAGATGAATTGCTGCGCGAACATCATCAGCAGAAGCAAGCCCAAAGCCGGGCGCAGCAAGTAGCGCAGGATCAAGATGGGACCGCGCCAGGCGCGCCCGCCCCGCCCGCGCCGCTCCGGCGGATGCGTCTCTTTGAAGAGGGCCGCGGTGACGAGGATCGAGGCGAAGGAGTAGATGGCGGCGGTGAAAGCCGGCACAGCCAGCGAGTCGGATATCTCCAGGGCGAGCAGCGAGAGCAGGGGACCGAAGATGAAGCCCAAGCCGAAAGCCGCGCCTGTGACGCCCAAGCCGCGCGTGCGATTGGACTCATCGGTGATATCGCTCAGGGCGGCTTTGGCGGTGGCGAAGTTGGCGCCGAACACGCCATCGACCAGGCGCGAGAGGATCACCATTTCCAGGGAGGTCGCCAAGCCGAGCATGACGAAGCTGATGCAGGTGGTCGCTTGGCTGATGAGCAGCAGGGGCTTGCGGCCGTAGCGGTCGGAGAGGGCGCCCATGACCGGCACGCCGATCATTTGCGCGAGGGGGAAGGCGGCCAGCGTCAAGCCTATTTGCAGCGGGGTCGCGCCGAACGCGGCGGCGTAGATATGCAGCAGGGGCAAGATGACGGTCAAGCCGAGGGCGTCGACGAAGACCAGCAAGAATATGGGCAGCACACGTCCCCGATCCAGCGGAGTGGCTGATGTCGCTCGCGCGTCCGTCATGGTTGGTTCAATGTCCGTCCCCCCGTTTGTCCCCGTTTACTTTAGCAAAAAAACCGGCGGGGCGTCAGCTTGTTCGCGGGCGGGGCGTTGCCTGGGGGAAACAAGGCCTCGTGTTTAATTGCCCGCATCTACGCCTTGTGTTACCTTTGTTTCAGGGACTTTGGGCTAGGGTTTGGATGGCCGAATGCCAACTTCACGGGAGTACGCGCGCTGGCGCAATCGCATGGTTGATGATCAGTTGGTAAAGCGCGGCATCAACGACCGCCGGGTGCTGGACGCGATGCGCGTCATGCCGCGTCATCAGTTCGTGCCGGAAGAATTCAAACCGCAGGCTTACGAAGATCGTCCGCTGCCTATCGGCGAGGGGCAGACGATATCCCAACCATACATGGTCGCTTTTATGACCGAGCGCCTGCGCCTCAAGCCGCATCATACGGTGCTGGAGATCGGCACGGGCTCGGGTTATCAGACGGCGATCCTCTGCCACTTGACGCATTATGTCTACAGCGTCGAGCGGGTGACGCGTTTGGCGGATCATGCGGGCGAGCGCATCGGCGACCTGGGTTACAACAACCTCGATATTCATGTCGGCGACGGCAGCCAGGGCTTGCCCGACCAAGCGGCTTTCGACCGCATCATGGTGACGGCGGCGGTGCCGCGTTTGCCGCATGTGCTCTGTACGCAGTTGCAGAAACACGGCGGGCAGATGATTTTGCCGATTGGCGATGAGCATTTGCAGGAGCTGAAGCTCATCACGCGGCGGGGCGAGCGCTTCACCTCGCGGACGCTGCTGCGTTGCCGCTTCGTGCCTTTGATCGGGCGCTACGGCTTCGACAGCGACCTCAACAATCAGCCGACGATATTCTAGGCGGGGCGGCATGAGCGAGGGCGCGGATTTCAACCTCGACTTGATTCAGATGGTGCAGCGGGCGCGGATGCTGCATGACGAGACGGCGGTGCCTTCGGCTATGACGGCGGTTTACTGGATCGAGGCGAAGCGGCGCGATGGCGATTACCCGGCGCCAACCTCGACGGCGGGCGAGTGGCGGATCAAGCTGCGGGTGGCGGAGGTTGACGCGGTCTGGGAGCGGGTCAAGGCGCTGACGGTCGCGGGCGAACTGGGCTACAAGTCGAAGGTATCGACGAAGCCGGCGGCGGGGCAGGCGGACCCGGAGGAGCGCAGCCTCTGCGCGCGGACTTATGACGCGGGCGATGACGCGGATGTGGCGCGGGTGGGCGAGGCGCTGCGGGCGCTTGGTTTGGGCGAGATGGAGTATGTCGCGGACAAGTCGTCATAATTTTGCCACGTCTTATTTTACCCCATCCCCGGCCCTTCCCCATTGCAATGGGGAAGGGTGACTCGCTGTTGTGGATGGGATATTCAGTGAAATTCGCATCATTCGCTTGAAATTACCGAGGTCGCTTTTCAGGGCGACTTGGCAGGGACTGGCGCGGGGCGCTGTTTTGTGGCGGTTGGCCGCAAAGGGGAAACTTTTTTCGGCCATCTGGCCATCTGGCGAGACAAGCCGGCGTAATTTTGCCACCGAGTACAGCGAGTACAGCGAGACGATTGCCAAAAGGGGAAAACTTTTTTGGCAATCTGGCAATCTGGGCGGGGCTGGCTATGCGGTTGTTAAGGCGCGATGGGATTATTGTAGCATAGATCGGGCCTGAATGGGCGACCAAATGTTCGGGTTTGCTAACCCCCCTCTAAATCTCCCCCCAATGCATTGGGGGGAGACTTTTTTCACCACAGAGATCACAGAGATCACAGAGGGCGCAGAGGGTTAATCCCGCGCGCTTGACAGGCTTGGCGGCACGATTCACAATTGGGCGCATAAAAGGAGACAGCGAATGGTGACGAAAGCCGATCTGGAGCGGCAGACGCGGCAGTTAATCATGTGGCTGGTCGCTACCTGGCTTGTCATTGTGGGCATCTTGGGCAGCGTTTTCGCGGCGGGTTTCTTCTACATCATCGAGCGCTTGCCAGCGTAGATTTACCACAGAGGCACAGAGGCGCAGAGTTTTTCACCGCAAAGGCGTAGCGGTAAGCATAGGCAAATGCACGGTCATCGCATCGATACTTTCCTCGATCCTCTGAAGCAGGATCGTTCCCTGTTCATGTTCTTGGTAAAGAGACTTAGCGGCCTCCTCGTAGGAAGCATACAGGCCGAGAACCTCATGACCCTTTATCGCAACGTAATTCCCAGCGCCGTGCTTTTCAGCGAGATCAGCCATAATCTCAATGAAGTACCGGTATTCCTTTTCCAGCGGTCTCATTTTCCGCCTCACACAAATTGTTTCAACGTACAGCAATTATGGCACAAAGGGCGCAAAGGGTTTTACCACAGAGGCGCAGAGGCACAGAGATTTTTTCTGCTGTAGCGCGACTGTGCTACTAGAACTATAGATAGTCCGCGAGGAAATTCTTCACACCGCTTACCATAAGCTCGACGTCATCTCGATTAAATTCAGAAAACTCGCCGTGCGCAGCGTAGTTGCGAACTTTCGCCCACGAGCGAAGCTGGTCGGCTTTCAGCTTGTTGAATACATTCGCTTTCTGCAAGTCTTGTATCAGTGAATTAAGGTTCTTGGGATCACCATTCGGTTTTCTTGTCGCTACTTGGGGCGTCTGTCTTTCACACAAGCGCCGAAGGGCATCCTCTAATACCGCGCCACATAAGACCGCGCCAGGAACATGATCGTATTGACCAGGTTGTCCTTCATCGAGTAAGCCTTCAACTTGTGTCATATAGTCAGCTGAGATGTTAGCCGCAACTCGCGCCTCCAAATCGTCCAAGAATCCATTTTCATACACGTCTTTTAGACCGCGTAAAGTTCCGTTAATATTTTCGAGTACTGACGGAGTACCTGAATTTCGTGTACGCTGCCGTATGCTTTCCGTAACTTCGTGTCGCTGCTGTGAGTCGCCCAATACAGTCTCAATGAGAGAAAGAACTTTTACGACTACAGCTTGAAATTCGGATATATGCCCATAATTTGACGTGACTCTACCAGGATTCGCCTTGTTGTGTGCTCTCATCTTCAAACTTAACTCGTCAGTCTCGTCGATAAGCTCATCAAATCGACTGCGAATTTTCTGATCGAGTGCTGGTGGTAATGGCATGTTGTCTACTCTCTGCGATACGTAAGGCGCAATTGATAAATTGTAGCAAACAGGTGTTCGATTGTCACGCCTAGAACGCTGCGCACATTGTGCTTCTACGTATGCTCACCAGCCTTCCACAATGAAGCGACCGAAAGCGCTATCACATTCTTATATTCATTTTTTCTTGCCCGCCTTCTGAATGCCAGGCTCATAGCCTTCTCGAATTCTCTCTCTAGGCCTCGGGTCAGGGCGAGGACGAGGCGGGGGTGACGGACGTGGATTTTTCGGCGTGTCTGATTTAGTATTGGCATTATTGGCCATTGTTGCCTCAGGGAATACTGGATGATAGATTGCGACCTCGAATTAACAAGCAGAGACACATTGCTTATTTCATCTTTGGAATCACAATTGCATTCTAGCGAAGAAACGATTCGTCGACTAGACCAGAAGGCAACAAGCGTGGTTCTATTGGCAAATGGTGTGATCGGATTCTTCGGAGTAAGTCGGTTTGAGACTTATCTATCAGCAATTGTGTCAGGTAACAATCCGATCCTGTCGTTTTTCATTGTTTTGTTTGCAGGAATTTATATAGTGATGATGGTCTCGTTCATAAAATCTGTTACTCCTGAACCGAAGTCGATCGGAATCATAAAGTCCGATTGGGACGAAGTGACAACTTGGCGTGATTATAGTGATAGGCATACTTTTCTGGACAACATTTATTCGACATACATCCAGGCGTGTGAAGAAAATAGGTATATCGTTGCGAGCAAGGCTAAAACGGTAACGCTGTTATACATCTGTCTGGGTCTATTGATTACACTTTTGCTCTTGAGCAGTCTATATTCTGCAATTGCGTAGCCGGTTTTCAAGGCTACTGTTTGTTTGCACCATTTGCCTTTTTCGTTTTGGTGTTCGACAGTCCATCATCCCTCCACAACACCCACCTCATCCGCGCTCAACCCGTACAACTCATACACCAACGCATCAATCTCACGATCGGTCGCCGCAATCCGCGCGTTCACAATCCGACGCGCCTCGCCGGACAGGGCGGGCAACTGCTTGTGCAGGTCGAGCATGGTGTCGACGAGGGCGACCATCTTGTCGTGCCGGGCGACATCGGCCGGCTTGTCAAAGTCGATTGTTCGGATTGGGAGTTGTGATAGAAACTGTCGGTTCGCTGATAACCAATTGCCGCGAAACGGTGCGCTTACGAATGGAAAATACCATTTTAGAAATGTGGAATTCAGCATGCCGAGCAAGTATTTTGGAGAAATTGATGAGACATTTTCTTTAAGCATTATGCCGCAGACATCTACATTGTCGAGAAATCTTTCGCCTTTTTCATCGTATGCGGCATATAGAGAATCCACCAATCTTGGAATACAGAGCTTGCTCATTTTTTGCCGTTTCATGTTCTTGAGATAAATGTAACCATACCAACCAGCATGTTTCATCTTGCCCTTTTCTCTGTTCTCCAACAGAGCTCTATTTTGCAGCAGATATTGTGCTGTGAGAGGAGCCTTGGCCTCAATTTCTGCGAACTCTATAATTTTCACCTCATCGTCGACACTGTATGGAAAGATTATGTATTGTCGCTTTGGTAAACTTCGATAGCGAACGACATCCGTACCGCTCACAATTGGATAAGCATATTCCTTCTCTAAAACAATCTCTTCTTTAAGTGCGTCTGAATATAATCGCAATAAACCTTGTTCTTCCTTAATCAAGTTCAATATGAAAACCTTGTCTGCGCTCGTTTGTAATCCGACAAATATATCGGTCAGGTCGCCGAGTTTCGGATAACTGTCAGCGAATCGGTAGAAAAGGTCTGAACCATTTCCTACGACGAAATTCCATTCGTCGCGTGACGCTCGAATTGATGAAACTGTTCCAGTCACGCCAGCCTTAGCTGCTATCCATTTCTCTAAACTGTGTGCTTTTACGAACTCGAATTCAGGTTGTCCGGATTGTTGAAGAAATAGCAGGCAGGTATAAGTTGTTGCTCCTGCGAATACTTGCTCTGCGCCAAAATGGACGATTTTCTTGAGATGATTACCCTCTGCAATCAAGCCTCGCAACGGCTCGCCGTATTTCGCATTGAAGAACTTATGCGGCAGGATGTAGCCCAGCAAGCCCTCGGCATTGAGCAAACCCAAGCCTTTCTCGACGAAGACGACGTAAATATCGTAGTTGCCCTTTGAGGCGGAAACGTAATTCTGCTTGTAATAAGGCACAGTTTCGGGCGCGGTCTCTTTCATGGTCTGAATGCGAATGTAGGGCGGATTGCCAATCACAGCATCAAAGCCGCCGGAGCGCATGATGTCGCCGAAGCCGTCGGCGCTATCCCAATCAAAGGGCTTGACCTTGTACAGCGCCTCTTGATCAAAGAGCGCCATTTGCTCGCCGCTGTAGAAGTCGCTGCCGATGAGGGAGTTGCCCCATTTGATGTTGCCGCTGAGGTCGGGCAGGATGCGTCCGCCGGCGCTGAACATGAGGGTTTGTCCGCCGGTCGCGTCGCCCTCGTTTTCCAGCATCTTGAGCAGCAGGGAGAGCTTGCTGACTTCGACGGCGTTTTGGTCGAGGTCGACGCCGTAGATGTTGTTTTGCAGGATGCGGCGTTTTTCGGCGGTTGTGAGGATTATGCCGTCGCCGGCGATTCGGCGGGTGCGATTGCGGTATCGCGATTTATGCTCGCGGTAGTAATCCAAGTGCCAGTCGAGCAGGTATTGATAGGCGCCGGTGAGGAAGGAGCCGCTGCCGCAGGCGGGATCGAGGATGCGCAGTTTCTCGGCCTCTGCGGGGGATTTGTCTTTGAGCAGTTCGCCGATGGTGTTTTCGACGATGTAGTCGACGATGTAGGTGGGGGTGTAATAGACGCCGCCGGCTTTGCGGACTTCGGGCTTTTGCTCGATGCGGACGGCGCCGCCCGCGTTTAATTCGATGACCTTGCCGAGGAAGCGCTCGTAGACTTGGCCCAGGATATCGGCGGGCAGGACGGAGAACTCGTAGGGGCTGCGGGGGAAGTAGAGGCGGTTGATGATATGCTGGAGTTCGCCGCTGCCGATGTCGATGGTCAGGGACAGGCGGTCGGGATCGCTGTTGCGCGGCTCATTGCCGAAGTGGAAGAGGCCCGAGTTGTATTTGTCGTCGGCTTCGCGGAATAGCAGTTTGAGTTCTTGGTAGACTTGCTTGCCGTCGCTGGCGGCTCGGCGCAGGCGGCCGTAACTTTCGAGGTTGCGGTCTTCGGCGATGCGCAGGAAGATGATGCGGTCGATGGTTCGCTGGACGAGCATATTGAGATCGCGCTGGCTGAGCTGCTGGTTGCGCAGGGCGATGTCGGCCGCGAGCATTTCGCGCCAGATTTCCATATCGCCCAGGAAGGCTTGGTCGACGCTGACGGCGCCGCGGAGCTTTTCGCCCTCGGTCCAGCGTTCCAGAGCGCCCTCCGCCACCGCTTGATAGCTGAATTTCGCCGTTAGTTCAGGCCAATTGTCGATGTAGCTGTCATAGGTCCAATAGCGCAGACGGGCTTCTTCGGCGCGGTCGTTTTGATTGGGACGGTAGCGGCAATCGTAGACGCAGAATTCTTCGAAGTCGGTGAGGATGCTGACGGCGAGATTTTCCGACCAGCCGTAACGCCGCAGTTGAAAGGCGGGACCGGCGTTGCGCTGCAAGTTGTGGTGGGGCTGTTTGGTCTCGACGTAAAAGTGTTTTCGCGCCCCGATATGGAAGCTGTAATCGGGCCGCTTGGATCTTTCGATGCCGGCTTCCTGGACTTTTACGCTCGGTTCATGGCGGACTTGGCGCTTGTCGCGTATATCCCAGCCCAGCGCCGAGAAGAGGGGATCGACGAATTGGATCCGGACTTCGGTTTCGCTGCCGGGCTTGTGGCGGTCGAACTTCTCGATTAGTTCGTATATGCCGTCGGGGGCGGTCATAATCTTTCCTTTATGAAGCTGATGTTTGCGGGCGACTCAAGAGTCGCCCCTACGGATTCGCGGGTTGCGGGCTTCACAGTTTGTACAATGCGTTTCAGCATCGTGTCGCCCCTGCGGATTCGCGGGTTGCGGTTAGCTCTCCATGTCGATCACGATCTTGACCGCGCCTTCGTCCTGGATGCGGTGGAGCTCGTAAGCCTCGAAGACATCGGCGAACTTGAAGGTATGCGTGATCATGCGGCCGACATCGACGGCGCCGGTGTTGATGTAGTCGAGGGCTTGGCGGGTGCAGGCGTGGTCCGGGTCGTTGATCGTGCCGACCATGGATTTGAGCGTCAGGGTTTTCCAGAAGAAATCGAAGATGGGGAAGTCCATCCAATCGAAGCGGGGCACGCCGAAGTAGAGGACGAAGCCGCCGGGCTGGGCGATCTCGACCGCGAGGTGGATGGCTTCCACTTCGCCGGCGGCCTCGACCACGACATCGGGCAGTTGTCCGCCGCAGAGTTGGCGCAGGGCACTGACCGGCGATTCGTCGGCGTTGTGGATGGCATGGGTGGCGCCGTAAGCTTTGCTGTAGCGCAGGCGGTAGGCTTTGAGGTCGAGGGCGATGATCTTGGCCGCGCCGAGTTTTTGCAGGGCGAAGTTGAACCAGAGGCCCGCCGAGCCTTGTCCGATGACGGCGACGGATTTGCCGCGCAGGTCGGGCAGGGTTTTGGCGGCGTAGAGCACGGTGCCGAATTGCTGGGCTTGCACCGAGTGGGACAGGGGCGTGGCTGGATCGAGGGGGAGCAGGCGGTCGATGGGCGCGACGTAGTATTCAGCCATGGCGCGATGATCGGGGGCGAGGCAGAGCACGCGGTCGCCCGCCTTGACCGCGCCGTTGAAGGCTGGGTCGATGGCTTCGACGATGCCGACCATTTCGTGGCCCGTTTCGCCGATTGGCGTGGGATAGCGCTCGTCGGGCAGGTAATGCAGGTGGCGGATATCGCTGCCGCAGAGGGACAGGCGCAGCGCTTTGACGAGGGCGCTGCCCGGCTGTAGGGCTGGTTTGGGCGCATCGACGAAGGCGGGCTGCCCGCGGGCGATGATTTGCACGGCTTTCATCTGTTGGTCGCTCCAATTGGGGCTGGCACAATGCCGCCGAGTATAACAGTTACCGCGTCTGCTGTTGACGACTGATTTGGGTTAGAATGACTGCATGAGTTCGTTTGTCGCCTGTCTGCTCGGTTGCTGCTTCTTTTTGGCGCTATGCGCCTGTTCGCCGGGCGCGGAGCTTGAGCCGACGGCGACGACCTTGCTGCGCTTGACTGCCGCGCCGCCCGAGACCGCGACCCCGACCGCCACCGCCGCGGTTTATCCCACCTTGACGCCGCATGTGTATTGCGAGGATGTGCCGGAGTCTTTCCTGATCGTCGGCGAGCGGGGCCGGGTGACGCTGACCGAAGACGGCCGCTGGCTGAACTTGCGCGCCGGACCGGGCACGGACAACGATGTGATCGCGCAGTTGGCGCCGCTGGAGGAATTTCTGGTGCTGGATGGCGCTCGCTGCAGCGGGCCTTACGCCTGGTTTCAGATTGATTTTCGCGGGACGGTGGGCTGGATCGCCGAGGGCTATGACGGGAAGTATTACGCCGAGCCTTGGCTGACGGGGTAGAATCAGTTTGCGGGCAACCTGATAAGGTGCCTCTACGGAAACCATTTATGCGGAAAAATGTCGCCGGCGACGCTAGCCGCAAGTCCCGTCAGTCTCGACGTAGTCGGCGCTGATCCAGCCCTTCTGACCGAAGCGGTCCACCTCGAACCAGCCATCCGTCCGCGACAGCGCGGTCAGGGTCCAGCCCTCGTCGACCATGCCGATAGCCGCCCCGCCGGGACTGGCGCGGAAGTTCAGCTTGGCCGTCGCCGTCACCATGCAGCCGCTCAGAGTCCCGCTTGAGAGCTGAGTGGCGCGGGCTGGGGGCGGGTCGCCCGGCAGCAGCACGACGATGCCCGGTCCGTCGATCGTGGCGCAGGTCATGCCGTCCAAGCTGTAGGCTTCCAAGTCATGAACGGTCCTGGGTATGGTCGTCGTGTCGATGAAGGTGAAGCCGCCGCCGGCCGCCTCGAAGCAGATTTGCATATTGGGCAGCACCCAAGACCAGACATCCACGGCGTCGACGAAGTCGCCCTCGCGGATATTTGGGTTGGCGATGCCGACGGCGTCCACGCGCTGGCACTGGGTCGATTCGCTGATGCCGCTGACCTGGATGCCGGGCAGGGTCAGGCAGGTGGAAACGGTCGGCGTAGGCTCAGGCGCAGACTTGGGAGCGGCGGGGCTGGATCCGGGGACCGTTGGACCAGGGTCCGGTCGAGGAACGACAAGGGCGCTCACTATAACCTCCCGGCTGGCGGAATCGCTGCTGGGCTTGGCGTTGCTGACAGTCAGCGTCACAGTATAGGCGCTGTTAGTTGAGTAGGTATGCTCTGGATTGGCGACGCTGTAATCTTCGCTGCCGTCGCCATCGACATCCCAACTGTAAGCGAGATTGCTGCCGGTCGAGGTCGAGGTGAATACGACCCGCAAGCCCGACACCTCGAAGACGAAGCTGGCTGAGGCCGGGGTGAGCGGGGTCTGCACGGCGATATTTTGGGAGGTGGAACCGCTGCCGGCGCTGTTGGTGACCGTCAGGGTGACGGTGTAGTCGCCGCCGGTGGCGTAGGTGTGGGAAGCGCTTTGCCCGCTCCCGGTATTGCCGTCGCCGAAGTTCCAGGCATAGCTGTCGATCTGGCCCGTCGAGCCGCTGGCGTCAAAGTTGTAGCGCAGGCTGTTGCCGGTATCGACGGCAGCGCTGAAATTGGCCACGGGCGGCGCCAGCACGGTGAGAGCGCGGGTGGCGGAGTCGCTGCCGCCGCTATTGGAGACGGTCAGGGTGACGGTGTAGTCGCCGCCGGTGGCGTAGGTGTGGGAAGCGCTTTGCCCGCTCCCGGTATTGCCGTCGCCGAAGTTCCAGGCATAGCTGTCGATCTGGCCCGTCGAGCCGCTGGCGTCAAAGTCGTAAGTCAGGCTGTTGCCGGAATCGACGGCAGCGGTGAAGCTGGCCATGGGCGCCGGCGGCACTTCGTCCGCTTCATAAGCGCCGATGTCGCAGGCGCTGCCTATCGGACGGGTTCTAATCCCGGTTTGATCCACTGTCGTCAGCGAAGTGCAGTCGCCGGCCGCGTCCCGGGCCGAGCTGTCCGGACCGAGCGTGAAATAACGAACGAAGCCGGTCGGGCCGGGAGACAGCCGGGGATTGCTCGTGATCTGGCTTGCGGTGCAGTTCGCCGATGAACCGCCGCCGATGACATTGTTGGTAAGGGCGGTTACGGTGTTGAGGCTGCAATTAGCGGCGGCGCCGTTGCGGGTATTGCCCCAGATGATGCTGTTGCGCAGCGACTGGCTGCCTCGGAAGGCATGCACGCCGGCGGACCCAGTGGAATGCGACGATGTGTTTTTGGTCACGGTCACGTGTATGAGTGTCAAGCTACTGACGGCGCCCTCGCCGACGCCGCCCGACTGGTAAATGCCGCCGCCGCGCCGCCCCCCTGTATTCGAGAATAGGGTGCTGTTTGTGATGGTGACGGAGCCCCCATCCATGTAAATGGCGCCCCCGTTCCCGCTGCTGCCGGCGGTATTGTTGTGAAGGGCGCTGCGGTTGATCGATACCGTGCCGCCGTCGCTGTATATGCCGCCTCCCCTGGCGGCTTCGGAATTGCGCACGCTGCTATCGATCAAGGACAAGGATCCATTTGTGTCCACGAATATCGCGCCGCCATTGGCGTTCGACCTGCCTTTTTCGACGCCAGCGCTGGTGAGTGTCAGCTTGCCGGCGCCGGTGACAGAGAATACGCGGTTTGAGTTATTGCCGCTGATCAAAGAGCCAAAAGCCCGTATAGCAATGTGCGAAGATATTGAACGCTCCGATACCGTATATGTATGGCCTGGTGGAAGAATGATGGTGTCCGCGCCGGCCGTCCCGCTGCCATCCGTTCCCGCTTCGCAGCTGCCGACGTTGCTGGTCAAGCCGTTGGCTTCGTTGATGGCTTGCGTTAGTGTGCAGGTGGCGTCAACGTTGATATCGGCGGCGATGGCGGGTAGGGCGGGCAGCAGCAGGAAAATAGCCGCGAGCAAGATGAGCTTGAGAATAAATCCGGAGTTCATTATGAACTCCGGGGAAGAGCGGGATTTAACGGGAGTTGCGGGGGGGGGGGGCGATCAAGAACAGGGCGGCAATGAGAAACAGTCTAAGAGCTTTGGGGTACATGGGGGATCTTCCTTAATTAGGAGGACACTGGTTGGCAGGCATCGCCAGCGTGATCCTGAGCATAATGGTTGGTCGGGATGAATATATCAAAAATCTATCTTATAAGATCATTATACATTATAGTCCCATTTTAAGGAATGTCAAGCTTTTCAGTGGATTTTGCATATTGCTGTACAGTTAGGGGATGAACCAATGTCCTTACTGCCGCAGCGCAGGAAATCAGATCAAAGCTGGTCGCGCCAAAGCGGGCAGTCAACGTTTTCGCTGCAAGCTCTGCCAAAAGCGCTATACTCCCGAGCCCAAGGAGCGCGGCTATCCCGAAGCGTTGCGGCGGCAGGCAGCGCGCCTGTTGCCGATGGCATGAATTTCCGCCGCATTGCCCGCCAGTTGCGGGTGAATCATCAAACAGTCGTCAACTGGGTCAATGCTTATGCAGCCAGCTTGCCCAGCGAAACAGCCTTGCCGGAAGAGATGCCGGTTATCGAGTTAGATGAATTGCATAGTTTTATCGGGAATAAAAAAAACGCCGTCTACATCATGACAATGGCGGATCGGCAAAGTGATTGAGTCGGCTATCGCGTTGGGCCTCAACGGACAGAAGCAGTGATGCAGGATGAGGCGCCGCCAGCAGAAGTGTACAATAGCGATGGTTTACTGACCTATGGGGCGCTATCTAGCCCGTTTGGGGCGGCGTTCGCGTTGCTTTTCGCGCTGTGTGAAGGCCTTGCGGCGAGCGGTGAAGCTGTTCGTCCACGCCTGGAATCAGCGACAATTATATCGACAGACGTATCTGCAATATAATGTTCATCTCATCCAATTCCTTTATCCACTATGCTTAGACACTCCCCCCCATATAGAGGAGTGGCGAGGCGAGTGTCTAATTTGATGGACGCGCTTTTGAAAGTTCATCAGCCCAAAGCCCTCCCGGCAGGTCTGCGCCCGCGCGATCCATAATGAGGGAAGGACTTTGAGTTGCGCCGGCAGCGAAGACAAAGCAATATCCGCTATGCGGCGATCAAAACGTTTATTTACATCTTACGGAGCTGTGATAAAACAGGGGCGACATTTTGACTGGCGCGCGCGACTATGCAAGGACGGAGAATGAGCGAGCAACATAGTTTTCAAGCCGAGACGCAGCAACTGCTGAATATCCTGATCCACTCGCTGTACACGGAAAAGGAGATTTTCCTGCGCGAGTTGATCTCGAACGCGTCGGATGCTTTGAACCGGCTGCAATTCGAGATGCTGACCAACGATGACGTGGTGGATGCCGAGGCGGAGTTGGCGGTCCGGATCGCCTTGGATGAAGAAGCGAAAACGCTGACGATCAGCGACAGCGGCATCGGCATGAACCGCGCTGAGATCATCGCCGGCTTGGGCACGATCGCCAAATCGGGGGCGAAGGCTTTCATCGAGGCGATGCGGGAGAAACCGGAGAGCGCCTCCGATATTATCGGACAATTCGGCGTCGGCTTCTATTCGGCGTTTATGGTGGCGAAGCAGGTGGATGTGATCTCGCGCTCGTATCGGACCGAGGACGAGGCGGTCAAGTGGTCGGCGACGGGCGGGACCAATTACACGCTGGAAAACGCCGACAAAACGAGCCGCGGCACGGAAGTGGTCATCCACCTGAAAGATGACGAGGAGGAGTTCACGCGCGGCTTCCGCGTCAAGGACATCATCCGGCGGCACTCGGATTATGTCGCCTTTCCCATTTATGTGGACGATGATGAGGAGCCGACCAACAAGCAGCAGGCGATCTGGCGGCGCAACCCTTCTGAAATAGAAGATGAAGAATATGACAGCTTCTACAAGATGCTGACGATGGATTTCGCCGGCGCCAGCCACCATATCCACATGCGCGCTGACGTGCCGATGCAATTTTATGCTCTGCTCTTCGTGCCGGGCAGCGGGCAGCAGAATATGTTCAGTCCGCGCAAGGAGCCCGGTTTGAAGCTCTATGCGCGCAAGGTTTTGATTGAAGAATACAATCGCGAACTGCTGCCGGAGTACCTGAGCTTCGTGCAGGGCGTGGTCGATAGCGAGGACCTGCCGTTGAGCGTCAGCCGCGAGAGCATCCAGGCGACGCGGGTGATGGCCAGCTTGAAGAAGACGATCACGCGGCGCGCCCTCAACGAGCTCAAGCGCATGGCGAAGAACGACCGCGACAAGTATCTCCGCATCTATCAAGAATTCGGCGCGTATCTCAAGCAGGGTTTGGTCGTCGAGAGTGAAGATCGGAGCGACATCGAGCCGTTGATGTTCTTCCAGACGACGCACGATGAGGATCCGAGCCAGTATCATTCGCTGGACGAGTATGTCGAGCGCATGTCGGAGAATCAGGACGATATCTATTATGTGGTCGCGGATGACTACAGCAGCGGCTCGCGCAGTCCGCATCTGGACGCTTTCCGGCAGCGGGGCATTGAGGCGCTTTATTTCACGCATCCGGTTGACGCTATGTTGCCGATGGGCTTGACCGATTTCAAAGGGCACAAGCTGGTCAGCGTCGATTCGGCCGAGCTTGACCTGGCCGATGTGGGCGATGCGAGCGAGGCGGAGGCCAAGAGCGCCGCGCCGCTGGAAGGGGATTCTTTCGCGGCTTTGCAGGCGCGGGTAAAGGCGACCTTGGGCGGGCGAGTCAGTGATGTGCGGGAGAGCAAGACGCTGGTGGGCAGCCCGGCGCGGCTGGTCAGCGAGGACGAAAGCGCCAACCGCTACATGTTCCGTATTAATCGGCTCTTGGACAAGGATTACGAGTTGCCGGTCAAGGCGCTGGAGTTGAATCCGCGGCATCCGCTGATGCATAATCTGAGCGGGCTGATCGGCAGCGGCGACGATGCCTTGATTGACGCGGTGGTCGAGCAGGTCTTTGAGACGGCGCTGCTGCAAGACGGCATTCATCCCGATCCCTCCAGCATGGCCGAGCGCCTGACGCTGCTGATGGAGGCGGCGACCGGTTCAGCAAGCGCGGATCTGGACTTTGCCGAGGTCAAGACTGTCATCAGCGAGCCGGCAGTGGTCGAACCGTCGGACTTCGAGGGCATTGTTCTCGATCCGCTGGATGAAGTGGAAGATGCGGCGGATGCATCTACCCCCCTCTAAATCTCTCCCCAAAGCTTTGGAAGGAGACTTGCGTCCAAGGTGTCGCGAGCTTGGGAATCCGATAATTGGTTGGCCCTTGCTGGATTGTTGAAAAACAGAAGGAGAACTGCAAATGGCGCAGAATAAAACGCAGCGAAATGACGGCGATGTGATGGCTTATCTGGAGTCGGTGGCGAACAAGCGCCGGCGCGAGGACAGCTTGGTGGTGCTGAAGATGATGGAGGAGGTCACTGGCGAGCCGGCGGAGATGTGGGGCACAAGCATCGTCGGCTTCGGCAGTTATCATTACAAGTATGAGAGCGGGCGCGAGGGCGACTTCATGCTGGCCGGTTTCGCGCCGCGGAAGCAAGCGTTGACCTTGTACATTATGGGCGGGCATGATCGTCACGAGGAATTGTACGCCAAGCTGGGCAAGCATCGCACCGGCAGTTCTTGCCTGTACATCAACAAGCTGGATGATGTCGACCTGGATGTCTTGCGGGAGATTGTCAGCGAGTCGGTTGCGCACATGCGGCGGACGCATCCGACCGCTTGACATTGGGGGCATTGCAGCAACTGTCGGCGCGGACGCAGCGTATTAGAGATAGCGCATCTTACGCGCGCCCTCATCGGTGTATAATGGGCAAGAAATCAATAGCAAGATGTCTGGCTCTGATACGATGGATGGACTGAAACTGCTCGGTCAAATCGGCAAGGGACTTGTCAAGACGGTGGAACTGGTTGGCAAGGGCATCGGCTTGACCGGGCAAGCGATAAACGACGGCTCAATTGCAGTGAGGACAGCCATGCCAGTTACGGAAGTGACTTCTGTGTTTAACACCACTGACGATACGATCAAATTCATCAATCAGGAATCCCCGCGCGATACCAAAGAGATTCTGCCGCAGAGCGCGGTGTCGATGAAAACGCAGAAGACTGACGGCGCCTGGGTGCCCTGGTTTCATCCACCGCGTTTTTCGCCTTTCAGCAAGCGGCGCATGGAGATCGTGGTGGATGATGTGCCGGTGATATATATGTGGCAGCGGGATAACCACGTGTACTGGTGCAATCGGCTGGATAGCCAGGGCAACCCCGCCAAAGCCTACGAGGTGCCGGGCATTTCGCACGTCGGCGGGAAGCGCATGCTGGTGGTGCGCAACGATCCCGAAAGCGGTTATAGCGCCTTTTTGAGCGAGAGCGTCGAGAATAAGTAGGGCATTTCTACCCCATTCCCCGGCCCTCTGCCGCCACCTCTAGTGGCGCGTAGACACAGCCACGTCTGGCGGGCATCCCGAAGCATCAGGGAAGGGGAGCGCTGCTTACGGAACTTGGCTTGAATGGGGAATGCCGGCTTTAATTCAAGCAGCTTCCCGTTACTGTATTTGAACTAGTGAGACACAGAGAAGAGATTATGATCACAACAATCGCGACCGTCACCGTCTTTGTCGAGGATCAGGATCGGGCGAAAGCCTTCTACACCGAAAAGCTGGGCTTCGAGTTGATCAATGATTCGGAGATGTTTCCCGGCGCGAACATGCGCTGGATCACGGTCGCGCTTGAGGGCTGCCCGACTGAGTTGACGCTCTTCCCTATGGGCGGGCAGTGGGAGCATTATCGCGAGGCCATGGGCAAGCCGCAATGTTTCACGCTGCACTGCGACGACATTATGGAGACCTATCGCGAGTTGACGGAGAAGGGCGTGCAGTTTCTGGGCGAGCCGCAAGCGCAGAATTGGGGCAGCTTCGCCATGCTGGTCGATTCTGAAGGCAATCAGATCGTGCTCGGGCAGCGGGCTTAGGACACCCTACAAACATCCAAAAGATCAGAGGCGGGCGACACAAGCGTCGCCCCTACATAGATTGCTCAAGAGGAGACATGACATGATCAAGCGAGTGGGTACCGTATCCATATTTGTGGAAGATCAGGACCGGGCGAAGGCATTTTATACTGAGAAGCTCGGCATGGAGTTGATCTCGGACGATGAGATGTGGCCCGGCGCGGATTCGCGTTGGCTGTCGGTAGCGCCGGCCGGCGCCGAGACGCAGATCGTCCTCTACAAGTTTGACGAGAATTGGGAGCATTACCGTTCCACTTTCCAGCAATCCCAATCGCTGACTTTGCAATGCGAGGATATCAATGAAACCTATCGCATCTATAAAGAGCGCGGCGTCGAATTCCTGGGCGAGCCGGAAACACAATTCTGGGGCACCTTCGTGATGATGAAGGATTGCGAGGGCAACACGCTGATTCTGGTTCAGGTCTGATGTCGGCGGATTTGCTGGCGCTTTCGGGGCAAGTCGGCGCGGCGCTGATTACAAAGGAAGCCACCGTCTGCGCTGCCGAATCCTGCACTGGCGGGCTTCTGCTAAGCGCCTTGACCGACATCGCCGGCAGCTCGGCTTATGTGCAAGGCGGGCTGGTGACATATTCCAACGAAGCCAAGATGCAATTCCTCAAGGTGCGGCAGGCGACGCTGATGGAGCAGGGCGCGGTCAGCGAGGCGACGGCTGCTGAGATGGCGCGTGGCGCGCTGGCGCTCTTCGCTACCGATTACGCCTTGAGCGTGACCGGCATCGCGGGTCCTGGCGGCGGCACCGCCGAGAAACCGGTCGGCTTGACGTATATTGGCTTGGCTGGTCCGGAGGGGCTGCTGCGGGTGGAGCGGCGCGTCTGGGGCGGCGACCGCATCGCGAACAAGAAGGCGAGCGTCGGCGCGGCGCTGCGGCTGCTGCTGGGCGCGCTCAAAGCTTAGTCGGGCTGCGTTTCAAATGTGATGCCGCGGTAGACCTGCGCCAGCGGCAATTCGCAGTTTAGCGTGTCCAGGCTGAGGACATCATTGAGATCGGTGTATGTCGCCGTTTGCCAGCCGGCTTCCGATCGCGTAGAAAGTTCGGCGCAGACGCGATGCTGGTCAATGATCAAGTATGATTGGATTGACGGTACATCGAAATAAAAGTTTTTCTTCTCATCGCGGTCAGTATCAATCGTGGAAGGCGATGTTACTTCAATCACCAGAGTTGGATTTAGCAACTCCATCTCGTTATCGCGCTCGAAAAGTTCTTCGCCACATACGGCGGATAAATCTGGATACACATAACGAGATTCCCCCGCCTTTACTCTCATTTCGCTGCTGAGAAGAAAGCAGTCCGAGTCATCAAGTTCTCGTCCAATGGCAACGGCGAGATTCATCATGATTCGATTATGCCTGCCAGTCGCGCCAGCCATACAGCGTACCTCGCCATCGATGTATTCATGCTTTTCGAAGTTCGTTTCTTCCCAGGCGAGATATTCCTCGACCGTGAGACGAACAGGCGCTTGAACTGCCATGATCTTCCTCAGATCAACTTGATGTGATGCGATTATAACGCGGATTTGGAGTCGGTGACAGGTTTCCGTCCGATGCGCGCTCGGTATCAGCAATGGTTCACCACAGGTCCATCGTCCCGCGCAGGCTGCCGAATTCGCCGATGTGGTAAGAGTTGTGCGCGGCGACCACCAGCACTTCGCGCAGGATGTTGTGCCCGGCTTGACCATGCGGGATCTGCGCGTACAGATCGCGCGTCGGGTCTTTTACGATTTCCGTCAGCGCAGCGAGATCGGCGCGGAAGCCGTCGATGGTCTGCCGCCAGTCGGTCTCGTCAGCCGCTTGCTCCGGCGGGGGCCAGTAATCATCGGGAAACTTGCGATAGCGGTAGTCGGGATTTTCTATGTACTCAAGAATATCGGCTTGGGCGATCCGCAGATGTTCCAGCAGATGCCAGAAAGAATAGGGCGTATTCGGCGGACGCGAATTGTAATGCGCCCGGGGGAAGTTCGCGATGGCGCTTTCGAAGGTCTGATGCGCCTGCGCCACGGTCAGAGCTTTTGTCAACTGCTCGCGTATAGACTCGTCGCTCATGACGTACTCTCCTCATTCGACTGTAATAGTCCAATTGTAACGAGAATGGAGCGCTTGCTCCCGGCTGATTTCTTGCGATGGCAGAAGAACGCGGTATAATCGCCTTGGTCGCGGACGCCGCTGAACGGCGAATCCCGATTTCTGTGAAATACCGACAAAGTCAATCACGGCAATCCTGTGTAAATTGTTAATGAAGCTCTAAGGAATTTGCGATACCGTCAGGCAAATGCTGTCCCAAGACAATCAGGAACGAAGCATTGGCAAAGCGTAGATTAAATCTCTTGGCAAACTCGCGGTCTAATGCGATATAATGGCATCATAGAGTCAAATAGGGCGAAATATGTACGATCAGTATCCCGTCTACGATGTGCCGCAGAGAAATCTCGTTCAGCGTTTTTTTGCCCAGCGTTGGAGCGCGATCATCGTTGAGATCGCCTTGACAATCGTCATTACCGTGGCGGCCGGGCGCGCCTTTGAGTTCTTCGATCCCTTTGATGGCGAGGCAGCGAGGACTGCGCCGGCAGTGAATGAAACCGGAGCGGATTCTTTTGATGTCGCCTTGGCGCCGGTGACTCAGCGAGCGTTGGCGCATATCCAGAACCGGGAATTTGCGGCGGCTGAGGCGATGTATGATCTCGCCATAGCGGTCGCGCCGGCGGACGAGGATCATTATGGCTGGCGCGGTTATATCAATTTGCAGGCGGGGGACTATCTGGACGCTCAAAGGGACTTCCGCCAGGTCTTGGAATTGGCGCCGGCTGATTATGAAGCGCATACCGCCCTCTGCTGGGCATATGGCGAATCAGGGGAATTTGACACAGCCTTGGCGCATTGCCACGCGGCAATGAAGGCGGCGCAATCACTGCCGGAATATGGCATTGCCCTGGAGAATCGCTGCTGGGTTCAGGTGGAAATGGGCGAGTTGGAGTCCGCCGCGGGCGATTGTCTGGACGTCCTTGAGATCTTCCCGGATTGCCGGCAAGAGGTCTGCGCCCTGGCGCATTACAACCTCGGGCGCATCATGTTGGCGCAGGGCAAGGAGGCGCTGGCTTTGCGTCAGTTCAATCTGGCTTTTGATATTGGTTCCGCCTATCCGGATATGTATTTGGAGATTGGGAAAGTTTACGATACACTTGGGTATGAAGCGGCTTCACGGGCAAGTTACGATCGCCATCGTAGTCTAGCCGTAGGCGAAGAATAGCTTTGGGAAGGCAGTTTCACTGACGTAACGACTTGACGGTTCTGATGTCAAATGTGTTATACTCAGTGGCAAATAGTGCATTCAAGCATCGAAAGGTGAAAGAGCGAGGGATATTTATATGACGAAACAGTACCCGGAATACGATATTCCCAAACGTTCCATAAAGGATCGTGTGCTCAGCCAGCGCCCGAGCGCTCTCATTATTGAGGGTTTGTTGGTGCTGGTGGCCGTGGTCGTCACTATCGGATTCCTGTCTCCGGCAACACCGGTCGAAGATAACAGCGATGCGGTTATTGCCGAGCTGGAAGCAATCATTGCGGCTCAGGAAGCGGCTTTGGCTGAAGCGGCCGAGGCGATGGCGCAGGCGGCCGAAATGGCTGCCATGCCCGCGGGCTTCATGAACGCAACCGCCGCCAAAAATATGGCTTGGTCGAGCTTGACGAACGAAGAGTATCGTTCCGCCATCGCCCTCTACGATATGATTATCGCGGACGGTGAGGGGGATATTGATACTTACTTCGCTCGCGGTTATGCCTACAGCATGATCGATGAGCATGGTCTGGCCGTGCAGGATTACTCGGTCGTGCTGGGCGAGCAGCCCGAATCCCTCGGCGCTTTGAACAACCGCTGCTGGGGTCTGAGCGAGATCGGCGCTTTCGAGGCCGCCCTGGCCGATTGCAACGCGCTGATGTCCCTCGTGCCGGAAGCGGACTATCCCTATCTCAACCGTGGCATCGTCTACGAAAAGATGGGCGAGATGGACGCGGCCATGAACGATTATGTCGAGTGGATCAAGCGCAAGAAGAACCGCGTCATTCGCAACGAGAATCTGGCTTGGGAAGGCACGCTGGAATTGCAGATGGCTGAGGGCTTGGTCTACGTCCTGCCCTTCAACGCCAGCGCTGGTCAAGATGTGGTGGTCACCGCCATCAGCAGCCAGCGCGATCTGGATGCCGATCCCCTGGTCTTGATCCTGGATCCGCAGGGCAAGCCAGTGGCTGGCAATGACGATACCGGCGAATGGTGGGACAGCTATGTGCACTTCCGCACTCCGGTTAGCGGCGAATACGCCGTCGTGCTCACGCATGCCGGCGGTAGCACCGAGGGCAGAGTTGAGGTTTCCTTTGAACTCGCTGGCCTGTTCACCCAGGGCAACGATAGCGCCCGCTTCAAGAGCGACGCCTATCGCGCCTTGATGTCCGGCGATTATCAGATCGCGCTGGAGAACTTCCGCCGCGCTTTGAACATTAATCGCAACGACGCCGAGGCTATGAACTGGCTGGGTGTCACCTATCGCTACATGGGCGAATACGAAGCCTCGATCATTCACATCGGTATGGCGATGCGCCTGGACGAGAGCTACACCTTGCCCTATCTGTCACGCGGGATTACCTTCGAGAATATGGGCGACCATGAGGCGAGCGCGGCCGACTACTATCGTTACGCGATGCTCAACCGCAGCCGTACGCTATTCCACGCCGAACTCGAAGGCGACAGCACCTTTGAACTGCCGATGCGCGAGGGCTGGGTCTACAGCATTCCCTTTGACGCCAAGCGCGGCCAAACGCTCGATATTGATGTCTCGACCGTGGCGCCCGGTTTCGTGGATCCGCTGATCATCCTGATCGGTCCCGAAGGCCAGGCTCTGACCGGCGATGACGATATTTCGCGCAGCGAATACGATGCGACCATCAGCGACTACAAGGTGCGAGCCAGCGGTGAATACACCTTGGTCGTCAGCCACGCTGAAGGCGGCGCGAACGGCACCATCAATGTCGATGTCAACTTGGTCAATCCGGCGCCGATGTCAGTCCCCAGCTACAGCGGCTGCTCGGACGGCATGGGGCACTAAGCCAACGCATAAGCAAGTAAGCAAAAAGAGGCGGGTTCAACGACCTGCCTCTTTTTTGTTCTCCGGCAGTTCCGGCTTTATTGCCCTGTGACCGAGGCGACGTCCCGAAAGATGCGCTTCAAGCGCTGAATATGTTCTGGCGGCAGCGGCGGACGCGCGAATGTTTCGAGGTTGGCCGCCAGGTGCCGCGGATTGCCCGTGCCCGACAAGATCACATGAGCCCCCGCTTCCGCCCGGCAGAAGCGATAGGCGGCATCGGGTATGCTCACCGCCGAGCCATCCGCAAGCAAGAAGCCGAGCGGGTCCTCGATGTCTATCTCGCCGGGATCAACCTCGCCGCTTTCGATCAGCGCAATGAAGGTGTCGCGCAGCTTATCCGGCCTGCTCAAGGCGCGGCGCAGCGCGAACATGATGAGGACGCCGATGTCCTTCTCGCGGGCTTTCTTCAGCACGGTTTCGCGCGCATTCTGATTCAGCAGGTTGAAGCCGACCATGATCACATCCCAGACATCATCTTTCAGGGCGCGCTGCAGCATCTTGTGTTCCAGGTCGCCATTCCAATGCTCGGTCACTCCGATGAAACGGATGAGACCCTGCTGCTTCAAGTCTTGCAGCGCTGGCAGGATCTCCTGGAAATAATAGTCATATTGCTCGAGCCGCAAGCCGTGCAGATGGTAGATATCCACGTAGTCTGTACCGAGGCGGCGCAAACTTTCTTGCAAGCCCGCTCGCAGGGCAGCGCGCGAGATGTTTTCCCGGGCGAGGCTCTTCTTGGTCGAGATGATGATCTGGTGGCGGTCGCGCCCGGCGATGGCGGCGCCGACAATTTCTTCGGTGCGGTAACCTTCCGCCGTGTCGATGAAGTTGACGCCGGCATCCAGCCCTTGCCGCACCAGGTCGACCGATTCGGATTCGCTGCGGATATTATCGCGCTGGCCGAGGCGGCTGGGTCCACCGGCGCCGATGCCCATTGCCGAAGCCCGCAGTCCCGTGCGGCCCAATATTCGGTAGTCCATGTTTCCGTCCGCGAATTGTGATTGAGCGTATCATCCCATTCTTGCCGATGAGTCGGCGGATTGCGAGTGTCGGCTCGCGCGGCAGGCTCTACTGTTTCGCTGGTCTGGCGCGCCTGTTATAATCGCGGTCTGTGTACATGCGACTAGGATGGCCATGGACCTCAACACATTTTCTATCGTCGCCCATTGTGAAGCGGAAGACGCTTGGGGCGTAGCGGTCGCCAGCAAGTTTCCCGCAGTTGGCGCGGTCGTGCCCTGGGCGCAAGCCGGCGCCGGCGCGGTGGCGACCCAGTCTTACGCCAAGTTGGGCTTCGGTCCCGATGGCTTGGCGTTGATGCGGGACGGGCTTTCGGCTGAAGCTGCCTTAGGCCGCTTGCTCGAACTTGACGACAAGCGCGCGTCCCGACAAGTGGCGCTCGTCGACCAGCGCGGCAACGTGGCGGCTTACACCGGCGCGGATTGTCACGAGTGGGCTGGCCACAAGACGGGCAAAGGCTTTTCCGTGCAGGGCAATCTGCTGGCGGGCGAAGCGGTGCTCGATGCCATGGCGATCGGCTTTGCGCAATCTGAGGGCGAGCTGGCGGATCGGCTGGTAGCCGCTCTGCGCGCGGGCGAGCATGCCGGCGGCGATCGGCGCGGCAAGCAGTCGGCTGCTGTTTTGGTGGTAAGGGCGGGCGGCGGTTATGGCGGCGATAACGACCGCTATTTAGACTTACGCGTGGATGATGCCGAAGAACCGGTGCGGCAGTTGATCGAGCTGGTCAAGATGCACCACCTCTATTTCCAGCCCTCCAAGCCGGAAGACATCATCCGCATTGATAGCGATATCGCCAGCGAACTGCAAGCGATCATGATCGCTCAAGGCTATATGACCGGCGAGATTAACGGCGACTGGGACGAAGTCTGCCAGCAAGTCTTTTTCATGCTGATCGGCAACGAGAACCTGGAGATGCGCTGGAATTTGCCGCAGCATCGCCACGCAATCGATCGCGCCGTGCTGGATTACCTGCGGGAGCGCTTTGGCTGAGCGCGGTTTGGCGTTCCGGCATTTGGCGCTCGGCGCGTCGGTCATCCTGCTGGCGAGCCTGCTCCAATTTCATCATCTGACGCGTGACCTGCGCTTCCTGCCCGACGAAGCCTTCTTCATGACCTTCGCCCGCCGCGCGGCAGTGAATGGCGACTGGCTGCTGCCCAGCGCGCTCGATAAGCCGCCGTTGTCAATATATCTGAGCGCCTTGAGTATGGCGGCCATCGGCAACACCGCCGATGCGAACGACGTCCTGCATCTCAATCCGCTCGGTGGGGAATTTGCCGGGGCGCTGCCCAATGTCATGCTGGCGCTGCTGCTCACGGCGCTGATGATGCGCCTGGCTTGGCGCGTATACCGAGACGAAATAGCCAGTCTGCTGGCTGGCTTGCTCTGCGCGGTTTCGCCCTTCATGCTGGCTTTCGGCGGGAGCGCCTTTACCGATATGAGCTTGCTCTTCTTTACGACGGGGGCGCTGTATTTCGCGCTGAGCGGACGCTGGGCATTGGCGGGGGCGGCGCTGGGACTGGCTTTCTGGAGCAAGCAGCAGGCGATCTTTGTCGCGATCTTCCTGGCGCTGCTGCTCATCAGAGACCGCGCCGGTCGACGCGATTGGCTGCGCTTTTTCGCGCCGCTGGGCTTGCTCTGTGGCGGGCTACTGCTTTGGGATGCCGCTCGTCCGGAGACCAGCATCTTCCTGCAAGCGGCCGCCAACAACGCGCCGGCACAACTCTTTGCGATGCCACCCGCTTGGTTGTCACGTCTCCACACCTGGCTGGGCGCGGGCGTTTGGCTGCTTGGTCCGCCGCCTGTGACTGCGCTTTTGCTCGCGCTGGCCGGGCTGGCGGTTGGGCGCAGTCGGTCACTGCCGACGACCGCCCTTTCGGCAATCTTCGTCGGCGCGCTCATCATCTACTCAGCCATTCACATCGTTTTCCGCTTCAATCTCTACGACCGCTATCTCCTGCTAGGCTTGCCAATTCTGATCTTGCTCGTCGCTGGCGGACTCGCCTCTCTCTGCCGACGCTTCGCAGGCATACAGGCCGGCGTCATCGTCCCTGCTCTCTTGCTGCTGAGCGCGATCTGGACCTTAAACGGCGCAATGCCCATTGGCGGAGACCGCGCCGAGTTCAGCGGCATAGACGCGCTGGCGGCGCATCTGAATAGCAAGCCGGTGGCGACCGTGATCTACGATCCCTGGCTTGGCTGGGAATTGGGTTATTATCTGGGTGCCTGGCAGGACAAACGGCGGGTGCATTATCCGACCGCGGATGCGCTGGTCGAGGGCGCACTGGCTTTGGACGAGGTTGGCGACCGCTACTTGGTCGCGCCGGTTGATCAGCTGCTGGAAGATTGGCTTGCCGCCCTGCGCGATGCCGGTTTCTCAGCGTCGCCGGATTATTTGAGCGAGCGATTCATCGCCTATCGCCTGTCGCCGCCAGCATCCCCCTAAAGATTGAGGGTTTTTCAGCTCACAAATCTCTTATACTTGGAATTAGAGACGAAAAGGGAGATTATGATGGGTTGTCTGGTATTATTGATATTAGGGTTTATTTTCCGCGGCGCGATCTTTGGCGTTCTGGCTTGGCTGATTGGAGCCTTCATCGCCCTGCTGACCTTCTTGCTCAGCTTAGGCATCTGGGGCATCATTATACTGCTAGCGCTTTGCGCTTTCGCCGCGCTGCTTGAGTAAAGGCTGAATCATGGAATTCCTGCAGGATCCAAACATCGTATATCTGCTGCTGATGGCGGGTTTGTGGATCAGCGCTATAGGCGCCTATATCCCCGGCACAGGCGTCGCCGAGATCGCTGGCGCCGGCTTGATCCTGGGCACGGTCTACTTGATGAGCCTGCTCGCGGCGAATTGGCTGGCGGCAGTCGCGCTGGTCGCCGGGGCATCGCTCTTCTTTCTGCTGCCGCTGCTCAAATCAGAGTGGGAGAACCTCGCCATCGGCGGCTTGGCGCTGCAAGCTATCGCGAGCTTCTTTCTTTTCGCCGAAGCGAGCGTCTCGCCCCTGCTGATCGCCGTCGGCGTACTGCTGGCTTGGGGCTATCATCGGACGATCCTGCGCTCCATCCTGAAGCAGCAGCGCGAACTTTCTTCGACGCAGAAGGATGAATTTCTCGTCGGAACGCGCGGGCGCGTGATGGCGACCATTGAAGACCGCGGCACGGTGCAAGTCAAAGGCGAGCTTTGGACCGCCCGCAGCAAGTCGCGGCTGGAGAGCGGCACGGAAATCGTGGTGACGCAGCAGGACGGCTTGGAATTGCAGGTGGAAAAGGCAAAACGGGAAGATGCGCAATAGCGTCTCTACTATCTAACGCAAACTCTTTGGAATTAAGGAGAAAGACATGGATAACTTTACTGAAGTCTTGAGCGCGGGCGGACAAGGCGTCTTGCTTGTCATCATCGTGCTCGCAATCGTCATGCTGCTGCGCACGACCATCCGCGCGGTCAAGGAGTATGATCGGCTGGTCATCTTCTTCATCGGACGTTATCGGGCGGTGCGCGGTCCCGGCTTGACCTTCGTGATTCCTTTCGTCGAATCGGCGATCAAGGTCGATATGCGCGAGAAGATCATTGATATCCCATCGCAGACCGCCATCACCAAGGACAATGCCTCGATCGGCATCGACTTCCTCGTCTACTACCGCATCACCGATCCGGAACTTTCCGTGACCAAGGTCGGCGATGTGGTGGATGCCACTGGCAAAATTGCCACCACGACCTTGCGCGCCGTCATCGGCGATATCGTGCTGGATGATGTGCTTTCCCGCCGCGACCAGATCAACGATGTGCTGCGCGTCAAGCTGGACGAGACGACCGAGCGTTGGGGCATGAAGATTACCACGGTCGAAATCCGCGAGATCGAGCCGCCGCGAGCCATCCAGGACGCCATGAACCGGCAGATGAGCGCCGAGCGCGAGCGCCGCGCCGAAGTGACGATGGCGGAAGGCGAGAAGCAGGCCGCCATTGAGCGCGCCGAAGGCAGCAAACAGTCGGCAATCCTGGAGGCGGAGGGCCAGAAGCAGTCACAGATCTTGAAAGCCGAAGGCGAACGCGAGGCTCAGTTGCTGACAGCGGAAGGTTACGCCAAGGCGCTGAAAGCGATCCACGAACAAGCTCGCGATATCGACAACAAGACCATGGCGCTGCAATACATGGAGATGCTGCAAAAGGTCGGCAGCAGCCCCTCGACCAAATTCGTCTTGCCGATGGAGTTGACCAGCATGGTCCAGAATTTCGTCAGTACGATGGGCGCGGGCGCGGCGCTGTCGCATGGCCGCAATGGAAACGACGGCGCTGACTCACGCGAACGCGAGCCGGTCGCCGAAGCCGTCGTCGACTGACCCTTGCGAAAGTGCTAGGGTCAACCGACGGTCAGTCTCTACATGACCCTTGGGTCTCCGCCAACACAAAAGAACCGCTCACAGTTATCCATCTGCGAGCGGTTCTGTTTTTTTAGGCGCTTAGTCGCCTTTCAAATACAGCTTGACCACCGGTACTTCCACAGGCGGCTGTACGACCGGCAACTCCAAACGGGCTGTGTTCTCCTCATCGACGCTGAAATGAATCTCGCTGCCATCGTGCAGGAATTCGGCGTAGTCGATGCGGTCGCCGATGCCATTGATGTGCAAGTGCTTGAAAGGGTAGGCGAAGATATGCGCGTAGAGTTGGTCGCCATTTTGCGTCAGGCGGCAATCTTGCGGCGCCTCGTGAGCGCTGGCGGTGCAGCCGTAGATCGCCTCGCTGTGCTGCGCCATCCAATCGCGATAGACGCCGAGAGCCGCCTCCGCCCGCGCGTCCAATTCGCCGCGGGCTGTGGGACCGACATTCATCAGCAGGTTGCCGCCGGCCGCGACGGTGTTGACCAACATGCGAATCAATTGCCCCGGGCTCTTCCAGGTGGCTTCATCGCGGTGGTAGCCCCAACTGCCGCTGAAGGTCTGGCAGGTCTCCCAGACGACCGGCTCGCCATCGACATGCACCCAGCCGCGCGGCTGAAATTGCTCCGGCGTATAGATATCGGCTGAGGAGGGCAGGTCCAGCCGATTGTTGATGATGATATTCGGCTGCAGCGAGCGGCTCAGCGCTTCCAAGCCTTCGCTGTCCCAGTCATCGCGGCCCTTGCCGTCCTCGCCCGGATACGAGAAGTCGTACCAGATGACATCGATTACCCCGTAATTCGTCAGCAATTCCCGCACCTGATTCTTCATATACTCGCGGTAGCGGCTCATCTCGCGGCCCTCATTCAAGCGCGCCCGCTCGGGATGGTTGCGCTGGGCGTGAATCCGGTCGACCGGAAAATCGGGATGATGCCAGTCGATCAGCGAATAATAGAAGCCGACCTTCAAGCCGCGCTCGCGAAAGGCGCGAACGACCTCCTTGAGCAGGTCGCCGCCCCAAGGCGTGTTGGTCGCTTTGTAATCGGTGTATTGGGAATCCCAGAGGCAGAAGCCGTCGTGGTGCTTGGAGGTGATGACCATATACTTCATGCCGGCCGCCGCCGCCAGATCCGCCCAGCGGTCGGGATCAAAACGGACCGGGTTGAAATATTTGAAGTAAGGCGCGTATTGCTCGTCCGTCATCTCCTCGCGTTGCTTGACCCATTCATGACGCGCGGGCAGGGCGTACAAACCCCAGTGGATGAACATGCCGAAGCGGTCCTGCACGAACCAATCGGTATTGCCTTTGGTCGGTTTGGGTTGGAACATAATGCCTTCTCCTTTTGTACTCTTACCGATACACCCACCATAATCTCAGTAACTCCAAGAAAGTAGCGCAACATTCAAGTAGGATAGTGTAGGGGCGTCTCTTGAGTCGCCCGAATGCAAAATGGCGATGTAACGGGCGATCCTTGGATCGCCCCTACAGATACCGAAATATCAGAATCATCGTCCTTTTTTGAATGACTTACATGCTACCACTTCTGTTCAAAGTCGAGACGGGCAGGGAAATCGCGAAGTCCGCCGCCAGCGCGCGCAGATCAGCCCAGACCGCGTCCGGCAGGGGAATACCCGCCTGAGTCCGTTTCGCGTAGGAGCGCGCTTCCGGCTCGCCCGGCGTCAGCACTTCAGCAAAACCCTCAGCGGGCTTCACGGCTTTGACGCGCCGCTTCAGCGCGTCGACATACTGGGCGAAGTCGGTCTCTTCATCGAAGGCGGCCGGCGCCAGCGCGATCAAGAGCGTAGGATTGCCAAAATGAAACTCGGGCGAACTGATTGGCCGGTGCCCTGCGAGCAGCGTTGGGATGATTTCCATCATCATCGCCAGCCCGGAACCCTTGTGGGCGCCCATAGGCAGCAGCACCGCGCCATCGTCGAGGATGCTTGCGTCAGCGCTTGGGCGTCCCGCCTTGTCCAGCAGCATGCCGCTTGGCAGGGGCGTGTCTTTTGCTCGCGCCAGCACGATCTTGCCGTGGGCGATGCCGGCGGTGGCGAAATCGAGCAGGAGCGTCCCCTCGACGCAAGGCGCGGCGAATGACATCGGATTGGTGCCGAAGGTCCGTTCGCGCCCGCCATAAGGCGTCACCCAGCCGCTGTACATCGTGCCGCTGGTGAAACCGATGCCGATGAGTCCGGCCGCGGCGATCATCGCCGTGTATTCGCCCAAGCGCCCGACATGCGTCGATTGCCCCAAAGAGACCGCCGCGATGCCATACTCGCCACCCATCTCAGCCGCCAGTTCAGCGGCGTAACGCGCGCCGACTTGCCCGAAGCCGTAGCCGCCGGTCACCATGGCTGTCGCGCCGAAGCGCTTGCGCAGTCTTGGTCGCTGCTCGGGCTTTATCATGCCGGTCTCGATCATCGTGACATATTGTTTGACGCGCAAGACGCCATGCGAATCGTGCCCCATGAGATTGGTCAACACCAGGGACTCGGCGACGACCGTGGCGATATCGGCGGGCGCGCCGACCGCGCGGAAGATCTCGCGGCAGAGCGTTTCAAGCGGCTCGGCGTGAATCGTGAACGTCATGAAATAAGTTCGCCAAGGACAGACATTCCGCCAAGTATATCGGCTGCGACCATGATTGCCAGCGTCGCAGAAGACATTCGGCGCTGGGCTTTCTCAGTCCGATGCAATCTGAAGAGCGGCGCGTCCACGATTTTCGCCACGACTCAAACTCGCCGCTTTCAGCCCTTTCCTTTTGGAACACATGTGCTATAATGTCTGCAAGCCTAAGGAACTGAGTGTCCCCATGCCCAAGACCAGGAACTTCTCAGACCATGAAAAACGCCAGGCCAAGGACTCGCTGCATATCCATGACGACATCAACCCCGTCTTCCTGCTTACAGGATCGCCGTACCCTTCGCCCCCGACAAATCGCGACTTTGTCCGAAAAGGGTTTTCCCGTGTCCGACAAACGGACAATGTCAGATATACTCCTAACATTCAGCAACAATCTGATACTCGCGCGCCATCCATTCAAGCGCCGGCAAAGCCCCACGCCGCTGGCAAAGACTCCCAAAATGCCAATAACGACGGCAGCGGCGGAATCCCCTAGCATGGAATTCGGAATATGTCCTGTATCCTTGAAATCGTCATTCCCCAGCCGGCTGGAAGTTCAGACAGGTTTACCGCCGAGCGCATCAAGGGGAAATAGTAAACAGAGGAATAGTTTGTTTTGAATCAGGTAGGATCTGTTGAGCAATACGAGGCTTGGAGACAACTCCCTGCGCCCTCAAAATCCTTTGCGTGTTCGGTGGCAAAAAGGTTTGCCTCTCGCTTGATTAACAGATCTGCCTTTTGTTATGATTCGCGGATGGAACCTGCCAATCTGCTCTTCATCATCTCCGATCAGCATCAGGCCAGCGCGATGGGCTGCGCCGGTCACCCGCTTGTGCGGACGCCCAATCTCGATAGGTTAGCGGCGGGCGGGACGCGCTTCACCAATGCCTATACCAATTGCGCCATCTGTGTGCCGGCGCGCGCTTCCCTGGCAACCGGACAGTATGTGCACAGTATTGGCAATTGGGACAACGGCTTGCCCTACGATGGAAGCCGGCCCAGCTGGGGGCATCGGCTGAAAGCGGCGGGCTGCCAGGTCGATTCTATCGGCAAGCTGCATTTCCGCAGCGCGGATGATGACAACGGCTTCACGAAGGAGATCGAGCCTCTGCATGTCGTCGAAGGCATTGGCGACCCCGCCAGCGGCATCCGTGATGGTTCGCTGCGGCGCAATTCCCGCCTGGGCATCGACGAAGCCGGCGCGAACGATTCCACCTATCAGCAATACGATATCCGCAATCGCGATAACGCCATTCGCTGGCTGCATGAGCGCGCGGAGGACGAAAAGCCCTGGGCGCTGTTTCTGTCTTTCGTGACGCCGCATCCGCCTTTCCTCGCGCCGTCCGAGACCTACAATCTCTATCCGCGCGCGGATATCACGCTGCCGCCGCAATGGGCTGAAGACAGTTGGCCCCGACACCCGGCTTATGACTATATGCGGCGCTTCTTCGGCGCTGATAAACCTTTTGACGAAGAGACGATCCGCCGCCTTCACGGAGCCTATTACGGCATCTGCACCTTCCTGGACGAGCAGATTGGGCAGGTGCTGGGAACTTTGGATGCCTTGAAGCTCCGCGAAACGACGCGCGTCATCTACACTTCCGATCACGGCGAGCATCTGGGCGCGCGCGGCATCTTCGGCAAGTTCACCATGTACGAGGAGGCCTCCGCCATACCCTTCATCCTGTCCGGTCCCGATGTGCCGGCGGGCAAAGTCATCGACAGTCCAATATCGCTGGTCGATTGCTTCCCTACCGTGTTGGATGCCGTCGGCTGCCCGCGCGCGGAGCAGGACGCGGATCTGCCAGGCGAATCCCTTTGGGAGATCGCCGCGGGACCGGATCGTGATCGGACCGTCTTCGCCGAGTATCACGCCATCGGGACGCGAAACGCCTATTACATGCTGCGCGACCGGCGCTACAAATACATTTATCATGTCGATGCGCCAGCGCAGCTTTTTGACCTGGTCGCGGATCCGGACGAGAGGCATGACCTGGCGGCGCAACCGGATGCTGGGGCTTCGAGGCTGCTGGCGGATTACGAAGCGCAACTGCGCGCGATACTCGATCCCGAAGCGGTGGACCGGCAAGCGAAAGCCGATCAGCAGCGCCGGATTGAATCCCTCGGCGGGCGCGAGGCGGTGGTCGGGCGGGGCGCGTTTATCAATTCGCCCGTGCCAGGCGAAGCGCCGCGTTTCCGCAAGTTGCAGTCTGTCGATTGAGCTTTGGCGGAAGAGGCAGTTGTTTCTTTATCGGTGGTTCGCCCAATAGTTGCGCAGGTCCGATTTGAACTTGTAGCGCCGGCGCGGATGGGGAAGGGGATCTTGCATACGCAGGGTCCAAGCCAGCAACTCCGCCAATAACTCGCTTTGGACGTCCGCCAATAGCGGCTCGCCATAAAGATTGCGCTCTTCCAGCGGATCGCCGCGCAAGTCGTACAACTGCCCCGCGCCTTGCATATCGAAGATGAGCTTCCAGTTGCCGCGGCGAACCATGCGCATCGTACCGCTTTGCGACCAGCCGTTCAGCTCGTCAAAAGCCAGCCCTGGCCGCAAGCCGTCTTCTGCCGGGTCGAATTCATCCTCGGCTGTATAATGCAGACCGCCAAAGCCGTGCTCGGCATAGACGCTGGAAAATTCCTCGCGCGGATAATCCTCGCCCAGCAGCAGCGGTTTCAGGCTGCGCCCCTGCGCGCCGGCGGGCAAAGGCTCGTCAATGAAGTCGCAGATGGTCGGCATGATGTCGGCGAGTGAGATATGCGCCTCGTGCGGCTCCGGCTGCGCCGCGATGCCCGGTCCGGCCCAGCTGAATGGAATGCGGATCAGCACTTCGGGGAGTTCCGGCCCTTTACGCGCCAAGCCGTATTCGCCGACGAAGTCGCCATGGTCGGATAAAAAGATCAAGTGCGTATTGTCGCGCAGATTTTGATCTTCGAGGAAGCCCACAAATCGGCGAACTTGGTCGTCGATCAAGCGCAGCATACCCATGTAATTCGCGCGCGCCCGCGGCAACTGCTCGGCGTAATTGTCAAACGCGACTTCGCCGATATGCCGCGTCCACTGGAATTTGAACCCCTTGCTCGCGAGCGACGAGGCCTCAGTCTTGGTCGGCGGCAGGGACTCCGGCGGAAACAGTGAGAAGTACGGCTCCGGCGCTTGATAAGGATTGTGCGGCTCGGGGAAGGATAGCCAGAGGAAGAATGGTTCCCCGCCGTCATGCGATTCGATCCAGTTGATGGCCGCGCTCACCGCGCGCCAGGGGCACTGTGTCTCCAGCGGGAATGGCGCTGCTTCCAGGTCGGCGCGATGATTGAGATTGAGCAGGTAGTCATCGAAGGCCTTCTCGTCATCGCTGCGGTCATCGCCTTTGCCGCCGGCGTGTCCCAACTCAAACCAGTGATCGACGCGCTCCGGCGTCAAGTGGGAATGGTTCTTGCCGCATAGCGCGGTGCGATAGCCCTTATCGCGCAGGATATCGATCAGGTCGCGGCTGTAAGTGGCATCCTCTTTGTTGTGATTGGTGCGGGCGCGGGTCGCCGATGGATAGCGCCCGGTCAGCATGCTAACTCGCGCCGGCAGGCAGGCGGGCATGGTGCTGTAGGCACGGTTGAACCAAAGCCCTTGTCGCGCTAGCTTATCCAGAAAGGGCGTGGTATCCAGCGGGAAGCCCTCGCGCCGGCACAGATCGGCTCGCTGCTGATCGGTCATGATGATCACAAAATTCGGGCGTTCCGTCATAAGGCTTCTACCGCCGGAGTTTAAGCCCTCCCCCTATATGGAGGAGGGTTGTGGGGAGACTATAGCAAACGGTTCACTTCAGAGACGATGTCGTCGCAGACTTCCTGCGCCGTCACTCCGCCGACCCAAAGCCGTTCCAACTGACTCTGCGCGATCTGTTGCGCCTGTGTGAACTGCGGATGACGCGGGTCCGGGCGCAGATAGTCATTGCCCTTGGTGAAGACCAATATATCCGCCGGCGGTTCGCCCGGCTTCAGGAATACATCTGATTCCGCCACTGATGTCAGCGGCGGCACGATGCCCATGATATCGGTCCATAGCGAGACGCAGTCTGTCGATATCAAGAATTTTAGAAATTCCCAGGATTCGTCCGGTTGCTGCGTGAAGGCGGATACCGTATGACCGGTGCCGCCGCCGGAGGTCGACTTGCCTGCGGCCCCGGCCGGGTGAGGCGCTACGTTCCATTCGAACTTGTCAGCGATATTGGTGCGCATCCGTCCGATAGCGGGCCACCAGGTTTCCATCGCGGTCACACCCGATTGGAAGAGCTCGCCGGAGCCCATCTCGGACGCCACATCGAGCGGCGGCGCCACTTCGTGCACGTGGATGAGATCGCCCAAGAATTGCAGCGCTTCCACCGCTTCCGGCGAATTCAGGACGCACTCAGTGCCTTCTTCGTTGAAGAAAGTTCCGCCGTTCGCTGTGACCCAGATCCACCAGGCGCGGAAGCCGGTCTTGACCTGCCAGCCCCAGACTCCGGCTTCCTTGTCGGTTAGGGCGATCGCCTTCTCGAGGAAAGCGTCCCAGGTCCAGGATTCATCTTCCCAGTCGGCAGGCGGCGCAGCAATGCCGGCTGCATCAAAGAGCGTCTTGTTGTAGAACAACTGCTGATTGGGCGCATCGACCGGGAAGCCGTATTGCACGCCGTCGACATTGTAGAGCTTCAGGTTCTGTTGTGAGATATCCGAGGTATCGAAGTTGTCACGCGCCAGATAATCGTCCAGCGCCAGCAGTTGGCCCCGCGCCACGAAAGGTTCAATCGCGCCGTTGCCGAGGAACATCACATCGGGATAATCGCCGCCTGCCAGCTGCGTTTGCAGCTTTGTCATGTAGTCTGAGCCCGGCGTATGGATGAACTCGATGTCGATCGCGTCTTGCATCTCATCGTAGAGCGCCAGCGTGGCCTCGCGCGCTTGCACCTCGGTCGGATTGCCCCAGGCGGTAAGCCGCAGGGTGACAGCGTCCTGCGCCAATGCCGACCAGGGGGATGACGCGATCGCCGCGCCAAAAGCGGACATTGACGAAAACTTCAGAAAATCACGTCTTGATAACTTGTACATTTTCATATCCTTTCTTGAAGAACATTGAACGTAACCTGCGTTAGCGGCGTTTGTCGCTTTGCACCTCCTTCCGCGGGTTAACCCTTTACACCTGTGATGACGACGCCTTGAATCATGTAGCGCTGCGTGAAGAAGAAGACAATGACCACAGGCGCCATAAACAAGATATTCGCCGCCATCATCAGCTCCCAATCGGTCCCGTGCGTTTCATCCATGAAGGTCCGCAAGCCGACCGCGGCGGTCAAAGACTCGGTCCGATTGAGATAGATCAGCGGCGCCAGGAATTCGCGCCATTTGAATTGGGCGAACATCAGCGCGGCGACGCCCAGAGCCGGTTTGCTCATTGGCAGGATGATGCGCCAATAGACCTGAAAATGACTGGCGCCGTCCATGCGCGCGGCGTCATCGAGATCGAGCGGGATGGTCATAAAGAATTGCCGCAGGAGGAAAACGTAGAAGGCATTGCGGGCGAACCAGGCCGGCAGCGTGATAGGGAAGTAGGTGTTGATCCAGCCCAGTTCCTTGAAGAGGATAAAGGTCGGGATCAGTGTGACCTGGGTAGGCAACATCATCGTCGCCAGCAGCACCAGGAAGAGCTTGTCGCGGAAGGGCCAGCGCAAGCGCGAAAAGGCGAATGCCGCCAAGCTGCACGAGAGCAGCGTCCCGATTGTCGAAATCACGACGACAAAGACCGAGTTCAGCATCCAGCGCGCGAAGGGACGCTCGACCAATACCCGAACATAGTTGGATGGCTCGGCTGGATTCGGTATCAGCTGTGGCGGTATCTGATAGACTTGATCCGGCGTTTTCAGCGATGTGGAAAAGGTCCAAAGAAAGGGGAATAGGACGATGACCGCGCCGCCGATCAAGATGAGGTAGATGACGAATTTCTGAATCGCATCGGCGCGCTGGCGGTTCTTCTTCCGTCCCAAGCTAAGCGTCGTCATTCGCCCCGCCCTTTCAGAGAGCCCTCGTAATAGACCCAGGCTTTGGACGAACGAAGCACCAGCACAGACAGCACCAGCACGTAGAAAAAGATGACCCAAGCGATTGCCGATGCGTAGCCCATTTTGAACCATTGGAAGGCATGGCGATACAGATATAACACGATGAACAGGCTGGCGTTGGCGGGCCCGCCTTCAGTCAGAATGAAGGGCGTTTGGAATTCCTGCAAGCTGATGATGATGCCATTGATCAAAGTAAAGAAGATGACCGGAGTAATCATGGGCACGGTGATTTTGAAGAACTTGCGAAAGGAGCCCGCGCCATCAACCTCGGCCGCTTCATACAGCTCAGTCGGTACGCTTTGTAGCGCGCCCAGATAGATGAGCATATTGGCGCCGCTGCCCCAGACGCTCATCAAGATAAAGCTGAAGAGGACGATATCGGGGTCCCCCAGCCAGGAGACCGGTTCAATGCCCAGGAGCTTCAAGGCGCCGTTAAGCAGGCCGTACTGCGTACCGAAGATCCAGCGAAACATGATCGCAATCGAGACTCCGCTAAGCACCGACGGCAAATAGTAAACCGAGCGGAACATGCCAAGCAGGCGAATCTTCTGGTTGAGTAGCTGCGCCAGCGCCAAACCAACCGCAATCTGAATCGGAACGCTGAATACGGCATATAGCGTCGTCACGCGGAAAGACAGCCAGAAGGTATTGTCATCGGTCAACAGGGCCTGGAAATTGTCCAGCCCGAGGAAGCGTGGCGGCGTGAACAAATCCCAACGCGTCATCGACAAATACAGGCTGGCGATCATGGGACCAGCGATGAAGAAGACAAAGCCGAAAATCCAGGGCGCGGCCATCACAAAACCTGTCAGCGCCTCGGATTGACGATAGGTCAGGTGAAAGCGAGGATTTGTTTTCTTAGGCTCCGGCAGATGTGTAGAGTTTATCAAAGAAGTGTACGAAAAAACTTTTATCATACAATAATGCCTATTGTAACAAACAAATATACTGGCGGGCAAAATCCAGATTGCTTCGGGCGCGGTGGATTCTGTGGATGTGGCAACTTCGACATAACTAGCAAAAAACTTCAGCGCCGCCGGGCTGTGTCTACGCGCCCTGCTGTATAGTTTGTAGCGAAAAACTCCCTGCGGTTCTCGACAAAGGGGAGTACCTAATATATTCGCCACTCCCCAACGAGGCAAGCATTTGCAAAGATCCGCGCGCTGCAATAGAATCTTTACACTGTCTTCTGATATCGGATGACTGTCTCGTGAAATGGGATCCGCCAAGATAGCAAACGGAAGGCGCTATCCCCTGCGCCTTTCGAAGATCGAACGGCAAGATGCCCTCGTCGGCTTTCTCTTCATCACGCCTTTCATTATCTTGTACTTGATATTCAACTTCGTCCCTATTTTGCAGGGCTTCTGGATTTCGCTGCATAACTGGGATGTGATCGGCACAAACATTAAGTTCGTCGGCCTGCGGAATTACGAGATTCTCTTCGGCAAGGACAAACTCTTCTGGTCGTCGCTTGAGCACACCCTGTTTTTCGCCGTGCTCGCCGGACCGGGCTTGATCATCACCGGCTTGGCGCTGGCTCTCATGCTGAATCAACGGGCGCGCGGCATCGGCATCTTTCGCACTGTTTTCTATATGCCCAATATCCTGTCGGTGACGGTCGTCGGTTTGGTCTTTGCCCGTGTCTTCGCGCCCGGCGAGCGCGGCTTCGTAAACGCCATACTTGATTCGCTCGGGGTATCGATGGGCTCCTGGTTTCTCGATGAAGCCAGCGCCATGCCAACAATCGCAATCACCAAAGTCTGGTGGTCGGTCGGTTTTAATATGCTGATCTTCTTGGCTGGCTTGCAGGATATTCCGCAGGCGCTGTATGACGCGGCCAAAGTGGACGGCGGCGGCCGCTGGGCGCTTTTCCGTCATGTCACGCTGCCGGGCTTGCGGCGGCCCATGCTCTTTGTGATTGTCTTGCAGGCGATCGCCTCGGTTCAGGTCTTCCCGCTGATTGACGTGCTCACTGGCGGCGGACCGGCCGGCAGCACCCGTCCGCTGGTGATGTATCTCTTCGAGCGTTCCTTTGATTATTGGCAATTGGGTTACGGTTCAGCCATCGCTTTTGTGCTTTTCGTCTTCCTGTTTTCCATCTCAATTTTTCAACTCTGGTTCTTCAGCCGCGGAGAAGTTGATTGATGGAAGCCGTCCCCTCGATCGAGCGCCTGAGCATGCGGCAAGCGCAAAGCCAACGGCAGCAGACGCGGCGCAGCTTCTTCATCATCGCCGCGATGACGCTTTTCGCCTTTGTTTGGCTGGTCCCAATTGTCTGGACGCTGTCGCTGTCCTTTCGCCCGGAGCACTCGATCACAGCAAATCTCACGCTCCTGCTGCCCCTGCCGTTCACGGCGGAAAATTACGATTTTGTTTTCTCCAGCAGCCGCATTCCGCGCTGGTTCGTCAACAGCCTGATCGTGGCGAGCCTGCGGACGTTTTTGCAGTTGATGATTTGCTCGCTGGCGGCATATAGTTTCGCGCGGGTCAAGTTTCCCTTTCGGCAATATATCTTCTACTTTGTGCTGATCGGTTTGATGGTGCCGGGTCAGGCGACATTCATCCCGGTCTATCTGCTCTTTTCCAATCTCAAGCTGTTGAACAGCTTTCCCGCGCTCATCCTGCCCGGCTTGGCATCGCCTTTTGCCGTCTTCCTGCTCGTGCAGTTTTTCAAAGGCATACCGATTGAATTGGAGGAAGCGGCGCGGCTCGATGGCGCCAGCCGGATCGGCGTCTATTTCCGCATCTTTCTGCCCTTGTCGACGCCGGTGCTGACGGCGCTTGCCATTTTCACCTTCCTCGGCACCTGGAATGAATACCTCTGGCCCCTCGTCGCCGCCACCGATCCCGATATCATGACCATTACTATCGGCTTGAACAACCTGACAGCGACCACCTACCAAGCCAATTATGGTCAGACGATGGCGGCAGCCTGGACCGCCGGCTTGCCCATCGTCATCTTTTTCTTCATCTTCCAGAAGCGCATCATTTCCGGCATTCAGATATCAAGTGGGATAAAGTAGGGATGAGGAGGTGAACATACGTAGGCGATAGATATTCCGAATTGTTTAGGATAGTTTCAGAAAAGGAGACTGGCAAAATGCGCAAGTTCGCAACTGTAATAACTGTACTTTTGTTCGTCATGTTGCTCGGCGCGCCCAATTTGGCGCAAGACGGCATGACCTTGACCGTGATGCGATTCTTCGGCGATTGCGTCGATACATTTGGCGATGTCATCGATCTTTCCGGCACGACCAGCGAATGCGGCATCATCACCACCTTGACCAATATCTGGAATGCAGAGAATCCCGATGTTCAGGTGGAGACGATCGTGGCGGATTGGCCTGGCACGACCCAACTCAACGCCGCCATTGCAGCTGGCACGCCGCCCGATATCGCCGTGCTGCACGGGCGTCGCATCCCGATTTATGCCTCGCGCGGCGCTTTGACACCGCTAAGCGATGTGATGGAAGCGGTCGGCATTGATGCCAGCGACTTCACCGAGGGCGCCGCTGATTACGGCATCTACCAAGGCGAATTCTATGGAGTGCCCTTTGACCTTGCGGCGACGATATGGCATATCAACCTGGATCTTTGGGCGGAAGCCGGTCTGGTCGATGACATGGGCGCGCCCATGCTGCCAACCTCGCCCGAAGACTTTGTCGCGGCCGCCGAGCAGGTCTATGGGGCGACGGGCAAACCAATCGCGGAAATGGCGGGGCAAGCTGGCACGGTGCGTCCGCTAACCGCCTTCATCTTCCAGTTAGGCGGCGCCCTTTCGGATGACGCGGGCAACCCGACCGTCAATACGCCGGAAGCTTTGGAAGCGCTGAATTACATCCTTGAGTTGCAATCCTCTGGCGCGATCACGCGTCCCTATAACGAGATCAACAACGCCATCGCCGTCGAGAACTTCGCCAACGGCGAAAGCGCCGGTTTGATCGACGGCACCTGGCGCATCAACGGTTTCGATCGGCAGATTGCGGAAGGCGATGTGGCGCTGGAGAATTATTATGTCGCTGACTTCCCGCAATTGTTTGAATTCCCGGGCACATTCGCCGGCTCGCATAATTGGCTCGTCCCATTGGGGCAAAATGCTGATCCGGCGAGGGTTCAGGCGGCGGCGGAGTTCATCAAATGGCTGAGCGACAACTCGGTCGTTTGGGCGCGCGTGGGCCATGGCATGACCCGCAGCTCGGTGATCAACAGCGAGGAATTCCAGAACTTGCCGCACCGCTTGGAATATGCTTCGATGTCCTCCAACGTCCGCTCTGTGCCGCGTGAAGTTTGGGGCAATGCTTTCTGGGCGATCGTGCATGAAGAAGTCGAAGCCGCCATCCTTGGCATCAAGACGCCGGAAGTCGCGCTGGCGGATGCGCAGGCGCGCCTGGATGACTTCATCCTCTTCCAAAGCTAGCAATAGATTGTGTCTAGGGGCGGCTCTTGCGTCGCCCGCACTTGAAATCCATCTGAACATGTATGTTGTAGGGGCGACTCTTGAGTCGCCCGCAACTATACTTCTATCCGGTAAGGGAAAGTAGATGACCCAGCCCAACCTGATCTACATCTTCGCCGACCAACTGCGCTATCAATCACTGGGATACGCCGGCGATTCCAAGGCGCGTACGCCGCATATCGACCGGCTCGCTGAGTCGTCGATGAACTTCGTCAATTGCGTCTCCGGCAGTCCCATGTGCGCGCCCTACCGCGCCTCGCTTTTCACCGGCAAATACTCCAGCAGCACCGGCATGGTTATCAACGAACTGCGCATCAATCCGAATCAGCGCTGCTTCGGGCATGTGCTGCACGACGGCGGATACGATACTTATTACATCGGCAAATGGCATCTCTGGGCGAATCAACTTGGCAATCACGATGATCCGAAAAACTCTTTCACACCGCGCGGACCGCACCGGCTGGGCTTTGACGGCTACTGGGCGGCCTATGGCTTTCACCATACTTATTGGGATCAGTACTACCACGAAGAGAGCCCGGAACGCATTACAATTGCGGGTTATGAGCCCGATGGTCAAACCAGCTTGGCAATCGAAAAGCTCGCTGAAGCCGCCGAAAACGAAGGACCATTTGCGCTATTTCTGTCACTCGGGACGCCGCATGATCCCTGGGATCCTGGCAATGCGCCGGAGGAGTACCTCCAGCTTTTCGCGGAAACCGAGTTCAGCTTGCCGCCAAATTACAAGCCGGAGGACGACCCGCATGCCGATGCCTGGGCGCGGCTGAGCGCTGAGCAGCGCGGCGAACTGACCGAATGGATGCGCGTTTATTACGCGATGACCGCCAACCTCGATTGGAATATCGGCCGCTTGCTGGCGGAGTGTGAAAGGCTGGGTCTCTTCGAGAACACGATTTTCGTCTTTACATCGGATCATGGCGAGATGTTTGGCGCGCAGGGTCGGCGAGCCAAGAATATCTTCTATGATGAAGCTGTGCGCGTCCCTTTTTTGATTTGCTGGGATGGCGTCATCGCGCCGGGTTCTGTATCTGATGCTTGCCTTAATAGTCCCGACATCATGCCGACGCTGCTATCCGCGCTGGGTCTGCCCGTGCCCGCCGCAGCGGAAGGATTCGACTTCAGCCCGATCTTATGGGGCGAGGACATTGACGAGCCGAGGGCCGCGTTCATGCAAGGGATGGGCGCGACCGCCATTTTCGAAGACGGGCGCGAGTGGCGGGCGCTGCGCAGCAAACAGCACACCTACGCGGTTTTCCTGGCGGATGGCAGCGAATTGCTCTTCGATAATCTCAGCGATCCTTATCAGATGCGCAATCTGGCAGGGGAAGGCGAATATGCCGAGTTGCTGCAATCAATGCGTGCTGCGCTGACTGAGCGGATGCGGGCGCTTAATGACAATTTTGCGGCTTGCGCCTGGTATGAGCGCCATTGGACGCGCGACCGCATCATCCTGCGCAGCGCGACCATGGATTGAAGGGCTCGCCTGTTCAAACGAAAAAACCAGCCGAGCGGCTGGTTCTTCATACGTGCCTGGAGAGATTCGAACTCCCGACACCTGGTTCCGTAGACCAGTGCTCTATCCACTGAGCTACAGGCACTGAATTGTCCATCATCCTATTTCGGAAACGGCGAAAAATCAAGTGGCAATCGGGGCGCCCCTGCGTGTGACCATTGCGGATTTTGCGCGCTCAACCGCGCGACCCTATAATTGACAATCATAGCCAACATGGTAGGCAGTGTGTGAATGATGCGCGTCTCGATCTTTGGGACAAAATTCGTCAGTTGGGACAATGTCCGCGGTCGCCTGCTGCTCATGACGCTTTTGCTCTGCCTCGCCTTCAGCGCTTGCAGCCTTGAGGCGCTGATCGCGCCAACCGCGACGCCAAAGCCGACCGACACAGCAATCCCGCCGACCGCCGCCGCTACCGCGACCGCCACTGATACCGCCACCGCTACCGCGACGCCCACCTTCACCGATACGCTGACCAACACGCCCACCGCCACCGCCACCGCTTCGCCGACGCCCTCGGCCACGCCGACCGTCTTCGGCATCGTCCGCTCGCAGCGCCGCGCCAACGTCCGCCGTGGACCTGGCACCAACTTCGCCGTCTTTAACGCGCTCGCGCCTGGCAGCGGCGTCATGATTCTCGGGACCAGCGATGACGAAGACTGGTATAACGTGCGCCTGGAGAATGGCGCGGATGGCTGGATCAGCGCCAGCTTGATCGAAATCGAGGAGCCGCCAGCCCCTGAAAGCGAAGCCATTACCATCAGCGGCGAGACGCGCGTCCTGGTGGAAGTAGTCGGGGGCGAAGCCGATGAGGCCGAATCGGCTGAGGCTGGCCTGCTCGTCTTCAACGTCCAGGTCGCCGATATCGACTCAATGAACCTGACCGCGACCGTATTGGTCGCCGCGACAACTGCCGCCGCGCCGGCGACTGCCACATCTCAAGCTACCGAAACCGCGTCGCCGACCGATACCCCCGCTGTACCGACCGCTCCGCCCCGCTTTGATGTCAATGTCTTCGCCTTCTGCGACGACGCTTCCTTCGGCATCGGCCGCCCGACAGATCTCAGTCCTGGCTCCACGATCAAGATATTTTGGGCTTGGTTCGCCAGCACCGACGCCTATCTGCGTGATCACATGGCAAACGCCACGCATGATTTGCGCGTGAATGGCGAGGCAATCCCCAATGTCAACCAGTACCGCGGCAACCCACGCGCCAGCGGCTCCCAGCAGGTCGTCTATTGGTACGTGCCCTACGGTCCGCTCGCGGCAGGCGAACACACCATCACCTATCGCGTCACCTGGCGCAAGGCCATCAGCGATGGCTACGCCAACTACGGTCCTGGCGCCGCCATCGAATTCGAAGAGGAAAGTTGCACGTTCGACGTGCGGTGAGGCGTCTTGCACCCTCCCGAAGTTTGGCATGTCACCGAGTTGGGCAACGGAGCAGTCGGCCTCCATGATGAGGGCTTCCGCCTCGAACTGTCGCTCGGAACCGCCGCCACATACCAGGACGCGCAAATCAGCGACTATGAAAAACGCGCCGATTTTTCCAACCAGCCGCCGCTGCGCCTGAGTTTGTATGCCCGCGCCTCGGGCGAGTTGCGCGGCACCGCTGGTTTTGGCTTCTGGAATCATGCTTTCATGCCCGGACGGCGCTCCTTCCGCCTGCCGCAAGCGATCTGGTTCTTCTTCGCCAGCCCGCCCGGCGAGATCGCGCTGGCTCAAGGCCTCCCCGGCAGCGGCTGGAAGGCGGCGACGATAAATGCAAAGAGCTGGCGTTTCCTCGCGCTGCTGCCCTTCGCGCCGATTGGCTTCCTCCTCATGCGCCAGGCGACGCTCTACAAATCGCTTTGGCCCATCGGCCAGCGCGCCATCGCCGTCGAAGAAGCGCTGCTCGACCCCAACTTGCTGAAAGGGTGGCGCCGCTACAGCATTGAATGGCGGACCGACGGCGCGGTATTCGCCGTCGATGACGAGGTCGTTCTGCGCGCGGAAAGCGCCCCCCGCAACAAGCTGGGTTTCATCGCTTGGATTGACAATCAATACGCGATTGTCAATCCACAAGGACGATTCGGCTGGGGCATGTTAGATATACGGCAGCCCCAATCGCTGCATTTGCGCGATATTCAGATCACTGCGCTCGTTCAGTAATCCGCGCCAAGCCCATGACTGCAACCCAAACTGCCTCTTGTGAGCCAGCCAAGGTTATCGCTTGCGGCAGAATTGTTGATCTGCGCTGCCTGATAATTGGGCGCTTCAGGCTCTGATGCTACAATGAAACTGTGGCCGACCATTGGAATCCAATACCCTGATGCCAGCTTCCCGAACCGACGCGGACTTCAGCGACCTGCTGGATGCGGTGGCGCGCCGCAAGCAGCAACTGCTGGATTACCTGATGCAAGAGCGCTTCGCCGAGCGTTTCCAGCCGGCGCACATCCGTGATGCTGTCTATAGCTACGTCAAAGGCGGCGGCAAGTCATTGCGCCCGGCAGTGGCGATGCTGGCATGCGGCGCTCTGGGCGGCGATGAAGGGCAAGCGTTGCCAGTCGCGGCCGCGATCGAAATCTACCATACCTGGACCTTGGTGCATGATGATGTCATCGACCGAGATGATACGCGCCGCGGCCGGCCAACCGTGCACCGGGAATACGCCGAGCGCGCCTCAAGAGAGTTCGGCTGGGCGGACGCCGAAGCCGAGCATTACGGTCGCACGATCGCCATGCTGGCGGGCGATGTGCAGCAATCTTGGTCTTGGTCGCTGCTGTTTGAAGCTTGCGAGCGCGGCGTGCCGGCCGCTGTCGTCATCCAACTGGCGCAGGTCCTCGCCAGCCAGGTCACACCGCTGCTGGTAGAAGGCGAGACCCTCGATGTCCAGTATTCGGGCGCGGCTCTGCAACTCGATGAAGACGCCGTCATTGATGTCCTCTGGAAGAAAACCGGCGTGCTCTACGAATTTGCCGGGCGCGCCGGGGCTGCCATCGCCTTGAGTGATGCTTCGGCGGATGCGCCGGCGACGCGGGCAATCGCCAATTTCTGCCGTCTCTGCGGCGCCGCTTTCCAGATTCAGGATGATATCCTGGGCGTCGTTGGCGATGCGCAGCAATTGGGCAAGCCGGTCGGCTCCGATATTCGCGAGGGCAAAACAACCCTGCTGACGCTCAAAGCGCTGGCGCAGGCGAATGCCAGGCAGCGAGACGCTTTGCTGCGTACCCTCGGCGATGATGGAGCCAGCGCCGCCGATGTGAGCGCCGTCACCGCCTTGCTGCATGATACCGGCGCGGTCGAGTATGCCCAAACGGTCTCCCGCCAATATGTCGGCGAAGCCTTGACCCATCTCGATGCCCTGCCCGATAACCGCTATCGGTCACTGTTGGCGCAATGGGCGCATTACTTGGTTCAACGCAAATTTTAGCCCGCCCTGTGAGAAGCGGCTGATGATGACGAAGTTTCGGCGGCGCTCGCGACTGAGCAAGGGGGGCTTCCTTTTCCTGCTCCTGCTTATCATCACGACTGCCATGGCCGGCGCGTTGCTGGCTTGGGCGCTGGTTGATCTGCCGCCGCTGGAAAACCTGGAAGCGGGCCTGGCTCTGCCCTCGACGCGCATCCTCGATCGGCACGGCCGCGCGCTCTACGAGATACTGCCGGGCGGTCAAAGTCGCCACAAACAGCTCAACCCCTCGGAAATGCCGCGGCATTGCGTCAATGCGGTAATCGCCACCGAGGACGCCAATTATTATCACCACCCGGGCTTGGACCCCATTGGTATCATACGCGCGCTCTGGCTCAATCTGCGCGGCGGCGAGATCGTCGCCGGCGGCAGCACCATCACTCAGCAGACTGCCCGCCTGCTCTTGCTTGAGCCGCCGGACCAAAGCGGGCGCAGCCTCCGCCGCAAACTGCGCGAGATGGCTCTGGCGTTGCAGTTGGCTGCGCGCTTCAGCCGAGAAGACATCCTCGCGCTTTATCTCAATCAGGTCTATTTCGGCAATCTCGCTTACGGGCTGGAAGCGGCGGCGCAAGCCTACTTCGCCAAAGGCGCCGCTGACCTGTCGCTGTCGGAGTGCGCGCTGCTGGCGGGCATCGTGCAGAACGCCATTTTGAATGATCCGCTGAGGCAACTGGAGCGGGCGAAAAACCGTCAGGCGGTCGCCTTGCGGCTGATGACGCAGAACGGCTACATTAGCGCCGAGCAGGCGGACTCGGCACTACAGGACGAACTGCAATTCGCCCCCGCCGTCTTTCCCATCGAAGCGCCGCATTTCGTCATGGAAGTCTGGCGCATCCTCGAGCGGGACTTCGCCGCCGCCTTGCGCGCCGGTGGCTTGGAAGTGCGGACGACTGTCGATCTTGATTGGACGCGCCATGCCGAAGAAATCATCGGTCGGCAGTTGCGCGCGCTGAACCAGCCTCCCGCCGGCGCCCAACCGGCGAATGCCAACAACGCCGCCCTGGTCGCCCTCGATCCACGCACGGGCGAAGTCCTGACCCTGCTCGGCAGCCCGGATTACTTCGACCAAAGCATCGACGGCGCGCTTAACGCCGCGCTCGCCTACCGGCAGCCGGGCAGCGCGCTAAAGCCCTTCACCTATGCCGAAGCGATGAATCCGGTTTATCCCGATCTCTATACCGCCGCCACCATGCTCCTTGATATTCGCCAGCCCTTTGTCACCGGCAAGCTCGAGAGTTACGCGCCGGCAAATTATGATCTCGCCGAGCGCGGTCCCGTCCTTGTCAGGGAGGCGCTGGCATCGTCCTACAACATCCCCGCCGTCATCGCCCTCGAACATATCGGCATCGAGCGCTTCGTGAACTTCCTGGGCGAGCTCGGCTTGGAGAACTTGCGCGATAACGCCCGCGTCGATCTGTCGCTTGCCCTGGGCGGCGCAGAAGCGCGCCTGCTTGACCTGGCGGAAGCGTATGCGGCCTTCGCCAATGGCGGCTACGACATCGAGCCCCAATTCATCCTGAGCATCACCGATGCCCATGGCAAGCAACTCTACCAGTACGACGCGCCGCAATTGAGCCGCCGCCTGATAGATGAGGGCATCGCTTATATCATCAGCGATATCCTCTCCGACAATACCGCGCGCATCCCCGCCTTCGGCGAAAACAGTCCGCTCAATCTCGGTTTTCCCGCCGCCGCCAAAACCGGCACCACCACCGACTTCCGCGACAATTGGCTGCTGGGCTACACGCCCGATCTGGTGGTCGGCGTCTGGGTCGGCAATGCCGATAACGCGCCCATGCGCGATGTCAGCGGCATCAGTGGCGCGGGACCAATCTACAATCTCTTCATGCGCGCGGTCATGCGCGGCGCGGCGCCTCGCGATTTCATCGAACCGCCTGGTCTGCGCCGCCTCGAAGTCTGCCGGCTCAGCGGCCTGCTTCCCACGGAGCACTGCCGCCACCGCGTCAGCGAGCTCTTCATCGCTGGCACGGAACCGCGTCAAGCCGATACCTTTCATCAGCCCTTCGTCATCGACCGCGCCACCGGCTTTCTGGCTGACGAAGACACCGCAGCCGCCAACCGGCTCGAGCAAGTCTTTCTTGTGCTGCCGCCCGCAGCGCGCGATTGGGCGTGGCGTCAGGGTATCCCGCAACCGCCTGTCGCAGCGGGCAAGCTGGCCGTCGCGCCTGGCGATTCACTCCGCTGGCTCTCGCCCGATCCCTACACCGTCTTTCAGTTGGCCGATCACCTGCCAACCGCGTCGCAGCGGCTTCGCTTCGCTCTGGCAGCGCCAGCGCTGACGCGAACGGTCGAGTTCCGCTTGAACGGCGAAACGATCGCCCTCGTCGAGAGCGCCCCCTGGGAAACCTGGTGGACCCTGCAACCCGGCGAATACAGCCTGCGAGCCAGCGCGACCTTGCCTGACGGCGCCCAGGTCGAAAGCGCGCCTGTGCTGTTTTCTGTGGTCGAAGCGGAAGCTCGCCCCTTATATCAGCGGGGCGGCTAGGGCAATCGCCTTCCGCAACGATTGCGGGGGCGCCGCGTAATGGATGATAATGAAGGTCCGCCAGTCGACATTTGCAGGTAATGCCGTGCGATTCTTTGTCCTCATCATTCTCACCTTGACCCTGCTAATCACCTGCGGCGGGGTTCCGCTGGCGCAAGAGGCGGACGAGGCCGACGCGCAAGCGCTGCTTGATGCCGCGGTTGACCGACTACAAGCGGCGCAAAGCTTCAAACTGACAATTACGCAGACCGGCGAACCCTATCCTCTGGCGCTGACCTTTGATGGCGTCAACATGCTGCCTGCTTCACTGCAAAGCGCCGAGGCGCAATACATCAGCCCCGACGAACTGCACATCAGCGCTCTGCTGCAGCTATTCATTCCGCTGTCGCTGGATATTTACTCGCTCGGCGAGCAGCAGTGGCTGAGCTTTCCCAGCGGCGCGGCCTGGTTCCAACTGCCCGTCTTCGAAGGCTTCGATGTCAACCGCCTCTTGGCGCCCGGCGATGGCATCGAATATGTCATGGACAACTTACAAGCGCCCCAGATCATCGACGCCGAGGCCGTGGTTGATGAGGAAGTCCTCTGGACCCTGCGCGCCCGCGCGGCCGGGTCAGGCATTTCCGGCTTGCTCTTCGGCTTCATCGAGCCGCAAGACGATGTCGAGATGTTGGCGACTATCACCGCGGCTGACGGACGTTTCGCCGCCCTGGAAATCACCATGCTGGAGACAGTTGGCGATCCGGAAAAGGAGCCCTCCGTCTGGCATATATTATTCCACGACTACGATGGTCCGCGGGACTTCGAACCGCCGCCGAATTAGACGCTAGACGCGCTCCGGCTCGCCGGTTTCGCCCTTCGCTTGAGTTCGCCGCCGCTCGCGGATGAAATAGATTGGCTTGCGTTGTGACTCATGATAGGTGCGCATGATCATATCGGCGACGATGCCCGTGCTCACGAATTGCACACCCAGCACCATCAGCAAAGCCGCCAATTGCAGCAGCGGACGATCGCCGATCTTGTTCTCGGTCAGCAGCTTGAAGACGGTCAGATAAGCGCCGAGCAGCGTGCCGATGCCGCCCACGAGGAATCCGGCCGCCCCGAATACGTAGAGGGGCCGATTGAAATAGCTCAAGATGAAGACGACTACGATCAGGTCAAGCACGACCTTGAAGGTGCGGCTGATCCCGTATTTGCTGCTGCCCCAGTGACGGGCTCGATCCTTGACTGGCACCTCGGCCACGCGCACGCCCATCTGCCGCGCCAGCGCCGGTATGAAGCGGTGCAGCTCGCCGTAGAGTTGCACGCCCTTCGCCACATCAAAATGATACGCTTTCAAGGTGCAGCCATAATCGTGCAGTCGGATGCCGGTGCTGCGGGAGATCAAGGAGTTCGCTATCATCGAGGGCAGCCGCCGCAGGAAGAAAGGCTCCTTGCGGTCTTGCCGCCAGCCGCTGACGATATCGTAGCCTTCGTCGAATTTGTCCAGCAGCCGCTTGATATCGCGCGGGTCATTCTGCAAGTCGGCGTCTATCGTAACCACGATCTCGCCGCGCGCCGCGTCAAAACCGGCCGCCATCGCCGCCGTCTGCCCGAAGTTGCGACGGAAATGGATGACCTGCCAACGCGCGTCCCGCGCTTGCGCCGCATTCAATAGCTCATAGCTGCGATCATGACTGCCATCGTTGATGGCGATGACTTCGTATTCCCGCCCGATCTCGCCCAGCGCCTCGCTCAATTCGCGATGCAGCCTTTCGATGTTGCCTTCTTCGTTGTAGATGGGGATGACAATCGACAGCGCGAGTTCCGGAGTTTCTATCGCGGCCAGCCTGTTATCCATAAACCCTCTCTGCGGATTACAGGCGTCAATTCTATCAGTCAAAGGGACGCATAGCCAGTTCAGGTCTTTCCGCCGCTTGGTCGCTTGCCGCGGCTTCCGCGCCCCAGCGTAGGTCAGTCGTGTGGCTGGCGTCCAGCGCGTATAATGGGCCTGGTTTATCCTTGACATATACAAGGCGATTGCGCCCCAGCCCTTATCGCTGCCGCCCGGCGTTGAATAGGCTTCGCGGCAGGTACGGAGATGTGATGAGGCAGCACAACAGTTTCGCTGATAACGATCCTGAAGACTTCGACAGGACCGAGCGAGACCATCCTCAGCCACTGCCTGAGGATGACACCATGACGACCGAAATGGTCGAGGTCAATCCAGGAACGAACGTGCCCTTTTCCCTGCCCCACGTCTCGGAATTGGACGAGGCGACGCCGCGCGACGCGCGCAGGCAATCGGGCAAGCTGGTCACTTTGCCCGCTTACAACCAGATCGCCTCGCCGCCAGACTCGCCAAGAACCGACCTCAGATCGACCATTCCCTCCGCTCGTGGCGTCCCTCCCGGCGCGCCCTCGCCCTCAGAGCCGACGCTGCCGCCATTGCCTGACCCGCGCGAACCCGTCCCGGCGCCGCCCGGCGCGAAGCATCTGCGGCGGACGGAAGCGGTCCAACTGCCGCAAAGGCGCCGACGGAAGCGCCGTATCTTGGGCTTGCCGCTCGGCTGTATCTGGGTCCTGGCCGGTCTCTGCCTGACCTTCTGCGGCGGCTTGACCTTTCTGACCGTCGGCGCGGTCCTGGTCTTCCTGCCGCAGGTGGAAGCCGAATGGATCGAGCGCGTCGCCGCAGTCGATAACTACCGCGGCTTCGAAAGCAGCTTCATCTATGATCGCTACGGCAACGAACTCTACGAAGCCTTTGGCGAAGGGCGGCGGGTCCGCGTCAGCTTCGACCGCATCCCGCAAGCGCTCATCCTGGCGACCATCGCCATCGAGGACGATACCTTCCTCACAAATATCGGCATTGATGTGCCCGCCACCGCCATCGCCGCCTTGAATTATCTTGGCGCTTCCGCTGGCGAGAATACACCCGGCGGCAGCACCATAACTCAGCAGCTCGTGCGCAACGTCTTCTTCGATTTCGAAAAGCGCGCCCAACGCAGCATCGCCCGCAAAGCCGAGGAGATCCTGCTTGCGATAGTCTTGACGCAATCGAAGAGCAAAGAAGAAATCCTCGAGATGTATTTCAACGAGATCTATTACGGCAACCTGGCTTACGGCGTGCAAACCGCCGCGCAGACCTTCTTCGGCAAAGATGTCGAGCAACTCAACCTCGGCGAAGCGGCTATGTTGGCGGGTTTGCCCCAAGCCCCCGCCAATCTCGATCCGCTCAATCCCGATCCCATCGTGCAAGCCGCCGTCGATGAGCGCTGGCGTCAGGTCCTGGGCGAAATGGTCGAAGAAGGCTTCATCACCCAGGATCAGGTTCGCGCCGCCCTGCAAGAGGGCTTGTCCTTCGTGCCGGCCAAGGTCTCCTTGAGCGCGCCGCATTTTACGGTCTACGCTCAAGGCGAGCTGGAGCGGCTGATGCGCGACCTGGGCTACAGCCCCGAAGCGATAACAGGCGGCGGCTTGCGCGTCTACACCACGCTCGATCAGGCTGTCAACCGCCTGGCGCAGCGCGCGGCCGCCAATCAAGTCGCCCAACTGCAAGCCAAAAACGTCAGCAACGCGGCTGTCGTGGTCGCCAAACCGTCCAGCGGCGAGATCATCGCCATGATTGGCAGCATCGACTACGACAACGATGCGATTGACGGCAGCGTCAACGTCACCACCGCTTTCCGCCAGCCCGGCAGCACCATGAAGCCCTTCACTTACTCGGCGGCGCTGGAGCGCGGCATGTCGACCATTGATGTCCTCTGGGATACCCGCAGTCAAATCGCGCTGCCGGGCTTACCCGTCTATACGCCGCGCAACTTCGACAACACCTTTCACGGTCCGATGACGATGCGCGCCGCTCTGGCAAACAGCTACAACATCCCCGCCGTACAGACGCTGCGAGTGGTCGGCGTCGATTATCTGCTGAGCCTGCTGCGGCGCTTCGGCATCACCACCCTCGAAGAAGACGCCTCCAATTATGGCTTGTCGCTGACGCTTGGCGGCGGCGAAGTCAGCCTGATTGAATTGACCAACGCCTTCGCTGTCTTCGCCAATCAAGGGACTTATGTGCCGGTCACTTCGATACGCTGCGTCATCAGCAGCGACAATGAAATCATCTATCAATATGACAACGGCTGCCCGGAGGGCCAGATTACCGGGCAGACTGTCATCAACCTGCCCCGCCAGAAGCGCGTCCTCGACCCCCGCCTGTCCTTCATCATCACCGACATGCTTTCCGATAATGCGGCGCGGTCGACGGCTATGGGCGCCTACAGCCCGCTGCGCACGGAGAATATCTTCTCCGCGGTCAAGACCGGCACCACCGACGATGTCAAGGACAACTGGACCATCGGCTACACCAGCAATGTCGCGGTCGGCGTCTGGGTGGGCAATAACGATGGCGATCCCATGATCGACTCCTCCGGCTTGACCGGCGCCGCGCCTATCTGGAACACGGTATTGACCGGCATCTACGGCAATCGAGAACTGCTGGGCGCTTTCGCCAGGGACGGCCAATTGCTCAACGATCAGCCGATCCCGCCGAGCGGCCTGACCCTGCGCCAGGTCTGCGATGTCAGCCGCCTGATTGAGTTGTCCCCGCGCTGCCCCGCCACCATCAACGAGTGGACGCTGGATGGACCGGCCGGCATTCCTGACGCCAACGGCAACTTGATCTATCCGCAAGCCGCCCAGCGTTACCCGACGCCCGTGCCCGTCCAGGGCTCCGTCCTTCAGGAAATATCTCCCGGCATTTATCAGACGCTGGCTTATCCGCTGCCGCCCGAGATCGCCGCCGCCGTGCAATTTCGCGTCGGTCCCGGCGATCAGCAGCCCATTCCGCCTAACTTCTGCCGTGTTCCGGTCGAGCATGCCCAAGAAGCGCTCGCCGCCGGCGCGCAGAATCTTGTCTTTATCGCCGGTCCCACCACCTCGCAGAGCGATGCCATCGAAGCCGAACGCTACGCCCGCGAGAACGGCCTCGCATTCTTGCCGACGGTCGATTGCTGGCCCGGCGTCTACAGCCAGCAGCGCATCGGCAGCGTCGGCGCCCTGCTGCAAATCCAGCAGCCGGCCAACGGTCAATCCGTCCGCGGTCCCATGCCCATCATCGGCACGGCTCAGTTTGACGGGAGCCAGGCCGAGAATTATCACTTCTACATCCGCGGCGGCCAGTTCGCCGATTGGACGCCGCTCGGCAATCCGCATCACAATCCGGTCATAAATGGCCAACTGGAAATCCTGCACGCCGATGCCCTGCGCCCGGGCAATTATGTCTTGCGCCTGGGTCTCGTCCGCGGCGGCAGCATCGTGCAAGCCGACGACATCGTCTTCAACGTGCCCTAAATCCCAGCATCTCTTCACTGGCCGAAATTGTGGAGGCGGCTCTTTAAGCCTCCCGTTTGACTTTGCTGTATTATTGATATGTCGCCAATCCAAGGCATATACATGGCAGATCAATCAGCGCAACCGGTCGATATCCCCGACGCGATGTTCTCGCGGGAATCGCTGCGGCAGGCCCGCGCCATGCCCTGGAAAGCGAGCAATGAACTCCGCCGCTTGCTGATTCTGCCGCTCGCCTGGTGGGCGCTGCGGGAGTTCGAGGTTGGTCCCGGCTGGCGCTGTTACGGCCTGCCCATCATCCAGCGTCACCGCGGCAGCGTCATCCGCATCGGTCCCCGCCTGAGCTTGCGTTCGACCGCCCGCAGCAACCCGCTGGGTCCCAACCACCCGGTCATCATCAGTACGCGCCGGCCCGGCGCTTCGCTGACCATCGGCGCTGACTTCGGCATGACCGGCGGTTCGCTCGTCTGCGATGAGCGCATCACCATCGGCGACCGCGTCTGGGTCGGCGCCAACACGATAATCGCCGATACCGACTTTCATCCCCTCGATCCGCAGCGACGGCGGGAAAGCCCGCTGGCGGCACAGACCGCCCCGATCCACATCGCCGATGATGTCTTCATCGGCATGAACGCGCTGATCCTGAAAGGCGTGACCATCAGGGAAGAAGCTGTTGTCGGCGCCGGGGCTGTCGTCACGCGCGATGTGCCGCCGCGCGCCATCGTGGCCGGCAACCCTGCGACTATCATCGGCGAGCTTAACGGCTAATCCTCGTACACCAGGTCATAGGTCAGCAGCACCGTATCGCCAATGGCGATAAAGTCGCCATCGTTCAAGCGGGCAGGCGCTCCGATCTGCGCGCCATTGACGCGTGTGCCATTGCTGCTGCCTAGGTCTTCCAGGTGATAATCCGGTCCCCTCAGCGTCAGCCGCAGATGATAGCGGCTCACCTGCGTATCGCGGATGACGATGTCGTTGGCGAGGTCGCGCCCGAGATTGACGACCTCCCGCTCCAGGCGAAACAGCTGATTCAACAGCGGACCGCGCCGCATGACCAGCCAGTAACCCGGCTCGCTCGGCATGAAGCTCTTGTCGATCTCGGCGTCGTCTTCGATTGGCCGCGCGATGACTTTTCGCTCAGCCCCTCGCTGGTCCATCTGCCACTTGAAATCAGCCACAAAATGGTCCCAAAAGTGGTTCTCATCGCCGAAGGCGCGCAAGTCATAACGATGCGCGAGTTGCAGACGCGGGTGCTCCGGCGCCGCTTCATAGACGATCACAAATACAGGCAGCCCCGCGCCTAGAGCAAAAGCCCAGGCGTAGGTCACATAGGTCGACGCGGCGGCCGAGGCGCTAAGCAAAGCGACCAGGGCGTCCGCCGTTTGAATCGCCGCTTCCATACCGACATGCCATTCCCCCTCGCCGACCGGCTGCGGATCCCGCCAGGGACGATGACCTTGCGCCAGCAGAATCCGCCGGACCTCGTCGGCGCGCCCTTCGTCCTGCGGCGCATAGGCGAGATAGACATTCTTCATTGTCTAGGCTTTCAGCGCCTTCTCGTATATCGCGACAGTTCCGTCCACCATACCCTTCACGCTGAAGTCTTCTTCAACGCGGGCCGCGCCCAGCAAACCCATATATTTCCGCAGCGCTCTATCGCTCAGCAAGCGCGCAATGGCTTTGGCCAGCGCATCGACATCGCGGGGCTCAATCAAGATGCCGGTCTCGCCATCCAGCACCACTTCCGGTATCGCGCTGACGCGGCTGGCGATCACCGGGACGCGGCACGACATCGCTTCCAGTAGAACGAGTCCAAAGCCCTCCCACAAGCTCGGCGCCAGCAGCAGATCAAAGGCCGCCATCAAGTCGGCCGCATCGGCGCGCCAGCCCAGCCAATGCACGCGGTCGGCGATGCCAAGCGCGGACGCCAAACGCCGCAGCTCGGCCCCCTTCTCGCCATCGCCGGCGATAACCAGGTGCGCCTCCGGGAAATCCGCCCGGACGCGGCGCAGCGCTTCCAGCGCGTAGGGGAGGCCCTTCTGCTCCACCAAGCGGCAGACTATGCCCAGGACCAGCGCCTTCTCATCCAGCTTCAAAGCCGCGCGCAGTTCCCGCCGCGCCGCCTCAATATCCCCATCGCTGAGCCAGCTGTAGTCCAGACCATAGCGGACCACCGAGACCTTGTCGGCCGGCGCGCCTTCGATGTCGATTGTGAAACGCTTGATGGCGTCTGATATGGCGATGCCGGCGTCAATCCGGTGCCATAGCCAGCGATTGAGCCGGCGCCAGCGCGGACGATGACGAAACTGATCGTCATTGTGCCGGCTGCTGATCACGCGTCGAGCGCCCAAGGCCTTCGCCGCGAGATAGCCGTAGACATCGGCGTGAATCAAATGCGTGTGTACGATCTCCGGGTCTATCTCGCGCAGGGCACCGCGCAGCCGGAAGAGCAGCGGCAAATCATAATCGCGGCTGATGACCAGGCGCGTCGTCGGTATGCCCCTTTCAGTCGCCGCTTCCACCATGTCGTCCATCGGCGTTTCCCGCTCGACCAGGATAATCAGGCGGGCGTCGATCCCGCTCGCGCGCAGGCTCGAAAGCAACATCAGCAGATGACCCTCGGCGCCACTGATGCGGGTGACTTTGATGATATGGGCGACGCGCGCAGGCGCTCGGTCGGCTTGGCTCACGATTTATCGCCTCAGCTTAGCCCGTCGCCTAGCGGGGAATGATCTCGCGGGACAGGGGACCGATGACGCCGCGTTCGTCTTTGGCAGCGATGGCGATGCCCGCGTAATCGCTGAATCCGTCCCAGGCCAGCTTGGTCTCTTCGAATGAAAACTGTTGATAGATCAGCGAATTGGGCGGGCGCAGCGCCACGATATAACCAGCCGCATCCGCCACCGGCTCCCAGACCAGTTCGCGCTTGCCGTCATCGCGGTTGCGCAGCACGATATTAGCCGGCGGCCGGGGCCCATCGGCCAAGGATTTGACCAGCGCCAGGATAGTCTGCGCCGCGTCCCGCAGGTATTCCGGCTCGATGAATTCTATCGTGTCGGTCGGGTCGGCATTGTTCTTCTCCTCGTAGGCGTTTATCAGCCTTATCGCGGGATACCCCAATTCGCTGAAGGAGAAGTGATCGCCGTAGCGGTTCTGCCGGTCGATCTCGTCTTGCACCTGCAAATCCAGATCGAGATTGTAGTTGTAAGCCAGGAAGTTGGCTTCGCGCGCCATCTTCCGCGATACCGATGCCTCGTTGGGACCGGCGGAAAACACCCGTATCTGCCGATCATTGCGATTGCCGTTGCGATCATGCACATTGCCGATCGTGTCCACATTAATCATGCCCAGCACATCGATATTCTTGTCCTGCACCCAAGCGGCGAAGTTGATGCTGCCTTGCCGGTTAAATTCCTCAGCCGAGAAGAAAACAAACATGATGGTCGCCCGGTACTGCCTCGAGCTCATGATGCGCGCGAACTCAAGCAGCGCCGCCACGCCCGAGCCGTTGTCGTTGGCGCCCGGCGCATAAGCTTCGCTGCTGATCAGCGGTGTGCCGACGCTGTCGTAATGCGCGCCGATGATGATCGTGCCGGCATTCACCTCGGCGCCGCTGATCGCGCCCACGATATTGTACTGGGTGCTCTTTTCGTCCGCTGTCACAAATGCCTCGAAGCCCTGCTCAAAGGTGTAGAGGTTGCCGCCGGAGGCTGCGCTCAAGATTTCCAACTGATCCTTGATGTACTTTCGCGCCGCGCCGATGCCTTCCCGGGGCGATACCTGCGACGAGCCGATATGCCGCGTGCGAAAATCTTGCAGGCTGCGGACATGCGCCAGCAACCGGTCGGACTCGACCTGCTCCAGCAGCGCTGGCACGATGTTCTCGCTCGGCGCCGCCGCCGTCACATTGATTTCCGAGATGACAACGGGCCGCGCCGCGACATAACCCAGGGTCGCCCGCGGCGTGAAAGTGGGCAAGGGCGCCAAAGTCGGCGGCGCATTGTCGCTCGTCCCCAGGTTGCAAGCCAGCAGAAGCAATATGAAGCCAGACAAGACGGCGGCGGATTTCAAGTGTATGGCTTTCCTGTCCATAATGGCGATTTTAGCATAGAACGAAAAGCCGACAGGTCTCGCGGACTATAGGGTATGATAGCCGTATGACAAACGACGCCATCGTTGAACAATGCGGGGTTCTTCACTGGCGCGCCAACTTCCGGATGACACAAGCAAAGCGCCGAGGACATTACATGGACTTACTGATCATTGGCGGGACGAATTTTCTGGGACCGGCGCTCGTCGCCGAAGCGCTCTCCAGCGGGCATCGTCTGACTCTTTTTAATCGCGGCGAAAGTCGGCCGGATTTCAAAGCCGATGCCGAGACGATCATGGGCGATCGGGAAAGCGATCTCGGCCGCCTGGCGGGGCGGAAGTGGGACGCAGTCATCGATACCTGCGGCTACTTGCCGCGGCTGGTAAAGCTGTCGGCTCAGGCCCTGCGCGGGAAGGTCGAACATTACACATTTATCTCGACGCTGTCGGTCTATCCGACGCATGGCGCGGCGAACCGCGATGAATCGGCTCAGCTCTTGACGCTGAAGGATGAAACGGTCGAAGAAGTCACCGGCGAGACCTACGGACCCCTGAAGGTCCTCTGCGAGGCGGAGGCGCAGGCTAATTATCCCGGCGAGACTCTGATCATTCGCTCGGGTTTGATCGTCGGTCCGCGCGATCCGACCAATCGCTTCACCTATTGGGTGGCGCGAACTGCGAAAGGCGGGCCCGCCATCGCCCCGCCGGCTGATCAACCGATTCAGTTCGTAGATGCTCGTGATCTGGCTGCCTTCACCCTGCGGCGCGTGGAAGCGCGCGCTGCCGGCATTTACAATGTCACCGGTCCCGCCCGCCGCATGACCTTCGGGAAATTGCTGTCCCTGGCAAAGGAGGCTTTGAATAGCGATGCGCGCTTCCACCACTGCGGCGACGATTTCCTGCGCCAAAACGACGTGGGCGAATTTATGGAATTGCCGCTCTGGGTCAACCATGAACTGGCTGAAAGCTTCATGACCTTCAATATCGACCGCGCCCTGGGCGCTGGCTTGACCTTCCGCGAGCCGGCGCGGACGATTCGCGATACTTGGGAATGGGCGCGCGCGCAGCCGCCCGATGCCCCCAAACCGGCTTATCTCCCGCCGGAGAAAGAAGCCGCCTTGCTCGCGGCCTGGCTGCCTTAGCCGAGGCTGGCATTTATAACAAAAGAAACCCGCTTGTCGGGCGGGCTGGGAAAGTCAGGCGCGCGGACTTGTGACGCTAATCGAGGTAATCGCGCAGTTTGCGGCTGCGGCGCGGGTGACGCAAACGCCTCAAAGCCCGTCCTTCAATCTGACGGATGCGTTCGCGCGTCAAACCGAATTTCTGCCCGACCTCTTCCAGAGTGTAGCAATGCCCATTCTGCAAGCCAAAACGCAAACGCAGGATGCGCGCCTCACGCGGCGTCAAGGTGCTCAGCAATTCTTCGATTTGCTCTTTCAGCAGTTTGCTGAAGGCGCTGTCCGATGGATTGGGCTCGCGCTCGCTTTCAATGAAACTGCCCAGTTCGCTGTCGTCGTCTTTGCCCACCGGATGCTCGAGGCTTAGCGGACGCCAGGATACCTTCAGCATCCACTGTACCTTGCGGGGCTCGCACTCCATCACTTCGGCGATTTCTTCAATGGAAGGCTTGCAACCGGTCTCCTGCTCCAGGTCTCTCGCCACTCGATACAACTGACGAATGCGGTCGGTCATGTGAACGGGCACTCGTATCGTGCGCCCTTGATCGGCAATGGCGCGCGTGATCGTCTGGCGGATCCACCAGGTGGCATACGTGCTGAAGCGATAGCCTCGGTGATAATCGAACTTTTCCACCGCCTTCATCAAACCCAGGTTGCCTTCCTGGATCAAGTCAAGGAAAGGCACCCCGCGCGACATATATTTCTTGGCGATAGAAACCACCAGCCGCGTATTCGCCTTGATCAGATGATCGCGCGCGTTCAAGCCGTCTTGAATCAGAAACTGCCACTCGGCCCGCCGCTCGTGATCCGGCGCTTGCGCCAATAACTCCGCCGCCTGATCGCCCGCTTCCTGGCGCATCGCCAACTGCACCTCTTCCTCTGTCGTCAACAGAGGGACGCGCGCCATCTCCTTGAGATACAAGCCGACGGTGTCGCTTGAGGCTATCTCACCGAGGTCGTGATCGTCTTCGTCCCCGTCCAGCCCGACATCATCCTCGAAGCCATCTTCCAACAACTCGAGATCGCCTTCTTCGAGGAAAAACTCGAAGCCGGAAGATTCGGTCTTGTCTTCTTCAAGGTATGTCATCAGGTCGATATCTGTCTCATACCTGCCATCAAACTCGTCCACTGCAACACCCCCCCAAACATGCGAGATGCGCCTACACCCCATGTATTGCGCGCATCCAGCCGACCCTGGCTTCGACTACAACAATTGCTTCAATACCGCCAATCTCGGGTCAATTTCAGTAAAGTTCTCCGCGAAGTCATCTCCCCTATCGCGCAAGCCACTCTCGCCAACCAGCTTATCGCCCGTTTCGGCGCATAAACCGCGGCAACTGTCTTGGCATACCACGCGGTAGGTCGCTTCAATCAGCACTTCCTCGCGCAGCAAAGGCGCTAAATCTATCTCGCCGTTGCTGTCCACGCTGAAAGCGCTCTTGTTGGCGCCCGGCGGCGAAGCGTATAACTCCGCGATATCCAGCCCAAACCGGTGCTCGAACTCCTCCAAACAACGATCGCATTCCCGCTCATGAGCCACATTTAATTGTCCCTGTACGAGGATGCCCTCCTTTGTGCGGGTCAAGATCAGCCGTCCGGTAAGAGCGCCTAAAAATAAATCTTCATCGACTTGCACCCGCTGCGAAAACTCTATCGGAATCTCTCTAGAGTTGCCGGGTCCTTCCGACAACAGAAATCCCACATTAATGCGGAGGAGACGCTTATTGAGATAGCCGCCGACAGTAGCGCTCACGCCCCTCCCCTTTTCGATCTTTGGCTTGCCAAGATGTATGATATACCAATAACCTAAATATCCTGCATTATATAAGCCTGACAGTCAAGCTGTCAAGCAAGTTGCGATACAAACAATAGCAAATTGGGTCAGGAATTCAGTGGAATGCGCGAAAAAAAGTGTTTCACAAAATTACGCCTTTTTGGCCAGCGCTCCATTGTCGTAATATCATCTCAACGTAAGCACGATCCAGTCAAACCGTTATGCCAGCTGCCGCCATAGTCTTTCTCAGCGAACGGAAAGCCTTTGCCGCTTATCGCAACCGGCTCCCAAATTACGATACCATAATGCTGGACGCGACGCAACTATTGGTCGAATTCTTAATTGAACGCCGCGCCGCGTTCCTCTTCATCGACGCGCTGCCTCTGGACTGGCGGGAGCTGACGCTTGCTCTAAAGACAAACGCCGCCACCCGCCGCATCCCGATTTGCCTCGTGAACGACGACCCGGCAACCGGGGCCGATGCCATACTCATGGGCGCCGACCTGGCTTTGACTTGGGCCGAGCTTGACGCTCAGTTGCGCGCTCTCGTCGCCGAGTTGGCGCGTGTGCCGGACGACGCTGCCATGGCGCGACTCGCTTGCCAGTGCGACGAGGCTCTTCCACCGCTGGCGGCGCAAGGTCTCCAGCTTTTCAATCGCGGCGAATACTATCGGCAGCACGATCTCTTTGAAGAACAATGGATGGCGACCGCCGGACCAGTGCGCGATCTCTATCGCGCCATATTGCAGGTCGGCGTCGCTTACTATCAGATCGAGCGCGGCAATTATCGCGGCGCGCTCAAGATGCTGCAGCGTAGCGTTCAATGGCTCTACCTGCTGCCCGATACCTGCCAGGGCATAGACGTCGCCAAGTTGCGGCGGGATTCTTATGCCGTCCGGGGTGAATTGCAGCGCCTGGGACCTGAACGCCTGGCGGAGCTGGATCGGAGCCTCCTCAAGAAAATCACAGCCTCTCATTCCCCCAGCACATAAGCTCCGAACCAGTCCAGCATCGCGTCATTATGCGCCCGCCGCAAGCTCACCGCCCCGTTGATTGAGGCCCCGTGCGAGCCGCCCGGCTGACGCAGCATTTCGACCGTGCAGCCATTCGCTTTGAGCACGGTATAAAACTGCTCCGATTGCTCCGCCGGGCAGCGCCAGTCCAACTCGCTCTGCACCAGCAGGGTCGGTGTGGTGCAGCGATGCGCATAAGTGATCGGCGAGCATTTTTCGTAGACCTCCGGAATCTCCTCCGGATGCCCGCCCATCTGCTCCACGCCGAAATAAATGCCGATGTCGCTGGTGCCATAAAAGCTGCGCCAATTTGTCACCGGATTCTGCGGGATCGCCGCTTTGAAGCGTTCCGTCTGACCTATTATCCAGCAGGACAGGTTGCCGCCGCCCGATGTGCCGCAGACGCCCAGCCGCTCGCCATCGGCCAAGCCCAGCGCAATCGCGTGATCGACGCCGGTCATCAAGTCCTGATAATCCAGATTGCCCCAATCGCCTTTGATGGCGGTGGAGAAGCCGTCGCCGTAACCGGTGGAGGCGCGGTGATTGAGAAAGAGCACGCCATAACCAGCCCCCGCCAGCATCTGAAAATCGAAGTGGAAACCGTAGCCGTAGGCGGCGTGTGGTCCGCCATGGATGTACAAAATGGTGGGGTAGGGCGCTTCGCCCAGGGGCGGTTTCATGTACCAGCCCTCAACGGCCGCGCTGTCAATGCTTTGCCACTCCAGCCGTTCCGTCCGCGGCAGCGCGATTTCTTCCAGGCGCTCGGTGTTGAGCTGCGTCACTTGACGCGTCGCGCCATTATTGAGATCCGCCAGGAAGAGATCGGGCGGAGCATTCAAACTGGCGCGCGCGTATAGCAATTGGTCGCCGCGCCGGTCCAACGGGAAGACGGCGCAATCGCCGCTCGTGATCGCTTCGACCCGCTCCTCACCCCGCAGCGCCACGCGATAAATGTGGTCCGTGCCGCCGCGCTGCACGTTGGTATAGGCGGTCGCGCCATCAGCGCTGACCAGGACATTGGGCAAGCTCAAGCCACTGACCGGCATATCCATCGACAAGCGCCCGCCAACGCCAACATCCAGCCCGGCAGTGCGGCAATCGATATCGCCGCTCGCCAAATCCAGGACATACAGATCCGACTTCGTGCCGATCGGCTTGCCATCGTTCGGGCGCCCGATGAAGATGATCCGCTCGCCGTCCGGACTGTAGCTGGCTCTTGCAATGCTCGCCCAACCGGCCAGCGCCGTCGATGTCTCGCCAGCCAGATCCACCGACATCAAGTCCGCGGTCATCGCGCGGGCGGCATCGGCGCGCATATTGGCATCATACAGTATGCGCCTGCCATCCGGCGACCAGCGCAGATTGCTGTTGTTGCTGCGATCTTCGGTCAACCGCCGCGTCTCGCCGCTGGCCAGCTCATAGACATAGACATCCTGCGCCTCGTCATCGAGATAGCCAATGGCGTCGAAGCGATACACTGTCCGATCGACGCGATATGGCTCCGTCGTCAGGTCGGGCGCTTCGGCATCAGCTTTGGCGCTAAAGGCGATCATGGCGCCATCGGGCGACCAGGCCAGGCTCCCGCCGATGCCACGCTTGAAAGCCGTCAGTTGTCGCGCCTCGCCGCCGTCAGTCGGCAGCAGATACAGTTGCGTCTGGTCCTCCCGGTCGGAAAGGAAGGCGATTGACTTCCCATCCGGCGACCAGCAGGCCAGACTGTCGCGCGCCTTGCCGTTGGTCATTTGACGCGTCTCGCCCGTGCCCAGATCGCGCAAATATATCGTGCTGAACTCCTTGTCCTCGTCCGCGTCTATCTTGTTCACCGTGTAGAGCGCTTTGGACCCGTCCGGCGATAAGGCGCCGCCGTTGAGAAAATGTAAGTTGAACAAGTCTTCTTTTTGTATACTGCGTCTTTTAGGCATGCTGTCCTCTTTTTGAGCAAACTGTAGATTATGATAGCCGAAGGAGATTGTAATTCCGCCTGAGCTTCATAGCCAGATTTGCCCTCGCGGAGCAACTTCCGCCATACAATCTTCGTGTGCCCTCTCCTAATGACCGGGCCCAATTCTATCCGCAATCGTGTTGAAATATCCCATCTTGGGCTTAAATTGATAATCGCCCTGCTTGCGCTCAGGCTGTCCTCTCCGGCGGCATCAGGTAAGATAATTGGCGAGCCAAAGCGTATCATGAAGGAGGACATGCCATGCCCCATCCCCCCGATTCCAAAGCCCTCTCGCAAGCGCGCTATACCCGGTTCGCCGAGGGTTATGTCACCAGCGAGACACACGCCAAAGGCTCCGATCTCGATCGCCTGCTGGCCATCGCGCAGCCGCAGCCCCATTGGCAAGCGCTTGATATCGCCACCGGCGGCGGCCACACCGCCCTCAAATTCGCGCCGCATGTCGCGCATGTCCTGGCCAGCGACCTCACGCCGCGCATGCTGGATCAAGCGCGCCAATTCATCCGCGAGCGCAACGGCGTCACAAACGTGAGCTTTGAAGAAGCCGATGCCGAGAATCTGCCTTTTGAGGCTGACCGCTTCGACCTGGCGACCTGCCGCATTGCCCCCCATCACTTTCCCGATGCGCAGCGCTTTCTCCGCGAGTGCGCCCGCGTCCTCAAAAGGGACGGCCTGCTTATTTTGCAAGACCAGGTCTTGCCAACGGATGAAGAAGCGGCGCGCCATGTGGACGGCTTTGAACGCCTCCGCGACCCCAGCCACAACCGCGCCTTCAACGCCGGCGAATGGACTGCGATGTGCCAAGCGACCGGCTTCGCCGTCGAGCATAGCGAGCAGTATATTAAGCGGCACGACTTCTTGCCCTGGGCGCGGCGTCAGGGGGTTGACGAGGCGACAACCGCGCGGCTGATTCAGATGATGCGCGAATCGCCCGCCATCGCCCGTGAATGGATGGACCCGCGCGACTGGGCCAGCGACGCGGCCACCTTCGTCAACCGGCATATCCTCATCCGCGGCCGGCTTAACTAGCGGGAGCGTCTCATGCCCAAGCTTCTTGTGGCGAGCGGGATCTTCCATCCCGAACCGGGCGGACCGGCCACCTACCTCCGCGCCATCCTGCCCGTCTTGCAGAGCTTGGGCTGGCAACTGCGCGTATTGACCTACGGCGAGCTGCAGCCGCGAACCTATCCCTATCCGGTGAGGCGCATCGCCCGCCAGTCTTATCCCTTGCGCCGCCTGAAGTATGGCTTGGCCGCCCGTCGTGAACTGCCTTGGGCTGACTTGGTCTACGCCCAGACCATTGACCTGCCGCTTTGGCGCGGACGTCATTTGCCGCGCGTCATCAAAATCGTCGGCGATCAAGCCTGGGAGCGCTGCGTCCGCAAGCGTTGGATCCCGCCCGATATGACCGTTGATGAGTTTCAGCGCCATCCCGGCGACCTGCGGGTCCGCTGGCAGAAGCGCTCGCGCTCGCGGCAGATCGCGAGCATGGACGCTGTGATCGTGCCCAGCCAATACCTCAAGCGCATGGTGACAGCCTGGGGCATCGACGACTCAAAGGTTCATGTCATTTACAATGCCTTGCCCCTCCCGCCGCCGCCCGCCTTAAGCCGCGAGGCAATGCGCGCCGAACTTGGCTGGTCCCCTCAGCCCACGCTTGTCGCCGTCGCGCGCCTCCAACCCTGGAAAGGCATCGACCACTTGATCGAAGCGATCGCCGCTATGCCGGATTTGCGGCTGGTCATCGTCGGCGATGGACCGGACCGCGGACGCCTCAGCGTCTTGGCGCAACCTCTCGGCGCGCGCGTCCACTTCACCGGACAACTACAGCCGGAAGATGCGCAGCGCTGTATCGCCGCCGCCGATGGGCTAGCGCTCTACAGCGGCTACGAGGGACTTTCGCATACGCTGCTGGAAAGTCTTCATCTGGGCACGCCCGTTCTCGCCAGCGACATCGGCGGCAATGCCGAAGTCCTGCGGCATGGAGTCAATGGCATTCTGGCGCCGCATGTCGATATCGAGGCGCTGCGCAGCGGCATCAAGCAACTGATGGAACGGCGCGACGAACTGGCCGCCAACTGCAAGGTCGGGCTGGAGCGATTCAATTTTGAGTCGATGACGGGCGCTACCGATGCGCTGCTGCGGTCTTTGCTGCCTTAGGTTCGTTTAACGCTTGACGAAGCGATAACCGACCCCGCGCGATGTCAGGATGTATTCCGGCTGCTGGGGATTGATTTCGATCTTCTGCCGCAGGTAATGGATGTAGAGCTTGAGGCTGTCGATGGCATCGCTATATTCTTCGCCCCAAGCCTCGGTCGCCAATTCCGTCCGCGTGACGACGCGCCCGGCGTTGTGCACGAGCACCGCCAGCAGGTTGAATTCCTTCGGCGTCAGATGCCGCAGCGTTTTTCTGATCCAGACTTCGCGATTCATGAAGTTGATGCGGAAGTCGCCGTGGTTGAAGATCAACTCTTCGCTCAAGCTTGTACGGGGCGACCGCCGCAGCCGCGCGTGAATCCGCGCTACCAATTCGTCGTCATCATAGGGCTTGGTGACGTAGTCATCGGCGCCCAAGTCCAAGCCTTTGATGATATCGCTTTTATCGTTGCGGGCGCTAAGGAATATTATCGGCATATCTGACATTTCGCGTAATTGCCGACAAATCTCCCAGCCGTCTTTGTCGGGCAGAATGACATCAAGCAAGACCAGATCTGGCTGATTGCTATACGCTTGGCGCAAACCGCCCTGAGCGCAGTAGGCTTCAAATACCTCGAAACCACGCCTCTTTAATAACGATGAAACATTATCTACTGTTTCTTTTTCATCATCTATGACTAGTATTTTCCCCGCCATTTATTCCCGCTCCTAATTTGATTCCATTGCACAGTTGCAATCGCGCGGCACAGCCAAGGTCATGATAAAATGTGTGATAAGTATGACACTACCGTCGCAATCAGTCTTTGCAAGACACTTTATAACAAGAATTACCAATATTGCAACAACCAACTTTCATAACGTCCGGCACCAATACGGATCGTCTCTTTGCGTCAACGTTCGCCAAAAGTAAGCCGGCGCTTATTAGGCGATTAGCGTTTACCAAATGCGAGCTTCAAAGAATTCTGGCCTATCCAAGCCGATAGCTTGCGCTCAAGTCCAATGACTTGCTTAGTAAGATTCCCCATCAGTCACTAGGATAGCATGAATTTTCATACATTAAAATCTTCAATATAACTTTGCAATCGCCAGTTCATTGATGTCTTAATGAGCATTATTGCCGGAAGCGGATCAAGCGATTACATCTCGGCGATAGAACGGGTGTCGGTCTTGCCGACGCCCTTGACGTTGCGAATAGCGCGGATGGTATTCATCAGTTGGGTGATGTCATCGGCTTGCACAAAGGCGATACAGTCATCGGGTCCGACGACAAGGTCGGCGCGCTCGACGCCCTCTACCGCGCGGATACCACGCAGGGAATCGGCAAAATCGACCGCCATATTCAGATGGATCAATACGTAGGCTGCTGGCATTAGACCTCCTTGACTGTCGCTTTCGGCTGAACATAAGAGCTTGCCATTAGGCTTTCGCGCATCGGCATCATTCCCACTCGATTGTGCCGGGTGGCTTGCTGGTTATATCATAGGCGACGCGGTTAATGCCAGCAACTTCGTTGACGATGCGGGCGCTGACCCGCGCGAGCAAGTCGTAGGGCAGGCGCGCCCAATCGGCCGTCATGAAGTCGTCCGTGGTGACGGCGCGCAAGACCAGGACTTCTTCATAGCTGCGCTTATCGCCCATGACGCCGACGCTCTTCACCGGCAACAGAACAGCAAAGCTTTGCGCCGTGCCCTTCCTCAGCATGCCGGCGGCTTCGAGTTCATCGGTGAAGATGGCATCGGCCTCGCGCAATTTCTCCAGCCGCTCCCAACTGAGCGCGCCCAGACAGCGAATCGCCAAGCCAGGACCGGGAAATGGCTGCCGCCAAACGATCGCTTCGGGCAACCCCAGCGCTAAGCCGATCTCCCGCACCTCGTCCTTGAAGCAGTCCCGCAGTGGCTCAACCAATTCAAAATGAAGATCATCGGGCAAGCCGCCGACATTATGATGCGATTTGATCGTCTTCGCGCTTTTGCTATCCGCCGCGCTTTCGATGATATCGGGATAGATCGTGCCCTGCGCCAGAAAGCGGATGCCACGCAGGCGGCGCGCTTCTTCGCTGAAGACATCGACGAAGAGTTTGCCGATAATCTTCCGCTTCGCTTCCGGCTCGGTCACGCCTTGCAGCGCGCCCAGAAAGCTCTCAACGGCGTTCACCGCGATGAGATTCATGCCCTGTTCCTGACGAAAGACCCGCAGGACCTGCTCCGCCTCGCCTTTTCGCAGCAGACCATGATCGACGAAGATGCAGGTGAGCCGCTCGCCGATGGCGCGCTGTATCAAAGCGCCGACCACGGCGGAATCAACGCCGCCGCTTAATGCCAGCAGAACGCGCTCATCTCGAACTTGGGCGCGAATCTTCTCGATCGCGTCTTCGATGAAAGATTCAGCTGACCACTTTCTTTGACAAGCGCATATCCGAAACAGGAAGTTGCTCAGTATCGCCTGACCCTGCGGGCTGTGCCGCACCTCGGGGTGGAATTGCAATCCGTAGCGGTTTCGGCTCAGGTCGCCAATGGCGGCGTAGGGAGAATTGTCCGATTCAGCCAAAGCGCTGTAACCCGATGGCAGCGCCTCGATCCGATCGCCATGGGACATCCACACGAGCAGGTCGGCCGCCAACCCGTCAAAGAGCGGACTGCGCGCTTGATGCGTGATGATCGCGGGTCCATATTCTCTGGTCTTTGCCGAAGCGACCACCCCGCCGGCCGCCTCGGCCAGCAACTGCATCCCATAGCAGATGCCCAGCAGCGGGCTCTCGCTATCCCGCAGGAATGCCGGCAGCCGCGGCGCATCCCGGTCATAGACGCTGGCCGGTCCACCGGAGAGGATGTAGCCAGCGGGCTGATGCTGATTGATGCGCTCGGCAGCGCCATCGTGGGCATAGACTTGGGAGTAGACGCCGAGCTCGCGGATGCGGCGCGCGATCAATTGCGTATACTGCGAGCCGAAGTCGATGACCGCGATGCCGCCCCGTTTCAGATCGTCCATACTAGATTGCTTCGTCCCAAAGCCCTGAACGCGGCCCGCATACTCTTCAGCCCGGGCCGATCACTCGAGGAAATCGGCGGATTGTTCCCAGGCGCCGTTGAACACGATTTCGCTCATACTTTTTCGTTCGCGCCGGGAGGATTCTCGCTGCCGATGCATCTCGCTGAGGTGATCGAGTTCAGACGTTCGATAGCCCAAGGCGATGGCGGTGTAGGGCTCAAACTCGTCCGGGATGCGATACAACTCGCGCGCTTTTTCCGGGAAGAAGCCGCCCATCTGATGCGCGTAAACGTCATGATCAAGCGCTTGCAGGACCATCTGGGCGATTGCCTGGCCCAGATCGTGGCCCGCGTGACGGTTGATGACATCGGGTCCCCGATACTTGTGGGCGACCGCGATCATCAGGACGGCCGCATGCTGCGCCCAACTCTGGTTGCCCTCGCGCAATACCGATAGCACTTTCTGGAATTCCGCTTGATTTTCTTTCGGCGCGACAATAAATCGCCAGGGCTGCAGATTGCTTGAGGAAGCCGCCCAGCGCGCCGCCTCCAATATGCTCAGAAGCGCGCTACGGTTGATGCCGCGCCCCCGATCAAAGCCGACCGGGCTCCAGCGGCGGCGGATCAAGGCTTGCAGGGGATAGTCGCTTTGCGGCAGTTTCCGCTCGGGGCTCAACGCCTTGGCGGCGTCATCAGATGCGGTCGCATAGGACTTGCTAAGCGCGTCAAACACTTTCGGCGCGATCAGCCAGACAAGTTCGCCGTGCCGCGCCTGCTTGCCCAGCAAGTCAACGCGTGCCAAGCCACCCTTTTTCATCGACGCGTCAACGCCGGTCAACTGATGAACCAGCAGGCTCATATCGGGATTGTGCCCGACAAACATGATCTCGTCATCGACGCGCGATTCACGGGTCAGGCGGTTGATGTCGTTCAGGTCGAAACCGAAGTTGACTTCGTCGGCCAGGCTGACTGGCAAGCGGAGCGTATCGCCGACGATCTCGGCCGTTTGTCGCGCGCGAAGGCGTGGGCTGCTGAAGATTCGGGCGGGCCGCAAGTTCAGGCGTTTCATCACTTTGGCGGATGCGGCCACGCGCCGCCGGCCGCGCGCGGTCAGTTGGCGGGAGAAATCATCCTCCGCCATGTCTTCGGCGATGCCATGTCTTAGGAAATAATATCTCATGCTCGCTTTCCCGGTTGCCGTAATAAAGCTGACAGTTCATCAATTGGGCGCAGGCGCCGCCTCTGCCTTCTTGCTTTCGGTCTTTGGCTCGGTCTTGGGTTCGGTTTTCTTCTCCGCCGCGGCTTTGCCATTTTCCCCCGCGCCGGCTGGCTTGGCGGGGTTCTTCGCTTTGTTGTTGTCGTTCACGTAGAATCCGCTGCCTTTGAAGATGATGCCCGCCGGCTGGATCACGCGCGTGACGCCCTGACCGGTAGTGGGGCAGAGTTCCAGCGGGCTATCGCGGAATTTCTGACGATAGTCGAAGGTCGTGCCGTCCTCACGGCGATACGTATAAATTGGCATGCGGATACACCCTCAATCACTGGCATTAAAGCCAATATATTAGCTGAAAACTCCGGAGAATTGCACAGGCAATTCCGTCCGCGCTGTGATTCCGCGCGGCCTGGAGCTTACGCGATCCGCATTGAACTGGCAATTCGCCCCCGCGCCGTTACAATGAGCGCTGCGCAGAGCGAAGAGGCGACAGATCTTATGAGCGGGTTCCTCGTGCCAGCCCTCGCGGTTGGCTTGATTGTCATCGCGGCGATCGATATTTATCGCAGCCGGCGCAAGCAAAAGACGGGCATCGACAGCGACTGAAGCTCAGGGACGGCCCGAGGACTTTATGGCTTGGTCGCTTCGAAGACCATCGTCTCGTAGCGCATCGCCTTCTCATTGCCGACGTAGCTGCCGTGCTGCTCCAGACCGAGCAGTCGCTTATCCTCGCTTTCGCCCGGTTGTACGCGGACGACACTGCGAAAGCCTGCCTCCGACAGTGCTTGTGTCAAGGTCATTTCGTCGTAAATGAATTTGTGCCGCCAGCCGTGGAAGGACTGGTTGATGGCATGCGCCGGGCTGAAGTCGCCGAACTGGGGACGGAAGGTCCGCATGATCCAGCGAATGTAGGTCGCTTGTTCGGCGCCATCGGGCTTGGCGTAGAGCGCGATGATCTGCTGCAGGTCGGGCGTCGCGAGTCTTATTTTGCCGCCGGGCTTCAGCGCGCGGAAGCATTCGCCCAGCATCGCCGTCGCCTCTTCGAATTCGAGGTGTTCAATGACATGTTCGCTGAATATGTAATTGAGGGCGCCTGTCGGGATAGGGAAGGGGCGGCGCGCATCCAGGAAGACGGCGCCCGGTTCAATCGGATAGAGCGTCGTATTCAGCCAGCCGCGCAGCAGGTTGTGCCCGCTGCCGATCTGCAATCCCGCAGGTGATGCTTCCGACAGGTAGTGCTTGATTTGGATCGGGGCGACCCAAGTCCAATACCGCTGCCTCAGACGAAACGTTAAACTTGCCATCTGCCGTCCTGTCCCGCCTGACAGTTACATCGCTTGATTCGATACCGAATCAATTTTGGCAGACATCACAGAGTCGCGCTAGCGGAACAACGGTAGGGTTGAAGGCGCTACAATGCGCTGACGCCGAGAGACGGCTTCGGGTCGCTTGCCAGGTTCTAGTCGCAGCGCCTTTCGATTTCTTCGAAAATCTTGGGGCACTCATCGGCGGTGTTGTCGGCAAAGATCACGTTTTCCATGTCGGCGGTTGCATAGGCGCCGGTGGCAATGGCGCCGCCTTTCGCCGCTTGATTGCGTTGAAGCGAGCTGTCGGTCAAGTCGAAGCTGCTGTAGGAGAAAATGGCGCCGCCTTGGTCGGTTGTCGCATTGCCGTGGAAGATGCTGTCAGTGATCTGCATGGCGGTTGACGATGCGGCGTAGATTGCGCCGCCAGATAATTCGCCAATGTTGCCCGTGAATATGCTGTTGGAGATGCTAACGCTGCCATTGTAAATGTAGAGCGCGCCGCCTCTGAATTCCTGAGCTTCGTTGTTCGCGAAGACGCTGTCGCTGATGACAATATCGCTATCGTGGCTGTATATGGCGCCGCCGTCCTTGGTTGCCAAAGCCTCCATTATGGAGACCTTGCTAAGTCTCAGCCGGCCGTAGCGGATATATATCGCGCCGCCGCTGAAGTCCGTTAGATAGCTAGCGCCAAAGCCTTTCAATGACAGATTGTTAATTGTCAAATTCCCGTATCTGATCACGAACTGAACGCCGCCCAGTTTGTGGTTCTCGCTCTCAATGACGATCTCGCCGGTGATATCGGGCATTATGTCGTTTACTTTGAAGTCGCCTGTAATGCGGATAGTGTCGGGTCCGGCGCCAGCGATACAGCCGCCCATCGCTTCGTCGCGGTTGGCGGAGCGAATCGCGTCTGCCAGGCTGCAATCTTCATCGACAATGATGTCGGGGCTTTTGACGGGCGTGCGAAGAGGATTTATGTATTCCGCGTCGACCCAATCGACCGCTTCGTAAGCGCCGATATCGCAAGCGTCGCCTTGTGGCCGCGACGTGCCGTGCTGATCATGTTCGAGGCAATAGTCAGGTGCGGCGCGATTGATGGCGAGACTTTCACGCTGCAAGGGAAAATAAAGCGGAGAGCCGGCGAAACGAGTCAGTTGGGGGTCGCCACGGTAACGCGGCTTGCAACTGCCGTCTTCAATCCAGTTGCCGCGATTCTCCGCCAGGCCGCCAACGCAATCGCCCCCCTTGCTGCCAGCGATAAGGCTGTTGCGCAGATTCAATAAATCCGGCGCGCGCGTGTAGACGCCGCCGCCATTAAGCGCCGCGTTATCCGCTATGGTCACATGCGTCATGGTCGCCTCCCTGTTTTCCAAGTAAAGCGCGCCGCCGTTGCCGCCAGCCCTATTGTCGTAGAATGTAGTGTTGGATACATGGACATCTGGCGCAACTACGAACAGTGCGCCGCCACGTTCTATCGCGCGATTTCCCGTCAACGCGCTTTGCGTAAGCTTCAGCCCGCCGAGGAGGGCGTAGTTAGAAAACCGCCTTTCCCAATAGATGGCGCCGCCATTGTTTCCGGCAAGATTGTCGGATATGGTCGTGTCAACTATCGACGCGTCTACGCTCACGAGGAGCAACCCGCCGCCCTGGTCCATGGCTCGGTTGGCATGCACCTTGCTGTGTTTGATCTCGATGTACGAATCAACAGCCAATATGCCGCCTGCGGACTCCTTGGCGAAATTGCGCTCGACCTGGCTATCCGCGATAGTTGTAGCGCTTCGCCAGACGTGAATTGCCCCGGAGCGAGTTGCCATGTTCCCAGATACTACGCTCTCAGATAGATTCAACCCCCCTTGATCGAGATACACTGCGCTGCCGTTCCCGGCGCTGTTGCCGCTTATGAATGACTTCCGGATGGAAATCGTTCCGGTTGCGGCATAGATTGCGCCGCCGTTCTCGCTGGCCGTGCTGTTGCTTATGCTGCTGTTCGATAGCTTTAACTCTCCATTACGGACATGAATTGCGCCGCCATTCTCGGCGCTGAAGCCGTCAACGATATGCAAGTTGCTGATCGTCAAGTCGTGATTATGCACGACGAATACCTGATGCAGCTTGTCGCCGCTGATTTGATGACCGACTCCGTCAATGCTCAAGTCAGTCCAGATGATCGGCAGGGGTTCTGTCAGCGTGATGTCCGATTTCAAGTAGATGTGAGGTTTTCCCCAGGTGGGCATGCGGCAGCCGCCGGTTGACGTCTCTGTATTGTAGGTTGTGATGGCGTCATGCAGGCTGCAATTTTCGTCGACGCGGATGTCTCTGGCCAGCGCTGCAGGAGGCGCCAGCAGCATGAAATGCAGAAGCAAGCAGAGCAATGCTTGAAAGGAAGCAGTCTTGATTCGCATGATGACTCCCGACGATGAAACTAACTTTCCCGCAGGGTAGCATAATCCCGCCCTACGCTGGGCGGCGTTTCTCCGACGCTCGCCTGGCGGCCGGTCGGACTGCGCTCCTATTGAATCGATGACCGCATGGGGGTAGTATCGCATCTATAAAAGCAAGGGGTGACGCTTGATCCGCACCGGCATCGATATGATTGAATGCGACCGCATCGCGCAGGGCATCGAGCGCTTCGGTGAACGCTTTCTGGCGCGCTTCTTCACCGCTGGCGAGCGGGTAGATTGCGCTGACAGCCCCAATCGCTTGGCCGCGCGCTTCGCCGCCAAAGAAGCGGTGGCCAAGGCTCTCGGCACTGGCATCGGCGATATTCGCTGGGTCGAGATTGAAGTGCGCACCGACGACGAGCGACGGCGGCCGCGGCTAATTTTGCATGGCGCGGCGCAGTTCCTGGCTGAGGAGTTGAATTTGACCGAGTGGGATATCAGCTTGTCGCATACCGGGTCGCTGGCGCTGGCGGTAGCGGTGGCCAAATCAGCGGACTAATCAAGATCGAGATCGTCAAAAAGCCGCATCAGTTTCAGCGCGATCTGCAAGTTGAGGCGGGTGGCGGGCGCTGACAGGTCGACAGCGCATATCTCTCGAACGCGCGCCAAGCGATAATTCAGCGTGCTGCGATGGATATGCAGCGCTTCCGATGTCTGTACGCTGTTGCCGCCCGCGTCCAGGTAGGTTTCCAGCGTGTTGAAGAGGTCCGTCCCCCGCTCGTCCAGCAGCCGGCGCAGAATCGGCACATGCTCGTTATGCGACAGACCCGCCGGTCCAGCGTGAAAAAGCGTGTGGATATACCCCAAGTCTTCAAAGCGATGCACGCGGCCGCGGCGGTCGATACGCTGCCCAATCGCCAGTACGTCGTGACATTGCTGGTGGGCCGCGCTGACCTGATCCATGCCGACGAACTCGCGGCTAATAGCTATCTTCAGGCCGCTCTTGCCGTTTTCCAGTTGCTCTACGAGCGCAGCCGCCAGCTCTTCAATCGCCTCATCCGCCCGCGCCAGGATGACCACTTGCCCGGCGAATTGCGCCGCCACCGCCTGCCGTTTGCCAACCGTGAGCGCGTGGTTGATCGTGCGATAGGCGCGGCTAGAGCTTGATGGCTGCCCCTCGCTGATATTCACCAGCAGCATGCGCCAGGGTTGGCGCAGATCGACGCCGTAGCGCAGCGACTGATCGCGGAGAATCGTCTGGCTCGTGCCTTCGCCTTCGATCAGTTGCGCCATCATGCTGCCCTTCAGCGATGCTTCCGCGGTCTGCAGCGATTCCTGATAGAGCATCAACAAGGCGGCGACGGTCGCGCCAATTTCTATCGCCATCATGTCTATCGGCGTCAAGGCATGCACATCGGCGATGATCCACATATACCCGTAGATCTCGCCCTGCACGACGATCGGCGCCAGCAAGCGCTCCATTTCCAAGCCCAGTTCCGGCATCACCGGCAATTGCACGGGCCGCAGCGTCTCGCGAATCCGGGGCAAGTATTCAACTTCCAGCGCCTCGATCAAGCGCGGATTGGTGCGCCCGTGCTGAATCGTATAAGTCCGCGCCGAATCAACCGCGGCGATATTGCGATTGGCGATGGCCTCGAAGCGGTCATTCTCGATGCTGATGGAATGCCCGACCTGGTCCGCCAGCATATTCGCCAGGTCCGGGAAGCCGCCGCCTTCTAGCACCAGCCGCGAAAGCCGCTGCTGTATCGAAAGCGCGCGGCTAGTCGTGTCCAGGTTCTCTTCCGCGATCCGCTCGTTGATGACCTTGGCGATATCCACAAAGGGGGTCTGATATGGAATCTCAATCAGAGGCAAGTCCAACTCGTCGCCTATCGACCGCAGGTAATCCGGAATCTCATCCACCAGCATGCCGATAGTGATCGCCAATCCGGTGATGTCGCGCTCTGCCATTTGGCGCAGGAATTCGCATTGCTCGGCCGGAGCCTCCGGCATGTTGAATACCGTGGTCAGCACCAACTCGCTGCCGTGCAGCCACTCGGCCTGGTTGGGCACGCTGACGTTGTGCACCCAGCGTATCGGGCGCTCCAGGCCGCCCGCGCCGGCGACCACGCGCGCATTTGCCAGTATGGGCAGTTGCAGGGCTTCTTTCAGCGTTAGCATGAATGCACAGACTGTTGACCAAGACGGATTATGCAGCAGAGTATAGAGTTGTCGGCGGAAAGACGCAAAGGTGAAGCGCCGGGCGCGGCTTTACGCCATCGGCATGTGATGAGCGGCGGCATAACGCCCGCTGACATGATGCGATAGCTGCCGTTCGATATCCGTCAGCAAGCCGGACGCGCCGAAGCGGAAGAGGCGGTTATTGAGCCAGTCATCGCCCAGCTCTTCCTTGATCAGTATCAGCCAGTTCAGCGCGTCTTTCGCGCTGCGGATGCCGCCAGCCGGTTTGAAGCCCACCTGATAACCCGTCATCGTTTGGTAAGCGCGGATCTCGCGTACCATCGTCAAGCCAACTTCAAGCGTAGCGTTCACCGGTTCCTTGCCTGTGCTGGTCTTGATGAAATCGGCGCCCGCCATCATGCAGACTTTGCTCGCCTGCGCCACATGCCAGAGGGGACCCAATTCGCCGGTGGCGAGGATGGTCTTGATATGCGCATCGCCACAGGCCCGCCGCATCTCGCAGACTTCATCGTAAAGCGCTTGCCAATCGCCGCGCAGCACATGCTCGCGCGAAATGACGATGTCGATCTCGGCCGCGCCGGCTTCCACTGACTGATGAATCTCTTCGATACGTTGGGGGAAGGGGCTAAGCCCGGCAGGAAAGCCGGTCGATACCGCCGCCACCGGGATGCCGGCGCCGCTTAAAGCCGCCAACGCGTCTTTCACACGCTGATGATAGACGCAGACTGCGCCGACAGTCAGACGCAACTCGCTGACATCAAGCGCGTCGATAATATCCTGGCGCAGGGGCTGGCGCGCCTTGGCGCAGAGCCGCGTGACTTTGCCCGGCGTGTCATCGCCCGCCAGCGTCGTCAGGTCGATCATGGTGATCGCTCGCAGCAGCCAGGCCGCCTGCCAGTTCTTCTTGACGCTGCGGCGGGTCGCAAGCGTCGCCGCCCGGCGTTGCGTCGCGCTCAGATTGACCTTCGTGTCGCGCACCCAGCCCATATCCAGCGGGATGCCCGGATTCCGTTTATGCTTTGCTGCTGCCATACTCTCATCCCTCAATCCCTTCCCCATCAAAAGGGAAGGGCGGTCAATTTGCAGTGCGCTCGATGAAGGCGATCACTTCCGCCGCGATCTCGGCGCCTTTCTCTTCCTGAAGGAAGTGACCAGCGCCGCGAATGGTGATCTCCGGTTGATCGGCCGCGGTCGGGAAGAGCCGCCGGAAGAACTTCGCCGCGCCGCCGAGGATGGGATCGCCATCGCTGAACATCACTTGGACCGGCTTCGTCCAGTTTGAGAGCTTCTCGCGCGCCAACCGCATCTCGGCCGCGCCGGGCATCTCTGGCGAAATCGGCACGAGCGAAGGGAAAGCCGCCGCGCCCGCCTTATAGCTGTCATCGGGGTAGGGCGCGTCATAAGCGGCGATGATATCGGCAGCTAGCTCATAGCTTGTGATCGTCTGCGCGATCAAGCGGCCGACCTGCATGCGCTTGCCGACTTTCTGGCTGAAGGCGCGCCACTGCAAGAAGGCATCGCTGATCTTCTCTTCGCCTGTTGGCAGGAAGGTATTCAATACGACCAAACGAGCGAAACGATGCCCCTCATTCGCCGCCAGCGCCAAACCCAGCAGACCGCCCCAATCCTGACAAACCAGCGTGATGTTCCGCAAGTCAAGCGCCTCCGCCAAACCAAGCAGCTTCTGGTAGTGCATCTGATAACTGTAATCGTCTTCCGCCGCGTACTTGTCGGATTTGCCGAATCCTGCCATATCCGGCGCTACAACGCGGTGGCGCGCAGCCAAAGGCGGGATCATACGTCGGTATAGATAGGACCAGGTTGGCTCGCCATGCAAGCAAAGCACAATTTCGTCGCCGTCGCCCTCATCCACATAGTGCATTCGCGTGTCGCCGATCTGCGCATAATGCGGCGCGAAATTGTATTCCGGCAGGTTCTCAAAGCGCGCTTCAGGTGTCCGCAAAACTGTCATCGCTTGCGCCCGTTCCTCATTCGGCCTATGCGCCTGCGCCGCCAGCGTTCCAGCGGACTTCCGCCTGTGCAGCGCCGCCAGCGCCTGTATAATATGCCCTATGTACGCAAAAGACTTTTGCCACAGCCCCATGCGACTGGACGAATTTTAGCAAGCCTGACTCCGCTTGCACAGTAATTGTCCGTCCCCCGCCGCGTCGCCTGGTGGGATTTCCACTGACCATGCCAATCATCTGACGAAAGAACTGAGACCCTCTCATGCTGGAAAAACTTGCGGAAGTCGAAAGTCGATATCGTGAACTCGAAGCTTTGATGGGCGACCCGTCCATCGCGACAGACTACGAAAGAGTGGCGGAATTGGCGAAGGAGCGCGCCAGCCTGGGCGCCATTGTCGATGCCTATCGACTGTACCGGAAGCAAGCGCGGGAGCTGGATGAGGCGCGCGAACTGCTGCAAGCGGCCGACGATGCCGATATGCGCCAAATGGCGGGGGAAGAGATCGCGGAGCTTGAAGCGAGCACAGCCGAATTGCTCGAATCCATGCGTCTGATGCTGCTGCCCAAGGACCCTCGCGATAGCAAGAATGTGATCGTGGAGATCCGCGCCGGCGCCGGCGGCGATGAAGCCGGCATCTTCGCTGGCGATCTGATGCGCCTCTACACCCGGTATGCCGAATCCAAGCGCTGGAAGGTCGAATTGCTCGATGTCAATGAGCAGGGCAACGGCGTCTTCAAGAACATTACCTTTCAGATCAAAGGCGAGGGCGCTTTCAGCCGCCTCAAATTCGAAAGCGGCGTGCATCGCGTGCAGCGCGTGCCAAGTACCGAAAGCCAGGGCCGCATTCATACCAGCACCGCCACCGTCGCCGTCCTCGCCGAGATGGACGAGGTCGATGTCAAGTTGAATATGAGCGATGTCGAGACGCAGGTATTCCGCGCGCGCGGCGCCGGCGGGCAATCGGTGAACACCACCGACTCGGCTGTCCGTCTGATCCACAAACCGACCGGCCTGGTGGTCGAGATGCAGGACGAGCGCAGCCAACTGCAGAACAAGCTGCGCGCCAAGCAAGTCTTGATCGCCCGACTTTATGAGGCGGAAGTCGAGCGGCAGCGGTCCGAGCGCGAGGCGGAACGCCGCGGTCAAGTCGGCAGTGGCGACCGCAGCGAGAAAATCCGCACCTATAATTATCCGCAGGGCCGCGTCACCGATCATCGCATCGGCTACAGCAGCTTTAATCTGCCCGCCGTTATGGATGGAGAACTGGATGTCTTCATCGATCAACTGGCGACTCAGCAACAGGCGGAAGAGTTAGCCGCCGGCGGTGTCTAACGATGTCCGGGGTATCTGCTTCAGCCGCCGTGGAAACCGATACAATTCGCTCCGCCCTGCGTATGGCGAAAGCCAGCTTGCGGCGGTCCGATACGGCCGACCTCGATGCGGAAATCCTGCTGGCTCAGCTGCTTGATGTCGACCGCGCTTTCCTCCATGCCCATGGCGAATACGCGCTTGACGTTGCCCAGACACGCGCTTTCCAGTCCATGCTTGAGCGCCGCGCCGCTGGCGAGCCGATCGCTTACATCATCGGCGAAAAAGGCTTTTACGATCTTGACCTGCTGGTCACACCGGCTGTCCTCATCCCGCGTCCGGAAACTGAGCTGCTGCTTGAAGAGGCGCTGCGATTGACAACCTCCGTTCCCGCCGCCAGCATCGCTGATATCGGCACGGGCAGCGGTGCCCTCGCTATTGCCCTCGCGCGTCAGCGACCGCGCTGCCGGGTTTACGCCACTGACATCAGCGCCGACGCCCTCGCCATCGCGCGACAGAATGCGACGGGCCATGACGCCGCTGTCGCTTTCTTTGGCGGCAACCTGGCGGGGCCGCTGATTGACCGCGGCATCAAGGTGGACCTGCTCCTGGCGAACTTGCCTTATATTGCCAGCGCCGACTTAAAGACGCTGGAGGTAGGGCGCTGGGAACCGCGCCTGGCGCTTGATGGCGGGGCGGACGGCTTGAGTCTCATCCGCGAATTGCTGTGCCAACTTCCGTCTGTATGCAAACCGGGCGCGCATGTTTTGCTTGAGATCGGCGCTAGTCAAGGGGCTGCCCTCAGGCAACTCCTTCGCGATCGCCTGCGGGCCGATGCCGACGTCTTGCCCGACTACGCCGGCTTCGACCGAATCGTCCGCTTCGCCGTCAACTGACCCGGCTATCGATTTTCCGCGCCCAAGTCTGCGGACCGGGCGATCATTTCAGGGCGTGCCGGGCGCGCATACGCTACAATCGCGCGCATTGACAAACGACAGTTCAAGGCCATCTCTCTATGCTGACCCGCGCCGACTTTCTCATTCGCGACGACATCATCTTCTTCAATCATGGTTCCTTTGGCGCTTGCCCGCGTCCGGTTTTCGAACGCTATCAAGCCTGGCAACTCGAGCTCGAGCGGCAGCCGATCGAGTTTCTGCTGCGCAATCGCGAGCGGCTGATGGCGGCGGCGCGCGCGCATATCGCCGACTACTTCAATGTTTGCGCCGAGGACATCGTCTTCGTCACCAACGCCACTTCCGGCTTGAACATCGCCTTGCGCTCGCTGCCTCTGCAGCCTGGCGACGAGATCCTTACCACCGACCAGGAATACGGCGCGGTCAACCGCTTGCTGGAGTTTGTCGCCGCCAAGACCGGCGCGCGCATCATTGAGCACCAAGTCCGTCTGCCTTATGAGACCGACGCCGCCTTCACCGAAGCGCTCTTCGCTGATGCCAGCGCCAGGACAAAAGCGATCGTCATCAGCCACATCACCTCGCCAACTTCTCTCATTTTCCCGGTCGCTGGCATCTGCCGCCGCGCCCGCGAGCAGGGCATCATGACCATCATTGACGGCGCCCACGCGCCGGGCCAGCTTCCCATCGATCTGGCAGCCATCGGCGCTGATATCTACAGCGGCAACTTCCACAAGTGGCTCTGCGCGCCCAAAGGCGCCGGTTTTCTGCACGTCCGCCCGGAGCGCCAGCCGATGATTGAGCCGCTGGTCATTTCGCATGGCTGGCGGGAGGGCAGCGGCTTCGTCGAGCGCAACGAATGGGGCGGCACCCGTGATATCGCGCCCTTTCTGTCAGTTCCGGCCGCCATCGATTACCAGCGCGAGCATGATTGGGGCCGCGTCCGCGCCGAGTGCCATCGCCTGGCCGCGCAAGCGCAAGCTCAACTCTGTGATCGCTACGGCTTGACGCCGCTCTCGCGCGATCAGTTTGCCCAGATGGTGACCGTGCCGCTGCCCGATTGTGATGCCGCGGCCGTCAAAGAGCAGCTATACGAAACGCACCGGATTGAGGCGCCGGTCGGGAAGCTGAACGACCAGTGCGGGATTCGCATTTCTGTGCAAGCCTACAACACGGCGGATGATATCGTCCAACTCATGGCGGCGCTTGAATCCCTGATCGGCTAACGCTCGAAGCGCGCCACTGTTGTGATGTAGCTCGTGTGGGGCGCGAGGTCTATCGGCTGCAGCTCCCGCAGGCGGAAACCGTCGGCGAGCAATTGCCGGCAGTCGCGCGCCAGCGAGGCCGGATCGCCGCTGACATAAACCAGCCGGCCGACCTCAAGGCGCGCCAGCCCGGTTACCGTCTCCCGGCTCAAGCCGGTGCTCGGCGGGTCTACGACAGCCGCATCGTAAGACGCGCCTTCCGCGACCATATCGGCGAGCGCGGCTTCGACGGCGCCCTCGATCACATCTACGGTCTCGAAATCGCCGAGGTTGACATCGGCGTCAGTGACCGCCGGCGGATAACTCTCGACGAGCGTGACCAGAGCCGCTTCCCGCGCCATGAAGGCGCTGTAGACGCCGACGCCGGCATACAGGTCCAGCGCGCTTTCGCCAGCCCGCAGACGCAGCGCGCGCATCACTTCCGCGACCAGCGCCTCGATCCCGCTGATGTTCGGGCGCATATAGGCGCCAGCTGTGACGCGGAAGCCCCGCCCGGCGATTTCGATTTGGCTTTGGGCGTCCCCGATGAGGTTGATGGGCTCGCGATCGGGCAAGATCAGATTGACGCTCAGCGGCAGGTCGGCGCTTAATGCGGGCGCTTCCTCCGCGTCAAGATCGAAGATGAGCATCAGCTTTCCATCGCTGCCGCGGCGGATGGTCAGCCGGCGCGCGGTCGCGTAATCCAGATCCGCTCGCGCCAGCAGGTCGAGCAGGTCGGGATGGGCGATATGACATTCGCCGATCGTCTCAATCCCGCCGCCTTCCCGCCGCAAGCCCCAGCCGCCATTCTCGTCGCGCAGGAGGCTGATGCTGCTGTTGTAATGCCATAGCGCCGGCGCTGGTATTACGGACCGCAGCGCCGATTCGATTAAGGTATCGGGCAGTTTGCCCAGGCGCGATAGCTGATCGGCCAGCACATCCTGCTTCAAGAGCAGTTGGGCGGGATAATCGATATGCTGCCACTGACAGCCCCAACAGCGCCCCGGGCCGAAGTGAGGGCAGGGTGGAGAGACGCGGTCGGCGGAAGCGGCTTTGAGGCGCAGGCCCCGCGCGAAAAGCGCCCGCTTGCGCTCGCCTGTGATTTCGGCGCTTATCGATTCGCCCGGCAGCGTATAGGGCACGAAAACCGGCTTGCCGCGATGCCAGCCCAGGCCGGGTCCGCCATGCGCCATATCGCTGATTTCCAGTTCGATCCGTCGTCCACGGAGCGGGCTGCTTGCCTTGCGCTCGGGCGGCTTCCGTCGCTTGCCTCGCTTTGTCATCGCCTGTCTTCAAGTCTGACTGAGTTGGTCGGTATAGCCAAGATGCGCCGTTGATATTAGCCACCGAGTACACCGAGGGAAAAGAGAACACAGAGGAACACTCTTTAGATAGCTGGATGACAGGTTCCGCCTTCGGGCGTAACAAATGGCGGGAACAGATCAGTTGCAAAATCTCCGAGTTCTCAGTTTGACTCGTTGCGGACGGTCTTGTGATTGTCTACGCGCTATTGGTCGCTGCCGTCGCGATAGTTGACGCCGGCTTTATCGAGCTCGCGCTGCACCATGCGCTCAAAGATGCTGTAGGGCTGGGCGCCGCTCAAAATCTGCCCGTTGATGAAGAAGCCGGGCGTGCCGCGGACGCCGGCCAGTTGCCCGTCCAGCCCGTCAATATCGACCTCATCAATGTAGATGCCTTCGTCCAGGCAGGCGGTGTAGCGCTCCATATCCAACTCGTGTTTCCGCGCTGTCTCGAGGTAGAAGTCCCGCCCCAGCGCGCTTTGATCGGCGAAGAAATCGCCATGGAATTCCCAGAATTTGCCTTGCTCGAAGGCGCATTGGGCCGCGGCCGCGGCTGGCGTCGATTCCTCCGTCAAGCGGGCGAAGTCACGATAGACATAGCGGATGTACTGCCCGTAGTTCTCCAGCAGGGGGGTGAAGGTCTGGTCAAAATGCCGCTTGCAGAAGCTGCAGAAAAAGTCGCTGAACTCGATAATCACGACCGGCGCGTCAGTTTCCCCCAGATAGGGGTCATCATCGACGAGGGCGAAGCGGTCGGGGCCTTCATCCGCCGCCGCTTCCAAAGCCCGCTCTTCCAGGACGCTGGCGACGACCGCGCGCAACTGCGCCTCATCAAAGGCGACCGGTCCCTGCTCGGCTTCCGGCCGCGGCGCGGCGCGACCCAGGATCAGGCCGATGACGAAGCAGACCACGGCGATCGCCACGTAGCGCAATATCACAGGCGAGTTATCATTTGCCGTGTAGGGCGCTTCCCCCCGCGGAGCATCATTCGCGTCGTCCATGTCGTCCCCTTCGCGTCTATTCAAGGTTGTTCAATGAGCAAGTGTACTCGAGTTCTTGCGCCATGCCTATTGACATCTACCCCATCTCCGGCCCCTGTGCCCCCTCGGTCCCCCGCCTCACGGGGGATGTATCCCACAAGGAGGGAAGGGGGCTAAAACTGGCGGATTTTGTGGTGATTTAGCGGGCGACCCAAGGGTCGCCCCTACGAGATCTCTGGCGCGCAGTTTCTCAGGACTAACCTGGCGCTACTGAGTTTTATATTTGCCAGCCAAGTTATCATGCTGTGATCATGCAGCCACTCTCAGTTAGTGTTGGAGTAGGGTTTGTCCTTTGTCCATTGTCGGACATGGAAAATACCTTTTCGGTCAAAGGAACCGGTTTTCTGGGCGAAACGGACAAAAGGCAGGCGGGGGCGGTATGATTTTGGTATGCGAGCGCAGCGGCGCAAGGGCCGGCATAGAAGCGGGAATCGGCGGAGGGCATCGGTTGGACGCCGCGGTTGAGAGTCTGCGATAAGTGATCCATAGAGGGAGTGTATCATGATGTTGAGCAAGGCGCAAGAACAAATGTTCACGAGTGTGGCGATTTCGAAGACATAGGCCTGGCCGAGCTGGAGGATCTGAAACTGCGGGCGAGCCAAGGGGCGCGTAGACACAGCCCGCCGATCGCCCCTACAAGGCTTGTCCGGTACTTGGTCAAAGCTATCGTTCGTATCACTCGCCGGCTCCCGTCGGGCAGTTTGGCGTCCCTTCGACTTCGTCAATAATGGCGGCACAGCCCGCAGTCATCTACCTAAAAGCGCCGCTAAAATCCCTTAAAACGCCGGAAAATTCGCTGATGTATAGATACAGTATGTATATAGCATCGGGGGGGGGGTAGCCGCTGTGCTTGAGCGACATGGCATGCTTGAGGAATGGATGATCGATTGGCGAGATGGCGTTCATGACAATCAGTATAGCACAAAGAGGCAGGGCACAGGCGACCAAATGTTCGCGTATTGAGGCGAGGCTGAAAAGCGGACTTGGCACGGGATTGCCAGTATTCAGTTTTCCTGAGTCAGGGATATTGGTTGCGGTGTCAATCAGATTCACTAGTCCCTCTATTTGTTCGCCCGTTTGCGGACAAGAATATCAACGACGCCAAATCTCTCGTTATAATTGCGGAAAGGGAATAGCAGCGGAGGATGTCATTTGCCCGAGCGCTTGCAGGGTCTGATCGTCAAAGAGCAGAGCGGCTTCTATTGGGTCGAGGCGGAGGACCGGGCAACCTATATGTGCGAGTTGCGCGGCCGGCTGAAGGAGGAGGCGAAGTCCTCGGATATCGCCGCCATCGGCGACCGCGCCAGCATCAGCTTGCGCCGCGAAGAAGGCACCGATGTCCTGATGGGCGTGATCGAGGAGTTGGCGCCGCGCAAGAGTGTGCTGTCTCGCGCTTTGCGTACGACTGGCAAACGGGGCGCGGGCCAAGCCGAGCGCGAGCAGGTGGTCATCGCCAACGCCGACCGCGCGCTTTTTGTCTTCTCGGCCGCCCAGCCAGCGCCAAACCTGAAGATGCTGGATCGACTCCTGGTCGCCGGTGAAAAGTCTCAGATCGCGGACTTGCTGATCGTGCTCAACAAGATTGATCTGGAGTATGCGCCGGATATTGAAGAGATCTTCAGCGCCTACGAGCCAATCGGCTACCCGGTCATCCGCAGCAGCGCCCTGCGCGGCGATGGGATAGACACTCTAAAATCTGTCCTGCGGGACGGCATCTCGGTATTCACCGGACCTTCCGGCGTCGGCAAGACCAGCCTGCTCAACCGCATCGAGCCCGGCTTGGGACGGCAGGTCAAAGCGGTGGGGCAGCATTCGGCCGAAGGCGTCCACACCACCCGCGATAGCGCCTTGGCGCGGCTGGAAGGGGGCGGCTACCTGGCCGATACGCCCGGCATAAGGTCTTTGACAGTTTGGGATATCGAGCCCGACGAACTGGATGCCTATTATGTTGATATTCAGCCCTATGTGCTCGATTGCAAGTTCAGCAATTGCACGCACATCGACGAGCCGGATTGCGCCGTCCGCCGCGCCGTCGAACGTGGGGCGATTATGGCGCGGCGCTACAAGAACTACCTCGACTTGCGCGAGGAGTTGCGCGATACCTATATCATCTACAACCGCTAGGGGCGATTCGACGAGTCGCCCGCGCTCAGCCTTCAAACAAGTTCTCGCCGCGGGAGAGACGGCGGGCGATGGTGAAGGTCTGCAGTTGGGAGCGCATGGTTGGCGCATGCGCCGCCAAATAACGCGCCGCCGCGATCAAGACATGGTTGGCCCGCGCTTGGGATTCCGCGCTTATGATGCTGTACTGATTAAAAGCGGCTTCAACACACTGGATGGTGTGGAAATTGCGATCCTCGCGCAAGAGCAGATGCCCCATCTTAGCCATCAGTTTCTCGGGCGCGCCGCCGCTTGCCAGGTATTGCGCCGCCAAATGACCGGCTGGATTGACCTGCTGCTGCAAGTTGAGCAGCTTTTCGAATTCGTCGAGCAGGGCAGCCGGATCATCAACCGGCGTCGGTTGCGGCAGCCGGACCGAGGGCAAGTTCAAGAAGCGGTCGAGATAAATGCTCATGGCTGCATCGAAGATGCCGCGAATCAAGCCGAGGGATCGCACCCGCTGCAAGCCCTGATGCACCGCGTTGGCGAAGGTGAAGGTATGCAGGGCGGTATCCCAATCGCCAAATTCATTGCTGGTGTGGAAATGGGCGATGCGCCGCGCCGCCGCGTAAGCCACGATGCCGGCCAACTCGACCGGACCTAAGCCATCGCGCAGGCATTGCAATAGCAGATCCACGATGGCCTGCGGCTCGTCGCCCAGCAGGGTCGGCATCAACGCTTCGATGTCTACGTCCGTTTTGCGGTCTGCTCCGGCTGCGAGCGCGTCCTCCAGTTCGTCAAAAGCCGTTTCCAGGATTGGAATCAGGTCGATAGGCTTGCGCCAGGCGTTGGATTCTTCCATGCGCCGCGCGTCGGTCAGGTTGGGCACGACGCTCGTGAAAGCCAGTTCGGCGTGTTCCCAGCCGGCCAGATCGACCGATTCCAGCGCTTTGTTGATGAAGTCCAGAGTATGCCCGGCATCGAGGTAGCGGTGGTCGGTCGCGGCGGTGAAGAGCATGTCGGCGATTTGCTTGTCATCGGCGCCAGCGCGCAAGGCGGAGATGATGGCCCGCTCGCCGGCCTGCGCGTCGCGCACTTCTACAAACTGGCGGAACCAGGCTTTCAGCGTCGGGATGTCGGTCTCGTCATTGGGCAAGGGGCGCGGATTGAAGCGGGGCGACATGCCGGCGGTGTCGCTGGCCACATCGGCCAGTCCGTGAAAGAGCGCCAACGGTTTATCCGTCTCGTCGAGATAGGGGATAAGGTTCATCGTACAGCCATGAGTGGTCAAGCCGCGGCCCCAATCCATGCCGCGATTTCGCGCGCCAAACGCCAGTCCGATCTGGAAGGGCTCAGCCGGCGCCACATTTTGATTGAGCAAGTTGATCACTGCTTTGGCGACGACCAGGCTGAGATTGTGCTGCAAGCCGTCCCGCAGCCGGTCGCATTGATGCTCGATGCTGTTGCTCTTGGGGCTGAGGTCGACGAAGATCTCGCCCTCCCGCACTTCCACCGGAAAGCTCTCGATATCGTCCGCCCACAGGTCAAAGGCGCCGCCGCTCGCCAGATCAAAACGGGCGTGGTGCCAGTGGCAACTCAGGATGCCGTCTTCAACCGAGCCTTTGTCAAGCGGGAAGCCCATGTGCGGGCAGCGGTTGTCGAGCGCATAGACACGCTCGCCATAAAGGAAGAGGACAAGGGTCTTGCCGTTGGGCTGGACGGTGATGCAGCCCTTGCCCTGCAAGTCCTCGAAGCGGGCGACCGAGACATATCTATCCATTGTTAAGACCATGATCGACCCTCACTGAATCCATAAGTTGTCAGGTTTATGCGCTGCCCCGCTCAGGCGGAGCGCCGTACATATTTGATGCCTCTCAGCCAGGCACTCTTACATAATTGTGTTCTCTCTCGCCTTTCCCCGCCGCTTGATTGCCCCGCTTCCTGATGCTAGACTCACGAGAAGAATCCGGAGGACAGCCCGTGCCCGAGCAAGCCCTCTATCTCAAGTGGCGTCCGCTCTCATTTGATGACGTGGTCGGACAGCAGCATATCACCCGCACCTTGCGCAACGCCTTGGCCCGCGGGCGCATCCGCCATGCCTATCTTTTTAGCGGACCGCGCGGCACCGGCAAAACCACCACCGCTCGCTTGCTGGCGAAAGCGGTCAACTGCGCTGGAGAGGACCTTGCCGCCCGCCCCTGCAACGCTTGCGCCAATTGCGTCGCGATAAACGAGGGGCGTTACCTCGATCTCATCGAGATTGACGCCGCTTCGCATACCGGCGTGGATGATGTGCGCGAGTTGCGCGACAAGATTGCCTTCGCTCCCGGCGAGGGCGCGTACAAAGTCTACATCATTGACGAAGTGCATCGCTTCAGCGGCAATGCCTTCGACGCCCTGTTGAAGACGCTGGAGGAACCGCCGGATCATGCGCTCTTCGTGCTGGCGACCACCGAAATCGACAAGGTGCCGGCGACTATCAAGAGCCGCTGCCTGCAGTTTGAGTTTCGGCGCGTGTCCTTGCGGGAACTGACCGATCGTCTGGCCTTCATCGCCAAAGAGGAAGCGCTCTCTATTGAGCCGGCGGCGCTGGAGTTGATCGCGCGCCAAGGCGCTGGCAGCGTCCGCGACAGCATCAGCTTGCTTGACCAGATTGTGGCCGATCCCGCGGAAACGGTCACGCTGGAGATGGCGCGGGATTTGCTGGGCACGGCGAGCGCGGCGCAGGTGCAGGACCTGGTTGAGGCGCTGGTCGATGAAGATGTGGCCCGCGGCATTCATCTGATTAACATGGCGATTGATAGCGGCAGCGACCCGCGTCAATTCGGTCAGCAGCTTGTGAACGATCTGCGCAATATCATGTTGGCGCAGACCGCCAGCGCTGACCTGGTCGAGGCGACGCAAGAGGACCAGGCGCGTTATGCTGACCTGGCTGATCGCATCCAACGCGCTCGACTGCTCAGAGCGATCCGCGCTTTTAATGCGGCGGTCAACAACTACACCGGCGGCTGGCAACCGCAGCTATCGCTCGAGCTAGCGTTTATTGAGGTGTTGGAGGAAGAGACGCCTGCTGCAGTTCCTGCGCCCGTTTCTCCACCAGCGTCGGTTGGTCAACAGCGGCCGCGTCAGGAACAGGCGGCGCCTGCGACAATGGATTACGAGCGCGCGCCAGCGAGCCAACCGGGTGAAGCGCCGATTTTTTCGGCGGCGAAGATTCATCAAGGCTGGCAGGATATTTTGTCGAGGGCTTACCAATATGACAAGAACATTCCACCGTTATTTTCCAACGTTATGACGTGGAGGATTGATGGCAACAACCTGAACCTGGGCGTAGGCAATCAGGTATTCCTGCAGAAGATGTCCGACCCGAAGCGCGCAAAAGTTATCGAACAAGCAATTTATGACCTGCATGATGTTAAGCTATTGATCAAGGCGCGCGTCGTCGAGAGCGGTCAGGGGCCGGTCGACGCTGCGCCTGCGGAGCGGCCAGCGGTAGACGATCCCTTGATTGCAGCGGGCAAGGAACTCGGAGGAGTAGTCGGTGAATAGATCCAAGGTTGATGTCGCCTGGAACCTTCTCTCGCTGGCGGTTGTGGAGATTTTGAATCCGCTTCTGCTGATTAGCGCGGCGCCCAACTCATCTTCGAAAAGCCGCCCTACGGCGCGCATGTGTACCTGCTGAATCCACCTGTTGCCAGCTAAGTTTTGCGTTGCCGATTTCGGCAGTTTTTAATATATTTATGGTGCAGCCTCAATCAAGGCATATTCAGGAGTCATGACATGAGCAAACGACGCGGCGGCAGGCGTGGCGCAGCTAGCGGTCTTCCCGGCGGAGCCAACCCAATGGCGATGCTGCAAAAGATGCAGCAGGATATGGCCGAGGCGCAAGAAAACCTCGAGCGCGAAACTACCGAGGTCTCGGTCGGCGGGGGCGCCATCAAGATCGTCATCACCGGCCATCAGCGCGTGCAGTCAGTGGAAATTAATCCTGACGTCATTGATATGGACGATGAAGAATGGCTGAATGACCTGCAGGATTTGCTCGTCGCGGCCGTCAACCAAGCCATTGAACAAAGCCAGGCTATGGCGGCTGAGCGCATGGAAGCCATCACCGGCGGCTTGGGCGATATACCCGGCTTGGGGGGATTGCTCGGCTAGCTTGTGGCTACATCAACGCCGATTCTCCAAGCTTGCCCGCAGCCTGTGACGAGCCTTGGATTCATCTCATGAGCAGCGCGATTCCCGAACCAGTGACGAAGCTGATAGAAGCGTTTTCTCGTTTGCCCGGCGTTGGACCCAAAACGGCATCCCGGTTGACCTATTATCTGCTGCGCGCGCCCGATGATTTCTCTCTTGGTCTGGCGCAGGCTTTGAACAACCTGAAAGCGCAGACACGCTTTTGCAGCGTCTGCTTCAATATCACAGTGGCTGATCCATGCCTCATTTGCAGTTCAAGCGAACGCGACGCCGGCGCCATCGCGGTTGTTGAAGAGCCGCTGGACCTAATGGCTATCGAGCGCACGGGCATCTACAAGGGGCGCTACCATGTGCTTCATGGCGCCATTTCACCGGTGGATGGCATCGGTCCGGACGACCTGAAGATTCGTGAATTGGTCGCGCGCGTCGAGGAGGGGCAGGCTGGCGAAGTGATTATCGCCACCAACCCCGGTATGGAGGGCGATGCGACGGCAATGTACCTCCAGCGAGAATTAGCCTCGGCGTCGGTAAGAGTGACGCGGCTTGCTCGCGGACTGCCTACTGGCGGCGACCTCGAATACGTCGATTCCGTCACGCTAATGCGAGCGCTGGAAGGGCGCAGCGAGTTGTGATTGTTTCCGCCGCCGCCGCAATTTCTCGATCAATCCGCTTGCCCCGTTTCTACGTCTTGTTGAGCGGGCTGATTGTGATTGCGGGCTTGACGCTCAGTCTCGCCGATGTCGCTTTTCTCTCGCCTTGGCTGCGCCTCATAGTCGGTTTGCTGGTCTTCATTTTGCCCGGCGGTTATCTCTTCGCCCTGATACCGGCGCGGGAAGATTGGGACCTCATCGATTTCATCGTCTATGGATTTGCCTTCTCGGTGGCGCTGATTACAGCGTTGGGCCTCATCACGCGAACGCTGGCGCTGCACATTGATATGGTCGAGTTCATCTGGCACACCCTGGCGATAGTCGGCTTTGCGGCGGTCTTGTATCGCCAGCGGCGGGCGCCCGCGATTAACTTCCAGTTGCGCCCGCCCGTTATAGCGATGCTCGCGGCAGTTCTCATTCTGGCCGCGCTTTTTGCGTATACCAGCCTTTTTTCAGCAAATATAATCAAAGATAATTTTCGGCATCACGCTGCGGTTAATGGCTTCCTGCGCGACGAGCCGCTGGGTTGGGCGGAGCCCTATTATGAATCCGGCAATCCCATCGCCGACCGCATGTATCTGACCTACTGGGTGCTGGCGCAAGCGCTGGCAGTCGAGATTGGCGGAGCGCCTATACTATTGGCGCGCTATCTGATAAGCCCTTTTGTGGTGTTGGTATCGACAGCGGGAATATATGTATTCGCTCGAAATCTTGGCCACAGCCGTCAATCTTCTTTGATCTATGTCGGCTTGGGATTGTTCGCCTTAAGCTTGGTTGCCAAAAGCGATCCCCAAGCCGGGGTCAGACTTCTTGAACGCAGTCAGCTAGACAAGGTAGTAGCCGCATTCGCACTCGCGCCGGTTGCCATCTCAAGCGCCTATTTATGCTCGCATTCACGACATTGGCGTCCTTACTTTGGTTTCGCCCTCGCTATGTTGGCCGCTGGCTCAGTACATGCGATTCTGGGTGGATTTGCCGTCGGCATTGTTGGCATCTGGTGCATGATTCAATTCGTGACTGGAGTTGGAGAGCGCAGGAACGCTTTGCGAATTGGCCTGCTGGCTCTCATCCTGTTCGCGCCAACTATCTTCATACGATTAGGCACGGCAGAGAAAACGATTTACAACTTTGAGTCTGTGAATGAAGATGTTTTCCGGAAAATGGTGATTTTCGATTCAGTTAATCCCCTCAATAACGGCGAGAGATTTTATGCCATCAGCCCCGTCTCCGCTGGCGACTTGACATATTTGTTGGCGCCGCTCGTATTCCTGTCTGTGGCAGCGCGCCGCTTTGATGCCAGAAGCAAGCTGATGCTGGCTTATATGATTGCCATCAGCATCGGGCTGCTGCCATTTACCGCTTGGATTTACGCGCGGCTAGTGTCATTCAATCATGTCATGCGAATACTTTGGCTAATGCCCTACGGCTACATGATCGGCTTCGTCCTCGAGACAGGCTGGAAACTCCTGAATCAGCGGAAACCCAGCATCGCCCGAAACATCGGCGGGAAAGCCAAGGACTGGCTGCTCGTCGGATTGATATTGCTGACGCTGCCTGTAACTCTGCAAACTTTCCATTCTGAGGGAATAGATTTCAGCCAAGACATCGCGCTGGCGCCAAGCAGCGATGCCGAGCTGTTGGAAATCGGCGCGTATATTGACGCCCAGCATGAGCAACGCGTTTGGATTGCTGCGAGCTATAAATATCGCGAGCCTGTCATCGCCATGGGCTGGAAGGTCATTTCGCTCTCCCGTTATGCTCCGGAGCGAATGTCGTATTATTCCAATCTGCCCATTGAAAACACGCGTGCCCAGATCAACGACAATCACCTCCTGTACAAGGATATCCCCCTGGAAGAAAAGCTGGCGATTATAGACCGATATGGCATTGATTATTTGCTCTTTAACAAGAAATATGCTTGGATGATCGACAAGCTCTATCAGAGTGACAAACAGCGCTTTGAACTCGTATATTCGGGCGATACGCTTCGCTTAGTCAGGGTACATTGAAGCCAAGCGGAGCCGGTTGCCGCAGGCGACGCGCTTCAATATATTTCTCCTTGTAGCTTGGATCGTTTGTCAGCGCTCGAAAGCTCGGATTAGGAGGTTGAGCCGAAGCGCCAAGCATGGTCGACCAGATGCATATATATTGGACGTACTTCCGAATGTGACTTGATGATGTTGCGAGGTCTGCATTTGAAGCGCTACCCTAGTTTCTTCCAATACTGGCTTAATGACCGCGTCCTGTTGCTTGGCAGCGGGTTCATTATTCTTGCGGGCATCAGCCTTTCTCTCGTCGATGTCACTTTTGTCTCGCCCTGGTTGCGCATCACGGTTGGTTTGCTGGTCTTCATTTTGCCCGGCGGTTATCTCTTCGCCCTGGCGCCAGCGCGGGATGAGTGGGACCTCATCGACTTCATCGGCTATGGCTTTGCCTTCTCGGTGGCGCTGATTACCTTGCTGGGCCTCATCACGCGAACGCTGGCGCTGCACATTGATACGGTCGAGTTCATCTGGCACACGCTGGCGGTAGTCGGCTTTGCGGCGGTCTTCTATCGCCGGTGGCGGTCGCCCGCGATTAACCTCCAGTTGCGCGCGCCCATTGCAGCGACACTCGCGGTAATCCTGATTCTGGTCGCGCTGTATGCGCATACCAGTTTCTTCGCAGCGGACATGAGCAGAGATCAGTTCCGCCATCACGCCGCCGTTAACGGTTTCCTGCGCGACGAGCCGCTGGGTTGGGCGGAGCCCTACTACGAATCCGGCAATCCCATCGCCGATCGCATGTATCTGACCTACTGGGTGCTGGCGCAAGCGCTGGCAGTCGAGATAAGCGCTGTGCCGATCGCGCTCACGCGCTACCTGATTAACTCGTTTGCCATGACTATGTCAGTAGTGGCTATGTACGTATTCGCGCGCAACTTGGGCCACGGCCGGCGGACGTCTCTCATATATGTCTGCCTCGGTCTTTTCGCCTATAGCATGTTGGCTGTATACAGCGGCCAACCCGGCTCGCAGTTCTACTACCGCCCGCTGTTGGATAAGGTCATCGCCGCTTTCGCCCTAGCGCCTGTTGCTGTCTCCAGCGCTTGGCTCTGCGCCAAGACGGGAAGCAATCGCGCGTATTTCGGTTTCGGCTTGGCTTTTACGGCTACTGTCTCAGTGCACGCGATTTCCGGCGGATTCGCCGCCGTTATCATCGGGCTGTTTTGCGTCATCCGACTATTAACGGATCGAGCCAAATGGAGGGGCAGCCTCAAGCTCCTCGCCCTGCTGTTTCTGCTCTTCTTGCCCACCATCCTGGTGCGTTTGAATACCGCGGACACGACCATCTATTATTTTGACGAACTGCCAGACGATGTCGGCAGCGGCATTCACAGGTACGACGCGATCAATCCATTCGATGGCGGCAACAATTTCTACGCGATCCATTCGAACTCGGCAGGCGCGCTGACATATCTGTTGATCGCATTTGCCTTGTTGTCCGTGGCGGCGCGGCGTCTGGATGCGCGGAGCAAGCTGATGCTCGCCTATGTCTTGGCCGTCAGTATCGGTCTGCTGCCCTATACCGCCTGGATCTATGGTCGTCTGGTCTCCGTCAATCACATTGTGCGCATATTGTGGCTTATGCCGTACGGATACATCTTGGGTTTTGTATTGGATACGGGATATTCCGCCCTTGCGCGCGCCCTTCCCGCTAGCTCGCGCCTGACTGGCTGGCTAGGCAGCGATCGTCTTTTCTACGCGCTGCTGGCTGTCGTTTTGCTGCTGACTGTGCAGCGGCATCAAATCAGCTCGAGAGTAGACTTGAGCCGGGACATCGCAACGGCAACAAGCGGCGAAACTGAAATGCTGGAAATCGCCGAATATCTTGACGCTAATCATGACGAACGCGTCTGGATCGCCGCAAGCGATGAATATCGCGAGCTTATTCTCGCCATGCATTGGAAGGTCATTTCGCTCTCGCGCTTTTCCGCCAACAGAATGTCGTATTACTCGAACTTGCCGGTTGAAGAGATGCGAATCCAGCGAGAATCTAATTTCCGCCTTTACAAAGCTGATGTGACGGTCGAGGAGAGGCTCGCAATTGTCGATCGATACGATATCGATTATTTGCTTTTCCCAAAGGGCTACGCCTGGATAGTCGACGCGCTTTATCAAATGGACAAACAGCGCTTCGAATTGGTTTATTCCGGCGAGACCTTACGCTTGGTACGGGTGCATGAGAAGTCAAGTTAAGCCCCCAAATCAGCGACCGATTTCTCGCGATTCCGCACAGTCGCGGCCGCCACGGTGAAACCGACCAACCGCATTTATTCGTCAAATCTATCCTTGACAGGGCATTTGGCAGTTGTTAAGCTATCGACATCAAAAGTGAGAGGATGACTCTCGCTTTTTTGCGCCCTTGATAGGGTAAGCGAGTGCGGATTAACAGCAGAATAGCAGGTTAAGACAGAGCGAAACAAACCCTGTGAATACGGAGAGTTTGATCCTGGCTCAGGATGAACGTTGGCGGCGTGCCTAATACATGCAAGTCGAACGGGAAAGTG
>JAJEAA010000005.1 GCA_022824365.1 Anaerolineae bacterium
AGCCGCAGCGCGATTTACAACAACAGCGCGGGCGCTTCCGGCGGCGCGATTTACATCAGTGGCGAAGACAGCTCGCTCGCCCTCACGAACAGCACCCTCTTCGGCAATACCGCGTCTTCCGCTGGCGGCGGTCTATTCGCCAGTCCCGTCGAAGTCGTGGCCGTGAAGCATGTGACTATCGTCAAGAACGGCGCCGCCGCCAATGCGCTCCGGCGAGCAGTGAAGTTGTTCGTCTACGCTTGGAATCAGCGACAGCTATACCAACGCAAATATGCGCAATATGACGCTCATCTCATTGAATTCCTATATCCAGCAAATTAGACACTCCCCCAACCTCCAAAAACTTGACAAATCCTGAAATGGCATTAAAATATAAAATCATCTGATAAGATTAAATTTTTGGCTATGCGTCCCGTCATAATGAATGTGTTCAGAGTCGCGCTTTCGTTGTCAGCGCTTTTTCATACACACAGTCCAAATTTAGATGGGAGTTTCAGAAAGTGTACTATATTCAATGTAATCTCCCCTCCGCGCCGCGCGCAAAATTCCAATCTTTGCGGGAGCTTCTCACTAAAATCCAAATTCTTTCTTAAAGCCGTCATCCTGGCGGCTCTTTTCCTGCTGCTGCCGGCTTTGCCCGCCCTGGCCGCCGATATTGAGGTCGACGCCACCTGCACCCTGAACGACGCCATCACCATCGCCAACGGCGATCCCAGGCCCGAAGCCTCCGAGTGTGAAGACGGCAGCGCCAGCGGTCAAGCCGCGCCCGCGCCACTCAGCACTTGCTTGACGCTGGACGGCATCGCCGCTTACAATCTCAGCGAATCGACGCAGTGCCAGCGCGTGAACGCCATGCAGATTGCCAACCCCGATATCAAAGAGGGCGACTTTGTCGATGCCGTCGATGTCTGGCCCTGGGTCACGCCCGATACCCAGATCTGCTTCGAAGCGAAAGGCGGCGCCTTCAAGTTCATCAATACCGCCGTCATTCCCCGCACTATCAGCGACTGGCCCGCCTTCGCCCGCGACGGCATGACCTGCGCCAGCATTGACGGACCCGGTATGCTCATTCTCCTGCCAGGAGAAGCGCCCGAAACAAGCGCGCCGGCCAGCCAGCAGCGAGCCCTTATCGCCCGCCGTCTTGAAAACTGCATGGTCACGGCGACCGCCTCCCTTAATCTGCGCGTCCGGCCGCACGGGCGCGTTTATGGCGGCGTGGCCAGGGGCTGGACATTGACCGCCACCGCCAGAACCGACGACTGGTTTCAGGTTGACCGACTCGGGCTAAGCGGCTGGATCGCCGCCATGTATGTCGCCGGCGAAGGCGACTGCGGCTGAGGCAAAGCGAGCAATCTGCTACGGCGGGCGATTCCAACAAGGGGTCGCCCGTTTTTTTGCGCGCCGCGCCGATTTTCGCGCATAGCTTGCCCAACATCTTTCCGCTAAACTAGACGCCGTTGCTTCACACGAACCGAAAGCGACCCGCATGGCGCTACCCGAACGCGACTCGCCAATCGGCAAACCCGTTTCCCTCTTCGTCACCTGCATCGTCGACATGATCTATCCGGACACCGGCATGTCGGTGGTGGACATACTGGAGCGCGTTGGCGTCAGCGTCGACTTCCCGCCGGCGCAGACCTGCTGCGGCCAACCGGCTTTCAACTCCGGCTACCGCGATGAAGCGCGAACGGTGGCCAAACATTTCTTCAAAGCCTTTGCAGACGCCGAAGTCATCGTCACGCCCTCCGGCTCCTGCGCGACCATGCTGCGGCACGAATATCCGAGCTTGTTCACGCCGGCTGATGGCGCGCTCTACGATGAAGCGCAGCGCATCGCCGCCATCACCTGGGAATTCAGCGAATTCCTCGTTGATGGACTCGGCATCAGGGATCTCGACCTGAGCCTGCCCGCGCCCGAGAGCTTCGCTGTCCACGATGCCTGCCACGGTTTGCGCGGTTTGGGCTTGGGCGGCGCCTCGCGGCAATTGCTGGCGCGGCTGGGCAAGGCCGAACTGCATGACCTGAAGGAATGCGAGGTCTGCTGTGGCTTCGGCGGCTTGTTCAGCATCAAGATGCCCGATGTCAGCAATGCCATGCTGACGAACAAGGTCGAGAACATCAACGCATCGGCTGCCGAGACCATCGTCACCGGCGATGTCAGTTGCCTCACGCAGATGAACGGCGGCCTCTCGCGGCAGAAATCCGCCAAGCGCGTCGTTCACCTCGCCGATGTCCTGGCTAAGGCGCTGCCTGGGGAGCGCTCATGACGGTCGAAATCCAATCGAACGACTTCATCGCCCTGGCTGATATCGCCCTGCGCAACCCCGATTTGCAGCGCGCGGTCGCTTCCGGCACGCGCGGCGGCTATGCCAAACGCGCCGAAACCATGTTCGCCCATAGCCGTGAGCACGGCGAACACATGCGGCAGCAGGCGGCTCAAGCCAAACGCCGCGCCTTGCGCAAACTGCCCGACCTGCTCGAGACGGCCGAGCGCAACCTCATCGCCAACGGCTGGCAGGTCGAATGGGCGGAAGACGCCGCCGAAGCCAACCAACTCGTGCTGGATATCGCCCGCCGCCACCAGGTCCAGACCGTCACTAAAAGCAAAAGCATGCTCACAGAAGAGCTTGGGCTCAACCACGCCCTCGAAGCCGCCGACCTGCGCGTGATCGAAACCGATCTGGGAGAATACATCATCCAGCTCAACAACGAGACGCCCTCCCATATCGTCGCCCCCGTCATGCACAAAACCAAAGCCGAAATCCGCGATATCTTCATCCGCGAGCTCGGCATGGAGCCGACAGACGATGCCGAGGCCATGGTCGCTTTCGCCCGCAAGATGCTGCGCCAGGACTTCCTCAACGCCGATATGGGCATCTCCGGCGGCAACTTCCTCATCGCCGAAACCGGCTCGGTCGGCCTGGTCATGAACGAAGGCAACGGCCGCATGTGCACTTCCATGCCTCGCGTCCACATCGCCCTGGTCGGCATTGAGAAGATCATCGAAACCGTCGAAGATTACGCCACGCTGACGCAAGTCCTGCCCAGCAGCTCGACCGGGCAGAAGCTGACCGTCTACACCAACATCCTCAACGGACCGGGCCGCACCGACGAAGGCGATGGACCCCAGCACAGCTACGTCATCCTGGTCGACAACGGCCGCTCCCAAATCTACGGCACCGACTACGCCGAGGCATTGACCTGCATCCGCTGCGGCGCTTGCCAAAACGCCTGCCCCGTCTATCGCAGCACCGGCGGCCACGCTTATGGTTGGGTCTACGGCGGTCCGATCGGCGCCGTCCTGACCCCCCTCTTCGTCGGCTTGGAAAACGCCCAGCCCCTGCCGCACGCCAGCAGCCTCTGCGGCAGTTGCAAACAGGTCTGCCCGGTCGATATCGACCTGCCGCGCATGCTGCTCGACCTGCGCTGGGAGCTCGTGCGCGATGGGCGCTCGAAGACCGGCTGGGACGCGGCGATGAAGGCTTGGGCAATCGGCATGACGTCGCCAAGGCGCTTCGCCCTCGGCGGGGTAGCGGCGCGCGCGGGCCAGCACATCATGGGCGACTACCTGCCGGGCCTCCTCGGCAACTGGACGAAACACCGCGACTTCCCCGATTTCGCGCCCAAACCCTTCCGCCAACTCTGGAAGGAACGCGCCCCCATAAAGAGGGAGGGACTTAAATGAATGCGCGTGACCGCATTCTGCATCGACTGAGAAAGGCGCAGGCAAAGTCTCCCTCCATTGCAATGGGGGGGGATTTAGGGGGGGGTAGAAGACGCATGATCCCTCTGCCGGAGATGGATGCCGAGGAGCGCCTTGCTCTCTTCATTAGCGAAGCCGAGCAACTTGGCAGCTTTGTCTACCAGTTGGACGCCAATGAAGCGGTCGAGCAGATCATGGACCTGCTCGAAGGCGACCGCCGCGTACTCAGTTGGGACGATGACCAACTGCCTATCGCCGACCTACGCAAGATGCTCGACTCGCTTGGCGTGGCCATCGCCGCGCCCGCTGACGGAGACGTCCGCGTCGGCATCACCGGCGTGACGGCCGCGCTGGCCGCCACCGGCAGCCTCGTGCTGGAAAGCGGCGTCGGACGCCCCCGCGGCGCCTCGCTGCTGCCTGACCGGCATATCGCCCTGATGACCGCCGCCCAGCTTCACACCGACCTGGAAGATTGGGGGGCGGCGCAGAAAGCGCGCGGCTACCCGGCTTTCCGCGAGGCGAGCAACACCGTGATCGTCACCGGACCCAGCAAAACCGCCGATATCGGCCACCAACTGGTCAAAGGCGCGCATGGTCCGCGCGAGCTGCATATTCTCATCTTGCCGGACTGAGCGGCTGCTAGCGCGGCGGCTCCGCGATGTACTGCGCCAGCAGGTCGGCATATTCCGCGCCGTCTATCGGCAGTTCGACCGTGGCGCGTTTATGCGCCGACAGGATGATGGCGTTATTGAGCATGACCGAGTTGAGTCCCTCTTCGGCGGGCGCGATCAACTCGGCGCCGCCCAGGATCGCATCGGCGAAATTCTCGATGATGAGCTCGTGGCCGTGGCTCGCGCGCGGGGCATAAGGCACGATCTCGCGCCCGTAAGGCACCTTGTCGAAGCCGCGCTCGGACAGGCGGATTTCATCGACGGATGAACGGGTGTTGCGGTAGAAGATCAGATCTTCGGGCGCGGCCGGTTCGTCGTCGCCATCAGCAGCAGCCGCGGCGTCGGGATCAGCGGCATCGGGCATGGGGGCGGCCGCCGATTCGTAGACCAGCTTGCCCAGCTCGCCGACGATCTCCAGCCGGTTTGTGCCGGGCGATTCGCCAGTGGTGGTGATGAAGTGGCCGACCGCGCCATCGGCATGCTCAAAGTAGGCGGTCACCTCGTCTTCGACTTCGATGTTGTGGTGCTTGCCGAAGTGGACGAAGCCGTGTACGCGCGCCGGCAAGCCGACCAGCCACTGATAGAGGTCGAGGTTGTGCGGGCACTGGTTCATCAGTACGCCGCCGCCTTCGCCAGCCCAGGTGGCGCGCCAATCGCCGCTGTCGTAATAATGCTGGGTGCGGAACCAGTCGGTGATGAGCCAACTGCAGCGCTGCAGCCGGCCCAGTTCGCCGCCGTCGATCATCGCCTTGATCGCGCGCCAGTGGCCCCAGGTGCGCTGCATGAACATGGCGGCGAAGACCAGATCGGGCTGCCCCCGCCTGGCTTGCTGATAACCGGCGATGGCGCGCTCGGCTTCCTGGACGTGCACGGCGAGCGGCTTTTCCACCAGGACATGCAAGCCGCGCTCGAAGGCGGCCAAGCAGATATCGGGATGGTCGTAATGCGGCGTGGCGATGAGGACGGCATCGAGGGGCGTGTTGTCCAGCATCGCCCGGTAATCGCTGAAGCGGGGCAGGTCGGGCGGGAAATCGAGCGCGGCCAGGCGGGCGGGATTGCTCTCGCAGAGGGCGGCCAGAGCAGTATTGGGCAAGTCGATAATGTGCTGGGCGTGTTTGCCGCCCATGTTGCCGATGCCGATGATGCCGATTCTGACTTGGTTTTGGGTCATTATTTTCCTCGCTGCCCGGATCTGTCGGCGGTCAGTGTCGGCGGTCAGTGTCTACGCGACCTACGCGACCTACGCGACCTGCGCGACCTACGCTCCGCCGCTAATCCTGCCTTTGGTTCGACAAAACGCGGCGATTATATGACATGGCGGTCGTCTTGTCGCCGGTCAAGCTTTGACGCGGATGTTCCGCGCGCGGCAAATAAAGATGAAAAAAGATGAACCGGGGATGAAAAAGGATGAACTGAGGGTGAACTGAGGACAAAAAAGTTGAGGCATGTTTTCGGATTGGATGATGGATGGGCGATCTGGCGTTCATGATGTCGAGGGTAGCAGAAAACGATCGGGAACAGGCGACCAAATAGTCGCGCATTGCGGCGGGGGCGAACAGATTGGTCAGCCCGGCAACATGCTGCGGAGAAAGGATCAGCCCTTGACCGCGCCGAAGGTCAAGCCGCGGACGATGAAGCGCTGCACCATCAGCGACAGAATCACCGGCACGGTGACCGCGATGAGCATGCGCGTGGTGACGAAGCCGAAGTCGATGCCGCGCACCGTGTCCGAGCCGGCGACAAGCATGGGATAGGGTTTCCAATCGCGGTTGGCGAGCACACTGGCGAAGAGAAATTCGTTCCAGGCGAAGGCGAAGCAGATCAGAGTGGAAGCCACTAGAGCCGGGCGCGCCAATGGCAGAGCGATGCGCCAGAAGGTGGTGAACTCGCCGGCGCCATCCACCAGCGCCGCTTCGCGCATTTCCGGCGGCAGATCGGCGAAGTAGTCGCGCATGATCAAGACGGCGAAGGGCAGCGTGAAGGTGGCGTTGACGATGACCATGCCCGGCAAGGTATCGAGCAGCTTCAAATCCCGGAACATGAGGACAAAGGGAATCAGCGTGGCGACCGGTGGCAGGAAGCGCTGCGAGAGGAACCAGGAGACCAGATTGCGATTGCCGATGCCGTATTTGAAGCGGGCCAGACCGTAGCCGGCCAGGGTGCCGAGGGTGGTGGCCACGACCGTCGCGCCGAGGGAAATCAGCGTGCTATTGCGCAGCGCCTTCATCGTCTCCGCGCCACCGGAGCCGAACTCCTGCTGCCAGTTCAACAGGTTCGGCTCGAACTGCAAGAAAGGAATGATGGAGCCGTCTTTCCACTCGGATTTGAGGGAGGTCAAGGCGGCGTAACCGAAGGGCGAAAAGGCGATGAAGGTGCAGATGATTGCCAGGGCGATGATAAGCCGGTCGCTGAGCGAGGCGCGCGTGAAGGCGCTGCGCGGTTCCGTCAGCGGGAGTGAGTCTGTTTTTGCCGCCATCGCTGTTCTCCCAAGCTATTCGAAGCGCTCGCGCACGCGATAGAAATAAATCGATGAAACCACAATGGACACAATAACGAGCAGGTAAGCCAGCGCGGCCGCCTCGCCCAGTTGGAAGCTGCCGACCAGCCCCTTTTCATAGGCGTAGTAGACATAAGTCTGCGTGACCGAGCCGGGACCGCCGCGCGTCAAACTATAGGGGATGTCGATAATCTTCAGCGATTCAACCATGCGCAGCAGCATGACCGTGCCCAAAGCCGGCGCGATCATGGGAAAAGTGATCCAGCGGAAGAGCACCCAGTTCGATTTTGTATCCAACTGCGCCGATTCATAGAGGTCGTCCGGCACCGATTGCATGGCGGCCAGCACGACGATGAAGACGAAGGGCGTCCACTGCCAGACATCGGTAAACATGACGGCTAAGCGGGCTGGCATGGGCTCGATGAACCAATTGACCCGCCCCAAGCCCAAGCCCTCCAGCACATTGTTGATCGGTCCTGATTGCTCGTTGAATATGACCACGCCCAGCCAACCCAGGGCGATAGGCGCGGCGAATAGCGGCATCGTAACAATTGCTCGCATTTGTCTCAAGAAGGGCAGATTATGATTGAAGACCCAGGCGACGAAGGTGCCGAAAATCAAGGTGGCGGCGGTGCTGCCGATGAAGAGGAAGGCGCTGAAGCTGGCTGTGCTCACCGCTTTCTTGTCGACCTTCTCGTCGCCGATGCCGAGGATCTCGGCGTAATTCTCGAAGCCGATATATTTGGGATTTCTTCCCAGGCGATAATTGGTCATGCTCAAGCCGAAGGAGTAGATCAGCGGGAAGAGCGTGAAAGCCAGGATCCAGATGACGCCGGGCATCAAGAAAAGGTACTTGGCGCGATTGTTCTTGAGCGTGCCGTCGGAGCGCTTTTCTTTAGCTGTCATTACAATCGATCCTTTCACCCCTCATCCCCCGGCCCCTTCTCCCACAAGGGGAGAAGGGGGGCTTTCTGAGTTGCTTGAGCCACTACAGCCCCTCCCTCCTTTGTGCGCCGCGTAGACACTGGCGGTCGGGGAGGGGTTTGGGGTGGGGGTTGCTACATGCCGCCCATGTAACCGATGGCTTGCTGGTAGATTTCCAACTGGCTATCGACATCGAGGTCGTCCGTGATTTCTTCCCAGTCCTCGGCGGTGTTGTCGAGCGCTTCCTGAGCGCTGGACTGGCCTGTCATCGCTTCGGACAAGCGGATATCCAGGGTCTCCTGGATGTATTCCAGCGTGCCCGGGATGCGCAGGTAAGTGACCGAAGTCGGCTTGTCATAGACGTTCGAGCCATAGGCGTTGATGTAGCGCTCCATGTCAGAGGCATCGAAACCGACGGCGGTGTAATCTTCCGAGACAGCCGTGCCGCGCGGTTCGTAGAGCTGGTAGGTGCAGCAGGGATCGACGCCTTGCCAGCCGGTGGTGGCGTTGTAGAAGTTGATGGACGGGTTGGCGATCAGCGCCATGTAGAAATAGGTCAGCTCCGGATTCTCGGTGAAGCTGGACATGGTCGGGTGCCAGGAGCCGCCGGTGGTATTGCCGACGCAGTTGGGATTTTCGGCATCCACAACCACCGCGCCGGTTTCGCGGTCGTACCATTCGCTGGAGCAAGGCGTGACGTCCGCGCCCAGGCTGCCGCGGATGGCGGAACGGTCGGTGTTCTGCGACAGCGAACCAACATCGCCCCAGCTGAAGGTGGCGATGGCGTTGCCGCCGAGGAAGTTATCCCAAGCCTCGCCCAGTTGCCAACCGAACTGCGCTTCCTGGCCCGTCGCCGCCAGCTCTTGCAGGAATTCCAGCGCCATGACATGGCCCGGTTCATTGATCAGCGGAGTCATATCATCCGGATCGAACCAAAAGACGTTGTCGTATTTAGAGACGGCGCGCGGGTCATCGCCATCGGCCGGGGTCACGGCGAAAGAGGCGGCCAGCGTGGCGAAGTGGAAGTGCCCTTGCCCGCCGGGCGCCAGGTGGAGGCTGATGCCGTCATCGGGATCGCCATCGCCGTTCCAGTCCTTGCCGTTGAAGAAACTGGTGATAGCCAGCAGGTCCTGCCAGGTGACGATGGGATAGGGCATGGGCGAGCCAACCTCGGCTTCGTAAGCGGCTTGCCACTCGGGGTCGCTGAGGATGTCGTGGCGATAGTAGAGCAACTGGGCATCGCCGTCCATCTGGCTGCCGTAGGTCTCGCCGCCCCATTGCAGCAGGGCGCGGAAGGCGGGCGCGGTGTCTTCCGGGGTCCAGCTTGCGAAGCGTTCATCGCCGATCCATTGGTCGATCGGTTGGATCCAGCCGTTGCTAATCCAGTCGCCATATTGCCAGGCGGCGCCGATGAAGACATCGTAGGTGTATTGGCCCGTCAGGAAGTCGGCGGGGATGGTGGTGCCGAGCTGATTGTAGGGAATCTCGACGATTTCCAGTTCAGCGCCGGTGGCCGCTTCAAAGGCGTTGCGCCAGAAGTAGATGGTGCCGGAGATGCCGCCGCGCGAGCCTTGGCCCAGGACGCCGAAGGTGATGGTCTTGCCTTCGCCGAGGGCGTGGCCGTCGGGGATGTTCGCGTTCATCAAGGCTTCAAAGGCGAGGGTCTGCTCGAGTTCGGTCTCGGCGACTTCGGGGATGGGGAAGAGGTCTTCGGCGGTTTTGCCGAAGAAGGTGTCCTGCGCCGCGACGCCAAAGGCGCCCGTCAGAAGAACAAGAATCGAAATGAGAATACCGACTTTGACTTTCATGGATCTCTCCTATACTGAACAATAGAATCAAATACAGCGAAGAGCCGACTTGAGCGGTCTCCACTCCAAAGCGGAACGAGTATAACAAGCATGTCTTGCTTTGGCGAATAATTGCGGAAAATAACAAGCGTCTTAAAATCATAGCTTGCCGAAATGCGCAAAATAAAACAAAACCCAAGCACCGCGCAGGCCGGGTAAAGACGAGGACGCCGAGACCTTATTGTTGGATTCTGAGCGGCGGCAAATGCTTGAGACCGATGAATAGTTAGCGAATGCCGAGCCTGCGGATGCCAACCTTGTTTCACCATGCGATCCGACGGATGGTCAGTATCGGACAAGGGTTTTAGTTTGCGCGACATAAGTTCAAACGAAAGGAACGCGAAGAATGAGCGAAAAGACGGAAAAGCCGGCGGCGGAGGATATCAAAGAGGAAGCGCCGATTGTCACGACGCACAAAATCGAAGTGGGCGATACCAGGCTGGATTACAGCGCCACTGCCGGCAAGATGCCGCTGAAAGACGAGAAGGACAAGATCGTCGCCCAGATCTTCTATACCGCTTACACCCTCGAAACGGAGGTCGAGAGCGCCGCCCGTCCGCTCATCTTTGTCTTCAACGGGGGACCGGGCTCGGCGTCGATCTGGCTGCACATGGGCGCGCTGGGACCGAAGCGCGTCGACATGGGCGAAGAAGGTTTCATGCCGCCGCCGCCCTACAAGCTGATCGACAATGCCCACACCTGGCTTGACTTGGGCGATCTGGTCTTCATCGACCCGGTCGGCACCGGCTACTCGCGCGCGACCGACCCGGCGGACAACGAGAAATATTGGGGCTTGGAAGCAGACCTGGAAGCGGTGGGCGAATTCATCCGCTTGTACCTATCGCGCAATCAGCGCTGGACCTCGCCGCTGTATCTGGCGGGAGAGAGTTATGGCACGACGCGCGCGGCCGGCTTGGCCGGTCATCTCATCGACCGCGGCATCGCCTTCAACGGCATCATCTTGATTTCGACCGTGATGAACTTCCAGACCCTGCGCTTCACCAAAGCCAATGACTTGCCTTATGCGCTGTATCTGCCGAGTTTTTGCGCGACCGCGCATTATCATGGGGCGCTCGCCCCCGATTTGCAGGCGCGGGATTTGCGCGAATTGCTGCATGAGGCGGCGGCATGGGCGGAAGGGGAGTACACCGTTGCCTTGGCCAAGGGCGACCGGCTGGGCGAGGACGAGCGCGCGGCGGTTTCCAAGCGGCTCTCGCGCTATACCGGCTTGTCGCAGCGCTTCATCCTGGGCGCCGACCTGCGCGTCAATATCATGAGCTTCTGCAAAGAGTTGCTGCGGGATGACAAGCGGGCGGTGGGACGGCTGGATTCGCGCTTCATCGGCATCATGGCCTCGGCCGAGGGCACAAGCTTCGACTTCGACCCGTCGATGAACGCTATCGTGCCGCCATATACGGCTGTCTACAATCAATATGTCCGCGAGCAGTTGGGCTATGAAACCGACCTCAACTACGAAATCTTGAGCTTCAAGGTCAACGAGAACTGGAAATACCAGGGCGGGCAGTTTCCCGATACGAGCGAGGGTTTGCGCGCCGCCTTCGCCAAGAACCCCTACATGCAGGTGCTGGTGGCGCAGGGCTATTATGATTTGGCGACCCCCTTCCAAGCCGCTTACTATTCATTGGCGCACATGGGTTTGGATTCCAGCCTGCGCGACAACGTGACCATTGCGGAATACGAAGCCGGGCACATGATGTACCTGCATGAGCCGTCGCTGGCGCAATTAAAAGCTGACGCGGCCGCTTTTATCGGAGCGGATTGAATCAAATCGCGCTGTTGTTATGGCGCATGATATCCATCCAGAGGACAAGTCCGCGATATTCGCCGAAGCTTTCATAGCGCGCCGCAATAGCTTTGGCGTCGGCTTTGACGCCATCGTTGTGGGCAGCGGCGAACATGGCATGGGCAGCGGTGTCGATAGCGATGCGGTCGAAATGTCCATACATGCGCGCGACCGTGCCAGCGGCATAATCGCCGAAGCCCTTCAGCGCCTTGACCGCTTTATAGAGCGAGTCGCTATCCTGCTCCAGCCAGGCGTCAAGATCGACCCGACCGCTCGCGATTGCCACTGCAAGCTCGCGCAGGTAGGCGTTGCGATAGCCGGCGCGCACTGACTCCGCCATCTCGTCGAAGTCCATCGCGGCGATGCGCTGTGGCGATGGGAAGGCATGGACGCCGTCGATTGTCGGATGCTCCGCGCCCAATTGGCAAAGACGTCGGCTCATTTGGACTGTCTGCGCCCAGTTGCAGTTGGTCGTCAATAGCGCCTTCGCCAGGTCTTCCCACAAGCTCGGGCTGATGAGGATGCGGCCCCGGCGCTCCCGCTCCAGCCATTCGTAGCCGGCGTGGGCGCGCATGGCGGCATAGAAGACGCTCAGATCCCAGTCCATATTGAGCATGCGCCGGACCGCCGCGCTGGCTTCGTCTTGCCGGGGCGGGCTGATTGCCTGGCAATCCGGCAATCCGACGCGGAGGCCGGTGTCCGCCTCGCTCATTTGCAGCCGTTGGACAGCCCCCGCCGCCGTCTGATAGACGTATTGGAGAGTAGCGGTTTCTTCATTCCAGGTGAAGGGCGCCAGCATCAACCAGCCGTGGCTGTGGACGGTCTTGCCGAAGTCAAATTGTGGCGCTGTCCCGATGACAAAGCCGGGACCGGTCATGCCGGCATCTTGTCCAGCACGTCTTGGATCTGCTGGAGATGGTTAAGCCCGTGTTGGGCATAAACGCGAGCGAGCTCTTCCAGGCTGTAATCGGGTCGGTCGGGGCTGGCGGCGCGGCCGATCTTGCCCCATTGCTCGTCGGTCATTTTTTCGAGCAGGATGGCCCAGCGCGCGTGCAAGCCTTCGAGGATCTTGAGCGAGTATTCGATATCGGCATCTTTGGCATCGGGGTATTCGGCGATAGCGTTGACATCGTAGGCGGTGAATTGAAAGCTGGGGCTGGTCAGAATCAGCTTGAAGCGGCGAATGCAGACCATGTGCGTATCGGCGAGGTGGTGGATGTTCTGGGCGATGGTCCATTCAGGCGCGTTGTAGGCGGTGGTGAGCTGCTCAACTGAAAGTCCCTGTACTTTTTCTCGCAGTTGGGCGGGCAGTTGGCGGTAGGCGTTTATGTAATCGGCGCGGCTTTGCATTGTGCTTGTCTCCTCTATGCTGGTTTGCCGCTATTTTAGCGACGCATCCAGCCCTTTCAATTCAGAATATATGTGCTATAATGTATTTAAGCTCAACCAACAGAGAATCCCCATGCCCAAAACCAGATACTTCTCTGACCATGAAAAACGCCAGGCTCTGGAACCGCTCCATCAACGTACCCTTCGCCGCCGCCAAATCGCGACTTTGTCCGAAAAAAGTATTTCTTTGTCCGACAAACGGACAATATCGGACAAAGTCTTAACCAATCAACAACGATATAATACCCTCACGCTTACTCCCGCCCTCCATTCAAGCGCCGATGAATCCCCGCGCCGCCCGCCAATACCGGCGGAAGTGGCGAATACCCCGGCATGGAATTCGGGATATGTCCTGTATCCTTGAAATTCACCGCTCCCGGTTCAGCAGCCCGATTGCAGGATTCCAGCTTATGCGCTACAAACGTGGCGGCGGTACGGATTGGGCGGAAGCTGACCCATGGCAAGGACTCCCGACATTGTCGGCATCGGCGTATGCACGGTCGATCATATCGTGACCGTGCCGCGGATGCCGCATCGCAATGAAAATATGCGCGCCTTAAATTATTCGCGGCAGCCGGGCGGATTGGCCTCTTGCGCGCTGGTGGCGGCGGCGCGTCTGGGCGCCCGGACGAAGATCATCGCGCGGATAGGCGATGACGAGAATGGCGATTATATCCGCCGCGACTTGCAGGCTGAAGGCGTCGATGCAAGTCAGTTGCTGGCGGAGGCGGGCAGCGAATCGCATGTGTCGGTGATCCTGGTGGACGAGGCGACAGGCGAGCGCAGCATCATCACGCGACCGCCCACCGGCTCTCCCATCAGCCCGGCCGAGATCGGGCAGGAGGCTATCACCGGGGCGCGCGTGCTCTTCGTGGATACGATCAACGAAGCGACGCTGGCGGCGGCCCGCTGGGCGCGGGAGGCGGGCTTGACGGTGGTATTGGATCCGGCGCGGCCTTACGCCGAAATCAAACCGCTGCTGGCATTGGTCGATGCGCCAATCGTGCCGGAAGCCTGGGCGCGAGCCTGGCTGCCGAAGGAGGGACCGGCCGCGGTGGCTAAGAGGCTGGTTGACGAAGGGGCGTCGATGGCGGTCGTGACCTTGGGGGAGCGCGGTTCGGTGCTTTGCTGGGAAGGGGGCATCGTGGAGATACCGGCCTTTGCGGTAGAGGTGGCGGATACGACCGGCGCCGGCGATGCTTATCATGGCGCTTTTATGTATGCCATCCTGCAAGATTGGGATGCGCCGCGCATGGCGAGGTTCGCTTCCGCCGTTGGCTCGCTTAATTGCCGCGCCATTGGCGGGCGCAGCGCCTTGCCAACGCTCGCGGAAGTGGATGCCTTCCTGGCGGCTAAGCCCGCTTTTACCGGATAAATCAAGGCGGGCGAGCCTGGTGATATTTATGTCTTGTTACTATGTGGTATAGACTGCGCAAATTGGCAGTTTAGACCTGTGCAAGCGGGAAAAAGTGTTATACTACTAGCCGAGCATTGACTTAAAGGAGCAGTTGAAATGAACAAAGCAGAATTGATTGGTTCAATCGCTGACAAGTCTGGGCTGAGCAAGGCGGATGCCGGCAAGGCGCTGGACGCCTTCGTATCCTGCGTGACAGACGCGCTCGCTGGCGGCGACCGGATTTCACTGGTCGGCTTCGGCTCTTGGTCTGTCGACCAGCGCAACGCTCGTACGGGACGTAATCCCCGCACGGGCGAGGAGATCCAGATCGCGGCAAAAAAGGTCGTAAAATTCAAGCCCGGCGCAGGCTTATCCGACGCGGTAAATTGATGCGTCAGTGATGTTGTGGGTGGGTAATACTATGTAAACCCGCTTACGTCTTTAACAAGTTCAAATTGGCCTGCCGAATGCGATTCGGCAGGCTTTTTTTGTTTTCCGTAATAGCGATTATTATTCCGGTTTTCCGTCCGTAGCTGAGCGCGCGAATATTAGCTCTTGGGGACAGATTTGAGCACATCGGCGATCAAGTCATCGGCGCCGAGCCCTTCCGCTTGACCTTCGAAATTCAGCAGAATCCGGTGGCGCAGAGCCGAGGGCGCGACCGCCGCCACATCGTCATACGAGACATTGCTGCGTTCATCGAGCAGGGCGTTGATCTTGGCGCCGATGATAAGCGCCTGGGCGCCGCGGGGGCTGGCGCCGTAGCGGGCGTATTGGCGGAGCATCGGCGTGGCGCGATCGCTCTCGGGGTGGGTGGCGACCACGATATGGGCGACGTATTCGCTGACGTGGGTGGGTATGGGTGTGCTGAGGGCAAGCGCGCCCATGCCGATGACCTGGGCGCCATCGGCGATCTTCTGCGCGCGCGGCATCGTAACGCCGGTCGTGCGATCGAGGATAGTTATCAGGTCCGCAACATCGGGGAAAGCGACATTGACTTTGAACAGGAAGCGATCGAGCTGGGCTTCGGGCAGGGGATAGGTGCCTTCCATCTCGAGCGGGTTTTGCGTCGCCAGGACGAAGAAGGGCGGGTCAAGGGCGTAGCCGCGGCCGGCGACAGTGACAGTTTTCTCTTGCATGGCCTCGAGCATGGCCGATTGCGTCTTGGGCGTGGCGCGATTGATCTCGTCAGCCAGGATGAGATTGGCGAAAATCGGACCGGCTTGAAAGCGGAATTGGCGGCGGCCGTCTTCGGTCTCTTCCAGGATATCGGTGCCGACGATATCAGCCGGCATCAGGTCGGGCGTGAATTGGATGCGCGAAAACTTCAGGTCCAGCACATCGCCCAGCGTGCGGATAAGCATGGTCTTGCCCAAGCCGGGCACCCCTTCCAGCAGGGCATGGCCGCCGGCCAGCACACAGATGATGACGCTGCGCAGGACCTCGCGCTGCCCGACGATGACCTTGCCAACTTCGTTTTCGATGTCCCGCGCGATTTCGCCGAATTGTTCCAGTCCGATTTCTGCGGGCGCTGCTTCGCTCATAGTGCCTATCTTTCATGTCACTTGCCAGCAATGGCAGCCATTATAGCGGCAAAAGATTCAATACCGTGAGACAGGAATTGCAGTGCGTTTTGGCGCTCGCTGCCGCCCCAGCAGGCGAAATCTATGGAGACGGGATCAGCTGCGCAGAGCCAGCAGCGCCCGCGCCGTCGCCTCGTCCGACGCCATCGTGATTCGGGTCTCGACGCTGCTAAAGCGGACGACGCAGTGTGTCGTCTCGCCGATCCAGCATTGCGGATCGTCGGTGTATTCGCCATAGCGCCAGTCGAGAAAGGAGCGATAACCGACGGTGAATCTCTCGGCGTCTCGCTCGGTATCCCAAACAAGGCGCCAAGTCCAGATCATCTCATCGCCGGTGGCGTCGACGAATATCTGCAGCCGGTCACCGCCCCAGCCTTGAGTCAGCCGCGCGGCATTGTCCTGCGAAAACATAAACTGGGACCGCAGACGCTGCCGCAAATAGATGTCGCTGCCGCCCCGGCCTGGAGCAAGCCCCGTGACGTCGTCTGACGAGAATTGCGTCCGCAGATGCTGCCTCAGATAAAATTCGCCCACGCTATTGTCATAGACGAGCGTCCAGCTCTCGTGCAATATGGCGCTCAGATCCGGCGGATCTACTACGATAGGCGGCTCGCCAGCCAGAAAGCGCTCGGGATGGAAAATATGTTCCGCCGTCAGTATCGGCTTGTCGCGCAGCGCCCGGTTGATATCAGCCCAATCGGATTGCCGGGAGACCTGCGCCGCGAATTCCGTCCCGATCACGTATGCGAAGTGAATCTCGGCCTCGATGATCGGTGGCAAGTTATCGGGCGGCTCAGCAACGGCCCGCGCGGCCGCTTCCAGCTCGCTCATCGCCTGGTCTTGATTCTGCTCCAGAAACCAGTCGAATAGGTCAAAATAGAAGCTTGAAGTCAGCGTGGCGTCGCCTTCGACCAGCGCGCTCAAAGCCAGGCGATAGTCGAGACTGTCAGCGTTACTCCAGCGCTCGGCAAGCGCGGACAAGTCATAATGCTGGTCTTGCAGCGCATGCGCAAACTCATGCGCGTAAGTCATCCGCTGTGGCGCGGCCAGCCCGTCGAGAGGCGTCTCATCGCTGGGCAGGATGACCGTCATGGTGTCGCTCTCGGCATCGTAATAGCCGGCGATCCGGCTCAGCATAAATTCCAATATAAGGCCGCCCAGATCCAGTCCCGGCTCCGCCAGATCAAGCGCGCGATAGACCAGATACAGCTTCTCCAGCAATTCAGGCGGATAGTCTTCGTGGAAGCGCGCTTCCAGGTACGCCGCCGCCTCGTCTCGGCTGAGGAAGAGTACACGCGTGTCTTCCAGCGCATTAAGCTCGCGAACAGCGCTGACGAACTCTTCAATCTCGTCCAGCTGATGCTCCACCCGGGTTAGCTGGTCTTGCGCGGCGGCCGCGAGCGTCGTCAACAGCAGGCACAGCAGTATCCAGACAATTCGCCGCATATCTACTCCCTTCGACCGCCGGACATCATCGCGCAAGGTCATTCTATCGCAGCCGGCGACGGTTGTGGAGTCCCGGCGCCAAACGCTGAGCGGGCAATCATACTATAATCGGCAATATGGAATCGACAGAAATTCAGCAAACCAGTCTATGGCGCGAAAACTTCGCCGTCCTGATGCCGGAGAAACCCAATAAGGATGTGCGCTCGCGGCTTGAATTCTTTATTGATTGGTTATCGCAAAACGGTCGGGAATGGACGAATCCGGGTTTGCCCCTGTATCTCGACTATATGCTTACCGACCGCATTCGGATTGACAAGCGGGGACGAGAGAAAGCGGCTCCTCTATCTCCAAGAACGGCGCAAGCTCACCTAGCGACAATTCGCTCTCGTTACAATGATCTGTTGCACAGCAGTGAGATATTGGACGATTTAATTGATCTCGGTGACTTGGCGTCTCCGGACGATGACGGGGGCAAGGCGGCTGAGGAAAGCGCGCAACGGATTTTCCTGAGACTGCAAATGGACATGCATCCGGCAGCGGCGCCGGTCAAGCTGGTGGAGAAACAAGATGTGGCCGATAGCGAGCACCTGCGCCTGAAGCCCTGGCAAGTGCAATCCTTGGTTCGCGCGCCGGGCATCTCGACGCTGCGCGGCTTGCGCGATACGGCGCTGATGACGCTGATGGTCTGCACGGGGATTCGGGCGGCGGAGGCGGCCGCTCTGCAGGTGGATGACCTGCGGCAGCATCTCGGCGGCGAGCTGTCGCTGCGGGTGCGCGAAGGCAAGGGCGGCAAGCAGCGGCTCATCCCCTATGGTCCGCTGGATTGGTGTCTGATGTACGTGGATGCTTGGCTGCGGGAGGCGGAAATCAAGGCGGGGCATGTCTTCCGGGGCATACGGCGGGGCGGGAAGACGGTGCGGCAGAAGGGCATCGGGACCTGGACGGTCAATGACATCATGAACGCCTATCCGGTCACGATTGATGGCGCGCTGCGCGTAGTCAAGCCGCATGATTTGCGCCGGACCTACGCGCGCAACGCCTACGACTTCGGCATGGACCTGGAGCGGATACGGCAGAACCTTGGGCACACCAGCTTGGGGACGACGCAGACCTATATCGGCGAACTGGACGGCCGCGACCGCCATCCGCCGAATATGTTCAGCCCGCCGCACGATCAGCAGAGTCTGGCGCTGCTGACAGGCAGGGAGATTGGTTAACGGGAATCAAGCGCTCGCGGTCGCCTCGTCCGCCGGAATCTCCAACTCAATCGCCTGCTGGATCAACTGCCGGAAAGATGGCTCGGGCAAGGCGCCCGGCTGCATAAAGATCAGCTTGCCGCCCTTGAAGACGGCGATGGTCGGGATGCTGCGAATTTGAAAAGCCTGGCTGAGGCCGGGGTTGGCGTCGGTGTCGACCTTGACGACGCGAATCTGCCCGGCGAATTCGGCCGCCAGCTTTTCCAGGATGGGCGCGACCATGCGGCAGGGTCCGCACCATTCCGCCCAGAAATCCACCAGCACCGGCAGTTCATGGGAGGCGAGGATAGCTTCTTTCTCAAAGGTCGTATCAGTGACATCAAGCGGCTTGTCAAGTAGTGGAATTGCTGTCTTTTCTTCGACAGCCGTTTCGTCAGCAGCGGCGGGCGCGTCCTGGGCGATGGCGTCGTTCAACTGGCTGATGTAATCGGGCAGGTCGCTGGCCCAGGGGCGGGAGCGCCGCCACAAGACCTCGCCGCGGTACAGGCCGATCAGCAGCGATGTGCCCTGGTAGTCAAAGCGCTGGACTGTGGCTGGGTTGCTGTCGGGGTCGATCTGCGCGAAGAGGATGTTGTCTTCTTCATCGGCGGCTTTGGTGAAGGCGGTTTTGAAATCGCTACGCAACTTGTCGCTACCGTTGGAGATGAGGATAAGCGCGGCGGATGAACCGACTAGGTGGTTGAAGTTGGCATCGTTTAACGTGTTTAGCGGCATTTTCTTTCCTGACGGAGGGTATTTTTCAAGGCGATTGGCGAATCGAATTTTGGCAAGGCATACACTAGACGATTCTGAGATATTCTACGCGATTTCGCATATCCTGACGTATGTATGTTTGGTGCATCCAGACAAGAAAGCGGACCCATGTTCCAATTTCCCGGCGGTCTTTACGAGCCCCGAAGACGATACCAAAATGACTAGCTCCACCTTTAATCAGGTCAAAATAATCGTCGTCCAATGTGCATAAGACTCGTCTCATTTCCTTGGCCAACTGCAAATGGTGACTGTCAGAGTGACCTTGAAGCTCCAAGTCTCGAACAGTTATGGTGTCTATTCCTCTTAGATTCAATTGCTCGGCTATGGCAACAGGCATCAACTCATCGAGGTAGAACTGGAGTCTGCGGTCTTCCATAGCCGATTTTGAAGTGCCTTTCGAAGTTTTCGTCTTGTCGTTTCATGTCGGCGTCGAGCGCGTCTTGGTTACGCTCGTAATAGAGTAGCGCAGCGTCGACCTGTTCGGGGCTCAAATCAAAATCGTCCGCGATTTCGTCCTGACTGTATTCGAGTTGAACGGCCGTTAAAATATCCGTGACGCGGATGCGAGTGCCGGCGATGCAGGGCCGCCCGCCGCACACTCCCTCAGTCCGGGTGATGCCAGGCACTGGAATCTCTGTCATTGTCTTCCGCTCCGTTGCCGCTCTTCGGGTTGAGTATAGCCACCGGCAATTCCGATTTCAACCATTGTTAGCCCGCCAGCCGCTCGATGTATTCCAGGCTCTGATGGCGGAAGTAGGAATCGTATAGCGTCGCGTAGTGGCCGCCGCTGGCCATTAGTTGGTCGTGCGTGCCGGATTCGATGATCTCGCCATGATCGAGTACGATGATGCGGTCGGCATGTTGAATGGTCGACAAACGGTGGGCGATGACGATGGAGGTGCGCTTGCCGAGCAGGGTATCCAAACCCTCCTGGATCAGGGTCTCGGTCAAGGGATCGACGCTGGCTGTGGCTTCATCGAGGATGAAGATGGCCGGGTCTTGCAGCAGTACGCGCGCGATCGCCACCAACTGACGCTGGCCCATCGACAGGCTGCCGCCGCGCTCGCCGACCTCGGTTTGCAGGCCTTCCTGCAAGCTCACCAGCCAATCGCCGCGCCCGACCTTGTTGGCGATAGCGATGACCTCCTCGTCGCTGGCTTCCGGTTTGCCATAACGAATGTTGTCCATCACTGTGCCATCAAAGAGGAAAGGCGTCTGCGTGACAACGCCCAGTTGCGAACGGTAACTCGAGAGGTCGAAGTAGCGGATATCGCGGCCGTCGATCAGCAGATCCCCGTCTTGAAACTCGTAGAAGCGATTGATCAGCTTGGCGATGCTGGATTTACCCGAGCCGGTGTGCCCGACCAGCGCCAGCGTTTCGCCCGGCCGGATGCTCAGGTTGAAGTCCTGCAAGACGGTCTCGCCTTCGATGTAATGAAAGTCCATGTTGACGAACTCAATCTCGCCGCGCAATGCGGCAACCTTTTCGTCGGCCTTCTGCTTGACCAGCGCCTCGGCGTCCAGCAGCGCGAAGACACGCTCGCCCGCCGCCAAACCCAGTTGGAACTGGCTCCAGAATGAGGCGATACTGGTCAGAGGGAACCAGATCATGCCCATGCCCTGAATGAAGAGGAACCATTCGCCCGCAGTCAGCACGCCACCCTGCGCCAGATTGATCCCGATCCAGACGACTGCCGCCACACCGACGCCGGCGATGGTGATCAGAATCGGGAAGATGCTGCTGAAGACGAAGCCATTGATCTTCTCCACCTGATACGATTGCTCATTCACCGTCTTGAACTCGTCGTAAATCATCTGTTCGCGGCGGAAAGCTTTGGCGACGCCGATGCCGCTGATCGTCTCCTGAATATGGGCGTTGACCGTGGCCAGCTGCCGGCGCGAGTTGGTGACCGTGCGGCGCGCCACTGTGCGAAATCTCAGCGCGGTGTAGATGATGAAGGGCATAATCGCGATCAGGATCAAGGTCATGTTCAGGTTGACCGTGAACAGGTAAATGATCAGCAGCACAACCAGCAGCAGTCGGCTCATCAGGTTGATTGTCAGGCGCACCGTCTCGGAAAAGGCTTGCGTGTCGGACAGGACGCGGCTGACGACCTTGCCGGTCGGGTACTGATCGTAGAAGGACATATCACGTTCGGTGACGGCGTTGAAGGCATCCTCCCGCATATCCAGCGTGACATCGCCGACGGCTGCCGCCGAAAGCCACTGGCGAACGAGGTTGGCCACCCAGCCCGTGCTGGCCGCGGCAGTCAACAAGATGACCGTCGCGATAGGATCAAAAGTCTCGGGCGAGAATTGCAACTCGTCGAGGCTGCGGGATATGACAACCGGCAGCAGCAGGTCCATCAGCGAACTGAGAAAGACCACCGCCGCCACGGCAGTCATCTTCCATAGATGCGGCTTGAAGTAACCCAGGATGCGTTTGACCAGCGCCCAATCAGTATAAGTGCGGTCGTAATCTTCAGCGTCCAGGCCATCCATTATGAAGCCCATTGCGCGCCTCCTTGGCTGGCAAGCTGCCCGACCGGCGACTCCGCCGTGCCGTAGCGAGCGAATATGCGGCGATAATGATCGGAGCGGATCAACAGGTCTTCGTGGGAGCCATTGGCGGCGATGCGGCCATTCTCCAGCACGATTATGCGATCAGCCCAGCGAATCTGCGATAGTCGATGCGTGATGAGGATGGTCGTGCGCCCTTCCTGCGCCCGGCGCATTGCCCGTTGGATCTCGTCTTCGGTGGCGCTGTCGATAGCGCTGGTGGAGTCGTCCAGGATCAAGATGCGCGGCTGCCGCAGGAAGGCTCGCGCCAGAGCCAGCCGCTGCCGTTGCCCGCCGGAGAGCATGACGCCGCGTTCGCCGATCTCGCTCTCGTAGCCATCATTGAAGGACAAAATGAAATCATGCGCCTGCGCCTCTTTGGCGGCTTCTTCAATCTCTTCTTGACTGGCGTTTTGTACGCCGAAGGCGATATTCTCGGCGATGGAGCGTGAGAAGAGAAAGACATCCTGCTCGATCTTGCCCATCTGCGAGCGCAGACGGTCGAGGTTCCAATCGCGCACGTCCACATCGTCGACCAGCACACGGCCCTCGTCCACATCATAGGTGCGGCTTACAAGTTGTGTCAGGGTCGATTTGCCGGAGCCGGTCTGCCCGACAATCGCGATGGTCTGGCCCGGCTCAACGCGGAAGGAGATGTCCTCCAGGACGGTGCTGCCATGGAATTTGAAAGTGACATTCTCGAATTCGATGGCGCCGTCTACGGGAGCGCTGTATCCCGAGAGGTTTTCGTCGATATCCGAGCGCTGGTCGAGCAGCTCCAGGATACGGCGCGCGCCGGCGATGCCGAGTTGAATCATGCTGATGGAGAAGAGCGAGATGAAGACCGGGAATTGCAATACGCTCATCAGGCTGGTGACGGCGATAATATCACCGATGCTGAGCGCGCCGCGGCTGTACATGATCAGGCAGTGCAAGAACATCAGGCCGAAGGCGACGCCGTACATCAGCATCGGCAAGTAGGCCGCTTCGATCTGCCCCTGTTTGACGAAGAAGTCGCGAAACTTGGTCGCGTTGCGCCGGAAGCGCTTGCGCTCCTCCATTTCCTGCGCCGCTACTTTGACGATCTCGATGCCGCTTATCGTCTCTTCCAAACGAGCGCTCAGCACGCCGTATTGCATGCGCTGTTGCATCATCACCGGTTCCAGCCGGCGGATGTAGCGGCGCACCACAACGACATAAGAAATGACAAAAAGCGCTGGCACCAGCAACAATTCCAAACTGACGAAAGCGATGTAGAGCATGGGCACGGCGAAGCCCATCACCATGTCAAAGATGAACATGATGCCGGGGTGTATCACAAAATTGAGTTGCCGCACGTCATCGGTGGCGCGCGCCATGATATCGCCAACGCGCTGCTGATTGTGGAAAGTCTGGCTTTTGCCCAGCAGGCTGGCATAGAGTTCGTGGCGGGAATCCCGCTCCACCCGTGTGGATAGAATCGTCATCGCCAGGTTGCCGAACAACGAGCCGATGCCGTCCCAGACCGAGAACAACAAGATGGCGAGACTGACGGAGATGACCGCCCGCGCATCGCCGCCCTCAATGATTAATTCCGCGCCGCGCCCGAAGAGCAGACGCGCCGTCGAAAAGGAGAAATAGGCTGACATGAAACCGAACAGGCCGATGGTGAAGTACAGTTTGTGTTCCCAGCAATGCGAGATAATCCAGCGGACGGGACCGCTCTGATTGTATTCTCGCAAGCCTTCGATCGAGAATTCGCTCTTGTGAGCCAAGATATGCTCCTCAGCAATGCTCGTACAGCGGCGGTTTAGGAACTTTACATTGTACACAAGTTCTATAAGCGTGATAAGGGTGGGTTTCAGATCCCGCGCGAGGTCGATGGGCGGCAGGGCTGATCGTCCCGAATATCGCGATCGTTGCGAACTGCGCTAAACTTGGCGGGCGTCTTTGCTTTCTTGGGAGAGTTGGATACAGGGGAGGCGGAATGCTCGAACGGAATCCGATTCCGGTGCTGAAACCGCGAGCGGACGGGCATCAATTCGTCGTATACGGCGACAGTTGCTCCGGCGTTCCCGGCGCGCCGCACGAAAAGACGTTCCGCCAAATCAACTCGGCGATCAGCGCCCTGGCGGCGACGCCGCAATTCATCTGCTTTCTCGGCGACGAAATCATGGGGCTGAGCGCCGATGGGGCTGAACTGCGCCGGCAGTGGCAACATTTCTTCGAGCAGGAAATGGCTTGGCTGGATCGCGCCGCTATTCCGCTCTATCACACGACGGGCAATCATACTGTCTACGACGGAGCCAGCGAAGCGGTCTTCCGCGAGGCAATGGCGTGCTTGCCGCAAAACGGACCGCGCGGATTGTCTTATTTCGTCCGGCGCGACGACCTGCTGATGATCTTCGTGAATACGATGGACGAACGCTGTGGCGGCGAAGGCACGGTTGAAACAGAGTGGCTGGAAGGTGTCCTCAGCCAGCAGCGCGATGCCACATACAAGCTGGTATTTGGTCATCACCCGGTATGGGCGGTTAACGGCTACTTCGGCGATTATCAGCGCCTGATTGAGCGCGAGAACGGGCGGCGCTTCTGGGATGTCTTGCGGCGGCAGGGGGTTCTGGCTTACTTCTGCAGCCACATTCTCGCCTTTGATGCGCAGGCGCAGGACGGCATATTGCAGATCTGTACGGGCGGCGCTGGCACGGCGCATCGGATGCCGCCCGGCGAAGAGTACCTGCATTTTCTGCAGGCGGCGCTTGATGACGAGGGCTTGCGCTTTCAAGTTTTGGATCGCAAAGGGCATACACGGGAATGGCTGCGCTGGAATTGGGCGCTTCCTCCAGCGGATACCTGGCCGCTGTTCGAGCCGTCTTCAGCGCGGACCTTGCCGAGAGATTGCCTGCAAGGCACGGCGCAATCGTATCTGATCGTTTGGGAGATAAGCTTCAGGCTGAAGTTGGATGATGAGAAGCGGCCGCAAACCTTGCTCTGCGCGGCGGCTGAAGGCGGGGCGATGCCGTGTCTCTGGCTTGGCCTCAGCGGCGTTGACCGGCGAATCACAGTCCTGCTTAGCCCGGAAGCGAATCGCAGTCCGCACCGCTGGCTGGGTCCAGCGCTGCCGGCGGATCAGTTCGCGTCCATTCAAGTGGCGGTTCACAGCGGCATGGGTCCGGGCGGCTTGCTATGGCGCTGGAGCGATGATCATGCCTGGACGAGCATGCTTGGCGCCTCGGCTTGGGGAGCGGAGCGGTTGCCTTGGCCGCGCGAGTGGGAAGTCGGCCAATGCGGCGGGCAACAGAAGTATCGTGGTGAAGTCTTGAGATTGAAGTGGCATTATCAAGCATTCGACTTAAACGACTATGCCTAGCAAGCGCGTCAAGGCGGTTGCCGGAAAGCCGCTTGGACAATTGCGTCGATCGGTCTATCATCGGCAGCGCTTAGCTTCTGGAAGAGGATAACTTATGGAAAGCATTCGTGATGCTGTCCGCCAGGCGGCTGAACTCTGCCGGTTGGCGCAGGAAAACTATCTCAGCGCCAGCACCAAGACAGCCGGCGACCACAGCGAGCCGGTCACTATCGCCGATTACGGTTCGCAGGCCATCATCTGCCGCGCCTTGCAACGGCGCTATCCCGATGACGCGGTCGTGGCGGAAGAATCGGGCGGGCAGTTTTTGCAGTTGGTCAACGCCGAACAGCGCGCGCAGGTGCGTCAGCTTCTGGCGCAGGTGCTGGAGGAGCCGGTCAATGAGGCGGAACTTGTCAGTTGGCTCGATTTCGGCGCGGGGGTATCAGCGCGCCGCACCTGGGTAATTGACCCGATTGACGGCACCAAGGGCTTCATCGCCCAGCGGCATTACGCGATTGCTTGCGGTCTGCTTGTGGAAGGGCAGGTGACGGAAGGCATGGTCGCGGCGCCGGGTTATGACGCTGGCGCGGGCGCGCTCTTTTACACGCGGGAGGGCGCAACTTTTCGCGCGCCCCTGGCCGCCGGCGATGGAGAGAAAGTAGTCGTCTCACAGCGCCACAAAGTGGACGATTACGTCGCCGTGCAAAGTTACGAACGCTACCACGCCAGTAAATCGCGCATGGGACGCGCCCGCGACTACGCCGGGCTGGGTGATGTGCGGCTGCTCGAATTGGACAGCATGGAGAAATACGCGCTGGTGGCTTGCGGCGCTGCCGACCTTTACATGCGCCTGCCGCGTGCGGGCAGCGCGTACGCCCACAAAATCTGGGATCATGCCGCCGGCGTCGCTCTGGTGCAAAACGCGGGCGGCACGGTGACCGACCTGGATGGCGGTCCCCTGGACTTTTCCCAGGGCGAGACCCTGCCCAACGCCGGCCTGATCGCTAGCAACGGCGCGCATCACCAGCGGGTCATCGAGGCCGTCCAGCGAGTGATGGATGAGTAGGATCTAGACCGAAACTCGCTGCGGCCGCCTCTCGGCGATAAGCGACGCATACACCTCGATGACCTCATCCATGATGGTTTCCCAAGATTGCGACTCGGCGTAAGTCCGCGCTTGCTCGCCCATCCAGCGCATCTTCTCCCGACTGCTCGCGATCTTGCGTACGCTCTCTAGGAGCATGGCTTTGTCGCCGCTTTCAAAGGTATAGCCATTGAGGCCTTCGCTGACGATTTCACTCACGCCGCCGACGCGGGCCGCGGCAACTGGCAATCCGGCCGCCATCGCCTCGATGACCACCAGGCCGAAAGTCTCGAGTCGCGAGGGGAAGACGAAGATATCGGCGCTGGCGTAGGCGCGGGAGAGCCGCTCGCCGCGCAGGTAGCCCATAAACGCGGCGGGCAAGCCGGCGAATTCCCGCTCAAGCCAGGGGCGCGCCGGACCATCCCCGACGATAACGAGGCGCGTATTTGGCAATTGTTCCAGAGTCGGTCGGATGTGCTCGATTTGTTTCTCCGCGGACAGGCGGCCCACGTAAAGCAAGATGGTCTCATCAGGATTGCCCCGCGTCATCTCGTCGCGCATTGCCCGCGAGCGAAAGGCGGGGTTAAAGGCTTTCGCGTCGACCCCGCGCCGCCATAGTCCCACATTGTTGATGCCGAGGCGCTGCATCCGCCGCTGCACGGCCCGAGACGGCGCCAAACTGTAATCAGCCCAGTTGAAGACATTCTTCGTCAACTCGTCAATCAGCGGACGCGTGAAGCCCAGGTCGATGGCGCCCAGGCGAAACTGCTTGACCAACTGGGCATAATCCAAGTGAAAGGATGTCACAGTCGGGACGTCCATCCATTTGAGCATCGCCATGGCGGGTATGCCGGTCATGACCGGGTGGAAGAGCTGCGCGACATCAGGCTGGAAGGCGGCCAGATCGCGATAGAGCGAGAATGTGGCGAAGCCAAGCCGCGCTTCCGGATAAAGCGGCAGCGGCAAGCTGGGCAGGCTGTGGATCGGGACATCGTTATAGCTGTTTCCGGCGCCATAACGCGGCGCGATGACCAATGCCTCGATGCCCCGGCGCGACAAGTGATCGAGCAGCAGGCATACCACCTTGACGATGCCATCGACCTTGGGCAGGAATGTCTCGGTTATGATCGCTACGCGCATGATTGGCTCCGACAGACGAAGCTCTATTTCCGTTATTAACATATTTGACCGCTGCAAGGCAAGTCCAAGCAACGGACTGAACGGGATCTGCCCCGGCTGGCGCAGGGATGGTCTTGGTGAGATTGCGTCGCTGTCATGTTATAATGGCGCGAAGGAAAGTGACGCTGAGGGACTACAATGGCGATCGAACGGGCAGATAGCTTCCCTCGCCCGCATCTGTTCACTGTTGAAGAGTATCTCGCTTTTGAGGAGAAAAGCGAGTTCAAGCACGAATTCATTGATGGCGTGATATATGATTGGGGCGATCCTCTTCCTGATGCGCCCGTCCACCCCGATTATGCGCCGGGCCACCCAATGCCGCATCTATTCACTGTTGAAGAGTATCTCGCGTTTGAAGCGGAGAGCGAGTTCAAGCACGAGTTCATCGATGGAGTTATCTACGAGATGACAGGCGGAACGCTCAATCATTCAAGGATTAAGGTGAATATGACGGTTGCTTTGGAAATCCAATTGCGAAGCGGGCATTGCACCGTTTGCAATAGCGATATGCGCGTGGGAATCGACAGCGGCCGATATGTATACCCCGATTTGAGTGTATTTTGCGGCGCGGCGCAGTTGACCGAGGACGCGTTAACGTTGCTAAATGTCGCGCTGGTCGTTGAAGTGACATCGCCAACGTCTATGGGATACGATCGCTATACCAAGCTTGATTATTATCGCGCGATGCTGACCTTGCAATCGTACATTGTTGTCGCGCAAGACGAATACCATGTGGAGATGCATAGCAGAAGCGAGAGCGGCTGGCATTGGCAGACCTTCAGCGATATCGACGCCGTCATTCCGCTTGATGCTATAGGCTGCAGCCTGCCGCTTGCCGAGATCTATCGCGGCATCGTTTTCTCTGACGATTGACAACGGAGCCGGCGACGGACAAAAGGCCTCAATGACCGCAGACGTCAAGCCACAGGATCTGATCGAAATCGACGAGCGCTCGCCAATGGAGACCTTGCCATATTGGGCGCGCGCCACCAACCCGATCGTCCGGCGCCATCTCGGCTTGTACTGGCGCACCTTGCCGCCGGAATTGGAACCGATAATCTACATCTGCGGCTTCTGGCTGGCGGCGCTTTTGCTCGGTATTTTTTTTCCCTTCGTCACCGACCTGGCGACAACGGTGATTGTTGTGTCCGTGTTGGTCATTCCCGTCGGCATCATCTTCTATTTGCGCGCGTTATTCTCCATCGCGGCCAATTCGGCGGCGGTGATGGCGGACGAGATTCGCAACAATACCATGCAGTTGCTGATGTCGACGCCGATGTCCCTGGAGCAGATTTTCCTCGGCAAGGTGGCCTCCGCTATCTGGCGCAAGATGGATGATCTGGTCTTGATCGTGCAAGGCGCGGCGATATTCGGTCCGCCGCTCATCATCATGCACTACGCCGGCTTGCTGCCCCTGCGCGAATCGGGACCAGCCACTTACCTATTGATCATCGCCATGACGGTGACGGCGCTGCTGCGCTTGATTCTGGAGCCGCTGATGTTCGGCATGGTGGGGGTCGGGATCGGCGCTGTCCTGCCGTTTCGCAGTATCGCGATTACGTCGTCGGTGGCTTGGGTGGCTTTCTATTTCCTGCTCATCAACATGCTGCAGCAGTTGAACCTGGAGGCGCTGACGGCGGCGTTGGACGCGGCGCGAGAGGCATCCGAACTGGCGGCGGAGGCGGCGCGGATGCGGGCGCTGCTGGCGCTGGGGCTGACGGTGCTGGTGGAGCTGGTCTTGCCGGTGGCGCTGCCATACGGGTTGATTCGGCTGGTCAGCGGCTTGATGTCGCGTCAGATGCGGGAGGGGTGAACGTTAGGGATATTGCATGAAAAATCGACTCTACTACGGCGACAATCTCGATATTCTGCGCAATCGGGAATATTTCCCCGATGAATGCGTCGACCTGATCTACCTCGACCCGCCCTTCAACAGCAACCGCGACCATAATGTGCTTTTCAAAGCCGAAAGCGGCGCGGACAGCCAGGCGCAGATTACCGCCTTCGAAGATACCTGGCATTGGGGCGAAACCGCCGAGGAGACCTACCGCGACTTAATCGTCAACGCGCCTGAAAAGGTGTCGACCGCGATTGAAGCGCTGATGAATCTGATCGACCGCAATAAGATGATGGCTTATCTCGTTATGATGGCGGCGCGGCTGGTCGAGTTGCACCGCGTCTTGAAGTCGACCGGCAGTTTGTATCTGCACTGCGACCCGACGGCGAGCCACTATTTGAAGATTGTGCTTGATGCAATTGTTGCACCCGAGAATTTTCGGAATGAGATTATTTGGCAGCGAGCGCCTTCCAAGGGACTGGCAAGTCGCCGTCTCCCAACCAATCATGATGTAATCTTGGCATACCAGAAATCACAAATGGCGTATTGGAATGCTGACAATATGTTCATTCCCTATGATATGGACAACTTGGACGAGAAAGTTCTTGAGCAATACTCCAACATTGATGAAGATGGTAGACGATACCAATTAACAAGTGTTACAAATCCAAACAAGAATAGACCAAATTTGACATATGAATTCTTGGGGATAAATCGAGTTTGGCGCTGGACGAAAGAAAGAATGCAACAGGCATATGAAGATGGCATTGTCGTTCAAACTAAGCCGGGAGCCGTGCCTCGCCAAAAAAGATATTTGGATGAACAAAAAGGACGTCCCCTTAGTGATATATGGACGGATATCCCGCCGCTACAAGGGAGTTCTGCCGAGTACATGAACTATCCCACACAAAAACCCCTTGCCCTGATGGAGCGAATCATCCGCGCCAGCAGCAACGAAGGCGATATTGTATTTGATCCTTTCTGCGGCTGCGGGACTACTTGCGCCGCCGCTCACAAGCTGGATCGCAAATGGATCGGTATTGACATCACCCATCTCGGTATCGCCCTGCAAAAACACCGCCTGTACGATATGTTCGAGTTGGAATCGGGCGAAGACTACGAGGTCATCGGCGAGCCGAGAACCGAGGCGGGCGCGCGCGAATTAGCGACCGATTCCGCCAACGAAGGCCGCTATCAATTCGAGTGGTGGGCGCTGTCACTGGTGGGCGCGAAACCGGTCGGCGGGCAGGCTGGCTCACGCAAAGGCAAGAAGGGCGCGGACAAGGGCGTTGACGGCATCATCAACTTCTTTGAGCAGGACACGAAGGGCAAATCCAAGCCTAAGAAAGTCATCGTGCAGGTCAAATCGGGCAAGGTGAAGTCGGGCGATATTCGTGACTTGAAGGGCACGGTTGACCGCGAGAAAGCGGCTATTGGCGTCTTCATCACGCTTGAATTGCCGACGCAAGCTATGCTCAAAGAGACGTTGGCAGCCGGTTACTATGAATCGGATTTTTGGGACAGGCGCTATCGCAAGCTGCAAATTCTGTCGATTCGGGATTTGCTAGGCGGGGACGGCGTGGATATGCCGCCGCAGCATGGGACGTTCAAACAAGCGGAGCGGGTCAAGGGCGGCGATGGGAAGGCACAAAAGGACTTGATGTAGGACTATCTCAAGCGCATAATAACTTCGGCAATATATGCAATCGCCTGTGAGGCAAATTATGTCGGATCAAAATCAAAGTGGAAATCAATCTCAGGTATCATCTGATAATCAAACCAATTCAAGCAATGAAACTACGCCACCTAAGCCTCAAGCTGTTGAACCTAAGCCAAAGCCAGAACCTTCTTTTGGTATCGAAAAGTTCAGCGATCCCAAGGTACCCTCTCACACTTTCGAGAAACGCGATAAAACGGAATGATCGCTTGATGAGTCAAATAAGGAATTAAACAGTCATCCTCTCAACGCTGTTTAATCCGGACTACAAACCTGATACCTCCCAAAAGATCAGGCCAATAACGATGACTATCAATATGTGCGCCCATTTAACCAATTTCCCTTTCTGAATAACGATTTTTTCGTTGTGTTCATAGATTTGCACGTAGGACTTTATCAAAATATCGTAATGATGCTCCAGATCGCAGCTTGACCAATCCTGAGCGTTTTTCAGTGATACTGTCATTGCCGCTGTTCCTTGCTCTCGGGGCACGAGAACCCAAATTGAAAGAAGCAAGATCGCTGCGTATCCTATAAAGATTAAAATAAATATCGGCTGTTCACTGAAAAGTTGTTGTATCTTGTATGTTTCTGCTAACTCAAGATTGAGCGCCGCTACAATTGCGGCTACGATATTTATGATGGTGAAGTTATGTTGCGCCTTGTTTTCCAAAGTCCTTATAGCATCTTTCCGAGACTGAATATTGGATTTTAGGAGATCTACTACGCTGAGTTGCTGATAACTCAACTTTGGATCCTGTTCAGTCATGGTGTCCTCGGGAGATACAATTGTCTGAAAAAAGCCGAAATCAAAATGGGAATCAATCCCAACGATCAGCGGACAAGCAAACTAACACGGGCAACGGTAGCAGACAATCGAAAACTGCTGCGCCAAAGCCAGAACCTTCCTATGGAATTATAGACGAAGGCAGTTTTTGGTCACCGCTCAAACGGTCTGAAAAGGCGATAAAATAGTGATTTAGCCTGCCGATTAAGGCAGTGTGATTGTAAAATTTCACCTCTTCACCGCCCCCAGCGTCAGACCAGTGATGAAGCAGCGCTGAAAGATGATGAAGATGAAAAACCAAACCTACACGCCGGCTGGTCAGCGGCTTGATGTCGCGTCAGATGCGGGAGGGATGATGGGAGCGCGGCGCGATTACCGACCAGCGATGACCTCATACGCGCCGATATCACAGGCTTCGTCCGTCGATCGCGGTTGACCGCGCTGATCGGTTAACAGGCAGTGTTCAGCGTCCCCGGCGCCAACCGCCGGACTACCGGTTTTCAAGGCATAGTGCGGCGGCATCCCGCGCAAAGACGCCAACAGAGGATCGCCGCTTATCTGTGGGTCACAGCTGCTATCGGCTATGAGATTGCTGATATTTGTCTTCAGACCTTGGTAGACGGCGCAATCGCCACCGTCATTGCCGGCGACAATGCTGTTAATGAGGTGAACGTCGCCGCTGCGCGTATGGATTCCGGCTGTTTCCCGCGATGATGAATTATTGACCAGGGTGATGTGGCGCAAGCTGATTTCACTCTGTCGGCCATAAATGGCGCCGGCTTGCAGCTCCGCGACATTCTTGTAGATCGTGCTATTTGTAACAACCGCTTGGCTCGCTGGTTCCATGTAAATGGCGCTGCCAAAAAATTTCGCGGAATTGTAGCCCAGCGCGCTGCCGGCGATGCTCATGTTGATATTGGTTGTGCTGATTGCCCCGCCGTTGGAACGGGCTGAATTGCGCTGAAATGTCGAGTCGGTGATGTCTACGTCCCCGTCGGTAGCCAAGAGGCCGCCGCCGCTGCCGGAGTTGTTTCCGCGAATGCTGCTGGCGCTGATGGTCAAAGCGCCGTCTTCGCTGTAGATGCCGCCGCCGCGATCCGAGCGATTATCGTTGATTTTGCTGTTTCTTATCCGGACGCTGGAGCCGCTGCTGAATACCCCGCCGCCATACCAGGACACGCGATTGCTGCGAATCTGAGTGTCAATGATGTCATAGTCGCCCTCCTCAAGGTAGAGGCCGCCGCCAAAAGATGCGCTGTTGTTGCTCAAAACAGAATTGACGAGTTCCATCTCCCCGGTTGTAACGTGGAATCCAGCGCCCCACTGCGCTTCATTTTCGCTGGCTTCGCTGGAATCGACTGTAACATTGGCATCGACCGCATAAAGGGCGCCGCCAGATTCCTCCACAGTATTGTCTCGAAGTTGACTTCGCGCGATCTTCACCGTGCCGATTCTCGCAAAGATAGCGCCGCCGTATTCAGCGCTGTTCGCGTCCATCCGGCTGTTTGTCAGCGTCAAGTTGCTTTCCCTTGACAGGATGCCGCCGCCATATTTCTCGGCGGAATTTGCTTTGAAAGAGGTCTTGAGTACGAGCAAATTGCTTTCAAATCCAGCGAAGGCGCCGCCATATCCGGCTGTGTTGTCTTCAAACTGGCTGTCGCTAAGGCTGACTTCTACATCTACCGCGGAAATTGCGCCGCCGTTATCTTGGCTGGTGTTTTCCGAGAAGGTGCTGGCGGCAATTCGGAGAGACCCGTAGAATGCGCTGATAGCGCCGCCGTGAATTGCGGAGTTGCCCTTTATGTCGCTGTCTGCGATCCGTGCCCTGGCATCGTCAAGGTAGATTGCGCCGCCTTGATCCGTGGCTTGATTGTTGCTCAACGTGCTGCCCAGCACTTGCAGATTGCCGCCTGTGACGTAAATGGCGCTGCCCAAATTTGACGCGCTATCCTGGATTGTGCTCGCCTCAAGCACAAGCGTGCCGCGCTTGTTGACTTTGATGGCGCCGCCGGACTGCCCGTAGCCGCCCCTGATATTCAAGTTTCTAATTGTCAGTTTTCCCCGGTGAACGGTAAATATCCGCCGTTTTCCCGCGCCATCGAGCGTGAATCCATTGCCTTCTATGGTCATGTTGGACATGATCATGGGCAAGGATTCGCCGAGCGTTATATTGTCGGTTATCCCTATAGTGTCAGCGCCGACGCCTGCCGGGCAGCCGCCGACAGGACGATCTCTGTTTGCCGCCCGAATTTGATCGGCGAGAGTGCATGGCGGCAGCGGCTCAGGCTCGCTCGTCGGACTTGCTTCCTGCGTCTCCTGCGATAACTCGGCGCCCCCGTCCGGCTCGGCTTCGGTAGTTGACGGGGCGGAAATCATGGTGATCAAACCAGAAAAAGGCGAAACGAGGCTCCAGACGCAGATGATGAAAATGAGGGCGAGCGCTACTTTCAGATGATTCATGGCGGACTCCGTGAATCCGATTGTGCATCGTCCCTATTCTAATCCTTAACCAAGGACGATTTCAAATTGTGGCGCGCAGCGTATGGAAGGCGTCAAGTAAACGCGCGCGACATCGAACAACGCGCGAAATAATGGGCTGGCGAGCTTCGGTCGGCTGCGTACTTCTGAATTTGAAGCAACGATGAGATGACGTGAAGTATATCAGGATGGGCAAGCTGATCGCAATCGATTGCGCTCTTTGGGTCCCGGTGGCAAAAACTATCCCTTCACCGCGCCCAGCGTCAGATGCGGGCGAGTTAGGCTTTTTCAGTATCCACCTCAGCCCAACCACACCGGGTTCGTCCACGCCCGGCCGCCAGCCTCGTCCCGCGTCGTCACCCGCAACCAGCGCGAATCCACCTCCGTCAGGTCGAATTCCGCCTGCGTCAGCCCGGCGCCGCCAGCCCGCCCAATGACGCCGGCCCGCTCGCCACTGAGGTAAATGTAGGTTGCGGGCGAGCACTCAACCACCAGTTTGTCGCGCCCGACAAATTCGACATTGTGCAGCTGCGCGCCGGTGCTCGAATAATAGTGTCCCGCCTTGAGCGCCTTTAGCAGCGCGGCGGGCTTGAGTTCTGTCGCCTTGACCTGAACCCAGCCGCGCATGAAGTCGTTCACCTCCGGTCGCGAATGTGTGTCATCCGTCGCGATTGCGCCCACGCGATGTCCGCGATAGAGCAGCATGTCGATGAAGTGCCAACTGTAGCCGCGATCGCTGTCGCCATCAGAGACGCCGTTGTAGCATTCAACCGCGTGCGCAACTTCAAGCGTCTCGAAATCTTCCACGGTCAGAGCGAACCAGTTGGGATGCGGCACTGCCAAGAAGGCGCCCGCGTCCACAGCGCGCCGAGCAACACTGGCGCCCGTATCGCCCTCTCAATGGGTCTCGAAATCCAGCGGCAGGCCGACCGCAAGCAGATGCCAAAACGTGCCGCTTTGGATGCGCCCTGGATGCAGTTCAGCGCCGATAAGCGTGGTGAAGTCATCGCTGCGGAAGTGGCGCGTATCGCTGATTGCATAGCCGTAGCGCTCCATGCAGTGGTCGGTCAGCGCGACGAAGTCGTATCCGTTCCGGCGATACATCCGGCAGTATTCGGCCGGGCTCCAGTCGCCATCGGAGTTGGTCGAATGCCCGTGCAAATTGCCGCGGTAGAAGCGGCCGGGTTGAGAGAAGGGGAGGCTGTCTAGGGTGAGGACAGGGGATGGGGTCAAGTTGGTATACCTTCAGTCTATATGCAGTTCAATCGTCAGAGACGAATTCTATGGCGCCGATGTCACCGGCGTCGCCTTGCGGACGTTTAGTGCCGATCTGATCGCGATCAATGGAGAAGGCCGGATCTGCTGCTCCAATCGCGGGGCTGCTCGGCAAGGGTGGATAATAGGCGGGCGATCCGTCGTCTGGTTCAATCAGCTTCCCGAGCTTAGGAGCGCTGTTGATCGCTGCTGAACGAGTATCGTCTTGAATGAGATTGCCGACGTTCTGGCTTATTCTACCGACGCAATCGCCACCTGTGTTTTCGGCGAGCAGGCAGTTTCGAAGATTAACAATTCCGTCACGTCGTTTGAATATCCCGCCACCCCTTTCCGCTGAATTATCTGCGATGGTAACGTGTGTGAGGGTAGCGGTACTGTCCCATGTAACAGCAAGGCCGCCGCCCTCATCTGCCGTATTTCTAAAGATAGTGCAATTATGAACGATCATCTTTCTGTTTGTATGGTAAATTGCGCCTCCCCGCCGTGCCGAATTGCCACCGAAGCTGCAGGCGGATACGCTCAGCTTTCCGAAATTTTTGATTGCTCCACCGGCGGCAGCCGAATTCCTATTGAATATCGTATCGCTAATTTCGTTCTGATAATTGGAGTAGTGTGGAACAAGGAGAACTACTGCTCCTCCAAGATTGCGGGCAACATTTGCGCTGAAATGACTACCTGTGATTCGGAGTTTGCTCGAGCAATAGATTGCTCCTCCGTTTAACTCCTCCGCCGAATTTGCGACTAGGTCGCATTTGTCTACAATGAGTTGGCCGTCTCTGCTATAAATCGCGCCGGCCCACTCGGCAAGGTTTTCATTGAGAGTACTTTGGAAGATGGTCAAGTGCCCCTTTTTGCTGTGTATCGCGCCGCCCCAATCTGATACATTATTGATGAGCGTACAATTCGAAACTTCCAGCGACCCGCCTTCCAGAAAAATGGCGCCGCCAGACTGCTCCCTGCCGTTGACCAAACTCAGACGATTAATGCGAACATTGCCGCCAGAAATGTGTAGAAGCCGACAAGCGTGATTCGCGTCAATTCTGAATCCATTGCCTTCAATCAGAACGTCCGAAGTAATCGATGGAAGTCCCGCCCGCAGCGAGATGTTTCCGGACAAACGCAAAGTGCGCTCGTCGTCCCCACATAAGTTCGCGGTGTGAATGGCAATTGCCAATTTCGATGCCGAGTCTATGCCTTCTCGGCGAAAATCGAACATCTCGTTTCCCTAGACTGAAATATCGCGGCGTCGCGCAGTATATCATGATTGGATAACCAATCATATTTCTCAGTAAGTGAAAGTAAGTCATGCGAAAAAGGACGGCGATTCTCATTTTCGAAATCTGTAGGGGCGATCCTTGGATCGCCCGTTACATCGCCATTTTGCATTTGGGCGACTCAAGACTCGCCCCTACACTATCATTCTGATTGTTGCATTACTTGCTTGCGTTTACTTCTGTGCCTCTGTGGTGAATCGCTACCCCTTCACCGCGCCCAACGTCAGACCGGTGATGAAGTAGCGCTGAAAGAACACGAAGATAAACAGCGTCGGCAACGAGCCAATCAAACTCGCCGCCGCTTGCCCGCCCCAATCGACCGTGTACTGCCCAGTCAAATTCAGGATGCCGACCATGATCGTGCGGCTGTCGGCTTTCTGCGTCAGGATGAAGGGCCAGAGGAAGTCGTTCCAGATCCAGGTGAATTGCAGGGTGGCCAGCACCGCCAGCGCCGGCAGGGTCAGCGGCAGCATGATGCGGAAGAAGATGCTGTACTCATTCGCGCCGTCAATCAGCGCCGCCTCCCGCAAGGCGTTGGGCACGACCTGGAAGAAGTTGCGCATGACCAAGGTGCAGATGGGGATGCCGAAAGCGGTGTGGATGATGATGACGGCATAGAGCGTATCGTACAGACCGATATCGTTCATCAGGCGGAAGACCGGGATGAGCGCGATCTGCGGCGGCAAGAACATGCCGGCGACAAGGAAGATGAAAAGGAAACCATCGAATCGGAAACGATATTTGCCCAAGGCGTAACCGGCCAACGTCCCCAGCGCAATCGACAAGATCGACGCCGGGATGGTCAGCAGCAGCGAATTCTGAAGGTACAAACCCAGGTTGCCGTCTTCAGGGTCCATCACCCGCGCGAAATTCTCCGTCGCCAGACTGGAGGGCGGCGTCCAGTAACCGCCGGCGGCCACCTCCGCTTGTGACTTGAAGGCTGTCACGATGGCGCCATAGACCGGGACCATGAACAGGATGAGCAGGATCGTCAGCAGGAAGTAGAGGACTGCCTTTCCCAGCAAACTTTGCCAATTCGTTCGAGGAAATATCTCCTCTTCCCTCCGCTGTGGGGGAAAGGGCTGAGGGATGGGGGGCTGCCTTCTAGTCATAGAGTTCCTCGGCGGCAGCGGCGAAGCGGAAGTAGAGAACGATGATCACCAAGGTCAGAACGAAGAGCACCACGGCGGCGGAACTGCCGTAACCCATCTTGAACTTGCGGAAGGATTCGCTGTACATAAACACCGCCAGCGTATCCGACTTGTTGAAGGGACCGCCCATCGTCATGACCCAGATGATCTCGAAACTCTTGAGCGCGCTTATCGCCGTCAGCGCCAGGACCACCACGGTAGCCGGGCGCAACATCGGGATGATGACTTTGAACAGCGTCTGCCAATAATTGGCGCCGTCCACCTTGGCCGCTTCCACCAGCGGAGTCGGCACCGAGGTCAAGCCAGCCAGGAAGATGACCATGTTCAAGCCGGTCTGCTGCCAAGCCCAGGCGACGAAGACGGCGAAGAGCGCGGTATTCGGGTTCGCCAGCCAGGCGGTGGCCAGCTGATCCAGCCCGACCCCGCGCAGGAAAATGTTGACGATGCCCAGCTTGGGGCTGTAAAGCCAGACCCAGATGATGCCGATGATGATAGGCGACAGGCAGATGGGCAGATAAAACAGCGATTTGTAGAGCGTGTTGATCGTTCGCTTGCCTTGCAGCGCTAAAGCCAGCGCCAAGCCGAGGAGAGTCGGCGCGGTCATCGCCAACGCCAGCCATATCGCGGTGTTCTTGATCGCGTTGCTGAAGAGACGGTCGGTGAAGATCTTTTCGAAGTTTGCGAAACCTACAAAGTCAAAGTCGGAGCCGTAGCCGACCCAATTGGTGAAAGAATAATAGAGCGAGTTCAGCGTCGGCACGATGACGAAGGTGAAATACACCAGAAGCGGCAGAACGAGGAAACTGGCCGGTATTATCCAGGGGTGGCGGCGTAACATAAGTCGTGTTCGCGCCCCTTATCCCCTTAGCTAGGAATTGTAGGGGCGACGCTTGTGTCGCCCGTGCTGAATGTGAATCTGTGGGCGATCCGAGGACCGCCCCTACAGATATATGTCGATGGTGGGAAAATCCCTACTCCATGCCGGCAAATTCGGCAGCGGCATCAGCCTGGACGCGCTCCAGCATCGCTTCATAATCGCCCGGGTTGGCCATGAATTCCGAGAAGGAGTTCAAGCCGACTTCCGCGACAGGCGGCGGGGTCGCAAGGTCGTAGTTGAAGGCGAAGACCGGGTCGGCCGCGATTTCGGCGGCGATGCGCGCCACAACATCGTTGTAGTTGCCGGTATCCACCAACAGACTTGGCGCCAGGTTGCCAGCGCCCTCGGCGAAAGCCCACTGCACATCCGGATTGGTCAGGTAGACCAGGAAGGCTTTGGCGGCATCAGCATTGGCCGCATCGGCGGAAACGACGAAAGTATCGATTGGTCCCAGCGATGCGCGCGGCGTGTCTTCGTCAATGGTGGGGAAGGAGAAGTAGTCGAAGTCTTCGCCCGGCGCCATGTCGTTGCCCGCGTAGAGACCGCCGATCCAGGTGCCCATCAGGGTCATTGCCGCTTCGCCATTGGCGACCTGGTTGGCAGCCTCGTCCCAATCATAGGCGTTGGCGTCGGGGTAGAAATAACCGGCGTCCACCAGTTCTTTCCACAGGCCGAAAGCGCGTACCACCTCAGGATCGGTGTATGAGGCTTCGCCGCTCATCAACTGATTGCGATAATCGTTGCCGGCCGTGCGCAGCAGGATCATATCGAACCAGAATTGACCGGGCCAGCGGTTGATCGAACCGAGGGCGAAAGCGGGAATATCCGCCATCTTGAACTTCTCGGCGACATCCACCAACTCGTCCCAGGTCGTGGGGACCATGGCGCCAACCTGTTCAAACAGCGCGGTATTGTAGAACATGCCAACCCAGTGAAGGGTCAAGGGCACAGCGTATCTGTGCATGTCATAGGTCGCGGCGGTATCGATGACCGCTTGGGGGAATTGCGAATCCATGTCGTTCGCTTCCCAGACGTCATCAATCGGCTGCAGCAGGGCGTCATCAACGATGAATTGAATGCGCGCGCCAGCCCAATAGCTGAAGGTGTCGGGCGGGTTGCCGCCGGCCAGTTGCACCAGGATTGAGGTCTTGAACTGTTCGTGGTCAACGGGGCTCGCCGCGTGCATCAAGCCCGGATTAGCTTCGATGAAGTCATCAACGATGCCGTCAATGAATTCACCGCCAAATCCGCCAAAATAATGGGAAACCGTGAAATCGCCCATCAGGTCGTCTTGCGTAAAGGCGGGTGTAACAGTGAAGGCTGCTACCAGAAGAACAAGTATTGCCAAGATCAAGCGTCTGTCCATCATCTTCATTTCTCCATAACTTGGACTAAACTATCGCGGATGTATGGGATATCTCTCATAGGCGCCTCCTGCCTGTAACTTCCAATTATAGCAAATTAACTTCGTTGACACGCAATTGCTTCTCCATGTTGCTAAAAATACAACAGTGTTTTATAATTGTCAACTAAATGGCATGTGTATTAGCGGGTCGCAACTTCTGTTGCGTATAGTGCAATATCCGTTGTTTTCTGCGGGAAGATTCCTATGGCAGAGATACAATCTTTAGCGCGGGGCTTGAAAATCCTGAACTTGCTCGAGCATGCGCGCAACGGGATGGGAACTACGGAAGTCGCCAATCAACTCTCGATTGATAAGAGTAGCGCCTCGCGCCTCCTGCATACGCTGGCGAATTATGGCTTCGTGGAACAAGACGAGGATACCTCGCGTTATTCGCTGGGTCCGCAATTGGTAACGCTGGGGCAGCACTTGCTGAATCGGATTACCCTGCGCGACCATGCCCGCCCGTATTTGCATGAACTGGTTGACAAGACCGGCGAGTGCGCGCATCTGGCGATCCAGGCGCAAAAGCAAACGCTTTACATTGACCAGGTGGAATCGACCGCGGCCCTGCGGGTGGAATCAGAAATTGGCACGCTCTCCCCGCTTCATTGCACCGCGCTGGGCAAGGTTATGCTCGCCTTTGGCGACTGTCGCCTTCCCGATGAGTTCAAGACCTTCACCCACCGTACAGTCACCGACCGCTCTACGCTGGAGGCGCAACTGGCGCAGACGGAGTTGCGCGGTTACGCCATCGACGATGAAGAATACAACTACGGCGTACGCTGCGTGGCGGCACCGGTTTATGACCACCGTGGCGCTTTGGTCGGCGCTATCGGCATCAGCGGACCAGCCGGTCGCGTCACCTTGGAGCGCATTGATGAATTCGGCGCCGTTGTGAAAAACACCGCCCAGGCTTTGTCCGCCCGCCTCGGTTTCGACGCCAAATTGCGGTCGTCCAGCCACGGCGAATAGCGGACGCGGACTCGTTTCAAGTCATGCGCTTATGCCGATCAAAGTGGAATCAGGGCTGAGGGAGCGATCTCCGATTGAGATGCCTCAACGAAGTTGCGTTACCTGCAACTTCCTTTGAATGTCACAGTCCCAGGACAGATTGCGGTTGAAGGCGCGATCCTTGCGCCAAATCGACCATCATAGCGAATGCCTAGGAAGTGGAAAGCGCGACGCTCATGGAATATAAGATGCTAATTGACGGACAGTGGATTGACGCGGCCGATGGCGGGACGTGGCAAGTGGTCAACCCGGCGACTGAGTTGCCGATCGCGGATCTGCCATTTGGCGGCGCGGAAGAAGCGAGCCGGGCGATCGCTGCGGCGGATGCGGCGCTGCCGCGCTGGAAAGCGCTTACGGCTTATGAACGTTGCGCCATCCTGCGTGATATTGCCGATGCCCTGCGGGGACGTGCGGAAGAGTTGGCGCCGATCATGACGGCGGAGTGCGGCAAGCCCCTTGGCGAAGCGCTCGGCGAATGGGGCGCCTGCGCCGATTTATTCGACTGGTTCGCCGAAGAGGGCAAACGCGCTTACGGGCGGACGATCCCGGCGCGCAAGGCGGGCAAGCGCCTGCTCTCTCTGCCGCAGCCCCTGGGCGTCGTCGCCACGATCACCGCCTGGAACTTCCCAGCCTACCTGCTGGCGCGGAAGTGGGCGGGGGCGCTGGCGGCCGGCTGCACAATCGTCGGAAGACCCAGCGAATTGACGCCGATGAGCGCGATGGCGCTGGTTAATGTGATGGTGGAAGCGGGCATCCCGCCGGGCGTCATCAATCTCGTCAGTGGCGATCCGCAGATCATGGGCGAGACCATCATGCGCGATCCGCGTGTGCGCAAGGTCAGCTTCACCGGCTCGCAGCGGGTCGGCCAGATTCTGATGCGGGGAGCGGCCGCTGGCATCAAGAAACTGAGCCTGGAACTGGGCGGGAGCGCGCCGGTCCTGGTCTTTGCCGATGCCGATATGCAGTGGGCCGCATCTCAAGGCGCCATGGCGAAGTTCCGCAACAACGGACAAGTCTGTATCTCGCCGACGCGTTTCTACATTGAACAGCCGGCGCTGGAAGAATTCCTCGATGCCGTCAAGACCGAGACGGACAAACTGGTGGTCGGCGATGGCATGTCCGCAGGCGTCACCAACGGGCCGATGGTCAGCCGCGCTGGTCGCGACAAGGTCGAGCAATTCGTGGAGGACGCCCTGGCCAAGCGGGCGGCGCTAGTGACCGGCGGCGGACGCCCCGCTATCGAAAAGGGTTATTTCTACCAGCCGACCGTCCTGACCGATGTCACCTCCGATATGCAAATCGGCTGCGACGAAGTCTTCGGTCCCGTCATGGCGGTCAGCGCCTTCTCAACGATTGAAGAAGCGCTGCAGTTGGCCAATGACACGCCTTATGGCTTGGCGGGCTATGTGATGACCAATAACCTGTCGACCGCGACGCGCGTCTACGAGGGTTTGGAGTTTGGCATCGTCGGCGTGAATGATATGGTGCCGGCGACGGCGGAAGCCCCCTTTGGCGGCACGAAAACCAGCGGCTTCGGGCGAGAAGCCGGGCAAGAGGGCTTGTACGAGTATATGGATCAGAAGTTCGTGTCGATCGGGCTGTCCTAACGGTTCACCAATACAGCATCTTGTCAATTAGTACGAACTGAAGTCAAGGATGTACCCCCAGCCGGTACCGTGCGCGGTCGATATCAGCCAGGGCATGCGCGGTTCGGCCGGACCTGGAGCGCCGGGCGCGCTGTTGTTCCTGGCTTTCCCGCCATGGAAACTGTGGAGCCCGCCTTTAATGAATACTGCTGCTCCTCGATTTTCCGCCTGATTGCCCAGGAATTGGCTCTCATCTATATTCAATGACGAGTCGTGCGCGCTGATCGCTGCGCCGTTTTTCGCCGAATTGCCCGTGAATACAAGGTCTCGGCCATTGAGTACGGCGCCATTTCGCAATTGAATCGCGCCGCCATCTGAGCCTGGCGCGCTGCCATTACGCAAAGTGAGCCGGCTAAGTTGCAGCTCTCCGCCATCAACCTCAAAGATGCGGAATCGCTTGTCGCCGTCTATGGCATAACCATTGCCTTCGATCGTTATGTCGCTTGCGATCGGCGGCAATGGCGCGCTCAAGGTAATATGGCGTGTCAGTATAATCGTATCCGCCAAATATCCGGCCGGGCAATTGCCCGCCACTGCGTCATTGTTCGCCGCGATGATCAAGTCGGACAAAGAACAAACTGCTGTCGTGAGCCCAGGATGCGGCGATAGGCGAGCAGCCGCCCCGGCGCTAGACGACTCGATCGCGCCGATATCACAGCCGCCGCCTTGTGGACGCGCCCTGCCGACCTGGTCCGTTTCCAAACAATATCGCGCATCGGCTGCGTCAATAGCGGGACTACCGTCCAAGAGCGGAAAATGCCCGGGCGAGCCAGTAAGTTCGCCCAGCTGAACATCGCCGCGGAAGCCGGGCGAACATGAGCCGTCCTCGCTGAAATTCCCGCTAAGCTCCGCATATTCGCCCCGACAATCCTTACCGATTCCGCCACCAGCAACGATGCTGTTGCGCAGAAATACTGATCCGCCACGCTGTTGCAATCCGTCGCCGCCGTTGTAAGTCGATACATTGTTCATCAACGTTAAATGCGAAAGTTCCGATTTTCCGCCTTCAAAGTTGAAAGCCCCGCCGTGATTAGCTCGATTGTCGTGGAAGCTGCTGTTGAAGACGCGGAGTTGCCCCCCGTTCATTGAGATTGCGCCGCCTTCCAGCTTCCATCCCCTTCCCGGGGCTGTGGCAGTATTCTCCCCAAAAATGCTGTCGCTGATTTCGACCTTGCCGCCGCCAATGTAAATGGCGCCGGCGCCTTCGTCGGCTGCGTTCTGCATGAATCGGCTCTGACTGATAACTATCGCTGAATCAGCGCCGCCGGTTGCGATAGCGCCGCCACGCTCCGCGCGATTGTGGCTGAAGAAAACATTCAGAACGATTAGCTCAGCATTGTCTTTCAGCCACGCCGCGCCCCCATTCGCAGAACCCCTTCCCTCGGTCAGCGTCAAATTCTTTAGCGTGAGCTTCCCGCCGTCGACAGCGAAGATACGGAATTTCCCGTCGCCGCTGATTGACTGTCCATTGCCCTCGATCGTGATATCGCTCGTGACCGGCGGCAGTTCCTCTCGCAGGATGATATCGTGGGTCAGAGTAATGGTGTCCGCGCCGCTGCCAGCCAGGCAGCCGCCAGCATCAGCATCGGTATTCGCCGCGATAATCTTGTCGGACAAGCTGCAACTCGGCGGCGGCAGTTTGGCGGGGCGAGCGGTCATTGACTCAATCGCGCCAATATCACAAGCGCCTTGCTGGGGGCGAGGGACGCCGATCTGGTCGCTCTCTGCGCAGAAGCGCGGATCAGCATTATCGATGGTCAAGCTGTCGTCAAGCGGCGCGTGATATGCCGGTGTGCCTGTCAATGCGCTGAGCGCGGCGGCGCCAGAAAATTCCGGAGCGCAAGTGCCGTCTTCAATCAGGTTGCCGATGTTTTGCGCCAATGGTCCGAAACAGGCTATGCCGTATGGCAAGCCACCGCCGATGACGCTGTTAAACAGATTAACCTGCCTGTTCGGCCGATCAACCAGCCTGTCGTCTGGGTTGAGCCATATCGCATGGCCTTCCATGCTACCGGCTTGGTTGTCCAGGAAGGTCAGGTGCGTCAAGGTTGTTGACCCGTTTGTAATGCTTAAGGCGCCGCCTTGATAAGCCCGGTTGCCGTTAAAGGTGCTGTTCGAGACGCTTAGAGCGCCGCTATCGTTAGCGATCGCGCCGCCGCCGCCTTGCCATGAGTTGGTCTGCATATTGTCGATAAAGCTGCTTTTCGTGATGCTCACTGTCCCGCTGTTCATGTGAAGCGCGCCGCCGTAATAACTGGCGCTGTTATTGACGAAGCTGCTGTTGCTGACAATTAGCGTTGGATGAGAGTGCCGCACGGCAATCGCGCCGCCTTGGTTGGCGGCATTGTTGATGAAGCTGGAGCCGTTGACGGTCAGCGCTCCACTTCGCAGCCTAATCGCGCCACCATAATGCCCCCACAAATCTTCTTCGTCCTTGGCTCTTCCCTTTGTCAGCGTCAAGTTGTTGATCGTCAGCCGCCCGCCAAGCACGTCAAAAATACGATACCTGTAGTCGCCGCTTATCGTGCGCCCATTGCCCTCAATCGTGATCGTGCCTTGTATCGGCGGCAGCGCCTCGCTCAGCGTGATGTCCTCTGTTAGCGTGATAATGTCATGGTTCGTCCCCGTCGGGCAGCCGCCCACCGAGGTATTCGTATTGGCTGAGCGGATGTGGTCAGCCAGCGAGCAACTCGAAGCGCCCGCTGGCAACGACGCAATAGAGGCGCTGAAAAGCATGAGAACTGCAAGGAGCAACATTCTTTGTTTGTGCCGTCCTGATTGCATCGAGTCAACTCCGCGAATCTCAAACTTCAACTTTAGCCGCACTCGCCCTCAATCGCCACATAATCCGCGCTGATCCAGCCTGTCGTACCGCGATACTCCACCTGGAACCAGCCTGCTGTCCGCGCTGTAGCCCGCATGGTCGCATTCTCCGGCACTGTGCCGAAACGCGTGCCGCCCGGCTGCTCGCGGAAGTTGAGCGTGTGCGTGGTGGTCACACGGCAGTCAGATACCGATATGCTGACCGGGATTAATTCAATCGCGCCAATATCGCAGAGACTAAATCGCGGACGCTCCCGGCCGAGTTGATCTGTTCGCAAGCAGTATCTTGAATCGGCCGCGTCAATTGCGGGGCTGGCCGGCAGCAACCCCAGGTAAGTAGGCGTACTGCCCGCTTCCGGCAGTTGAAGCAGCGGGTCGCCGCTTATCTTGGGCGAACAACTGCCATCGTCAATGAGATTGCCGGCGTTTTCCGCCAGGCGTCCGCCACATTCATTTCTGCCGCCGCCGGCAAGCAGGCTGTTGCGCAATTTCACGATGCCGACTGAGCCAAAGCCAGGGTCTTCCGCCATAAGCCCCGCGCCCGGAAACGCGCTGTTATCGTACATGGTCACATGAGTGAGCGTGACCGTCCCCCATCTGGCGTAAACGGCGCCACCGCTCTTCGCCCAATTCTGGATGAAGGTGCTGTTGTCGATGTCAATGACTCCGCCCAGCGTGCCTATTGCGCCGCCGTCGCCATATGTCGCCCAGTTCTTGTGGAAACTGCTATTGCTAATCTTGAGGCTATTGCCCTTGGTCCACTCGACCGCCCCGCCCAGAGAATCCGCCTGGTTGCTGACGAATCGGCTGTTGTCGATTGTTGAACGACGCCCGCTATTGGAGCCGCCCCCAATTGCGCCGCCCCACGCGGCAGTATTGTTTCGGAAGGTTGCGTCGTAAACGGCGATGCTGCCGCTGCCCTGCACCCTAATCGCCCCGCCCTTGTCATTAAGGCTGGAAGTCGCTTTGCCTTCCGCCAAGGTCAGGTTGTTAACAGTGAATGTGCCCGAGTCGACCGTGAAAATGCGGAAGCGCCTGCCGCCGCTTATCGTATAGCCATTGCCGTCAATCGTTATGTCGCTGGAGATATTCGGCAGTTGTTCATCGAGGGTGATGTCCTCGGTCAAAGTGATGACATCGTGCCCATTGCCTGCCGGGCAGCCCCCAGCCGGCGCATCAGTATTGGCGGCCACGATCCTCAGCGACAGGGGGCAGGGTGGCGGCGGCTCGATTGGCGGCGGTTTTGGCAGCGCGTCAGTTGCTTCGATAGCGCCGATATCGCAGCCACCGCCTTGCGGGCGCGCCGTTCCGATTTGGTCGCTGTCCAGACAGAATTCGGCGGCGGCAGCGTCCACGGCTGGGCTGAAGTCCAGCAGCGGGTAGCGGGCCGGCGAGCCAGTTAGGCCGCCAACTAACAAATCCTCGCTGTAGGCCAGGACCGCGCAAGTCCCGTCTGAACTCAGATTGCCCGCCATCTCGTCTATACCGCCGCTGCAGTCATCTGTCCGCGCCGGCGTGGAAATCAAACTGTTGCGCAGCCGGATGATTCCACTTTCCTTGTGGATCGCTTCCCCGCTGGAAAAACTCGACCTGTTGTCGATCATGGTCACGTGAGTCAATGTCACATCCGCGCCGGCGGCTAGCAGCACGCCGCCCGACGAAAGAGCCAGGTTGTTATGGAAGGTGGCGTTCGATACCCCGAGGCTGCCCGACTCGGCGAATAGCGCGCCCCCTCTTTCTTCCGTGATGTTGTCGCGCAAGCTGCTCGCAGTGATGTTGACCATTCCGCCAGAGACGAAAACCGCGCCGCCGGAGCTTTTGGATTTGTTGCCCCTAATGCTGCTGCCGCTGACGACAAGGCGAACATCAGCGCCATCAGTCGCGACAGCACCGCCTTTTGTGCCCTTGTTTCTGCTGAAGGTCGAATCGATTATTCTGGCCTGCGCCCCTTGCCGAAGCTGTATAGCGCCGCCCTTGCCCTCGATAGCGGGGACGACGTCTTCCGCGCGCGGCCAAACGTAATTGACGGCGGGGCAGCCATCGTCGCTGGATGGCGCATGGCGCGGCTTGTCTAGGTCAATATTGACGCTGTGAGCGGCGATCTCCGCGCAATTCTGCGCGAATTGACTGTCGCTTATCTGGAGCGCGCCGCCATCAGCCAAGATTGCGCCGGCATTCTTTTCAGCGCGGTTGCTGACGAAGCTGCTGCCGTTAACTGTCAAACTGTTGCCGTTGCCAGTCATGGCGATTGCGCCGCCGTTGCTCGCCAGGTTGTCCATGAAACTGGCATTCTCGATGCTGACGCGCGCGCCATTGCCCATGCGTATGGCGCCGCCATCTTCATCGGCAGGGGATTGACCATCTGTCAGCGCCACATCAATCAAGCTCAGCACGCCGCCATCGACATCAAATATACGGTATTCGCCATTCCCGCTGATTGTGTGACCGCCTCCGTCAATGACAAGCTCGCTGGTAATTGGCGGCAGCGGGGCGGCGAGGATAATGTCCCCGCTCAGCGTTATCTCGCCGCTACCGCTTCTGTTCGCCGCCTGAATCTCGGCGACCAGGCTGTCGAAACTGTCGGCAGCGCTCGCCTGAGAAATGTGCGGCAGCCCCGCTGCCAGCAGATACACGCATACGAACACCGTCCGTCTGATACGTTGCGAATTCATAGCAAATCCTTCAGTTGCCTTTCTGCCAGCGCGGATGGCGACTTCAACCGCAGTCGCCCTCAATCACCACATAATCCGCGCTGATCCAGCCGCTTGCGCCCTCATGTTCCACCTCGAACCAACGTGGCGTCCTCGCCAACACGCTCAGCGTCGCATTCTGTGGAACGCCGCCGATGATTTTGCCGCTGGGTCCATCGCGGAAGTTGAGCAGGTGGGTGGTGGTCACAGTGCAATCGGACAAAGCCTGGCTGACCGGGATGGCTTCAATCGCGCCGATGTCGCAGCGACCCACAAAAGAGCGCGCCCGGCCAAGTTGGTCGGTATCGGGGCAGAAGCGCGCGTCAGCCGCATTAATCGCCGGGCTGCCCGGCAGCAACTCAAGATACGCCGACGAGTCGGTCGCTTTCTCCAGCATGGGGTCGCCGCTTAGCATCGGCGAACAGGAGCCGTCTTTGATCAAATTGCTAATGTTCTGCTTCAAGTTTTCACAAACCGCAGAAGATACATTGCCGACAACGATGCTGTTGCGCAAGTTAAACTTGCCGGCGGAAGTGAAACTATCTTCGCGCGTATGTAGCGCGGGAATATAATCGTAAGGCCCAGAAATCGTAACGTGAGTGAGGGTGGCGATGACCCCATTCTCTATCGACAAAGCGGGTGAATACTTGTTGATGAAACTGCTGTTGACGACATCAAGCCGGGTGGAATGATTGACCATGCCAATCGCGCTGCCGGCCCCGGCCCCTCCCGAATAATTCTCGACGAAGCTGCTGTTGTTGACTGAGACGATTCCTCCGCCCGCATAAATGGCGCCGCCGCTATTGCTTGCGTGATTTTCAACAAAACTGCTATTGGTCACGGTCGCCCAGGAGTTGTCTACGCCTACCCAACCTATGAAAATCGCGCCGCCAGTACTCGCTGCATTGTTGATGAAGCGGGAATCGCTGACAGTCGCCCGGCCGTTATTCTGCAGCCTGATCGCGCCGCCATTCTCGTTTCGGCCATTGCCTTCCCTCATAGTCAAGTTCTTGACCGTCAGTATCCCGCCGTCCACGTCAAATATGCGGAACTTTCCCTCTCCGCTGATACTGTGTCCATTGCCCTCGATGATGATACTGCTGGCGATCGCCGGCAGCGGTTCGAATAGCGTGATGTCCTTGTCCAAGGAAATGGTATCGACTCCGCTGCCGGCCGGGCAGCCACCGGAGGGCCAGTCTCTGTTGGCGGCGACGATCTGATGGGCCAAGGTGCAGACCAGGGGCGGCACGGGCGTCGGCTCAGCCGCGATGGCGCCCCGCGCTTCAATCGCGCCGATGTCGCAGCCCCCGCCTTGAGGCCGCGGCGTACCGAGTTGATCGGTTTCCAAGCAGAACTTTGGATCGGCGTAGTCAACCGCCGGGCTGCGATCTCGCGGAGGATAATAAGCCGGCGAGCCGGTCAAGTCGCCGAGCCGGGGATCATCGCTGGGCCTGTCCGCGCAAGTCCCGTCGGTGCTCAGGTTGCCAGCATGTTCCCATGCGCCGACGCAATCCTCGCCGTCTGCCTCACTGGCGACGATGCTGTTGCGCAGATAGGCTTTGCCGCCTGTCTTGCGAATCACGTCAGCCCCGTGCCGAGACCAATTCTCTATAAAGGTCGCGTGGGTGATGGTGACTTCGGCGTTCTCGTCGATTTTCACAGCGCCCCCGCCGCCGTCGGAATGGTTTTCGCTGAAAGTGCTGTTGGTGATGTCAAGGGCGCCGCGGCTGGCTTCGATCGCCCCGCCATCGCCGTCCATGACAGAGTTCTTCACGAAGCTGCTGCTGCAGATTGCGATCCTGCCGCCGCCTAACCAGTTGCCGCCGCTGATAGCCCCGCCGCTCTGGCTTGCGCGATTTTCAACGAAGCTGCTGTTATTGACGCTCAGCCTGACGTTGTTGCTGGGGGTCGAGATTGCGCCGCCGTATGTCGCCTTGTTCTCGCTGAAGGTGGAACGCTCGACCGTGGCCAGGGCCCCATTCAACAGCCGAATAGCGCCGCCATCGACATGCGACTGCAGCTCGGCATCAATCTCAGACCGGACATATCTGACACGGTGACAGCCCTCGGCATCGACGGAATGCTGCTCCGAATTGACGCCTTCTATGAGGGCGTAGAATGCGAACAAGGCGCAATTCTTTTCGAAGACGCTATTCAATACGCTGACTGTTCCGCCCTTCGCGTATATCGCGCCCCCGCTTTTTTCGGCGATATTGCCCCTGAAGCTGCTGTCCTTGACGCTCAGCTTGGCGCTGCTGCTGGAAGCCGCGATTGCGCCGCCATGCGTCGCCTTGTTGTCGCTGAGCGTGGAACTCTCAATACTGACCTCCGCGCCATTCCGCAGTCGTATCGCGCCCCCAATTTCCGCGTTGCCCCCTGTTAGAGTCAAATTCTTTATGGTGAGCTTCCCGCCATTTACGTCAAAGATGCGATATTGCTCGTCGCCGCTTATCGTATGGCCGCCGCCGTCAATGCTTATGTCCCCGGTGAGTGGCGGCAGCGCCGCGCTCAATGTGATATCCGCATCTAAAGTGATACTGCCGCCGGCATTGCTGTTGGCCGCCTCGATGCCAATGAGCAGAGCGTCAAAGGTTTCGGCCGCTCTCGCTCGCGGCATCAGCGCAAACAGCGCGACTATCGTAAATGCGCATAGCAGCGTCCCCGTCATTCGCCAGCTCTTCATAGCCATTTTCGCCTCCCGCCCCTTTTCCTTACTCAAGCAACCAGCAGTGTCAATTTGCTCCAAATTCGATTGCGCCGATATCGCAGCGCGCTCCCAGCGGTCTGGACCTGCCGAGCTGATCGGTCCCGGCGCAGTAGGCTTGGTCCGCCGCGTCGATCGCAGGGCTTCCCGCCTCTAGCGGATAATACCCTGGCGAGCCAGTTAATTCGCCCAGCAAAGGGTCGCCACTCGCCCTCCCGTCGCAGGTGCTATCGCCGATCAGATTGCCGCGGCTCTCGGCCAAAGTCTTCCCGGCGCAGAGCCTGACTCGGTCGCGCTGGTCGAAGATGATGCTGTTGCGTACTCGGACGCGCGAAGGATAGTTCTCAAAGATCGCGATCGCGCCCCCGTCATCGGCGTAGTTGTCCGCCAGCGTCACATGAGCAAAGGACAATGACGCGCCGCCTGAATAGACTGCGCCGCCTGACTTTGCGGTATTGCCGCTGAATGTGCTGTTCGTCACGCTAATCTCACCGCTGCCCCAAGTGCCTATCGCGCCGCCGACATTGTCGGAGCGGTTCTTGACAAAACTGCTGTTGTTGATGACGGCCTTGCCGTCTTCCATGACGATTGCGCCGCCGGCGCCGAAAGCGATGGCGCGGTTGTCGATGAAGCTGCTGTTGTTGATGATCAGGCGACTGCCGGGATTGGTAATGAATATCGCGCCGCCTTCTTTCGCCATACTTTCGCTGAAGATGGAATCATTGACGACAAGCTGGCCGATATTCTCCACCAGGACCGCGCCGCCTTTCGCATTCGGCGGCACTTTGCCCTTGGTCAGCCTCGCATTGTTCAGGGTCAATCTCCCTTCAGTCACGTTGAAAATGCGGAAGCGATTGTCTCCGCTTATCGTATATCCATTGCCTTCTATCGTGATATCGCTGGTGATGCGCGGCAGCAGCCGATCCAAGGTGATGTCTTCCTTCAGCGTGATGACATCCTGTCCCTTGCCGGCCGGGCAGCCGCCGGATGGCGCATCGGTATTGGCGGCGACTATCTGGTTGAAGAGCGGGCAGGGTGGGGGCGGCTCAATGGGCGCTACCGGCAATTCCGCCGTCGTCGATTCAATCGCGCCTATGTCACATTCCTCCGCCGGGCGCGCCCTGCCGACTTGATCGGTCGGAAGACAAAAGTCCGCATCCGCCGCATCCAGCGCCGGGCTGCCGTCTTTCAGCGGAAAATAGGCCGGCGAGCCGGTCAATCCGCCGACCCCGACATCGCCACTCGGAATATCCGAACAGGTCCCGTCCGGGTTCAGGTTGCCGCGCTGAACGGTCAAGCCGCGGCTGCAATCCTCAATTTCGCCCCGGTTGGAAACGATGCTGTTGCGCAATACTATCGTTCCGCCATAGCGATATAGCGCATCGCCGCCTAGATAATACGATTCGTTGTTGACCATGGTGACGTGCGCGAAACTGGCTTGCCCCGACATAATCGCCAAGACGCCGCCCGCCAGACCTTCGTTGCCGCTAAAGGTGCTGTTCGACACCGCAAGTCGGCTGTTCCGCGTATAGAAGACCCCGCCCCAGGCGAATTCCGCCTTGTTGTTGACGAAGCTGCTCTTGCTGATCGATGTGATGCCGCCATTCAGCAGGAAGACACCGGCTTGCTGGTCAGCGACATTGTCCGTGAAACTGCTGTTATTGACCGTCACAGACACATCGGCGTTCTGCGCCGCAATGACGCCGCCCCGATAAGCCCAGTTGTTCTTGAAGATAGTATTTTCGGCGACGAGTTTGCCGCCATTCCGCAGTCGGATCGCGCCGCCTTCCGCATCGGTATGGCCCTCCGCGAGCGTCACATCCTTCAGCGTTAGCCGGCCGCCGCTCACATCAAACAGGCGATGCTCGCCAGCGCCGCTCAGCGTATGCCCCTTGCCCTCAATGGTGATCGTGCCGACAATGACCGGCAGCGCCTCGTCCAGCGTAATGTCCTCGGTGATGGTGATGATATCGTGGCTCGTGCCGCGCGGGCAACCGCCTATCGAAACATTTCGATTGGCGGAGCGGATGCGGTCAGCCAACGAACACTTCAAAGTTTCCAGAGTTTCCGGCGCAGGGCTAGCGGTTGTCGACTCAAAGGCGCCGATATCGCAATGGTCCCCGTAGGGACGCGCCGCGCCGACTTGATCAACATCAAGGCAAAACTCGCGGTCAGCGGCATCGACAGCCGGGCTGCCATCCAGCAGCGGATAATACGCCGGCGAACCAGTCAAGTCAGCCAGCATCGGGTCGCCGCCCGGCTTTGTCGCGCAGGTCCCGTCCTGACTGAAGTTGCCGCGATTTTCGCTCAAATAGCCCAAACAATCCGAACCGCCTGCGCCACCAGCCACGATGCTGTTGCGCAGATTTATGATTCCCCGTTCACGATGGATTCCGGCGGCTTTTGTCGGGTTGGCTTCGTTTGCCATCACGGTCAGATGCGTAAGCGTCGTTTCGCCGGCGTCGGTGTGAATCGCGCCCCCCGCATCGGCGCTATTGCCATGCAAGGTGCTATTGCTGATGCGCAAACGGCCCTCCTCAACAGCAATCGCGCCGCCGACTTGAACTGCTGAGTTGTCGCTGAATGTCGAAGCGCTGATGTTGCTGATGCCGCCATAGGTCACGATCGCGCCGCCGGCCGCGCTTGCGGTATTGCCGACGAAGCTGCTGCCGCTGATAGTCAGTCGATTGTTGTAGGTCATGGAGGCGATAGCGCCGCCCGATCCAGCCCCGTTGTCGCGGAATCTGACCGCGTCGATCATGATCTCCGCGCCATTGCGCAACCGGATCGCGCCGCCTTGATCCTGCGCGCGAGCGTCGGTCAAGGTCAGATTCACCAGGCTAAGCCTGCCGCCCACGATATCGAATATGCGGAAACTGTCGGCGCCGCTGATGCTGTAGCCATTGCCTTCGATGCGGATGTCGCCGGTAATCGGCGGCAGCGCGGCTCCAAGCCTGATATCCTCAGTCAGCCCGATTATACTGTTGCCATCTTTGCTATTCGCGGCTTCGATTGCGGCGTACAAACTGTCGAAATTATCCCCGGCGTTTGCCTGGGCGATCAGCGCGAGCGCCATGCCCAGCGCAATAGCGACTACTACAAATGGCTGGCTCAAATGACTCCCTGTCATATACCTCTCCTCGATCCTGACCCTGCTTCTCAGCCATTTCCACACTATTTCTAGCGACAGTCGCCCTGCATAACCACATAATCCGCGCTGATCCAACCCGACGCGCCTTCATGCTCCACATTGAACCAGCCGGGCGTCCGCGCCGTCGACATTAACGTTTCATTGTGCGGAACCTGCCCGATCTTCGTGCCGTTGGGCGCATCGCGGAAGTTGAGTACATGGATCGTGGTTACCGCGCAGTCAGATATCGCCAGTTGGACCGGGACCGATTCAATCGCGCCGATATCACAAGGACCGACGATCGCGCGGGGATTACCGATTTGGTCGGTCTCCGGGCAGAAGCGCGGGTCGGCGGCGCGGATCGCCGGGCTGCCATCCAGTAGAGCAACAAAGACGGCTGTGTCGGTCGGCTCTTCAAGCATAGGGTCGTCGCTTGTCATAGGCTCGCAACTGCCGCCATGGATGATATTGCCGACATTCTGCGTCAATTCGCCGACGCAATGCTGCACGTAGGGCGGCCCGGCTATAATGCTGTTGCGCATGCTGACGCGGGGCCTGTCACCGGATGCGGAATAGATTATGTATATGGCCGTGCCGGCGCCTCGCATGACATGATTGTAAACGGTAACGTGCGTTAGAGTCGCGTTCGCGCCGTTGTCCGCCGTCAGCACGCTACCGTCCCAACTGGAGTGATTATTGATGAAACTGCTGTTTGCAACTTCGATTTTGGGGTAATTAAGCAAATTGATCGCGCCGCCGCTCTGCCGAGCCGAATTGTCGCTGAAGCTGCTGTCGTTGATGACGGCGCTGCCAAAATCCATATCTATCGCGCCGCCCGTTCTGATGGCGCGATTGCGAGTAAAGCTGCTGCGGTTTACCGTCAAGCCGGTCTGCGCGCCGTAGGTTGAATCCACTGCTATAGCGCCGCCATGATCGGCCATGTTGCGGTCAAAGCGGGAATCGTTGACGACCGCTCGCGCGCCATTCTGCAGGCGGAGCGCGCCGCCGCGCCCGCTTGAAGACCGGCCTTCCGTCAGCGTCAGGTTGTTGATTGTGAGACGGCCCCGGTCGACGTCAAAAATGCGGAACTTCTTGTCTCCGCTAATTGTGTGTCCATTGCCCTCGATTGTGATTTCGCTGGTGACGGCCGGCAGCGGCGCAAAGAGAAGGATGTCCCTGGAGAGTTCGATGGTGTCCGCTCCCTTACCAGCCGGGCAGCCCTCGTAAGCCCGGTCCGTATTGGCGGCGATGATCTGATCCGCGAGTGTGCAAGTCTGGGGCGGGATGATTGGCTCCGGCGCTACTTCCGCCGCGGCTTCAATCGCGCCAACATCGCAGCCTCCGCCTTGCGGCCGCGGTGTACCCAGCTGGTCGGAATCGAGGCAATACTCCGGATTGGCGGCATCGACTGCCGGGCTGTGATCCAGCGGCGGATGATAAGCCGGCGCGCCGCGCAGCTCGCCCAAGCGCGGGTCTTCGCTCGCCTTGATAGCGCAACTGCCATCCGTGCTTATGTTGCCGATGTTCTGCGTGAAGCCGCCGACGCAATCTTCATCGTTGCTGTGGCTGTGGACGATGCTGTTGCGCAGATAGAGTTTTCCGCCGCCCTTTTCGATTGTGCTGCCGCCTGCATATTGCCTTGCGTTATTCATGAATGTCGCATGCGTTACGATTGCGGTCGCGGTGTGGAAAACTACTTCGAGCGCGCCTGCGCCCCAACGTGCCTGGTTTTCGCTGAATGTGCTGTTGCTGATTTCCAGCCGGTCATTCCATAGGGCGACCGCCCCAGCATTCCCGGCGGCATTCTTCACGAAACTGCTATTTGTAATTGTGGTTGGTCCTTGATTGGAAAGTATCGCGCCCGCGCTGCCGGAAGTCTCGTTGCTGACGAAGCTGCTACGGTCAATGGTCAGCCCCCCGCCTCTTGTCGAAGCGGCGATTGCGCCGCCGTTGGTCGCTCTGTTCTCACTAAAGGTCGACCCTTCAATGCGGGCCAGGGCGCCATGTAGCAGCAAAATCGCGCCGCCGTTGTAGCTCTCATTGGTTTCCTGACTCGAATTATGATGGGTGACATGTAAGCAGCCATCCGCGTCTACGCTGCGCGTTACCCTTTCGGCGGCCTGGCCATTGAGTTCGTTTGTCGACGAAAACGACTCGGCGCAGTTCTTCTCAAACTTGCTATTCAGGACACGGATCGCGCCGCCGCTGGCATAGATAGCGCCGCCGATTCTGGCTTTGTTGCGGCTGAGCGTCGAATTTTCGATCACGACCCGGGCGCCATTCCGCATTCGTATGGCCCCGCCGTATGCCTCGCCAGCGTAGCCCTCGGTCAGCGTCACATTCCTCAGCGTCAGCCTGCCTCCGTTCACATCAAAGATGCGATAGGTATTGTCGCCGCTTATGCTGTAACCCCCGCCTTCGAGGCTGACCTCGCCCGTGATCGGCGGCAGCGCCGCGCTCAATGTGATATCCCCGCTTAACGTGATCGCGCGGCTTCCGTCGCTGCTGTTGGCCGCTTCAATAGCCGTGTACAAACTATCGAAACTCCCGCTGGCTTTGGCGCGCGGACTCGGCGCAGCCAGGATCGTTAACGCGAACGCCGCCACAATAGCAACTTTTAATACAGGTCGTCTCAATCCCATAGTCATCTCCAGCACTCTGCAAAACAGTATAGCAAGTTATGCGTCAAGCTCGCAGCTACTGAGGTCGCGATTGCATGTCGGCCATCTCGTCGCTAAACTCCGACGAAATTGATAGTCAGGAATAGCAAATGACAAAAATCTCCGTCAGCCTGGCGCAGATGCGCATCAAACTCGCCCGCGTCGAAGACAATCTGGCCACAGCCGAACAGATGATTAGCCAAGCCGCCTCGCGCGGCTCGGATCTTGTCCTGCTGCCCGAGCTTTGGTCCACTGGCTACGATCTGGCAAACGCGACCGATTACGCCGCCGAACTGGGCGCGGGCATGTTTGAGCAACTGGCGGAGTCCGCTCGCGCCAATAGCATCGCAGTCTTCGGCTCCATCCTCGAAGAGCATGGCGACCAGGTCATGAATTGCGCCACCTACCACGACGCCGCCGGCGCGCTCCGTGGCCTATACCGCAAAATCCATCTCTTCCGCCTCTTCGACGAACATAAGTGGCTTGGCGAGGGCTTGCAGCCCACGGTCATGAAATTGCCTTGGGGAACCGCCGGTCTCAGCATCTGTTACGATCTGCGCTTCCCCGAGCTTTTCCGCCGCTACGCCGTCGTCGATGGCGCGAAGCTGATGTTGATCTGCGCCGAATGGCCCCTCGTCCGCGTCCAGCATTGGCGTACCCTGCTTATCGCCCGCGCCATCGAAAATCAATGTTTCATCGTCGCCGCCAATTCCTGCGGCGATACCGGCGGGACAGTCTTCGCCGGCCACTCCATGATCATCGACCCCTGGGGTAAAGTGCTGTTGGAAGCGGCTGAAGACGAAGCGCTGCTCACGGCCGAAATCGACCTGGACGAAGTCGACCGCGTTCGGCAGCAGATCCCAGTCTTTGAAGATCGCCGGCCTGATGCCTACCTGACCAGCTAAGGCGAAACCTGCCCAAGCCTTGAATCCGCCCGCGGCCTGTGTTACACTCGCCGCGTGAGTATATTACAGGCAGTCACAAGCAGCATATCGCTTCCACTTAAAGCCATTCCCCCACGCTTCATCGAAATTCAACTCGCGCTGGCTGCCTTCGTCGTGCGCCAAACTCCCCGATCAACTCTCTCAGACGCCAGGAACGCGCACGGCTCCCTTACGTTGTATATAGAAACAAGGACGCAGGCTGCCACATAGTAAACAACTAGAATTCGGAGATGTTTCATGTATTCAAGAGGCGACCAGATTATCCACCCGCGCTATGGCGCCGGTACGATCACCGGCAAAAAGAAGCTGACCTTTCAAGGCAAAACCCGCTCCTATCATATTGTTGAGTTGGTGGGCAATCGCGGCGAGGTGATGATCCCGGTCGAAACCGCCACGGAAATGAATATCCGCCCGGCAATCGAAGACCTGACTATCATTGAAGAAGTCTTCGCCAAGCCGCCATCACAATTGTCCGATGACTATCGCTCGCGGCAAGCCAGCATTCAAAAGCAAATCCAAACCCGCGATCCGGAAGATATGGCAGAGGCTCTGCGCGATCTGTACTGGCGTGAACAAACCGACAAGCTCACCTCGGTCGAACTCAAAATGAAGAGCAATCTCATCAAGATGCTTAGCCACGAGATCGCCGTGATCTGCGCCGAAACGACCGTCGAAAAAGCCAACAGTCAACTCATGCAGATGCTGCACCGCATGGTGCAAAGCGATGATGCCGATCCGGCGCCGGACGAAGCCGAATCCGCCTGAGCCGGTCCCGGCCCTGTCTTATTGACTTTCGACGAACTCCAGGGCGAAGAGACCGACGCCGCCGACATATTCGATGACGGTCTGCCGTTCTGCAGCCTCGAAGTCGGCTGTCTGCCAAGCCCCCTTCATGCGGCCGCCCTCCACCTGAATCAAGCTCTTTGGGAGGTCGATTACACCCAAGCCGGTCTTTCCTTCCAGACGTAACGCGCTGCCAGCTACGGCCTGAATGCGCGCTTGTCCGACGCCCCCTTTGATCTTGAGCCGGCCAAAGGCGCCTGCCGGCAAGCTCAACTCGGTCATGCCGACGCCGCCACGGATCTCGGCGGTCACTTGCTTGCCCGCGGGCAGCGTCAGCGCTGCCTTGCCCAAGCCCGTATCCAGTTTCAGCTTTTCGACCGTCAACTGGCTCAGGTCCAGTTCAGCTTCGCCAAGTCCACCGCGCAGTTCCAACTGCAAAGGCACATGCCGCGCCAGCCCGATTTCCCAGCGCAACTCCTCCGCCTTGCCCAACGTCGCAGCGACATCATTCGGGAAATTGGCTTTTGTCCCCAGCCTGATCCGCCTTTGCGCCCCGCCGCTCACATCGTAGTCGAGCTCGCCGACATAGCGCAGATTCGCTTCAAAGAGATTGGGGGAGTCCGCGCCGAGCGCTTTGATGCTGGCATGCCCCACTGAAAACGCGATCTCGACGCGGCAGGATTCGACGCCCGCGAGCGCCTCATGCAACCTCGCCTCTTTTACTTCGGGCGGCTCGCCCATCATCTCGGTGACGAATTGCCCCGCCCGCACGCGCATATTGTCAAAATCCAGTGACCATTCAACCTTCCGCCGCTCTTTACTCATCTCCCGCCGCCGTTCCCATTAATCTCAACTCTAAACATGTCTACGCAGTCCATCGCGATTCGTTTCCAGCGTATCGACTCGCACTTGCCGCCTTTTGCCGATTCAGACTATACTGGTGGCGCAACTTGTATGTGAGGAATCCACCAAAAATGGAAAACATTGCCGTTGTAAAATGGGTGATACAGCATCCGCGGTTTAGCGCCTGGGTTGTCTTGGCGGGCGGCATGGTTGGCTTGCTGGTCTACGAAGCGCGCAATGTCGGCCTGCTGCCGTCACAATGGGTCGCGTTGATCGTCGCCACTGTTCTGGTCGCCGGCGCCTGCATCTGGATCATCAGCTGGGAAGATAAAGACGACCCCGATGCTGAGGTGGAAGGCAGCGCCGTTGATGAAGCAGCGGCCGATTCCAACACCGCCTCCTAAGCTGCCAATCCCATATTCGCTAAACACAAGCCGCCTTTTGCGCCTTCCTTAGCGCGTTAGGGCTTTCCCCGTTCCGCGCCGCCGATCCGGCATAGGACTATCCTCAATGTCACAATTGAAAGCCATCCTTGCGCGCCCGCATCAGCGCTACAAAGAGAGCTTCATCGAAGCCGCCGAGGAATACATCCGCGAAGGGCAGTCCTTGAACTGGCATCCCGAAATCTTGGCGACGCGCTTTGACGAGTACCTGACTGTCCTGCAGCAGGCGGAGACCGAACCATTGGCGGGCTTGGCGCCGGCCTCCTGCTTCTGGCTGATCAGCGCCGATCAGCGTTACCTCGGCGATGTCGATATCCGCCACCATCTCAATGAATCGCTGCGCCGCTACGGCGGGCACATCGGTTACAAAATCCGCCCCTCGGAGCGCCGCAAAGGCTACGGAACGCTGATCTGCCGCCTCGGCATAGAGCAAGCGCGAAAGCGTCAAATCGGCGACATCCTCATCACCTGCGATGACGATAACATCGGTTCCTGCAAGATCATCGAGGCCAACGGGGGCGTCTTGCGCGACAAGATCGATAATGGCCGCGGTGTATTAACTCGCCGTTATTGGATCTACGCCCCGCCATAACCGCGTCGCCACGACGCTTCACTCCGGCCTGACGCAGCTTTCATCGACGCAGTGCGGCAGCGCCCGCCCAAATAGCTTGTTGATGCGGTAACGCCGCCTCGCCACAAAGCGATAGACCCGTTGTCCAATGATATCCATGCCCGGAATACCCAGCAGCAGCCACAGCGGAATGCCCAGCGGCAATTCTCTCAGCATACGGCGCGTACCGCCGAATCCAGGATACAGCCGCCCCCGCTCATCAAGCACATGTATCTCACCCATCAATTGCTCAAGAGGCAACTCAGGATAACGAGACGCGACGCCGTCATGCAAATCCACAAATTCGATCCGCCCGAACCAATCAAGCGCCTGCAAGGACGCGCAAGTCGACTGACAGATCACACAGTTGCCATCATATAAAGCCGTCAGCATCTCGGCCGCCTCAACTCAATTCTGTCCTCATTATAACAGTTGCGACTCAGCGCGGCAGAACGCCCGAGATATGCCGGCGATACCTCTGTGTCCTCTGTGTCCTCTGTGGTTAAATAAACCTGAAACGTCCGCCGCCATCGAGACCAAGGCATGCTCCCGACCCGATTGGAAATCCACAATTTCCTGGCCTATCGCGCCCCCGAGCCCATCGTCTTTGCCGGTATCGAACTCGCTTGTTTGACCGGGCGGAACGGCGTCGGCAAATCGTCCATTCTCGACGCCATCACCTGGGCGCTCTGGGGCAAGGCTCGCGCGAAACGCGACGAAGACCTCATTCACCTGGGCCAGAATGACATGTCCGTCAGCATCGACTTCGAGCAGGAAGGCCTCCGCTACCGCGTGATTCGCCGACGCGCTCGCGCTGGACGCGGCAGTCGCGGCGCCCTCGATCTGTTGGTCTGGGGCGCTGGCGATACGCCCCGGCTCATCAACGAAGACGGCCTCCGCCGCACCCAGGACAAAATCAACGACATCCTGCGCCTCGACTACGACACCTTCGTCCACTCCGCCTTCCTGCAGCAAGGCAAAGCCGACGCCTTCACCTTGAAGACTGCCGCTGAACGCAAGCGCCTCCTGTCCGATATCCTCGGCCTGGACCAATGGAAAGTTTATGAAGACGCCGCCAAGGAACATCTGACCCGGCTCGCCTCGCAGATCGACATACTCAACCACGATATCCGCCGCCTCGACGAAGAAATCGCTGACGAAGCAAAACTGCAAGCCGAACATGACAGATTGAGCCAGGCGCTGGATGCCGCGCAAGCTGCGCTGGACGAAGCGACCGAGCGCTACACCCAAGTCGCCAATTCGGCCGCCGCCCGCCGCCGCGAGCAAGAAAACGCGCTGGAAAAAGAGCGCGCCATCGAGAACTTGCGGGGGGATATCGCCAGCGCGCAAGGGGAAATCGAGCGCCAGGACGAGAAAATCGCCGAATACGAGCGCGCCATCGCCGCCGGCGAAACGATCGAAACCGGCTATCAGCAATTGCTCGCCGCCCGCGAGAGCCAGAGCGTCATCGCCAAACTCTTGTCGCAGCGGGGGGAAATCAACGGAGAAATTCATCGCCTTGAAAGTGAATTATCGGAACAGCGCACCAAGCTGATCCGCGAAACCGAGGTGCTTCGCGAACGCCTCAAAGGCTTGCAAGATACGCTCAAAGCCGGCGCTGCGAACGAGATCGAAGCGCTTCAGTCAGATCTGCTCGTCTTGGAAGAACTCGACGCCAAACGGAATAACACTGTCAAAGGCGCACAGCAATTACAGGTTCGACGCTCGGAATTCGCGACCCGCCTCGACCGCCTCAAAACCGACGGCGTCGCCCTCAACGAGCGGATGGAGCGCCTGCAATTGGCGGATGGCGCGACCTGCCCTCTCTGCGGCCAAAAATTGACCGAGCGGCATCGCGATGACATGCTGGCTCAATTGATAGCCGAGCGCGATGCCATGCGCGCGCAGTATCGCGAATATTCTTCCGCGATTCAGGACTGTGAAAGAAAGCGCGCTGAGCTTGAAAGAGACCTTGAAGACTGGGCGCGGAAGCTGAAAGACCTGCCCGCGCTGCAACAAAAACTGGGCGCCGCCGCCGAACTCCGCCGCAATGCCGAAGCCGCTGAAGCCGCCCTGCGCCTGGAGACGCTGCAATTGGCGCAGCTTGAAAAACGCCTGAACGAGAACGATTACGGAAAAGAATTGCGACTGCAACTTGCCGCGCTGAATGAGCGGCGAGACCAGCTCGCGGTCGACCCCGATACCCATGCCAAAACACAATCGAAGCTGGCCGATCTGGCCGCCTTCGACCGCCAATACACCCAATTGGAATTCGCCAAGCTCAACCTGCCCGAGGCTCAGCAAAGACGCGCGCAAACGGCGGAACGCTTGTCCAGGCTGGAAACGGCGCTGGCCGCCGACCAGACCAGGCTCCAGCAGATCCAAAAAGAGATCGCCGCCCTCGCTGACAAGGTGGAGAAAGAACGCGAATACCGCGCCGAGGTCGAGCGTGTCCGCGCCGAGGTCCAGCAACATCGGGAGCGCAAAGCCATCTGCGAGCAAGAGTTGCATGCCATCGCCGCCGGCCGCGAAAAGCTGCGGCGTCTTACGGCGCGCCTCGCTGCCGCGCAACATCAGCGGAGCCTCTATGATGAGTTACGAGTCGCCTTCGGAAAAAATGGCCTGCCAGCCATGATCATCGAAACTGCCGTCCCCGAATTGGAAGCCGAGACCAACAACTTGCTCGCGCGTCTGACCGGAGGCCGCATGACCCTGCGCATCGCGACGCAGCGAGAGCGCGTCAGCGGCGGCTTGGCCGAAACCCTCGAGCTGGAAATCGCCGATGAATTGGGCACGCGCGCCTACGAGCTCTATAGCGGCGGCGAAGCTTTCCGCATCAACTTCGCCATTCGCATCGCCCTCTCCAAGCTGCTGGCCAGGCGCGCCGGCGCTCAACTGCGTACGCTCTTCATCGACGAAGGTTTCGGCTCCCAAGACGAAGATGGACGCGACAAACTGGTCGACGCCATCAACAAGATCAAGTCGGACTTCGAGCTTATCCTCGTGATCACTCACATTGATGAACTCCGCGATGCCTTCCCCGTCCATCTGCTGGTGGAAAAAACCGCCGCTGGCAGCCATGTGACGATTCGCTAAACTCTGAGGACATCCTTATCAATGGCGTCGCGCCGGAACATGCCAAATCGCGTAGGGACGAACTATGAGGTCGCCCGAGACTGATAACTCTGGAAAGGAAACCACATGCCATTCGTCCAGCCCGAATACCAACTCTCCCGCGCCGATGTCGATTTCTTCGTGGCCAACGGCTACCTCGGTCCTTACGCCGCTGTGACCCCCGCCGAAATGATGGGGATCCGCGCCAAAATCGAAGCCACTGTCTTCAAAACCGACGGTCCCAACCCCCGCCGCCCCATGCAATCACGGCACATGGACCAACCGGTCGTCTACGATCTGGTCACGCATCCCGCCATCATCGACCGCATCGCCTGCCTGTTCGGTCCCGATATTGTCATCTGGACGACTAATTTCTGGCTGAAAAATCCCGGCGGCGCCGAAATCCCCTGGCACCAGGATATCAACTTCTGGCCCCTCGAGCCGCCCGTGAATATCTCCGCCTGGATCGCCATCGACGAAGTCACAACCGAGAATGCCTGCCTGCAGATTATCCCCGGCTCGCACCGCGAACTCTTGCCGCACACCCGCGCGCCGGCAGAAATGGCAATCCATGAAATGGTGGCTCCGACCGCCTACGATGCGGACCAAGCAGTCAATATAGAATTGAAACCCGGCGAATTCTTCCTCTTCAGCGAGCGCCTGCTGCACCGTTCCAGCAAGAACACGTCGGACAAGCGCCGCCTCGGCTTGTCCATCCGTGTGACGCTGCCCGTGGTTCACATCTTCCAAAACACAGCCCACCTGCATCCGGGGCACACCGCCATCCTGGCCAAAGGCAAGGACGTCATGGGCTTCAACCGCTATGCCGGCCGCCCACCGAGTACTTGATTTTTTCTGTACTCTCTGAGACTCTGTGGTGAATCAATCCGCCCGGTCTGCGCCCGCGATCAACCGTGACTACAATAGCAAAACATGCGAAAGGAACGCACATGTCCCGCGTCAGCCCCGAATACCAACTATCCCGCGCCGATGTTGACTTCTTCGTCGCCAACGGTTACCTCGGTCCCTACGCCGCCATGGCCCCTGCCGAAATGGCGAACATCCGGCGCGATATCGAAAATGACGTCCTCAACTCTGACGGTCCCAACCCGCGCTCCCGCGGCCAATCGCGGCACATGGATCAACCGGTCGTCTATGACCTGGCCACGCATCCCGCCATCATTGACCGCATCGCCTGCCTGCTGGGACCAGACCTCGTCGTCTGGGCGACTAACTTCTGGCTGAAAGCCCCCGGCAGCCCCGAAATCCCCTGGCATCAGGACATCAGCTTCTGGCCCCTCGAGCCGCCGCTGAATACCTCCGCCTGGCTCGCCATCGACGAGGTGACCGTCGAAAATTCCTGCGTCCAGATCATCCCCGGCTCGCATCGGGAATCCCTGCCGCATACCCGCGCCCAAGATGATATGGCTTTCGGAAAAATGGCGGATCCGGACTCATTCGACGCCACCGGTGTTATTGACATGGAACTGCAACCCGGCGAGTTCTTCATCTTCAGCGAGCGCCTGCTCCACCGCTCCAGCGAGAACACCTCGCAAAAACGGCGCCTGGGCATCTCCCTGCGCGTCACCCTGCCGATGGTGCATATCTTCCAGGACAAATCGCCTCTGCATCCGGGCCACACTGCCATCCTCGCCAAAGGCAAGGACCTCATGGGCTTCAACCGCTACGCCGGCCGCCCCTAAGATCCATCTCAAATCGAAATCGTAGGGGCGACCCCTGGGTCGCCCGCTCTACAAACCGGGGTTTTCTCTGTGCTCTCAGTAGTATGAGAAACGGAAATCAAGTCGGTTGTAGTGACAACCTGTCAGGTTGCCCGAAACCTGCTCTCTGAGCGTTCTCCAATATTCTCATTATTTACTTGGTTCTACTTCTGCGCCTCTGTGGTGAGGTATCCTATGTTGCGCTCGCCCTAACTCAACTTCCGCCGCAACTCATCCATCGCATCGCGCGAACGCCGCCGCAGCTTGGCGCGAAAATGCGCCGCTTCTATCGCGCTGTACTTGCTGCGAATAATGTCCACGATCTCTTCCGTGCAGTTTTTGCAAAAGACATTTTCCGCATCGGAAAAGGCCGCCGGCGGCAATTCCTGTTCACAGCGAATGCAGGGCTTAAGATCCGGCACGGGCGTTGTTTCCCTTCGATTGACCCGTCATTGTACGCCAGCGCGCTATCTTATGGAAGTGCCGCCGCAGCGCCTGCCACAGCGATTGCCCGGCGAGAACTGTATTTGTCATTTCGGAACTGATTTGCGATACTCATTGGCCTGTAGGCGACGACTGTGTTTGCAGGTCCCTGACCCATGGAGGCGGAGAACTGACTGGATGAGCTTAAGGATCGGCATTATTGGCGCTGGCTTGATGGGCGAATGGCATGCGCAACGCTGGCAGCGGCTGCCGGTGAAGATCGCCGGCTTCTACGATGTATCGCCTGAGAATGCAGCCGCGCTGGCGGGAAAATTCTCCGCCCCGCCCTTCGCGTCGCTGGAGGCTTTGGTTCAGGCGGCGGATGTCGTGCAGATTTGCACTCCGTCTGTTTTCCACCTGGAAGCGGTTGAAGTCGCCGCCGCAATCGGCAAAGACATATTCTGCGAGAAGCCGCTTGCCCGCCGCGCCCAAGATGCGCAACGCATTATCGAGGTAGCCGAGAAAGCGGGCCTGCGCTTGTATGTCGGGCAGGTTTTGCGCTTCTTCCATCAATACCGGCGGACGAAGCAGGCGATTGACGCCGGCGAAATCGGCGCCCCCCGGCTGATCCGAGCCATACGCGCGGCCGGCCATGCGGCGGAACTGGGCAACCGACGTTGGTTCGCCGATGTCGAGATGACGGGTGGCGTCGCTTTTGAAGTCAGCCTGCACGATATCGACTTCGCCTGCTGGTGTATGGGTCCGGTGAAACGGATATTGGCGCGTGGCTTGAGTTATCGCGACGATTTGCCGGTCCTGGCTGACCACATGCTCCTGACGGTGGAATTCGCCGCGGGCGGCTTTGGTCATATCGAAGGCAACTGGATGGTGACCGATGGGAGCTTCAGGCAACAGTTTGAAGTGGTCGGCGACAAAGGCCGAATCGACTACGACAGCGCGCCGTCAGAGGCGCTCTACATCAGCTTGCGCGGGGAACCCGACCCCTTTCAATTGCCCGAAGAAACCATGCACGAAGACGATGATCCTTACTTGCTGCAACTGCGTCATTTTCTGGCGGCTCTGCGCGATGACAAACCCTTCCTGATAGACCCGCGCGACGCCCTCCATGCCGTGCAAGTGGCCGAAGCCGCCACAGAATCCATGCGGATGGGCGCCGCTGTTGATCTGCAAGGAGGCTGGATGTGAAACTGTTGCTGGCCGGTTCTGACGAGGCGAAGGCGGCCGCGTACAGGCGCGCGGCGGATGCCCTGGGCGGCTGCGAGATCGTGGGACAGTTTGCAGCCGGCGAATTGTCGCAGACAAGTGGACTGCCTGCTGCGCTAACTGGCGATGCTCGCGGCGTGATCGCGCTGGAGCGAATCAGCGATCAGATGATCGACATGCTTGTCCAGGAGAACGCAAGAACGCTATACGACCCGCCCATATTTGATTCGGCGGCGCGCTTGCTCGAAGTGGCGGACCGCGCGGCGCGGAATAATCTCTGGCTCTTGCCAGTGCTGCCCCTCCGCCTTTTGCCCGTGATGCAGCGGATTCAAGAGCAAGTGGCGGCGGGCATACTCGGGCAACTGCTCTACGTGAAGCTGACGTACAACGAACGACTGCCGGCCGCGGGTTCCGCACCCCCTGGCGCGCTGGCCAAACGTGGATGCGACGCCTTGGACCTGCTGCGCTGGCTGCTCGGCGCTGAGATCGTCGACCTGCAAGTTATGCGCGGAAGCCTGGCGCCCGGCCTTGAGGATATCGCCCTTCTGTCGGTTGTGCTTGAGGACAAGATCTATGCGACGCTGGACATCAGTTGGTCGCTTCCGCGCGGCTACCCCAAGGCGGCCTCAATCACTATCGAAATTGCCGGAACGCATGGCAGCATCCGCTCAGATGCCTTGAATCAAAACGCGCAGCTATACACGCGCAAGTCCGCGAGGTCGCTTAATTGGGGAAGCGATTGGCATGTCGAGGCATTGCGGTCTATCAAGGCGGTAACGGCGAGCGACGCTCCGCCGTCCACGCTTGAGGATTTGGCTTGGGCGCAGACACAGGTTGAGAAACTGGCTTGACCGCGGCCTTCACTGACCATCGACTCGCGCCAATTGCGGGCTGGCGGAGGCTCTGCCTTGTTGCCCAGGATCAGCCAGGCCGCGCCGGGCGCGCGCCAGCTTCTGGTTGGCCGGCGGGCGGATGCTGTCGATAAGCGCCTGGACGCAGGCGACCAACTCCAACGGCGCGTAGCCGGCCCCCCGCGCGATTGTGATCTCACCCTGAATCGCCGGCGTGATTAGCTCGCTGGCGCCCTTGGCGGATATCAGCACGATCGGCACATCCGCCAGTGCGGCGCTGCGCTGCATGGCGTCTATGACTTCGAAGCCGTCCATCTCCGGCATCAGCACATCAAGCATCAGCAGGTCGGGCGGCTCGTCCTGCATCAGGGCGATCCCGTCCCGGCCATCATAGGCGCTGCGGATCTGAAATTCGGGATTGATGCTGCGCAGCGTCTGGCCGAACAGCCGGACGATATCGCGATTGTCATCGATGATCATGATTGATTCCAGCGCCGGGCCGAACTGGCGCAGCGCTTTCTTCAACATTTCCAGCGAGACCGGCTTGACGAGATAATCGTAGGCGCCCCGCTGACGAATGGCGGCGCGTCCGCTGGGCATGGGCATCGTAATCAGATTGAGGTCGCTATGCTTGCCCTGGACCTGGTCGAGCAGTCGCCGGTAGTCATGATTCTCCGCCATCAGGAGGATATCCGGTTCCGATTGCGCCAGGCGACGTAGAGCCTCCCTCTCATCGTTGCAGACCGCGACATCGTGCGCCTTGAGATAACGGGAGAAGAAGGCGGTGACCGCTTCATCGGGGTCGACCACGAGAATGCGTTTTTCCGCCGGCGCCGGCTTGCTCAGCGCGCCGCTGGTCGACATCCGCGCTACCAACTGTCGGGTGGTGGGCAGGGAGAAGGAGAAGCAACTGCCCAAACCCGGCTGCCCCGCGCTGCTCACGTTCATCACGCCGCCATGCAGGCGGATCAGTTCACGACTGAGCGTCAAGCCCAGCCCCGAGCCGCGTTCGCCCTGGGCATCCTCCTCGCCCACTTGAAAGAACTCATCAAAGACCCGCGGGATTTCTTCTTCCTTCAAGCCGATGCCGGTATCGATGACGCTGGTGACCCACTCATCGTCAGCAGCCGCGATCCGGATAGTGATGCCGCCCTCGCTGGTGAAACGCGCGGCATTCACCAGCAGGTTCAGCAGAATCTGGCGGATACGAACGGGGTCGAACCACAACTCGGGCAGGTCCGGGGGGATATCCAGTTGGAAGCTCAAGCCCTTTTTGGCGATGAGATCGGCTACCATATTGGCTGTTTCCGCAACGCACTCGCCAAGATTGCCCTTCTCCTTGACGATGGCGAGATGCCGCGCTTCCAACTGGGAAATATCCAGCACATCGTTGATGAGATTTTGCAGGTGTTTGGCATTGCGGTAGACGGCGTCGATATCGGCGCGGTAGCTGGCCGGCAAGAGCTCGTCATAAACTTCCGGCGCCAGGATCATCACCTCGCTGAAGCCGACGATCAGGTTGATGGGCGTGCGCAGTTCGTGGCTGACGTTGGCGGCGAAGCGCGCCTTCGCCTGGCGGGATTCTTCCGCTTGCTCAAAAGCGATTTCCAGCTTCCTATTTGTATCGCGCAGCCGTTCCTGATACTCCTGCAACTGCTTGGACATCAGCGCGAGATCGGCCCGACTTTCGCGCGCCTCCTTCATTTGCTCGGCGGCGTAGTCCTGGAAGCCTTGACTGATCGCTAGCTGGTTGACGAAGTAGCGCCGCAGCAAGCCGACGATGATCGATTGCCCCCCGGCAATCGCGAGCATCAGCAGGAATTCGGCCGGCGGCGCAAAAGCCAGCAACAATAGAATATCGACGGACAGAGCGAGCAGCAGCCAGGCTCGCGGCAAGACGATGACGGCGATGATGAGGCTGGCGGGAATGAGATAGAGAACGAATACGGTCTCGCTCGCGATCGAGATCTGCGCCGCGAACAAGGCGATGCAAAAGAGCAGAAAAAAGCAGGCGAAATTGAAACTGCGCGACTTGATGAAATAGACCAATCCGCAAACGGCGATCATGATGACCGCATCGAACATCAGGATGTCGGGCAAGCTGCCGGGCAAAATATCGCCGGCCAGGATAAGGCACCACATGCCGATGCTGAGCAGCATAAGCGTGATGTTCAAGAATTCATTGCGGATGGGGCTTTCCTGGCTGCCGGGCGCGCTGTTCATATCCTGACCTCGCCGCTAGTTTGCGGATTCTGCTGCCGCTATTGTCACACGAGTCGCGCCCTTTTGACAAAGATTGCAAGGCGGGTCATAATGCTTTGCATGTGCCGCCGCTCGCTGCTCTGGTCTTGTGGCAACAGGGACCGCAGGACAACTGGAATGCTTGGATGGCGCTGATGAAGGAAGTGCTTTAATGATGAGTTTTGAAGGGAGCGTTGAGCATCATGAGTGAAAAGAAACTGTCAAGAAGGGATTTCCTACGGGCGAGTTTGGCGGCAGGCACGGCGACGGCGATATCCGCCATGCCGGCCGGCTTGACTTACGCGCAGGAGCAAGCCTTCCTCAACTATTGGACGGGCTGGAGCGGCTTCGAGTTTGATGTGCTGCAAGGCTTGGTCGATCAATTCAACGAAGAGAACGAGAACATTTACGTCAATATGACGACCGTGTTCGGCCAGTATGAGAAGGTGCTTACCGCCATCGCCGGCGGCAATCCGCCCGATGTCGTCTCGGCTGTCTGGCTGCATCAACTGGTGCAGATCGCCTCGCAGGGCGCCTTGACCCCGCTGACCGCCTATGCCGAAGCCGCCGGCATCGACGGCTCGGAATACTTCCCGCAGCTCTGGGAAAATTGGTGGTACAACGGCGAGCTTTGGGGTTTGATGTGCACCTCGAACGCGCGCGTCCTGGCATTCTCGCCGCCGGCATTGGAAGAACTCGGCATCAGCGAGCCGCCGACCAGCATCGCTGAATTGGACGAAGCTTGCCAGGCATTCGAGATCATCGACAGCGATGGCAACATCGAGCGCGTCGGGCTCCTGCCGGCGAATCTCACTTGGTGGGCGCATGTCTTTGGCGGCGGCTTGTATGACGAGGACAGCCAGACCATCACCGCGAACGATCCGGCCAATGTGGCGGCGTTGGAGTGGATGGCCGGCTACTGGTCGCGCCTGGGACCAGAAAAGGTAGCGGCTTTCACCAGCGGCTTCGGCGATTACCTCAGCACGCAGAATCCTTTCTTCGTCGGCAAGGAAGGCTTCAAGCAGGTCGGCGAGTGGTTCATCCAATTCCAAAAGAAGTTCGCGCCCGACCTCGAAATGGATATGATCTCGGCGCCATACCCCGATGGCGGACGCCCGAATTGCACCACCTTCGGCGGCAGCGTCTTCACCATTCCCACCGGTGTCATCAATCCGGACGCGGCTTGGGAATTCATCCGCTGGCTCAGCGAAGACGAGCACATGGGCGAATTCTGCTTCAATATTCAGAACATCCCGCCCAAGGTGGGCGCGGCGACGGCCGAGCGCTTCGTCAGCGATCACCGCTTCCAGTTGGCTCTCGACCTGCTAAACGGTCCAAACGCCTTTGGGCCCGCCAAGATTCCGGTGAACGATTTCTACAATTCGCGCCTGGGCGAAGCGGAGACCGCGGTGAAAGCCGGGCAACTCTCGGCGCAGGAAGCCCTCGACCGCGTCACCGAAGAAGTTCAGCGCGAACTCGACATGGCGATGATGTAGGTTGCTTCCGTAACCGGTCCGCGTCGATTTGTAGGGGCGATTCACAGAATCGCCCGTGTTCAACAGTTTCGCGTAGGGGCGACCCAAGGGTCGCCCGCAACTGTACAATCCGACGCGGCCTGCGGTTCGGTTTGCGCGCTCTCGGCACATGACCATCACTTTCAGACGCCCAAGACTCACCAAGCGGCAGCGGCGCTCGCTGATCATCGGCTTGCTCTTCATCTCGCCGGCCATCATCGGCTTCTTCATGTTCAACATCGGTCCCATCATACAGTCCCTGCAATACAGCTTCACCCGCTACAACATCTTGCAGCCCCCGCGTTATGTTGGTTTGAACAACTACCGCTTCTTGCTCGAGGATCGCGTCTTCAAAATCGGCATCCAAAACACGCTTTACATGGTGCTGATAGGCCTGCCAATTCACCTCGTCTTCAATATGCTGATGGCGCTCCTGCTGAATACCAAGATCAGAGGCTTGTCGATCTATCGCAGCATATTCTATGTGCCGTCGATCACGCCGGTGGTGGCGTCGACCATTGTCTGGCTCTGGATTTTCAACGGGCAATTCGGCATTCTGAACGAATTCCTCCGCTTCATCGGCTTGTCGCCAATCGGCTGGCTGACCGACCCCAAGTGGGTCAAGCCCTCGCTGATCTTCATGGGCGCCTGGTTCGGCGGCAACACGATACTGATTTATCTGGCCGGCTTGCAGGACGTCCCGCATGACCTGCTGGAATCGGCCGAACTGGACGGGGCCAACGCCGTACAGAAGACCTTCAAGATTACCCTGCCCATGATCAGCCCGGTCATCTTTTATACGATCATCGTCAACGTTATCGGCTATTTCCAATACTTCACCGAAGCCTGGGTGATGACAGCCACGCGCGATGGAGCGGCCGGCGGCGTCGCCAACTCAGCTATGTTCTATTCGATGTACTTGTATCAGACGGCTTTTCAGCAGTTCAAGATGGGTTATGCCAGCGCCCAAGCTTGGATCCTGTTTATGATCGTACTCGTCGCCACCGTGATTCTGTTCCGGACGGCGGGCTGGGTTTATTATCACGCGGAGAACTGAGTGACGGCAGCGATTCCCTGGCGGCAGAACCGCCTCATACAGGACCGCATCAAACGGACCATCGCTTATACGATTGTCTTCATCATGGCGGCCGCTTATATCTTCCCGCTCTATTGGCTGATCGTCACCGCGCTGAAGACCGATATCGAGATTTTTCAGCAACCGCCGCCGATCTTCCCGCCCAACCCGCAATGGCACAATTTTGGCGAGTCCACCACCTATATTCCCTTCTGGCGCTATATGTGGAATACCATCGCCATCTCCGGCTTGACCGTCCTCGGCACAGTCCTCTCCTGCACCTTTATCGCCTATGGCTTCGCCCGCATCCAGTGGCCCGGGCGCAATTTCATCTTCCTGATTTATCTGAGCACCATCATGCTGCCATCGCAGGTGACGCTGATTCCCCTATATCTCATCTTCCGCGACCTCGGCTGGGTGGGCACCTTCTTGCCCCTGGTGGTGCCGCATTTCTTCGGCAGCGCGCTCTACGTCTTTCTCCTGCGCCAATTCCTGCTGACCATCCCGCAAGAGCTTAGTGATGCCGCCAGGATTGACGGCGCCAGCGAATTGGGCATTTTGTGGCATGTAATGATCCCGCTGATGCGGCCCGCGCTGGCGGTTGTGGCGCTCTTCACTTTCGTGCAGACCTATCGCGACTTCCTCGGTCCGCTGATCTATCTGCAAAACCAACAAGACTGGACCATCTCGCTGGGCTTGAAACTATTCCAAAATATGTACGGCGCGCAATGGCAGTTGATGATGGCGGCCTCGACCCTGGCGATGCTGCCGACGATCGTACTCTTCTTCTTCACGCAGAAAACCTTCGTGCGCGGCATCGCGTTGACAGGACTTAAAGGCTAGCGCAATGGACAAAATCAGAATCGCCGTCATAGGCGCTGGCGGAATTGCCGGCGCGCACTTGCGAGCCTACAGCGCCTGCGCCGCGCGCTGTGAAATCGTCGGCATCGCCGATGTCATCCCGGCAGCGGCGGAAGCCAAAGTCGCGCAATACGGCGGGCGGGCTTTCAACGACGCCGAGACCATGCTTGATACTGCGCGGCCCCACGCCGTCAGCATCTGCACGCCACCCAAGTTTCACCTGCCCGCTGTAAAAGCCGCGGCGGCGCGTGGCATCTCCGTCTTGTGCGAGAAGCCCCCTGCCCGCAACCTCGCCGAGACCGAAGCCATCGTCGCGGCCATGCAGGGCGCGCTGCTGCAATTCGCCTTCTGTCACCGCTTTCACCCGCCGTTAAAGGCGGCGCAGGCGCTGATCCAAAGCGGGCAACTGGGGAAGCTGGCGCAGATTGAAAACCGCTTCGCTTTCCGCTTTTCACGAGCGGGCAAATCCTGGTTCACCGACGCCGAAATCTCCGGCGGCGGCATCCTCATTGACACGCTCGTGCACAGCATCGATATCTTCCGCGCCTTGACCGGCGGCGATGAAATCGAAAGCGCCCAGGCGCAAGTCTCATCCGCCCTGCCGATTGAGGTGGAGGACAGCGCCTCGCTGCTGCTCAAGAGCCGCGGCGGCGTGATCGGAACGCTGAACTGCAGTTGGGTCACGCCGGTGTCGGAGGCTGTCCTGCGCATCTATGGGACGGAAGGCCAAGCGATCATCGACTACAACGCGGCCGCTGGCTTGCGCTACAAGCTGGCGGACGACGCCGACTGGACCGAGCAAAATTTTGACGAGCCCGACCGCTTTGTGGCGCAGGCCGATCATTTTCTGCGCTGCATCGAAAACGGCTCAGCGCCATTGGTCCGCCCCGAAGACGGTCTGGCGGTCATGCGCATCATCGAAACAGCTTATCAATCAGCGGGAGTATTGCAATGAAACTGAGCATGAGCATGTGGAGTGTGGTTGCGGCGGTACAGGCAGGCCGGATGGATTTAACCGGCTTCATCGAATTCGCGGCCGAGCAAGATGTTGCCGGCGTGGAACTGCTCGATTTTTTCTGGGGCGATGCCGAGCGCGAAATCCCAAAGGCGAAAGAGCAGGTGGCCGCCGCCGGTCTGGAAATCGCCGTTTATGCCGCCAGCAACAACTTCGTGCAGCCTGATGCGGACGCCCGCCGACAAGAGATTGCCGATCTGAAACGAAATGTGGATATCGCGCTCGAGCTCGGCGTTGATACCATGCGCGTATTCAGCGGCGATGCCCGCGACGGCGTATCGCAGGAGCAAGGCACAGCCTGGATACTGGAGGGCTTGTCAGCCAGCGCCGCCTATGCGGAATCCCGCGGTCTGACGCTGGCGTTGGAGAATCACGGACGCTTCGCCGGGCGCAGCGACCAGGTGCGGGACATCATCGAGCAGATCGCTTCGCCTGCTCTGCGCGCCAACTTGGACACGGGCAACTTTCTGCTGGTCGGCCAGGATCCAGTAGCGGCCGCGCGTGAACTGGCTCAGTATATTGTGCTCGTGCATCTCAAAGATATGCGTGTCGCTGACGCCGATGAAACCGGGCATCGCTTCGAGATACCTGATGGTACCGTACTCACCGGTTCGGCGGTCGGCGACGGGCTGGTCGATCTGCCGGCGGTCCTGGATCTGCTGCGAGACGCTGGTTACGCTGGCTGGCTGTCGCTGGAATATGAAGGCTCGGAGGAGCCGCTCACAATCGGCGTGCCGCGGAGCCTGGCGGCGGCGCGCGCCTTGCTGGGCTGAGGCGCAACCGATTGGAAGTGCCTCGCAGGTTTGATATGAGTTACAATATGAGCAGGCTTAGATGAGGCGATTTGTTGATGCAGCGCAGGACTTTAGAACTTGAGATTGCCAGCGACATTGAACAACGGGCGCGCATGATAGCGCAACGCGAGAAGTGTAGTCTTGAGTCGGTTCTTGAAGATGGCTTGACAGTGCTGTTTGGCTGCTCATCGAACAGCGAACAATTCTTGGGCAAGCTCGCATACTTTTCCGACGAACAGTTGTGGAACGTGGTTCATCTCCGTTTGACATTCGCGCAAGATAGACGCATTCGGAGTTTGATGGAGCGTGGAGGGGAAGAGAAGTTGAGCCTTGCCGAAGAAACTGAGTTAGAGTCCTTGCTCAACTTGATTGATCGGCATACATTGCTGCGTTCTCAGGCACTGTTGCTATTGCAGGAACGCGGTCACCACTTGCTGGAATACATGAACGTTGAGCTCGCCGCAGAATAGATGGCATACATACCCTACAGAATCAGAAGAACTGTCCGCCAACGGGCGAACGGACAGTGCGAATATTGTCAAGCTCAGGAACTGATCGGGATCCTGCTTGTCGTAGACCATATTCTGCCCTTGTCATCTGGAGGTAGGACAGAGACAGAGAATCTGTGTCTCGCCTGCTTTCACTGCAATAGCTACAAATCCAGTTTCCGGACTGGCACTGATCTGGAAACTCAGCTGGAAATACGTCTGTTTAATCCGCGTTTGGACAGGTGGAGTGATCATTTTTCTTGGGTTGCCGACGGACGCGAATTAGTCGGTTTGACCGCCATTGGACGGGCTACGATTAGCCGGTTGCGCATGAATCGCCCGGAAATCTTGCGGGCACGACGCAATTGGATTCGGACAGGTATGCACCCGCCCTAAACTAGCGCTTAATGAAAAACATGGACTAGTGTCCGTTGACTTGCCTTCAAGCCTCCTGATACCGCGGTACCAGCACCAGATTCCGCACCGTCACCCGCCGCGGACGCGACAGCATAAAAACCGCCGCCGCCGCCACATCATCGCTCCGCAGATAGGTCTGCTCATTAACCGACAAGCGCGCGATCTCCTCCGCGTCAGTGATGCCCCAAATCTCATTCGCCACCTTGCCCGGCGCCAAAGACATCACCCGTATCCCATCGGCCGCCGCCTGCCGCCGCAAGGTATTCACGAAAGTCTCGATCGCATGTTTGCTCGCGCCATAAGCCGGACCGCGATGCAACTCGGCATGACCGGCGATGGAACTCGTCACCAGAATATCCCCGCCGCCCTGCGCCCGCATGAGCGGTATCACGGCATGAGCGCAGCGCATCACCCCGTCGATATTCACCTTGAGCATCTTGCTGACCGCATCCATATCGTAATCGACAAAGTCGCCCTGAATGAAAATGCCCGCGTTGGCGAACATGACATCAACGCGTCCGAAGCGTTCCCGCGTGCGCTCGACCATATCCATGATATCGGCCGGCACGGTCATATCAGCGCGGACGACAAGGCATTCTGTGGCTAACCCTGCCGCCAGCGCCTCCATCTTGTCGACCGAGCGGGCCGCCAGCGTCAGCTTGCAGCCCTGTTGCGCCAGCATACGAGCGGCCGCCGCCCCAATGCCCGAACTCGCGCCGGTGATGATGACAACTTTGCCGGAGAGTGCATTCGTCATGCTGTTTGTTTCCCTAATCCTTCCATAGGGCTTTTGGATTGAGTATGTCTTCCCTCATACCCTTTTCGGTAAGCCGGTAACCTTCTACGCCTTCCGTTGTTTTTTTGCCATACTTGCCTTTAGTTAACCTGGATTTGGCAAAAGCAATTTGCTTTTCGACTTTGCTAATATTTTGTTTCTTATGTCTCTGTCGCAGCTGGTTTTCAGATAACCCCATTATCTTGGTGACGCGATTACATATCTCATCATTTGTTCCCCAACCGTCAAGCTGACGGAGAGCTTTTTGCAGCGGTATAATGAAAGCTAATTGATTGGGGATAGCTTCATCTATGTTAGGCATTTCCTCCAACGAAGCGCTGGGTCTTCGGCTAGCCTTGAGTTTCATCAGAGGCACTTTATCTAACTCGTGCCTATTTTGAGAGTCTGATTCATTTGATTTTCGAGCCCGAGCTTCATCAATGACTCGATCGGTGTCCAATAGCATTTTAATATCCGAAGAACTTGAGATCCGAATCACGTTTTTAGGATATTCTTCAATCATGCCATCAACTTGTTTTTCAAGCTCGCAAATGAGGTTGCTATCGTCGCGGTTGTTTAATTTCAAGTCCAGCAGCAGGCTGGCTTCAATATTGTCGCATAGCCCGGCTCTGGTCAGATTCGCGCTTCCTGCAACTAGACGTGCTTCAGTTGAATTGCGCGACAAATAGATTTTCGGATGAAAGATAAGCTGTTGCGAACCTGTGTCAACGACATAAACCGCGCAGCCAAGTTCCAAACATGCTTCAAGACCTTGGCTTGATGTTATTCCATTTCTGATTCCCGCCAGGATGATGGTCTGTTTTGCTACAGGCTTCAGCGCTTCGCTGAGTAGCAATATGCCCCTTTTATTCATGAAGGCAGCGCTTATCATTACACGCTCAGGGCAATCAAGCGCTAAAACATGTCGCACGGCAGTCAAATGATTTTCTGATGTGATGCCTTGCAACAATATTCGTTTCATTGTGATTTCTCTGGAATGCTAGAGTAAACGATTGTAAATGTCCGCCCCCTCAAATATTCACCTGGTTCTGCGGCAAAATCACCAGGTCGCGAATCGTCACATGCCGCGGCATCGTCAGCATGAAGCGCAGCGCCTCCGCGCAATCGTCTGAAGTGATGAATTCGCGCTCGTCCTGCGATACCCGCTCGATCTCAGCCGCATCGTGAAAGCCCCAAAGCGGATTCGCCACCGCGCCCGGCGCCAGCGACATCACCCGAATGCCATCGCCCGCCAACTGCCGGCGCACGGTATGCACAAAAGTCTGCACGGCGTGCTTCGTGCAACTGTAGATCGGCTCCCAATGCACATCGATGAATCCCGAAATCGAACTCGTCACGACGATATCGCCGCTGCCCTGCGCTTTCATCGTCGGGATCACCGCATGGGCGCAGCGCAGCACCGCATCAATGTTGATCGTCAGCAAACGCGTGAATTCGTCAATATCGCCATCGGCGAATTCCCCCGGAATATAGATGCCGGCGTTGGCGAACATGACATCGATGCGTCCGAAGCGCTCCAACGTCCGCTCGACCATGCTGCTGATATCGGTCCCCGCGGTCATATCGGCGCCGACGACAAGCGATTCAGTCGGCAGCTCGTCAGCCAGCTTTTCCAGCTTGTCGACCGAGCGCGCCGCCAGCGTCAGCTTGCAGCCATTTTCCGCCAGCATCCGCGCGCAGGCTTCGCCGATGCCCGAACTGGCGCCGGTGACAATCACAACTTTGTTTGAGAGTGAATTGCTCATAATTTATCCTTTGCCCAATTTCGAATCGCATTCACGCGGGTCGCTCGTCATATCCTGTCGATCTGCGGCAGCAAGACCAGATCGCGTATGGTGACATGCGCCGGCCGCGTCAGCATGAAGAGAATGGCTTCGGCGCAATCTTCCGAGGCCAGGTGGGAGCCAGCTGACTCAACAGCCTGCCGGATCTCCTCCTCCTCGTGGAGCCGCTGCATCGGATTGGCGACCGGACCGGGCGCCAGCGACATCACGCGAAGCCCAGCGCCCGCCACCTGTCGCCGCAAAGTATGGACGAAAGTTTGCACGGCGTGTTTGCTCGCGCTATACACCGGCTCGCCCGCCACATCAACATGCCCCGAAATCGAACTGGTGACGATAATATCGCCGCTGCCAGCCGCCTGCATGGTCGGGATGACAGCCTGGGCGCAGCGCATGACCGCCTCGACATTGAGGCTCAGCATCATCGAATAGGCGTCGATGTCGCCCTCGGCGAATTGTCCCGGGATATAAACGCCGGCATTCGCCAACAGGATGTCGATCCGCCCGAAGCGTTCCAGCGTCCGCTCGACCATCGCATTGATGTCGGCCGGCGCGGTCATATCGGCGCGGACCACCAGGCATTCCGTCTCCAGTTCGGCGGCGAGCGCTCGCATCTTGTCAGCGCTGCGGGCGGCCAGAGTCAGCTTGCAGCCATTCTCAGCCAGCAGCCGCGCGCAAGCCGCGCCGATGCCGGAACTGGCGCCAGTGATAATCGCGACTTTGCCAGCCAGATCTACGTTCATTTGGCAATCCTTGCGCTTCCGGGCGACCTGCCAGGTCGCGCCTACCTAGATACTTTGGAGATTCACTAGGGCGTCAGCGTCACTTTGACCGATTCAGTGCCGGCCGCGACCATGTCCATGCCAGCCTGAAACTCGCTCAGCGGCAACTGATGCGTCATGATGCGGTCCATCGGCAACAATCCCTTGCTCAGCATATCAATGGCGATGGGGTAGGTGTAGGGGCTGAGGTGCGAGCCGTGGATATTCAGTTCCTTGGTATCCCCGATGATCGTCCAATCGGCCGTGACCGGCTCGCGCATGACGCTGAATTCGACGAAGGTGCCCAGCTTGCGGATCATATTTAAGCCCTGCGTCACCGCGGCTGGATAACCGGTCGCCTCGATATAAACATCGCAGCCATAACCATCGGTGAGCTTCAGCACCTCGTCGACCACATCGATCTTCCGCGGGTTCAAGCTCATGTCAGCGCCGCAAAGCTCAGCGATCTCCAGCCGCTCATCATTGAGGTCGATGGCGATCAACAAACGCGGATTCTTCAAGCGCGCCGCCGCGAACATGCCCAAACCCAGCGGACCGCAGCCTGCTATCACGACCACGTCATCCAACTCGATCTCGCCCCGCTGCACCGCGTGGATGGAACAGCCCAGCGGCTCGATGAAAGCGGCATGATGAGCGGGCAGGGACTCCGGTACTTTGTAATTCAACGCCCCGACCGGGAAGAGCATATACTCCGCCATCGCCCCGATCGTCGCTTGACGGAAGCCGTAAACATCGTGCTTGTCCTGGCACATCCAATACTGACCCCGCTTGCAAAAGCGGCACTTCCAGCAAGGCACGATCTGCTCGGAGACGGCGATATCGCCCAGCGCCAAGCCGTATTGCTCGCCCGCGCCTTCGCCCAGCGCCACCACCTCGCCCACAAATTCATGACCCGGAATAACCGGCGGCTGACAATAACCCTCGCGACTATCATCGCCCCAAAAAAGCGGCGCGCCCTGGTAGCATTTGAGGTCGCTGGCGCAGATGCCGACCGACTGCACGCGGATGACGACTTCGCCGGCCGCCGGCTGGGGCACGCGCCATTCTTCCAGGCGATAATCTTCCGGTCCGTGGCAGACGATGGCGGGCATGGTCTTTGGCAGGGCTTCCTTGGCAAGGTAGGTCATTTGATTGTCCTTTTCCGTATGGTTTTCCAACTGTATTGCTTTGTTTATATGCGAGCATTTCAGCCACCATAGAGAGCACTTTGAACGAGAGATAATTTACGTTTGCCTTGCTTGCTTCTAGCTCAGGTTGAACCATTCTTTTTCATTGTCTTTGTCCACTTTCAGATGGTCGAGTCTCTTGTGCAAGCGCTGCTCATCTTTCGGCGCATTGTCAGACTCATTCAAGCGTGAATATCTCAATTGCTTCCCGTGTTTCTGACGGAGTTGACGCAAGCGTTGCTCTGGATCTATCGTTCGCCCGATTTTCGATAGACCGGTCGAGTCATCATAGGCGTTATAGACGTAGCCAGCTGGGTGCTCGCGCCTTGGGAATTCTGCAAGATTGCTAGCAGTCAAATATCTCCCTCCCATGCCCAACGCAGCATCTCGCAGGACAACCACGAAAGCTAGGGTGTGGCCAAAAATGATGTGCCCATAGAAACTCGGTCCGATGTGAAGTTGAAGAATCGCACTGCCGTTGAGTAGCGGCATGATAATTTTTCCACCCACAATCCACCAGATCAGCCCGTAGATCAAACCGCCCACAACGATGTTCACCAGTGGGTTGCCCAAGTCAACGTACTGCATAAACACACCAGTGTAGAGGGCGCCGATTACGATGCTAATGATGATATGCAAGATAAAGCCAACAAAAGAATCAGCGCTGATCACACCGCCAATCATATCTTGCATACCCGGACCCGCATAAGCGAGGAATATGTAGCCGGCTATAACACCGGGAACGATACCTCTCCTCATATCGTCGCTGTTCAATGTCGGTTCTTCCTCATCTCATTTCTGTGTGGCGAATGTGAGGCGATTGTATCCTTGATTGGCTGCTATCGCACTTTTTTGCTAATGATAGCAGGGAGCCGCCGCTGACATGACACTGGCAACTTGAGGCGGTTCGCGTTCATAATCCTATGCTGACTTCAATGTCCAAAATCGAGGAGACTCTTGCATCAAGCTCTGACGAAGCGACCAACCCTGATGGTCGGCGCCTTGTGCGCCACCTACGGCCTGCTCTATCTGGGCCGCGTCAACGTCAGCGTCGTCCTGCCGATGCTGGCGCAGGACCTGGGCTTGGGCTTGGCCGAGGTGGGCGCTTTGGGCACGGTCTTCTTTTGGTTCTACGGACTCTTCCAATTTGTCAGCGGCGAAGTCGGCAGTCACGTCAGCCCCTTTCGCATCGTCAGTCTCGGCCTCCTGGCGACCGCTCTCATCAATGTGCTTTTCTCCTTTCAGTCGTCGCTCGTCATGATGCTCATATTGTGGGGGATGAATGGCATCGCCCAATCCGGCGGCTGGTCGCCGATGGTGCGCATCCTGGCGGAGCGTCTCCATCCCCGCGAAATCAAGCGCGCGTCGACCCTGATGCCCTTCGGCTACGTCATCGGCACAGCGCTGACCTGGACGCTGGTCGGGGCGCTGGTGGCCGGCGGGGATTGGCGCATCGCCTTTTGGCTGCCCGGTTTGCTGCTGCTGCTGGTCGTGGCCGCCTGGCGGAAGGCGGGCATCGACGCGCCCAAGACAAAGTCCAGCGGCGTCCGCTTTAGAGTGATCATTTCCGAAGCGCGCGGCATCGTCTTTCTGCTCTTCGTGGCTGCCCTGGCCGGCTTCGTCCGCAACGGTTCGCTCATCTGGCTGCCCACCTATATTCTCGATACCGGCTTGATCGCCGATGGCATGGTCGGCACGGTCGCGGCTCTGATGCAGATCATCGCGATCCCCGGTCTGCTGGTCGCGCATTTTCGCGTGGCCAGCAGCAATCAAGTGTTTATGACCGCCATTCTCATGTTTGCCGCCGCCGGTCTCGCTTTCCTGCTGGTCGCGGGCGCCGCCGGACCCCTGTCGATGCTGGTGGTTGGCTTCGCCTTGATGATGCTCAATGGCGCCTTTAATCTGGTGATTACCTCTATCCCCTTGCTGATGGCGCCGCCGGGTCGCGCCTCGTCAACCGCCGGAACAGTGAATATGATGGCGACATTCTTTGGCGGCTCCGCCGGTTTCGCCATCGGCCGGCTGCTGGAGATCAGCGATTGGAGCGCAGTATTTGTTTTGTGGGGGGCGGCTCTGCTGCTGGCGGGGTTGGTCCTATGGCGGAAGCGGACGGAAGAAAAGCCATAATCGGGCGCGGCGCAAGGACGGGACTACGCGATCGCTCCATTCAGGTTGATAATCGTCAACCGCCTTGACCAACTTAACAGGACGCGAAGATGCGCGCAATGCGGAGCGCCTTCAGCCAACCGCAAAACATAATGGTCGGCGCCATCTGGATTACCTACGCCTGCTTCTATTTGGGGCGTGTGAATCTCAGCATCGTCCTGCCCTTGCTCGCCCTCGACCTGGATGTCAGCCGCGCTGAAGTCGGCGCTTTGGGCACCGTCTTCTTTTGGGTCTACGGCATCAGCCATTTCGTCAGCGGGCAGATCGGCAGCCACGTCAGCCCCTTCCGCATGATCAGCCTCGGCCTGCTGGTCATCGCCCTCGTCAATATCGCCTTCGCCTTTCAGACCTCGCTCCTCCTCATGCTCCTGCTCTGGGGCCTCAACGGCATCGCGCAATCCGGCGGCTGGTCGCCGATGTTTCGCATCCTGGCGGAACGGCTCGAGCGCGGTCAGATCAAACGCGTGTCCACCATCATGCCCTTCAGCTACGTCTTCGGCACGGTCATGACCTGGGCGCTGATCGGCTTGGTCGCCGGCGGCGGAGACTGGCGAGCCGCCTTCTGGCTGCCGGGTCTTCTGCTCCTCCTCGTGCTGGTCTTTTGGCGGCGCGCCGGCATAGACGCGCCCAAAGCAAAAGCCAGCGGTCCCCGCCTTTCGCTCATCCTCCGCGAATCTCGCGGTATCGCCTTTGCGCTGCTGGCCGCGGCTCTGGGCGGCTTTGTCTTCAATGGCGCTCTTATCTGGCTGCCTGCCTATATCCTCGATACGGGCTTGATCGCCGAGCAACTGGTAGGTCCAGTGGCGGCGCTGATGCAGGTCGCCGCTATCGGCGGACTCTTTCTGGCGCGCTTTCAGGTGCGGCGCAGCAATCAGGTCTTCGCGACCGCCGCGATCATGCTTGCCGGCGCTGGCATCGCGTTGCTGCTTTTGATGACCGCCAATGAATCCTTGGCTCTGCTTGTCATGGCGGCTGCATTGATCCTGCTCAATGGCGCCTTTGGCTTGACTGTCAGCTCGATGCCGCTGCTGCTGGCGCCGCCGGGCCGCGCCTCCTCGATCACCGGCAGCATCAATATGATGTCCAATTTCTTCGGCGGGATGGCTGGCTTCAGCGTTGGCGCCCTGGTCGAGCACAATGGCTGGGAGCCTGTATTCGGCCTCTGGGCTGCCTGTCTGCTGCTGGCGGCCATCGTCGTCTGGCGCCACCGGGCTGGGGAATATCGATGGATGGAGGCTGAATGATGTCTTTTGCGCTGAATGGGAGAACAATGTACGCTCTTGTTATCATAATGGGCGACGAGGGGGATTTATATGTCTGACAACCCGCCCCTAAACGGCATCAAAGTCATCGACCAGACCCAGGCTCTCGCCGGCCCCTACGCTGCCATGATCCTCGGCGACCTCGGCGCTGATGTCATTAAGATCGAAAAACCCGGCATCGGCGATAACTCCCGGCAATGGGCGCCCCCTTATATCGGCGACCAAAGCTGCTACTACCTGGCCATCAACCGCAACAAACGCGGCATCGCCCTGGATATCCGCGCCGAAGGCGGACGCGAGTTTATGCGCCGGCTGGTCGCCGATGCCGATATCTTCCTCAGCAACCTGATGACATCCGCCTCCTTGCAACGTCATGGCATCGACTACGCGACCCTGCGTCAACTCAATCCTCGGCTGATTTATGCCTCGATCAGCGGTTACGGACGGCGCGGACCGCGAGCCGGCCAGCCCGGCTACGACCTCGTCTCGCAAGCCGAATCCGGCACGATGGCGCTGACCGGCGAAGTCGATGGCGCGCCCATGCGTTTCCCCACGCCCATCGCCGATATGACCTGCGGCTTGTTCACGGTCATCGGCATCCTGGCGGCGCTGCAAGCGCGGGGACGCAGCGGCGTCGGCCAATTCATCGATATGTCCCTGCAAGAAGGCCAGATGACCTGGCTGGCCAATATCGCCGCCGAACATTTCGCCCTGGGCGTCGATCCGCCGCGGCGCGGCAATCGGCATCCCCAAGTCGTGCCCTACGAAGCGGTGCAAGCCAGCGACGGCGACTGGTTCATCCTGGGCGTCGCCTCCGACAATGTCTGGCGCGCATTCTGCAACTATGTCGGGCGGGACGAATTGGCAGCCGACTCCCGCTTCGCGACCAATTCCCAGCGCATCGCCAACTATACAGCCCTGCTGCCAATCCTGCGGGAGATCATCCGCGCCAAGCCCTGTGACGAATGGCTGCGCGAGTTTCGGGCGGCCGGCGTGCCCTGCGGACGCATCAACACGACCGCCGAGGCTTTGGGCGATCCCCACCTGCTGGAGCGCGGCATGATTATCGAACTGGAGCATCCAGCCCTGGGCTTGGTCAAATCCTTGGCCACTCCCGTGCATTTGTCCGAAACGCCTCTGATATACCGCCGCCATCCGCCCCGCCTGGGCGAGCACAGCGATGAGGTCGCGCATGAAATCGGCTACAGCCCGGCTGAAATCGCCGCTCTGCGCGCGGAGGGCGTACTGGCTTGAGCCTGCCTCAGGACCTCTCGCTCAAACGAACTGTTCAGCATCAATATAGGTCGGTACGCCTTCTTCGGCGAAGATGCGGTCGATAGCGGCGTAGTCCTCCGCGCTCAAACGCCAATCCGCCGCCGCGACATTCTCCCGCAGTTCCTTTTCGTTCCGCATGCCGATCAACGCCACGGTCACGCCCGGCCGTCCCAGCAGCCAGGCGATCGCCAATTGCGCGGCAGACTTGCCGTAATCCGCCGCCAGCGCCTTCAGCTTGTCCACCACGTGCAAAGCCTTGAGAAAGGGCTCGCGCTGGAATAGCGGCAAACCGAAGGCATCGCCGCGGCTGCGCCAATCCCAATCGACAAAGCTGGTTTCAGCGGTGAAGGCGCCGCTGAGCAAGCCGAAAGCCAGCGTGCCATAAGCCATGAAGCCAATGCCCTCCGCCCGGCAATAAGGCAGCACCGCTTTCTCAACGCGCCGGTCGAAGAGGTGATAGCCGACCTGGTTGGTCGTAAGCTGTCCGTGCTGCTGGCAGGCCGCCATCATCGGCGCGGTGTAATTCGAGACGCCGTAATGGCGGATCTTGCCCGCCTCTTGCAGCGTCCGCAAGCCGGCCATAGTCTCTTCCTGCGCGGTCCGGTGGTCATGGAAATGAATCAGCAGCAAGTCGATATAATCCGTCCGGAGCCGCCGCAGGCAGCCCTCGGCATGCTCGATGATGTTGCGGGCGGAAGAATCGCGCTCATGGGTCTTCATGAAGCCCGGATGGTCGGGGTCGTCGCGAAAGGTGAAGCCGACTTTGGTCACGATGACGACATCTTTGCGCCGCGCTCCCAGCGCATCCCCCAAGAGCGCTTCCGATGTGAAAGGACCATAGGTCTCCGAGGTATCGAAGAGGGTGACGCCATGGTCGATGGCGCTCTGCGCCGCCCGCGCCGCATCGGCGGCATCAATATGACCATACTGGCGGACGCTCATCTCCCAGGTGCCGAAGCCGATGACAGATGAAAATAGCTCACTATTCCCAAATCGCCGCTGTTCCATAAGTCGCCTCAGCGCCAAGTTAGTCTTGCGAATCCCGACAACGGGAACTCTCGTAAGGCCTGTCCGCTACAGTAAATCCTACGCGAAGATAGCTGAAATAGTAGTGAAACAATACAAAAATAGGGGGCGATCCTTGCGAAATTCAACAAATGACCACGAAATCCGCTAAGTTTAGCTCCCCTTCCCAGATGCTTCGGGGAAGGGGCCGGGGGATGGGGTAGAAAAAGCGGCCGTCGCGCCACACTACCGGACAAGCCTTGTAGGGGCGATCCTTGGATCGCCCGCAGTTTCAGATTCTCCGACCCCGCCAAACATATATCCGCATAATTTGCCACTCCCGCCCAGCAGGTCGCCCGCTACTCCCGCTCATCAAGCGTAACTCTCGTACCAGTCTTCGCTTGATGCCGGCCCGCGGTAGAAGTCGCTCCAGGGGCGGGCAGCGGCCGCGGCAATCGCGAGCAGTTCCCGCAAGCGCTTCCCCGCCACATCATGTAGAAAAGCAGTCCGGTCAGCCTCGGACAGTGCGACCGCTTCTTTCCAGATGGCGCGCCCGGCCAAGAAGCCGCTGGCGCCACACTCACAGGCGACCTGCGCCTGCGGTTTGAATTGCTCGAAGTCAACGCCGGCGCTCAGCAGCACCCAAGGCACAGCCGAAGCATCGCTGAGCCGTTGGCAGGCATCCTGCCATTCGCTTTCGTCTTGATTGAACTGGATATCAAGCGGGAATTCCATCTTCAGCGCGTCAACGCCGGTGCGCGACAAGCGGCGCGCCGTTTCGATCACGACCTCAGCCCGCCCCTCGGCGAAGTCAGCGCTGCCTTTGGGAGCGGCGCGGTCGAGGCTGTAGGACATCGGCTCGAGGAATACCGGCAAATCCCAGGCGTGACACTCCCGCCTGACCTGGCGGATCAGCGCCTCAAGCTCCTCAGCCAGCTCGCCGCTGCCGGGATGATAATAGACCATGAACTTGACCGCGCTGGCGCCGGCTTTGCGAATCTTCTCCGGCGTCCAACTCGGAATCAGCTCGGTCTGCCGGTAGGTCGAATCGCCGCTGTAGCCGCTCTTCTCCAAGGCGAGCAGCAGCCCTGCCTTCGGGCTCATTTGCATCGCCGGTCCCAAGCCATAGACCGGGTCGGTCAGGATGGCGCTGGCTTCAGTCGAGAGCGCGCCGATGATTTCGGATTTGACCTGCACGAGCTGCTCGTAGCTGGCGGCGGCCGGCATCATTCTCCGGTAACTGCCGCGCTGGTCGAAGGCGATGATGCCGAAGACATCAGCCTCTTCAAGACTCGTCGTCTTCAATCCGCGATAGCGTCCGGGGCTGAGCGTCTTGGGCATGGTTCTGCTTCCCTTCATGAATTCAGAATCCACTTGTCGCCATACGAAAATCGCGGCGAAGCAAAGTGGTTGCTCTGGCGAGACCTATATGTGAATCAAGGCGTTACGGCTTGCCGATATTCTTGCTATCAACACTCTCTTGAATACGTAAGATTCGCTGCCGTACCTCGTTAAGGCTAGCATCGTTCTTTTCAGTTTTGGAGTATATGGTTATGAGGAATGTTTGATCCTTGCCATAGAGCGTATAATATACGCGAAAGCCGCCGCGTTTGCCCCGTCTTGCTGCTGGATTTGGCAATCTAACTTTGAAAGTTTGGGCAAATGATTGCGGTACTCTGTCTCCAGGCAGTTCTCCGTCCAAAAGCTGCTTGACCAGACGTCGAACCTGAGTCGCTACTCCAGGATATTTGCGCTGGAGTTGCCTTACTTCTTTTTCGAATTCTGGCGTTGTGTCAACAACTCGCGACGCCATCGCCTATTCGTTTTCGAGTTCTTCGAGGAATTTGAGGGCGGGCCGTGTCTCTCCGTTAAGCATCTGCCGGAAGCCGCGTTCAAAGCTATCTAGCACGTCTTCCTTGCTCAACTCATTGTCTTCCTGAACACATTCAGGAGCATTTGACTCTGTTTCATTATCGTCAGTTTTGACGTATCGGGTCTTTGGAGTCTCCATCATGATAACTCCCAAATCAGTAATTTCGTCGGAGTTAGTATAACAGCATTTTACCAATCAACGTAATGGTCAACGGGTCTCCTAGTCTGTGCTTCGCCGCGCGGCGACGCCTGTTGATCCAGATCTCCATTCTCAAATCATCACCGCGCTCTCGCCATTCTCCACGCTGCCGACGATATGCCGCACGATGAGCTCCTCGGTCGCCTCAGCCCGCGTCATATTGGCCACCACCCGACCGCGCCGCATGATCACCATCCGGTCCGCCACCGCCATCACATCGTGCATCGTATGACTGATGAGGATGACCGGAATATTCTGCTCGCGCAAGGAACGTATCAGCGCCAGCACCTTCCTCTGCTCCGGCACGCCCAGCGCCGCCGTCGGCTCATCCATGATCACCAACTGCGCATTCCAATACATCGCCCGCGCAATCGCCACCGCCTGCCGCTGCCCGCCGGAGAGATTGACCAACTTCTGCTTCAGCGACGGAATGTGGATGTCCAACTCGTCCAGAACCCCCGAAGCTTCCTCGCGCATGTAGTTGTCATCGGTGACCGGGATCAAACCGAAAAGACGCCGCGTCTTCTCCTTGCCCAGGAAGACGTTGGCGCCCACATCGAGGTTCTCCGCCAGGGACAAATCCTGATAGATCGTCTCAATGCCGCGGCTGCGCACATCGGCCGGCGGCTGATGCGTGATATCGACATCATTAAAGACCACCCGACCCTGCTCCGGACGGTAAACGCCGGAGATGCACTTGATCAGCGTCGACTTGCCGGCGCCATTGTCGCCCAACAAAGCCACCACCTCGCCCGGATAAATCTCGAAGTCGACCTCGTCCACTGCCGTCAAACCGCCGAAGTGCTTGCTGACGCCTCTCGCTGTCAGAATCGGCTTGATCTCTTTTGACATTGGCTGCCAATCCCTCTCCCACTCAACGCCGCAGGTCCCAGTCTACGCCACCCATCCCTATTTGGCAGCGGAGGCCTGACGGCGCCAGATACTGCAAACCGACTCGCTCTAGCAGTTTTCCCTGCTTCGCCCAAGGTCGGTTTCCACAACTTGGCGAAACTTGTAGGGGCGATTCTGTGAATCGCCCGCCAAACAACAGATCGTCCGTGGGGAAATCCCATCCCCGCACTTGTCCGCGGCATGAGCCGTTACGATGGCGCTCAAACTCAAGCATTCGTCTGCAAACTTTCCAGCGCCGCCTTCAGCTGATTGACCAGCACGGCGATGATGATGACCACGCCGACCACGATGAACTGCCAGATAGAATCGATATTCAAAATCACCAACCCGGTCTGCAAGACGGCGATAATCAGCGAGCCCACAACCGCGCCCATGATATCCCCCTCGCCGCCGAAGAGGTTCGTCCCGCCGATGACCACCGCCGCCACCGACGAGAGCAGCGCCGCCTCGCCCGCTTGTGGCGCCCCCGCCGTAAAACGGAAGAGATGCAGTACCCCGGCGATGCCAGCCGTGAAGCCGCAGATGATATAGATGATGAGTAAGTGGCGGTCGACATTAATGCCGGAGCGCCGCGCCGCTTCTTCACTGCCGCCGATGACGTAGGTGTGGCGGCCGAATTTGGTGCGCGCCAAAATGAAGGCGAAGATGATGACGACCAGCGCCGTGATGATGACGGGGTAGGGCAAAAGCTGGGACACGACGCGCAACTGCTGCGGCGCCAAATCCGGCGGCAGCGAGAACCAGTGAAAGCCATCATCGGGGATGTAATAGAGCAAGCTGCCGTTCCCAATCATGCGCAGCGCCTCGCGCAATTCGGAGGACAATCCGCGCACCACCTGCTGGCCATCGGTCAGCAAAAAAGCCGCCCCCCGCACAATGCCGAACATGCCCAGCGTCGCGATGAAAGGCGGCACCTTGATCCGCGCCACCAATACGCCATTCACCAAACCCGGAATCAGCGCGACCAGCAAGCCGGCCATCGTGCCTATCAGCATGGCGTAGGCGATGTCGTTGCCGCTGTCAGCCAAGTCCCGCATCACCCGCGCCGTCGTCACCGACGACAAACCGACCGTCCAGCCGATGGACAGGTCGATGCCGGCCGTGATGACCACATAAGTCTGCCCGATGGACATCAGCATGATCAAAGTGCTGGTGGTGAGGATCGATGAGAAATTGCGGACCGAGAAAAACCCCGTCCCCACCAGCGAGAAATAAACCACCAAACCCAGCAAAAACAGATAAGACCAACTCTTGGTCAAAACCTCGATCGAGCGCGCATTGATAAATGGAATACGCTGCGCTCTCACCAGTGGATTATTTGCTGCCATTATGAATCCCTAGCCAGCGCCAAAGTTGTAGGGGCGACCCGCCGGGCCGCCCGTTTACGCTTCTGCTTTGCATTCGATCAGCGGGGACTAACTACCCAGCCGTATAGATGAACCGCGCGACATCCGGATCATCGACGTTGTCGATGGTGATGACCGCGTAACCCGTGCCGACGCGCGCCGGCATCGACGTCACCCCGCGCAGATTGGCGACCTGCGCCACCACGCCCAGATAACCCATATCGGCCGGCTTCTGCGCGATGACCAGCGAAACGATGCCATCCTGCAAGTAGCCGATGTTTTCTTCGCTGGCGTCAAACAGCGCCACTTCCACCGCGCCTTGCAAACCGGCGTTCTGGATCGCCGCGCCAGCGCCCAAAGCGCCAAAGGTATTCGTCGCGAACATGCCAACAATATCCGGGTTCGCTTGCAGGACCGCCGCCGTCTGCTGCTGCGCCATATCAGCGCTGTTCTCGTTGTAGTCCACGCGGGCTACTACCAGTCCGCCAGCCTCAGCCGCGGCCAGGCAGCCTTCTTCGCGCTGATCAGTCGTGCTGATGCCCGGGCGCGTATTCGTGACGTAGATCTTGGCGCCTTCGCCCAGTTTGTCCGCCAGCGACGAACAAGCGATATATCCGCCCTGAACATTGTCCGAGCCAATATAGGTCAACGGGAAAGTGACCTCGCCATCGGCGTAGTTGCCATCGCCGATGAAAGTGTCCACCGTCAGGACCGGGATGCCGGCTTCGTGCGCGTCTTGCAGCACCGGGATCGACTGTTCCTTGTCGTTCGGCGCGGTGACCAGCGCGTTAATATCGCCGCGCGCGATCAAAGCTTCGATGATCGGCGCCGAGACAGTCACGTCAAAGCGCTCCGGATCCTGTTGGATGACGTTCATGCCGTAGCGTCCGGCCGCGCCATAGACGCCGCGCGACATCGTAATGTAGAAAGGATCGGGATTGACGCCGGGCACGAAAGCCAGGTTGTAGCTGTCATCAAGGGCAGGCGCCGGATCGCTGGTATTGCTGGTGTAGATGAAGCGCGCCACATCCGGGTCGTTCACGTTGTCGGCGGTGATGACGGCATAACCGGTTCCAATCCGTGCAGGAATGCTGGCCACGCCATCAAGCTGCGCGACAACCATGACCACACCCAAATAACCCATGTCAGCCGGTTTCTGGGCGATAACCAGTGAAACGATGCCATCATTCAGGAAGCCGATGTTTTCTTCGCTGGCGTCAAAGAGCGCAACTTCAACTGCGCCTTGCAGGCCGGCGTTCTGGATCGCCGTGCCGGCGCCCAATGCGCCGAAGGTATTCGTCGCGAACATGCCCACGATATCCGGGTTCGCTTGCAAGACCGCCGCCGTCTGAGCCTGCGCCGTATCAGCGCTGTTCTCGTTGTAATCGACGCGGGCGACGACCAAACCACGTTCTTCAGCCGCCTGCAGGCAGCCCTGCTCGCGTTGATCGGTGGTGCTGATGCCCGGACGCGTGTTCGAGACGTAAATCTTCGCGCCCTCGCCCAATTTGTCAGCCAAGGCGGAGCAAGCGATATGACCGCCCTGCGTATTGTCCGAGCCGATGTATGAGATGGGGAAGGTGACCTCGCCATCCGCATAGTTGCCATCGCCGATGAAGGTGTCGACCGTGAGGACGACAATGCCGGCGTCGTGGGCGTCTTGCAACACGGGTATCGACTGCTCTTTGTCGTTGGGCGCGGTGACGATTGCATCAATATCGCCGCGGGCGATCAAAGCGCGCAGGATCGGTTCCGAGACCGTGACGTCAAAGCGCTCCGGGTCTTGCTGGATGATATTCATACCGAGGTCCGTAGCCGCCTGATAGACACCCGTGCTCATCGTGATGTAAAACGGATCCGGGTTGACGCCCGGCACAAACGCGATGGTATAGCCATCGTCTTGCGCAATCGCCCCGGGGACGAGGCTAAGCGCGAACAACAGTAGCGTCGCCAATATCAGTAATCTCTTCACAGCAAGTCTCCTTCTCTATTAAACGAAAACCGCCGACGTGTCTCAGACCGTCGCGGATGCAAACAAACTTAGCGCATTCCCGCGCCAGATGCAAATTGTCATGCCTCCCGCCCTCACACAATCCCAACCCGTAGGGGCGAGCCACCGGGCCGCCCGAAAATCACCACAATATCCGCCAGTTTCAGCCCCCTTCCCCATTGCAATGGGGAAGGGCCGGGGATGGGGTAGAAAAAAGCGATGACAGAACGAAATACCAATCAAGCCTTGTAGGGGCGGCTTATCAAGTCGCCCGCAAACCTGTCCTGTCACACGACGGCTGACTCGCCCCTGCGCGAATCGAATTTGATCGCTTCGTTATTTTCTGTGAGCCAAGCTGTGACTTGCCGGCGGCTGTTTACCCGAACGACTCGGTGTACTCGGCGGCAAAAAAAGCCGCTACACTTATCCCATGAAGTCCCTCTGGCGCGCCTTCAGCTTCATGAAACCCTACGGCTGGTATCTCTTCTTCGGCTTCTGGGCCACTGTCCTGCCGGTCGCCATGGAATTGAGCGTGCCGCGCCTCCTCCAATTCATGATCGACCGCGGCATCTACCCGCGCGACCTGGACATGATCCTGCTCGGCGCCTTCTGGATGTTCGTCGCCGCCATGATCGGCGCGGTCAGCACGCTGGGGCAAGGCTATTGCCGCGCCATCGTTTCGCAAGGCTTGGCTTTTGATATCCGCCACGCCCTCTTCCGCCACATTCAATCCCTCTCCTTCGCCAACCTCGACCAGATGCAGACCGGCCGCTTGATGACCCGCGTCTCCAGCGATGTCGATGTCGTGCGCATGTTTTCCAGCGCCGGCCTCGCGCTCTTGCTCCGCGTGCTGCTCATGATCATCGGCAGCATGGTCATGCTCCTGCTCACCGATTGGCAGCTTTCCCTCATCATGTTCGTCATCGCCGCCATCTCGGGTTTCTTCATCCGCTACCTCATGCTGCAAGCCACCCGCCTCTTCACCGTCGTCCAGCAGAAACTCGGCGCCCTGAATACCCTGGTGCAGGAGAACCTGGCCGGCATGCAAGTCGTCAAAGCCTTCGTCCGCGCCCGCTTCGAAATCGATCAATTCAGCGCGAGCAATGACGACTATCGCGAGCGCAACATTGAAGTCGGCGTACTAATGGCCATCGCCATGCCCATCCTGCAGATCCTGACCAATGTGGGCACAGTAGCCGTGCTTTGGTTCGGCGGCCTCTCCGTCCTCGGCGACCGGCTCAGCATCGGCGAACTCATCGCCTTCAACAATTACCTGATGATCGGCATGGGACCGCTGCTCTTCCTGGGCAACCTGCTCATGATGGCCGCCCGCGCCGAAGCCTCGGCCGAGCGCATCTTTGAAGTCTTCGATACCGCCCCGGCGCTCAAAATCGCCTCGCAGCCGCATCGCTCCGGGCGCATCCGCGGCCAAGTCAGCTTCGAAAATGTCTCCTTCCATTACAGCCGGCGCAACCCCGCCCGAACTAACGGAACGAACGGCGTCAGCGGCGAAGATGTCCTGCACGAAATCAGCTTCACCGCCGAACCCGGCCAGCAAATCGCCCTGCTCGGCGCAACCGGCTCCGGCAAGAGCAGCCTCGTCAACCTCATCCCCCGCTTCTACGATGTCAGCGGCGGCAGCGTCCTGGTTGATGGCTTGGACGTGCGCCAATGGGATCCGCAAGCATTGCGCTCCCAAATCGGCATGGTCCTGCAAGAATCGATTCTCTTCAGCGGCAGCGTCCGCGACAATATCGCCTACGGCTCGCCCGACGCCACGCTCGAGGCTGTCATCGCGGCGGCTCAAGCGGCACAAGCGCACAAGTTCATCATCGCCATGCCCAAAGGCTACGACAGCCCCATCGAAGCCGGCGGCGCCAACCTCTCCGGCGGCCAGAAGCAGCGCATCGCCATCGCCCGCGCCCTGCTCATCCGACCGGGCATCCTCGTCTTTGACGACAGCACGAGCGCCGTCGACATGGAAACCGAGTACCGAATCCAAGCGGCGCTGGAAACCCTGGCGGCCGAAGCCACCACCTTCATCATCGCCCAGCGCATCACCAGCGTCCTGCGCGCGGACAAAATCCTCGTCCTCGATCAAGGCCGCATCGCCGAGCGCGGCGCCCATCAGGAACTGCTCGAGACCGGTCCCATCTACCGCGAAATCTACGAATCGCAACTCGGCGAAATCGCCCGCGCCAACGGGTCGCTTGGATGAGGCGCGGAGGAGAGATTTATTTTGCCACCGAGTACACCGAGAATATTGAGGGCACAGAGGAAAGATTTAGGGTAGAGCGGTGGGTTTGAGAGAGATGATGAGATGGATACGTTGAGCCGTGAGAATACAGCGCATACGGTGAATGACAACGATGAATTGACATACCGTATTATCGGCGCGGCGATGGCAGTGCATAGCGCGCTGGGTCCAGGCTTCTTCGAGAAAGTCTACGAAAATGCGCTATGCCACGAATTCAAAAAGCGCGGTATTCAATACCAACAACAGAAACGCTATCGAGTCATATATGACGGCGTCGACGTTGGCGAAATGATTGTCGATCTAGTGGTTGAGCATCAGGTGATTGTGGAACTAAAGGCGGTAAAGGAGCCGCCATCCGTAACTGCGGCGCAGGTCATTGGCTATCTCAAGGCAGCAGGTCTGAAAAGAGGATTAGTGATTAACTTCAACGTCCGTTCGCTCAAGTCCGGTATCAAAAGAATCAGTGCTTAGGCTTTACTCTGTGTACTCAATCAACTCTGTGCACTCGGTGGCAAAAGCGTCTCAAGCTCGCCAAACGTGGAATGCCGGCTAATGACTAAGGAAATGGACTCTAGGTACTCAATCAACTCTGTGTACTCGGTGGCAAAAGTATCAAAAGTAAAGGCGAAGAGATGAGCCAGCAAGGCAGCTCGACAGCCCGTCCGCGCTTCATCGGCGGCTCCGGTGGCGGACGCCCCACCGGCGAAAAAGCCCAAGACCGTCGCGGCGCCCTGCGTCGGCTCGCCGATTACCTCAAGCCCTACCACGCCCGCCTGATCCTGGTCGCCTTTCTCGTCGTCATCGCCACCCTCTTCGGGCTGATCGGTCCCGCCCTGCTCGGGCGCGCCATCGACCAATATGTCGTCTTTGGCGACCTCGACGGCTTGCTCCAAATCGCGCTGGTCATGCTCGGCGTCTACCTGGCGCAGGGCCTCTTCACCGTCATCCACGGCGTCATTATGATCCGCATCGGCCAGCACTTCGTCGCCGATATTCGCATGGCGCTCTTCCGTCATTATCAAGCTCTGTCCATGGATTACCACGACCGGCATCGCACCGGCGACCTGATGAGCCGCATCGCCAACGACAGCGAGACCATCAACCAGATCCTCTCCAACGGCTTGATCCAGTTCACCACCAACATCCTCTCCCTCGGCGGCATCATGGTCGCCATGCTACTGCTGAATCTCCCGCTGGCCATCGGCACGCTCATCATCCTGCCCGTCATGCTCTGGATCACAAGCCAAATCACCGAGCGCACCCGCGTGGCTTTTCGCGGCATGCAAAAGAACCTCGGCTGGCTCAACGCCGTCATGGAAGAAAACATCACCGGCATCCGCGCCGTCCAGGCTTACGCCCAGGAAGACGCCGCCATCGCCCAATTCCAGGAAGCCAGCCAAGCCTACCGGGCAGTCGGCATCCGCGCCGATTTCATCACCGCCGCCCTCGGTCCCATGTTCACCACCATGATGATCCTCACCGTCGCCGCGACCTCCCTGCTGGGCGGTTGGCTGGCGCTGCGAGACCTGGTCTCGGTCGGCGTGATCGCCACCTTCGTCATCTACATCATGAACTTCTTCCGCCCCATGCGCGGCATCGCCATGGTCTACAACCAGCTGCAATCGGCCCTCGCCGGCGCGGAACGCATCTTCGCCGCCCTCGATGCCACCCCCGCGGTCACTGACGCCCCTCATGCCCTGCCCCTGGGCGATATCCGCGGCGCGGTCCGCTTCGATAATGTCGACTTCGCCTACGAGCGGGACAAACCGGTGCTGGAAGGCATCAACCTGCACGTCGAACCCGGGCAGACCATCGCCCTCGTCGGTCCCACCGGCGCCGGCAAAACCACCATCATCAGCCTGCTCAGCCGCTTCTACGATGTCACCGCCGGGGGCATCCGCATCGACGACCAGGACATCCGGAACGTCACCCAGGATTCCATCCGCGAGCAGCTCGGCATCGTCCTGCAAGACACCTTCCTCTTCAGCGGCACGGTGATTCAGAATATCCGCTATGGCCGGCTGGACGCGACTGACGCCGAAGTCATCGAAGCGGCCAAGCTGGCCAACGCCGACAGCTTCATCCGCCTCTTGCCGCGCGGCTATCAGACGCAAGTCTCGGAGAAGGGGCACAACTTCAGCCAAGGGCAACGCCAGCTTCTCGCCATCGCCCGCGCCATCCTGGCTGACCCGCGCATCCTCATCCTCGATGAAGCCACCAGCAGCGTCGACACCCGCACCGAAATCCATATTCAGGAAGCGCTGCTGCGCCTGCTGGAAGGCCGCACCGCCTTCGTCATCGCTCATCGCCTCAGCACCATCCGCAACGCCGACCAGGTCCTCGTCGTCAACGACCAGCGCATCATCGAGCGCGGCACGCACGACGAGTTGCTGGCAATGGGCGGCTTCTATCATGACCTCTACATGAGCCAATACCAGCGGCTGGAAGAACTTGTCGCGCTGAAATGAATCGCGATTCTAGCTGGAAGCCTCAGGCAAATACTTGATCATTCAATGTGTTGAACACGTTTCCAAACTCAGCCCCATAAGCGACGACATGTAGGGGCGACACTTGTGTCGCCCGCAAGCTCGGCGACTCTCTCGGTGTCCTCGGTGGTTAAATAATATGTGAGATACTTCCGTATTAAAGGCAGGCTCATTGTTAATTCACTTCCCGCCAGCCGGTCCCGAAGCGCGCTTCGATATACTTCTGCTGCCGCTGGCTCTCCCGCACCTCCGCGTCCAGCGTCGCCGGCTCCCAATCCGCCAGCAAGTCACTCGTCATCGCCGCGATCAGATCCCGGTATTCCGCCTCGTTCGCGAGATCATTGAACTCGCCCGGGTCCGCCGCCAGGTCATAGAGCTCGACCGGTTCATTCCAGCTGTAATTCAGCTTGTAGCGTCCGCGGCGCAGCATGGCCTGCGGCCGATCGGTCCCATGCGCCAGGTATTCGCAGAACGCTTCGTCCTTCCAGTTGGGGTCGCCCTCCGTCAGCAGCGGCAGCAGACTGTCGCCATCCAGCGGCAGATCGCAGTCGTCGCCGGCGATATCGCAGATGGTCGCCGTCACATCGACCAGCGAGACCACATCGGGCAGCCTCCGCCCGGCCTCTATCCGCCCGGGCCAGACCACTTGCAGCGGGACGCGCGCCGAGGCTTCGTAAAAGTTCGACTTGCGCCACATGCCGTGCTCGCCGTTCATCTCGCCGTGATCGCTGAGGTGAATGACAACCGTGTTCTCGTATTGCCCGGTCTCGACCAGGGCCTCAAGCAGCTCGCCGATTTTCTCGTCGAAATAGCTGATCAGCGCGTAGTAGCCGGCTCGCGCCCGCCGAACGACCTCATCGGGAAATTGCGGAAAGCCGAACATCGTCCGGAAGCGCTGCGCCATCGGGTGAAGATTGTCCAGGTGACCGTCAGGAATATCGGGCAAGTCCATGTCCGCTGGCGGATACATGTCCCAGAAGCGCTGCGGCGCCACCAGCGGGAAGTGCGGCGCAATGAAGGAGACATTCAGCGCCCAGGGCTTCTCCTTGCGGGCTGGATCGCGCAGGTATTCCAGCGCCCGCGCCCCCGCCAGATCGTCCACCTCCAATTCTTCCGTCCAGCCGGGTCCGGCGGCATAGACTTCTTGCCAGTCTTGTTGGGCGGGCGGGGTGCCCTCGTCCCAGGTATGAATCGGGTGATAGCGCTCGGCGTGCAGGTCGCGGGCCAGTTGCCGCTGAAAGCCATGCAGTTGATCGGGGCCGCCGAAGTGCTGCTTGCCCGATAGCGCCGCCTCATAGCCCTGCGCGCGCAAGCGATGCGCCCAGGTTACTGCTTCCGAGCGCAGCGGCGTCACGTTGTCCCAGGCGCCGATGTGATGAACCAGGCGGCCGGTCATGAAGGACATGCGCGATGGCATGCACAGCGGGGAATTGCAGTAGGCGGCGTCGAAGGTCGCGCCCGCGGCTGCCAGGCCTTCCATGTTCGGCGTTTGCAGGATGGGATGCCCGTAGACGCTGCTGAACATCGGCGCGTGCTCGTCGGACATGATGATGAGGATATTCGGCTTGTTCATGGGGTTCTCGCTTTCGAGTGGGTCGAGCGGATTATAGCGCAGATGGGCGGTAAAGCGGCTGTGGAGCGCCGGAGAACGCCAGTGAATGGGGGTATGTATTGATACAGTATACATACGTGGCAGGGGGTATGCCTGTAGTGGTCCTAAATTATTGGACAGATGCGTCTTGTGGCGCTAATCTTCGTGCAGGCAACTGATGCGCCAAACATGCTCGTCCCGCTCCAGCAATTCAGCGGCCGCGGCCGGTCCCCAACTGCCGGGGCTGTAGCGCTGCATCGGCGGCGCGCCGGGATCGCATTGCCAGCCCTCAATGACGGGATCGACGATCTTCCAGGCGCTTTCGATTTCATCGCTGCGGATGAAAAGCTGGGCATCGCCGTTGATGGCATCGAGGATGAGCCGCTCATAAGCATCGGGCAAATTATCGGCGATGAAGGCGTTCTTGTAATGCAGTTCCATATCCACTGACTTGGCGATCTGCTCATCAGGAATCTTGGCTTTGATGGTCAAGTGCATGCCTTCATCCGGCTGGATGCAGATGGAAAGCACATTGCGCGCATAATCGTCCCGCTCGGTCAGCTCGAAGATGCTGTTGGGCGGGCGCTTGAACTGGATATTCACCTGGGTCGTCTTTTGGCGCATCGCCTTGCCCGAGCGCAAGTAGAAGGGGATATCTTTCCAGCGCCAATTGTCGATGAAGAGTTTCAGCGCGGCGAAAGTCGGCGTGCCCGAATCCGGCGCGACGCCCTCAGCGCGGCGGTAGCCATCGTATTGCGCGCGCACGGTGTCCTCCAGTTTGATGGCGCGCGCCGCTTGCAGGACCTTGACTTTCTCGTTGCGCAGGGCGACAGCGTCAAAAGCCGAGGGCGGCTCCATCGCGATCAGCGAGAGCAATTGCAGCATGTGGTTCTGCACCATATCCCGCATCACGCCGGAGCCGTCGTAATAACCGGCCCGCGTGCCGACATCGACGGTCTCGGCCACCGTCACCTGCACGTTGCTGATATGGCTGCGGTTCCAGATCGGCTCGAATATCGTATTGGCAAAGCGCATGAAGAGGATATTCTGCGCCGTCTCCTTGCCCAAGTAATGATCAATGCGGTAAACTTGCGATTCGTCAAAAACCGAATGCGCCACGCGATTAAGCGATTGCGCCGTTTCCATGTTGTAGCCGAAAGGCTTTTCGATGACGATCCGCCGCCAACCTCCGTTCTCCCGCGCCATCCCCAGCGCGCCCAGGTTGCGGATGACATCGGCGTAAAATTCCGGCGCGATCGACAAGTAATAGAGCCTGTTGCTCGCCCCGCCGTCCAGCGCTTCCAGGTCGTCGCGCAGGTTGCGGTAAGTCTCCGGCCGCGGCAGGTTGACCTTGCTGTAAGACAGCCTCTCGCGGAAACGTCCCCAGGCGCGCTCGTCATAGATGGCGCTGGCGTAGTTGCGCAAGGATTGATGGGAGTGGTCGATAAGCGTGGCATCGGTCCAGTCCCGCCGGCCCACGCCGACGATGCGCAAGCGCTCCGGCAGGCGTCCCTTGATGAAATTGCTGTAGAGCGAGGGGATGAGCTTGCGCCGGGCGAGGTCGCCGGTCACGCCGAAGATGGCTATCACAGTTGGTCGGTCCGTCATCGCCGATCCTGTTCTCCAGATTTGTGGCGCGTATTCTAGCGTATATTCGCGATTGCAACGAATTTGAGGAAATTCGCTAAAACAACCATCTGTGAGGGCCGCATGCCATCCCGCCCGAAACCACAAGTCACAGCGGCGGCAAATAATCCTGAATCAGCAAAGAATATAATGTAAGGGCGACCCCTGGCTCGCCCGCATCAAAGTCTCCGGACGAGCGGGATTATACCCTCGTTATCCGCCGCTCCCCGCAATCGCAGCCGGTGGATAACCCATAGTGAGAGATGGTATAATTGTTTGATTGACTTGATGGAGAATTGCATGATGACAGTATACGAATTGCTGGAGAAAGCCAAGAAGCTCGAACAACGTCAGCAGAGAGAGTTGATCATGTTGTTGGTTGACCATTTGGCCAGCCAGCCGCCAAAGCCGAAGCGCAGCTTGTCCGAGTTGCAAGGCTTGCGGAAAGAGATCTGGCAGGGCGTCGACGCGCAAGAATATATCAACGAACTGCGCGGCAAGTAGGATAAGCGGCGTAACACGCGCGCCAACTACGCCAAACCATCATGACCGCGAACGCCAATCTCTGTGCCCTCAATAATCCCAAGTTAGTCTTGCAAATACTCAATTCCGATGACGAGTCACCCTTCCCCATTGCAATGGGGAAGGGCCGGGGATGGGGTAGAAAAAGCGGCATTTCCGTATTTTCATTACTTACTTGGTTCTACTTCTGTGCCTTCAGTAAGTGAAAGTAAGTCATGCAAAAAAGGACGGCGATTCTCATTTTCGAAATCTGTAGGGGCGATCCTTGGATCGCCCGTTACATCCCCATTTTGCATTTGGGCGACTCAAGACTCGCCCCTACACTATCCTTCTGATTGTTGCATTACTTGCTTGCGTACTTCTGTTTCTCTGTGGTTAAACAAAGTGTGACGAGCTCGCCCATTCGCGCCTAACCCCAACGCGCCGGAATCTCCACCATTTCCCGTTCAACTTCCGCAGGCTCCGCCATATCAGCCTGCTGATAGATGTATGTCCGCCCGGCCTCCGATGACATGCCGATATGCCCGCCGTCTTTGTCCAGCGCGACCAGGTTCATGCCGCCGATGTAATCCCCGCCCAGGTCGCGCAAGTCCCGCATCGCCTCGCGCGCGGCGTCAGCCAACGCCATACCCGTCTTGAGATAAAGCACGACGCTGCGAGCCGTGCTCGCGTTGATCGCCATCTCGCCCATGCCGGTGCAAGCGCAAGCGCCATAGCGATTATCGGCATAATTGCCCGCGCCAATGATGGGCGAATCGCCGATGCGCCCCGGATATTTCCAAGCCCAGCCGCTGGTGCTCACGCCCGACGCGATATCGCCCCGTCCATCAATGGCGATGAAATTGACCGTGCCCGCCACGCGCTCCGGATCGGTCGCCAACTTGACCCATTCGAGTAGCGGGCTGTTTTCCTTAAGCGGCGGAATTTCGCCGGTGGCTGTGCTATCGGCCAGGCGCTTCCGCCAGACCGCGCGGATCTCTTCAGTCAACATCTCGTCCCAGGCTTCCGCGCCGATCTCGCGAGCGAAGCGTTCCGCCCCCGCCCCCGCCAGCAAAACATGCGGCAGCTTGCGCTCCATAACCTGACGCGCGACCGAGATGGCGTAGGGAAAGCCGCGCATCAAAGCGACCGCGCCCGAATTAAGCGTCCTGCCGTCCATGACGCTGGCGTCCAACTCCAATTCGCCCAGGATGTTGGGATAGCCGTTGTAGCCGACCGTCTGATCGGTCGGATCCGCTTCGACGGCGCGGATGCCAATCTCGACCGCGTCCATAGCGCTGCCGCCCTGCTTGAGCGCGCGCATGGCCTCCGCAATTCCGATGACGCCATTACGGCTGGCGATGATGAGCATGAGTGTCTTCCTTTACAGGCGCAATACTGAAGAGTCTGGCCACTGTGAACACCGAAATCGCTCCTGCAAGGTTATGCAAAAGCAAGGCTAAACTCGAGTTGTAAGGCTTGTCCGGTACTGCAGTTCTCGCGTAAAGCACACCTTAACGTCACCGTAGCTTAACTGATTGAAGGCAAGATCCTTACGATACTCAACGAAAAACTACAAATTCCGCCAAATTTAGCTCCCCCTCTCCCCTTGTGGGAGAGGGGGCCGGGGGTGAGGGGTGAGAAAACGACCGTCGCGCCACACTACCGGACAAGCCTTGTAGGGGCGACTCTTGAGTCGCCCGCCTGCCATCTCTCTATGGCATCTGTGTCTGATTATAACGGACCTGCAGGATTCCCTCGGCCGTCACGCCGATATCCGAAGAAGCGGACGATCCAAGGAGCACCCCTACAAGGCTTGATTGATATTACCATTTCAAACGGAGAAATATCTATAAATTACCGAACACATACAAAAATGGAGGACTATCTTCGCGATACTCAACGAAAAACTACAAATTCCGCCAAATTTAGCTCCCCCTCTCCCCTTGTGGGAGAGGGGGCCGGGGGGTGAGGGGTGAGAAAACGACCGTCGCGCCACACTACCGGACAAGCCTTGTAAGGGCGACTCTTGAGTCGCCCGCCTGCCATCTCTCTATGGCATCTGTGTCTGATTATAACGGACCTGCAGGATTCCCTCGGCCGTCGCGCCGATATCCGAAGAAGCGGACGATCCAAGGATCGCCCCTACAAAGCGCGCCTATTGGAGTGGACGCGCAGTCCCAAACGCTATGCCGTCACTTTGCAGCGCAGCGTATCGCCCTTCGCCAGAACCTGCGGCTCATCGAATCGCGTCGCCCCGAGGCCCGTCAGCGCAAATTCCCCGAAGCTGACCTCGCCGTGCAGCACCTTGAATTCCACATCGCAGCCGGCCCCATTCGGGCGGAGCGAGCAACTGCCCCAGGCGTAACCGGTCGACCAGAAATGCCGGCGGGGCTCGTCCGACGCGGCGAAGCGAATCCTGCCGTCAACGGCCGAATAACCGAAGCCGCTCAGCGCCAGGATGGCCGCCCAACTGGCCATGGCGCGGGCGTAATGATGGCCGCACTCGGCTTCGTCGAAGGGGTTGCGCTTCCGCCCGTCGTAGCGGTCGCGGATGGCGGCGATGCAGCGCAGGCCGTTCTCGATATCGCCTTCATATAACATGCCGACGGCGGCCGTGTATTCGAAGCCCGTCATCACCTCATTGTAATAAGGGAAGGGGCGCGCCGGCCGCTCCCCGCGCGGATAGGTCGCCATCAGCAGCGCCGACTCATCGTTGAGCACGTAGGAGCGCATGTGGTTGAAGTGCCCGTACATATTCTCCTTGAAGTTGAAGCGCATGATGCTGTCCAGCGTCCGCTTCACCTTGGACTCGTCGAGCAGGTAGCCCAAGCCGCAGACGTGCGCCAGGAATTGCCCGACCAGTTGATCCACCAGGCAGCCGGCGCCCAGCTGCAAAATCGGCTCGCTCGGGTCAGCCGCGCCCATGCTGCTGTGGATAAGCATGCCCAGAATATCATCGCGCCCCGCGGCCGGCTGAATCAAATGCTCGTAATAATCGCCGTTGAAAAGCTGTTCGTCGATGTAAGCGCTGCCGTTTTCGTAGAGGCGGCTACAGTCATCAGCGAAGTCGTCCTCGCCGAGATGGCGCGCCATCTCCTCCATCGCCCGCAGCGCGCCCAGGTACCAGATGCCCATCTGCGGGTTCGGTCCGTAATATTCGACATCCATCGTATTGTGCTGGCAGCCTTCCATCACGCCGTCTTTATCGGCATCCCAGCCGCCGGGCAGCCAGCAGAATTCCAGCGCCTTGCGCGCGTTCGGCCACATCCCCCGCAGCGCCTCGCTATCCCCGCTGAGTTGCCAATCGCGGTAGAGCTTCATGATGCAGCCCATCTGCCCATCGGCCGCGGCCAGGGACCAGGATTGCGCGTGCTGCAAGGGCAGATCGACGCGGAAGCTCATGCCGCCGTCGCGGCGCGTGGCGTAATTGAATTCCACCTCGCGCATGCCCATTGCCAACCCGCCGAAAAGAAAAGCGGTCGCTTGTTCGTAATTCCAGACGTGGGTGCAGGAGCCGAAGCAGCAGCCAGCGCTATCATCGCAGCCTTCCCAACCGAACATAAAGCCGTCCGGCGTGCGGAAGACCGTCTGCGAGCGCAGGGTGCTGAGGTTAAAGAGGGCGGCTTCCTTGACCACATCCGGCAGGTCAGCGGCGCAGACCGCATCCACGAAAGCCCGCGTCTCCGCTTCCAGCCAGTCGAGGTTGCGGGCGGTATAAGCGGCGGCCTCCCAGGCATCGGCGTATTGCTCCGAGTAGTAATTGCCGATGCGCGCGCCTCGCTGCAGCGGGCTGTCGTGATGGCTGGGGCCAGCCTCAACCCAAGTGCTGCGATTGGGAAAATGCCAGGTGAGGAAGAAGGTCACAGCGGCGGCTCCGCCCGCGGGCACGGTCAGCGAAACAGCGAGCGAACCGGTCGGGCTGTCGACGCCGTCGCGCTCGCGCTCTTCCAGCTTCCCGTCCTCGCCGAAGTCGTCCCAAAAGTCAAGCAGGGAATCGCCCCAGGTGACATTTGCCCAGGCGGTTCGGTGGCTGATGGCGGCTGTTTCACCCCTCTCAATCCCCCCATCGCGATGGGGGGAAGCTTGCCCGCCGGCTGGGTATGGCGTGGTCAGAGCGAGCGTGCCCCATTGCGGCGCTTCGGGATTGACGCCTTCCGAAGCCATGAAGATGCCAGCGAGACCGTCTTGTTCGCGGTAGGTGTTGTAGTTGTCGCGCGCCTCGCCGCTTGTGCCGTCGACGCCGATGAAATTTTGCAGGCTGCCGCAAACCGCCGCTTCAACATCGCTATCGCCCTCGTTGCGCAGCAGGAAGCGCAGGATAGCCACTGGAATGCCACTGTTGTCGCTGTCGGTCGGGATGAGCGGATTGAACGCTTTTAATTCGGCGCTGAGCGGGACATCGGGATCGCTGAGCTTCACGCTGCCAAAAGGATAAGCGGCGGCGAACGCGCAGTTGCGGAAGCGGGGCAAGCCGTGGTTGGGCACGAGAGCGCCGCGCGCCCCTTCGTAATCAGCCGGCGGGATGACGCCTTCGAGAGCGTGCGTCGTCTTGTTCCCGTCAGCGGATTTTGTGTATAGGGCGAAGAAGGTCTGCTGCAAGTCAAAGCCTTTGGCGGGGCGGTTGACGATCTCCCAATCGTGCAGGTTGCCGCGCCCGCCGAGGGAGACGACGCCGGTGCCGATGCCGCCGAGGGGCAGGCCGATTTGGCGCAGGTGGTCTTGATCGTAGGTTTTCAAAATCGGGCTGCTGATATTGTTCGAGTCAGTCATTTAGCATTTCCTGTTAGAAAATCGTATGCGAGGCAAATCTTGTTCCGCCGTTCGAGAATGGACCGTCGTCGCGACTTGCATTTTTCCATACCCGGACCATCAGTTTAGTGGCCATTTGAGGTCCGATTGCCATACTTTACTTAAATAAAATGGCAGCGTCGCCGGTCCTTCCTGGCATAAGTTTGCCGAATATAACCAATATAAACCTCAGCCTTTGAGTCCGGAGCGGGTGAGCGCTTCGATGATCCAGCGCTGCGCCACAAGGAAGACAATCAGCACGGGTAGGATGGCCAAGCCCACCGCCGCCATCACCACCGAAGGATTGCCGGAATTCATGTAGCCCGTCAGCAGCGCGATGCCTTGCGGCAGCGTCATCTTCTCCCAGGACGTCAGGAAGATGAGAGCGGCGAAATAGCCGTTCCAGGTGGCGTTGAAGGTGATGATGCCCAAGGTCGCCAGACCCGGTCCCGCCAGCGGCAAGGCTATCTGCAAGAAGGAGCGCAGGTGCCCGGCGCCGTCGACGCGGGCGGCGTCAAAGAGTTCCTGCGGCATCTGCTTGAAAAACTGACGCATCAAGAAAACGCCGAAGATGCTGATCAAACCAGGCAGGATCAAAGAGGCGTGCGTATTGACCAGCTTCAACTCCGCCATCATCAGGTAGATCGGGATAATGGTTACCTGGCCCGGCACCATCAAAGAGGCGAGCAGGAGCATGAACAGAACATCGCGACCGGGGAAGCGCAGGCGCGCGAAGGCATAACCCGCCATGGAACAGGTGATCAGTTGTCCCAAGGTCGTCAAAGCGGCGATCTTGAGGCTGTTGAGGAAGAAAAGCTCGAAGGGCACATTCGATTCGAAGGGCGCCAGATAATTTTCCCAGCGCCAATCTGTCGGCAGCCATTGCGGGGGCAGCTTGTAACTATCGGCCAGGGGACGCAGCGAAGTCGAGAACATCCACAACAGGGGCATCAAGACCAGCAAGGCGGCAAGCGTGAGCACGGCGTAGGAGAGGACGTCTTGCCATTTGAGCGGTTTTCTGCTTTGCCGCATCAATTGTCTGCGCGCGGAAAAGGGAGCTTTGGTTTGGGCAATCACGACACAAGGACCTTCGCTTGGCTATTCATAGTGGACCCAGCGGCGGCTCACCAGGAACTGAACCAGGGTTACCGCCATGATCACAAGGAATAATGTCCAGGAGATGGCGGCGGCATAGCCGAAATCCAGCCGTTGAAAAGCCTGCTGATAAATGTACATGACGACGCTGCGCGTGGCGTCGCCGGGACCGCCGTCGGTGAGCACGATAATCGTATCGAAGACTTGCAGGGCGCCGATCATGAAGATGACGAGGATGAAAAAGATAGATGGGCTGAGCAATGGAATGGTGATGCGGGAGAAGAGTTGCCGCTCGTTGGCGCCGTCGAGTTGAGCCGCTTCGTAATATTCATGCGGGATGGATTGAAGGCCCGCCAGGAAGACGAGCATGGCGAAGCCGGTATTCTTCCAGACATCCATGATGATGATTGCCGCCATCGCCCAAGCCGGATGACTCAGCCAAGGTATGGGGTCGATACCGAGAAATGCCAGGTAATAGTTGATGACGCCGGTATCTTGCTGGTAGAGATATTGCCAGATGACGGCGATATAGGTGTGGGCGATCAAGATAGGGAAGAAGAAAGCCGAGCGATAGAAGTTTCGCATCAAGATCGGCATGCGCCGATTGAGGAAAACCGCCAGCAGCAAGCCGATGCCGGCATTAAAGAAGACGGCAAAGCCGGTGAAGACGATGGTATTGCTATAGGTTTTGCGCAGCCGAATATCGTTGACGAGCCTGGAGTAATTATCCAGCTCGACATAATAGGAATCGCCCAAGATGCTGTATTCGTAGAAGCTGATGCGCAGCGATTCCACCAGAGGATACAAAATGAAGATCGCGAAGCCGATGAAAGTGGGCAGGATAAAGAGGTAGCCCGCCAGAGCTTCGCTGCGCTTGGGTGACAACATGAGCCTATGTCTTCCTATGGTTCATGGCAAGGGAAGCCCGCAAGATCGCTCTTGCAGGCTTGTATTGTACTTTGCCACGAGGCGGCTTACGATGACATCCGCTCGGCCAGGCGGTCCATAGCGGCTGTCAGTTCGATATGGGCGGCTTCCAAGCCTTGTTCCGGCGTGGCGATGTTGGCCATGATGTCGCCCATGTGCCGCATGAAGATCTCAGCCATTTCGGCGAAGTTAGCCGGCGATGGCACGGGCTTGATTTCTTCCAGGCTCTCCCAGAAGTAATTGGCGTGGTCCGGGAAGGCGAGGAACTGCTCGCTAAGGGCGGAGGAGCGCCGCGACGGGATGAAGGTGCCGAAGCGGATGGAATCGACATCCGTTTCGATGCTGGAGAATTCCTTGATCAATTCCAGCGACAGCGGCACATTCTGCGCGCTCTTCGTGATTGCCCAGCCGCCGGAGCCAAAGACTGTCGTGCCGGATTCCTTCCGGGGCCAGTGGACTACATCGACTTGCCGGAAGTCGTTGGCGATGTAATTGGCGAAGGTCCAACGCCCGAAGGCGGTCATGGCAGCCCGCTCGGATGTGAACAAACCGAGCATGTCAACGCCTTCAACCGATGGCGAAACGCCGTGTTCATGCACCAGGGAATGGATGAACTTCACCGATTCCAGCATCTTGGGATCGTCCAGATTGGATTGCGTCCAGTCGTCATTCAAAACGCCGGTGCCGTTGGTGTGGAACCAGGGCTGCAAGCCAAAGAAGAAGAAGGGGATGACGTAGCCGAAGACCTTGTCGCCGCCTTCGCCAGTGGTCAGGGTCAAGGCGGTTTCCAGGAAGTCGTCCCAGGTCCACATGGGATCGGGCGTGCCTAAACCAGCCGCTTCAAACATGTCCGTGTTGTAATGGATAATCATGTTGTTCCATTCACGGGTGATGAAATAGGTGTTGCCATCCCGCCCGGCGAGCCCGGCAGCCAGCGCGGGGTGGGAATCAGCCTCAACTTCCTGCAAAGCCTCTTCCGCGGCGATGAAGTCGTCCAGGGGCAACAAGGCGCCGGAGGCGATCAATTCGTGCGCGCCTTCAATGGCGATGGCGATCACATCGGTCTGCAAACCGCTGCGGAGGCGCAAGAGGATATTGGTGGTGAAGCCGCCCCAACCTTCAGTGGACGGAATGTACAGGTCTTCCACAGTGACGTTGGGATAGACCTCGTTGAAGCGGGCGATGGCGTTGGCGAACACTTCTTGATGCTGCGCGCCACCGAAGTTGTAGACGACAAGATGTTAGGTGATATCCGTCGGCGGCGCCTGGGCAAGAGCCGTGCCGAGCGGCATGCCATAGGCGGAGGCAAAAGCAGCGGCGCTGCCCATGCCGGTGTACCTCAAAAAGTCGCGGCGTGAAATTCTCTTAGACATGATGGAATCTCCCTAACTGAAACTAATTGACCAGCATTATAGAGCATAATCCATTTACTAAAACAAGTCAAGAGATTAGCCTGCTATTTTAGTATAATTTACTTTAATTCTTGAAATATTTTAGTAAATCGAGTAAGATGATTTTGGAGGAGAGATTGCGCATTGGCAAGCGGCAATATTTTAGTAAACTTATCGGATATTTAGTAAAATCCGCAAGATGAGGAAGATGGCGCGACCGACGATTACCGATGTCGCCAAGCTGGCGGACGTATCGCCATCGGCGGTATCAATGTATCTGAACAATCGTCCCGGCATCGGCGCGGAGACGCAGGTTCGGATCGCCGATGCGATTGATGAACTGGGTTATGTGCCGCGGGCGAACGCCCCCCGGCGGAAGTCCAAAGGTTTCATTGGCATTTTGGTCGAGAAGCTGCCCAGATTGTTAACCGGCGACATGTTCTATGCCGATGTAGTCAGCGGCATACAAAGAGAAGCCGAGGGTTTCGGCTACAGCATTGCGGTCAACGTGATCGATGAGCCGGCTGAGGTTTTGCCGCGTTTGGTGGCGGAAGAATCCATCGAGGGTTTGCTGGCGCTGGGCGGGGGCGATATCACCGATGAACTGCTGGATCTCATCATCAAGAGCGGCATGCCCCTGGTCACGGTGGATAATCAGAGCCATCTGCAAGCCTTGAACAGCGTCGTCGTCGACAATTATCGCGGCGCTTATCTGGCGACGCGGCATTTGATCGAGCTGGGGCATCGGCGCATCGCCATCATCCGGGGACCGCGAAAATACAAGAGCCTGACCGAGCGTTATCATGGCTACCTCAACGCCATGATCGACGGGGGTTTGGGCATTGATTTGGAGCTCGTTCAGCGCCCCTTGTCAAGCGGCCTGCCCAACAAGGGTTATCGGGAAATGAAGGCGCTGCTCGCGCTGGATGCGCCGCCGACAGCGGTCTTCGCGGTGAGCGACCGGACGGCTTTGGGCGCCATACCCGCGATCCAGGAAGCGGGACTGCATGCGCCGCGCGATATAAGCATCGTCGGTTTTGACGATATGCCGCCCAGCGTTTATCCGGCGCCGGCGCTGACGACAGTGACAAGCGAACGCCTGGCTATGGGGCATATCGCCATGCAGCGGCTGCATCGGATTATCAAGAATCCCCGCTACGTGCCCATCAAAATCGTCATGCCCTGCCAACTGGTCATCCGCGATAGCAGCGCCCCGGCCGCGGAGGGCAGGAGAACTTAGCGGGCATCACGCAAGAGATCGCGTTTGCCGAGGGACTGGACCGGGCGGGCGTTCGCGTCATAGATGGCGGTGAAAGCCGCTATTTGTTCAGTTGAGAGTTCAAGCGGCGTATCGAGCAGGAGCCAGCGCACGACTTCGCTGCAAGGCGGCGTGGTCAGCGAGCCCTGGTAGGTGTAGTAGCCCTGCGCCTCGGGCAGGAGGGTATCGAGGGCGAGCGGTTCGCCGGTCGCTTCCGGCGCGCTGACATCCGCCGGCAGACGGTCGAAGATCGGGGCATAAGCTTCGTTCTGGCTGTCGCCTTCGCTGAGCAGAATGCCGACGACCGCGAGATTGTTCGAGTTGCGATCTTTGTGCACAAAGTGGATTTCCAGCGCGGCCGCCTCGCCGTCGATGGTGTGCTCGCTGGGCGCATGGAAGTGGAATTGCAGGAGATCGTAGGCGATGCCGTTGTAGACGATATGGCTGCCGGGGTCGATATCGACTTGAATGGTATGCCCGTTGTTGAAGATATTGTTGGCGGTTTCGCCATAGTGGAATTCGATGGCGACCAGGTCGGCGGCGACGGCGTCGCGGATATCGATAGGCGATTGGGCTTTGCCTTCGCCGCAGAGGAGGTACTCGGGCGCGAGCGCGCTCCAGCGTTCCGGTCCCTGATCCCCGTCGTAGCCCCATTGGGTCTCGTCAGCGAAGACAATCATCAGCAATCCACCGAGTGCGGCGACCAATGGCAAGGTCGCGAATATAACGATTGCGCGCGCGAGTTTCACAGTCTACCCCTATATTCCAGCATTTCAACGGGCTTATTGTAGACCATTCGCGCCGGAGTCCGCCAATGGGAGCCTTTCTCCAGACGGAGGGCGCGATAAGGATTTTCCGCGGGTTTCGACTTGGGACGCCTATCGTTTATAATGAGTCGATGCAAATGCAGGCGTTCCCTAACGCCGGAGAATGATTCGAACTGAAGGAGTTTTTCATGGCTGAACAAGCATTCACCCCGCCAACCAGCGAATGGTATCACCCGCCCGCGGAGATCGCGCAGGGGGCTAACGTGCCCGATTATGACGCGGTCTATGACCTGGCGCGGCAGGATCCGGAAGCCTTCTGGGCGAAGCGCGCGGAAGAGCTCGACTGGTATCAGAAATGGGACAAGGTCCTGGATGACAGCAAGAAACCCTTTTACAAGTGGTTCGTCGGCGGCAAGACCAACATGGTCCTCAACGCGCTTGACCGGCACGTGAAGACCTGGCGGCGCAACAAGCTGGCGATCATCTGGGAGGGCGAAAAGGGCGACAAGGTGACGATGTCTTATTGGCGGCTCTGGCAGGAGACGAACAAGTTCGCCAATGTGCTGCGGAGCATGGGGGTGAAGAAGGGCGACCGCGTGACGATTTATATGGGTCGCGTGCCGGAGATCGCCATCGCCATGCTGGCTTGCGCCAAGATCGGCGCGCCGCACAGCGTGGTCTACGGCGGCTTCTCCGAGCAGGCTTTGGCCAGCCGCATCGAAGACGCCCAGAGCAAGGTCTTGATCACCTGCGATGGCGCCTGGCTGCGCGGGAAGATTGTCCCGCTGAAGGACACGGTCGACGAGGCGGCGCAGCGTTCGCCGGTGGTGGAGACGATCATCGTGGTCAAGCGCACCGGGCAGGACATCCACATGGAGCAAGGGCGGGATTACTGGTATCACGACTTGATGGCGCTGCCCATCGCCGGGACGCGAGCCGAGACCGAGATGATGGACGCGGAAGATCCGCTCTTCATCCTCTACACCAGCGGCACGACCGGCAAGCCCAAAGGCGTGCTGCATACGCATGGCGGTTATCAAGTGTATACCTCGACCACGCTGTCCTGGGCTTTCGATCTCAAAGAAGACGACCGCTGGTGGTGCGCGGCGGATCCGGGCTGGATCACCGGGCACAGTTATATCGTCTACGCCCCGCTGATCCTGGGGGCGACCAGCATCATCTATGAAGGGGCGCCGACCTACCCCTACCCCGACCGCTGGTGGCAGATCGTGGCGAATTACGGCGTGACGATTTTGTACACGGCGCCGACGGCCATCCGCGGTTTGATGCGCTTCGGCGAGGCTTGGCCGGCGCGGCATGACTTGAGCAGCCTGCGCTTGCTGGGCTCGGTGGGCGAGCCGATCAATCCGGAAGCCTGGCGCTGGTATCACCGCGTCATCGGGGCGGAGCAGTGCCCCATCATTGATACCTGGTGGCAGACGGAGACGGGCGGTTTCATGATTACGCCGCTGCCATCGGTGGGCTTGAAGCCGGGCAGCGCCACCCGCCCCTTCCCCGGCATTGAAGTCGATATTGTTGACGATGATGGCGCGCCGGTAGGCACGAATGAAGACGGCAACCTGGTCATCAAGAATCCCTGGCCCAGTATGATCCGCACGGTTTATGGCGATGACGAGCGCTTCATCAGCCAGTATTGGGAGAAGTATCAAGCGCAGGGCTGGTATCTGGCCGGCGATACGGCGCGGCGCGATGAAGACGGTTATCTCTGGGTGATCGGCCGCAATGACGATGTGCTCAAGGTCAGCGGGTATCGGCTGGGCACGGCGGAAGTGGAGTCGGGTTTGGTCAGCCACAGCGCGGTGGCCGAGTCGGCGGTGATCGGCGTGCCGGATGAATTGCGGGGCAACAAGATCTTCGCTTACTGCATTCTGGTGGAAGGCGTCGATGGCTCGGAGGCGTTGGAGGCGGAGTTGAAGGCGCATGTGCGGCACGAGGTGGGTCCGATTGCGGCGCCGGCGCAGATCGAGTTTGTGGATAATTTGCCGAAGACACGCAGCGGGAAGATCATGCGGCGGGTTTTGAAGGCGCAGGCTCTGGGTCAGCCGCTGGGGGATTTGAGCACGCTGGAGGATTAGGGGTATTCACCACAGAGGCACAGAGGGCACAGAGATATTTTGCTGGCGACCACCGCCAATCCACAATAAGTATCAAGACTTGTAGGGGCGACCCTTGGGTCGCCCGATTGTTCACGGGTAGGAGAAACGAATGAGCAAAGTTCAAGCGCAGACGAAATCTGTCAAAGAGCTCTTGACAGGCGTCAAATACGACATTGATTTCTATCAGCGCGGCTACGAATGGACTCGCCGCAATGTCGAGGAACTGCTGAATGATTTCGAGGCGGAGTTTTTAGCCAACTATGCGCAAGAGCACGAGCCCTGGCAAGTCGCGAACTATCGACACTATTTCCTCGGTACCATTATCACGATTCCCGAGAGCGGAAAGCGCTATATCGTCGATGGCCAGCAACGCTTGACTACACTGACGCTTATGTTGATCTACTTTCACCATCTTCGAGCTGAGAACCCGGCGATACCCGACGTTTCGCGGCTGATTTATGAGGAAATGTTTATGGAAAAGTCCTTCATAATTGCCGTTGAGGAACGCGAAGACTGCATGAAGGCACTGTTCGAGAGTAATCAATTCGACGCGACCGACCATCCTGATTTATCCGTTCGTACTTTGGTTGAGCGCTATGAAGACATCGGTGAACTTCTTCCTGAATCGTTAGCAGACAACGCCCTTCCCTACTTCGTCAGTTGGCTGCTGCATTGCGTCGATATCGTGGAAATCGAGGCACAGACAGATGACGCCGCTTTTACCATTTTTGAAACGATGAACGACCGCGGCGTGAACCTTAGTCAGTCGGATATGTTGAAGGGCTATCTGCTGGCGCATATCAATTTCGCTGACCCATACATGATGCAATCCAAGAAGGAGGAAGCCAATCGTTCATGGAAGCGGCTTATGACAGATTTCGCTGAGCTCGAGAACGGCAATGCGGATGACTTCTTCAAGACATGGCTGCGCGCCAAATACGCGGATTCGATTCGTGAGCGGAAGAAAGGCGCGACCAATCAGGATTTCGAAAATATCGACAAGTTTCATCGCTGGGTGCGTGACAATACAAAACGTATCGGATTGGAAAGTACGCAGGAATTTTACGATTTCATCACGCAGCGCATGAATCGATTCGCCGGGCATTACATTATGATACGCGAGGCGTCGCAATCGCTGACACTTGGTTCGGAAGAGATTTACTACAACGCTTACAACAACTTCACCTTGCAGTATATGCTGGCGCTCGCGCCACTCAAGCTCGAAGACGATAGCGAGACCGCCTTGAGGAAGATTCGGCTTGTGACAACTTTTGCCGATATTTTTCTGGCGCGTCGCATGGTGAACTACCGGCGCATAGGTTACAACACACTCCACTACGCTATGTTTAACTTGACAAAAAAGATACGCGATTCAACAGTCGATACTTTACGGGAAGTGCTGCAAAAAGAATTGAGCAATATGTGGGAAAATTTTGGTGGAGTTACAGGCGAGCGGCACTGGTTGTCACCATTTGCGCTGAACAACTTTACTGGCCGATCCATACGCTATCTGCTCGCCCGCATGACGACCTGGATTGAGCAACAAGCTGGAAATAACGTAAACTTTCTCAATTTCCTGTGGGACGCTAAAGGCAAGCCGTTCGATATCGAACATATTTGGGCGAGCCATTATGAAAAGCACGAGGACGAATTCTCCAGCGAAGAAGCGTTCCAGCGGCATCGCAACTATTTCGGCGGCTTGCTCTTGCTGCCGCGTCCCATCAATAGAAGTCTGCAAGACAAATGCTATGAGTACAAGCTGGAGAAGTATAGGGAGCAGAATCTATTGGCGGCGTCACTGAATAAACAGAAGTATGTGAATGAACCTAGCTTCAAGCAGTTCATTGAAACAAGCGGCCTACCCTTCAAACCACACGCCCAATTCAAACGCGACGACCTCATGGAACGCCAAGAACTATACCGCCAAATCTGCGAACAAATCTGGAGTCCCGACCGGCTGAACGCCATTTAGCTGAAACGCGCAGCCGCAAGCGGGCGAGACAAGTCTCGCCCCTACATTGCTCCATGTACTCAGTGATTATTCCCGGCGACATTTAGCCTTGTCGCAATTCCGCGCTATAATCATCTATAAGCGCGTCAGCAAAAGGCTCAGCCATGACCACCGCCCCGCCCGTGCTCGAAGTCCGCGGCATCACAAAACGCTTCCCCGGCGTGCTGGCCAACGACAACATCAACCTGACCCTGCGCAAGGGACAGGTCCTCGGCTTGCTGGGCGAGAACGGCGCTGGCAAATCCACGCTGATGAACCTGATCTACGGGTTGTACAAGCCGGACGAGGGCGAGATCCTCGTCAATGGCGAACCGGTGGAAATCGCCGGCTCGAAGGACGCCATCGAGTTGGGCATCGGCATGGTGCATCAGCATTTCCAACTGGTGGATGTGCTGACCGTGACTGAGAACGTCATGCTGGGCAATGAAGCGGTCAGCGGTCCCTTCCTGCGGCGGGATCGGGCGCGGGCGGAAATTCAGCAGCTCTCCCGCGAGTATGGCTTGGATGTGGATCCGGACGCGCTGATTTCCGACCTGCCGGTGGGCATTCAGCAGCGGGTGGAGATCATCAAGGCGCTGTATCGTCACGCCGATATCCTCATCCTCGATGAGCCGACGGCGGTTCTGACGCCGCAGGAGACGCGCGGCTTGTTCAAGATTATGCGCGCGCTGCTGGACAAAGGCGTCAGCATCATCTTCATCAGCCACAAATTAAAAGAGGTGCTGGAGATCTGCGACGAGGTGGTCGTGCTGCGGCGGGGCGCGGTCGCGGGCCATGCCGACCCCAAGGAGTCGACCGAGCAGTCGCTAGCGTCGCTGATGGTCGGGCGGGATGTCATCCTGGAAGTGGAAAAAGCAACCGCGACGCCCGGCGACGAGATTCTCAATGTTCTGAACCTGCGGGTGAATGACGATCGCGGATTGCCGGCGGTGGAGGGGGTCAGTTTTACTGTGCATCGCGGCGAGATTCTCGGGCTGGCCGGAGTACAGGGCAATGGGCAGACCGAACTGGTCGAGGCGCTGACGGGGATGCGCCCGGTCGAAAGCGGACGCTTCTTCATCAAGGGCGTCGACTTGACCGGCGCTTCGCCGCGGAAAGTGACCGAGCGCGGCGTCGGGCATGTGCCGGAAGATCGTCAGCGCGATGGCTTGGTCTCGAGCTTCACTGTCATGCACAATCTGGTGCTCTGCACTTATTATCAGGCTGCCTTCTCGCAGTCGATTGTGGTGGACGACCGCGCCATCGCCGAGAACGCGCGTCAACTGGTCCAACAATATGATGTGCGCCCGCCCATCATCAACAATATCGCGGGGGGGTTATCGGGCGGCAACCAGCAGAAGGTGATCGTGGCGCGGGAGTTCTCGCGCGATACCGAACTGCTCATCGCGGCGCAGCCGACGCGCGGGCTGGATGTAGGTTCAATCGAATTTATCCACAAGCAGATCATCCGCATGCGCGATGAAGGCGATGGCGTGCTGTTGGTGTCATCGGAATTGGACGAGATATTGAGCTTGGCTGATCGCGTGGCGGTGATGTTTGAAGGCGAGATCATCGATATCTTGCCGATTGAAGAAGCCGATCGCGATACGGTCGGTTTGCGGATGGCCGGCGTGCGCGAAGCGGCGCAGGATGGCGCGACATGAGCGAGCCAGCGGAACGGAGGCAGCCGCGCGGTTTCATCGGCTTCTGGCTGCGCGTCTCGCCGAGTCTGGTGCCGGTCTTCGCCGTGATCACCGCTTTTCTGGTCGGCATCCCGTTGATCACGATCACGGTCAGCGACAACGCCCTGCAGCCGGATATTCAAGAGGGCTTGCGCGTCTCCTCAACCGCCTATGTCGCGCTGGTCGAGTCCATCACCGGCTTGACGATCAACAAGGTCGCCGGCGTCGATGACTTCGGCGAGATGCGAACCTATGCGGCGAGCGAGGAAATCACTACCCGGCGCAGTTTGTCGCGGCAGGCGCGTCCCTTTGAGCGGGTGCTGGAAGTGGGCAAGGAGGAGACGCGGCTCTATGGCGAGTTCTTCGCCCGCTACGCCATCGATGAAGACCGGGCGGTCGCCATCAGCGAGCGGCTGGAGACCATCGCCGAGGTGGGCGCGGACGAGTTGCGCGGGCTGGAGCCGCTGCTTGACGAACTCTCGGATCTGCGCCGCTCCGAAGTTGGCGACTTGGCGGAGATAGTGCTGAGCGCCGAAACCTTGAGCGGCGACGCCCTGACGCAAGCCAGCGCGCTTTACCCGGCTTTGGCGGAGATGTCGGCGTCGCAGCTTGAAGAAGCGCGCGCTGGATTGGCGCTGATCGATGAATACGGCCAGGTCGCCCTGCAGCGCAGTCACATCGCGCTGGCGCAACTGGACCGTCTGGGCATCGCGCCGGGCAGTGAAGACGCGGCCATGCTGGAAGCCATCGTCGCGGCGGATTATGACGATGTCGAAGAGGCGATCGAGACGCTGGCGACGTTGGACGCGCTGGGCATCGACGACCCAGCGGCATTGGGCGCGCAATTCCGCATCGTGGGCCGCATGTACGAATCGGAATACCTGACGGGCGATTTGGTGAACGCGGCGCTTGATGATCAACTGGACGCGGCGCTGCGGCGACATCTGGTGATCCGCCGGCCCGGCAATCGCGTCCTCAACGCCGATGACCTGGGCGATGTGAGCTTCGGCATCTTGAAAAACGAACAAGACCTGGAAGTGCTCTTCTTGCGCCTGGGCAATCGGGTCTTGCTATTCATCCCATCAAATCTGGAGAAGACCATCGTCCGCGCCATTCCTTTCATCATCGCCGGTCTGGCGGTGGGGCTGGGCTTCAAAGCCGGGCTATTCAACATCGGCGCGGAAGGACAGCTTTATGCCGGGGCGATCGCGGTGGCGGCGCTGGGCGCATTCGCTTCACCGGCGACATCGCCGCTGATTTTGCTGCCGGCGGTGCTGCTCTTCGGCATCCTGGGCGGTTTCTTATGGGGCGCATTGCCCGGCGCGCTCAAGGCATACACGGGCGCGCATGAAGTCATCACGACCATCATGCTCAACTTCATCGCCATTCTCATCGTCGACTGGCTGATCAAATCGGTGGAGCCGGTCATCCTCGGCGATGTCAATGCCAGCGTGCCCAAGACACCGGTGATCCTGCCGGCGGCCATGCTGCCAACGATGGATACGATTACGACGCCGCTCGCCCTGCTTCTGATGATGGCGGCTGTTGCCGTCGTAGCTTTCCTGCTCAATTACTTGCCCGAACGGCGCGATAATCCCCAAGCCGCTCGGCGCAGCGGTCTCATCTGGGCTGGCGTCATGGCGGCGCTGCAACTCTTCCTGGTCTTAATCGCGGTCGGCGACCAATCCAAATTGCATTTCGGCTTCTGGCTGATGATCGCGGCGGTCTGGCTGACGGACTGGTTCCTGGCGCGGACGACGCCGGGCTTCGAGCTGCGGACGGTCGGCGCGAACCAGAACGCGGCCAAATACGCCGGCATGAGCGTGCCGCGCAATATCATGTTGGCGATGGCGTTGAGCGGCATGTTGGCGGGACTGGCCGGCGCCATCGAAATCAGCGGCGTCGAACATGTCATGCACCCGCGCTTCTTCGCCGGCGTCGGCTTTGACGCCATCGCGGTCGCTTTGCTGGCGCGGAACAATCCCAAAGGCATGGTCTGGGCGGGTTTGCTCTGGGGCGGCTTGCTCAGCGGCGCGGCCCTGATGCAGATTCGCGCCGATATTTCCATCGACCTGGTCAAGATCGTGCAGGCGCTGATCATCATGTTCGTCGCGGCCGACCAGATCATTCGCTTCCTCTGGCGCGTGCCCAAACGCAGCGCCGAAGAAGAAGGCGAACTCGTCTTCTCGACTGGCTGGGGAGGCTAGCCATGACCGCCACCAGCAAGCCCAAGACGCGCCGTCCAAGCATCAGAATCACGCGCAGACGCATCATCGCGCTCCTGCTTATCCTGCTCGGCCTTTTCATCTTCGTCGAAGCCGGAACGCTGGATAGCGAACTCGTCACCACGCTGACCTTCGAATCGACCTCCCTGGGCGAAGAGCCGACCGTGGGCAACATCCCGGTGCCGACCTCGCCCTACCTCGTCGTCATCGGCCTGCTCTTCATCGTCAGCGGCGGATTGAACCTTGTCGAATGGCAGGAGTCGCGTCCGCGGGGGATCAGCCTGGCGCTGCTGGCAATCTGCGGTCTGCTATTCATCCCGACCGTCATCATCGCGGCGGCGGCCGGCAACGAGACTAATCTGACAACCATCGTCGCCGAAAGCCTGCGCTTGGCCACGCCACTGGCCATCGGCGCTTTCGCCGGCATCTGGTGCGAGCGGGCTGGCGTGGTCAATATCGCCATCGAAGGCATGATGTTATTCGCCGCCTGTTTCGGCTTCACCACTCTCTTCTTCCTGCGCGCGACGCCTTTGCCTTTGGAGACGGCGCAGTTGCTGGCGGTCATCATCGCCGTGCTGGCCGGCGGCTTGATCGCCCTGCTGCATGGCTGGCTCTCCATCACTTTCCGCACCGATCAGATCGTCAGCGGCACCGTCATCAATATCCTGGCGGTGGGCGTGACCAGTTTCGTCCGCCGCGAATACCTGCTCTCCACCGAAGCGGGCGCGGCCAAGCTGGGCAATATCGCCATCCCGATCCTGAGCGACCTGCCCGTCATCGGCGAGGCTATCTTCACCAACCAGCCCATCTTCTTCATGATGTTTGTCATGCTGGCCTTCACCCATATCGTGATGTTCTATACGCGCTGGGGCTTGCGGACGCGGGCGGTCGGCGAACATCCCCACGCCGCCGATACGCTGGGCATCAACGTCAATCGCACGCGCTGGACCAACGTCTTCATCAGCGGCATGATCGCCGGTTTGGCGGGCGCCTGGTTCTCGCTGGAAGCGACCGGCAGCTTCAATGACGGCATGACGCGCGGGGCCGGTTTCATCGCGCTGGCGGCGATGATCTTCGGCAAGTGGACGCCCATCGGCGCATTCGGCGCGGCGCTGCTCTTCGGTTTCTCCGATTCTCTGGGCATCCGCTTGCAGATGGTCGGCGTCGGCTTCCCGGTGCAGTTCTTGCAGATGGTGCCCTACGCGGTGACGCTGGTGGTCCTGGCTGGTTTCATCGGGCGGGCGAGTCCGCCGAAAGCGGTGGGCCAGCCTTATGTGAAGGAGTGACAGAGCCTTATCCCGCGGGAAAGCGCGAAAGGACAAGGACGATATGTTGATTGATATTCCAAAAGAAGTCGCTGAGCGCCTGCAAGCAATGGCGGAAGAACAGGGCTGCTCGGTTGGCGAACTGCTGCGTAATTGGGTGGATCCCGAAACGGCAGAACCAAAGTACGCCACGCTCGCTGATATGGCGCGGAATGCCCAGGCCGCCAACCTGGGCAAAGGCAAGCCGGTAGATACTTCCTCGCGCAGCCGCGAGATCCTCAAAGCGGAATTCCCTGACTATATCAGACGGAACAAAGCCACTTGAGCATCGTAGCGGAATTCGATGTAGTCGATTGTTGCATCATAGCTTTGGCGGAGCGCTTGCAAATCACGAAAATTGCGACATTTGACAGACGGGATTTCCTCATCGTTCGGCCAAGCCATACGGACTATTTTGAGATTCTGCCCTAAACCTGTCAAGCTATGACTCGGACGTTTTAGCGAAACGCCCCTGCGCCTTCAGCCCGTTCGCGGCAGGCGCGCGACAGTACGAAATTTCAAACCTGAGAACATTTGTTCACTTTTCCGAGCCGATTTATGCTATCCTGATCGCATGAAGGTCTGCGCCCGCAGCACGATTGCCCAGGGCATTTCTCAGTCCCCAACCGGCAGATGGCCAGATTGCCAGATTGCCAAAAAAAGTTTTTCCGGCGGCCATGGCCATTCGACCATTGGAGAAAAAACTATCTCTTTCCAAGACAAACTTCCAATTACAGTTCCAAACCGCCGCGCCGCTGCCCGGGCGCATTGAAAAACCGGTCTCAAAACGGTAGAGTAAGGATGGCAATAAACCCTCCACCTAAGCCATTTCGGGAGAAAATCACATGAAGAAGCTCATTGTCTTATTGAGCCTGATCGCGCTGCTTATAGGGCTGATTCCCTTAGCGGCGGCGCAGGACGGTGTGGAAACCTTGTGCCTCGTGACCGACCTCGGTCGCGTCAACGACGGCACCTTCAACCAATTCGCGCATGAGGGCGCGCTGGAAGCGGCTGACGAGTACGACCTGGAATACCGCTGGATCGAAACCCAGGCCGAGACCGATTACGAAGCCAATATCCAGACCTGCATCGACGAAGGCTTTGAAGTCATCGTCACGGTCGGCTTCCTGATCGCGGACGCCACCAACGCCGCGGCCGAAGCCAATCCCGATGTCTACTTCCTCGGCGTCGACCAATTCGTCATGGGCGGACCGACGAACTATGTGGGCATACAATTCCGCGAAGATCAATCGGGCTTCCTGGCGGGCGTCCTGGCGGCGCAAGTGGCGGATTCCATCGGCTCGGATACCATCGCCGGCGTCTACGGCATTGATATCCCGCCGGTCAAGAAGTTCCGCAACGGCTTCGAGCAAGGCGCGCGCTACATCAATGCCGATATGAACCTGCTCGGCGTTTACATCGATAACTTCGTCGCGCCCGATCGCGGCGCATCGGCGGCCGAGCAATTCATCGGCGAAGGCGCTTCGGTCATATTCGGCGCGGGCGGTCCCACCGGCACTGGCGGCATCCTGGCGGCGGCGCAGAGTGGCGTCTTCGTCATCGGCGTCGACCAGGACGAATGGGTCACGAGCTTCGGCAGCGGCGAAACACCGGGCAGCGAATACATCATCTCCAGCGCGATCAAGCGCGTCGACCAAGGCGTCTACGATATGGTGGCGGCGATCGCTGAGCGCATGATGGACGACTTCCCGGGCGGCAGCATCTACCTGATGGATGTGGCGCTGAACGGCGTCGGTTTGGCGGAGAAGCATGAAGCCGATATCGACGATGCCTTCTTCGAGACGGCCGACGAAGTCGCTGAGTTGATGATCGCCGGCGAAATCAGCACCGGCGTCGACCCGGTCTCGGGCGACCTCATGATGGACGACATGATGGAAGATCAGTCCGCGGACATGATGATGGGCGTCGAGACTGTCTGCCTCGTCACCGACCTGGGCCGCGTCAATGACGGCACCTTCAATCAGTCGGCGCACGAAGGCGCGGTCGGGGCGGCCGATGAATACGACCTCGAATACAAGTTCATCGAGACCCAAGCCGAGACTGACTACGAAGCCAATATCCAGACCTGCGTTGACGAGGGCTTTGAGGTCATCATCACCGTCGGCTTCTTGATCGCGGACGCCACCTACGCCGCCGCCGAGGCGCATCCGGATGTTTACTTCCTGGGCGTCGATCAGTTCGTGGCGGAGGGACCGAGCAACTATGTCGGCATCCAGTTCCGCGAGGATCAGTCCGGCTTCATGACGGGCGTGCTGGCGGCTTTCGTGGCGGAATGGCAAGGCTCGGATATGATCGCCGGCGTCTACGGCATCGATATCCCGCCGGTCAAGCGCTTCCGCAACGGCTATGAGCAAGGCGCCATGTACGTGAATCCCGATCTGACGATCCTCGGCGTCTACATCGACAGCTTCGTCGCCCCCGATCGCGGCGCTTCGGCCGCCCTGCAATTCATCGGCGAAGGCGCGACCGTGCTCTTCGGCGGCGGCGGACCCACCGGCACCGGCGCCATCCTGGCCGGCGCGCAAGAAGGCGTCTACGTCATCGGCGTCGACAAGGACGAATGGCTGACGAGCTTCGGCGCGGGCGAGACCCCCGGCTCCGAGTTCATCATTTCCAGCGCCATGAAGCGCGTCGATCAAGGCGTCTACGACATGGTGGCGATGCTGGCGGAAGGCGACTTGAGCGACTTCCCCGGCGGAGACGTCTTCCTGATGGACGCGGCGATGAACGGCGTGGGCTTGGCGCCGCCGCATGAAGCCGATATCCCGGATTCGGTCTGGGACAAGGTGGACGAGGTCAACGCCGAACTGATCGCCGGCAACATCGAGACGGGCGTGAACCTGATCACGGGCGACCTGCTGGAGTAGGCTCGCGCGAGCGGTAGAATTACAAAAGCAGCCTCATCAGATGATGGGGCTGTTACGTATCTATCAGATATTGGCGCTTAACATGCCTGGCGGCGGACCAAGGCTGAGTTATCAAAATCTGCTAAAATGTGTGATACTATAATGGCATCGCTGTATTCATTACCTGATAGAAAGACTGGATCCTGACATGGCGGAACTCAGGAACAATCATGAAAGACGGATTTCAACCATTGAAGGCGAGATGAAATCCTTAGCCACAAAAGCCGACCTCGCGGAATTCAAAGCTGAGATTATGGAGTATGTCCAGGCTGCGATTCAGAGCGCGATTCGAGCGCAGACGGATGAGTTCCGCGTGACCTTCGATAAATTCAGTGAGACACTAGAAAGGCAGAGCGGCGAAATCCGCGAGTTGCGCGAGAAGGAAAGCCGCTTCAGAGGCGCTGTCGACACGCTCAAGTACGCGCTGCCGTTTCTCATAAGTATCATTGCGGTGCTGGTGGCGGTCTTGAAATAATCATCGGAAACCGAGCGGGAAAGCAGCCTCATCAGACGATGGGGCTGTTTCTTTTCGGGTTAGACCGCCTCATCCGTATACACATCATCCACCAAGCGCAGAATCCCCAGCGGATTGGCGTCTTGCAGCGCTGGCGGCAGCAGCGCCTCCGGCACATTCTGGAAGGCGATGGGGCGCATGAAGCGGTAAATCGCGTTCATGCCCACCGAAGTCGTGCCCGGCGCAGTCGTCGCCGGGTAGGGTCCGCCATGCTGCATGGCATGCACGACGGCGACGCCGGTGGGGAAGCCGTTCCAGATTACGCGCCCGGCTTTCTCGCGCAGTTGATGCAGCAAGCCGCCGATGGACTCCAGTTCGCTTTCTTCGGCGTGCACGGTGGTGGTCAGGTTGCCTTCGAGCGCGTCGACCGTGGACTTTAAGTCCTCCGCGCCAGCGCAGACGACGAATAGCGTGACCGGACCAAAATGCTCGACTTGCAAGCGATCATCATTGCGAATAGCGGCGGCGGTCGTCTGCATGACCGTGTTGCGGTAGCAGAAGTAGTCGCTCTCGCTGATAGCCTCGGCGCCGGTCAGCACTTCAATCTGCGGGTGGGTGACCGTGTCGCTGACGGCGCTGTTTAAGCCCGCCGCGATTGACTCGTTGAGCAGGATGCCGGCCGGGGCGGCTTCCATTTTTTCAGTGACCGCGCTGATGAAGTCCCGCGATGCGCCGCTGTCTTCCAGCAGGATCAAGCCGGGATTGGTGCAGAACTGGCCCGTGCCCATCGTGACCGAGCCGACCAGACCATCGGCGATTTCGTCAGCGCGCGCGGCGAGAGCGGCTTGGGTGATGACCACCGGATTGACGCTGCCCATCTCGGCGTAAACGGGAATGGGGCGGGGGCGACGTGAGGCGGCGTCGTAGATGGCGCGGCCGCCGCGCAAGCTGCCGGTGAAGCCGACCGCTTCAATTGCCTCATGCGCGACCAGCCACTGACCGACATTGATGCCATTGCCTTGCAGCAACGAGAAGGTTCCGGCGGGGAAGCCTTGTGCGGCTACCGCGGCGTTGATCGCCCCGGCAAACAGCTCCGACGTGGCGGGATGCCCCGGATGCGCCTTGACAACTATAGGACAGCCAGCCGCCAAAGCCGACGCCGAATCGCCGCCGGCCACAGCAAAGGCGAAGGGGAAATTGCTGGCGGCGAAGACCGCCACTGGTCCCAGCGGGAATTGCATTTGTTTGATGGCTGGCTGTCCCGGCCCCTCGGTATTGATGATGGCGCGCAGGTAGGCGCCCTCGCGCAGCAGGTTGGCGAAGGCGCGGATCTGCCCGGTCGTCCGAGCGCGTTCGCCGGTCAAGCGCGGCAAGCCCAAGCCGGTCTCGCTATCGGCAGTGTGCAGCAGGTCATCGCCAAGCGCTTCGATCTGCTCCGCCGCTTCGTCGAGGAAGCCGGCGATCTTGCTCGATGGATAGTGCCGGATTTCCCCGAAGGCAGCGGCCGCAGCATTGACGGCGCGATCGACCTCGGCGCGGGTGGCATTATAGAAAGGCAGGCTGCCGGTTGTTTTGTTGCGCGGATCGACGCTGAAAAATACGTCCGAGCCTTCAGCCGATAACTCGCCGGCGATACTGTTTTTACCCGAGAGTGACATGGTTGGTCTCCTATATGTTTGCGGGCGGCTCATCGGATCGCCCCTCTAGAATTATCAGGTCAGGGAAACGCGCAGGTCGAGCGCGTCAACTATAGCAAAGAAAGCCGGCAAGGCAGATTCGTCGAATTCCACGGTGGGCTGCCGGACGTAAGCGCTGTCGATGTAAGCGCAGCGCTTCATCAGTTGCTTGCGCAGGTGCAGCGAATGCTCATGCCCCGAGCCGGACACCGCTTTCACCAGGGCATCGCCGCCGCTGATGACGCCCTCGACCGCCGCCTCGTCGCCGCGCCGCCAAGCCGCCCAGGCGTCGAGGAAGATCTCGTTGAAGCCGACGCCGGGGATCAAGCCGGCCGCGCCGCCGCGCAGTTCCTCAAGCGCCGTGATGCCGCCGCCGCCGCCGAACATGCGCTTGTCGTCGCTCAGCATAGGCGCCAATTCCCGCATCTTCTTCGCCGAGCCGGGACCCTCTATCTTGTAGTATTTCACATTGGGCGCGCGGTGGGCGATTTCGGCGAGAGCCGCCGCCGGCAATTCAGTATGGCGGTACATCGGGATATGCGGCGCTTGCTGAATCATGATCGGCGCATCGCTGGCATTGCCCAGCTCGACATAAAATTCGACAAAGGATTGCAGGCCGTTATCCATCGTCGCCGGCGGCAATGCCATCAGCGCGGCCGGGCGAAAGCGAGCCAAGTCCCGCGCTTGCTTGATGGCGGATTCGAGACTGTTCGGCGCGATGCCGATGATGAGAGGCGCGGCATTCGCCAATTCGCTCGCGATAATCGCGACATTCTCCAGCCGTTCGGCGTCAGTCATCTTGTAGGCTTCGCTGGCGAAACCGTTGATGCCGATGGCATGGACGCCGCCTTCAAGCTCGAAGCGCAGAATCTTCCGCAAGCCGTCGGCGTCAATATCGCCATTGGCTTTGAAAGGGGTGAACAATATCGGGGCGATGCCCTCTAACATGCTGCGCTCCTTCGGCTTAAGCGGGGAGTCCAGCGCCTGTTTGACAGCGCAGCGACTATCATATATGTTTAGCGAGTTGGCTGCAACGCGGGTCTTGGCCCGCGGGCGAAGACTAATGGGAGAGCGCAGATGCGATTATACATAACCGGCGGCACCGGGCTGGTCGGCGGCAATATCATCCGGCTGGCGCGGGAGCGAGGCGACATTGAGATCATCGCGGCGCAATACGGTCCGCCGCCCGAATGGGAGGTCGATTACGAGTTGGACCCGCTGGACATGGCTGATACCGATGCCGCGCGTGAATCCATTCGCCGCTACCGTCCCGATGTCGTGATTCACTGCGCCGCCATCCTCGACCATCCTTATATGGATGCCAATCGCGCCGCGGTCTGGCAGGCGACGGTCGGGGGGAACCTGGCTTTCGCGCAAAGCTGCGCCGAGGTCGGCGCGCGTTACGTCTTTGTCTCCTCCGATTGGGTCTTCGACGGGCGGCAGCCGCTGGTGGATGAAGATTCGCCGCCAATGCCCGTGCTCTACTACGGCTTCATGAAAGCGGTCTGCGAGCGGGATATCATGGGCGTCCATGGCTTGAGTTATGGCATCGGGCGCCTGGCCGGCATTTATGGCATCAACTACAGCAGTCCATCGCTGCTGCGCAAGAAGAACGATGTCGGCTTCGACCTGGGCAATTATGTGGTGGATCAACTCTCGCGGGGTCTGATCGCCGAGATCTGGACGGGACCCAATGTCAACGATGTGGCGCATCCCACCCTGGCCTCCGATGGCGCGGAGATGCTGCTGCGCCTGGCTGAGCACGACGAAAACGGCATCTTTCATTGCTGGGGCAGTGAGCCGGTGAGCCGCCTGCAATTCGCTTATCACTTCGCCGATGCCTTCAAAGTCGACCGTACGCTGATTGTGCCGGTGGCGACCGACCCGATCGTGCTGGACCGCTACCGGCATATTCGCATCCCCTTCCGCATCGTCAGCAGCAACGAAAAGACCTGCCGAGCTTTGGGCCGCCGGACTTATAATATCCGGGACGGACTGCGCGATTTCAAAGCGCAATGGGATGCCTTTCGCGGCAGCGCAAACTAAAAGAGACCCGAATCAATCACGAAGGAAACCGAGCATGAAAGCACTGACATTAACGGCGGACTGGGCGCCGAAGCCCGGCTACGATCTGACCGAGGAAGAACGGGAGAAGCGCCGCCCGCGCAACGCCAACATGACCTGGAAAGCGCCGCGCATCGAGCTTGGCGATGTGCCCGATCCCGAGTTGAAGCCCGATCAAGCCATGCTGGCTGTGGCCGCCGTCGGCATCTGCGGCTCGGATATGCACATGTACGAAGCCGGCGCTGACGGCTACATGGTCTACCCGGGCTTGGTACACACGCCGAACATCATCGGCCATGAGTACGCGGGCCGCATCGTCGAGGTCGGCTCGGATGTGAAGGGCGTAAATGTCGGCGATCTGGTGGCGGTCGAGGAAATTCAATGGTGCGGCGAATGCACCGCCTGCCGCCGCGGTTTCGTCAATCATTGCCTGGACATTGAAGAGACGGGTTTCACCATCCCCGGCGCGATGGCGCAGTACCTGCCCGTGCGCGCGAAGTATTGCTGGAAGCTGGACGAGATCGCCGAGCAGTACGGCGAAGAAGAGGCTTTGGTCATGGGCGCGATGGTCGAGCCGACCGGCGTCTCTTATCAAGGCTTATTCAATCGCCTGCGCAATTGGCAGCCGGGCAACAATGTCGCCATCTTCGGCGCGGGTCCTATCGGCTTGGCGGCGGAAGCGCTGATCATCGCCGCTGGCGCCGGGCGCGTGCTCGTCTTCGATCCCTCAGCCAGCCGGCGCGAGATCGCCATGAATATGGGCGCCTCAGCCGCGCTTGACCCCATCGGCATTGACCTGGACGCGGCCATCATGGAGCATACGCTCGGGCGCGGGGTCGACTACGTCGTGGAATGCGCCGGCTTCGCCGATCAGACGATTGAGCCGCTGGACCGCTGCCTGGCGGTGAACGCCTCCATCATCGATATCGGCATGGGCGAGGCGAACCCGACCCTGCCCATCGTCGCCTACAAGCGCATGGGCGTGCAATTGGCTGGTTCGCTGGGGCATGCCGGCGGACCCTTCCAGCATGTCATTAGCATGATGGCGGCGGGCAGGATCGACATGCGCCAGATGGTCAGCGCTCGCTTGCCGCTGGACGACGCGGTGGCTGCTTTCAAGCGCCTGGAAAGCCGCGAGGACGCCAAGATCATCTTGCAGCCGAATTAAGAATTAGCCACCGAGGACACTGAGTATTTCGAGTACACCGAGTAAAGCACAAGAAACTCAAAGCGAGACTTGAATGGGCGACGGCATATTGATACTGGGCGGGGCGGCCTTCTGGATATTAGCCGGGCTCTGCGCTTTTCGGCGGGATATCGTCTGGCGCTTGTACTCGCTGGAGCCGCGCTGGCGCAAGGACAACCCCGAACGCACTGACGCCTGGGATGCCAAGACGCGGCGCTCGGCGTTGATATTTGTGCTGGTTGGCATCGCCTTCGTGGCGCTGGGTTTGCTGATTTAGCGAGCGGTCTCGGTTGCGCACTCGTCAGATTCAAGCGGACTGAGAACGCGCGGCACTCCATTTGCGATAGCCGAAGAACTCCAGGTCTTCTCGCAGCGACAAGGCATCGTTTGCGCCAGCCGATGCGCCAAGACGGAGATAGGCGAAGATATCCAGAAAGGAAAAAGGCGCCGCCATACGGTATACGAAGTCTCGTTCAAACGGGCGACTCTGTGACATTTGCGCTTTCTTTATCATTGGAAGATCCTTTTTGTCGTTCATAGCGTAGAACACGACAATAGGGTCTTCGTAGCGCAGAAGCGCATCAAATTTACATAAGAAAACCGGGCGTCAGTCATCAGCGACCGCGCCGGTCAATCACAGAAAAAGCGCCTTAGCCTGTGACTTGCCCCAGATTGTGATACAGGCGCGCCGCCGCCGCCAGCGATGTGAAGAAGGTGTCGATCTCCAGGTACTCATTCGGCGAGTGAATGCCCTCGCCGTGACCATAGGCGAAGGCTGTAATCGGCAAGCCGATCGCCCGGTTGAAGACGCCGAGGATGGGGATGGAACCGCCGGTCCGCACAAGCTGCGCCCGCCGCCCGACAGTCTCCTCTATCGCCGATTGCACCGCCTCCAGCCAGGGTCCTTCCGTCTCCAGTTCGAAGTACCAAGCTTCCTCGCCGATGCTGCAATCCACCGTCACCGTCTCCGTAGCGAAGCCCTCAACATGCTTTTTGAGCAATTGCGAAACGACGCGCGGATCCTGATCGGGCGCGAGGCGCATGGTGACTTTGAAGCCGGCTTCGGCCGGGATGATGGTCTTGTTGCCCGGACCTTGATAACCGCCCCACATGCCGTTGACATCGAGGGTGGGATAGACGGTGGCGCGCTCGGCCGCCGGCGCAATTGTCTCGCCCCAGAAGGCTGTCGCGCCAGCGCCTTCCAGCAGAGCTTCGGCTTGGAAGCCGGCCGCGATGCGTCCCTTCTCGGCCGCGTCGGCCTCTTTTAAGCTGTCGTAATAACCGGGCAGCCGCACGCGACCGCGCTCGTCATGGAAGGAGCCGATGATCGCCCCGGCGACATGCAGCGGGTTCTGCACCAGACCGCCGTAGAGACCGGAGTGGATATCGGCTTGCGGTCCCTTGACCCGCACTTCCGCGCTGACGATGCCGCGCCCGGCGTAAGTGAGCTGCGGCTCGTCCGGCGCAAGATCGCCATCGCAATTGAGCAGCAGATCCGCGCGCAGCCGTTCCTTGTTCGCCTCGACGAAGGCTTCAATGCTGGGCGAGCCGGATTCTTCTTCGCCTTCAAACATGATCTTGATATTGACGGGCAAGGTCCCGTTGGCGCGCAGCAGCGCCTCAAAGGTCTTGAGGTTGCCCCAGACGCCGGCTTTATTGTCGCTGGCGCCGCGGGCGAAGATCTTGCCGTCGCGGATGACAGCCTCGAAGGGTTCCGAGTGCCAAAGCGGCAGGGGATCAACCGGCTGCACATCGTAATGGGCGTAGACGAGGACAGTGGGTTTATCGGCGCCGGCCTTCAGCCACTCGCCATAGACCACCGGCAAACCGTCCGTGGCGATCGCCTCGCAGTTTTCAAAGCCCAGCGCGCTCAACTGGCTGACGATCCAGTCGGCGCAGGCGCATACATCATCCGCGTAAGCCGGGTCCGCGCTGATGGAAGGGAAGCGCAGCAGCGCCTTGTAATCCTCCATCATCTGGTCGCGCGTCTCCTGCATGTAGTCGATTGCGCTCTGGATCGTATCAGTCATTATCGTTGCCTCCGCCCTCATGTGGTAGTCCTGCCCATCATCTTAACGCAATGCCGCCAGTTTTTCCGCCTCGAAGATGTCCTCCCGCCCGGGCGCATGACAGCCAGGTAACATTTCGGATAGAAATACGGTGTAGGCTAGAATATACGGCAATGCGCATTGGGGGAACTGGCAGGCATATATGTCCAAGAAACGCAAGATCCTGGTGGTCGATGATGAGCGGACTATACGCGAGGTGGTGCGGCGTTATCTGGAACTGGAAGGCTTCCAGGTCACTGAAGCCGAGACCGGACCGCAGGCGCTGTCCATTCTGCAGGAAAACCAGCCCGATCTGATCGTGCTGGATATTATGCTGCCGGGGGTTGACGGTTTCTCCATCACGCGGCGCTTAAGGAGCGCATCGGAGCACAATCCCCTGCGCGCTGATGGCGATATCCCCATCATCCTGCTAACGGCGCGCAGCAACGAGGTCGATCGCGTGGGGGGCTTGGAGCTCGGCGCCGATGATTATGTGACCAAACCTTTCAGCCCGCGCGAGTTGGTCGCCCGCGTCAAGACCGTATTGCGCCGCGCGTCCCCGCCGGAAAACGAAAGCGAACAACCGCTGGAATACGCGGGTCTGCTGGTCGATCCGCGCAGCCGCTCCGTCAGCGTCAATGGCGAAGCGGTCTCGCTGACAGCCAAAGAGTTTGACCTGCTCTGGTTCCTGCTCCGCCATCCGCGGCAGGTATTCAGGCGGGAGCAATTGCTCAACAACGTCTGGGGTTACGAGTTTTACGGCGATGAAAGCACCGTGACCGTGCATGTGCGCCGCCTGCGGGAAAAGCTTGAGCCGAACCCGAGCAAACCGATCTATGTGCAGACGGTCTGGGGCGTCGGCTATAAATTCGAAGTGCCGGCTGAAAATTAGAGAGAGCAAGCATCATGGCGCGCGTCTACCAACAGCTATCGCGGAATCCCGTCCTGATATTCCTGGTGGTGCTGGTGATCCCTATCGCCGGCACTCTCTTCAGCGAATTGGTCATGTTCGATTTGCCCGGCGGCGAGGTGCAGCAGTTGGTCGCCTTCATGACCATGACCGGCATCATGAGTTCCCTGCTGTCTTTTGCTTTTTATCGTCTGGGCATCCTGGAGTGGTTTCGCAGTCTGCGCTGGGCGATCTGGATGGTCATCGCGCTGCTGGTGCTGATGATCTTCCTCAACGTCTGGGTGATCGCGCGCTTCACGTTCCAAAGCCACTACCTCACGCTCACATCGGTCTTGCTGGTCTTCGCCGGACTCTCCGCGCTGACCATCGGCTTCTTCGCCTCCAAGACCATGACGGACCGCCTGAGCAAATTGCATGAAGCCACCCAATCCCTCGCCCGCCGCGATTTCACCGTCCGCCTCAAAATCTCCGGCAATGACGAGATCGCGCAATTGGCTGATACCTTCAATAATATGGCGCAAAATTTGCAAGAAGTCGAAGAACAGAAGCGGCAACTGGAGCAGACCCGCCGCGACCTGACCGCCTGGGTCTCTCATGACTTGCGCACGCCGCTGACGTCATTGCGCGTCATGATCGAGGCGATTCTCGATGGCGTGGTCGATGATGAGGAGACGGTAGGGCGCTATCTCGATAACAGCCGCGCCGAAATCGAGCATCTCAGCCACTTGATCGACGACCTCTTTGAACTGGCGCAACTGGACGTGGGGCATCTCAAGCTGGATCTGCAGCAGGCCTCAATTCGCGATCTGATCTCCGATACGATCGGCAGCATGGAAGCGAAGGCGAAGCAGCATGGGGTCACGCTGAGCGGCGAGGTCGCCGACGATGTCGACATGATCACCATGGCGCCGGACAAGATCCAGCGCGTCTTGACCAACCTGGTGGATAACGCCATCAAATACGCCGAAGCAGGCGTCACCGTCACCTTGAGCGCCTGGCGGGACGATAGCGACGTCCGCATCGAAATCCACAACAGCGGCTCCTTCATCTCGCAGGATGTCTTGCCGCGCCTCTTCGAGAGTTTCTACCGCGGCGAGGGATCACGCGCTCGCGATGACGATGGCGCGCGCGGCACCGGCTTGGGCTTGGCGATCGCCCGCGGTTTCATCGAAGCGCATGGCGGCAACATCTGGGCGGACAGCGTCAAATCCGAAGGCACGACTTTCAGCTTCACCCTGCCGCAGTAATCGGGAGTGAATAGAGCGCATTCCCCGCTGAACAATTCCAACGCAAGCGCTATAATCCCAGCCATTGTTCCGGCATAGCTGCAAGAGGGGAAAAACAATGGATTTGGGATTGAAAGACAAGGTCGCCTTGGTGGCGGCGTCAAGCAAAGGTTTGGGTTACGGCGTGGCCAAAGCGCTGGCGGCGGAAGGAGCCAAGGTATCGCTTTGCAGCCGCAGCGCCGACGATGTCGCGGCCGCCGCGGGGACGCTCGCGGACGACTACGGCGTCGATACCCTGGCGACAGCCTGCGATGTGCGCAAAGCCGCCGATATTCAGGCTTGGGTCGACAAGACTGTCGCCGCCTGGGGCGCGGTCGACTGCCTGCTGGTCAACGCTGGCGGTCCGCCCGCCAAGACCATCAAGGAAGTCAGCGATGATGATTTTGCAGCCGCCTTTGAACTCACGTTATTCAGCAGCTTTCGCATGATCCAGATGACCCTGCCGCACATGACCGAGGGCGGCTCGATATTGACGGTGACGTCCGGTTCGGTGCGGGAGCCGATAGCGCGCCTCGGTCTGTCGACGATCATGCGCGCCGGCGTGGCTGGTTTGGTCAAGACGCTGGCGGATGAGCTGGCGGGGGAGGGCATCCGCGTCAACAACCTGGTGCCGGGCCGGATCGACACCGACCGCGTGGCTCAGCTCGACGCCGTCACTTCACAGAAGACGGGTCTGTCCATCGAAGAAGTGCGGGAGCGCAGCCGGGCGGGCATCCCGCTGGGGCGTTACGGCACGATCGACGATTTCGGTCGCGCTGGCGCTTTCCTGCTTTCGCCAGCGGCGAGTTACATCACCGGCGCCACCTTGCGCGTCGATGGCGGCGCCGCTCGCTCGATTTAGGCAAGCGATTGCCGCGTTATCCGCATCTGAATTGAGGACTGGAGAAATGACCAAGCGCCTGCCCTACCAAGACGCAAGCCGATCCATCGACGAGCGCATTGACGACCTGCTTTCCCGCATGTCGCTGGAAGAGAAAGCCGGCATGATGTTTCACCCGATGGCATTTATCTCGCCCGATGGCGCTTTTGACGGCGATATGAGTGTCTTCGGCCAGCCCCCGCTCCGCGAGTTGACGGAGAAGCATATCAATCATTTCGGACTGGCTGGCGCTGCTGGCGCGCGGGAGACCGCCGCTTGGGTCAACCAGTTGCAGGCGCTGGCCGCATCAAGCCGGCTCGGCATCCCCGTCACCGTCTCCAGCGACCCGCGCCACGGCTTCTCCAATAACCCGGGCGCTTTCACCGCGACGCCGGCTTTCTCACAGTGGCCCGAGTCGCCTGGTTTAGCAGCGGTCGGCGATGAGACGCTCGTCGAAGAATTCGCCGATATCGCTCGTCAGGAATTCATTGCGGTCGGCATTCGCGCCGGCTTGCACCCGATGGCGGATCTGGCGACTGAGCCGCGCTGGGGGCGAGTCAACGGCACTTTCGGCGAAGACGCCCAGTTGGCGGCGAAACTGACAGCAGCGCACATCCGCGGCTTTCAGGGCGCCGAGCTTGGCGCGGAGAGCGTGGCATGTATGACCAAGCATTTCCCCGGCGGCGGACCACAGAAGGACGGCGAAGATTCACATTTCGAATACGGGCGCGAGCAGGTCTACCCAGGCGGTTGCTTCGATTATCATCTGCTGCCTTTTGAAGCGGCGTTTGAAGCGGGCGCCGCCATGATCATGCCCTACTACAGTATGCCCGTTGGCACGGAGCACGAAGAAGTCGGCTTCGCATATAACAAGGGCGTCATCACCGGTTTGCTGCGCGAGAAATACGGCTTTGACGGCGTTGTCTGTACCGATTGGGGTACCTTGACCGATATGGAAATAATGGGCAAACCGTTTCCAGCGCGGGCTTGGGGCGTCGAGCATCTCAGCCTGGGCGAAAGAATCGTCAAGTCGCTTGAAGCCGGGGTTGATCAGTTTGGCGGAGAGTCCTGCCCTGAAGCCTTGGTCGAGCTGGCGCGGGCCGGGCAGGTCAGCGAGGCGCGCCTCGATATCAGCGTGCGCCGCCTGCTGCGCGACAAATTCCGCCTCGGCTTATTTGAAAATCACTATGTCGATGAAACAGCCGCCGCGCACATCGCTGGCAACCCCGCCTTCCGCGCCGCCGGCGACCTCGCCCAGCGCAAGTCCATCGTCCTGCTCAAGAATGACGGTAGCTTGCCGCTCAAGGGCAGACCGAAGATCTACATCGAAAACATTCAACCGGAAGTGGCGGCGCATTATGGCGAAGTCGTCGACAAGCCGAGCGCAGCCGATTATGCAATACTGCGCCTGCGCACGCCGTTTGAGCCGCGCGATCATTACTTCCTCGAAGCGCATTTCCATCAAGGCGACCTGGCTTTTGACGACGCGGAAATTCAACGCATCGAGGCGATTGCGGCACAGACGCCGACCATCGTAGATATCTACCTTGAGCGCGCCGCCGTCATCCCTGAGATCGCCGAAGCCAGCGCCGGCTTGATCGCCAATTTCGGCGCCAGCGACGCGGCCGCCCTCGATATCATCTTTGGCCGCTTCCAGCCCGGCGCCAAGCTGCCATTTGAATTGCCGTCGTCGATGGAGGCGGTCCGCGCCCAGCATCCCGACGCCCCGCATGACTCGGCTGATCCGCTTTTCAAATACGGTCATGGGATGACCTACTAGCGCTTCGCTCGCCGCTACAAAGCTGAGAAGTCAACGAGCCCGGCGACACACCGGGCTTCTTCTTTTCTGTAGGCGGCGATCAAATTAACGGGAGCGCTGGGGCGGCGAAGACTTCCATGAGAATGCGACAATCAAACTAATATCTCCTTGCCTGTTGACAGGCGCGCGAACACTGGTTATACTGTTCATAGATATTGAGAGCGCTCTCAAATTCTTGAAACAGGCTGACCATTAATCGTTCTTTCTATCGGGCAATATAGCCTCTCGCCGCAGCTGACACACCGATAGAGCGCTCCCAAGTTTTAGGCAAGGCAGTATGAAGCGCTTGACCCTGGAAGAAATCGGACAGATCGCCGGCGTATCTCGCTCGACTGTGTCGCGCGTCATAAACGGTCATCCCAATATTCGCCCGGCCGTTCGTCAGCGCGTCGAAGATGTCATCCGCCAGACCGGCTATCAGCCCAACTCGGCCGCCCGCTCCCTTGCCTCCAGCCAGTCGCGCGTCTTTGGTCTGGTCATGCCCAGCCTGATGCAATCCGCCTTCGCCGATCCTTATTATCCCATGGTCATTCAAGCCATCTCCCACGCCTGCAATCAGCACGATTACACGCCGGCGCTCTTCCTGTTTCAGACGCTGGAAGAAGAAGAGAAGACGAGCCAGCGCATCGTCGCCAGCGGCATGATCGACGGCCTTATCGTCACGGCCGACACCATCGAAAGCACCTTCGTCAGCAAGATTCAACAGTACGATATTCCCTTCGTGCAGATTGGCCGTCCGCTGCAATCCAGCATCGCCGAAATCAGCTATGTCGATGTCGATAACGAAGCCGGCGCTTATCTGGCTGCCAGCCACCTGATCCAGCTCGGGTATCGCCGCATCGGCCAATTGGCGACCGCGCACAACATCGCCGGCGCCCACCGCGATGCCGGCTTCCGCCAGGCTCTGGCGGACCGGAGCCTGCCCGTCGACGAAAGCTTGATCGAAGTCAGCGACTTCAGCGAAGCCGGCGGCTATGACGCTATGCGAGCCTTGCTTGAGCGGGGGCCGGAAGCTGTCTTCGCCCATTCCGACGCCATCGCCCTCGGCGCTATCCGCGCTATCCGCGATCGCGGACTGAAGACGCCGAATGATATCGCCGTGGTCGGTTTTGACGATATGCCGCTGGCCGCCAGCGCCGATCCGCCTTTGACCACCGTGCGCCAGCCGATTTACCGGACGGGGACGCTCGCGGTCGAGACGCTGATCGACATTGTGAAAACATCGCCGGCGCCAGCCCGCCATATCGTATTGCCAGTCGAGTTGGTCATCCGCGCCAGCAGCGGCGCGGTTAACTAAAAGCGCTCGATTACCAATGAGCTAGGAGGTGAGCCACTGACAAATTTCTTTCAGTCCAATTTGAGATCAGTTTCAATTTACTTTGTGCTATTGAAACAGATTTCAAACACAACACTTTGCGCCGGATGTTTAAGTAATCTAGGAGTGAGAAATGCGTAAATCAAAACTGATCACCCTGCTTGTCCTGCTGCTGCTTGTAATGGCAGTCAGCATGGCGCAGGCTCAAGACCGGGTTCGTGTTCGCTGGTATGTGGGGCTGGGCGCCGGGACAGATGCGCCGCTTGTCGCCGCACAGGAAGAAATCGTAGCCGATTTCAACGCCTCGCAAGACAATATCGAACTGGTGCTGGAAATCGTTGATAACGAGCAAGCTTACGATGTGCTCAGCACTCAGATTGCCGCGGGCAACGCGCCCGATATCGTCGGTCCGATGGGCATCCGCGGGCGGGCATCCTTCCCCGGCGCCTGGCTGGATCTGAGCGCGCTGATTGAAGCCGGCAGCTACGATCTCAGCGACTTTGACCCAGCGTTGGTCGATTTCTACAAGGTCGAGGGCGCGGGGCAGTTGGGCATCCCCTTCGCGGTATTCCCCTCTTTCTTGATGTACAACGTCGATCTCTTTGATGAAGCTGGTATTCCTTATCCGCCAAGCGCCTATGGCGAGCCCTATGTGGACTGGGACGGAGCCGAGCATGAATGGAATATCGACACCTTGACCGAAATCGCCAAGATCCTCTCCGTCGATATTCACGGCAACGATGCCACCATGGAAGAATACGACACCGAGAATATCGTGCAATTCGGCTATGGCAGTCAGTTCACCGATGTCCGTGGCCGAGCCACACTCTTTGGCTCCGGCAACTTCGCCGATGCCGAGGGCAATGCTGTAATTCCGGAAGCCTGGCGCAAAGCCGAGCACTGGTATCACAATGCTATGTGGAACGACTACTTCTACCCCAACGGCGTCTATAGCGGCAGCGAGATCATGGGTGGCGGCAGCGCCAACTGGTTCGATACAGGCAATATGGGCATGGTCACGATTCACCTGTGGTACCTCGGCTGGGGCACCGCCAATCTGGACGCCGCCTGGGATTTCGGTCCAGTTCCGTCCCATAACGGCATCACCACCGCCAAGCTGCACGCCGATACCTTCAGCATCATGAAAGGCAGCGAAAATCCGCAGGAAGCCTTTGAGGTGTTGACCTATCTGCTGGGCGAGCGCGCAGCTGATCTTACCAGCTTGTACGGCGGCATGCCGGCGCGCCTCAGCCTGCAGGACGACTTCATCGAACGCACCGTCGCCGTGCAGAGCGAAGCTTACCCGGGCGTCGACTGGGCGAACCTGAATTGGGATGTCGTCCTGGCTGGTTTGCAGCATCCTGACAACCCGAATCACGAAGAAGGCATGCCTAGCTTCCTGGAAGCCAGCGCGCGCTATGGCGAGTACGGGCAGTTGGTGGATAACAACGCCGACGAAGATGTCGATGCCGCGCTTGATGCGCTGCGGAATGATCTGCAAGCCATCTTTGATGCAGCGGGCTAAACATATCTGAGGCAAGTTTCTTACCCGGCGGTGGTTTCCCGATCGCCGCCGGGCTCAACCCGTAAAGATTAATCCAAGGGCAACCGTCGTGGATATGTTCACTGAATTTGGCGCTGCGCGCGGCCGGACAAAATGGAGCCTGCGTACAGCTTTTCGACTCCAGGGCGCTCAACGGGATGAGGCGAAGTGGGGCCTGCTCTTCCTCAGTCCCTGGCTGATAGGATTCTCGCTTTTCTACTTCACGCCCATGATCGTCTCGTTTGTGTTTTCACTCTACGATTTCACCTTGTCGGCGCCGGAAGAGGCGCGCTTCGTCGGGCTAGAAAACTGGGTGCGGATGCTGGCTCAAGACCCCAAAACCTGGGAGACTCTCTACGTCACCTTTAAATTCGCGCTGATTTCACTACCCATCGGCATGGTATCGGCTTTTTTGCTGGCGGTGCTGCTCAATTCCAAGCACCTGATGGGACGGAATGTCATGCGCACGCTCTTCTACGCGCCGACGATGGTGCCCCTAATCGCCGCTATCTTGATTTGGTCCCGCGTGCTCAACCCGCACACCGGCTGGCTCAACCAATTGATAGAAATCACCGGCATTCAGGCTACGGGCATCAATGGCTTGCGCTGGCTGGACGATCCGAATCTGATCTACCTCGCCTATACCTTCATCGGGCTTTGGGGCATCGGCAACGCCATCCTGATTAACCTCGCGAGTTTGCAGGGCGTACCGACGGAAATGTATGAAGCAGCGTCGATCGATGGAGCGGGATGGCTGCGGCAATTGTGGTCTATTACGGTGCCGATGGTCACGCCGGTCATTTTCTACAATTTGGTGTTGAGCGTCGTCGGGCTGCTACAATATTTCATTGTGCCGTGGGTGCTAAATCTGGGCAGTGGCTACCCCGAAGGCAGCACCAACTTCTATATGATCTATTTCTACAAGCAAGCCTTTACCTTCCAGAATATGGGCTATGGCGCCACTCTGGCTTGGTTCATGTTCATCATCGGGCTCGCCATCACCATTTTCCTGTTCTGGTCCGGGCGCTTCTGGGTCTACTACGCCGGGGAGAACAGATAAAATGATGAAGAACAAGAATTACAACGAGTACGAACTGAGCAAGCGCCGGCGCGATCTGCTGCTGCAAGCGGCGGTGACGCTCTTTGCTCTGGTCATCCTAGCAGTCTATTTGATGCCGATGGCTTACGGCGTCATCACCTCGCTCAAGACCAAGACGCAGACCTCCGACCCGGGCGCGCCGATTCTGCCGGCGGAAGCTATAACTTTTGAGTATGAAGGCGATTCCTATGACGTCCTGCAAGTGCCGACCGAGAGCGGGATTCACAACTGGGCTCTGGTCAAGAAGGGGCGTCGCGCAAGCGAGTTCGTCAATCCCGCCAATCCAGAAGCGGGTTTGATCGCCTGGGAAGGCAACTGGCGGCGGTTGGAGCCGGTGCGCGAATTCGCCGTGCAGTGGGACAACTACCCGCGCGCCTGGCAGACGATTGATTTCGCGCGGCTGCTGGCGAATACGCTGATGTACGCCTTCGTGACGATGATCGGCACGGTGGCCGCGTCGTCCTGCGCCGCCTACGGTTTCGCCCGTTTCAACTTCCCGTTCAAGAACCTGCTGTTCATGATCATGATCGGCACGATCGTCCTACCGCCCGCGGTGACGCTGGTGCCGACCTACGCCTTCTTTGTCAATGTTCTGGGCTGGGGCGGGACCTGGCTGCCGCTGATCGTTCCGGCGATGTTCGGCAACGCTTACAACATCTTCCTGTTACGCCAGTACTTCCTGACGATTCCGCGCGAAATGGAAGAAGCAGCGCAAATAGATGGCGCCGGGCGCGTCCGCACCTTTGTCTCGGTGATATTGCCGCAAGCGGTACCGGCACTCACGGCGGTCTCGCTTTTCCACTTTTTCTTCGCCTGGAACGATTTCTTCGGTCCGCTGATCTATCTGGCGGGCAATCGCAGCGCCAACCCGATCACGGTGGGCTTGACGGAATTCAACGGCTTGTACAGCAGCGAGACGCAACTGATCCTGGCGGCAGCAGTCATTTCGATGATCCCGCCGCTGTTGATTTTCTTCCTGGCGCAGCGCGTATTTATCCAGGGGATTGTGGTCACTGGCGTTGATAAGTAACGCCGACAAAACGGACTCCGCGGAATCTGGAGGAAAACGCGTCACTGGCGGAATAGTTCTAGATCTTAGGGTTACGGACCAACGACTCAATTCATCAGGCTATAGCATTCGATTAAGAGGAAGCGCGATGACCATAAGAAAACTGATACTGATACTGCTGGCGGCTTCGATGCCCTGGCTGGCACGGGCGCAAGACGCGGCGACAAGGCCCATCGACGACTTTGAAACGAGCGAAGTCTTCGCCGGGCGCGACGAATACAATAACGCGATTGGGCACGCGCCCTGGGGTGATGTCGCTGGCAATGTCGCTCTCAGCCTTGCCGAAATGGAACGAGACGGGTCCACCTCATCGGTGCTGGAAATCAATTATGATATCGGCGCCTGGGGCGGCTTCACGCATGCGCTTACCGATGGCGAGAATTGGATCAGCGAGGACTGGACGGGATACAACACGCTGCGCTTCTGGCTCTATGGCAACAATACCGGCGGGATGGCGCAGGTTGAGATATTTGACAATCGCAACCCCAACTTAAACAGCGATAGCGCCGAACGCTGGTTCTATCGTATCGCCGATGATTACGTAGGCTGGCGGGAATTCTCCATCGCTTTCCGCAGCTTCCAAAGACGAGCCGACTGGCAGCCCGGGGGCGCGCCGGATGATGGCTTGGGTTTGAACAAGGTCTCGGGCTATGCCTTCGGCTTCCCGGCCGGCGCCGGTCCCCAGACCGCCTATCTGGACGATGTGGAGTTGGCGACCCTGGGCGTCGACCCGCTGATCCTGGACAACTTTGAAATGGACGAACTCTTCCTGGCGCAGGACAGCTTCAACAACGATATCGGCTTTGCCCCCTGGGGCGATGCGCCGGGCAACGTCACATTGAGCCTGTCGGAAGCCAAGCGCGGCGGCCAGCCCTCGACCGCGTTGACGGTCAATTACGACATCAGCGCTTGGGGAGGCTTCACGCACGTCTTCAACGACGGCGAAAATTGGACGAGCCAGAATTGGCGCGAGTACAACGCCATCGCCTTCTGGTTCCTCGGCTTTAACACGGGCGCCGAGGTCCAGTTGGAGATCTTCGACAACCGCAATCCGGAGATGAACAGCGATACCGCCGAGCGCTGGTTCATCCGCTTCATTGACGATTCTTTCGGCTGGAAACAACTTGAGTTTCCCTTCAGCGATTTCCAGCGGCGCAGCGATTGGCAGCCGGGCGGCGCGCCTGATGACGGCTTGAACCTGAACGCGGTATCGGGCTACGCCTTTGGCTTCCCGGCTGGCACGGGGAAAGCCTTCGCCGTCATTGATGACGTGCAGTTGGTCTTCCTAGCTGGCGAGAGCCTGCCGGAAGCGGAGGCGCCCATTGAAGAACAGGCGGAAGCAGCGCTCGAGCCGACGCAACTTGCGGAAGTCGCGCTCAACGAAGCTTTGCTGGCGCCGATGCCTTTTGCCGACCCGCTGCTGATCGCCGACTTTGAAGACGGCGTCAAACTGGTCAAACAGGCGGATGGCGCGGATATCGGTTTTGTGCCCTGGGGCGATTCGACTGGCAATGCTGTCATCGGCATTACGCAGGCGATTCCTTTCACCGCGCTGGCGCGGCCCGAGGCGACGGCGCACGACCAAGTCTTGCGCGTCGACTACGAGATTGGCGCTTGGGGCGGCTTCACCTATGCCTTCACCGATGGCGCGGGCTGGGCGAGCCAGGACTGGACCGGCCATAACGCCTTGCGCTTCTGGCTCTATGGCAACGACACCGGGCAAATCATCCAAATCGAAATCTTCGACAATCGCGCGCCTGGAAACAATGCCGATAGCGCCGAGCGTTTCTTCTACCGCCTGCTCGACGATTACGCCGGCTGGCAGCAGTTCACCATCCCCTTCGCGTATTTCCAGCGGCGCAGCGATTGGCAGCCGGGCGGGGCGCCGGACGATGGCTTCAATCTGGACGCGATCAATGGCTTCGCCTTTGGCTTCCCGGCCAATGTCGGCGCGAGAACCGCCTACCTCGATAACGTGGAAGTGATTGTCGTCGAGGACGCCAGCCAAGTAAGCGTTTTTGCGCCGACGATCGTCACGGAAGTCGAGATTGACGAGAGCATCGGCTGGGATTCGCGCGAGTGGGAGCTGCTCTGGTCGGATGAATTCGAGGCGGAAGCCGGCGCGCCTATCAACGGCGGCAACTGGACCTGCGAAATCGGCGGGCACGGCTGGGGCAACAACGAACTCGAGTATTACACCGACCGCGTCGAAAACGCCGCCCATGATGGCGCCGGCAACCTGGTCATCACTGCGATCGAAGAGACGCTGGACGGGTCAAACTGCCATTATGGCGAGTGCCTCTACACCTCGGCGCGCTGCATCACGCAGGATAAAGTTGAGTTCACTTACGGGCGCGTGGAAGCGCGGATCAACATCCCCAACGGGCAGGGCATTTGGCCCGCCTTTTGGATGCTTGGCGCGAACTTCCCCGAAGTAGGTTGGCCTCAAAGCGGCGAGATCGACATCTTGGAGAATGTGGGCGAGAAGAACGTGGTCTACGGCGCGCTGCACGGTCCGGGCTACAGCGGCGCCGATAACCTGGGGCATGTTTATCGCGCCGATGTCAACTTCGACGAGGGCTTCCACGTCTACGCCATCGATTGGGACGAGCATGTCATTCGCTGGTACGTCGATGGGGAGCTGGTCAACCTGATCAGTCTCAACGACCTGCACAGCAAGCAATGGGTCTACGATCACGATTTCTTCCTGCTGATGAACGTTGCGGTCGGCGGGTATTGGCCCGGCGCGCCCGATGAGACGACAACCTTCCCGCAGGAGATGCTGGTGGATTACGTTCGCGTATATCAACTGAAGGCAGAGTAGACATCTTCAGGACAGCACCGACAAGCGAATTGCCGCCCAGCTGAAGTCAGATGCGGGGCGGTTTTTTTATCTCGGCGATCAGCTGGCGCTCTTCCGCGCTGGCTTTGATCCCCCGACCAACAAGCTGCAAACACGTCATTGACGCCGGCCACGAGGCCATGCCCGCGATAACGCAACTGGAAGACAAGCGCTGGGTGCGCTGCTACCTCTATGAAGAAGGCGTACCGGCCGCTTAGCGCCACCTCTGCATAAGCTTCAGCTTTTCTCTGTGCCCTCCGTGTTCTCTGTGGTTAAAATACGCCTCAACACTGTCTAGCAAACTACATGGGGGGCAACATGAAAATCACAGACGTAAAAGTTTATCTGGCGCGGGAATGGCGCACCTTCTGCTTCATCGTCGTCGAAACCGACGAGGGCATCAGCGGCATCGGCGAAGCCGGCATCACCGGGCGCGAACTGGCCGTGCAAGGCGCCATCGAGCACTTCCGCCCCTTGCTTATCGGGCAAGATCCCTTCCGCACTGAACATATCTGGCAGTTGCTCTTCCGCGGCGGTTTCTTCCCGGCGCAGCGCATCCTGACCGCTGCCATCGCCGCCATCGACATCGCCCTCTGGGATATCAAAGGCAAGGCGCTCGGCGTCCCCGTCTACGATCTGCTCGGCGGACGCGTCCGCGATCGGGTCCTCACATACAACCACAATGGCGGCGACACGGTCGAAGAACTGGTTGAATGCTGTCAACGTTCGATGGACGAGGGCTGGAAGGTCTTGCGCTGGGGCTTGGGGCATGAACCCGACGGCATCCTCGAGCCTGACATTGAAGTGCGTCGCGCCATCAAAGAATTCGAAGCGTTGCGCCTCGCCCTGGGGGATGAGATCAAGCTCGCCATTGATGTGCATACCCGGCTGAACATGGCTGACTCGCTCTGGCTCTGTCAGGAAGCCGAGCAATACCGCCCCTATTTCATCGAAGATCCGTTGCGCGTCGAAAACGCGCAGTCTTATCGACACCTGCGCAGCCGCACCACTGCGCCCCTGGCCGCCGGCGAACAATACAACTCCAAATGGGAATTCCGCCAGGTCGTTGAAGAAGAGCTGATCGACTACGCCCGCATCGACCTCTGCATCTGCGGCGGGCTCACCGAAGCCAAGAAGATTGCCGCCATGTGCGAAACCCACTACATTGAACTGGCTGTTCACAATCCCATCGGACCGGTCGCCACCGCCGCTTTTCTGCATCTTTGCCTGTCCGTGCCTAATTGCGCCGTGCAAGAACTGCCGCGTCGTCCGGGCGAGAGCCTGCCCGACCTGGTGCTGAATCAGCCGGCATGGGAAGATGGCTACCTGCTGCCGCCGACCGCGCCGGGCTTGGGCATCGAATTTGATCCCGAAGCGCTAAGCAAGTATCCCTTCAGCATGGGCGAGCTCAAGCACCTGCGCCGGGCTGACGGCTCGTTCACGAATTGGTAGAATGGGCAACTATAGTACAGTTTTCTTATCATCGAGTTCACCGAGTTCAATCGGCACAGTTCTGGACAAGCGAGCCAAAGCCTTGCCGTCTTTCTCTGTGCCCTCTGTGGTCTCTGTGGTTAATCAAAAGGAAGGCAAAAATGAGCGACGTAAAACTGGTATGGGAAATTCCAGCGATTCTCGGCGAAGGTCCCGTCTGGGTCGAGGCGGAAAACGCGGTCTACTGGGTCGATATCTTCAGCAACAAGGTTCACCGCTACGCCTTGGCCGATGGCGGCAAAACCACCTGGACCTTCGACTTTGAAGTCACCAGCTTGTCCCCGCGGAGTAGCGGCGGCTTCATCGGCACCATCAAGGACGGCTACGCCTGGCTCAACTTTGATGTACTCTCAGCCCAGCCTATCATCCTGCCGGAAGCCGACCAGCCGAACAACCGCTTCAACGATGGCAAGATCGATAACAGCGGGCGCTACTGGGCCGGCACGATGGACATCGGCCAGGTCGACGAAAGCGGCTCCCTCTACCGCCTCGATGCCGACCTGACCGTCCAGCAATGCGATAGCGATTACATCATCTGCAACGGACCGACCTTCAACCTCGACAACAGCATCATCTACCATACCGACAGCATCAAGCGGAAGATCTACGCCCTCGATATGGCGCCGGACGGCGACCTCAGCAACAAGCGCGTCTTCGCCGAGTTCAGGCGGGAGGACGAAGGCGTGCCCGATGGCATGACGGTCGATAGCGAGGACTGCGTTTGGGTGGCGCATTTCGGGGGCGCGCGCATCACCCGTTATTCGCCGGCCGGCGAGATCCTGCAAGTTGTGCCGCTGCCCGTGCCGAATATCACCAGTTGTACTTTCGCCGGCGCCGAGCTGGACACGCTCTACATCACCACCGCCAGCACCGGCATACCCGAAGAAGAGGCCGGCAAGTATCCGCTAGCGGGCAGCTTCTTCAGCTATCAGCCGGGGGTGAAGGGGATTCCGACGCCGTTATTCGCCGGTTGAGCAGGCGCATGAGGCCGTAAGCGGCCATGACAGCCAGCAGGGGTATGACAGTCGCGCGGTCTCGGCCGCTGGAACAGGCTGTGCAGAAGACCAGCGAGCCCAAAAGGAAATACGCGCAGGGCAGCAAAAAGAAGAAGACATCGCCCCAGCGCCTCTCTCGCAGCAATCGCCACAGCCCATAACTGGCCGCGGACAGCAATCCTATATTCCAGATTATGCCTGGCAGCGATAGTGGTCCCACCGTGTCAAACAATTGTCGGTATAAGCCCACCATAAAGGTGAGCAGATAATAGAGCGGATAAGCCAAGAATACGTCCACGGCGACGTCAGTCATGATGTTTTGCAGTTCCACCGTGCCGGTGTAATGATGATGCCGTTTGGCAGCGCTGATGTTCGTTGGGTCATTCCCAAGCCCAGCTTCAACACGCCGCGTCAACTCGGTCAGCGCAAGCTCAATGTCTAATCCTTCCGCCTGATGCAAGACTGATGCCGCCCTCTTATATAGCAGATTCCAATTCCCAAGCGTCGTAAAGCTATTATGCCCAAATGTTGTTACATTGTGTAAACGCCAGGATCCGGCGCCAAGCAATGCGACAAGCGCTATGGCGAGGGCCGCAACCAGACGCTTGTCCCGGCGAACGCATACAATCCATAGACCAAACAGAAGCCAGACGTATTCAGCGGCTGGTCTCGCCAGCGCGGACATCACGACAAAAGCGCCAAGCAATATGCCCCATAAGCAGACGCTGCGACTTGCCCTCGCCCGCCTCAGCGCAAGCGCGCTCAGCAAAGCGCTGGCGAAAGTAAGATTCGCCAGTGGTTCCGCCAGCAGCACAGCGCAGTACTTAAGGCTCGCTGGATCGAACGCGACCAGAGCGGCAGCGAGCAGCGCGCTCTTATGCGACAGATCCAGTTGCCGCCCTATCACATAGGTCAGGAAGATGATGGCGGTGGACAGCAAGATATTTGCGGCGAGTATCAGCATTGGCCGCAGATCCAGCGCCGCCATCATTAGAGGGAAAAGCGGGGGCCGCAACAGAAACGCATCGTTGGTAAAGGAGAGATCGCCGCGCCAAATCGCCTCCGCGCCGATGCGATAAAGTTCGTAATCACCGCCGTGATATACCGCAAGCGATGGTTCGTAAACGGCTATCGTGTAGCCGATCCGCAGAGCTAATCCGAGCAGGACTATTGCTATAAGCGCGCGATGACGCATGTTTGAGACTCCAGCTATGAGATGGCTTGGCGAGTATATCATGTTTGTTTGGAGCAACTGGCTTTGTTGCGATTTAAGCGCGTTCTACAAGCCGACCATGACAGGGACGCCGACGCGGCTATCGGCCGGTTGGGACCAGCGCATGCGGCGCGCAAGCTAGGATATATACAACAGAACCCCGCCTCTTTCGGAGACAGGGTCCTGATCGCTTCACACGACGCTATAGCGAGCGATTCTGTGAGAAACCGCCGACAATTACCCCTTCCGCGGCACCAGGTCCACACATTTCTCGTGCGGAATGAGCAACTGTTGCCCGACCGACAATTGGTCGTCGCGCAAGAGACTGTTGAAGCTGGAAATCTCCCGCACTGTCATATCATATTGAATGGCGATACGGAACAGATTCTCGCCTTCGCCGACGATATGGACGCATTCGGGGAGCGGCGTTGGCGTCGGCGGGACCGGAGTCGCGGTCGGTTGTGGCGTATCCGCTGGCTCTGGCGCGTCTTCTGGCTCCGGCGGGTCCGGCGGATCTGGCGGGTCTGGAATTGGAGTCGGCGGCGCCTTGGGATATTCATAAGCGCCGATGTCACAGTTGCCGTATTGCGGGCGGGCAGTATCGGGTTGATCGTCAAGCAAACAATACATCGGATCAGCGGCGTCAATTGCCGGGCTTCCCCAGCGCAGCGCGTGATGCGGCGGGTCGCCGGCAAGTTGGTTAATCATGGGATCGGTCATATCGCCTGTACCCTGCGCCTCGGCGACTATTACTTGCTGCGCCTGCGCCTCAACCTCAACGCTGTCAGACGGCGCTGCTTGGCTCTCCACCGGTTCAGGCGTACAAGATCCGTCTTGGATGAGGTTGCCGGAGAACTCGATAATGATGTTGGGATTGGGACCGCTGTGACAATCGCCGCCGCTCGCGCTATTGGTGATCAAGGTATTGCGTATCTTGAAGTTGCCCGTCCAGCCGATTATGGCAATGCCGCCGCCTTGTTCTTCCGCCGAATTGTATGCCCAAGTCGTGTGGGTGAGAGTCACGAAAGAGCTAAACGAACTCAGGCCGCCGCCTTCTCTGGCGCTGTTATTGCTGAACGTGCTATTCGTGATGTTAAGGGTGGTCTCGCTGCTTTCGATCGCGCCGCCTTCGTCGGACTGGTTTTCGACAAAGGTGCTTTTGTTGATGTCCACGATTCCGCCCGCGGTTTTCAAAGCGCCGCCGTCTTCGGTAGCCATGTTTTTCTTGAAGGTGGCGCCCACGATGTCCAGCGTGTGCAAGCCGGTAGAGCTGATGAAGTAGACGCTGCCGCCGTGGCTTTTTACGGTCATGTTTCCGCTGAACTCAGTGTCAACAATATCAACATCGCTGTCGATGGCGTAGATGCCGCCGCCAATATCATTGGCTTTGCTATCCTTTATCGTGCTGTCGCTGACGCTCAATGAACCGCTGTTGACATAGATGCCGCCGCCCACGGTCGAAGCCAGGCCTTTGGTAATGGTCAAATCATTAATGCTTAGCTCACCGTCAACCACCATGAAAACGCGGTATTTGGCATCGCCGGAGATGCTGTGGTTGTTGCCCTCGATTTGAACTCGGCTCGTTATGGACGGCAATGGTCCCGTCAGGGTGACATTCTTCTTCAGCAGGATGATGTCGTCGCCAGTCTCGGGCGGGGTAGCCGTGTCATCCGGGTCGGCTCCAGCCTCGCAATCGTCGTTGCCATCGCTATCGCCGCTCTCTTCGACCTGGGCGTTGCCATTGGCGGAGCGAATCGCGTTCGCCAGGCTGCAATTGTCATCCACGATGATGACGCAAGCCAGCGGGACATTCGTCGTAACTGTCGGAAGAATCGTCGTGCCGGACAGCGAATCCACCTGCACACTGGTGATCTGGCCGCAATGCTCAGCGCTGATGTTCCAAGATGCTTCAGTCGCGTTCGGTTCAGCAGTGTTTTGAGCGCTATCAGTATCGTATTGGGGGGTCCAGCGCGCCGCCGTAACGGTTTGATCGCCGCCGCTCAGAGCGCAGCGCAGGACATGCTGGTTGTTTTCGATCGCGTTTTCACAGCTAACGGTTAAGTCGTCCGTTGGTTCCGGCGAGCACTCAAGCGTGATCGTAGTTTCAACCGTCGAAAGAACCAGCTCGCCGGCTTGCGCTTCCACCTGGACAGTTGTGCTCTGGCCGCAATATTCATCGGCGATAACCCATGTCGCCGCCGGTCGGGATGTTGTTTGAGCGTATTGAGCCTCGAAACTGGGGGTCCATAGAGCCGATGTGACTGTTAGATCGCCGGCGTTCACCGCGCATTGCAAGATATCGTGGTTGTCGCCGGTCTGGATCTCACAGCTTACCGTTATGAAGTCGATTTGGACAGAATCTGACGCATCGCTCCGATCATCGCCGCGAATGGTCTTGACACCATAGGTGTAGCGTTCACCGGGCGTGGTGGCGCTGGTATCAGTGTAGCTGGCATCGCTGCTGCCGGTGTTATCCACCAGGGTCGTTAGCTCGGTTTCGCCTTGCAAGGGAAGCTGGCGCAAGATTTCATAACCGTCCACCTGTCCAGCCGGCGCCGTCCAACTTAAGATGACGCCCTCGGCGCTGACGCTGGCCGATAAATCAGTCGGGGCTGATAGCGGGGGCGGATCCTGCGCTATGACAAGACTCAGTGGCACAGCCAAAAAACAGACGATTAGACACAGATAACGTAACATCAGGAAAACTCCTACTGTTAACAAGCATCATCGCGCGCCCCCGCGGGACGCGGGGACTTTGCAAGGTCATATTAGCATGGTTGCAAAAGCGCCGCTTGAATATTGCTAGGGAAAGATTATTTCGCGCCTTTTTGGCTAATAAAAGATATTTCGCCTGATTCATCGCCACAATTTCCAGCCGCAGCAGTATCCAGACTCAACCATATATGCCATCGAGACAACTCTGTGAGCCGTCCAGAGTCGCTCCCGCAAAAACCAGAAGCAACACCCTTCCCCCGCCCCAAGCCCCCGCTTATCATAAATCCCGGATAAAATCGCAGCGGGAAAGACGACGCCATGCTCACGATAGAAGACAACATCCGTCCGCCCTTCTCAACCGATGACGCCAAGTCCATCGCGCAGCAGCATTATAGCCTCACAGCCACAAGCGTAAAATCGCTGCCTTCCGAGCTTGACCGCAACTTCCACATCCGAACCGGCAACGGCGAGCAATTCGTACTCAAGATCGCCCACAGCAGCGTCTCCCGCAGCGTCCTCGACTTGCAGACCAAAGCCCTGCGCCACCTGCGCGCTGCGATGGATATCTTCCCGGCTGTGGTCGCGGCGCAACACGGCGCCAACGTGATTGACATCCGCGCGGCCAATGGCGAGGCTTACCGCGCTCGCCTGCTGACCTACATCGAGGGTCTGCCGCTCAGTGATTTCCGCCCCCATTCGGAAGCGCTGCTCGCCGATATCGGCGCGCGGCTCGGCCAGCTTAGCGCCGCGATGCAACACTTCCAACACGCTGAAAAGCGGCTGAGCTACCGCTGGAACATCGGCAATCTCAAGGACACAGCGCGATACGCCGCCGACCTGCCGCTGGCTAAAAAGTCGCTGCTTGATCATTTCCTGCGCCTGTACAGCGACGAGGTTGAGTCCGCCCTGCCGACCTTGCGCCACAGCCACACCTATAACGACCCCAATGACAGCAATATCCTCATCCGCGCCGCCGGAGCCGAAACGCCGCGCGTCGCCGGCCTGATCGACTTCGGCGATATGGTCTACGGTCCAACTGTCGCCGACCTGGCTGTCGCCCTCGCTTATATCATGATGGGGGGCGAGCGCCCGCTGGAAAAAGCCGCGCCCGTCATCAGCGCTTATCAGCGAGCTTTCCCGCTCAGCGATGACGAAATCCGCCTGCTCTATCCGCTGATCGCCGCCCGCCTCTGCCTGAGCGTTTGCATCTCCTGGCATCAGCAGCGGCAGGAACCGGACAATCGCCACCTCAGCATCAGCGAGAGCGGCGCTTGGGACCTGCTAGCGCTGCTGCGCGATATCCATCCGCGTTATGCTCGCTATCGCTTCCGCGCCGCTTGCAGCTTGCCCGCCTTCCCGGGTACGGCGGATATCGTCAACTGGCTCAAATCAGAATCCATTGCGCCCATCCTCGGCTTTCCCTTGACAGCGGAAAATAGCAAGCTGCTTGACTTCGGCCTGAGCAGCCGCCTGCTGGCACAGGTCAAGGACCTGAACGATCCGCGCGCCTACGAGGGACCGATCCGCGCTCAACTCGGCGACGGCGCCATCGGCATCGGTTATTACAAGGAAGTCCGCCCGATTTACCTGGCCGACATGTTCGCCATCGATCATCACGAGCGGCGGACGGTTCATCTCGGCGTCGACCTCTTCACCCCGCCGGGCACGCCGGTCTACGCCCCGCTGGCCGGTGAAGTCCACAGCATCGCCGATCTCGCCGGCGAGCAAGATTACGGACCGATGCTGATCCTCAAACATCAGCCGAGCGCCGATCGCCACTTCTACACGCTCTACGGACACCTTTCGCCCGAGACGCTCAAGCGCTGGGAAGCCGGGCAGGCGGTATCCGCCGGCGACCTCATCGCTCACATCGGCGACTACCCGCGCAACGGCAACTGGACGCCGCACCTGCATTTCCAGATCATCAGCGATCTGCTCGATTTCAAGGACAGCTTCCCCGGTGTCTGCTCGCCGAAAGAGCGCGACCTCTGGACTTCGCTCTCGCCCGATCCCAATCTCATCTTGCGCCTGCCCTTCTCGCTGCAGCCGCCGCCAAAGCCGGCTCCCACTGAGCTCAAATCCAGGCGGAAAGCGACGCTCAATCCCGCGCTCAGCCTCTCCTATCAACAGCCGCTGACGATCGTCCGCGGCTACCTGCATCATCTTTATGACGAAGACGGCTTGCCTTACCTGGATTGCGTCAACAATGTGTCGCATGTCGGGCACAGCCATCCGCGCATCGTCCGCGCCGCGCAAGATCAGATCGCCCGACTCAACAGCAACACCCGTTACCTGCACGATGCGATTGTGGACTACGCCGAAGCTTTGAGCGCAACCCTGCCCGATCCGCTCTCGGTCTGCTTCTTCGTCAACAGCGGCAGCGAGGCGAATGAACTGGCGCTGCGCCTGGCGCAAGCCTACACCGGCGGCAGGGACATCCTCGTCATCGACCACGCTTATCACGGCCATACATCGGCGCTGATAGACATCAGCCCCTACAAATTCAAGGGACCCGGCGGGGCAGGCAAAAGCAATCATGTTCAAGTCGCCGAGATGCCGGATGGCTACCGCGGCGCATGCCCGGCTTTTGACGCGCAGGCCAGCGAATTCTACGCTCGCTCCGTCGCCGACAAGATCGCCGCCATCCAAGCTCGCGGCGGGCAGTTATCGGCTTTCTTCGCCGAGGGCATCATGGGCTGCGGCGGGCAGATGCCTCTGCCGGCCGATTACCTCGCTCAAGCCTATGCGATGGTCCGAGAAGCCGGCGGCCTCTGCATCGCCGATGAGGTGCAGACCGGCTTCGGCCGGGTTGGCGCGCGCTTCTGGTCCTTCGAGCTGAGCGGCGTCCGGCCCGATATCGTCACCATGGGCAAGCCGATGGGCAACGGCCATCCTATCGGCGCGGTTGTCACCAAGCCCGAAATCGCCGCCGCTTTTGATACCGGCATGGAGTACTTCAATACCTTCGGCGGCAATCCAGTCTCCTGCGCCATCGGTCTGGAAGTGCTGCGCGTCATCCAAGACGAGGGCTTGCAGCGGAACGCGCTGGAGACGGGCGCCTACTGGAAGAAACGTCTTAACTTGCTGAAGGTTGACTTTCCCATAATCGGGCAAATTCGCGGGTCCGGGCTCTTCCTAGGCATTGACCTGATCCGCGACCGCGACACGCGCGAGCCAGCCGACTGGGAAGCGGCGTATATCGTCGAGTGCATGAAAGGACGCGGCATCCTCGCCAGCACTGAAGGACCGGGGCACAACGTACTCAAGCTCAAGCCACCGATTATCTTCCGGCGCGAGCATGTGGATCTGTTTGTCGATGTTTTGGCGGAGGTGCTGGAGGATACGGTGTTGGGCAATGTGTCAAGGGCAGACGTTGGCAGTCTTGCCTCGATATGATACGCTACCGTAACAATGGAGAGAGATTGATGACATGATTGGCATCAGATATGTAACAAAAGCGGAAATGGATACGCTCAACGTCCGCGAGGTGCTGCAAGCTTTAGTTTTGCACAAGCTGAGCAAATCCGACCAGCCTATGCAACTGGTCGACGCCGAAAGCGAAGAAGTGACGACCCTGTCAAGTGAAATGGTGCAATTGCTGCATGACTTCCTGATGAATCTGCTGTCTGGGGCTGTCGAGACCACCATCACATATGACGCTGAACTAACCGACAAGCAGGCTGCCGAGATACTCGGCGTATCGCGCGCATACTTCGTCAACCTACTGAAATCGGGGGTAATGCCTTATTGCAAGAACGGCTTCTTCTTCACCGTGCGCATGGAAGACCTGATGACTTACAAGGAAGCAAATGATCAAGAACGCAGTAAAGCGCTTGACGAACTGACGGCACTTTCTCAGGAGCTAGGGCTGTACGACTAATGCAGCAATTCACCGCGCTGCTAGACGCCAATATTCTTTACGCAGCGCCACTGCGCGATGTCTTTCTGGAATTGGCTGTAAGGGATTTGTATAGAGCGCGCTGGACCGAAACCATTCAAAAGGAGTGGATAAATGCGCGACTAAGAAATGATTCGCGTCTGGATAGACATGCGCTCGAAAAACTACGCAAACTGATGGAAGTCAAAGCTCCTAACGCGCTGATAACCAACTACGAAAGTTGGATTGAGAGACTGTATCTTCCTGATCCAGATGATCGTCACGCGCTCGCGGCGGCAATAGTCGGCGACTGCGATGTCATCGTAACGCAGAACCTCAGAGATTTCCCACAAGAAGCGCTATCTCCGCATGGCATCATGGCTCAGCACCCTGACAAATTTCTGTTGAAGTTGGCTGAGCTCTATCCGCGAGAAGTCTGTGCCGCCCTTCGCGTCATCCTGGCGCGACTAAGGAACCCGTCATACTCGGTCGACCAATATCTGGCAAACCTGTCCAAGCTCGGTCTCTGCGAAACCACCTCCAAACTCCAACAATACGCCGATCTCCTCAAATAGACCAAACCGCTACAGTCTATTCGTTCCTTACAGGCTCGATTGCGCTGCGCTTGACAAATCACCAGCCTAAGCCCCGAACTTGCGGCCAACTCTCTTGGCGCAACAGGTTGCAGGCTGGCACAGATATGGCATTGACGCTTAGGATGAGTCATAAAGCTGCAATACCAGAATGTAGCAGGCTAACTCTACAACATCATCGAGTTTTCACCTATATTTTACGGGCGCATGCAACATAACTGACGCTAAGGAATTCTTTATTATGACCCAACCCGACCTCCCCGCCGGCGTCGACATCACCGGCGACATGCACTCCGACTACGACTCCATCCTGACAGCCGACGCCATCTCCTTCCTCGCCGATCTCGCCCGCCGCTTCACCGCCCGCCGCGACGACCTGCTACAGGCGCGTGAAGAACGTCAAACCGCCATCGACGGCGGCGCGCTGCCCGACTTCCTGCCCGAAACCGCTGCCATTCGCGACGACCCAAGCTGGCGCGTCGCCCCCGTCCCGGCTGACTTGCAGGACCGCCGCGTCGAAATCACCGGTCCCACCGACCGCAAAATGGTCATCAACGCCCTCAATTGCGGCGCCAAAGTCTTCATGGCTGATTTCGAAGACGCCAACGCCCCTTCCTGGGACAATATGATCCGCGGCCAAATCAACCTGCGCGATGCCGTCGACCGCTCCATCACCTTCACCAATCCCGATGGCCGCTTCTATCAACTCAACGAGCAGACGGCCACGCTGCTGGTCCGCCCGCGCGGCTGGCACCTCGACGAAAGCAACTTCCGCGTCGATGGCGCCGCTATCCCCGGCGGTCTATTCGACTTCGGACTCTATTTCTTTCACAACGCCCAAGCGGCGCTGGAGCGCAGCACTGGTCCCTACTTCTATCTGCCCAAGCTGGAAAGCCGCCTGGAAGCGCGCTTGTGGAATGATGTCTTCGTCCACGCCCAAGACGCGCTCGGCATTCCCCAAGGCAGTATCAAAGCCACTGTCCTCATCGAGACGATCCTCGCCGTCTTTGAAGCGGAAGAGATTCTCTACGAACTGCGCGAGCACTCGGCCGGCTTGAACTGCGGCCGCTGGGATTACATCTTCAGCTACATCAAAAAGCTGCGCAACCACGCCAACTACTTGCTGCCCGATCGCGCCCAGGTCACCATGACCGTGCCCTTCATGCGGGACTACACCCTGCACGTCATCAAGGTCTGCCACCGCCGCGGCGCTCATGCTATGGGCGGCATGGCGGCGCAAATCCCTATCCGCAATGATCCCGAACGCAATCAGGCCGCGCTGGACAAGGTCCGCGCCGATAAACTACGCGAGGCGAAAGAGGGCCACGATGGCACCTGGGTCGCCCATCCGGGCTTGGTGCAGATCGCCACCGAGGTCTTCGATGAATATATGCCCGCCGCCAATCAGCTTGACAAGCAGCGCGAGGATGTCGATGTCTCCGCCGCCGACCTGCTGACGCCGAGCGCGGGCGATATCACCGAAGACGGCGTCCGCCTCAATCTGAAAGTCGGCATCCAATACCTGGAAGCCTGGCTGGGCGGCAACGGCTGCGTCCCGCTGTACAATCTCATGGAAGATGCCGCCACTGCCGAAATCAGCCGCGCCCAGGTCTGGCAATGGCTGCATCACAACGCCACCCTCGCCGATGGCCGCCCGCTAACCCTCACGCTATACAGCCAACTGCTGGAAGAGGAGATGGACGCCATCCGCGGCGAAGTCGGCGACGCCCGCTTCGATAGCGGCCGCTTCCAACTGGCGATGCAACTCTTCGACGAGATGATCCGCGCCGACGATTTCAGCGAGTTTCTCACGTTGCCATCTTATCAATATCTGTAGGAGCGGCTCATTAAGTCGCCTGCAAGCCCCTTGCCCGGCGCGCGACAAACCAAAACGCCGCCAGCGACAGCAAGACCATCGCCACGATCACGAGCAGGCCGCTGTCATAGCTTCCGCTCTCATCGCGCAGGCGCCCGACCAGCCAGGGACCCAGGGCCGCGCCGATGCCGAACATGCCGCCCATCAGCCCGTTGATGAAGCCCAAGCCCTGCCCCTGAAAGGCATCGCTCGCCAGCGCCGTCGATTGACTGCTGCGCGTCCCCTCGCCCAGCGCCATGAAGACAGCGAAGAGGATGAGGACAGCCGCGTTAGCCGCCGCCGGCAGCAGCGCCAGCATCGCCGCCGCGCCCAGCAAACCGGCCGCGCCAATCGTGAACGCCTGCGCCCGCCCAAAACGGTCGGAAACCCAGCCCAAGGCGATGAAACTGCCGCTCGTCAGCAAGCCAGCCAAACCGACCACAGCCGCCGCGGTCGCCCGCTCGACGCCGGCTGATTCCATGACGGCGACCTGATGCACGGTCAAACTCCGCACCGGGCCCAAAGCGGTCAAGCCCACCAGCAGCAGCGCCCAGAAGACCGGTTGCCGCAGCAATATCCGCCAGGCGATTCTTTCGTTCCGCGCGCCCGCGCGCTGCCGCAGCCCGGCCGGCGGTCGCCGCAAGCCAAGGACCATCAGCGGCAAGAGGACGATGAGACAGACGAGGGACAGCGCCAGATAAGCGCCGCGCCATTCCAGCAGCGTGATCAGCCAGTTGGCCAGCGGCACAAAGACCAGCGCGCCCAAGCCTGTCCCGGCGAAAGCGATGCCGATAGCGCGTCCGCGCTGCGCCGGCGCCGTCCAACCGGCCACGACAGAAGCCACCGGTCCCAAGCCGGTGACGCCCAGCCCGCAGCCTTCGATCACGCCATAGGAAAACAGCAGATCCGTCAGCGAGGTCGCTCGGCTGCTCAGCCAGAGCCCGGCCGCCATCAAGAGCACGCCCAAGCCGAAGACCGGGCGCGGACCGTAACGATCCAGCGCGAGCCCCGCCAGCGGCGCGGTCAAGGCGAAGAAGAGCATGTTCAGGCTGAAGATCGCCGCTGAGGCTTCGTTGCTCCAGCCCTCGGCCAGGACGAACTCGGCGAAGAAGACCGAGAAGGACAGGCGAATGCCGAAGATGATGAAGAGCGAGAGCGAGCAGACAACTACAATCCGCGCGGCGGGGCGGAAGTGGTCTACGACATCCTGCTTCATTGTGTGGTCGCTTCCGCCTAATATGGCGAGCGCAACACCGGCATCGTCGCATTCGCCGCGGGCATCAGGCCGATGCGCGCTCCCGAAGGCAAACCGGCCAGGGCGCGGTCAATCGCCGTCTGCAAATCCGGCGCCGGCTCCAGCAGCAGCATGCGCACAAAGTCATCGTCCAACTCCGATACCAGCATGGTCTGAATCCGGGAGGCGTCCCGCGAGACTTGAAAGGCTTTGTGCCGCCCGACCTTGAAGCCCTCGCGCGCGAAGCGCTCGAAGACATCCTCGTGGCTGCGTATCCGCGAATCGCGCATCCAGTCCTCATACTCCAGGTTGCCGCTGCCTTCGGGACAAGCGGCGCAGAGAATCATCCGACCGCCGTCGCGCGTCGCCAGCGCGGCATGCGCCATGCCTTTCTGCGCTTGGTAGAGGTTGATATCTTTGGGATGCCCGCCTGGCGAGACGATCATCAAATCGAAGGGCGCGAACACCGGCGCTTGACAGAGCGCGCGAGCCGCCGGAATCCCCGCCTCAAGCACCGCGAAGGGGTCGCCAGCGAAGGCGTGGACAATCCGCTTGTCGCTGTTCAAGATGGCGTTCACGGCAAAGTCGATGCCGATCATGCGCCCGATTTCTTCGACATCTTGCCGCGCCGGATTCCGCGCATACTCGCCCAGGCGCGCCTCAGCCTGGCGCATCATCGCGTGATTGTGGTTGATGGTCGGCACGCCCGCCAAGCCAATGGCCGCGCTCTTGACCCCGCCGGAATATCCTTGAAATTGATGCGGCTCGATATTGCCGATGACGATGCGGTAATCAGCCGCCATGTAGTCGCTGTTGATAAATACTGACGTGCCGCGCGCCGTCTCGCCGAGATGGGTCAGATTCGTTTCGTCGCTCGCGTCGTGGCAGACGACGCGATACGCATCCAGGACCTCAGGCGGCAGAATATTGCTGTATTCGTCGGGAGTCATGCGCGGATGCGTCCCGGTGGCGATGATGAAAAGCACATCCTCATCGCGGACGCCGGCATGGCGCATCCCATTCAAGATCGGCGGCAGCAGATGTTCGTGCGGCACGGGCCGCGTCTTGTCGTTGATGGCGATGGCAACGGTCTGTCCGGCGCGCGGCGGCTTGACCTCGCCGAGAGGATTGTAGACGGCTTGCCGGGCTACTGCCGCCGGGTCATCCGCGGCCGGCTGTGAGCGGGGCATCAGGAACTCGACAGCGAAGTCATCCGGCAATTCGGCTTGGAGAGCGCTATCGCCGCAGGGCAGTTCGATTCGCATGATTAGCTCGTCTCTCTGGCTTATTGGCGCCGATTCGACTTGGTCAATAATGGCGGAAACAGCCCGCAGTCATCTAGCCTAAAGCGCCGTTAATACCCCTAAAATACCCTGAAAACACCGGAAAATTCGCCGGTGTATAGATACAGTATGTATATAGCATCGGGGGAGGGGGGAGGGGGTACAGAGTCTTTATATTTGCCAGCGAGGTTATCAGGCAGTCAGCATAGAGCCGCTCCCAGAGAGTATTTGTTTTCGGTATGTTTATTGCCCGAAACGGACAAAGTCGGACACTGGAAAATGCTTTTCGGACAGGAGAGGCGGTTTTCCAGGCGAAAGGGACAAAAGGCAGGCGGCGGCCGGTATGATTTTGGTATGCCGGCGCAGGGGCGCAAATGCCTGCATCGCGGGAGTCCAGCGACAGAGCCGGGATAGAGAGCGAGTTTAGGGCGGAGGGCGTCGGTTGGACGCCGCGGTTGAGAGTTTGCGATGATTGATCCATAGGGGGAGTGTATCATGATTTTGCGTCGAAGGAAAGAACAAATGTGCGCGATTATTTGTCCGCAGCCACAAGAGCATAGGACATTTTTTTTACCCCATCCCCGGCCCCTATCGCCATTGCAATGGGGAAGGGGGCTGAAACTGGCGGATTTTGTGGTGGTTTGCGGGCGACCCAAGGGGCGCGTAGACACAGCCCGCCGGTCGCCCCTACGGATGTTGGATTGGGCGGGGTTGGGTGTTGGAGGCGGGCGACCCGATGGCTCGCCCCTACAGGTTTCGGTGTGATTGACGCAACGGGCGACCCAAGGGTTACCCCTACAAATTACTTCGGGCGCTAAATGCTGGGACCGACGCGATGAATGGCGAAGCTGTTGTTATCGCGCAGCGCTTCGGATTTGGTCAGGTAGCCGTTGCAGACGCGCTCGACCTCGTCGTAGACGATCCGCCCGGCTTCCGCCAGCGTGATCTCATCGGTGAAGACGCCGCTGACATCGACATCAACCGTGTCGCGCATCAACTCGTAGGAGCCTCGATTGCCGGTCACTTTGATGGTGGGCATGATGGGATGGTTGGAGGTGTGGCCGCCGCCGGTGCAGAAGGTCAGCACCTGACAGCCGGCCGCCGCCATGCTGCTGATGCTCTCCGCGCCCATGCCCGGTCCGTACATGACATAATTGCCCGGCTCGGTCCTGGTCGGCGCTTCGGCGATTTCCAGGTATTCGATGATGGGGCTGTCGCCGATCTTCTTGACCGCGCCCATGGATTTCTCTTCGATGGTGGTCAAGCCGCCAGCCATATTGTCGCCGGTGGGCTGCGAGCCGCGGATGTCCTCGCCGCTGGCCAGCGCTCGCGCTTCCATGTGCTGGACGCCAGCCAGGATCGCTTCCGCCACCGCCGGGCGCGCCGCCTTCTCGGTCAGCCAGTTTTCGCAGCCCATCCATTCGGTGCATTCCGCCATCAACATGCGCCCGCCTTGCGCGATCAGAATCTCGCCCGCCAAGCCGTTGGCTGGATTGCTGGCCAAGCCCGAGGTGGTATCGGAGGTGCCGCATTCGGTGCCGAAGAGGATCTTGCTCATGGGCGCCGCCTCGCGTCGATAGAGGCTGATCTGGCGCGCGAAATCCTGGGCGTAGCGGGTGGCTTTCTCCACCGCGCTGATGAAGCCGCCCTCGCCGCGGATATTCACGGTGGCGAGCAGCTTGCCGGTCGGCGCGATATCAGCAGCCAGGTCTTCGGCGGTCATGCCTTCTTCTTTGAAGTGGTCGATGATGACCACCGCGCCCACATTCGGGTTCATCGCCGTGCCCGCCAAAAAGCGACGCGTCACGCGCAAATCCGGCGCCACCTGGCAGCGGCCGTTGGCATGCGTGATGGGCACCGCGCCATGAATGGTATCGGCGACGCGCTCGCAGACGCCGTTGGCATAGACCGTGCCTGACAAAATCAGTACATGATTGCGAATCCCGACATCGCCGTTGGGGCGGTGGAAACCCATGAATTCTGACATTTCGCTCGTCTCCTTAATATAAGCTGCGGGCGACCCAAGGGTCGCCCCTACATTGTCCTTATTCAGTCGCGATGGCGTTGCGCTCAGCCAGGTCGCCGCGGCCGCGATTGCTCTCGACATTATGCGTGTGGACGTGGTCGCCGGCTTTGATATCGGAGCTGGCCGAGCCGATGCTCAGCCCGTACTTGAGCACGGTGTCGCCGGCGGCGATGTCCATCAGGGCGATCTTGTGCCCGTAGGCGATGTCAGCCTGGGCGATGACTTCGAGGTCGCTGCGCTCGCCGTTGCAGCCGACGTGGTCGCCGGTTTGGATGGGTTCGAGGACGGCGGTGCCGACGTTGTCGGTGGCGTAGACGACGAATACTTTTTTCATTGGGGGGACCTTTCTGTGCTTCAATCGGCTGCATTGTCCAATGCGCTGGCTGGGTTTACAAGGCGTAACTCAGGACGAAAAAGTCACTTTTTTGGGGGTGTTCAACAAACAATTTCTCGCCCTGTTCATAAACAGAAAACGATAGCGCCTGCCGCAAGAAGGACTTTCGGTAGGCATTCTTATCGGCTGGATAATGGGGGATAATAAAATTTAGCGTATTGTCTCGAATTTCAGGGTAGTAAAAGGAACTCAATAAGTTTGCTCCAATATTTTTCCGCGTTTTGACTCCAAGCCTTAACTCAACAGTGCCTATACTGACTTTATGGTGTTGCTCAGAAAAGATCTCTTGAGCGAATATGCGCCACAGCATGTTGAATTGGTCATGACTTAGTGTTTGCTCCTCTAAACAGTCAGCCAAGACTTCTTTCAGGGCTTCACGAACCAAATACTCCGGCTTTACTCTGTCCGCAAAGAAACTTCCATGCACCAAGCAGATCTTGCAATTGCCATTATTTCTACCGCGAACCAAATAATATACCTTTCGTTCGTCTATCCAGCCCGGCACTTCGCCAGCAGCTTGCATTGACTTGAATATTTTCGCTGCTCTATCATGCCCCAGCATATCGAAAGACATCGCGCCAGTTGGGATATGCGATTCAAAGGGCGGCACATTATAGGAGTCGCTATCTACTATCTCAACAAATTCACCACCAGGCGAGGGATAGCCTTTGTGCATCCGTAGAACCAAAGAGGGAAAACTGGCGTTGTCACGGTAAGCCAAAGGCACCGTATTAAAGTGATAATCCTGCAATTTTGTGACACTTGATAGTTCGGAGCGCACGTTAATCAGAAACGCGAAAAAGTGGTAAATGTTATACATCTTGATACCCTCGCTAAGCTGACGCGCCACACAAGGCCACAGCTTCTGCGGAATATCAATAGTTCTTGATGAAAAGTTCTTTTCCTTTTTCCGCCTTGCCTTGCATATAGTTGTTCATGCCATATTGCAGCGTCCATTCGCGGATATCCGCGAAGCTGAATAAGTCGCGGATTCGCGGCGAATCGTCGTATGTAATCAGCCACTTGTGCGGGCAGCGCCGCATATTCTCGGCAAAGCGCTCGTGGTCAAAGCCAGTGTGCAGTTGTCCATTGACGCCATACAGTCTCGATTGGGTGGCCTTCCAGTAAGGCGGATCGAGGAAGATGAAGACGTTTTCACCTTCACTGTGCAGCAAGGGCTCGTAATCGCCGTGACGGATTTCAACTTCTCGCAGCAGCGGCTCAAGTCGCCACAACCTGCCAATCGAGGATTGCGTGAAGCGGCGTTCGTAGGCGTATTGCGAATAGCCGCCTGAATCGACCACGCCAGAAAAGGTGATGCGATTGAGGACAAAGTAACGCACCGCCCGTTCCATTTCCGTACACATCGTTCCGGGCGTGTGCAGAAAGTGCCATAGCTCCCTGCCGTTGTCGTAGTCATCCTTGAAGACCTGTACGCCTTGTGCAAGTTCGTCAATATTTTCTTGCGCCGACCGCCAAAAATGAATCAAGTCATCGTTCAAGTCGTTTATCACATAGCGCTGAATGCGCCGCCCGAAGAGGCGCCTAATCGCCAGGAAAACCGAGCCGCCGCCGATGAAGGGTTCGCGGTATTCCTCTATACGCGCGGGCACATGCTGGAGAATCTGCTTGATGGCGCGTGATTTGCCGCCGGGATAGCGTAGCGGGCTTTTAACTGGTTTCATGAGTTTGGCGCGATTTCTATGCTGAGGCCCGGGTTGGCAATAGTTTCGACATGCAAGAGCCTCAATAGCTCCAACTCATCGCTCTTGAGGTTATTGCGATCTGCGAAAGCAGTGACAGCGGCATCGTCTCGGGTAGGTAGCATAAGGCTGTCCTTCAAGACGCCAGTAAGCTTCAGCCGTGTCTTGAATTGTATCGGCCGGTCGCCAAGAAGCAATTCCTGTATGCTCATGAACAGGATATTCTTGAACAGTCCATCCTGGACGTCGCTCATTTTTGGCAGCGCGTCGCGGCTGTTCTTCGATTCTTGGATGACGAGGCTGTCACCCTCCCAGAAGACCTCATCAGCGGTCAAGTGATAACTGCCGCCGAGAAAATTCTTGAGTTCAAGGTAGGCCTTGCGGCCATCGGTAAGATGCTCCAAGTCGTGCAGCGTCATTGCCTCTCCCCTGGCAGATCGGGCCGAGCGCGGATCCGAAGACCGTATGAATGCGTCCAAATCAAAGCGACCATCAACCAGGCACATTTCCAGCAATTTCAGATGATTCTCGGCAGAGTTCATAATGACACCACATTCAGCACCGATTCTCTGGTAGCACTCTACGGCCTGACGATACACAGACTCATAGTCGCGTTTGAAGTGCATCTGATTCCAATGATGCGCCGACAGTCGGTAGGGCTTGATTTCGCGGATGCGTTCCACCACCCAATCCACGTTGAGGCGATGATCCTTGACGCGGTTATCATATCGGTCATTTACCCGCGCGCTTTCATACCACGCCAAGACGATATAAACGCCCATGAGATTCATGCGTGCAAGCGACGTAGAGGTGAAGCGGTCGTTGTTCCGTGATCCGCTACCTTCATCCTTTAGGACTGGAATCACAACGATCGGCTTGTTCATGTGATAGGTCCGGTACACTCGCCCCGATGCATACGAGCGGCTCGGCTTTGGCGAAAGCCACTTGGAGTAGGGCAGCGAAACCTCTTCATCAAAGTCGATAACCCCGCTAGGGATCCGGCGGTTGATTTTGATTTCAAACTCGTCAAGAGTGAACCGTGGCAGCAGCTTACTGCGCACCCTGGGATCGTATTTCACGCTTTCGATGTATCCGCGCAAGTGCAGCGCCTTATTTTTCATGTTCGCCATGCCTTACCCCGTCACCCAAACTGCGGCAGATACTCCGCGTTCGCCGCCAACAAATCATCAAGGATGGCTCGCCCGCTGTCAATATCCGTCACCATCGGGTCCAGCAGAATCGCTTGCAAAGCCAACTCGCGATCGCCCGTCAGCGCCGCCTCGGCGACCAGTTCGCTCAGCGCCAACTCGCGCCGGCACATCTCGGCGATGGGCGCTGGCAAGGGCGGAAAGCGCTCGCCGACAAAGCCCGCCCCACTTACGATGCCGGGCGCCTCGACGATGGCGTCTTCGGGCAGGTTGGGAATGTAGCCGCGGTTGGGGATATTGAGCTGCGGATGCTGATACGGGCGGTCGTAGTGCGCCGCTTCCACCATCTCCGGGATGCCTTCGTCCAACATGCCGTGCCGCGAGAGATCGCGCAGGTCATTGACATCGACCCGACCCGCCACGATGTCTCGCGCCAGCTTGTGGCGATAGGCGCGGCGGCGGCGATTGCCCGCCCAACTCTGCAATTTGAGATCGTACTTAAGCCAGGGCTGCGTAGCGGAATCGCTGACCCAGGTCAGATATTCGCAGAGATGGCTGTCGCCGGCGGTGGGCATCAAGCCATAAATCTCGAAGACCTCGCGGCTAAGCGGCTCGAAGTCGCGGCGGAAATGATTCAGCCAGCGATCGCGCAGCTCCGGGTAGAGGTCTTCGCCCGTATGTTTGTCGCGGATCTCGTATACCCAGGAGAAATGATTGATGCCGGCGGCTTTGATTTCGAGATGCTTCACCGCCTCCCCCGCCACCGACAAGAATGCCGGCATATTGTCGGCGTCCGTGTGCACATGGAAGCCAGCCGGCACGGCGATGCCCCAGCGATCGGCCAGCACGGTGGCCGCCATGGTGTAGCCCCAAAGCAGTTGATGGCACAGACCCAGGACTTTGATCTTGCTGTAGCGATGCGCCGCCGTTGTGAGGCGGATCAGGGGATTGACCAGATTCAGGCACCAGGCCGCGGGGCAGAGGTCTTCCATGTCGCGCGCGATCGCCATGATGAGCGGCAGGTTGCGCGCGGTATGGGCGAAGGCGCCCGGTCCGCCATTCTCGGCGTAGGGCTGTCGGAGGCCATGTTTCAGCGGGATGCGCCAATCCTGCTCCCAGACTGTCTCGCGGGGTCCTACTTGAATCGAGACCAACACGAAGTCAGCGCCGGGGAGCAGTTCGCGCCGCTCGGTCGAGCTGGTGATGGTCATCTCGGCATCCCAAGCGCGGTTCATGATCTCGGCGAGTTGATGGATGATCGTCAGCCCCTCGGCGTTGATGTCGCAGAGCGCGAGTTCCGCGCCTTTCATAGCGGGATGCTGGATGATGGTCGAGAGCGCGCCCAAGCCGAAGACCGCGCTGCCCGCGCCGATGACGACGATTTTTGGGGGCCGGCTTGTCATAACCTGGTCACAGCCATGCCATCAGACGCGGCGGCATCTGCCAACTGAATCAGGCAGCGATTCAACGATTTCGGGATAATACCCTTAAAGCCCCCTTAAAGCCAAAGCTCAACTCAAAGCCAGAAGATTCGGCTAAGCTTGACTTTTGGGCGTGTCACGAATTATTATGAGCCTAGCATTAACGAAAGGCGAAAGACATGGATGCGCGCATCACGGGAAACCCGCCCCGGCCCAGGCTCTTCCGCTTTATTGTCGCCTGGTTCATCGCCTGGTTTCTGGCGAGCTGGCTTTCCGATTTGCTTCTAAGTTCCAATCAAGGCTACGGATTTCAGCCGCGTGTATTATTGTATTTCACATTGCTCTCGGTATTTCAATTGTTTGTGGTTCGCCGCTTCCTGCTGGTTGAGCTCCGCCTCTGGATTCCCTTAACGATAATCGGCGCCATCACTGGTCTGATTGGTTATCACATGATGTACGACAGCGGCATGCTTTTCTTCCCGTCACAACTGGCTTTCATCATCTTCTATCTGACACTGTGGTCAACGCCGCCATTCTTCCAGTGGCTAGCGTTGCGCAGTCGCTTCCCTTACCACGCGCTTTGGCTGCTGGCCGCGCTTATCATCGCGCCGCTGAGCCACTATTTATATAACGGTGACAACCTGGGCGTTTTCATGCAGGCGCTGCCGGCTCTGACCAACCTTGTCCACTCGCCCGAGGTGTATGACCTCCTGACGGGCGCGCTGCAAACGGCGGATTCCGCCATCCCGGCGCTGATATTAGGCCTGGTGCTCTACGTCGTCATCAGTCAAGACGGCAACTCGCACCGCAACACCCAGACTGCCGAGTAGATCTCCCTACTTCATGCCCGTAGTCGCGATGCCGGTCGTGATGTACTTCTGCAAAAAGCCGAACACAAAGGTGATCGGCAGCGCCGTCAGCACCGTCATCGCCAGGATCAAATCCCACTGCAAGGTCAAATCGCCCTGGAAGGTTTCCAGCCCGACTTGCAGCGTGAACATTTCATCGCGCGTCATCACGATCTTGGGCCAGAGAAAATCATTCCAGCGCCAAATCGTCGAGAAGATCGCCAGCACGGCCAGGGCCGGCGCCGCCAGCGGCAAGATCACCTGCCAATAAATCCGCCACTCGCTCGCCCCGTCAATCCGCGCCGAATCCAGCAATTCGTCCGGTATCGTCAGCATATACTGCCGCAGTAGGAAGACGCCGGTCGGCGTGCCGATGGTCGGGATGATGATGCCGATCAATTGATTATTCCAACCCAGCGCCGTGATGAGCAGGAAGGCCGGCACGAGGATCACCGAGAGCGGGACCATCAGCGTGCTGATGATGAGCATGAAGATCAGGCCCCGCCCGCGGAAGCGATACTTGCTCAGCGCGAAAGCCGCCATGCTGTTGACGAAGAGCGTCAGGATGGTCGCCGCCGCCGTCACCGTCACGCTATTCGCCAGATAGCGCCAGAAGTTGAAACTCTCGACGCCGCGCGCGTAATTATCGAAGCTGAAGCGCACACTCTCGATCGGCTCGCGCTCGTTCAGCTTGACCTTGACGACACCCGCTTCCGGGTCGGTCGGATCGATCATCTGCGCCTCCAAGCCGACGCGCCGTATCTGCACGAGTTGCGCCGACGAGCCGTCTTCGAGGCGCACGTTGTATAGCGGCAGAGGCTCGTCATAACCAGCCACGTCCGCCAGTTCTTGATGATAAGGCAGGAAGCGCGGCGGAAAGCGCTGAATATCGCCCGAGCTTTTGAAGGAGGACATCACCAGCCAAAGCACCGGACCAAACATCACGACCACGCCCAGCAGCAGATAGCCATAGGTGAAGAAGCCGCGCCGCCGCGCCGTGCTGAAGAGCCATCCCAATACGTTGCCCACAGCGTCAATCGCCGCCTGCAACAACTCGAACAGAGGATTGAGGATGCGCGCCAAGCCATCGCGCAGGCCGCCCAAATCCGGCCGCGGCAGGCCCTTCGCTTTATCGTCTTCTTCCTCTTCCAAGCCCGTGCCTTGCACGCGAATCTGTATCACCGTCAGCACGATCAGCACCGCCGCCATCACCAGCGAGGTCGCCGCCGCCAAGCCATATTCGCGGAAAGGACTGGCGAAACCGTTGTTGTAGATGTAGTGCACGACATACAAGGTCGCCGAACCGGGTCCGCCGCCGGTAAAGGCGAAGACCACATCAAAGATCTGCACCGCCCGTATGGTCGACAAGACGATGACCACCAGCATCGTCGGCGCCAGCAAGGGCAGCGTGATCGAGCGGAAGGCGCGCCAACTGCTCGCGCCGTCAATCGCCGCCGCCTCGTACAGATCCGCCGGGATCGCTTGCAAACCGGCCAGCAGAATCAAAGTGTAAAAGCCCATCAGCGACCAGACGCTGACCATCACCACCCAGAAGCGCGCCCAGTTGCGATCGGTCAGAAAGCGCAGTTTCTCCCCGCCCAAGCTGACGATGACCGCGTTGAACAAGCCATTCTCTTGCAGCATCCAGCGCCAGATCAGCGCCACCACAATCGGCGACAGCAGCACCGGATAAAAGAAGACGCTGCGAAAGAAACCGCGCCCCCGTATCTTCCCGTTCAGCACCACCGCCGTCATCAGGGACACGCCGATCATCACCGTCACCTGCGTGACCACAAAACCGGCGGTATTCAACACGGCAGAGGCGAAAAGGTCCTCTTTACAGGTGGCCGGGCGCAGAAAATCGTCACACTTGAAGAGCCGCTCCAGATTCGCCGCGCCGACGTAGGGCCGCTGATTGAGAAAGAGTTTGTCGCTGCCGGTGAAGGTATAGGCAAAATTGAAGAGCATGGGGAAAAGCACAAAGACAGAAAAAACGAGCATATTGGGCGCGACGAAGATATAAGCCATGCCCGTCACGCCGGTGAATTGTTGTATGCGGTTGAACAGCCCGTCAAATAGGCTGACGAAACTTTCGATGAGTCGGTTCATAATACTGCCAATTGCGCCCTGAGTTCACCACCACTGCAAAGCGAGCTTTCACCGGCTGAGACGCAAAACCTCTTTGCCTATATGAGGCGAAGTGTTTGGCGGTGCGAGAACTATCCCTCGGCATACATATTGTCTTCCGCTGCGGCAATTGCTTCCTGCAAACGCGAAAGCGCTTCGTCCAGCGTCAGATCGCCGGCGAAATACTGCCGCAGATAAGTATTTGACGCTTCATAGTAGACGGGCGCCAAAGGATCCAAGTCCAGCGCTATCGCCTGAAACTGGAGCCTGGGCACTTCCCGGGCGAAGCCGTTCAACGCCGCGGCGACAACAGGAGCCTCCGTATCATAGTCGATATCGCGAAGAGCGATGCTCTCATTTATGGGAATGGTGAGCGTCCGCGCCGCAAATTCGGCGGCTGCCGCCGGCCCCGAGAGATATTCGAAGACCTTCCCAACCGCTTCCGGATAATCCGTATCGGCAAGCGCCACAAGCCCAGTTAATTGGGCAAGACCCGTGCTGCCGCCCGCGCCTGAGGGATTGGGCACGATTGCCCAGTCAAAATCGTCACCGACCTGCGCCGCCACTTCTTCGACTTTCCAACTGCCGCAGATATACATCACCGTCTCGCCGCGGACGAAGTATTCCTGCGATTTGCCCATGCCCAGCAAGGTATCGGCGGGCGTCTTGCCGTCTTCCATTAGCTCTGTGAGGATCACGAGAAAATCACGCAAGCCGTCAAGGTCCGCCGAACTCAATCTAATGCTGTTGTAGTAATCCGCGCCCAAGCTCATTGCCGGACCCACCAGGCGATGATCTTTGTTATCCACCGACAGCGCGTAGGAAGCCTCCGTAGCCTTCAGGACTTTGTCCAGGGCAGCCAGCCAATCATTCCAACTGGCAACTTCGCCGCCAGCGCCAGGAATGGCTACCCCCGCCTCTTCAAAACGGGACAGATTGACAAAGGGCGCGACCACCGCGGCTGCATCGGGATAGCCGTAGAGGCCGATATCCTGGAAATAGCTGCTCATGGAACGGAAGATTATGTCGGGAAAGCTCTTGTACAAGTATTCTGGATCAGCCAGCAGCGGACGCAGATTGAGATAGTGCCCTTCCAAGACATCCAGGTCGCTTACTCGCGCGAAATCCGGCGGCGCCCCCGCTTCCACGTCAGCGGACAACCGCTCATGAATCACCGACTCAGCGACCACTTCCACCGCGACGCTGATATCAGGATTCTCTTGCGAGAAACGGTCCAGCAAGTCGTCGTACACATCGCATTCGTTGCGGTCTTGAAAACAGAGAAAACGCAGCGCCGCCGATTCTTGCGCCGCGCTCAGACCTGCGGTTGCCATTAACAAGGTCAGCAACAGAACTACGAACAATATCCTTTTCATCTTGCCTCCGCCAAGCGCTTCAAATCCGGCTCGCTGGCGCTGTCGTGTCTGGGCGACCCGGTGGATCGCCCATGCGCCGCATATTCTCAAAATTGGGGCAACCTGGCTGGCCGCCCCAATCATTCCGAACTTGCTCGCGCTAGCCGCCAGCCGCCATATTGGCCGCCGCTTCATCCAGTTGCTCCTGCAAGCGCGACATCGCCTCGTCCAGTGTCAACTCGCCGGCGAAGTACTGCGCCAGGCGCGTATTGGACGCATCGTAATAGGCGAAAGCCAGCGGATGCGGATTCAGCGCAACGGCTTGGGGGTGGAATTTTGGCACTTCGTTGGCGAAGCCGGTCAGAGCCGCCGCCACCGCCGGGCTGTCGGTTTGGAAATCCACGCCCGCCTCGATCACCGCTTGATGCGCCGGGATGAACAGAGCCCGCGCCACATACTCGCCGTAAACCTCGGGCTGCAAGAGATATTCCATCACCTTCGCCACCGCTTCCGGATGCTCCGTCTGCGCATAGCCGACGATGGCCGCGCCGCCAGCGACGCCGGTGCTGCCGCCGGGTCCGTAGGGATTCGGCGCTACAACCCAATCGAAAGCATCGCCGATATCAGCCGAGAAACGACCGATCTGCCAACTGCCGCTGAAATACATCACCGTCTCGACATTGATGAAATAATCTTGCGCGCCGGTGTATTGGCTGGTGCCCAGCCAGGTCTCGGCCGGGGACTTGCCCGCGTCGATCAGATCTTTGAGGATCATGGCAAAGGCGCGGTAGCCTTCATCGTCTTCCAGGTCGAAGTTGCCGTCTTCGTCAAAGAAGTCGGCGCCCAGGCTCATCGCGGGACCGGCAAAGCGATGGCCCTTGTTGTCGATCGCCATCGAATACTGCAGGCCGGTCGCGCTCGCGACCTCGTCCAGCGCCGATAACCAGTCGTCCCAGGTCGGCTCGTCCATGACATCGCTCGGCATGTCGACGCCCGCCTGTTCAAAGAGCGTGGCGTTCACATAAGGACCCGTCACACTCAGTTGATCGGCGAAGCCATAAAGACCGTTGTCATCGGGACCCGAGCGGAAAGCGCCGACGATCGCTGGATTGAAGTTGTCCTCAAACAGGGACGGATCTTCCATTAGCGGACGAACATCCAGGTAGAAGCCAGCCATGCCGGCGAAGTCGGTGATGCGCGCCATATCGGGCGCCTGCCCCGCCTCAACCTGTACGCGCAATTGATCGCGCACGGTCGTGTAGGGCACGACATTGACCGCAACCGTGATGTCCGGGTTGTCTTCGCTGAAACGATTCAGCAAATCCTCAAGCACCGAACACTCGCTGCCATCCTGATAACACATGAACTGTAGCTCAACTGCATCCTGCGCCAAGGCGGTCGCCCCGAGCGACAGCACAAGCGCCATGAGCAAGAACAAAATGGTAACGCGTTTCATCTGTCTTCTCCTCTACTAAAGATTTCCGAAATGCTGCGATCTTCACGACCGCCCCGCCACTATCGCCCAAATGTCACAGGCGTAAAACAGGCATTCCCAATTGCCGCGCCAAGGCTTCCAGCGCGCCCTGATGATCGCCATAAGCGATCGACACATGATGCTCCAATCCCTCGCGCATGATTATATCCAAGACCGCCGCCGCGCCCGAATCGAAGCGGATGCGGCCGCTCGTGCCGGTGAAAGCCGGTGGCGCTTGCAGCATCTCCCCGCCGCCGATAACCAGGCGAAACTCGCCCGTCGCCTCGCTCAAACGCGCGATGGTCACCCGCCCGGGCTTGAGCGGAAACTGCATCAGCAGCGGCTTCTCGCGATTGGAATGAATCGTCGCCTGCGGCTGCGCTTCGGGGTCGGCCATCGAAAGCGGCGCCAAGCCACAATGCCAAAGCGTCGCCTCATCCGCCTCGATATCAAAGGCGACAATATCGCTGCCAAATGTCGGCATTCCGCTGATCCACTGCAAGATCAACTGCGTGATCGTCCCGTTGACATCGGCTTCGCAACTGCTCGGCGTCATCTCATCGCTCAACAGGGACATCGCCCCGCAAGCCGAACAACCCAGATCAGTGAAAAACTCAGGCCAGCAGCGCACCGCCATCCCGCTCAGACCCTCTTCACTGACGAGCTCATCGAGGGCAACGTAAGCGCCAAGCGTGCCTTTCCTGGAATCGGTTTCCATGTCGTGATAATTCGCGAGCCGCGTCGCCAAGTCCTCCTCAACCGCCGCTACTCTTGTGGCATCGGCCGCCCGCGCCCGCGCGAAAAACTCATCCAGTTCAAACTGCGCCACTTCCACGCCCATCTGCGATTTCAGGGCTTCGCGATTCACCCGGCAGGTATCGAAGCCGTCCGGATGCTCGCCCAGCCGGCCGATGCGCGTTTCATGCAGCCGCCGCTTGATGCCCGCCGCCTTTGCGAAATCGCGAAGCTTGTCTGAGGCAGCGCGGTCCTCCGGCTCGGCATAGATATAGTCGTAGCTGATGCCGGCCCGCCGCAAGCCATGACCCGCCAAATTGATCCCGCAGAAGGAGTTGATGCGCAAACGCCCGCCCACCTGCGCCTCGGGCAGCGCCCAAAGCAGCAGCGGCGCCTCTATCGCCCGCGCCAGTTGCAGCGCCATCGCGCCATCGGCGAATGAGGCTTGCAGCAGCAGGATCATGTCAACATCAGCGGCCGCCAGTTCGGCAATCCGCGCTTCGACCGACTCATTGTCCATGACCAGGTCCTGCGTTCCGATGACTTGATAGCCGATTCTGTTGACGCGCTCGTAAACCCGCGCCGTCATATCCCGCGCCAACTCCAAATCGAATGTGGGCCGGGCGATGGGCGCGAAGCCGATGCTTATGTCAGGTGGATACACTTGGTGCGGATACATGCGCGTCATAGTCAAATCTTCTGTGTTCTTTGTGCTGATAACCTCAGTAAAACCAAGTTAGTCATGCGACAAATGAAATGTAGTGGATGTTGTAAGCGGGCGACTCACAGAGTCGCCCCTACAATGATTACGGTTTTTGCCATTCTCTTCACCTTGCAATATTTTTCTCATTACTTTGTTGGTTCTACTTCTGTGCCTCTGCGGTGAATAACCTAACCCAAGTTCAGCACCATCAGCTTCAAATCCGTCATATCCTCAATCGCGTATTTGATGCCCTCGCGCCCGTAGCCCGAAGCCTTGATGCCGCCGTAGGGCATGTGATCGACGCGGAAGGTCGAGACGCCATTCACCTGCAAGCCGCCCACGTCTATCCGCTCCCAAGCCTCCATAATCCGTTTGACATCATTCGTGAAGACCCCGGCCTGCAAGCCATAAGGGCTGTCGTTGACCATCGCCACCGCTTCATCCCAGGCGTCATACGCGCTCAGCGTCACCACCGGCGCGAAGACCTCTTCGCAGTTCACCCGCATATCCGGCGCCGTCTCCGTCATCACCATCGGCGGGAACATCGTACCCTCGCGTTCGCCGCCATAGAGCAGGGACGCGCCCGCCTTCTGCGCCTCGCGCACCCAAGCCTCCGCCCGCTCGGCATCCCGCTCGCTGATCATCGGACCGATATCCACTTCCGGATCGCGGGGATCGCCCATCTTCAGCGCCTTGACCTCGTCCACAAACAGATCGGCAAAATCCTCAAAGACATCGCGCTGTATCAGCAGGCGCTGCACCGAGATGCAATTCTGCCCGGCATTCGCGAAGCCGCCGGCCGCCGCCTGCCCGGCCGCATCAGCCAGATCGGCATCGCTATGCACGATCACGCCGGCATTGCCGCCCAGCTCCAGCGTCACTTTCTTTTGCCCAGCTTTGCTCTTCAACATCCAGCCCACCGCCGCGCTGCCCGTGAAGCTGATCATCGCCACCCGCGGATCCAGCGCCATCATCTCCGTATCCGGTCCCCAGGCGTTGAGCATGCTGAAAGCTTGCGGCGGATAACCCGATTCCAGCACGATCTCCGCCAAAATCACCGATGACAGCGGCGTCTTCTCGGCCGGCTTGATGATGATGCTGTTGCCGGCCGCGATGGCGGGGCCAATCTTGTGGCAAGCCAGATTAACCGGATAGTTAAAGGGCGTGATGCCCAGCACCGCGCCGATTGGACTACGCCGCGTGAAGCCCTGCCGGTTGACGCCCGCCGCCGTCCAGTCGATGCTGAAGACTTCGCCGCCGATCCGCCGCGCTTCTTCCGCCGAGACCTTCAGCGTCTCCAGCGCCCGCGTCGTCTCGCCGACGGCTGTCTTGCGGTTCTTGCCGCCTTCCAGGATCATCGCCTCGACCACCTCGTCAAAGCGCTCCCGCAGCAGCCGGCCTATATTCTCGAGAATTTCCGAGCGGCGATAACTTGGCAGCGCGCGCGTCTGCTCAAAGCCCGCGACCGCCGCCGCCATCGCGTCATCCATGTCGGTCCCGCTCGCCATCGAAACCGCGCCGACCAGGCTGCCGTCATAGGGAAAGCGCACTTCCATGACATCATCACTGCCGCGCCACTCGCCGCCAATCAAATTCTTGCAGGCCATCTCTCTTCCTTCCTAGCCCATCGCTTTCAATTGCGAGAATGCCCGCCAGTATACCAGACTGCCAGCGCTTTATTCACCGGCGGATACGCGGTCGGCATAACCCGAGAAGCTCATCACCGCGGGTCCATCCGCCGCCAATACCTCGTCCAGAAAAGCATTCCAGGCATCCATATCCGCCGCATTCGGCGCCTCCCGCCAAGGATGGAAAAACATCCAGTAATGATTGCTGACGATGGACAGATCATTGCCCGCCAGCGCGGCCCGCGCCAACCGCAGCGATTCCGGCGGCGTCCGCTTGTACGTGAACAGATAATCATCGCAGACATAAAGCATCTGCCCCGGGCCGATTTCCCCAGCGGCGAAACCCGCAATCCGCGGCAATTCCGGCAGCGGCGCCAGATTCAGCGACATCGTGCTGATATGGAAACCGCGCGCGACCAGCTCGCTCAGCGCCACCGGCGATATCCGGTCGTAGGGCGGCACGAAGGTCTTGATGCGGGCCGCCGGAAAAGCTCGCTCCAGCAGCGCCGCGCCCTCATCCAGCTTCCGCCGGATCACCGCCCGATCGTGCGTGATGAATTCGTAGAAGGTATGCGTATAGCCGTGCAGACAAATCTCCACCAAGCCTGCCGCCGCCTTGTCGTTGAGAAACGCGCAGAGCTCGGCATTCTCCAAAATCGAGTAGCAGCGCTCCGTCCCGCGATAGGCCGGCGGGATGCTCGGATCATGAGGATTGCCATCGGTCCAGTAGACCCGCGTATCACCGAATGCCTCCGGTATCACCGCCAGGCAAACCGGCAAGCCCGCCTCCCACAGCCGCCCGTACACCGCCTCCAAACGCTTCGGGGTCGTGAAATAGCTAGTATCATCATCGCGAAAAATAATCGTCCGCATGGTTTCCGCCGGTTTCATAGGATGCGCTGTCGAATTATAAACCTTCTGTCGCGAACTATGAATTGAGACAAAGAAAAGATACTCTGTGTCCTCAGCAAACTCAGTGCAGAAGGGCTGTGGCTGCGCGCCCCTCGATGGTAAATTCTTGTATGCGCTTCAGAAAAGTCAGGTCAATGAACCGCAACGACGAAATCCGCCAACTCAATCAACTCAGCCCGCAGCAAGTCATTGACGCCGCCGGCCAGCGCCTCGTCGTCCGCGATACCCTTGATGATTTGCGCAAGCATCTGGCTCAGTCCATCTTCGCGGAGATCCGCGCCAATAATCACGCCGGCCGACCCACCCAACTCATCTTGCCCGTTGGACCCACCGGTCACTATCCAATCCTCGCCCGCCTGCTCAACGACTCGCGCGTATCACTGGAGAATTGCCGCTTCTTCTTCATGGACGAATACTGCGGCGAAGACGGCAAGGCCCTGTCGCCCTCGCATCCCCTGAGCTTCAAAGGCATCGCCCACTCGCTCTTTCTCGACAAGCTCCATCCCGACCTTGCCCTCAATCCAGCCCAGGTCATCTTCCCTGACGAGAGCAATATCGACGCCCTGCCCGCTATGATCGGGGCGCTCGGCGGCATTGATACTTGTTACGGCGGCATCGGCATCCACGGCCACATCGCTTTCAACGAACCCGAACCCGGCGTCAGCCAACTGCCCAGCCGGATGATCCGCCTCAATGACTTCACGGTGACCATCAACGCCATCCGCGCCGGGGTCGGCGGCAACCTCGCCGGCTTCCCGCGCTACGCCTACACGCTTGGCATGAAAGAGATCCTGGCCGCCCGCCGCATCCGCCTATACTGCCGCAACGGCATCACCCTCGATTGGGCCAATACCGTGCTGCGCCTCGCCCTTTTCGGCGCGCCCGGCGACGACTACCCGGTCACTCACATCCGCGGCCGCGACTACATCATCACAACCGACCGCGACACCCTGCAATCCCCGCGCCACCTGCTCTGACGGGAGCGACTCGCCTAGTCGTCCCTGCAACAGCTTTGCGCCCTTCTTGTCTTCGCGCCTCTGTGGTGAAAAATCGCCTACACATAGGCCGGCAAATAATCCCCGTGCGCCGCAATCAATTCATCCACCAGCGCCCAAATCTCGTCCAGCGTCAACTCGGCCGACGTGTGCGGATCCAGCATCGCCGCATGATAAATATGCTCGCGCTTGCCGGTCAGCGCCGCCTCCACCGTCAGCGCCTGCACATTGACATTCGTCCGCATCAAAGCCGCCAGTTGCGGCGGAATCTCGCCGATACGCGTCGGCTGGATCCCGTTCGCGTCGACCAGGCAGGGGACTTCGACGCAGCAGCCGCTCGGCAAATTATCGATGACGCCATCGTTGGGCACATTGCCGTAAATCGTCCGCGCTTCGCCGGTTTCCATGCTGTGGATGATCAGCGAGCCGTACTCAACGCTGCGCTCCACCTCCTTCAAACTACGGATGCTGCGCACCGTCCATTCTTTGTGCATGGGGTTGATCCCCTCCAGCGCCGCCATGATCTCCGCTTCTTCGGGGATGCGCCCCTCGGCTTCCGCTTTCTCCAGCAATTGCCAACTGACGATGCCGGCCTTGCAGCGCTCGATATATTCGTCCAGCGGAATGTTGAATCGCTCAATGAGTTCCGGCGCGCTCTCTTTGATGAAATAAGGCACGTATTCGCTGAAGTGCTCGCTCGATTCCGTCACGAAATATCCCAGACGCTTAAACATCTCATAACGCACGCGATTCCACTTGGGCACGCTGCCGTTTTCCGCCACCTGCGCGATCAGCGGATACAAATCCTCGCCCGTCTCGCGCCGCTCGAACTTGAGGTAGAAAGCCATGTGGTTGATGCCGGCGACCAAATAATTGATGTCCCCATACGGCAGGCCGATATCCCGCGCCAGTTCATGCGCCGTGCCCGGCACGCTATGGCATAGACCCACCGTCCGGATATCGCTCGCCCGGCTCAGCGCCCATTGATTCATGCACATCGGATTGGCGTAATTGATCAACAGCGCTTCCGGGCAGATCGCCTCCATATCGCGTGCGATGTCAATCAGCACTGGTATCGTGCGCAAGCCGCGCATGATGCCGCCGATGCCCAGCGTATCGCCGATCGTCTGCCGCAAGCCGTACTTCTTCGGCAGCTCGAAGTCGATGACCGTCGCCGGTTCGTAGCCGCCCACCTGAATCATGCAGACGACATAATCCGCGCCGCGCAAAGCCTCTTGCCGGTCGGTGGTGGTCTCCACTGTTGGATTATTGCCCAGCGCCCCGATGATATGCCGCGCCACCTGCGCCGATTGTCCCAGGCGCTTCTCGTCAATATCCATCAAACAAATCGTCGCCTCCGCCAATTCCGGATAACTCCAGATATCGCCCATCAGATTCTTGGCGAATACCGTGCTGCCCGCGCCGATAAATGTCACCTTGGTCATGTTCGCTTCCTTTCAAGTCGCTGCATACGGTCGTCCACAATATCGATTAACCAGGATAGCGATGTCATGCGCGGGCGTCCTTGCCGCCCGGCGTACAAACTCGCCCTTCTCGCTGTTGGCCTTGAAGCAATTCAGCCAAGAGGTTTGAACTTTTCCAGCCTACGCACAATCCAAATCCAGATCAGAAGCGGCGCTGCCGCAGCCAAAGCCGATCCATACACGACGGCTTGAATCCCTTCGTTTCCAACAATGTCGATAAGCACGCCAATTGCGACCATGCCGATCGTTTGCACGAGCTCAAACCCGGCGAGATCAAAGGAAAAGGCCCGCCCCAGATATTCGTCCGGCACCTCCAATTGTATGATGACCGAGCTATATGTCCAACACACCGCGCCCCCCATCGCGCGTATGAAGATCGCCATTGCCACCAATTCCAGAGATGGCGCCAGCCCCCAGAAGAACCAACCGAGCGCAATCAGCGCATAACCAACGATGATCAATTGCCGCAACTTGTGGACTGTGTCGTCGCTGAACAAGTTGGCTATCAGCGGACCGATAATGGCGCCAGCGCCAAAGGCGGCCCAGAAAATCCCCACAGATGTTATGCCTTTATCGCCCAACACAAAGATCTGCGTTCCGTAAATTATCATCACAGTGTCGAAGATAGTGATGCCCATCCCTGTCTTGACGAAAAGTCCCGCTGCCGCCGCCGGGTGAGACGCCAGATAACGGAGGGCATCACGGATGGTTCGCTGAGATTTGCTTTTGACCTTGCGCGTCTCCTGATCAGTTTCCGAACGAGGCGTTTCCGGAATGACGATGGAAACGATCAGCAACGCGGAAACCACAAAGGTCATGGCATCTATTAAAAGTACCGCCTGTGTCCCGAGCAACTCGGCTGCCACACCGCCAGCGATAGCGCCGACAGCCAGCATGGCCGACCAGGTCATATTACTAAGCGTATTGCCGATGACAAGCTCATGGCGATAAAGGAGGCTCGGCACAATGGCGCTTCTCGCCGGCTCAAAGATGGCGGAGAAAAGAAACTGCGCGACAACGAAGACATATACCAGCGGAAGATATTCCGGTCCCTGCGTCGCGAAAAGCAAACCAAGTACTGCCAATGCTCGCGCAATGTCACTGAGGATAAGCAGACGCTTACGGTCGAATCTATCGGCAATGACGCCTGCTAGCGGACGCATCACCACCGGCGGGAGCAACCGCGCGATGAAAAACGAACTGACAGCAATGCCCTGGTATTCCGTGCCTGCGGTGTAAGAGGCGATTAGCGCTGAGATGGTGATTGTGCTGAACCAATCGCCAAAGAGACTGACAAGCTGCGCTACCCAAAGCTTGCCGAATTCCCTGTTGCTGCCGATGAGTTTGATGTATCCCATTTGTGATTCCTTGTTGCACATAGGCGGCATTTAATAAATCGGCAAGTCTCAGCCAGCGCAAAGCCAATCGGGACAGGCCGCACGGTCAATCGCCTCGTTAGCGTTGCGCGGGCAGTCCCATCTTGACGCTTCCATTCCAGCATTTATTACAGTTGAACCAATACCTCTCGATCTCACATCCATACGCGAACATTTGGTCGCCCATTAGCACAAAATATCTGCTACACTTTGATCTATAACCATCTTCCAATTCACAGTCACGCCAACTTTATGTCAATCACAAGCATGCCTATCTCAAACGAAAAATTTTAAAAATCACCCGGATAATCGCCTATATCGATACTGTATTAATATATTTAGCTATTTTGCCTGTCTCCAGCCATACTCAGCACCCTCTTTTCCATACTCCGCCCACCTTTTACTTACCTCATTCCACAACTCGAATGCGCCACCCGCGCCAAATGCGATTCCGCCCGCGCAAGGTTATACTCATGGATATGAACAGCAACATGCTCACAATCCCCGAACTCACCGTCATCGGCATCATCGCCGTCACGCTTGCCCTGATCGCCTTCACGCGGTTGCGCATCGACCTCATCGCCCTGCTCGTCCTGCTCATGGTCGCGCTAACCCAGCTAGTGCCGGCCAACGACGCCCTTTCCGGCTTCAGCAGTTCGGTGGTCATTACCATTATCGGCTTGCTCGCAGTCACCCGTGGTTTGGAGCAGACAGGCGTTATGCAGTGGGTGGCGCGGCAATTGCAAACCTATGGGCGCGGCTCCGAGGCAAAGCTGATTGCCCTGGTCATGTCGGCGGGGGCGGCTGTTTCCTTGCTTATGAACAATGTGGCGGCGGGGGCGGTCCTGCTGCCGGCTGTCCTGCAAGTATCGCGCGATAGCGGCGTCGCCGCCTCCAAGCTGATGATCCCGCTCGCATTCGGCGTAACTGTTGGCGGCATGGCGACTTATTTTACAACTGCCAATATCTTGATGAGCGAGCTGCTGATAACGCAAGGCATCGCTGGCTTGGGGATGTTGGATTTCATGCCAGTGGGCGGCATGATTGTGGCGGCCGGTCTGCTTTACATGCTTTTATTCGGTCGGCGCGCCCTGCCCGATCGCGCTTCGCTGACGCAATCCTTCCACCAAGTCGACCTGCACGCCGCCTATGAATTGGCGGATCGGATGTGGCTGGTGCGCGTCCTGCCTGGTTCTCGTCTCGCCCACCAAACGGTGCAGGAAAGCGATATCAACGCCGAGTTGGGTTTGACGGTGGCCGCTGTCTGGCGCGAGCAAGAGACGATCGCCATTCCCAAATCGACTCAAGTGATTTACCCCGCCGATGAGTTGTTGATTGTCGGGCGCGAAGAGCGACTCCAGCAGCTCTTGGCTTGGGGCATCGAATTAATCGAGGGTGGCGCGCGCGCGGTGACGGGCGAGTTGCCAATTGAACCCATTGAGATCATGATTGCGCCCCGTTCTAATGCCATTGGCAGGACGCTCTCGCAAATGAAGCTCAACCGGGACGCAGGCTTATTGGCTATGGCGCTTTGGCGCGACGGGCAGAGCTTCCACACCGATGTCCGCAAGATGCCGCTGCAAGTCGGCGATGCGATTCTGGTTGTGGGCCAATCCTCAGACATTCAAAACCTGTCGCGGAACAGCAATTTCATCTTGCCGGCCGGCGAATACTCAGCGCAGACAACTGAAAGTCGCAAAGCGCCCTACGCCGTGAGCATCACCGCCATAATCTTGGCGCTCTCCTTCTTGACTATCGTGCCCTTGCCCATTGCCATGCTGGCGGGGGCGGCCGCCATGGTTCTCACGCGCTGCCTGAGGATGGAGCAATTCTACGCGGCGGTGGATTGGCGGACGATCTTTTTGGTCGCTGGCATGCTGCCGCTAAGCCTCGCCATCACCGAGACCGGCTTGGCTGACCGCGTCGGCGCGTTCTTGGAATTGAGTCTGATGAACGCCAGCCCGCTGTTGCTGTTTGCGGTCATCGCCCTGCTAACGATGTTGGTCGTGCAAGTCATCGGCGGGCAAGTCACGCCGCTGCTGGTCGGTCCAATCGCCATCAAAGCCGCGCTGCAAATGGGCATCGACCCGCGGGCCATGGCGGTGGCGGTCGCCATAGCTTGCTCGCTGGCATTCATCACGCCGATTTCCCATCCGGTGAATATTCTGATGATGGGACCCGGCGGCTACAAATTCAGCGATTTCTTCAAGATCGGCGTCGGCATGACGGTCGTCACGCTGCTGACGCTGCTGCTGGGGCTGGCGATGCTGTGGGGGGTCTAGGCGGGGAGCGGGGACAGGTTTTCGAGTTTCGTGAGCCAGGCGTCGAAGAGCGGGCATTCCTGCCTGATAGTAGCCAATGTCATCGCCCTAACGGCGCGTTCGCCTCCCTGGACTTTCCGGTATCGAGGAATAAGCGCTTGAAGTCGTTTGCTCGGCGCAGTGACTGAACTGTCATTTATATGTTCTGGGGTGGGAAAATCATGACGGATCGCCCAAAGCTTCTGAGTCAAGTCCTGCCTCCTTAATGCAACCGCTAATTGGATCGGATCGCTGAACAGCAAACCCTCAAACTCATGCATCTGGACATAAGGAATGAATCGCTGCATCGGTCCTTCATCCAGAGTTTGCGCTAGTCTGTCCGCGAACGCGTGACAGATTACACGCTGCTTGTCCGGCAAATTCGATTTTCTTCCCGCTTCTTTCTTACCCGGAAAGTCACCGTCTATACCGTAAAAGTCCACAAATGTTGTGCAATACGAGTTTCGGTCTTGAAGAAGGCAATCCCTAACGTTCTCACGAAGCCTCTTCAGCGTAACAGCTCCGCCCTTTTTGCCCGAAGTGCCTATCCTAGGGGCACGAACACCCAAGTTGAACGCCGCCAAATGAGGACTTAGAATTGCTTTCACAATCCTTGACTCCGTCGGGCCTTCGCAGACTATATTCAGTCTAAGCACTACGGCAAGCCCCCTCCGAGTACATTCTTGTCCCACAGTTTGCCGACGGAGTAATCTTCCAGCCAAACGTTGAATTGGCTTTCGTCGAGGCGTTCAAAAGTGGACACGCCGTTTTCGAGCTCGACCACAATCAAGTCGTCAACAGAGAATTCGTCAACCAATGACACTGATTGGGTGGCGACAATTATCTGCATATCTTCTGAAGCCGAGTCAAAGAGCGAGCCCAACAATGTTAGCGCATAGGGATGAAGGCCAAGTTCCGGCTCATCAAAGATTATAGTTCTTGGCGGATCCAGTTGCCTGAGCGCCGTTACCAGACAAATGAAGCGGAGTGAGCCGTCCGACAACTGATCCGCCAAGAATGGCTCGTAGTCGTATCTGTTTCGCCACCTTAGCAAAATACTATGTGCATGGGCGCCGTTCGCTTCAGGCTTCAATACAAAGTCGCGAAAAAAGGGCAAGGCTTGTTGTACAGTGTCGACAATCTCTTGGTAAACGTGAGGGTATTTGTCCTGCATTCTATAAAGATAGGCGGCGAGATTTGCGGCGTCCGCGCGAAGAGTCTGATTATCGCGCAAATCGTGTGCCTTCTTGACGCGGGCTGTAGAGCCAGTGTCATGAAAATGATAGACTCTCCAGCTAGAAATGGACGCATAGCAGTAATCTGCCTGACGCGGCAGTTCCCAAACTTGACGCGTCTGCGACTTCAGATTCGCTTCTAAGTGTCCTCGACCTAACCCAATAACAGATTGGGGTCTGCTCGGCATAAAGACAACCTCATCTCTAAACGCTAGCTTATCCTCTGGAGCGGGAACCAAAGAGAACTGATACGCGTTCGGACCAAAATGAACCTTTGACTCGAGTTTAGACGTTGTCTTTGACCCAAAGGTCAAAATACGGTCCGAGCCACCCTGTTGTACTACCCAAATCTGCAGGTCTTCCTCAACCAATCGCCGCAGCATATCAAAATAAGAAATCAGATTGCTCTTCCCCGCGCCATTCGGACCGATGAGCACATTGAGCTTGCCCAATTCCAACTCCACATCTTGCAGGGTCTTGAAGCCCTTTATCGTCAGCTTGTCTATCGCGCGCTTCTCAACCATAGCGTTTCGCCTGACACTTGAACCTGCTCTACAGAAGCTCAATCTTACCATACACGCGCCCTAACGCCGCAGGGGCGGCAAGTCGTCCTCATCCCAGCCCCGATAAAATTCCCGCAGATACTCACCCAACTCCGGCGCCCCTCCGTCCGCCACAAAATCCAGCCGCGCGTAAATCTCCCGCTCGACCTCGTCGACGTCAAACCGGGCATGCGCCCCATCACGCAGGACCCATTCGCCCGCGACCATGACCCCCCGCACCTGCTCGCGTTTGGCGCGGCGCAGGGAGAAGGCCGGCAGCAACTCCGACGGCGGAAACTCCATCGGCGCCCACCGTCCGCGGACCGCCTCCCAATCCAGCAGGACGAGATCGGCCCGCGCGCCCACGTCAAGCCGCCCCAGCCCGGCCTCCGCGCCGAAGCTGATATCGGCCGCGTTGCTTGTGCCCATCCGCCACACAGCCTTCGCGCTCAGATCCGCCGCCGCCATGCCATCCCGATTGGCCAGCGTCCAAGCCAGGCGCATCTCGCGGAGGAAGTCCTGATCATCGTCCAGCGTCTGTCCATCCAAGCCGATGCCGACCGGGACGCCCGCCGCGACCATCTCCGCAATTGGCGCCAGACCGCTGCGCAAGCGCAGGTTGCTGCTGATATTGTGCGCTATGCCGACGCCGCGCTCCGCCAACAAGTCGACGTCCTCCTCCTCAACCCAGACCATGTGCGCCAGTGTCAGCCAAGGACCGAGCGCCCCAATCTCGTCCAGGCGCTTAACGAAGCTCACTCCCCAAGTCTTGTAAGCGTAGCGGCGCTGGTAGCGCGTTTCGAGCAGGTGCATCTGCGCGCGCGTATTTTGCCGCCGCGCCCAATCGCAAGCGCGATGGATAAGCCCATCGCCGCACCACTGACCCCCGGCCGGGCTGACCTGGATGTGTACGCGGTGATTCACGCTGTCGTGGTGGGCATCGTACAGCGCGTCGAGCATATCGAAGTAAGCATCCGCGCTCAGGTCAATCTTATCGGCCGCGCCGACCTGCGCCCGCAAGTCCGGCGGCAGCAGCGCCAGAAAGCGCTCGCGCTCGGCATAGACCAGCATATTCTGGTCAATTATCGGCGGGTGCATGGCGACGCGAATGCCCGCGTCCCGATAGCCGCGGATCGCTTCGGGGATTTCCGCTGGCATATCCGCCCAGCGGGCGGGGTTATGGCTATGCGCTACGCCCGTCACGCCGCCCCGCAGCAGCTGCAAGCCGGAATAGAGCGCGGCGAGATACGGCGGTATCTGCGGCAAGCTGCCCAAACCGGCCAGCCAGACTTCCAGGAAGTCATCAGCCGCGCCCAGCGCCAGCGTGCCCAGCGCCAGCGTGCCCAGCGCCCGCCCATGATCGTGGGCGTTGATGAAGCCGGGGCAGAGGATGAAGCTGTCCCCGCCGACAAGCTCCGCATCCGGGTAGCGAGCGACCAACTCCGCCAGCCCGCCCGCCGCGATAATGCGGTCGCCATCAACACAAAGAGCGTGGTCGGCAGCCGCTTCGCCATCGAGCAAGGTGTAACGCGCGCCGACGATTTGCCGCATCAGGCGAAGAGACCGGCTTGCTGCCCGCCGTCGATCACGAAGACTTGACCAGTGATCATCTTCGCAGCGTCAGAAGCCAGGTAGACCGCCAGCTCAGCGACATCGGCGGCGCTGATCAGACCAGGCAGCGGCTGATATTGCGCCAGGAAGGCATCGCGTTCTTTCGGCGGAAAGCCTTCGTTCAAGGGCGTATCGACATAACCCGGGCAAATCACATTGCAGCGGATGCGGTCGCGAGCGTAATCAAGGGCGATGGAGCGGGTGAGGTTGACCAGCCCGGCTTTGGCCGCCGAGTAAGCGGCTTTGTTCTTGGCGGCGCGGATGCCGAAGGTGCCGGCCGTATTCAAGATGCAGCCGCCCGCCGCCGTCATCAGAGGAATGACCGCCTTCGCGCAGAGGAATACGGACTTGAGATCGATATTCAGGCAGTCGTCCCAATCGGCTTCGCTGATATCGGTGACGCGGCCCGATGGGCTGATGCCGGCGTTATTAAAGACGACATCCGGCACGCCCAGTTGGCTGACTGTCCGGTTGATCATCCGCTCAACATCGGCGGCGAGGGAGACATCAGCTTGAATGGCGACTGCCGCCCCGCCCGAATCCGCGATCAACTGCGCCACTGCCTCCGCTTTCGACAAGGTGCGATTGACGACCGCGACCTTCGCGCCTTCCCGCGCGAAAGCCAGGCAACTGGCCGCGCCAATGCCGGAGCCGCCGCCGGTGATCAGTATGACCTTGCCTTCCAACCTCATGCCATTTCCACTCCACCGAAACAAGGGAGCTAATCCAGCATCCAGCCGCCATCGACGAAAATCATCTCGCCAGTGATATAGCGCGATTCGTCGCAAGCGAGGAAAAGCGCCAGATCGGCGACATCTTCCGGCTGCCCAAGGCGGCGCAAGGGGATGCGATTGTTCGCCCAGTTTTTGTTGTCCTCCTGGCTAGGCAGCATAGGCGTATCGATGATGCCGGGCGCCATCGAATTGGCGCGGATGCCGCGGGGACCGTATTCCAGGGCGATGCAGCGCGTCAGAGTAGCGACTGCGCCTTTGGTCGTGCAATAAGCGGAGGAATCGACGAAAGCGACCGCGGCGCCGATGGAGGCCAGGTTGACAATCGCGCCTTTGATCTCCCGCTCCAGCCAGTGGCGGATGACGATCTGGGAGGCCAGGAAGACGCCGCGCACGTTGATATCCATAATGCGGTCAAATTGCTCATCGGTCGTCTGCTCGAAAGGCGCGTTGAAGAAGACGCCGGCGTTGTTGACGAGGACATCAATCGTGCCGAAGCGGGCGACCCCGGCATCAACCAAGTCCTGCAGCTCTGCGCGCTGGGCGACATCGACGCGCTGGATCAGCGTGGATGCGCCCCCCGACTCGGCTTCGGCAGCGACCGCGCCCAGTTGCTCCAGGTTCAAATCGCAGAGGACAAGATCGGCGCCCTCGGCCGCGAAGCGCAAAGCGATCGCCCGGCCGATGCCACGCGCGGCGCCCGTGATCAGAGCGGTCTTGCCAGCCAATCGTCCCATGCTCAACTCGTTTCGATATAAGCGATGATCTCGCCGACTGGAATCTCGTCATCGACCTCGCAGCCGATCTCCATAACAATGCCGCCAGCCGGCGCTTCCAACTCGGTGCTGACCTTCTCGGTTTCGATGACGACCAGAGGATCGCCCTCGGCCACGCTGTCCCCTTCGACGACCAGCCATTCGACGATCAAACCGACCTCCATGGTCATCCCGAATTTTGGCATATAGACCGGCTCAAGCGCCACGATGAGATCCTTTCGTTGCTATTGCAAGTCTCGCTCGGTGCGGATTCGACACATTTTTGCCGCCGAGGAAATAGAGTTCACAGAGTTTTTCGGATGACTTGACATGCGCTCGTCCAGCAAATTCACTCCAGCGTCCGGCGGACAGCCGCGATGACATCCTCCGCGGAAGGTAGAACCGCCTTCTCCAGCACCGGGCTGAAGGGCACGGGCACGTCCTTGTTGTTGACGCGCTGAACGGGCGCCTTCAGATCGTGGAAGGCGCGCTCGGCCACCGTCGCCGCCCATTCGCTGGCCGCGCTGCAAGTCGGGAAGCTCTCATCGACGGCGACGAAGCGACCGGTCTTGCGGACGCTTTCGAGCACGGCGTCACTGTCCCAGGGCGACAGCGTGCGCAAGTCGATAACCTCGGCGTCAATGCCCTCTTTCGCTAATGCGTTGGCCGCGCTCAAAGCAGTGTAGACTGCCGAGCCGACAGCGCAGATGCTGACATCGTTCCCCGCGCGTTTGATATCGGCAACGCCCAGTGGCACGAGGTACTCCTCATCAGGAACAGCGCCGCGCTTCCCGCCCAAGGAAAGCGAATTGAGGAAAATGACCGGATTCTCATCGCGAATGGCGGATTTCAGCAGCCCTTTGACATCGTAGGGCGTGCTGGGCAGGACGACTTTGATCTGCGGCATATTCATGAAGAACTGATGCACGGACTGACTGTGATGATGGCCCGCGCTGCTGCCCGCGCCATTCTGCGTCATGAAGACCACCGGCACATTGGTCTGCCCGCCGTACATATAACGCATGGCGCCAGCTTGATTGGCGATCTGGTCGAAAGCCAGGAACATGAAGGTGCCAAACATCAAATCGACCACCGGGCGCAAACCGGTGACCGCCGCGCCGATGCCCGCGCCCGCCACCGCCAACTCGGATATGGGCGTGTCGATGACGCGCTTGTCGCCGAATTCGGCATGCAAGCCGCGGGTGCCGGCGAAGACCCCGATGCGCACATCCTCGCCGATGAGCAGCACTTGCGGGTCGCGGCGCATCTCTTCGGCGAGCGCCTCTTGAACGGCGGCGATATAAGTTTTGCGCGGCATTTATTCTCCCCGTTGTCTCAGGCGGGCGATCATAACCAGAGGTCATCGTAGATGGAGTCGACTTCCGGCAACGGACTTTCGCGGGCGAAAGCGACCGCCTCCCGCAGGGCGCGCGTTATGCCCTCGTCGAGGCTTTCCAACTGGTCCGCCGGGATCAAGTCCTTCTCGGCGACATAGGTATGCAGCAAGCGCAGCGGATCTTTGGCTCGCGCCTGCGCCAATTCCGCCTCGCCGCGGTATTGCTGCCCGGCGAGGAAAGCTTCTTCGCCCTCGGCATGGCCCCCGCTGCGGTGGGTCTTGGCTTCGATCAGGGTCGGTCCCTGGCCCGCGCGAGCCCGCTGAACCGCGGCAGTGGCGATGCGATACATCTCCAGCGCGTCGCTGCCATCGGCGATGATGCCGGGAATGCCGTAACCGGCGGCGCGGGCGGCGATATCTTCGATGTTCATCGCGCGGCTTGCCGGCGTGAATTCGCCGTATTGATTGTTCTCGCAGACGAAGATGACCGGCAGGTTCAGCGCCGAGGCGAGATTCAGCGATTCGTGGAAGCTGCCTTCGTTAGCCGCGCCATCGCCGAAGAAGCAGAGCGAGACGCGCTCGCTGGCGCTGTACCAGGCGCTCAAACCGGCGCCAACCGCGACCGGGATGCCCCCGCCGACGATGCCGCAAGCGCCCAGCATGCCGATGTCGAAATCGGCGATGTGCATCGAGCCGCCTTTGCCTTTGCAGTAGCCGCTGGCTTTGCCGAAGAGCTCAGCCATCATGCGCTTGATGTCGCCGCCTTTGGCGATGACGTGGCCGTGCCCCCGGTGCGTGCTGATGATGGTGTCCTCATCGGTGAGAGCGGCGCAGACACCAGCCGCAACCGCTTCTTCGCCGATATAGAGATGCACGAAGCCGGGCAACTGCCCCTGCCTGAAAAGCTTGCCGACCTCTTCTTCGAAGCGGCGGATGCGCAAGATGCGCGTGTAGATATCGAGGATGACGTCGATCGGGATATCGCGATGGTCCATCTCAACTCCTCAGGTCAGCAGGGCGGCGGCGGTCAAAGCCAGCGTTTTGGTCGCGCTGATGATCTGCTCGACCTCGATACATTCATCGACCATGGGCCAGTTGGGAATATAACCCGGTCCGTATTCGACGCAAGTGATGCCAGCGCCTTTGAAGTGGCAGGTATCGGCGGTGGCGCCGATGCGATGGCCCGCGCCGATCTTGGGCTGCGCGCCTGCCACTTGCGTATGCGCCGCGACAAGCGCCTTGACCAGCGGCGAATCGACCGGCGTGGCCTCGCGAGCGGGCATATTGGGCTGCCCCTCGCTCACAGGAATGACCAATTCGTACTCGAAGTCGGGGTCGGCGGATTTGATCTGTTCGAGGCGATTGCCCATATCTTCGCGGACGCTGGCTTCGCTCATGCCGGGGATGATGCGCAGGTCGAAACTCAGCGAGGTCGCGTCTTGATAATGCTCGATATTGCGCAGCGCCATCGACGGGTAGCCGGGGATGAGCGGATGCGGCTCATAGCGCAGCCAGCCGCCCTCCGCCGCCGATGGGATCTGCGCGTAAGACGGGCTGAAAGCATCGATGACAAGCGCCGCTTTTTCAATCGGGTTGATGTAGGGGACGCGGTGCTTGAATTCGCCGAGGACGCGGATTATCCCCTGAACGTAGCCGACGGAGATGAGGCCGACATCGAGATTGCCGGCTTCGGTCACGATGCAATAATCGGGGCGGCAGCCGCTCTCGATGAGATGCAATGCGCCGACTCCGCCGCCAGTCTCGGCGACGACGCAAGCGAGGATGAGATCGCCTTTCAGCGGCAGTTGCGCGCGGCGGATTGCCTCAGCCGCGATCAGAATAGACGCCAAACCCGCTTTCATATTCAGCGCGCCCAAGCCGTAGATTTTCCCGTCAGCGATTTCCGCGCCGAAAGGATCGTGACGCCATTGGTCGCGGCGGAAGACATCGCCGTTCCAATCGCTGGTATCAGTGTGGCCGCAGAGCATCAGCGAGGGACCGCCCCCGTCGCCGCGGAGCCGGCCAATGGCTTGATGCGTCGCGCCGCCGGCCCGCAGCGGCGCCTCCTGCAAGTCGACTTCATAACCGCGCCCGCGCATCCAGTCGGCCAGCCAGCGGCCGATCGCGGATTCCCGCCAGAGAAATGACGGGATGCGAATCAACTCCCGCGTGAGTTCGACGGCTTCGTCGTCTTGGATGTGGTCGAGCAGCGCGGACATCGTCAGCCACCGTCGGCGGCGACAGCCCAGACATCGAAGCCGACTTGCGCGCCGCCCCAGAGTTCCGCCACGCCGATGGTGTTGCGCGTCGGATAAGGCGGGTTGAAGTAATCGCGATAAATGGCGTCCATCCGGGCGAAGCGGTTGATATCGACCAGCGAGACATTGACGCGGATGACCTGATCCATGGAGCAGCCGGCCGCCTCCAGCACCGCCTTGATATTGTCCAGCGCCTGCCGGACCTCGGCGTCAAAACCGCCCCCGGTCAAGCCGGAGCCATCGGGCAACGTGCCCAGGTAGCCGGAGGTGACGATGAGATTCCCCTGGCGCAATGCCTGGCTGTAGGCGCTGGTGGGCAGGGGCGCCGCCGCCGTCAGGATAGGATCGCGCTCCGGCATGGCTCAAGCTCCATTAAGCGAGTTGTAATCGGCTTTGTCCCGCGCTTGGGTTAGATAATTGTAGATGGTGGAGCGGCTCAAGCCTAATTCTTCCGCGATTAGCGTCACCGCTTTCTTGACTTGAAAAGCGCCTTTTTCGTCCAACCGGGCGATGAGATCAATCTTGTCTTCCTTGGACATGATGGGCAACTCGGCATCCATCTCGCTGACGACCTCGCGCAAGACGGTATGAATAGTGCGCTGGATGTCATCGGAGAGGGTTTCGCTGACCTCGGCGCTGGCATCAAGCGCCAGGAATTCGCCCAGGAAGCGGTGAAAGCCGGCGAAGATGCCGATATCCAGATTGATGCAGAGGGCGCCATAAGCGCTGCCGTCTTCGCTGCGCAAGAACATGGTGCAGGATTTCATGTTGCGGCCGTTGGGCAAAAAGGTCTGATAATTGTAAAAGTCTTGCACGGTGTTGCCGTTGCGCGCTTGAGTGAGGAGCAGGTCCGTAGCGGCTCCGCCGACCTTGCGCCCGCTGATATTGCCTTCGATGTGGATGATGGAATGCTCGAGGTCGCTGAAATCGTGCAGGACAACTTCGCAGTAAGGGGCGAAGAGCTTGGCGATGCCGACCGACATCTGCTTGAGCAAGGCGAAAGTCGCTTCTTTATTCGATGTGTCGATGGCTTGGAGTATTGTCATTGCCGGATCGTCTTCGCAGCGCCCGAAATTTGCAATTCAGCGCTCGCTGATAAACAATAGTTCCAAGAATTATACAAAGTGTAAAGAGGCGGCGCAAGAAATGACGAATGGCGTGCAGGGCAATCGCTTCAAATTATTTTTTTGCCACCGAGTATACAGAGTATCATAGAGTACACAGAGAAAAGCTATTTAGACAATTAGGCAGCAGTGACAATTTCTGCCTTCTGGCAGCGGCAGATGTTGAGAAAAGTCGGCAATTGTTAATATCTCTGTGTCCTCACTTTAACTCGGTGTACTCG
>JAJEAA010000001.1 GCA_022824365.1 Anaerolineae bacterium
CGCGAATATCAGTCCCGCGATTATCCAAAGGCACAGCAATGCGCCCAGAATTCTTCGTTCGCGATACAAGGCGCACAGGCCGGCCGCCTGAAACAACACGGCGATGGGGAGGCTTGCCAGCAGGTGCCTCATCAAGCCTGCATCAAGCGTCCGAGTGATTTCCGCCGTTAAAGCTATGCTGAGCAAGAGAAGCGCGAACAGTATAACGGCGCGTCGCAGGGCAAGGCATTTCCGGCGCCAGCCTGCCGCTACGCCTGCTACAGCAAGTAGAACTAGAAGCGGGCTCCCATTGAAGTTTACATTGAACCAGGCTACGAAATTCGTCCAAAGATCGTCTGCCCGCGATCCATGTTCGGCAACTGCCTCTTCGACACCCGATGTAAACAAGACGAAAATGAGAGGACCAGCCAGCGCCAAGCCGGCAATTGCAGAGATTGGCGCCAGCAGCCACCGTCTGTCCTTACGAACAAACAACAGATGATAAAGAGAACAAAATACGTAGAGCAATAGACCATATGCGTGTGTGCTAACGAGGGCGGCGCAGGCGAAAGCAAGCGCGACATAATCGCTGGGCCGCGACGCGCGCTCTAAAACTGCGATACGCAGGTAAAGCCATAACACCAGCGCGGAAAGAAACACCAGATGCGGATAATAGCGCGCATGCGGGATGTAGAAAGCATAAAAGGCGTTGCTCGCCAGGATAATCATGGCGAAGTTCGCGGCCACGGGCGAAACTGCATCCCGCGTTAACCTGTAAATCATCGCAAACGAGAGCAGGCCGGCAAAAACCGTGAAGACGCGCGCCAGCGCTAACTCGTTCCCTACAAGATTGCCCCATTGATTCAACAGGAGATAGTACAGAGGCCCCTGGTTAGGATCCGTCGTAGCGATCTTATTGAGTACATCAACGGGTGAAAAAGCTGTTTCTGCAATCCAGCCCGAGGATATCAATGAATAGTGCGCGTCATGGCCGACTATATACTTGTCAATCTGCGGAATACTAAGGACAGCGACCAGAAGCAGCGGCGCCAGAGCCAGAACCCAGTGCCCAAGAATGTCTTGTTTCTTCATCGACATCGGCATGCCCAAGTTAGGACTTTGTCAAGCGGCGGCTATACAGCGTCGCAAAGTCAACGTCAAGAAACGGGAATCGTGATCGAGCCAAGCTCCAGCATCTCCGGCACATAACCCGGGTTGTCTTCCCAGACGAAACGATCTCCGGTGATCTTGTGGTAGAGGATCAGCATGAGGCGATAATTGCCTGGCTGGACTTGGGATACATCAATCGAAAAGTGCCGTAATTCGCCCTCATGCACCATATCAAGATCTACTTGCGTCTCATTTGCCCAATCTTTGTTGATTAGTTGATAGCTCATTCGATGGTCGATGCTGTCAGAGGTGGCGCGAGCGTTCCATCTGTCGATGAAACGCAAAGCAGTATCATCGAGGCGCGCGCCGAAGTAATCATATTCCAGAGCCTGGTTTTGGAAACTTGCGACGAGTTCGGGCGGTTGGCAATCCAGCATATCCCAAACGAATAGCATTGATATCGTGTCAAGCGCAGGCGTCTCGTTTTCGCAGATCCGATATCCTGATGCGACAAAGAGATCGATGAGTTTGTTTCGTTCATCAGCATTGATCAGAGAATCTTTGTAGACTAGCCGTTGCGCTGGTTCGATAAGCGCGGATAGGCGCAAATGATTTTCCAGTTGAGCGAAATTTAGGGGCATGATTATTTCGATTCCGCGCCTAGTGAAATACCATTCGCTTTGTGAATATCCAATTAATACGCGCGAGTTCAGCAAGCTGGGCTTTATTGGGAAGAATACTATTGGCGCGCGAAATCGATCAGGCACAGCCACTCGGCTGACGGCGTGCCAAGCAACGAATTGATAACGTGAATAGCCGCCGGTATTAAAGCGCGACCAGTCCAGGTTCTGGTTCAGAACGATACCAGCAAGGATGGAGCACAGCAGCGCTATCAATCCGAGCGTCCACTTAATTCGGTGAAGGACGGTAAGACCAGCGCTGACGCAAATGACAACCAGGGGCAATCCCGCCAATGTTAGTCGCACGAAGCCGGCTGTCAATGCACCCCAGATCAGAGGTACGGCAGCTAGCGCAAGCGCGAAGATGCCGCAGAGAATAGCAAGGAATCGAAGGTTAGCAGCGCGGTCAAAAGGCATGAGCAAGAGGCCGCCCACTGACAGCAACAATAGGGCGAGGCTGCCATTGCCCGCGAGCAACAGCCATGCGTAGAGCAAGCTGGTAAATGACTCGGACCCAGGAAAAGTCGCCAACCCTCGAGGAATGCCGTGGGAAACAAGAATCGGGATCCAAGGCGAGAAGAGCAGGAAAGCGATCAGTACAGCCGCGCATATTTTCAGCCAGCGTTTGTCTTTAGGGATGACTGCAACATGAAAGACAGCGATGGCAAGAAACAGGACTGCGCTAAAGACGTGGATGTTGGCCAGAGCATAACAGGTTGCGCCGAGGGCAAGATAGTCTCCAGGCTACGTGGCGCGTTTCTGATCGATGATTCTCAGGTAGAGCCAGAGGAGCAAGGCGCCGAGACAGACAAATAGGGAATACATTCGCGCATAGGCATAATAGTAGTTAAAGAAGGCGTTGCCAGCCATAAACGCCAGCGCGTAGAATCCGGCGATTGGCGCAACGAAGACTCGCGCCAAGCGGTACGTCAGCGCCAGGGAAAGCAAGCCAGCGAAGATTGACAAGACACGCGCCATAGCTATGTGGTGGCCGACGAATCCGCCCCATTGGTTCAGGAGCAGGGTATAGCCTGGAGTATGCTCGGGGCTGATTTCGATGAGAGAAGATAATACATCTTGAGGTGAATACGGCGCATCAAGCAGCCAGCCAGCCCCATGCATGGAGAAGAATTCGTCGGCGCTTGGAGGAAAGCCGTCGATTTGGCGCAGGCTCAAGGCGGCAACGATAATCAGGACCGGGATCGCCCAAAACCAGTGGTCAAGAATGTCGCCTTTTGAGGTAGCCCTGCTGGTCATCTCCAATACCCCGTTGTGCGACACTTCAAGATGATAAGTCTACTATGACAGACTATTGGGAAATATATCATTACATGCTTGCACCGTAGACATGCTATAACATTTAAGAGAAAAAGCAAGCGTCGAGGGGGAGTGGTGAATTGGATAGGGGAATGCGCTATAGTCTGCGAGTTGAGTCGAAACTATGGGTTTCTCAATACTAAAAGGAGCAGAGATGTACAAGACATTAAGTCCCGGCGCGATTGGCATAGGGGGGTTGTCGCTTGGCGAGAGCATCGATTTGGCGAAAGCGACTGGCTTCGGCGGTTTGGATTTCAGCATCCAACAAGCGGAGGAACTTGGCGCGGACGCGGCGCAGGCGCTCTTTGAGGAGGCCGGCATCAAGTACGGCGCCTGGGGCTTGCCGGTGCGGTGGAATACCGATGACTGGCGCGCTGATCTGGCCGAGTTGCCGCGTTATGCCGCCGTCGCCGCCGAGATGGGCGCCACCCGCACATCGACCTGGTGCCCGCCTTCATCGACCGAGCGCGAATTCGACGAGAACTTCGCCTGGCATTTGGAGCGCTTCCGTGCGATTGCGGAAGTCCTGAACGCGCAGGGCATTCGCTTTGGCATCGAGTTCATCGGGCCGCAGAGCTTGCGTCCGGCGGACCGGCACAGCTTCATTTACACGATGGAAGGCATGTTGGAGTTGGCGGCGGCTATCGGCACGGGCAATGTGGGCTTGCTGCTGGATGCCTGGCATCTCTATACCTCGGGCGGCGCGCTGGATGACCTGGACAAGATCAGCAACGCCGATATCGTCAATGTGCATGTGAACGACGCGCCCGAAGGTCTGACGATGGCGGAGTACAACGATCACGATCGGCGGCTGCCCTGCGAGACCGGCGTGATACCGCTAGCGGGCTTTATGAACAAGCTGGCGGCGCTGGGTTATGACGGGCCGGTGACGCCGGAGCCCTTCAGCGCGCGCATCAACGCGATTGAGGATCCGCATGAAGCGGCGACGGAGACGGCAGCGAGCATGGATGAATTGTGGCGGGTCGCCGGTTTGGATTGAGCTCGCTTCAATAACGCAGGATCCAGTCTGCGGTCCATATATCGCGGGGAACCTCGAGCAGGTTTTGCGTCGGATCAATGAGCAGTTCGCTGGGGCGGCCGTTGTGCGTGACCCAGGCTTCGGCATAAACAGCGATGTCGTGTTCGCCGGCGTATGGATGTTGCGCGGCCAGATAATGCGCGAATTGCAGGATCATATCGGGTTGGTAAGACATGTGGCGTTGCTGGTGTTCGGTTAGGCGCTGGCTGGGAATGACGACTTGTGTGCGATCGAGAGTCTCGTCAGCAACATAGAAGGTAACGAAGCCAGCTTTTTCATTGAGCATGACGCGCCAGGCGAAACGATAGCCTTCCATCGTCCAGTTGGTATCGCCTGAGTAGAGAACATGGCGCAGCGGCAGCGCAAACTGAAGAATAAAAAACAGCAGCAATATAGCTTTGACGCGTTTCGTAAGACGCGTCGGCCGGCTGTAGGTCAAGCGCGGCAGGTCGGGCAGGTTGATGCGAAGGCGGCGCAGGACTGAGCGCAGTTCGCTGCCGCTAAAGAAGATGAGCGCGGCTGCGATCATGATATATGGGAACATGCCAATCGGGAACAGCAGCGCTGTCATCAGGTGAAAGACGATGACGTTGACATAGGCGGTGAGGCGGGTTCGGCGCCAGGACAGCCAGTAAACTATTGTAAGATCATAGAAGGCGCCAGCCCAACTAAACAAGAGAGCTACCCAGTGATAATCGAACAGCGAGCCAATGAGCGGGAAGCCGGTATTGCCCTTTAGCCAGATGGACATGGGCAAGCCGCGCAAGAGCCAATCTTCGTTGAGTTTAGCGAGGCCGGCGAAAAAATAAACAATCGCCAGTTGCAGTTGCAAGATGAAGATACACCAGGCTGGGACAAAGCGAGTTTTCAGGCGCGGACGCAAGTGGACGTCCAGCGACAGGTAACGATTGGCGGGCAGGAAGATTAGCAGGAAGCTCACAAGCGAGATGAAGTAGTAGTGATTGAGATAAGTCGCTTGGTCGATGAGTTCGATGTAGGTAAAGAGCAGGAAGAACAAGACGATGCTTGGGCGGTAAAGGAATCCCAGGGCGATGAAGCAGGACAGTACGATCAGGGTGGCGTAAAGCGCTGACATAACCTCGGCGGACAAGGGCTTGACCCACTCAAAGCCCAGATAGAAAAAGTGAAATTCGGGGGCGAGATACACAGCTTCGATCCAGCCATTAAGCACGAAGCGCAGGCTGCTCCCACACATCAAGACACCAAAAGCCACACGAAAAACCGCTAGCGGAAGGATATCGACTGGCTGGTTTAGTTTGCGGGCGAGCCTTTCAACGAGACTCATCACAGCTATGCGCCGGTCCTGCGATTCGATCATTGATCGCCATCAAGATCTGAGAAAGTAATCAGAATGCTCAGGTGGCTTTTCATATCGGCGCGGAGCAGGATAAGAAGCTGGCGCATGCTCTCGTAAAGACTTTCGACGGCGTCGGGCGAGTCAATGATAGCGACCGCCAGCGGTTGGTCGATTGCTGCAGCAGCTGCTTGCGCGGCGTCGAACCGGCCGTTGATGGCGTCTGACAGCGGACGATCATCGTATTGCGCGCCGAGGAAATCGAGATAATCGGCGAAGCCAAGCGCGTCGTCGCTTGTGCCGCCGTTGAAGAGCGATTGCATAGCTTTGAGATGTTGGGTGATATGGGCGAGGGAGTGACCGCTGCGGCGTGATTCGACCAAGGCCGGGTCCGGCGCGCCTGCTTCTAGGACGAAGCCAGCGGGCTCGCCCAGCCACATCTGCAAATCTGTCTCCAGCCGGATGAACATTTTGTTCGCCAACATGTTGATGGAGCCCTGGATTTCGCCGCCTTCTTGATCGGCCCTAACGAAGCGACTGGCATAGTCACGGTCCTCAGGTAACCAGTAATCATGAACTTCCCGGGCTTTGCGCGCGATATTTTGCGCCAGCGCCAGCACATATTGCTGCCGGCGTTCGTCTGCGAATTCGGCGAGGATATCATCCGCTGTGATCTCGTATGAGAATATCAGAAACTCAAGAGCAGGCAGGCCGCGCGATGTCGAACCGATGCCGTTAACGTAAGACTCGGTGAGTTCGTCAGCGCCGGATAGGATGTCGTCGATGAATTCGATATTGGCGGGCGTCTTGTCGATTTGATTGTGCAGCGCGGTCTGGCGCAAGTCCATGTTAAACAGGGCGATCAGTTCCCAGGCATCAGAGGCGTCGCGCCAGGCTGTTTGCAGAGCGGCGAGCGCAGCGCTACCCGGCGTTGTGACGAAGCGCTCGGCGGTTATGGCCAGTCGGTCGCTCGCTTGAATAAAGGCAACTTGCCCGGGCAAGATGACTTTGTCGACGATGCTTTGAAGCATGGCGTGACGATCAAAGGCGTCATCCGCCTCGACCGTGGCAGTCGCCTCAATGCCGATCCCGACCGTTGCCATCACAAGCAGCGTCAAGAGCCAAAAGCGCCGCCTGGGCTTGGACATATCCGCAGTCCATTCGCGCATCATAAGGACTCCAGGAAGGCGATCAGCATCTCCCGATCGCTTGCGGAGAGCTCGGTAAAGGCATTGCGCGATTGCTCCGCCTCGCCGCCATGCCAGAGGATGGCTTCGGTCAGGTTTCGCGCGCGGCCGTCGTGCAGGAAATAGCTATGCCGGTTGACTGTTTCGATCATACCGATACCCCAAAGTGGCGGTGTACGCCATTCTTGGCCGCTGGCCTGGAAGTCCGGACGGTTATCCGCCAAGCCCTCGCCCATGTCATGCAAGAGCAGATCGGTAAAGGGATGAATCGTCTGGTATGAAAGCGCGGATATCGAGGGGTGGATACCGGTTTCATGCGTATTGACATGGCAGGCGTTACAGTGCAATTCATTGAATACCCGTTCCCCGCTTTCCACTTTTTCGTCGTCGAAATTGCGCTGCGCCGGCACAGCCAGCGAACTCAAATACAGAACGACCTTTAGCAAATCGTCGTCTTCAATCTCCGGTTCGCCACCATGAATCGCCGCGCGGCAGGCCTCCTGGACCGGACTGCAATTCTGCTCGGGCAAGATGCTGGATGTTATGCCCAGATCAGAATGAAAGGCGGTAGCGGTTTGCTGGAGGATAGTTGGCTGGTTCGCCTTCCAGCCGAAGCGGCCGACAATTTGCCGATTAGTAAGTTTGTCGTGGACATAATTGGGACGCCCGGAAATGCCATCGCCGTCCGCATCGTTGGGGTCGGCAAGCTCCAGCAAGCGAGCTTCGGGAATGGCTTCGAGCAAGCCCAAGCCGATCAATTGACTGCCCACACGGGCCGAAGCAAAGACTTCGGGATGCATCTCGCCGTAATTGAGATTCTCAAAAGACACGATTGGCTGGCGCAATTCGTAGGGTGCGCCATCGGCGAATTCACCCTGGATGTATGAGTAGCGCAGCTTCAGATCGCCTTCTTCGCTGATTTCCTCCAGCGCGCTGTCCTGAAATTGGCCCCCGTAGTTGGGCTCAGGCAGGTTGGCAAAATGCAGATCGCGCTCCCGCAGGCTGAGGCGGACGAGGAAGCCGGTTGGGGATTCGCCGTCAAATTCCGGCGGGCGCCCGCGACCGTCCTTAAAATGACAACTGGCGCAGGAACGAGCGTTGAACATGGGCCCCAGCCCGTCGCGGGCGGTCGTTGAGGCCGGCGCCGTGACCCAATTCTGATTGAAGAAGGAATTGCCGACGAAAAAGAAAAGTTCTTCCATCCGCTGCAAACCCGGCGCGGGCTGAGCAAAGGCATTAGGCGTGGTGTTAAAAATCGTAGTCTGCCCGCCAAGCAAGGGACTGCGAGTTCGGGTGTCCTGGGTTTGGGCAACTGATGCGAACAAGAGCGCAAAAGCAAGCCCGATGGCAGCGCCAAAAGCGAGCAATGGTCGCAGAGGAAGCGTGTTCAGAAAGCGCATGATGGCATCGCGCCAAAGGCGCTAGTTCCCGACGGCAACGGCGCCGGGAACCAGCATTCATCAGCCTATTCGGGCAAAGCGGTGTCGATGACCAGGTCAAGGGAGGCGGCCAGTTCGACGAGCTTGTCTCCGATGTCTTGAAGCGTGAAAACGGTATCAAAGACGTGGGGACGCGAATCGGCATTAACAATCGCGCGGTCAAAGGGCACCAAGATATCGTTCACCTGTTGAGCAGCGAGTTCCAGCAACTCAAGCATTTCGACGTTGAGTTCAGGGGCAACTTCTTCAAAGAGGCTGGCAAGGCCCTCGCCTTCGATAACCGTGCCATCAATGCGTTCATAGCGGCCGAGGTAAACATTCTGGACGCCCATGAAGTTGGTGATGATATCACGGTGGGTATTGTCGCTGAAGCATGAGTGCTCGTCTTCTTGATCCTGGTTGTCCCAGGCGGTGAACATGCGCTCGCCAGCGAGTTCGGACTTGGAAAGGACGCCGATACCGGTCAGCATATTGGTCAGGGCAACATCCGCCGGTCCATCGTGCAAGGTCCAGACATAGTTGTCTTCGTTGTTCAAATCCCACTGCTGGACCAAGTCGTCCAGATTTTCCACGAGCAAGTCGCCGGCAATTAGAAGATACTGACCGCGTCGATCCGCATTTGGCGCAGTGGTGTAATCAGAAACTGGGCGCTGCCCAGCACTGTCCTCATACAGATCCTGTCCCCAGAGCAGAAATTCGGTTGCGTGATAGCCGGTGCTAATATTCTCTTCGGCGCCGACCTCGTTCAAGGAGATCAGCAAGTCTTTGGTGATTTCCGGATAATCCTCCGTGTTATTGATGATGCCCGCATCGGGGTCACCCTCAACATAGTCGACATAAGCTTCATCCAAGGGCCAGGCATTAAGTAAGCCCTCGGGACCATCCTCATCATCAATGGGACCGCCGTAGAAGCGATAGGCTTCGGTCTGGCCGTAAGGCTCGTTGGCAGCCAGCCAGGCTTGTCTTGCCGCAGCCATGGTATCTTCAGTCGGATCGGCGACGAATTCCTGCAAGGCCACATTCAACTCTTCAGCGAGAGCGAGCGAATCCACATAACTGGCGAGGACGATTTCGGCGTATGATTCGACCACATCATGCATGATATCATCCATTGACGCGTTGCTATCCTGGGCGAAGGCTGCCCCGGCGAAGAGAGCCAGGCTAGCGTAAACGACAAGTATAACAGTGAGACGTTTCATCAGACATTTCTCCTTAGATCTGCGTAATCTGTCGGTAGTGACGGGATCATTCTAGAGGCGAGCAGGGCAAGATTTCCACGCCACTGATTAATTCGAGAATTAATTGGTCGAGCCTATATGACGATAAGCAGAGACAATTATGAATTGCCCGCGCTAGCGTTAAGGATATTAGCAGCGAGCGCCGAGTTTTCGCCGCGGTTAATGGCGCGGGCGCAGGCGGTTAAACTCAGTGCCCTGAGCCGCAGGATTGGCGGACGACCAGCGATACCGGCGTGGTGATCTTGAGATAGACTTCCGCCGGGTTTTCGAGGCGCTTCGCCAAGCGCTCGGCGGCAATCTCTCCCAGCAGCGCCTTATGCACGTTGACCGTGGTCAAGGGCGGGAAGGTGAACTCGGAATCGGGGATATTGTCAGAACCGGTGACGGCGATATCTTCCGGTATGCGATAGCCCTCGCGCTGGAGCCAGGCCATGGCGCCGATGGCGAGCCGGTCGGAGGCGCAGACGATGGCATCCGGCTTGGGCGACGACCGACTCATCAGAATTCGCGCGCCGCGCTCGCCCAGATCGGGTGTCCAGCCGGAGGGACCGGGTTCCAAGATTTGATGCAACTGTGGCTCGTGCCGCAGGTTGTTCTCGGCTAGACCCTTGCGGAAACCGGCGAAGCGTATATCGGCATAACCGGCGATATAACCCAGGCGACGATAGCCCAGATTCGCCAAGTGCGCCACCATCAGCCGCATCCCTCGCTCGCCGTCAAAGAGCAGCAAATCATCCTCGATATCATGCTTGTCAGTCATAGTCACGATCGGGGAGATATTCTCGCGCAGGTAGGCAAGGCTTTCGGTTTCGGCTGTGCCGAGCAGGATCATGCCGGACAGCGTGAAGGCATCCAGCAGTTGCTCCGCCTGCGCTTTAGTGCCGACTTCGTGCAAGGTTTTGACGAAGGCGATCTGATAGCCGAGCCGTTCCAAAGCCCGGTCGACGCCTTCCAGCACCATGTTGTAAAAGGGGTCGCGATACTTGTCGATGCGAGAGACGAGCAAGACGCCAACGGGCCCGCGCTCCCTTTGGCTTAGCGGTTGCCCCAGTTGAGCGCCGCCATATTGCCGTTGCAACAAGCCTGAATCGGCCAGTTGCTGCAAGTCGCGCCGGATGGTGCTTTCGGAGACGCCGAACTGCGCCGCCAACTCGGCGGTGGCGTGCAACTGATCTGGCGCCGCGCCGCGCAACTGCTTTAATATCAGGTCTTGCCGTTGGGACTTTTTCATGAGCAAAGCGCTTTATTACAAAGAATCGTCATCAATCGCTACAGCAACAAGCATACACGAAATTGCGCGTTTTGTGCACATTGTTGTATGTTTACTTGACAATGCGCAAAGTACCTGCTCAAATATGCGCAAATAGTTGTTCAAATAATCATTTGTCAATTGCTGTGTCAGGGTTCTCATGCTGTCAGCTTTTGTCCTTTCCGCCTCGCTCCATAGCCCTTGCAAGTTTCAGCATATCGCGTATCCTCATGTACTGCCTCAAATCATAAGCGCTTGGCGGAGAATGTGATGGCTTTAAAGATCGCGATGATCGGCGCGGGGTCGGTCGGCTTCACGCGTCGGCTGATGATGGATCTGCTGACCGTGCCGGAATTTGCCGATACACGCTTTGCGCTAATGGATATTTCGGCGCGCAACCTGGGCATGGTGGCGCAGCTCTGCGAGCGGGATATCAAGGCGAACGGCTTGCCGGCCAGAATCACTTCTACGCTGGACCGGCGCGAAGCCATCGCCGATGCCGATTATGTCATCAGCATGATCCGGCAAGGCGGCTTGGACGCCTTTCAGCTCGATATCGACATCCCCTTGAAATACGGTGTGGATCAGTGCGTCGGCGATACGATTTGCGCCGGCGGCATCATGTACGGGCAGCGGACCATTCCGGCGCTGCTGGATATCTGCGGCGATATCCGCGAGGTCGCCAAGCCGGGGGCAATCTTCCTCAATTATTCCAATCCGATGGCGATGAACACCTGGGCTTGCAATAAATACGGCGGCGTGCAGACCATCGGCTTATGCCACGGCGTGCAGGGCGGTCACCGTCAGATCGCCGAGTGCATCGAGCTTTGGGCGCGGCGCGAGGGCTTGATCGCCGCCGACGAGCGCGTGACGCGCGGCGATGTGGATATCATTTGCGCCGGCATCAATCATCAGACCTGGTATGTGAAAGTGCAGTGGCGCGGCATGGATATGGTCCCGCGCCTGCCTGAGTTGTTTGAGGCGCATCCGGAGTATCGTGAAGAAGAGAAGGTGCGCATTGATGTGATGCGGCGCTTCGGCTATTACTCGACCGAGTCCAACGGGCACTTGAGCGAGTACCTGCCCTGGTATCGCAAGCGGTCCCATGAGATCAATGACTGGATTAGCTTGAATCGCTGGATTCACGGCGAGACTGGTGGCTACCTGCGCGTTTGCGCGGAAGGGCGGAACTGGTTCGAGACGGACTTTCCCAACTGGCTGGAAGAGGAGCCGCCACGCATCAGCGCCGAGGGACGCAGCCACGAACACGGATCATACATCATTGAAGGGCTGGAGACCGGGCGCGTCTATCGCGGCCACTTCAATGTGCCGAACCGCGGCTACATCACAAATTTGCCCGATGGCTGCGTGGTCGAGATCCCGGGTTATGTCGATCGGAACGGCATCAATATGCCAGTCGTCGGCGATTTGCCGCTGGCTTGCGCCGCCACCTGTTCAGCCAGCGTGCGCGTGCAAGAGATGGCGATGGAAGCGGCGGTCCGCGGCGATGTGACGCTGTTGAAGCAAGCGATGCTGCATGACCCGCTCGTTGGCGCCGTCTGCAATCCGGAAGAGGTCTGGCAGATGACCGATGAGATGCTAGTCGCCCAAGCAGAGTGGCTGCCGAATTATGCAACCGAGGACATCGAAGCGGCGCGGGAACGCCTGGACCAGCATGAACGGCGCGGCAGCCGCGTGGCGCTGCGAGAGACGGCCGGCGCGGCCCGCCTGCATACCCGCAGCGTCGAGGAATTGGCGGCGGACAAGCTGGCGCAAGAGACCGCGCGGACATCGGACAAGGGCTAAGGAAGGCCTACCCCATCCCCGAAGCATCAGGAGGGGTAGAAAAGGCAGATCGAGTTGGAATAGGCGATAGATTACGAGGAACGATAACAAACTACAACGAATGTATAGATGTACGGATGAATTTCAGTGGTCACGAATAACGGCGCGGAGCCGATTTTAGAAGTCAAAAATCTCAAGACGCATTTCTTCACTGACAAAGGCGTCGTGCAGGCGGTGAAGGGCGTGAGCTTTTCGCTGGCCAATGGCGAGACGCTGGGCATCGTCGGCGAGAGCGGCTGCGGCAAGAGCGTGACCGCCAGCTCGATCATGCAATTGATAAAGTTGCCGCCGGGCAAGATCGTCGATGGCGAGATCATCTTCCGCCGGCAGAAGCGCCGCGCCGAAACTATCGACATCGTCCAGTTGGACCCCAAAGGCGTCGAGATGCGCAGCATACGCGGCGGCGAGATCTCGATGATTTTCCAGGAGCCGATGACCTCGCTGAACCCGCTGCATACCGTCGGGCGGCAGATCGCCGAAGTGGTGGAATTGCACCAGCAGCTAAGCCGCAAGGAAGCGATGAAGGTCGCTATCGACATGCTCGACCGCGTTCGCATCGCCGACCCGCAAGATCGGGTCAATCAATACCCGCATCAGCTCAGCGGCGGCATGCGCCAGCGCGTGATGATCGCCCTCGCGCTGTCTTGCAATCCGTCGATACTGATCGCCGATGAGCCGACAACCGCGCTGGATGTCACGATTCAGGCGCAGATCATCAGCTTGATGGAACAGTTGCAAGACGATTTTGGCTCGTCCATCATCATCATCACGCATAACCTGGGCGTCGTCTCGCAGATGGCCGATTATGTGGCGGTGATGTATTTCGGGCGCATCGTCGAGTATGGCACGGTGACTGACATCTTCCGGGAGCCGCAGCATCCCTATACCGTCGGTTTGCTGCAATCGATACCGGTCTTGGGGCGGCGCAAGGAGATTCTGGTGCCCATTGAAGGCATCGTGCCCAACGCGACGGCAGAGATACCGGGTTGCGCCTTCGCCGACCGCTGCCCTCATGTGATGGCGAAATGCCGGAGTCATCTGCCGCCGGTGACCACGGTGGAAGGGCAGCATCAAGTGGCTTGCTGGCTGCACGAGGATGCCGCGGCCGTCCGCCACGCTGATTAATGGTGAATTATCCTGTCTACGATGCTTAAGCGGGCAGGTTAATTTTTGTCAATCAAATTTGGAGGAAGCACAATGAAACGTTCACGATTTATCCGTATGCTGCTGGTGACAGCAGCACTGCTGGCGACGGTCGGCGCCGGTTTTGCCCAGATGGGCGAAGTCACTGATCCCGTACCTTATCCGGAAGGCGTAATGATCGGCGACAATCCGATTGTCCGCTTCAACCTGGACGAGATGCTGGTCTACAAGGGGCTCGATTCTTACAGCGAGCCGGCCTGGGTTACCGAGCTGGTGGAAGCCGGCGAATTGCCGCCGGTTGAGGAACGCCTGCCGGATAACCCCCAGGTTATCTTGAATTCGGGCATGTCGACGGGTCCGGGCGTTTACGGCGGCCAATGGCGCGATTTCTCGGCTGTGCCGACTGCCGGTTGGAATCTCTGCGCCCGTCAAACGCAGGGTTGGTTCGGCATCAACTACATCTATGGCGAGTCACTGGTCAAGTCTGGTCCCATGTTCCTGCGCAAGGACAATCTGGAGCCGCTGCCGAATTTGGCGACGGATTGGGCTTGGAGCGACGACGGCATGCAGCTCGTGATGAATATCATCGAGGGCGCGAAGTGGTCCGATGGCCATTCCTTCGGCGTTCATGACATCATGTTCACCTGGAATCACATCATTCTGGATGAGAACGTGAATTCCTGGACGAACCGCTCGACCTGGCAGATCAATGGCGAGGACGTCAACCTCGAGCAGACGGGCGACAACCAGATCACCTGGACCTTCCCGGTTGCCTTCCCGGTTCAGTTGCTGTTCAAGATGGATTTCCTGGACTTCAACATTTGCGCCGAGCACATTTACGCGCCGATGCACCCGGCGGTCAATGCTGAGTCCGACTATGACACTTTCGAGACTTTCCAGGTACAGGACGCGCTGCCTGTTCCGACGATGGGTCCTTGGGTAGCTGTCGATTATCAGATTGACGAGTTCATGGTACATCGCCGGAACCCTTACTACTGGAAGGTCGATGAGGCCGGCAACCAATTGCCGTACCTTGAAGAAGTGACCTTTGAGAAGGGTCCCAGCGGTATCGGCCGTACGCTGGGTACGCTGGCCGGCTCGATCGACCACACCAATCTCGAGAATCCGAGCACCTATGTTGAAGCCATCACCCGTTCGCAAGAGGATGATGCGCACTTTTATATCGAGTGGGGTCCGGAGACTCTGGCTTTCGATATCGAGTTCAACTTGTCATCGTCACTCGGTGTACAAAATGAGCGCGACCAAGCGCTGCGCGATCTCTTCCGCGATGTTCGTTTCCGCCGCGCGGTTCAACACGCGGTTGACGGCGACGGCATTGGGCAAGCGGTCATCCGCGGTCCCTTCATGCGCGCTTTCGCCAGCGGCTTGACGCCCGGCTCGCCCTACTTCGATATCGGCAGCGTGGTTTACTATCCGTACTCGCCCGACTCCGCGCGCGCTCTGCTCGCTGAGCTTGGTTTTGAAGATACCGATGGCGACGGGATCGTGAACTGGACTGACGGTCCGCTGGCCGGCGACAACCTGGTTGTCGTTTTGAACACCAGCGTAGCCGCCGAGGCGACCGGACAGATCGGCGACGCCTTTGTGCTGCTGATGCAGGATGTGGGTGTACAGGTCAACCTGCAACCGCTGCAGGGTCCCGCCTCGAACGACGCGATCACCACCGGCACCTGGGAAATGCGCGTTGACCGTATCGGTCAAGAGTACACCACTTCCTTCACTCGCTGTCAGGATCTGGGTCCGGTAACGGACATCACGCCTGACTTCCATCGCGCTGATGGCGGCGAGCGCGACCTGCTGGACTTCGAGGCCGAGATCGTTGAGATCGTCAACGCCTTCTGCCTGGAGCCGGACTTTGACGCGCGCAAGGAACTGATGTCGCGTTACAACCAGCTCTTCACCGAGAATGTCTACAAGGTCGGTGGCATCGTCGGTCGTTACGGTTTGGCATTGGCGCAGCGTTTCAACAACATCCCGGTTGGCGCGCCCCCGTTCTTCTATCAGTGGACCTGGGGCAATGTGATTCCGGAAGCCGTTTGGGTCAACCCGGATGAGCAGATCGCCGAGATCTTCCCCGGTACGGCGCCGGTCTACGGCATGGATGACATGTAGTTGGTTTTGGCAGGGCGGGCTCAGTCTCGTCCTGTTGCTTGCAGAAGTTACAGGGGCGCGCGTCGTCGCGCCTCTGTTGTCTCTTTTTAGCAAAATGATTTATACTTGACGTCGTCAAACGGCCTCATCCGTATACGATAATCGGCTAATTCGCTTATGGCACGCTACATCGTTCAGCGCCTATTATCATCACTCTTTATCCTGGTCGTCATTACGATTGTGGCGTTTACGATTATTCAGATTCCGCCGGGCGATTTTGCCGATGTTTACAAGCAAGAGTTGATCGCGCTCGGCGGCACCTCGGAAGAAGAAGCGGAAGACGCGGCCAACAAGCTGCGCGACAAATACGGCTTGCTTGACCCGATACCGATTCAATACCTCAAATGGATGGGCGCAATAGTGCTGCGGGGCGACTTCGGCTGGTCGTTTTCGCAGCGGGTTGACGTCAGCGATTTGTTGGCGCAACGCCTGCCGCGTACGCTCTGGATTGCGCTATCGGCGCACGCAATATCTTCTTTAGTCGGCATTATTTTGGGCATTTATGTCGCCAATCGGCAATATAGCCTGGCGGATAATACGGCGGCGGCCTTCGCTTTTTTCGCGACGTCATTTCCGCGTTTTTCCATCGCCCTTATCATCATGTATTTCCTGGCGTTTGTGCTGGGCTGGGAGCACGTCAGCGCCATGCACTCGCCGGAGTTTCGTTATGCGCCCTGGTCGATCCCCAAGGCGATTGATCTGTTGAAGCACGTCGGTCCGGTGATTCTGATCGCCGGCTTAGGCGGTGTAGCGCGGAATCTGCGCGTAATGCGCGGCAATTTGCTGGATGTGCTGAATCAGCAATATGTGACGACGGCCCGTTCCAAAGGCTTGCATGAACGGCGGGTGCTGAATCGTCATGCGGTACCGAACGCGTTGCACCCCATCATCGCCTATCAAGGCACGGTGCTGCCCTATATGCTGCAGGGCGAGTTGGAGGCGGCGATAGTTTTTGGTCTGCCGACCATCGCGCCGATGTTCGCCGAAGCGCTGCTGAAGCAGGATGTCTTTCTTTCGGGCAGCATCATGCTGCTTTACGGCATATTACTCATAGCGGGCAACTTCATCGCTGATATGGCGCTGGGCATACTTGACCCGCGGATTTCTTACAGTTAGCGGCAGGATAAGATCTAGGTGCAAGACGTTTACGAAGACGCACTGATGACTGAGGAAGAGTCAGAAGAAAGCAGCGATTCTTATTCGCAGTTGGTCTGGCAGCGCTTCAGCCGCAGCAAAGCCGCCATCGTCGGCGGGCTGATGATCGTAATGTTGATCGTGCTGGCCATCTTCCCCGAGTTCTTCTCGCCATACAACCTGTACGCGACAGCGCTGGGCGATTCTTATACGCCGCCGACGCAGGTTCGTTTTTTTGACCTGGATGGAAACTTCAGTTTGCGGCCATTCGTGTACAAGCAAGAATTGGAGATCGACCCGGTTACCTATCAAGCGCGGCCCAAGATCGATCCCGACAGCCGCTACAATGTGCAATTCTTCGTGCGCAGCTGGGAGTACGAACTCTTTGGTCTGATCACGACGGATTTGCACCTCTTCGGGTTGGATACCGATGAAGTGCGTTTGCACCTGCTGGGAACGGATCGTTTCGGGCGCGACTTATGGGGGCGCATTTGCCTGGCTGGGCGCGTGTCGCTGTCACTGAGCATATTGGCGGCGCTGATCGCCATCGTGGTCGGCTCGTCAGTCGGAGTGATTTCGGGCTATTACGGTGGCGCTATCGACAATGTAATTCAACGCTTTGTGGAAGTCGTTATGTCTTTCCCCGAGCTGCCCTTATGGATGGCGCTGGCGGCGGTGATCCCGACGACCTGGTCGGGTGAGCAGAAGTTTTTGGTGATGGCGTTCATCTTCCCCTTCTTGCGTTGGGCGGTTCTGGCGCGCGAGGTACGCGGCAAGGTGCTCTCCCTGCGGGAGACGGACTTTATCCTGGCGGCGAAGGAGCAGGGCGCGGGCGACTTCCGCATAATCTTTAAACATCTTTATCCCAACGTGCTCAGTCATGTGATCGTGATCCTGACGCTGATGATCCCCGATATCATCCTGGCTGAGGCCTTCCTGAGCTTCCTGGGCATCGGCATCAACGAGCCGCTGACGAGTTGGGGTTTCCTGATGAAAAGCGCGCAGAGCCTGGAGACCCTGGGGCAAAACACGTGGATATTGACGCCGGTGATCTTCATCGTGGTCGCGGTGCTGGGTCTAAACTTCCTGGGGGATGGCTTGCGCGACGCGGCTGATCCCTACGCGAATCTGTAATTGGCGAGGCGCTGGCATGGCTGCTAAAAACGGCAAGCGCGATATCATCCTCAAGGTCAACGACCTGAAGATGCACTTTCCCCTCCGGCAGGGGATGCTGCAGCGGCGGGTCGGCACGATCAAAGCCGTTGACGGCGTCAGCTTTGAATTGGGCGAGCAGGAAGTGATGGGCTTGGTCGGCGAGAGCGGCTGCGGCAAGACGACCGTCGGCCGCGCCTTGCTGCGCCTCTATGACCCGACCGGCGGCGAAGTGCTCTTTCATCGGTCCGATGGCGACTGGGTGGATGTGGCCAAGATAAGCCAGCGGGAGATGAAGGACCTGCGCAAGGAAATGCGCATGATCTTCCAGGATCCCTTCAGCTCGCTGAACCCGCGCTTGACGGTCAAAGACCTGATAGCCGAGCCGCTGGTCATCCACAAGGCGGCATCGGGCGAGGCGATCACGGAACGCGTGGCGGAGTTGATGGAAGCGGTCGGGTTGAAGCCGGCTTATATGGGGCGCTACCCGCATGAATTCTCCGGCGGGCAAAGGCAGCGCATCGGCGTAGCGCGGACGCTGGCGCTGAATCCGCGTCTGATCGTCGCCGACGAGCCGGTCTCGGCGCTGGATGTGTCGGTGCAGGCGCAGGTGCTGAACTTGCTGCAAACCTTAAAAGACGAGTTGCGCCTGACCTTCATTTTTATCTCGCATGACCTTTCAGTCGTTGAGCATATCTGCGACAAGATCGCGGTGATGTACGTGGGCAAGCTGGTGGAGTTGGCGCCGACTGATGAGTTGCTGCGCAATCCAAAGCATCCTTATACCGAGGCGCTGGTATCGGCAGTGCCGCCGGCCGACCCGCTGATCAAAATGGAGCGGATCATCCTGGAAGGCGATGTGCCCAGCCCGGCCAACCCGCCTTCGGGCTGCGTTTTCCATCCGCGCTGCCTTTATGCCAAAGATATCTGTCAGGAAGAGGCGCCGCCGCTGGTGAATGTCGCGCCGGATCACGTCGCGCGTTGCCACTTCGCCGATGAGCTGGATTTGCAGGGAGTGGTGGATGTCGCAGAATAATACTAGTGGCGCGGGCCGCGCATTTGCCGTGCTGGCTTATATTGTCCCCCTGCTCGGCGGCCTCGTCGCCCTGATCGTGGACGGGCGCAACCAACTGACGCGCGTTCACGCGCAACAGAGCATCGCCTCGGTCATCACACTTTTCTTGAGCTTCATCGTCTGGGCCGCCGGCGGCTATATCATCGCGCTGGTCCCCGGCATCGGTCCTATCATCTCCACTGCCTTGTTTACGCTGGTGATCGCCATGGCGGTCTTCCTGGTCATAAACTGGCTCTTCAGTTTCATCCAAGCGCTGCGCGGCGAAGCGCGGACGATTCCCCTGGCTAATCGGATCGCTATCCGCGTCTTTGGCGATTCGTCCGCGAGACGGAAATAATATCTGCCCGATGTCCAAGACGCTTGCCAAAAAGCTGAACTTTACCCTGAATCATTGGGGTATCGCTTTGCCGGTAATTCTTATCACAAGCGCTCTTGCCATCCACAATTTCACGCAATACTCGCTTAGCGGCGACGAATTCTACTCAGCGGTGGTTGCCGGTATAGCATTCGATAGCGACCTTGCGCCGATATCGATCGTTGATCGGCTCTGGAGCAATGGACCCGATCACATGCCGGGATATTTTTTGTTATTGGGCGCTTGGGGGCATCTCGTCGCCGACGATATTGTCGTCGCCCGTGTACCGGCAATTTACTGCGCGCTATTGTCGCTGGCTATCACCTATCGATTAGCGCGGGATATTTTCACGCCGGTGGCAGGGCTTATCGCGCTCAGCATTATTTCCGCCAACACATTCTATAACTTCTACTACGATATTGTGCGCATGTACAGCTTTGTCGTTTTTTGCTCCGGCTGCCTGCTGTGGCTCTATTGGCGCATAAGCGAGCGGCAAAAGCGGATCTCGGCAAGACTTGCGCTTGCGCTGACCGCTGCTGTTGCCGCGTTAGTGAGCCTTCACATACTCAACGCGCTATTTTTATTAGGGGCTTTGAGCCTCTTTCATCTGCTTTTCGCCAAAAGAACAAGAAACTGGCTGGCGCTCCCCGTAATCATCGGGGCAGTGATTCTTTGCCTGTCGCCATTGATTGTTACAGTGGCCGGCGGCGGACTCAATCGCTGGGAGAATCGCGGTTCGCCGCATGAGATAATAAACGGCGCCGCTTATGCCGCATCTCATTTGAACGTAATGCTCAACAATCAGCCCTGGCTGCTGCTCCCGGCTATTGGCGGGCTTATAATTGCTCGCCGGCGTCGGCAGTCAGGTTGGACGATGAGTTTCTTTCTGATCTGGTTAATGGGCTTGTTAGTTTTGACCCTCGGCTTTTCCCTGGTTCAGCGCTTCGGTATAAAGCACATCCGCTATAGTTTGTCGTTAATGCTTCCCATGATACTGTTCATGGCAGCGAGTTGGCTGGCGCTTTTTCGCTGGCGTCGCTGGACGCTGTTGATTATTCCGCTGTGGCTAATTGCCGCGGTGGCATTTCAGCAGAGCGGCGAGTGGAGACAGTATCTCACTCAAGGACGGTCCGCGAGTCTGGGCAGGATACCCGCGCCGACGATATCTCGAATGGCTTCGGCTGAGCAACTCAAGCCGCATATCTTGATTTACTCCGATGCCTCTCACCGTTATTGGCTGGATGATTACCACTTTGGCCACCGCGTAGGCGAATACTATTTCGAGCGCCACGGCATTTCTGCCAAACCTCTTTTCCAGGATTTCGAGTCGCCGGGATTCAATGCTGTCAAATCCCCTTCGGTATGGATAACCTATCAGACCTCGATCGCCGCGCTGGACATATCCTGGCTTTTCCCCGCAATGCGCGAGCGACACTACCAATTGTGTCATACAGAAAATATGCTGAATGATACGGTATTGTTGCAGTTTCGCTGGGAAACGCTTGACTGTGAATATCCGCCCGTACAACTACAGTCAGGCAAGAGCGAGCGGTTTGCATATCAATTCTTCGGCGCGAACGTCAACGACGATGGCTCCAAACTGCTCTTTGTCGACCAGTGGCGCGCGCAGGAAACGGGATCGCTTGCGCGCTATAAGATGTCCTGGCAGCTCTGGGATGCCGACCGGGAACGCGTGAAGGGGCTTGATTTGCCCTTCATCCACGAAGGAGAATTCCGACACTTCGCCCTTGATATTATCGGAGTCCCGCCTGGCAAATACCGACTGATTGCAATTGTATACGATGTGGAATCGGGAAGGACTGTTCCCTGGTTGGACGACGCTGGCCGGCTATCGGAGGAGTTGGAACTTACCGAAGTGATTATCTAAGCGCCGATTCTTGATCGTTGAATTGTAATCTGTTACTTTCTTGCAGATCTAATGATACGCCTTGGTTAAGGAAGAGAACTCTTGCGCCTGAAACAATTGCGCGAGCAAGTCTGTCAGTTGCACGCCGAGTTGCCGAAGAACAGGCTGGTCGCCTGGACCAGCGGCAATATCAGCGCGCGCGATCCGGCCAGTGGACTGGTCGTGATCAAACCAAGCGGCCTACGCTTCGAAGACTTGACGCCGGCCAGCATGGTCGTCACCGATCTGGACGGGCGCGTCGTTGATGGCGAGCTGGCGCCCTCCTCCGATACCGCTTCGCATTGTTACATCTATCGCCACATGCCGGCGGTCAACGGCGTCGCGCATACGCACTCTCGTTACGCCACCGCCTTCGCCGTCATCGGCGAGCCGATTCCCTGCGTCACAACAGCGATGGCCGACGAATTCGGCGGGGAGATCCCCTGCTGCGGTTTCTGCTTGATCGGCGGCGAGGAGATTGGCAAGCTGGTGGTCGACAAGCTGACGAACCATCGCAGCCCAGCCGCCCTGCTGCAGAATCACGGCGTTTTCACCATCGGCGCGAACGCGGAGGACGCGGTCAAGGCGGCCGTGATGACGGAGGACAACGCCGCTATCGTCTGGACCGCGCGGCAACTCGGCAAGGTGATTCCCATACCACAGGCGGAGATCGACAGCTTGCACGATCGCTATCAGAATGTGTATGGGCAGCGGTAGGGATCAACTACCGCCCGGCTTGGCTTAAACGACATAAGGAATATGCACATGCCACTAAGCGATTACCAAATCTGGTTCTTGACCGGCAGCCAACACCTATACGGACCTGAAGCCATCGAGCAGGTCGGCGCGCACTCCCGCGAGATTGCCGCCTACCTGGACGACCTGGCGGAGATCCCGCTCCAAGTCGTCTACAAGCCGGTGCTGACCACACCGGAAGAGATACTCGCCGCCTGCAGCGACGCCAACACTGACGCGCGATGTGTGGGCGTGGTCGCCTGGATGCACACCTTCTCGCCAGCGAAGAACTGGATCGCCGGTTTGACCACGCTGCAAAAGCCGCTGCTGCACCTGCACAGTCAATACAACCGCGATATCCCCTGGTCCGAGATCGACATGGACTTCATGAACCTCAATCAAGCGGCGCATGGCGATCGCGAATTCGGCTTCATGATGAGCCGGCTGCGTTTGCGGCGCAAAGTCGTCGTCGGGCACTGGCGCGATACCCGCGTGCAAGGGCAGGTCGCCGTTTGGGCGCGGGCGGCCGCCGCCTGGCATGAGACTCAAGGCATGAAAGTGGCGCGCTTCGGCGACAATATGCGCAATGTGGCGGTCACCGAAGGCGACAAAGTGGCGGCGCAGGCGCAATTCGGCTATCAAGTGAATGGCTATGGCGTCGGCGATCTGGTGGCGGTCGTGAATCAAGTGAGCGATGCCGAAATTGATGCGCTCGCCGAGGAGTACGAAGCGACTTACCGCATGAGCGCCGACCTGAGAAAAGGCGGCGAGCGTCATTCCTCCATACGCGAAGCGGCCCGGATCGAGCTAGGCTTGACACAATTCTTGCGCGATGGCGACTTCGCCGCTTTCACGACCACCTTTGAAGACTTGCACGGCTTGGCGCAATTGCCGGGTTTGGCGGTGCAGCGGCTGATGGCGGCTGGTTACGGCTTCGGCGCCGAGGGCGACTGGAAGACGGCGGCTCTGCTGCGCTCCCTGAAGGTGATGGCGGGGGGGCTGGACGGCGGCACCTCTTTCATGGAGGATTACACTTATCACTTCCATCCCGACAATATGGCGGTCCTGGGCGCGCACATGCTCGAGGTCTGCCCGAGCATAGCTGCCGCGCAGCCGAGCCTGGAGGCGCATCCGCTGGGCATCGGCGGGAAAGCCGATCCGGCGCGTCTGGTCTTCAATACAGCCGCCGGCGCCGCCTTGAATGCCTCGCTGGTGGATATGGGCGAGCGCTTCCGCATGATCGTCAACACCGTCGATGTCATCGAGCCGGAGCAGCCTCTGCCCAAGCTGCCGGTGGCGCGCGCATTATGGCAGCCGCATCCCAATCTCGCCATCGGGGCGACCGCCTGGATTTACGCCGGCGGCGCGCATCATACCGTCTTCAGCCAGGCGCTGAGCGCCGAGCATATCTACGATTTCACTGAGATGGCGGGCATCGAATACGTTCAAATCGACGAGTCGACCGAGCTGCGCCGCTTCAAGAACGAACTGCGCTGGAATGATCTGGCTTACAAGCTGGGCGGATGACGCTGGTTATGCGCCCGGGCAAACCCTTTGTATGTCTCAATGGACACGATACGCGAGCGCCCCAACAGAGCCATTACCAAGGGTACTTGTCAAAAGCCAGGCAACTGGGCTAAAGTGAGTAGTAGAATCTGTTCTTAACTTTCGTCCGCGAGCGCTCGATTGAGCGGAAGCGCGGCGGACGCGAAGACCGGGGAGTAAGCGACTGTACCGGCATCGGACCCTGTCAATCAGATAAAGGAATCTAGCTATGGCATCGGCGACGGACTCATCACAGCACGTCGGGCTGGTTCGCAATTTGGGACTGTTCGACATCACCATGATCGGCGTCGGCGCGATGATCGGCGCCGGCATCTTCGTCTTGACCGGCATCGCCGCTGGCACCGCCGGACCCGCCCTCATCCTCGCTTTCGCCCTGAACGGCGTCATCACTGTTCTCACCGCTATGGTCTACGCGGAGCTCGGCTCGGCCATACCGGAAGCCGGCGGGGGCTACCTGTGGGTGAAGGAAGGCTTGCCGGGACCAAACGGTTTTCTGGCCGGCTGGATGAGTTGGTTCGCCCATGCGGTGGCGGGCAGCCTCTACGGCGTCGGCTTCGGCAGCTTCATTTACGAGCTGCTGCGGATCTTACTGGGCAATCCGGATACCTTGCATGACGCGCATGTCGGCATTTTCTTTTCCGGACCGCTGCACTTGCCCTTCGGCATTGAACTGACCGAAGCCGAACTGGTGCGGAAACTCTTCGCCGTGCTCATCATCCTGCTCTTTCTATATATCAACTATCGCGGCACATCGGAGACCGGGGCGGTCGGCAATATCGTCACCGTGCTCAAAGTCATCATCATCCTGATCTTTATCATCAGCGGCTTGTTCGTCATCTTCGGCGAGCCGCTCCACTTTGAGAAGTTCCGCAACTTCGCGCCGGAAGGGATCATCGGCATCGTCAGCGCGATGGGCTTAACTTTCATCGCCTTTGAAGGCTACGAGATCATCGTACAAGCGGGCGAGGAAGTGCGCGACCCACGCCGGAACATCCCGCGCGCCGTCTTTTTGTCGCTGGCGATCGTCGTGCCGATATATATGTTGGTGGCATTTGTCATCATCGGCGCAGTGGAACCACCGGAGGGCGTGGTCATCTACGAATGGCTCGGCGAGCTGGGCGAAATCGGCATTGCCCGCGCCGCCGAACAATTCATGCCCTTCGGCACCTTTTTGATTATGCTGGGCGCCATTCTTTCAACCATGAGCGCCTTGAACGCGACCACCTTTTCTTCCACCCGCGTATCCTTCGCCATGGGGCGCGACCGGGCATTGCCGGATGGATTCTCCAGCGTCAGCGCAAAAACTCGCACGCCGCATGTCGCGCTCGGCTGGTCCGGTGTTTTGATCATTTTCGTCGCGCTGACCTTGCCCATCAAAGATGTCGCCGCCTCCGCCGATATCATGTTCATCCTCTTGTTCCTGCAAGTGAATCTTGCTGTGCTGACAATCCGCGGCAAATATGGCAAGAACCTGAAATACGGCTTCTTGCTGCCCTTCTTCCCCATCCTGCCCATGATCGCCATCGGCATGCAATTCCTGCTCGTGCTATCGCTGTTTGAAGTCTCGATCTTCGCCTGGATATACGCGGCTATTTGGATCGGCGGCGGCTTCCTGATCTACTTCCTTTACGCCCGTCCGCGGCAAGAGAAGGCGCATCGCACGCCCGTCGTGCAACAGACCGAACTGATGACGCCCACTCAAGAAGCGCCCTATCGCGTTCTCGTGCCGGTATCCAATCCGGATTCGCTGGCCACCCTGCTGCCGCCCGCCGTGCACGCGGCCAAGATGAACGGCGGCAAGGTGACCTTGCTGCATGTGGTCACAGTGCCCTCGCCCACGCCTCTGTCTTCCGGTCATCGTTATCTCTCCGGCGGCGATGCCTTGCGCGAGAAGGCGATCTCGATGGTGGACGATGACGAGGTTGCCCTGGAATACATCGTGCGCTTGGCGCGGCGGGTGGCGCCAGCTATCATCGACACCGCCCATGAACAGCAAGCGGACCTGCTGGTCATCGGCTGGCAAGGCGTCATCACGCCTGAAGGCAGCACCGTGCTCGGCGCCAATATCGACCAGGTGCTGAACGAGGTGAATTGTGATGTCATGATGTTGCAGCCGGGCGAAACCGCCACCGCGCAACGTATCCTCATGCCCATCGCCGAACCGCGCCAGGTAGGCTATTCTCTGCAGTTGATCCAGCTATTCTCCCAGTCCGATTTGCAACTGGACCTGCTGCATGTCTTCTCGCCGGAAACCGCCGCCGCCGAGCGCGAGCGCATGACCCGCGCCCTGCAACGTCAGATTGACGCGGTAAAGGTGGCAGGCAAGCAGGTTAATCTTCACACCCAAGTCAACCCGCACCGCGTCGACACCATCGTCGGGGCCGCGGACAACTACGATTATGTCGTCATCGGCGAGACGCGGGATACCCGCGTGAAGCAGCGGCTCTTCGGCAATACGCCCACGGCCATTGCCGAGCGGACGGAGACGCCGGTGATGCTGCTGCATCCGGAGACCAGCGGCGTCGAATTCGGCTTGCGGCAGGCGGCCAACTACGTCAGCGGCGGCTACGCGACGGTCGATCCAGAATCGCGCCAACGGCTGGAAGAGCAAGGCTATATCGTGGACGGCGAAGAAGCGCCCGATGGCAAACTGAAGTCGTCGGTGAACCAGCCGGTAACTCTACTCATCGGCATCCTCACGGTCCTTTCCGCCTTCTTGATGTACGCCGGCAGCGGCGGAACGCTGACCTGGATTGGCGTGCTGCTCTACTTCGGCGCGCTGCTGATTTTCACCTTTGTCGCGGTGCGCGCCGCCAAATCGACATAGCCATCGCCGATGTCAGGCGGTCATTCAAGCTGAACACGAAATACCGAACGTAGAGACGGCGCTTGCGTCGCCCACTTTTTTCCCTTGGCATCCTACGGGCGCCTCTTAACACGCGTCTGTGGTTTGCGATTCTGCCAGATTGGGGTAGATTCTCTGAACCGCGCGAACCAGGCGCGCGGCATAATAAATCACAACAATAAGAGAAAGCTGAATCCCATGAGCGACGCGATCACAAAGGAAATCCGCCGGCAGTTGCTGGACAAGCTGGAATGGCGCTGCATCGGTCCCCATCGCGGCGGGCGCGTGGTCGCCGTCGCTGGCGATGTCCAACAGAAGATGACCTTTTACATGGGCGCCTGCGCCGGTGGGGTCTGGAAGACCACCGATGGCGGCACGTACTGGCGCAATATCTCGGACGGCTACTTCAACACCGCGGCGATTGGCGCGCTGGCGGTCTCAGCCTCCGACCCCAACGTGATCTACGCCGGCACAGGCGAAAGCACCATCCGCGGCAACGTCTCCCACGGCGATGGCGTCTACAAGTCGGTTGACGCCGGCGCCTCCTGGCGGCACATCGGCCTCAGCGACACTCGCCACATTGGCAAAATCGTGATTCATCCGCGCGATCCAGATATCGTCTACCTGGCGGCGCTGGGCCACGCTTTCGGTCCCAACGAGCAGCGCGGCATTTTCCGCTCGACCGATGGCGGCAACCACTGGCAGAAGGTGCTGTACAAGAGCGATCGCGCCGGCTCGCACGATGTGGCGCTCGACCTCAACAATCCGCGGATCCTCTTCGCCGCCGTCTGGCAAGCGCAGCGCTATCCGCACAAGCTGGAGAACGGGGGACCGGAATGCGGTCTCTGGCGCAGCCTGGATGGCGGCGACAGCTGGCAGGACATCACGCGCAATCCGGGTCTGCCGCGCGGCCTGCTGGGCAAGATTGGCGTGACCATCTCTCCCGTTCAAGCCGGGCGCGTTTGGGCTGTGATCGAAGCCGAGGATGGCGCCGTCTTCCGCTCTGACGACTACGGCGCGACCTGGATCCGCCTCAGCGAGCAATCTCTGCTGCGCACGCGCCCCTGGTATTACATGCACATCACCGCGGACACGCAGGACCCCGATACTGTTTACGTTCAGAATTACGCCTTGTGGAAGTCGATTGACGGCGGGGCCAGCTTCGCCACCATGCCGACGGCGCACGGCGACGAGCACGCGCTCTGGATCGATCCGCATGACAGCCAACGTATGGTTAAAGGCGATGATGGCGGCGCTTGCGTCTCCTTCAACGGCGGGCGCAGTTGGTCGTCGATCTACAATCAGCCAACCGCGCAACTTTACCACGTCTGCACTGACGACCGGTTTCCCTACCGCGTCTACGGCTCGCAGCAGGACAACACCGCCATCACTCTGCCCAGCGCGACTGTCGACGGAGCGATCCATGAGCGCGACTGGTACGCGCCGGGCGGCGGCGAAAGCGGCTACATCGCCATCAAGCCCGATGACCCCGATATCGTGGTCGCTTCCGGCCCTATCGGCCAGCGCGCTTACAACGACCTGATGACGCTCTACAACCATCGGACCGGGCAGAAGTGGATCATCACCGCCTGGCCCGAGCTGTATGGCTGGGGCGCGGGCGCGGAGACGATGAAATACCGCTTTCAGTGGACCTTCCCCATCATGTTCTCTCGCCACGACCCCGATGTCCTCTACGTCTGCAGCCAGCACTTGCACCGCTCGACCGACCTGGGCGCCAGCTTTGAAGCACTCAGCCCGGATCTGACGCGCAACGACCCCGACAAGCTCAAACCCTCTGGCGGTCCCATCACGCGGGACAATACCGGCGCTGAAGTCTATTGCAATATCTTCGCCTTGGCCGAGTCGCCGCAAGAGCCGGGCGTACTTTGGGCGGGCACGGACGACGGCCTCGTCCATATCTCGCGCGACGGCGGGCGCGAATGGCGGGAGATCACGCCACCAGATCTGCCGGAATGGGCGCTGATCAGCATCATTGATGTTTCCGAGCATCAAGCGGGCGCGGCCTATCTGGCGGCGACGCGCTACAAGCTGGATGACACTCGTCCCTATCTCTACAAGACAACCGACTACGGCGAGAGTTGGACCGCCATCACGAATGGCATCCCTGAGCATGAGTTCACGCGCGTCATCCGAGAGGACCCGAACCAGCGCGGCTTGCTCTACGCCGGCACCGAGACGGGCATCTATATCTCTTTTGATGATGGCGCAAATTGGCAGCCGATGGGCGGCAACCTGCCCATCTGCCCGATTCACGATTTTGTCGTCAAGGATTGCGATCTGGTCGTGGCGACGCATGGGCGCTCCTTCTGGATCCTGGATGATCTATCGCCGCTGCATCAAGCACAGAGCGATCTGGACGCGGCGGACGCGCGGCTCTTCGCCCCGGCGCCAAAAGCGCGCCTGCGGACCTACCCTGGCTTCGGCGGCTGGGATGAGAACTACCCGGCGGACTCGGTCAACTACGGCGGCGCCGGCACCAGCGTAACCGCTTTCACCAGCGGCGAGGGCGATCAGCCGCATTACCTCAACGCGGGACATAATCCGCCCGCGGGTATCATCTTTTGGTATCAGCTGGCAGTGGCGACCTCGGTCGAGTTCAACATCCGCACGCTTGAGGGCGGCTTGATACGGCGCTTCAGCAGCGACGAGGGCGCCGACCTTTCAAGTGAGGCAGGCGTCCACCGCTTCCACTGGAACCTGCGTTATCCGGGCGCGCTATCAGTCGAAGGCATTGACGGCGCTTGGAACAGACCGGACGGTCCTATGATCGTGCCCGGCGAGTACCTGGCGGAGCTAGTCGCCGCTGGCGAGCGAAGCGTTCAGCGCTTTGAGCTGCGCGCCGATCCGCGTGTCCAGACGACGGCGGAAGATTATCAAGCGCAACTGGATATGCTGCTGGCGATCCGCGATCGCTTAACGCAGAACAATGAGCTGCTAAACAAGCTGGTCGCGCTCAAGGCGCAGGTCGCGGCCTGGGTGGAGCGCAGTGGCGACGAGTCGCTACAAGAGAGCGCGGCCGCCATCGCCGCCGAAGTTGATAAGCTGCTGCCCGCGCTGATCAACGTGGGTTATACCGAGTCGCAGCTATATCCGAGCGGCCTGCACGAGAAGTTCAACGCTCTCTTCGAGTCGGTCGATAGCGCCGATTACGCCCCGCCGCGGCAAGCGCGCGAGGTCTTCGCGCTGCTCGGCGACCAGTTGGATGGCCACCTGGCATACATCCGGACCGACCTGGGCGAGACTGTCGCCGATTTCAACGCGACGGTGCGGGCCCTTGGATTACAGCCGGTGGATTTGCCGTAGTTGCACCACAAAGTTACGGAACCGCAGGGGCGATCTACCAGGTCGCCCGTGTCCACCCCACATCTCGCACTCCACCTACACTCAAGCGCGCACGTTGGGATCCAAAGCATCGCGCAGGGCATCGCCGATGATGTTCAGGATGAGCACGACCAGGGTGATGGTCATGCCGGGGAAGACAGCGATCCACCACTGCGTGCGCAGGTAGTTGCGGCCGTCAGCCAGCATGGCGCCCCACTCCGGCGTCGGCGGGCGGACGCCGAGACCGAGAAAGCTCAGGCTAGCGCCGGCCACGATAGCGCCGGAAACCCCGAGCGTCGTCACCACGATCATCGGTCCCAGGACGCCCGGCAAGATGTGGTAGAACATGATTCGCGCCGAGCCCGCGCCCATGCTGCGCGCCGCCATCACATATTCCATCTCGCGGATGGACAAGGTGATGCCGCGGATCAGACGCGCGTAAGTGGGCAACGAGAAAAAGGCGATGGCGATGATAACGTTGACCATGTTGGCGCCCAGCAGGCTGACCAGCCAGATCGCCAGGATTAAGCCGGGGAAAGCCAGGATCAAGTCCATGACGCGCATGATGACATTGTCGAGGAAACCGCCGAAGAAGCCGGCAAACAAGCCCAGCGGCGCGCTGATGATGACCGCCAGGCCGATGGACAGAAAGCCGACTTGCAGCGATACGCGCCCGCCATAAAGCACGCGGCTCATGATATCGCGGCCGAGCTTGTCCGTGCCGAAAGGATGCAGCAATGAGGGCGCTTGATTGCGCGCGGGCGTATCTTTCTGGATGGGGTCATAAGGCGTGACCTGGGGCGCGAATATGATAGCGAGCAGAATTATCAGCAGGCAAGCCAGCCCGGCAAGCGCCACGCGATTGCGGACGAACTTCATGATGACCAAAGTGTAAAGCCCCTGCGGGCGGTCGCTATTCATAACGAATCCGCGGATCGACGAAGGCGTAGATGATATCGACGATGAGATTGACAAAAACAAATGAAGCGGCGACTAGGATGACAGTGCCCTGAATCATCGGATAGTCGCGGTTGCTGATGGAGTCGATGGCAAGACGGCCCACGCCGGGCAAACCGAATATGCTTTCGGTGATGACCGCGCCGCCCAGCAAACCGCCGACCGACAAGCCGACCACGGTGATGACGGGAATCAAGGTGTTCTTCAAGGCATGGCCGATCAATACGCGGCGATGCGCCAGCCCCTTCGCCCGAGCGGTACGCACATAATCAGTGCTGAGCACTTCAATCATGCTCGAGCGCGTGAGACGGGCGATCAAGGCGCTCTGCCCCACCGCCAGCGTCGCCACCGGCAAGACAAAATGCCGCCAACTGCCGGCCCCTTGAACGGGCAGGATGCGCAAGCCGACGGCGAAGATGAGAATCAACATCAAGCCAAGCCAAAATGTCGGAATTGAATAGAAGAATACAGCCGTGACGATGCCGAGATTATCGATCCAGGTGCGCTGGTAGACAGCGGTGATGATGCCGATGAGCAGGCCGATGGCGCTGCCGACTGACACGCTGAGAAAGGTGATGGCGGCGGTGAAGGGAAAAGCTTTGGCGATGACCCCGAGAACGGGCTCGCGGAATTTGACCGAGCGTCCCAGATCCCCTTGGGCGAAGTTGCGCAGGAAGATGAGATACTGCTCGGCTAGCGGGCGGTCCAAGCCCAGGTTCTTGCGGATCTGCTCGATGAGCTCCGGCGTGGCGCGGTCGCCCGCCATCAGCTTGGCCGGGTCGCCGGGCACAGCGATGCGCAGCATGAAGAAGACGACAGTGGTGACGGCGAGAATCAACGGGAAGGCGATCAAGACGCGCCGCAGGATGTATTTGCTCATGGGTCTAATAGTGGATGAAAGGCGGGCGACTCACAGAGTCGCCCCTACATACGGACGCGTAATGTCGATGACCGTCCATGTGGTGTCTGTAGGGGTCAGCCTGTGGCTGACCCGCCGTCCAAAGCGCGATCTGGATACTACTCCACCTCGAAATAGGCGTTCCAGTAGAGGAAGGTCAAGTCGGGGTGGATTTCCCAGTTCATCAACTCGGCGCGGACGCCGGTCAGCGCGGGCGGCACGGCCAGGTAGACCCAGGGCGACGCCTCGATGATGTACTTGCTCACTTCGGTCACCGCTTCGTAACGCAGGACGGGATCCAGCTGCGTATCCGCCGCCGTCAGCAAGTCCGTCAGTTCGTCGGTGGAGAACCAGGCGCGGTTGCTGCCGCCTTTGCGGCCGGGATCAAAGAAATAGGTCAGAATGCTGGGATCGCTGTAGCCATAGAGCAGCAAGAAGAGATCGTGCTCGCCGGTGGTGGTCAAGTCGATGAGAGCGGAAAATTCCAGCACATCGATGACCAGCGGGATGCCAACTGCGCGCCATTGCGCTTCAAGAACTTCCGCTTGACGCCGCCATTCATCGGGCGAGGCGGTCGCCAGCGGCACCGACCAGGCATTGCCCTCCGGGTCTTCGCGCAAGCCATCGCCATCGGTATCGACGTAGCCCAGCTCATCAAGCATCGCCATTGCCTTATCGGGATCGTAACTCGGCGCGACGGCGTCAAGCTCGGGATTGTGGCCCCAGATAGTGGGCGGCAGCGGCTGATAAAGCGGCTGCGCCAGGTCTTCCCAAGCCAACGTGACAAATTCCTGACGATCGGTGGCGTAGGCGAAAGCGCGGCGCAGGTCCGGATTGGTCCAGGGATCCTTCGAGGTATTGAAGCCGACATAGCGGATTTGGTTCAGTTGGGCGATATCGACATCAATGTCCGGGTTGGCTTGGGCGTCCGCCAAATTCTGGGTCGGGATGCCAGCCAGGGACACCTCGCCGGTTTCCAACGCCGCCAGCACGGTCTGCTCTTCGCCGATGAAGAGGATCTGCAACTCATCGAGGAAGACGGGACCGGGATGATCATAGAGCTCGGGCGGCGCCCAGTTGAAATCGGGATTGCGCTCGAAGAGGACGTAGTTATCGGTGACCAGTTCCTTGAACATGAAGGGACCGCCACCGACCGGGCTGGTGCCGAAATTGTCGGGACCAAGCGCTTCATAGGCGGTCGGCGAGACGATCTCCAAGCCCGATAGCACGAAGAAGAGCGGCGCGTATGGCGAAGCCAAATGCATGGTGAAGCTGTAGTCGCTGTTGATCTCAACATCTTCCAGCAAGCCGATCAGGTCAGCGCCTTGCGACGCGCCGGTTTCCGGATCACGGTACTTGTCAAGATTCCACTTGATAGCGGCCGCGTCAATCGCTGTGCCATCGGTGAAGCTGGCATTTTCGATCAGGTTAATCGTCAACGACTTTGAATCTTCGGAGACTTCCCAGGCGTCGGCGAGGAAGCCGATATAGGACATATCAAGGGCGCGCGAGAACAAGGTCGGGTAGATGGCGTAATGGGGCCAGCTATGCCAGGACGAAATGAAGGGATCGAGCGAGGTATTGGAATTGGCGTCCGCCACCACCAGGCGACCGCCCTTGCCTTCCATCATATCGTCCTGGGCGACCGCTAGGCCGCTGGCCAGGACCAGGACAAGCATCAACACGATTAACAGGGTCTTCTTGATCACGTTAAATCCTCCTCAAATGACAAAACTCAAAACAGAAAACGGGGCTGCTTCTTGCAATAATTCCTCCTTGATAGCATTAGTTTCCGATGACGAATGCGTCGTACGCGGCGCGTCCGATCTCGCCCATGGCCGTCTCGACTTCAAAGACGCGCTGGTGATGCGCGACCGGCTGATTCCAAATCGGCGCCTCATCCCATTCGGTGAAGCAGGTGAGGATTACGTGGCTATCTTCGGCTAGCGTGATGATACCGCAGTCGTTGCGGATGCCGCCAATGGTGCCGGTCTTGTGCGCAACTTTGGCGCCGAGCGGGAGGAAGCGCGAGATGCGCACATTGAACTGCTGCTTATGCAGGATGTCAAAGGCGACCGCACGGATATCTTCCGGAAACAAATTGCCATACATCATATGCAGCAGGCGGTTCATCGCCTTGGCGCTGCTGACGTTATTTTCGCTGCCCTTGCTGAACCCCAAGCCATCTCGCAGGACATCATTCTCTATCGCCCATTTGTGGATCTCCTCGCGGGGCAAGTCCGCGACTTCGGGCGGGAAGAGATAGCGCAGCAGTTCCTTGCAATTCAACTTGAAGCTGATCTCGGGCAAACCAAGCTGGCGCATATAACCTTCAATGACAGCGGCGCCGCCGAGCAGGTCCACCATGATATCGGTGGCGGTATTGTCGCTGATGATGATCATCAGCGTGAGCAGGTCACGGACCGTTGGCTCCAGGTCCTGCTCGAAGTAGGGCAGGATGCCGCTGCCCAGGCTCTTGTCCTCGTCCGCCAGCGGAACGCGCGTCTCCAGGCTAAGTTCGCCGTCGGTCAGTTGCCGGCAGGCGGTCGCCAGAATGGGGATTTTGAAGGTGCTGGCCATGGGGAAGGGCGCATCGCCATTGACCTCGACTCTCGCGCCCGATTCGATATGCCAGATGGCGACGCCCGCCTGAATGTCCGCGCGGCTGATGATGTCGCGTATCTTTTCGTCCAGGCTCATCTCGCGCCTCCCCAAGAGTTCTTGTCCAGCCAAAGCTACGTTAATTTGTCAAGCCGGCCGCTTGCCAATCGGAATGATACTGAAAGGCAGCTCCCGATTGCAAATACTGCCTCTGCGATCATATCAGCGCCACCTTCGCCGTAGTCGTTTATGGCGTGATCCAGCAGACGCATGGCGCAGCCTGCATCCAGCCGGGTCCGCGCTCCCCCGCCCGCTTGATAAACCACCCTGTTACTGATACAGTGAATACTGAAAGCTGCCCTACAGCTTTTTGATTTAACTCGTGTCAGGTACAGGAATATGTCCAATCGAGGCTCACTAATCTGCTTGATGCTCCTGCTATCGTTACTGCTTCCCTTCGGCGTCGCTCACGCTGACGAGCACTGCGACTTCGCTGAAGAGACCATCGCCATCGGCGGCGTCGTGCCGCTTTCCGCGCCCGGCTCGGTCGCCGGCGGCATCGGCATGGATTGGGGCTTCCAGCAAGCCGTCGCCGATATCAACGCCGGCTGCGGCATTAGACTCAATGGCGCCAACCATCGTGTCCGCGTCATCACCGTCGATTCGGAAGGCGTCTCGGAATACGGTCAACTGGCGGTCGAGCGGTTGATCCTGCAGGACGAGGTCGTTGGCATTGTCGGCTTCTATCACAGCGCGGTCGGCTTGGCCACCATGGGCATGGTGGAACGTTATCGCGTGCCCACCATTTACGCGCACCCGCGCAACGACTGGATCAGCGCCAGCGGCATTGAAGCCTTTGAGGGGCAGTCCGCGCGCTTTGCTGATGGCACTGATTACGTCTTTCGCACTTCGCCGCCCAGTTCCATCGTTGGCAAGATCGTCACCGATTGGCTGGTCTCGCTGGGCGCTCAAGATGTCGTGCTCATCCTGGAAAATACCGACTACGGTCATCCGGCGGCGGCGGCCGAACGGGCGCACCTCGAACGCGCCGGCGTCCATGTCGAGCAGTTGGAAATCGAACTGGGCACCGAGGACTTCGTGCCCATCCTCAGCCGCCTCTGGGCGCGGCCGAAAATGCCGGACGCCATTCGAATCCTCGTCAGTGGCGAGACGTCTTACAACTTGACGCAGCAAATGGCCGAATTGGGCATCGCCCCGACCGCCGATACCATCTGCGTCACCAATCATCTCGCCTTTCAATCTGAGCAATACTGGACCACCGTTCCCGATGGCAACTTCTGCGCTTTCGACCGCGTCGGCACCATTCCCAGCCTTTATAATGACCTGGCGAAGGAGCTCGACCGCCGCTATCAAGAAGACTTCGGCGATATCCTCGTCAGCTTCGCCATGGAAGCCTACGACAGCGTCTGGCTCATGGCCGACGCCATCAAGCGCGCCGGCTTCGCTGCTGATCCCGCCGCCATCGTCGTCGCCCTGGAAACCAGCGACATTGATCTTTCGCAAGGTCGCTACTACTTCACCTATGGCGGACATAACCCCGAATTGCCCGCGGATGTTCCCGCCTACATGTGGCATCAGTGGCCCGTGCCCGTTGTGACCGTCATGCAATATTTTGAGCAAGGACAAAGCGCCCTAGACGCCGCCGTAATTTACCCCGAGGTCTATCAGACCCACGGCAGATCTTATTTCTATCCCAACGGTTCCCCCTAAGCAGGCTGCTAAGAAGATGCCCACGAAAGTCTTGCTGCTGGCGACGCTTCTGTTGCTGCCGTTGAGCGCGGTAAAGGCGCAGTCCGATTGTGACTTCGCCGAGGAGGTCATCAAGTTTGGCGCCTTCGCTCCGCTGTCCGCGCCCGGGGCGGTGGTGGCCGGCGTCGTCATTGACTGGGCGGTGCAGCAGGCTGCGAGCGACATCAACGCCGAATGCGGCATCAATGTCAATGGTCTGAATCATCGACTGGAAGTCATCACCGGCGATACCGAAGGCATCTCCGAACGCGGGCAGGCGGTGGCTGAACGCTTCATATTCGATGAAGGCATTCACGGCGCGGTCGCCGGCTTTCACAGCGCGGTCGCCTTGGCGGCGATGAGCATCTTGCAGGAAAACCACATCCCGACCGTGTGGGGCGGTCCCTGGAACGACAACATCACCGCCAATGGCATCATCGAATTCGAAGACAGACCGCCCCGCATCAATGACGGCGTGGATTATATCTTCCGCATCTCGCCATCCTGGTCGATGGTGGGCGCGGTGATCGCCGATTGGCTCATCTCGCTGGGCGTTGACGATGTGATCATCCTGGCGGAAAACACCGACTTTGGGCAGCCGGCCGCGGCCGACGAAAAAGCGCGGCTGGAAGCGGCTGGCATACGCGTCGAACAATACAATATTGAGTTGGGCACGGAAGATTTCGTCCCCATACTCAGCCGCATTGAATTGCGCCCTGAACCAGCCGACGCCATCCATATCATCATCACCGGCGATACCGCCCTCAACCTCAACCAGCAAATGGCGGAACTGGGCATTGCGCCCAGCCAAGAGACGATCTGCATCGCCGGCTATGATGCCGAGCAGTCGACGCAGTTTTGGAAAAGCGTGGAAGACGGCAATTATTGCGCTTTCAATCGCACCGGCGTCATCCCTTCCCTCTTCAGCGAGATGGGCGCCGAACTCAACCGCAAATACGAAGACTACTGGGACGACACCGCGCCCAGCTTCGCCATGGAGCCTTATGACAGTGTGCTGCTGCTGGCGAATGCCATCGAACGCGCCGGCAGCTTCACCGATCCAGACGCCATTGTCGCTGCGCTGGAAACATCGGATGTGGAATTGTCCCAAGGGCGCTATTACTTCGATTATGGTAGCCACAATCCTGACTTGCCGCCTGATGCGCCAGCTTTCTTATGGCATCAATGGCCCGCCCCCATCATTACCGTCATGCAATATTTTGAATTTGGGCAGGATGCTCTGGATGCTGCCGTCGTTTATCCCGAGATCTATCAGACTCACGGCACATCTTACTTCAAGCCGAGTGGATAGCAACGTAATTAACACATTCGCGCGCCAATCGAGCCAGTATTGTCGTCATGGCGCGATAAAACGTCCGCCGTCAATTTGTATGATACACTTAAGATATTAGTATATATTTTCGTAGACATAGGTTCCGGAGATGGAGGTCGGTATGTTAGTCAAGTTATTTCTTTTGCGGATAATAGTGGCTCTGTCCTTGCTTTTGCTTTTAGGCTCGAGCGCGGCATACGCCGATAGCCACTGTGAATTCGCCGACGAGACGATCAAGATCGGCGGAATCGCGCCGCTATCCGCTCCCGGCGCGACCGGGGCCGGGGTTGTCATCGATTGGTCTTACCAACAGGCGGAAGCGGATATCAATGCCGCCTGCGGTGTTGAGATCGGCGGGGTGAATCACCGCATAGAGGTCCTCACCGGCGATTCCGAAGGCATATCCGAGCGCGGGCAAGCTTTAGCCGAGCGCTGGATCTTGGACGATGGCATCCATGGGGTTGTCGGGGGCTACCATAGCGCCGTCGCGCTGGCGGTCATGAGCGTGACCCAAGAGAACCGCATCCCCACCTTGTTCGCCGGTCCCTGGAACGACAACATCACCGCCAACGGCATCGCCGAATACGAAGGCAGACCGCCCCGCGTTGAGGACGGCGTCGATTATGTATTCCGGATTTCGCCGGCCAATGCCATGGTCGGGGTGCTCGTCGCTGAATGGCTCATCGCGCAGGGCCTCGACGATGCGGTCTTGATCGCCGAGAATACGGATTATGGCCGGCCAGCCGCTGCCGATCTGCGGGCGCGCCTGGAACCGGCCGGTTTCACCGTCGAGCAGTACGATGTGGAATTGGGCACGGAGGATTTCGTTCCCATAATCAGCCGTATCCTTGCCCGGCCCGAACCCCCTGATGTCATTCGGCTGCTGGTCACGGGCGAAACCTCGTTCAACCTCGTGCAGCAGATGGCGGAGTTGGGGGTCGCCCCCACGGAAGACACCGTTTGTATGGCCGGTTATATTGCCGTCGATTCCGAGCAATTCTGGGACAATGTCCCCGATGGCAATTACTGCGTCTTTGATCGCGTGGGCATCACGCCGGCGGAATTTGGGGAATTGGCGGACGAATTAAACGCGCGATACGCTGAAGCCTTTGGCGGCGTCGCGCCCAGTTTCGTCATGGAGCCTTACGACAGTGTACGCTTGATGGCTCACGCAATGGACCTGGCTGATAGCTTCACCGATCCCGACGCCATCGTGGCCGCGCTGGAGACGGTCGATATCGAATTCTCTCAAGGGCGCTATTACTTCGAATATGGCAGCCACAACCCCGATCTGCCCGAGGGAACGCCCGCCTATATGTGGCATCAGTGGCCCGACCCGATCGTGGCCGTCATGCAGTATTTCGAGCCGGGCCAAAATGCGCTGGACGCCGCCGTGATCTATCCGCCGATCTATCAGACGCATGGCACATCTTACATAGAACCGGGCACATCACCTTGAATTTGCCTCAGGCGTCGCCAAGGCGCTATAATCGCTCGTAGTGACGGGCGGGTGATATGCCCGCTCGTTTTCATTTCTGAAGTTTAAGGACGACCGACGATGAACTTTCCCGAATTGAGCGAGGCATTTCGCCTCAGCCGCCTCGATCATCCGCGCCGCAAAGTGCGCATGGTGCTCGATACCGATACCTATAACGAAATTGACGACCAATTCGCCTTGACCTACGCGCTGCTCTCGCCGGAGCAGATGTCGGTGGAAGCCGTCTACGCCGCCCCATTTCACAACAACCGCTCTAGCGGACCCGGCGATGGCATGGAAAAAAGCTACGATGAAATTCTGCGCCTGCTCGACTTTCTTGGCGTCCCGGCCGAGGGCTTCGCCTTCCGCGGCTCGACCGACTACGTCGGCTCGGCGCGACAAGCGCAAGACAACGCCGCCGTCCGCGACCTCATCAACAAAGCTCTCGCCAGCCCTCCGGACGACCCGCTCTACGTCGTCGCTATCGGCGCGATAAGCAATGTGGCTTCCGCGTTGCTAATTGAACCGGAGATCATTCGCAATATCGTGGTCCTCTGGCTCGGCGGTCACAACCTGAACTGGTCCCACACCAGCGAATTCAACCTGAAACAAGATGTGCCAGCCGCGCAAATCGTGCTGGATAGCGGCGTGCCCTTTATCATCGTGCCTTGCCTCGGCGTAACCTCTCACCTGCTCACAACCTTGCCGGAGCTGCAAGCCTGCATCGGCGGCACGAGCCGCGTCGGCGATTATCTCTGCCAGATCTTCAGCGAATACCGGCCCGATTCTTTCGCCGCTTCCAGCGTCATCTGGGATATCTCAACCATCGCCTGGTTGATCAACCCCGATTGGGCGCCCAGCGATCTTGTGCCCAGCCCCATCCTCACTGATCAGGTCACTTGGAGCGTCGATCGCTCCCGCCATCTGACGCGAGTCGCCAACTTCGTCCACCGCGATCCCGTCTTCCGCGATATGTTCAACAAGATACGCGCTCACGGCGGCATTTAGATCCAATCAAATGTTTGACGGGTTCGCCGGATCCGCGCCCGAACCGACGCCGCTTCATCTTGCTCGGCCGCGGCGAGCAGGTCCAAGACCCTATCGCGATACGCGGGATGCTGATCGGCGAGCGCAGCAGCTCCGTGGACGCTCCAGGCGCGGATGAAGGTGTTAGCGCCGGCCGCCTGCGCTGCCAACGCGCGCATCAAGGGCGCAGCCAGCGACGATGGCACGACCAGGGTATCCATCATCTGCAGGACATGTATGCGGGAAAGCCAGCCGGTCTCCTGCATCAGCAGACGCAACAGCGTTTCACTTTGGCTTGGAGACAACTGCGCGCCAGTCACGCCGTAACGTTTCAGCAGCCAAGTGGCGGCCGCTTGCAGGTTGCCATCAGCGCTGGCGGCGAAATCACACAATTCCGCGACCAAATTTGCATCAGCGTTGTGCGCCGCGGCGAATCGTTCCAGAGGACCGGCGCTCTTGCCATCGAAATCGAAAAGCGCTTGCGACAGCGCGTCAGTCCGCGCGGTAGTCATTGCAGCTTGGGCAGGGCGCGCGCCGCTTCCTCGACCAGTTGCCGCAAAGCGGGTTGCTCCAAATCCGCCAGCTTGCGGATCTTCACGTGTCGCAGGTCAGCGCCGCTGCCTTCCAGCAAGTTCTCCGGATCCGGCAAATGCGCGCCGTACATGAAGCCGAAGTTCAGATGCTTCTTGAAGGGCGCCAGATAACAAAAATGCTCGGACATCTTCTTGGGTCCGACCCCGTAGCCAGCGATCTTCTGCCGCGCCCAAGGCACCTCGGTGATGCCCGGCATGACCTCCGCCAGCAGCCCGCGCGCGGCAATCGCAAGCGCCTGAATCTCCGGCGATGCCTTGGCGATCACTTCTTCAAAACTACCGTTGCCGCCAACGGTCTTGATGTTGGGTTGATCCATGATTTCCTGTGCCTTTAGGATTGAGTCTCACGCCAGCAAATTCTATTCCGAGCGTCGGTTTGCGCGAGGTAGGCTATGATATACTATTGTCCGTGTCGATTACAGAGAAGAAGTAAATTTAGTGCCGCTTGTATCCGTTGTCATGCCTGTTTACAACGGCGAAGACTACCTCGCCGAAGCTATCGATAGCATACTAGCGCAGACGCTGACGGACTTTGAGTTGTTGATCGTGGACGATGGCTCGCGAGACAATTCAGCCGAGATCATTCGATCTTATCAGAAGCGCGACAGTCGCATCCGCTTCTTCCGGCACGAGGGTAACTTGGGGCAAGCCGCCGCGCAGAATACCGGCATAGCCGCGGCCGAAGGCGCTTTGCTGGCTGCTATGGATTCAGATGATATCAGCTTGCCACAGCGCTTGGAGAAACAAGTTGCCTTCCTGCAAGCCAATCCCGAAATCGGCCTGGTCGGCGTACGCCAGCGCTTTGTCGACAAAGACTTGAATCCTCTGACGAGCTACAAACTGCCGCGCAGTCATGCCATCATTGTGTTGAATCTCTTCATTGGCGCGTCGCTTCACGGTCCCACCATAATGATTCGGCGCGAGTTCCTGACCGAGGTCGGAGGCTTTCGCCCCGAAGCCCGCCGCTGCCAGGACATGGAGTTATTCTTACGCCTGCTGCAGAAGACGCAGATCCGCTTCGCCAACTTGCCAGATGAATTGTATATCTACCGCCTTCATGATTCCCAGAAGAGCTACTTCGCCAAGGATAGCTTCCAAGTAAGCAAGGATGCCGATTGTGTCGCGCATCGAGATAATGCCCTTGAATACCTTTGGAGCGAGCCACCCGAACCCGCGGTTTCCGATCGTTTCTTTCGCCTGCGCGCCGGGCAGAAACTCAACTGGGCTGAGCGCAGAGCGGCCAAACAGGATATTTTACGTCTCATTAAGTCGATCCTGAAGCATAACTGGGTTAAACCAAATGACAGCCGGTTGCTTTACGACGCCATGAACCGCCGCCTGGAACAAGTCAGCCCCCGCCTCTGGCAGCAATTCTGTCATTGGCGGCGGCATCATTTCGGCCCTCCGGCAAGTCAGCTAGACAGCGCTTGATCATGTTATTGTCCATCGGGGAAGGCGCTTAAGCATGCCCTTGGTATCTGTCATCATGCCCGTTTACAACGGTGAGCAATTTCTCGCCGAAGCCATCGAGAGCATCTTGACGCAAACATTCGCGGACTTTGAATTCATCATCGTTGACGACAGCTCCACCGACGAGTCCGCCGCGATAATCCACTCTTACGCCAAACGAGATCAGCGGATTCGGCTCATCCAGCATGAGAAGAACTTGGGAATGTCCAGCGCGCGCAACACCGGCATCGCCGCCGCGACCGGCGAATATCTTGCCGCTATGGATTGCGATGATATCAGCTTGCCAGAGCGACTCGAAAAACAGGTGGACTGTTTGAGGTCCCATCCCAGGATCGGCGGCGTCGGCGCCCAGCGTGTCACCGAAGATCTGGCGCCTATCGAAACAATCCAATTGCCCAATAGCAACTCGCTTATCGTGTTGGCGATGATCGCCAGCGGTCCGGCTGTGATTCGCGCGTCTATAATGTTGCGCCGAGAACACCTGGCGGCTTCCGGCGGTTATCGTCCAGACATTCGCACAGCGAATGACTACGAGCTCTTTCTTCGCTTGGTGTGGCAAACGGCTATTCGATACGCCAATGTGCCGGACGTCCTGTATCTTTACCGCCAGCACCAGTCATCCAGCAGCCATCGGTTAGAGGATTTACGATCGCTAGTGGTTACTGAGTCCGTGCGGCGCGCATTGGAGGTTCTATGGGGAGAAGTGCCAGAGGACACTTTTCAGCGCATGAACAAGCTGCGACCCTGGATAAAGTTAAGCGTGAAAGAACGCAGACGGACTCGGCGCGATATGCACCGGCTGATCGAGTCGATGATCGCCGCCAATTGGGTTGATCAGGCGGACAGAATGATACTGCAACAAGAAATCAATCGGCGCTTGGAGAAGACGATGCCCCGCCTCTGGCAAATGTTCCTCCACTGGCGGCGGCATCGCCTCGGATTTTAAGCAAGGTATCTTCATACAGGTTTTCTCTGTGCTCTCTGTGTTCTCTGTGGTTAAATCGGTCACATGATATCCGCAGATACACCAGAAAGCAAAATCATGCCCCATGACAATCTATTGCGCTGGCGCGAAGAATTTCCCATTCTCAAACGCTGCAACTATCTCATCAGCAACTCCCTCGGCGCCATGCCCCGCGGCGTATACGACAGCCTAAACAGCTACGCCGATACCTGGGCGCAGCAAGGCGTTGCCGCCTGGGGCAGCGGCTGGTTCGAGTTGCCCCAGACCGTGGGGGACAAGATCGCCCCGCTAATGGGCGCCGCGCCTGCTACTGTGCTCGCGCATCAAAACGCCAGCATCGCCAACAGCATCCTGCTCGGCGGGCTGGACTTCAGCGACCCCAAACGAGACAAGGTCGTCATCACCGAGTTGGACTTCCCCAGCGATGTCTACGCCCTGCGCAGTTGGCTGCCCGACCACATGCGGGTGCATACGATCCGCTCCCGCGATGGCATCAGCATCGACATCGACGAGCTGCTCGACGCCATCGACGAGCGTACGCGTCTCGTCAGCACCTCGCATGTGCTTTTCCGCAGCGCCTTCATCATGCCGGCCGAAGCCATCACAGCCAAGGCGCACAGCGTCGGCGCGCAAGTCTTATTCAACGGTTATCACAGCGTCGGCGTCATCCCCGTCGATGTGAGCGCCTGGAATGTCGACTTCTACATCGGCGGCGTCCTCAAATGGCTTTGCGGCGGACCGGGCGGCGTTTTCATGTACGTGCGCCCCGACCTGCTGCCAACTTTGCATCCGAAAGTGACCGGCTGGTTCGCCAGCCGCGCCCCCTTCGCCTTTGATGTGGAGAAGCTGGACCTGCGCGAGGACGCCTACCGCCTCATGAACGGCACGCCCGGCATCGCCTCCCTGCACGCCATCCAGCCGGGCGTCGATATCATCGCCGAAATTGGCGTGCCTGCCATCCGCGAGAAATCAATGCGGCTGACAGCGCTGATCATTGAGTTGGCCGACGAAATGGGTTACGAGGTAATCTCGCCCCGCGATGTCGAGCAGCGAGCGGGCACGGTGACGGTCAAGCCGCCGCATGCCTGGGAAGTATCTTGCGAGTTGCTGGCGCGGGACATCATGATCGACTTCCGACCGCAGGCGGGCATCCGCATCGCGCCGCATTTCTACAATTCCGAGGCGGAAGTGCGGACGGCGCTGATGGCCATCGGCGAGATCCTGGCCGATGGCAGTTGGCAGCGACATCGGCAGAGTTAGATTGATCTAGCAACCTGAAACGGAGACCGAATATGACGCAAATCGGCATCATGATTGAAGGGCAGGACGGCTTGAACTGGGCGCGTTGGCAGCGCTTGCTGCGGACGGCTGAGGACTGCGGCTATCAATCTGTCTTCCGCAGCGATCATTTCACCAACCCCGAGGGCGAGGACAAGGATTCGCTCGAGTTGTGGATATCGCTGGCTTACGCCGCTTCGCATACCAGCCGCATCGAGTTTGGTCCGCTGGTGGCGCCGGTGACCTTTCGACACCCCAGCATGAACGCGCGTTACGCGGCGGCGGTTGATGACCTCAGCGGCGGCCGCTTGGTGCTGGGCATGGGCGCTGGCTGGCAAGAGCGCGAGCACCAGAAATTCGGCCTCGCCTTTTATGACTTCCCCAGGCGCTATGCCATGCTGGAAGAATCGCTGGAGTTGACGCGGCTCTTGCTGCGGAGCGATACGCCCAGCGATTTCCAAGGCGCGCATTACCAGCTTGCCGACGCCATACTGCTGCCGCGGCCCGCGCGGCCCGGCGGTCCCCCAATTCTCATCGGCGGCAACGGACCCAAACGCACCCTGCCCCTGGCGGCGAAGTACGCCGACGAATGGAACGCGGTCTATCTGAACCTGCCGACCTACCGCGAGCGGCGCGCGCTGATGGAAACTTATTTGGGAGCGCAGGGACGGGCGGCGGAGGCGATCAAGTATTCGCTGATGACGCGCGTCATCTACCGGTCCACCCAGGCGCAGCTTGATAGCTTCCTGGCGGCGCAAGGCTTGGACGCAGCGAGCCTGAAGGACCGCGGCTTGATCGTGGGCACGGCGGCTGAAGTGGTGGATCAACTGGGCGCGCTGGTCGAAGCCGGCGTCGAGCGCTTCATGCTGCAGTGGATTGAACTGGATGATATCGAGAACCTGGAATTGCTGGCTCGCGACGTGCTGCCGCAGTTTTCGGATTAACTACGAGGGCGCAACCCCTAATTCGGAATCTGATCAATCGCCTCGCCACGCTCGTAGGCCAGCGCCGTCTCGACCATCTTGTCAAAGGTGTATTGCGGATTGTAGCCCAGCATGTCGCGCGCCTTTTCATTCGAGGCTTTGGCGCCCCGGAAGAAGGGCAGCGTCACCTCCCGGTAGGGTCTGCCGGTGGCGTCAGCCAGGATGCGCGCCGCATCCGCGTAGGAGACCGCCGGCGGTCCCGTCATATTGAAAGCCTCGCCGATAGCCGCCTCGCTCTCCAGCGCCAGCATAGTTCCCGCCACCGTATCGCGCACATCCTGCACCACCTGTTGCCAGGGATTGCCCTCCGGATCGCTCACCGCGCAGACGGCATCCGGCGTCTCCAGCAACTGGCTCATGATCGCCTTGGTCTCGTCGATATGTTCCGCGCCGAACCAGGGGATGCGCTTCTTGGCCAGCGTCAATTCGATGAAATAATTCAACGACGCCGGGTTGAGCATGCTCAGCACCTCGTTGGCGGCTTTGATTGAGCTATAGCGCAGGATCGTCACCGGCAGGCCGTATTCACGCATGTACGATAAACAGATCTCCTCGGACAAGAGCTTGGTCAAGGCGTAGATATCGATCGGCGCTTGCGGACTATCTTCATCAAATGTGACTTGCGTCGTGACGAAGGGATTGTAGGTCTGGTAGGTGCTGGCGAAGACGAAGCGTTTGAGCGGCGCGCTTGACATCAGCGCCCCTTCCAGCAGACTGAGAGTGGCTCGCGTGTTGACATCGAGCATGCGCTCCGACGGGTCGCTCCCCTGCGGGATCTGCGCTGCCTGATGGATGATGATATCCACGCCATCGGCGGCTGCCCGAACCCGCTCGGCATCGGCCATATCCGCTTCCATGATCTCCACGCCCAGCCGCGCCGCCTTGCCCGCTTGCGGGTCGCCCGGCATGACCAGCCCGCGGATTTCATAACCCCGCCCCTTCATCACATGGGCGAGGTTGGCGCCCACGCGACCGCTTATGCCGGTAATCAATGCCTTCATGATGTCGCTCCCTCCAAATACCGCAAACCCTTAGGTTCAAGCCCGTCCGGCAAGTATACTCGCTTCTGCTGCCAGCGGGCGAACGTCAGCCTTCCCGGAAGTAGTGAATTGTGAATATAACGACCAATAATTCTGTCTCAGGAAAACACTGATCTAGGGACGACTCTGTGAGGCGCCGGCGTCCGGCTCAACGTGGTATACTCTGCCGATGCAATTTTGAGACGAGGACAAAGACAATGACCGCAGCCGACAACCAACGCATACTAACTTACTTAAGCGATCACATCGACGATATGGTCAGGAACCTGAGACGCTTCATAGAATTGGAATCGCCAACCTCCTGCAAATCGGCGGTGGATGCCTTCGGGGCTGCTCTCGCGGATGAGTTGCGCGGTTTGGGCGGCGCGGTCGAGCTGATCCCTAAGGACGAAGTCGGCGATGTCATCCGCGCGCGCTGGAACCCGGGCGCTGGCGGCGTCGCTATCCTCAGCCACATGGACACGGTCTGGGATGTCGGCACGGTGGCGGGCCGGCCGACGCGCATCGAGGGCGATCGCATCTATGGGGTTGGCGCGATGGATATGAAAGGCGGGATCGTGATTGCGCTTTGGGCGCTGCGAGCCTTGCGGGCGCTGGATTTATTCCCGCAGCAGCCCATCACCTACCTGCTCAATTCGGACGAAGAGACCGGCAGCCGCCACTCGGCCGCCGAGATCGAGGCGGAAGCGCTTGCGCACAAGGTTGTCTTCGTCACCGAACCGCCGCAGGATGGCGCCTACAAGACCGAGCGCAAGGGCGTCAGCCATTACACGATTACTGCCAAAGGCCGGGCGGCCCACTCCGGCGCCGACCACGCCCGCGGCGTCAACGCGATTGAGGAGATGGCGCATCAGATTCTGGCGGTGCAAGCGCTGACGAATTACGACATCGGCACGACAGCGAACGTCGGTGTCATCAGCGGCGGGACGCGCCCGAATGTAGTGCCGGCGGAAGCACGGGTCGAGATAAACGTGCGGGCGACCACCAAGGCGAATCAGCAAGCGATTCACCAACAAATCATGGGCTTAAAAGCGCGGCATCCGGAAGCGAAGCTGCTTGTTGAAGGCGGGGTTGGCGTGCCGCCGATGGAGCGAACGCCGGAAATCGCGGCTCTCTTCAAGCGGGCGCAGGCGCTGGCGGCGGAGATGGGCATCACGCTGGAAGAAGGCAGCACCGGCGGCGGCTCCGATGGCAACAAGACAGCCGCGCTTGGCGTGCCGACCCTGGATGGCATGGGCATCGTCGGCGATGGCGGGCACGCAGTCACCGAGTATGGCGAGATTTCGTCGCTGCCTGAGCGCGCGGCCATCATGGCGGCCATGCTGCGCGAGCGGCTGTAGCATCGCCGGGAGGAGAGGAAAACATGACGAAGATCGCGCTGGTCACGGGCGCCAACCGGGGCATCGGCAAAGAAGTCTGCCGGCAATTGGCGCGGCGCGGCTTCACCGTGCTGCTCAGCGGTCGCGACCTCGATAAAGCCAAGGCAGCCGCGGCCGATATCGGCCTGGCGAATATCACCTCGACGCAATTGGACGTCACCGACGAAGCCAGCATAAACCGTTTGAGTGACGAAGTGGAGCGGCGCTATGGGCGGCTGGATCTGTTGGTGAACAACGCCGGCGGGCGTTACGACTACTGGCAGAGCGCGCTGGACGCCGATTTCGCCACTGTCCGCGCGGCCGCCGAGACCAACCTCTACGGTCCCTGGCGCGTGGCGCAGGCTTTTGCCCCGCTGTTGCGGAAGAGCGATCATCCGCGCATCGTCAATGTCAGCAGCGGCGCGGGCGCGCTGAGCAGTCTCGGTAAAGGACCGCCCGCCTATGTCGTCAGCAAGACCGCGCTGAATGCCCTGACGCTTATGCTGGCGGCGGAGTTGAAAGAAGACGGCGCGCTGGTGAACGCGGTCTGCCCCGGCTGGGTGGCGACCGACCCCAACAACCCCGGCGGTCGACCGATTCCCGAGGGCGCGGCCGGCATCGTCTGGGCAGCAACCCTGCCAGATGACGGTCCGACCGGCGGCTTCTTCCGCGACGAGCAGCCGCTGGCTTGGTGAGCGATGCGCATACTGAATTGGAATACGCAGGCGGACAAGCTGACGCCCGGTTCGGAAAGATTCAAAAGAGTCCAAGATCATATCGCGGAATTTGACGCGGACATCATCTGCTTGACGGAAGCATATGCCGAATTGATGCCTGGGGATGGACAAACGATTACCAGCGAGTTGTCAATTTGGGAACCACATGAGAGTCGAGGCGCGCGAAAAGTTG
>JAJEAA010000019.1 GCA_022824365.1 Anaerolineae bacterium
ACGAAGGATTTCCAGCACAATCCTGACTTTCGTCTCCGGTGTGTACTTGCGATACTTTCCCACGAGCGTCCTTCCTTTGCTGAGCATCTAGTATACTCTCTTTACTAGGTGTCCAGTTTTTCAGGACCACTACAACCCCACCCCCGGCCCCTCCCCGAAGCATCAGGGAGGGGAGCTAAACTTAACGGATTTCGTAGTTTGTCGTCGAGTATCGTAAAGATAGCCCCCTCTATTTGTATTGTTTCGGTACTTTTTCAGTTATCTCTGCGTATAATTTGCAGTAGCGGACTAGCATTGCAGTGATTTCGATTCTTTTTTGCCCGGCAGTTTAATCCGCATTATTTTTCATTATTTTGTTGGAATTATTGACATCGGTTACAATGTCGCGCGGTTGCAGAATCAATGCGAGACGAGCCAGATGACAGCGCTGCAAGTCATGCAGTCGTGTAATCCGCTGTGGCGTCCGGAAGACAAAGAACTTGTCGCGAACGGGAAGAACGACGGACGATGAGCGCGGCGATCCGCCTGGCGGGATGTTCTGACGCCCGCGCAATATTAGGCATCTACAGCCCGATCGTCCGTGATACCCACATATCTTTTGAAATGACGGTCCCCGATGTCGCGGAAATTGAAGCGCGCATCGCTAAAACGCTCCTGCAGTATCCCTGGCTGGTATGCGAGATTGACAGCCAGGTGGCGGGCTACGCCTATGCCAGCGCCTTTCGCTCCCGCTACGCCTATCAGTGGACGACCGAGACCACGGTATACGTGCATCCCGACTTTCAGCGGCGGGGCGTTTCGCGAGGGCTGTATGTTTCGCTGGTCGCCATCTTGCGCCGACAAGGTTACTGCAATGCAATCGGCGTTATCGCCCTGCCCAATCCGGGCAGCGTCCGCGCGCACGAAGCGGTGGGGTTCCGCAAGATAGGCTTATTCGAGAACGTAGGTTACAAGGCGGGGAACTGGCGCGATACCGGTTGGTGGCAGCTTGAGCTGCGCCCCATGCCCGATTCGCCGCAGCCGCCGCGAGCGATAGCGGATACAGCGAAGGACGCGCGTTTCGGCGAACTGCTTGCAGCGGGCTTGCCATATATCCGAAGTTGAATGAAGAGGTTATCCGATGACAAAAAGCAAGCGACCGATTACAGCCGAAGATCTCAACCGCATCCATTATGTGCAAGATCCGCAAATCAGCCCTGACGGCAAGCATGTGGCCTTTGTCCTGGTATCGCCAGACCCGCTGGAAAAGACTTACAAGCGCAATATTTGGCTGTACCAAATCGAGGAAGGCGACTCAATACAACTGACCCGCGGCGGCAAAGACAGTCAGCCGCGCTGGTCGCCGGACGGGAAACAACTGGCGTTTGTCTCGGGCCGCGACGACAAGCCGCAGATTTACCTGCTGCCGACAGCCGCGCCTGGCGGTGAAGCGCGACCGCTGACAGCGCTGGAGAGGGGCTGTCACAGTCCAGGTTGGTCGCCCGATGGCAGCCGTATCGCCTTGCTCGCGCCAATGAGCCGGGAGGAGCGCATGGCGGAGGAGAGCAAGAACGACGAGCCGAGCGAACCGAAAGACAAACTTGAAAGCAAACATCAGAAAGAGCGGAAAGCGGAACATGAAGCTGAGCGCTGGGATCCGCGGCCGATGTGGCGCATCCCCTATCGACAGGACACCAACTATGTCGATGAGCGCTACGACCAGGTGCTGGTGGTGGACGCGGCGGAGTCGGCCGAGGCCAAGCCCCGGCGATTGACCAATCTCGATGCCCATTACACAGCGCCGCAGTGGTCCGCCGATGGGCGGTCGATCTTTACCGCGCGCACGACGACACCGGACGGAGACGAACCCTGGCGCGCCATGAATGTATATTCGCTTGATGCGGAGACAGGCGCGGAGACGGCGCTGTCCGATGGCAGTTTCAGCCTATATGCGCCCAAGCCATCGCCCGACGGCAAATGGATCGCCTGCGGACGGGGGCAAATCGGCATCACCGATATGCCCGCGCGACTGGTCGTCATGGCCGCTGACGGGGGCGAAACGCGCGTTGTCAACGAGTCACTGGACCGCGAAGCCCTTGACTGGGCTTGGTCGCCGGACAATGTGCTGGCGCTGAGCATCGAGAGCGAAGGCACGGTCTTGCCCTGGCTTTACGATCCCGCCGTCGACCGGCTCAGCCAAGCGCATAGCGGAACCTGCGATGTTGAAGAAATCGATATCGGCGCTGACGGCAGGATGGCAATGACCGTCTCGACGCCGGCAAATCCGCAAGAGCTTTATCTGCTGTCGGAGGGCGAATTCAGAGAAGTCACAAACTTCAACCAGGAATGGCTGGAGGAAGTTATCGTGCAACCGGTGCGCGAGTTGCGATTCATGTCGCCCCACGGCGAGGTGCAAGGCTGGTATATGCTGCCGGTCGGCTACGAGGCTGGCGCGCGCGCGCCGCTAGCGCTCAACATGCATGGCGGTCCGCATATCGCCTGGGGCTTTTCTACCAAGTCCATGTGGCATGAGTGGCAGTTTCACGCGGCCTGCGGTTATGCCGTCTTCTACTGCAACCCGCATGGCAGCGGCGGTTATGGCGAGGCTTTTATGCGCAAGCTGCACGCGGCCTGGGGACCGGTCGCGATGGATGACATCATGGCGGGCGTGGACGCTTTCCTGGCGCTTGGCTACGCTGATGCAGAGCGGATGGCCATCACCGGCGGCTCCTACGGCGGCTATATGACAGCCTGGATCATCGGCCATACGGATCGATTCGCGGCGGCCGTTTCCCAGCGGGGCGTCTACAATATCTCAAGCTTCTACGGCACAACCGATGTTCCGCTCTTGATATCGAACGAATTTGACGCCGAACCCTGGGAGGACCACGATGTCTACTGGGAGAACTCGCCGCTGAAGTACGCGGCGAATATCAAGACGCCACTGCTGCTGATCCACTCCGAGAACGACTTTCGCGTGCCGATTGAGCAAGCCGAGCAGTTGTTCGCCTGGGTGCGCCGGGCGACCGATACGCCGGTGCGCATGCTCCGCTATCCGCGGGAGGGCCACTCGCTTTCGCGCATTGGCGAGCCCGGGCATCGCGTCAGTCGCTTGACCGAGATGATAAACTGGTTCGACCGTTATGCTGGCGGGGAGGCAGACGAGTCAAGCGCTGTTGCCGACGGGAAAACGCTGTGAGAAGATCATGAAGTAGAGGCGCGCCTGGCTGATGATATCGCGGCGCTGAGGCCCCGGCAGGGCGCCGAAGACAGCCCGCAACTGATCCATCAGGGCGCGTTGCACCGCCATAAAACGCGCGGTCCCCGCTTCCGTGAGAATGACATCGACAGAGCGCCCGTCGATTTGATTGCGTTGCCGCCGCACCAAGGGCGGATCCATCGCTTCCAGTCGTTTGACCAAGCCCGTCATGGTCGCGCTGGTCAGATGATGATCGCGAGCGATATCGCCGATGCGGCAGGCGCCGGCATTCTCCGACAGCGTCTTGAGCACATAAAACTGGGGCGGCGTCAACTGGTGCGCTTCAAAGTGGCTGGCCAGGCGTTTTTCGCCATCGGTGACGATCTCAAAGAGAATCGACCACAATTCCGCCACATCTCGATTCAGTTCTTGATCCACCGCCAGCCGCCCTTAATCGCCCAAGGCATCCCAGACTTCAAGTTTACCACGAGCCTCGCGAATAACTTCATCGGTGAATTCGCTTGTGCCGGCATTGCCGCCGAGGTCAGGCGTTTTGATGCCGTTGTAAACCGCTTCCAGAGCCGATTCGTATATGGCGCGGCTGGCGAGGGCGGCATCCCGTCCATCGACATAGCGGAGCAAGGCGCCGCAAGCCAGAATCATCGCCATTGGGTTGGCGATATTTTTGCCCAAGAGGCTGGGCGCGGTGCCATGCGGCGCTTCCGTCACCGCCACTTTCACCTTGAAGTCGTCATCAAAACCGATAATCACCGACTCAGCGCCGGCGATAGTGCCAAACATCTTGATGACGAGGTCGCTGAGGGAATCGCCATCGCGGTTGAGCGCCGGGATTACGAGCGCTTCGCCCGATGTTTCCAGCAGGAGAGCGTAGGTCGCGTCAATGAGCTGGGGGTTGTAGCGCACGCGCGGGTGGAGGGCGGCAGCCCGATCGAGTTCTTCTTTGAACAAGCCCTCGTAGACCGGGCTGACGGTGTATTTGGGACCGCCGAAGACGGTGGCTTTGTGCGATTCGGCATATTGAAAGGTGAACTCAGCCACGGCGCGGCAAGTGCGCCGGCTGATGTGGCGCTTGTTATACGCGATCTCATCGAGCCCTTCGCCCTCGCGCCATTCTTCAGCCGCATAAGCGCCTTCGACCGCCATGCGAACGACGGCGATCGGCGCGTGCACGCCGGCTAGCGGCAGCACTGAGGGAATCCGCCGGCCCGTTCTCAAGATCACGCTGCCGTGAACGAGCTCGCGCAGGAGGGCGTTGGGGCTGCCGACGTCATCGGGATCGCCCGGCGTGATTGTCGCCGCCTTGATGCCCAAACCGGTTTCAAGAATGCGCGCCGCCGCCTCTCTGACCACGTCATTCTTCGTGCGGCGCCGATTCTCAAGCGACAAATCGAAGGTCTCGAAGACGAGATTGCGCAGGCGGATAACGCTGGGGTCCAGTACGCGCAGCGCCTCATCGAGCAGTTCCTGCCCGGTTTCATCGCCTGTCAGGACGCAAATGGTTGTTTTGCTCAAAGCGAGCCTGCCTTTCCGAGGGGATCCTGAACTCTTCTTCTGTATTGTACAGAAGGACGCGAGACAGTGTACTGACTTTGACGGCATAGATTGCAAACAATCGGGCTGAGTTATTTGACGAGATGCGGTAAAATGAATGCTGATGCTTTCCAGGAATGACAAGACGGGACTGCAATCTCATGCCTGTAACCAAAGCCTTGCTTCTTCTTCCGCTGCTGTTTGCCCTGCTGTTCAGTGTTCAGGCGCAAGAAGAGATCGAGTATACATCGACCGTGAACTGGTTTTATTCCGCCTGCGAAGACCGCATGGTGATCGATCTATCCGGCGTCATGGAGAGCGGGTACGATTTGTATTATCAAGCCTTCGACGCCCATGGCGGTTTGGGCCAAGCGATCACCGGTTTGCGGCAAGTCAATGTCGATGGGGATTACGCCGTCAGCCAGATCATTTATTGGATGGATGGCGCGACGCGGGCCTTGGGCAGTCCTATCAGCGTCGTCATCCGCATCGGGCGCGAGAACGATGCCAACAGCACGATATTCCAGGAGCCTTCGGATGATCTGCTCGAGGAATGCGAAACGCCGGCGAACACGCTCGTCGAAGGCATAGACACCTCAGCGCTTCCCCGACTCGTGTCCTCATCCGGCGTATTCACGCCTGATGGCGGCATATTGAACCCGGTGTATTCGCGGCCGATTGAGCCGATCGTGCAAATTGGCGCGCGGCCCAGCGATGCCTTTATGCCGGGCCGGACGGAGGATCCAGGTCTGATATTCGCCGAATGCTCCGATGTGGACGGGGCTGACCCCGGCATCCTGTATGACACGGACACGATACGAGTATTCTGGTCCTGGTACGCCAAGACGCCAGAGCAGGTGCAAGCGCATATCGACAACGCGCAATACTCGATTCAATTGCATGGTCTGGACATACCAAATGTCGTAGTCAGCGAGATAAAGCAGGTGCCTGGCAGCCTCAACTGGTGGGTCTTTTATACGGTCAATTTTGGACCCAAGTGGGAACCGGGCAATTACGAGATCAACTACGCGGTCGGCTGGGCGCAAGCCATCACCGATGGCTATGAAAACTTTGGACCGGGCACGGAAAACGAGCGTTTGGGCAGCTACTGTCGATTCAGGATTCAGACGAATCCCGATGGCATCGAAGTGCTGCACGAGCAACCGGCGATGCCCTTAAAAACTTACCCTTGGGAGTCGTAGCGCGATTCGGCATTCAGCCAACAATGACGCGTCCGGATATCGGCGAAGCGCATTGGCAGGAGCTCCGCGCCCATGCCAAGTCACTGCTCAATCTCGAATTGACCCCCGAGCAGCTTGAGCGCTTTGCCCGCTTTACGAGCTTGCTGCTGGAATGGAACCAGCGCATCAACTTGACCGGGATCACTGATCCTGATGAGATCGCCGTCAAGCATTTTTTGGATTCCCTGACCCTTGCGCTTGTCATTCCCCGGTCTGATGGCTTGCGGATCGTCGATGTCGGCACGGGCGCGGGCTTCCCCGGTTTGGTCATCGCTATCATGTATCCCGAATCCCAGGTGACTTTGATGGACTCGACCGGCAAGAAGCTGCGCTTTATCGAGCATGCAGGCGAAGCGCTGGGTCTCGGCAATATCCGTGTTTTGCATTCGCGGGCGGAAGACGCCGGGCGGAGCCGATCCCATCGCGAGGTCTATGACATTGTTACCGCGCGGGCGGTGGCCCCGATGCCGGCGCTGATGGAATACACTTTGCCGCTGGCGAAACTCGAGGGTCAGGTGATCGCCATGCGCGGCGCGGAGGCCTACGATGAAACTAATGCGGCAGCGCGAGCGATCGACATATTAGGCGGCGAGTTATATACCATTGAGGAAATCCGACTGCCGACCCTCTCCAATTCCCGCTATCTCGTCGTCGTGGACAAGGTGGATCCGACGCCTCGGTCTTATCCGCGGAATGCCGGCACGCCCACACGGCAGCCGATTCTCTAGATGGCGCGCTCTTCCTTCAGCGCGAATGGTCTGGATTGGTAGGCTTGGTACAGTATCTGTCCCTCGGTCTTCAGCATGCCGTGCAGGCTGGAACTCAAGGCGGGATGGGTGATGAGTTCTATGGCTGTTTGCTGATCAGCCCAGCGAACTTGCGGCGTTTCCTCGCTGGGCCTCAGTTCGCCGCAGACGTAAGTCGCGTAAAAACAGAAGATCACGATGTGCGAACTCAGGTTGCTTCGCACATGCGCAAGCCGGCCTATCTCGACTTCGATGCCGCACTCTTCCAGGATTTCACGCCGCAAGCCTTCGGTTAATGTCTCCCCTAACTCTACCTGTCCGCCCGGCAGCTCCCAGCCCCTGCGTTCGGTTTTCACCAGCGCAATCTCGCGATTTTGATTGCGAATCAGGGCGCTGGCGGCGACAATATGTCTGGGCGATTGGTCTAGCACAGCCTACTCCTTCTCACTGTTTTCGGGCGCGTGCAGCGCAATACGATAGGGATACCATTCAGCGCGGAATAGTTTCTTGGCCACGCCCGGATCGCCGGCGGTGATCTGGCGCATATGGTCATCATCGCGGGCCTTGAAAATGGCGATGCCGAAGGAGGAATAATCGCTGTTCAGGGTGCGGCCCGCCAAGATGAGTACGCCCGCTTCCATCAGCCTCTTGAGATAAGCGAAGTGCTCAGCCGTGATTTGAGCCTCTTCGTCGGTTGGGGTCCCCGAAAGCATCTCGGGGCGCACCGGCTGTATACGATACATATAGGTAGGCATGGCAGGCTCCATCTCACAAGGGGCTCGAATTGAAGTCCCATCGTAGCGACGATCGCGCTGTCTTGGGAGAGGGCATTGCCCGATGGCAGCATGTCCACGATTTTCGCCCCGCCTCAAAATCGCCGCATTAAGCCCTTTCATTTAAGAACGCCTGTGCTATAATGACTCCAATCCCAACCAACTGAGGATCGTCATGCCTAAAATCAGAAACTTCTCAGACCGTGAAAACGCCAGGCCATGGACCCGCTTCATATCCGACGACCTCAATCCCGTCCATCTGCTTACAGGCCTACCTTCGCCGCTGGCGCAAAAAGCTGCGCCGCCGCCAAAATGCGACTTTGTCCGAAAACGGTTTTCCCGTGTCCGACAAACGGACAATGTCAGATATACTCCTAATAAATATCAACAATCTGATACCTTCATGCTCACTCCCGACAAACCGCAACGCCGCCTGCAAAGACTCGCATAATGCCAATAACGACGGGAGTGGCGAATACCATTGATATGACAACTTCGACCTTGCCATCCAAAAATCTCTGTGCCCTCTGTGGTGAATCCCCCAGCATGGAATTCGGGATATGTCCTGTATCCTTGAAATTCACCACTCCCCGGATTTGGGTCATTTATGAAGGGTGGGTTTGATTCGCTATAATGGCGGCATCTAGCATAAGGACACGAGGCTCTCATGGCGGAACCAAAGTCGCAGAAACGTCAAGTCAAGCTGGAACTGCCGCGCGACCCCAGCGCGATCTATTCCAACATGGTCATGATTACCCACAATGCTAATGAGGTGATTTTCGATTTCATCCAGGTGATGCCGAATGATGACAAGGCGCGCCTGCAAAAGCGGGTTATCATGACGCCGACGCACAGCAAGCTCTTCCTGAACGCCCTGCAGGAAAACATCAGCAAGTATGAAGCGAGCCATGGCGCATTGACGACGCCGCCGCGGCAAACGCTGGCGGACCAACTCTTTGGCTCGGTGAAGCCCGCGGATGAAGATGATGAATAATCTGGAGCAAATCTGCGACGAGATCCGCGCCGACCTTGAGGCTCGCAATGCCGCGCGCGATGCCGCTATCGCGCAATCACGCCAGCTCATACGCCATTGTTCCGAGGGCATCCGCGCTATCCACCGGCGCGATTGGACGCTGGCTGATGAAAAGCTGGAGCAAGTCCAAGCCCGCGCCGAAGAACTGAAAGCGACCGTCCGGGGCTTTCCCGATCTTTACCATACCGGCTACACGCAGGATGCCATGAAGGAAGTCGCCGAGGCCTTCATCACCCGCGCGATCATAGGCGGCGAGGCGCTGCCTTCGTCGGCCGAGTTAGGCATAGAAAGCGCGACATACTTGAAGGGACTGGGCGAAGCCGCCACCGAATTGCGCCGCTTCATCCTGGACATTATGCGGCGGCAAGACAGCCACAGCGACGAAGCCGAACGCCTGCTGGGAGCGATGGACGCCATTTACGATCAACTCGTGACCTTCGATTTCCCCGACGCGCTGACGCATGGATTGCGCCGCCAAACCGATATCGTCCGAGGCGTGCTTGAGCGGACCCGCGGCGACCTGACACAGAGCCTGCGGCAACAAGAACTGCAAGACGCGCTATCCGACCTGGAAGCCAAACTGCAAATCGACAATGAAACTTGACGGGCTGAATCGACCGAGCCTAGCCGGCCGGCTTCCATTCGATCAAGGCGCCGGCCACCCAAGTCGGTTTGGGCTGGTCGTATAACTCCGATGAGTCGGTATAGCTGATATCCAGCACTTCGCCTTTCATAGGACCCCGCAGATAGCGGTAGACCTGGCCGGTATCGCGGGCATCGCTTTTCGACTCGACGCAATGCTGGTTGTATGCTCGGTAGTCGCCTCGCTCGAGAATGCGGATTCCGGCTTCGATCGTTGCCCGGGCATGCGCCAAGCCGGCTTCGTCGTGATCGTAGGTATCTTCCGGCGCATCGCCATAGCCAATGCCATGATGGAAGGGATCGGCCGTGCTGACCACCACCGCGTCTTCCAGCAAGCGCGCCAGCTCGTCGATGCCCGGCAGAATCTCTGGCTTGCCGCCGGCGAGATACGGATAGCGTTCAAAAACGCGCGGAGCCTTGTCGGCCGTGATGCCGCGGCGATTGAGTTCCGCCCCCCAAAAGTGCCGCCAGCTGATCAGGGCATGATCGCCCGTCCATTCGCGACGTCCGTTTAAGCCGGGACCTTGAATGCCCCAGAATGCGAAACCCGCCGGGTCTTCACCGGCGGCGACCGCCACTCGCGCCGCTTCCATCGCCGGCGTGAAGGCATGCAGCACGCTGAGCACCACGACTTTGTCAGCGCCGCTATCGAGCGCGGCATGGACGCAGGCGGCGATCTGGTAGCCACAATCATGGACGCCGGCATGGGGAAACACCAGCACGCCGCCCGCGTTCAGCGTATCGGCGAGTTTCCACCCTTGTCCGCGTTCCAGATGCTCGAGGGTGCCCGCCTCCCCCAGCTCGGCGTGTTCGCGGGCATAGAGGGCATGCACTTTCTTTTGCAGCGCGTCGCGATCCAGTTCCATTTTCTCAGTCCTTTACCATTATTATTGCCAGTGAAGTTGTAACGCAGGGACCGAATGGCGTCAACATTGTGAAATATGCCTTGACCTTTGGACCAGCGCCGCTATAATGCGCGCTTGTAAAAACCGCATAGCGACGCTAACCGCAGACAGCAGGGGGGCAACCGCCCTTAATCGCCTGCCGAGGGACGCGCAGACAGCCTGATTGCAAACAAGCAAGCCGGACTTTGTCGCGACCTCAACTTGCGGGTCGCGATTTTTATTGAGCGCGCCTGTTCCGCGCGTAAGTGGAGCAGCGCCCGATGATGAAAGGAGCGCCAATTGCCGATTACCAGAACCCGCAAGGAAGAGCTTGTCGCAAGTTACGTCGACATTCTCAACGAGAGCGACGGCTTTGTCGTTGTGCACACGCAAGGGCTCAGCGTCGCCCAGGTACAAGGGTTGCGCAATGTCGTGCGCGAACATAAGGGCTTGTACCTGGTCGCCAAGAATACGCTGATGCGCAAGGCTCTCGAAGAAGCGAACTGGATCGTGCCGGAAGATTTGCTTGTAGGTCCGGTGGCGATCATTTTTGGGGGCGACAATATGCCCGGCGTATCGAAGGCTTTGCTCAAGCATATCGAGGACGAAGCCTTCGAAGAGAAGATGACGGTGACGGGCGGCATCATGAGCGGCGATGTCCTGGACGCGCAACAGGTCGAAGCCGTATCCAAATTGCCGACGCTCGATGAATTGCGCGCTCAATTGGCTGGCTTGATGGTCTCGCCGGCGCAGGGCGTCGTCAACGTGCTGAATCAAGCGACAGCCGGGGTCGTCAATGTTTTGCAAGCCTACCTTGACAAGAACGAGCAAGGCGCGGGCGTCAGTGAATAACTGCGGCGACTGGACCAGCCGACGCCGTTGAACAGTCATCGGAAATCACGAAGTTACAGATAGAAGCAGAATGAGGGAGAACAATGGCAGACCTTGACAAATTAGTAGAAGAACTCAGCGCGTTGACAATCCTGGAAGCGGCTGACCTGAAGAAGAAGCTGGAGGATGCCTGGGGTGTGGAGGCGGCTGCTGGCGGCGGCATGATGATGATGGCGCCGGGAGCGGCGGTTGCTGGCGCGGAGGCCGAGCCCGAGGAAGAAAAGACTGAATTCGATGTCATCCTCAAGGAAATTGGTCCCAAGAAGATTAACGTCATCAAGGCGATCCGCGGCATCACGCCGCTTGGTCTGAAGGAAGCCAAGGAACTGGTGGAATCGGCGCCGGCTACCGTGCTGGAAGAAGTCAGCAAGGACCTCGCCGAAGATGGCAAGACCAAGCTGGAAGAAGCGGGCGCGGTCGTCGAGTTGAAATAGCGCCTTCGGCGATCGGCGATAACTCGCAGACAGGACAAATAGCGCAATAAGGCGGCCGGCCGCAAACCGGCTGCTTTTTTGTCTTTTGGAAGGGTTTCTCTGTATCCGCTATAATCTAATTCTCAGCTATAATTTAAGCAAGTTAAGAGTCTGGTCCCCCTCAAGTGGCGAACATATCCTATAGCAAGCTTCTTGATCCCGTCAGCGACATCATCACGTCGATGGAATCCATGATGAGTGGCGCATTTGGCGCGACAACGGGTGACCAACGCGAGTGTTTCAAGCGCATACACGCTTACAGTTGGGGCATACATACGCTGGTGATGGATGTCATCACGGCGCTCGGCATCGAAAATACCGCCACCCGCCCGGCCGTTCGGGAACGATTTAATGTCTTGAAGCATCCCGCCCTGGCGGCGCTGGAAAACCTGTCAGCCGGTTTCGATGGGCCGCTTAACGAGGAACAGCGGGGCATCATTGAATTCGCGCTGGAGTCCCTGCTCGAAATAGAGCACATGATGTCCAATATTTGGCAATATTCTTTGCTAAGGCACAATCAGATTATTTACGCGGACGAAGAATTCGCTGGCGCGGCGCTCCTGCGCAAACTGCGCGCGGAGCTCAAGGGCATAAGGCTTCCCATGGTTGAGTCGAAGTTCTGCGTCATTGGGGATGAAAGCTACCTCAGTTACGCCTTCGGTGAAATCGCGCATAATATTCGGCGGCACGCGGGCGTCGAGCAGGCGAGCATGGCGATTCAAGATTATGGTTATCGCGCCGATATCACCATTTATGACAAAGGCAAGGGATTCCGCAGCGCTGACGACGCCGCGTTCCAGCCATTCTGGCAAGGCGATGACGCGGCGCCGGGTTTGGGCTTGGGCTTGTACCTGGCGCGGCGCCACATTGAAGGCAGCGGGGGCAAGATTTCCCTCAGCAGCCAGCCGAGACGGGGCACGCTTGTCCGAGTGTCTCTGCCCACCCTGCCGTAAGCTCCAGCTTAACGCTGCCCGCTGTCATTTCACCTTGCCAGGCGCGAGACCAACGCTATGCGCAACGCGCGCGTGCGCTATAATTCGCCGAGGCAGGATCATCCCGGAGCGAATTCATGAGCAGAGACAAAGTATTTGTAACGCGCCAGCTTCCGCCCGCGACACTGGAACGGCTGTCAGCCCATTGCGAATTGGAGGTCTGGGAGGATTTTATGCCGCCCGACTACGAAGTCATTCTGGGCAAGGTCAGCCAACTCAGCGGGCTCATCAGCCTGCTCACCGACCGGATCGACGCGCAACTCATGGACGCCGGACCGGGCTTGAAAGTGATCAGCAATATGGCGGTGGGTTACGACAATATCGATGTTGCCGCCGCCAATGAACGGGGGATCCCGGTTGGGAATACGCCGGGCGTCCTGACGGAGACCACCGCTGACTTCGCTTTCGCCCTGCTGATGGCGGTGGCGCGGCGCATCCCCGAAGCGAAGCAATACATTCAAGCAGGCAAGTGGCGGACCTGGCACCCGACCGTCCTTTCCGGGCAAGATATCTACGGCGCAACCCTGGGCATCGTTGGCTGCGGGCGCATTGGCAAGGCGATGGCCCGCCGAGCAGCCGGATTCAACATGCGCCTCCTGGTCAATTCCCTCGAAGACGCCGACGAGATCAGCGCTATCGGCGGCGACAAAGTCAGTCTGGATGAGTTGCTGCGAGAGAGCGATTTCGTCAGCTTGCACGTCCCATTAACCGACGATACTTATCATCTGATTGGCAAGGATGAGCTAGCCGCCATGAAGCCGAGCGCCATGCTTATCAACACGGCGCGGGGCAGCGTGGTTGACCCGGCGGCGCTGTATGAAGCGCTGCGCGATGGGGAAATTTTGGCGGCCGGGCTGGATGTCACCGAGCCCGAACCGATAGCGCTTGACGATCCCTTGCTGTCGTTGGACAACTGCCTGGTGGTACCGCATATTGCCAGCGCCAGCGTCGCCACGCGGACAAAGATGGCAGAGATGGCGGTGGACAACTTGATCGCCGGATTGGCTGGGCAGCCGCTCCCGACCTGTGTCAATCCGGAGGTCTATTGATTCGAGGGGCAAATCGCTACAGTCTGACGTGATACTTACAGGACATTCGCCCGTAGAAAGGGGAGTGGTGAGTTGCGTGGGCATAATCCCGCCCGTCCGGTGAATCTGAAACTGTGGGCGATCCAAGGATCGCCCCTACATCTAGTATTCCCGAGTCAGGATAATTGGTTGTCACATCCACAGAATTCACCACTCTCTGTAGAAAGAGCCATTTGATTTTCCCGCAGAAGCATTATATAATGTTCGCGTAAGCAATCAAACGAGTGCAGTGGCGCGTCCTGTCCGGTGGGCAGGGCGTTCGTCTACTTTATTGCTGCTGGCGCCTATGATATAGCTGGAACATTTTTTGTGAGCCGCCGTATATACGGATGATTGCGACACGAAAGGAATAACTCATGGCAGAACGACGCATTCTCCTGACTCGTCAGGGCTACAACAAGTTACAGCGCGAGCTTAACATACTTACCAGCGTGGAGAACTCCAAAGTTGCCGAGATGCTGGCGGAAGCGCGCGAAGACGACCAAGGCGAGGAGGCCGTATTCTTTGACGCGATGGTCTCCAAGGAGCGGCTTGATGAACGCGTCTCGCATTTGCAGAATGTGTTGGCGCGCGCCGAAATCATAGACGCGGATGAGGATCCGGATACGATCACGCCGGGCAATCGGGTAACGGTTTATGACACGGCGGAAAAAGAAGAATTCACAATGGACTTGCTTGATAGTGAAGAGATCACGCACGGGCGCCGCGGTGTTTCGCTGGATTCGCCGGTGGGCAAAGCGCTGCTCGGCAAGCAAGTTGGCGACCGCGTCAAGGTAGAAGTGCCGGATGGCCTGGTCGCATACAAAGTTCGACAGATCGAGATGATCCCGGACGATGAGGCCTAAGGCGAACAGCGGGCAAAGAGGCGAGACAAGAAGCGGGCGTCGGCGTCGCTATTCGATGTGACGGCAATCGCCCGCCCGAAGCTGCTCGGGCGATATCATTCGGTCAGGGTAAGCTCGTCGAGGTAGTCCAGGATTGTTGAGAGCATATAGGGCGTCAGGGCAAGCGTGGCGGCTGCCACTTCCGGCTCGCGGCGCGCCAGATTCTCAGCGTCTTCCAGCAATTGAATCAGGGCGTTTGTCACCAGCGACATCCAGCCGATCGTCTCGATCATGACATCGCTCAAAAGTTCCGGATCCCGCCGGGCGTTGAGCACCAGCCAGGAAGCGGCTTCCATCATGGGCATCATCGCGATCATGGCGGCGGAAAGGCTCAACATCATCACGCGCTGCATTTCCGGCGACAATTCGGAGTTTTCCGTTTCCGCTTGCATCCGTTCCGCCACCCGCGCCATGATGGCAGCGGCCAGCCGGGCGGGCGCGCGTTGATGCGGCGCTCGTTTCAATAGCGAGTCTACCCGGCGTAAACGTCCGAATTCTTGGGCGGCGTCGCGGTCGCTGCCGAGGATATCCTTCAGCTTGCTCGCCATCTCGTCGGAGAGTTGCCCGTCAATTTCCTGTTGCATCATTTCCTGCTGTGGCAGGCTTTGCTCGTCAGACATCTCAGTTTCCTTTCGGCAGCGAATCCGCCAGCCGGCTCGCGGCATCGTGTTTGGCGTTTTCAAGGAGTTCCGCCAGCCGCTTGCGCGCGCGGTGCAATCGGCTCTTGATAGCGCTTTCCGTCGTGCCCATTTCGCGGGCAATCTCGGCATAGGAATATTCGTACCAATAGCGATAGATCACCGCCAGGCGATAGTGTTCGTCAAGCTGCTGCAGCAGGTCCTGGACAGCATCGCTCAATTCATATTGCAGGGTCGCTTGTTCCGGCGTGGGGTCGCTACTGCGCAAAGCCAGCGCTGCCGCGGTTGGTTCGTCATCGAGGGAGACATATTGCATGCGGCGTTTGCGCAAGCGATCTATGCAGTGATTCGAAGCGATAGAAAGAATCCAGGTCTTAAACGAGCGGGCGGTATCGTAGCGATGCAGGTTCTTGTGCACGCGCAAGAAAGTCTCCTGCGTGGCGTCTTCCGCCTCGCCGCTTTCGCCCAACATGCGATAGCAAAAGTTGAAGACCGGATCCTGGAACAGGTACACGATCTCGGCAAAGGCGTCGTGGTCGCCTCCTCGCGAGCGCGTGACCCAATCTACGATGACCCCGTCTTGTTCTGGCAAGTTTCTACCTTTTGCGGCGAGCGCTTGCGCCTCCGGCGATTCCAAGCGCGCTTCGACCCAAACCAGACGCCTTCATGTCAATTATGGGCTGTGATGACCGAGGGCAAAAGAAAGAATAGCGTAAGAAAAGCGCGAGCTCAGGCATTGAGCAAGAGCACGGCCGTCGCAAGATTAGTCGCCAGCGGCACATTGTGTACATTACAGATACGAAGCAGCCCTTGAATATCCGGATCATGCGGATGCTTGCCAAGCGGATCCAGGAAGAAAAAGACAGCGCTGATCCGCCCTTCCGCGATCATCGCGGCGATCTGGGCATCACCGCCATAGGGTCCTGAGAGCAGGCGCCGCACGGGCAGATCGGACTTTTCCTCGATCAGCTTGCCGGTCGTATTGGTCGCAACCAGCTCGAAGGCGCTCAAGCGTTCGCGATGATCCTTTACGAAAGCCACCATATCGGCTTTTTTGCCATCATGAGCAATAAGCGCCAGGGTTCGTTTTGCGGGAGATTCGGGCATCGGGCAACAATTCCTTAACGGGCAAGAGCGGTAGTTTCCGCAGGGCAATCCGACAATAGCGCCATTTCAGTCTCAGGCGCAAACCGGCCCGGCGACACAGGCGAATATAAACCGGAGCGAATTTTGCGAGTCACTGCGAAACTAAAAGGTTGCGCGGTCGGCGAACCAGCCGCGCCGGAATCGACAGCGGACGGTGATAATTGGTGAAGCCGAACAAGCTCTTGAAGCGCTTGTTCATCATGTACGCTTCTTCGTAATAGTCCTCAAGTTGAGCCATCAAGGCGGACCAAGGGCGGGTCTCAGCCAGGTTTCGCGCTCCATGGCTCATTCGGAAGCGGATATCCGGGTGATCGCGCAGGTATTCGATCGCCTCGGCGAAGGCGCTGCGAGTCGGCTCAACAACCAGACCGCTTATGCCGTCCTGGACGACATCGGGGGCGCCGCCGGCCTCGACCACGACAGCGGGCAAGCCGGATGCCATCGCTTCCATGATGACTTGGCCGAAGGTCTCGTGGGCGCCGGGGAAGACGAAGACATCGGCGCTGGCATAGGCTTGAGCCAGCTCATCGCCGATCAGGTATCCGGTAAAATAGGTATCGGCGCCGACGAAAGCCCGCTCAAGCTCCTCACGCAAGGCGCCGTCGCCAATGATGGTGAGGGCAATGCCAGGGGCGCGCGCCACATCCAGCAACAAATCTATCCGCTTTTCATTCGCCAGGCGGCCGACAAAGACGCAAAGCAGCGACTCTTGATCGCGGCCATTCAGCAAGCGTTCGCGCATTGCCGCGCGCGAGTGAGATGGACAGAAACGCTCGGTATTGACGCCCCGGCCCCAATGCCGCACACGACGGTAACCCTCGGCGCGCAGACGGCGGATGATAGTCTGCGTTGGCGCGAGCGTCAAATGACAGCCGTTATGGATATAACGCAGCCAGCGATTGACCGGTCCCGAAAGCATGGGGAAACCGTAGTGCTCGGTATAACCGGGGAGATCGGTCTGATAATTCGCGATCACAGGGAGATTGAGGTGGCGGCCGATCGCCATGCCATTGACCGCCATCGCCGCCGGGCTAAATAGATGAATCATATCCGGCTCGAAGTCTTCAATATGGCGGGCGACGATCGGATTCGGCAGCGCCATGCGCGTTTCCGGCGCTTGCGGCAAGCCGATGGACGGCAGCGTGATGACTTGCGAATCGCCAACATTGTCGACGGCGATATCGGGGGCGAAGATCAGCAGCTCGCGTCCTGTCTCCTGCAGGTAGCGGATGGTCAAGTAAGAGGTCTTGACGACGCCATCCACTTTGGGCAGGAAGGACTCGGTCAGCACAGCGACCTTCTTCACCGCGTCATAGGGCGCGACAGTGTACTTGTCATCCATCAAGCGGGGGTTGCCGAAGAACTCGTCAAGGTTCTTCGCCCCCTGCGCTTGAAGATTATCGAGCAATCGCTGCGCTTGCATGATCACCATAGATCCCGAAAGCTATCGTCAAAAGCAGTTTATCACATCCTGCCTAATCGCAAGATTCAGTCAACTCAATTGTAATAACACTCTCGAGGCGGACGCGATATGTTTTACGGCATTCTACTTTTTAATACGAGATTTTCGCCATGATGTTCCGCGCTGTAACGGGCTGCTATGCGCCGTCGACGCCGTATAACGCGCGGTATATATTGTAATTGCGGTAAATGAATTGAACGTAATGGCGAGTAGAGTCGATGGTGATAGTTGTCATGAAGAGATCAGGATCGCCGCCGGAAAGCGCATTCCAGTCATAGGCGCGGCCGGGACCAGCATTATAGGCGGCCAGCGCGGCGATAGTATTTTGATTGAAGAGTTCGAGTTGCTCATCAATGTAGAAGGCGCCAAAGGCGATGCCAGCCTGGGGGCGGAAGAGGTCGCTATGCTGATAATCTTGCCAATTCAACTGCTCGGCGATGTACTGCGCCGTGGATGGAATCACTTGCATCAAGCCTTTTTCGCCAGCGGCCGCGGTGGCGAAGGTATTAAAGAGGCTTTCCTGGCGGATTAAGGAAAGCATGAGCGCCGGGTCGATGCCGCGCGCTGCCGCCGCCGGTTGGATGATGTCGATGTAATAAGCCGGGAAGCGCATACGCGCGAGGAATGGCGGCGCATTTAATGTGCCCGATCTTGAGGCGATGATGATATCAGCCGCCGCGATTATGCTTTCGCGATAGAGGCCAAGATCACGCAAGGCGATCGCCAAGCGATAGCTGCTCAGCGCATCCGCGTTGTCCCGCGCCTCGTCGACAAGGTCCTCAAATTCTGTGGCGGCTTCGGCGAAGGCGCTGACGGCCAAAAGCTCGCGCCCGCGAATCATGCGAGGATCGCTGTTTAATTCGGGCGACAAATGCCAAAGTTCGCCTTGTTCTTCCAGCGCGAATGTTTCCCGCAGCCAGCGCTCCGCGGCCGCCCTTTCAGCGGCTTCGTCAGACTCAAATCTCCAGGCGGCTGGCGGCTGGAATGGCTGTATGCCCAGACGAAAATCGGCGGAACGCGCGGCGGAATAGCTATCGGGCGCCGCTTTGAAGGCCAGGTCGAAGGCTGCCTTCGCTCGATCTTCGTCGCCTGTTGTCAGCGCAATCCGGCCCATCCAAAGGTAGGCGGCGGCTTGGTCTTCGCCATCAGCCAGGCTCGCCAGGCGCGCATAGAGATTTTCGGCGATTGTCCATTCTTCGTCGCGCACGGCGGCCGAGGCCGCGATGAACAAACCGCTGGCGGTCAATTCATGATCGGGGTAATTTTCAGCCAGGCGGGTGAATACTTGCCGTGACAGCGCGGTCTCGCCGTTTGTGCCGTAAAGGTAGCCGGCGCGCCAAAGCGCCTCCCCGGCCGGCGCTTCGAATAGGGGATAAGTATCAGCGATCGCGAGATAAATTTGGATCGCGGCCGGGCTATCACCGGCGAGAAAGCGCGTCCGCCCCTGCTCCAGCAGCGCTTCGCCAAAGAGGGGATCACTGGGGTACTGATCGATAATCGTTTGAAAGGCGATGGCAGCGGCATCCGAGTTGCCGATCTGCCGGTAAGCGCGCCCGAGCGACAGGAACAGGTCCGCTGGAATGGCCGCCAGCTCATTGCTGGTGGTGTATTGATTGAAAGCGTCGATGGCGGCCCGATAATCGCCGGCGATATAGGCGGCCCGCCCGCGCAGCAAGTCGTCGTAAGCGACGCCATGTTGACCGAGCGCGTCATGCGCTTTCCAGGCTGTAGCCGTGTTGGAATAATTTTCAACGACGGCTCGCATGCGCTCCACCCCGGCCGCCAGCGCGCCGCCATCGAGGGCAGCCTGCGCCGCCGTGAAAGCGATGCTGGCGCGATAGGGACTGTTGCGCGCCACCGCCAGGATGGCATCGTATTGGGCGACGGCATCGGCATGACGTTGAAGGTTCAGGTATATCTGCGCCAGCTTCTCCCGCAATATCAGCAGCGGCACCAGAGAACGCTTGGCGTTAATGGCGCGCTCATAGTTGCCCAGCGCGACATCCGTTTGGCCCAAGGCGATCTGGGCGTCGGCGATGCGCTCATAGACGTAGCTGTCGATCAAGCCGGGCCGCAGCGAGAGATACTGCTGCAGATCAGCGATGGCCGCCGCCCATTGAAACAGGCCGAGCCGAGCGTCGCCGCGCAAGAAATAAGCCTGCGCGACCTGCGGATGGCTGGGATATTCGGTGAGGAACAAGGTAAAGGCATCAAGCGCCCGCTGAAAATAGCCGGCGCGCAAGGTAGCCTGGCCCAGGCGAAAAGCGGCTTGCGCCCGGTCTGGCGGTTGCGCCGCATCGCCATAGCTGAGCAGGGCGCTGTAGATATCGGCGGCGTCTTCGAGGTAGCCATTGCGCATGTGGCGCTCGCCTCTTTGCATAAGCTGTAGCGGCTCGATCGTCGGCGTTGGCGGCGGGGCTGTAGGGATATCGGTCGGAATGTCCGTCGGCGTCGCTTGCGCCGCTTGCGCCACGGCCGGCGGCGGAGTAGCTGTGATGTAGATGATGTTGTTTTCGTCCGGCGTGGGCAGCGAGTTGTCCGTATGATGGACGTTACAGCCAGCAGCGTAGATGCTCAGGATTATCAGAAAGATGCGGAAAGGAAACATTAACTGTCGATCGTCGCCTTGAGAAACAGCATCATCGTAGTGAGGCGCTACGGGCTTGTCAAGCAAGGTCATTGCCCTTCTCATCCGGCGGGCTTAGCTCGCCGGCAAGCCAGGGAATGCCGTAGCCGACGACCAAATGACCGGCCTCAGCCAGCGCTTTGCCCAGCGAATCGGTATCGCGGTAGGTCCACCAATAGTCGGCGGCGGGCAAAATCTTGACGCCGAAATCAGCGACGACAAGTTGGCTCAAACCGCGGGAGAGTTGATCCCCGGCAAGAGCCTGGGCGTCACTCGCAGGTCTACGCGTTAGCTGCACGCAAAAACGCGACGGCGCCCCGCCCGACCACATCGTGTCACTGTAGACCAGCACTTGAAAGTCGATCCAGCCAAAGCCGCCATCGTCAAAGGTTTTGACGAAGCGGAAACGTCCCCCAGCGGATTGCAGCGGCGCCGCTTCAAAATGGTAGCCGGCCGCGGCAAATGCCTGCCCGACAACGGCGCGCAGCAAGGCGTGAAAGTAGTCCTGGCCCGCCTGACGCTCCTGCATACAGCATATTCCTTCGAAGTTGAGTTGGCTACGGGCGAAGAATCGTCATTTATCGCCCAAGGCGGCCTCAGTTTCATGCGCCGTCGTGACTGGCATGAGACAGGCGAAATTGCGACAGACGTAGACGGTCGTCTTCTGTCCTTGCGCCGAGCGATGGCTCAGAAGCGGGATGCTGGCATGACCGGCGACATCGTCCAGCGCCCAGGCAGTGATCAGATTGGGACGATAAGGCAGGCGGAGGGTATCGACGATCTCCGCGCCATCGCCGCTCTCCAGGTCGCCGATGATTGCCACCTCGTCAATGCCGCGGATGAGCATGTCGGCGGCGTTAAGCGATTCGGCGAAGGCTTGCGGATATTGCCGCATCGCGTCGCAAAGTTTGCGCAGGATGCCGCGAGCGGCTTCATCGTATGCCGCGTCGCCGGTGTAGGCGGCCAGACGCAGCAACTGCCGCGCCATCATGCCGTTGCCGGAAGGCGTTACGTTGTCTTGCAGGTTTCGCGGGCGCACAATCAGCGCTTCGTGGTCATCGCTCGTATCATAGAATCCGCCATCGTCCGACTTGAAATGCCCCAGGACAAAGCCGGCCAAGCGCCGCGCGGTCAGGAACCAGGCTTGGTCAAAGGTCGATTGGTAGAGTTCAAGCATGGCATCGATCAAGTTGGCGTAATCTTCGAGATAAGCGTTGAGCTTGCTGCGCCCGTCTTTATGGCTGCGGAAGAGACGACCATCTTCAGTCATCATCTGATGCCGCAAGAATTCCCCAGCCCGGCGGGCGGCGTCGAGGTAGTCGTCACGCTTCAAAACGCGCGCCGCTTCCGCCAGGCTCGCCAGCATCATGCCGTTCCAGGAGCTCAGAACCTTGTCGTCGAGGAGCGGCGGAACGCGCTGTGTCCGCGCCGCATAGAGCCGGTGCTTGATCTGCTCTATCGCCCCCGCCAGTTGCGCCAGCGACAAGCCGAGGTTGTCTGCCGTCTCCGCCGGCGGACGCGGCAGATGCAGGATATTGGACCCTTCGAAGTTGCCGCTTTGGGTCAAGCCGAAGTATTCGATGGCGATCTCCAAAGCCCGCGGCAGCTCGTCGCGAATCGGTTCGAGCGCTTCGGCAACTTCCTCGATCATCCAAACGAAGAACTTGCCTTCTACCCCTTCCGAATCGGCGTCGGTCGCGCTGTAGAAGCCGCCATCCGCTGCGGTCATCTCGCGGAGAATATAATCGTAGATGTCTTCGGCGATCATGCGATAGAAGTCATCGCCGGTGGCTTGCCAGGCATGGAGGTAGAGTCGACTGAGTTGAGCGTTGTCGTAGAGCATCTTCTCGAAATGCGGCACAAGCCAATGCGCGTCAACGCTGTAGCGGGCGAAGCCGCCGCCAACATGATCATAGATGCCGCCGCGCGCCATCTTGCGCAAGCTGAGGCTGAGCAACTGCAGCGTCGAGTCATCGCCCGCGCGGTGGTAATGCCGTAAGAGGAACTCCAGACTGATCGGGTTGGGGAACTTCGGCTGCGTCCCGAAGCCGCCGTTGACGCGGTCGATATTGCCCAGCAGCTTTTGCGCCGCCTCATCCAGGAGTTCAGGCCTGAGTCCGCTATCGTCAGCGCGGCCAATCTCCAGCACATCTCGCTTCAGCGCTTGATGCAGGTTATCCGCCTGCGCCTCAAGTTGGTCGCGTTTATTGCGGTAGGCCTCATGGACGGCGCCCATCAACTGCGTGAATGAAGGACGGCCATAAAGGCTTTCCTTGGGATAATAGGTACCGCCATAAAAGGGACGTCCATCCGGCAGCAAGAAAACGGTCATCGGCCAGCCGCCCTGCCCGGCGATCGCCTGCACCGCAGCCATATAAATGTCGTCGACATCGGGTCTTTCTTCGCGGTCCACTTTGACGTTTACGAAGAGGGCATTCATTATCTCGGCGGTCGCCTCGTCTTCGAAGCTTTCATGCGCCATCACATGGCACCAGTGGCAGGCGCTGTAGCCCACGCTGAGCAAGACCGGCTTGTCCTGCTCGCGCGCGAGGCGGAAGGCTTCGTCGCCCCAAGGATGCCAATCCACCGGATTGTCCGCGTGTTGCAGCAGGTAGGGACTGCTCTCGTCTTTCAAGCGATTCATGGCGCGCCTCGTCTCTCGCTTGCGGTCATAAACTGGATAAGACTCGTAGAATAAACGCGAACCGGCCCGGCTCGTTTCATAAGCATAACGGACATCGCATGTGATTTGTCCGGTGAGTCCGGCCAGATTCTGGATTATCCCTAGTTTTAGCAATGCGTGAACATTTAGTCGCCCATTGCGGCTGTTTTTCTGTTAGTCTGTTCTAGTGTGCGCATTAACATCTGAATCAGCAGGCTCTAGGCAGACCTTGCCAGATTGCCAAAAAACTTTTTCCGCGGCCGCTGCTCTGCGCGGAGCTTTTGTTGGCTCGCGAGCTTCAACGAGAAATTATCATAAAATTCTCGTTTTATGATAGAAAAAAGTTTTCCCGTTATCGATAATCATCTATCGATAATTCGCTCTCGCGGCCAGCCGAATCCATGCAACCCTCGGCCTCATCTATCGTATTTCAATTTAATGACGACGGAATCGGCAAGCTGTCGGACGCGGTTCTAAGACAATACTTGCACAGATCGGCGGCCCGATAAGGTATAATCAGGCTATACAAAGCGCATTTTGCGGGTACTATCACTCCATGCAGTTTTGGGATAACAACAGCGACGATACTGAAAACGGCGGCAGCGGCAATCGTCCGCCGCAACCACCGCCGAATTGGCGCCGGTGGGTTTCGCCGGGCTTGCTTGTGTTGGTCATGCTGATCGCGCTGATATCGTCGCCGGGTTTGCTAGGCGGCATATCTTCCACGCCGGAAATCGCTTACTCCGATTTCTACGAGCAGATGCTGCTCAACAACGTCAAGACCTTTGAATACCGGGACACGACATCGGTCAGCGGCGAACTCCATGACAGCATCGTTGTATTGGCGCCATCGGGCAGAACACAAAGCGTCAGGCGCTTCACGACGCAGATACCGGTCTTTGCCGGTCCCGAGATTGAACGCCTGCGCATTCAAAACGGGATCAAACCGGTATCGCAGCAATACAGCAGCACCTCGCCCTGGTTATCGATCATTTTGAACTTCCTGCCGCTGGTGCTCATCATCGGCTTCTTTGTTTGGATGGGCCGGCGCGCGCAAGGCCAGATGAACGGCATCTTTTCCTTCGGGCAATCGCAGGCGCGCGAGAAAACGCCGGAGATGTCCGCAATCAGATTTGAAGATGTCGCGGGCCAGGACGCCGCCAAGCTGGAATTGGAAGAAGTGGTAGACTTTCTCAAGCAGCCCGAGAAATACGTCAAGGTCGGCGCGAAGGTGCCGCGCGGCGTCTTGCTGATTGGACCGCCGGGAACGGGCAAGACCTTGATGGCGCGCGCCGTCGCCGGCGAAGCCAACGTCGCCTTCTTCAGCATCGCCGCTTCTGAATTTGTTGAAATGTTCGTCGGCGTTGGCGCCTCTCGCGTGCGTGACTTGTTCAAGCGGGCGAAAGAAAATGCGCCGGCGATAATCTTTGTAGATGAAATCGATGCGGTTGGGCGCCGTCGCGGCACTGGCTTGGGCGGCGGCCATGACGAGCGCGAGCAGACTTTGAATCAGTTGCTTTCGGAAATGGATGGCTTCGACAACGATACGAATATCGTTATGATCGCCGCCACCAACCGCCCTGATGTGCTCGACCCCGCCTTGTTGCGCCCGGGCCGTTTCGACCGGCAAATCACGGTCGACCTGCCCGATGTCAAGGGGCGTCACGAGATACTCAAGATTCACACCAAGAACAAACCTTTGGCGAATAACGTCGAGTTGCAATCGCTGGCACGCGCCACCATTGGCTTTTCCGGCGCGGACATCGCCAACCTCGCCAATGAAGCGGCCATGCACGCCGCTCGTTATGATCGGCGCCTGATCACGATGTCAGATTTCACCACCGCCTACGAGCGCATTCGCCTCGGCACCAAACGGCCGCCTCTATCCAATGAAAAAGACCGCCTCATCACCGCTTATCATGAGGCGGGGCACGCCCTGGTTTCTTTCTTGATTAAGGACGCGATGGCGCTGCTGAAGACAACAATCATTCCGCGAGGCCGTGCTCTTGGCGTGGCTTTCTACATGCCCAAGGATGATTCGCTGCATCAATCGCGCAAGCAGTTGGAAGCGTATATCCGCGTTGGCTTGGCGGGGCGGATTGCCGAAGAAATTGTCTTTGACGACGTGACAACCGGCGCCGCCAACGACATTCAACAGGTGACGCAAATCGCGCGGCAGATGGTCAAAATGTTTGGCATGAGCGACTCGGTCGGCATGGTCAATTACGGCGATGACGGCGAGCAGCCCTTCCTGGGCTATGCGATTGCGAGCGGGCGCGATTATAGCGACAACACCGCCGCCAAGCTTGACGCCGAGATCAAACGCATTATCGATGTCGCCTATCAGGAAACACGCGAACTTCTGGAAGATCATCGCGAGGAGCTTGATGCCCTGGCCGATGCGCTCCTGTCGCAGGAGACTGTCGAGCGCGAAGAGATCTTGCGCATTCTGGGCTTGGAAGACGATACCGACGAATTCGTGCCGGCGTCCGTCGCCAAGCACCTGCGGGAGCCGGAGCCTGCTGAGCAAAACGGTTCGGATGTCAAAGAGCCTGCTGACGTAGAGAACTAGCACCTGCAATTAACACAAAGTGTAGATGAAGGAACCTGCCGGAGAACTGCCTCCTATCATCGCCAACGCCAGCATTACGGCAATGCTAATCAGAGGCAACAGAAGGCATCCCCCAAGCGTCTTTGAAACTCTTCCATCACCTTTGTCAGTCACCAGAGCAATAACGAGGCCTATTATGCCGAGGAAAATCCCCACCAGCACCCAAGCAGATGATGCTGGTGGCTTTCTGCCTTCAGCAAACGCAGTTCCTTGAAGAGAGCCGTGGGCAGGTGTCGGAGAATGATTTCTCTCATCTTTCATAGCTCACCTGTAGTCAGCTACTGCGCGGCGGCCGCTTCGACCTCGGCGATGATATCGTCTTGCACGTAGGATGGCACGCGGTCGTAGCGATTGAAGTCCATCGTGTATATGCCGCGCCCGCCAGTCATCGAGCGCAAGTCATTGCCGTATCGCAGCATTTCCGCCAGCGGCACTTCGGCGGTTACGACGCTCTTGAAGCCGATGGTGTCCATACCCTGGACGCGCCCGCGCCGCGTATTGAGATCGCCCATGATATCGCCCATCATTGATTCGGGCACGGTGATCTTGACATCCATAATCGGCTCGAGCAGGACGGGTTTGGCCTTGCGGAAGGCGGCGCGGAAAGCCTCGCGCCCGGCGATCTGAAAGGCGATGTCCTTGGAATCTACCGGGTGCTCTTTGCCGTCAAAGATGTTGACCTTGACCCGCTCGACCGGGTAGCCGGCGATGATGCCATCGGGCAGGACGGCGCGGATGCCTTTTTCGGTCGAGGCGACGAACTGCTGCGAGATGGCGCCGCCGAAGACACTGGACTCAAATTCGAAGCCGTCTTGCGCCGGCTCCACTTTCAAGTCGACGCGGCCATATTGGCCCGCGCCGCCGGTCTGCTTCTTATGCGTATAGCTGGATTCCGCATTGCTGGTGATCGTTTCCCGGTATGGCACCTTGGGCATATCAGTGTCGATATTCACGCCGAGAGCCTCGGCCCGCTTCAGCGTAACTTCGAGATGGATCTGCCCCATGCCTTCCAGGACGGTCTGGCGCGTATCGCCATCTTGCCGCCAGCGCAGAGTGGGGTCGGCGTCACAGAGGTTGCTGAGGGTGGGTCCCATCTTGGCGCTATCGGCCTGCGCGCGCGGCGCTACCGCCAGCATGTATAGCGGCGCGGGGAAATCTGGCGCGGCTACCCGTATGCTCGCGTCGGAATCGACGAAAGTATCGCCGGTTTTGGTCGCGGTCAGCTTGGCTACGACGCCGATATCGCCGGCGCGCAATTGCTTCACAGGAATCTGTTCTTTGCCGCGCATGACAAAAAGCGAATTGAAGCGTTCATCGGCGCCGCTGTTGGCGTTCAGGTTGCGGCCGTCGCTTGATATCGTCCCGGAGAATATCCGGAAATAATTCAAGGTGCCGACGAAGCGGTCGTTCAGCGTCTTAAACACGTAGGCAGCCAGGGGATCGCCATCGCTTTGCGGCGGCTGCAAGACATCAGCTTCGTCGCCGCGCAGTATGTTCACTCGGCGATCGGCCGGCGAGCCGGCGTAGGCGACGAGCGCTTCCAGCAAGGGGATGGTACCGATGTTCTCCGTGGACGAGGCAGCGAATACCGGCACGGTATTCAGTTCGGGGGAGCGCGATGCCTGGCGCATGCCGTCGCGGACTTCGTCAAAGCTTAGCGTCTCTTCTTCAAAGTATTTCTCGAGCAATTCATCGTCGGCTTCGGCCGCCGCTTCCATCAACTCCATATTCGCTTCTTCGAGGGCATCGGCATATTCTTCGGGCAGGTCTGACGGGGCGGAACCGTCGCCCAAGTAGGCTTTGCGCGTCAAGGCATTGCCGACGCCTTTGAAGTTAGCTTGCTCGCCCAAGGGGAGCATAACCGGAATGAACTTGCAGTCTTCAAACTGGCTGCGCAGTTGCTCCAGAACAGCCTCGAAGTTGGCGTTTTCGCGGTCCATCTTGTTTATCACGACCATGATGGGCTGCTCGGAGGCGCGGGCGTATTCCCATGCCAGCTCGGTGCCGACCTCGACGCCCGAGACGGCGTCGACCACCACCACTACTGAATCCGCCGCCAGAATGGCGTTCTTGAGCTCGCCCTGAAAGTCGGTGAAGCCGGGTGTATCGAGCACGTTGATTTTGACATCGTTAAATTCGACGGGCACCAAAGATGTGGAGAGCGACAAGCCGCGCTCCCGCTCCTCATCATCCCAGTCCGAGACCATATTCTTTTCAGAAATATGTCCCATGCGGGTGGTCGCGCCGGTGCTATATAGCAGCGCCTCAACCAATGAGGTTTTGCCACAACTTTGGTGCCCAACTAGAGCGACGTTTCTAATGTTCTCGGTTTGATAATCCTTCATAAGGAGATCGCCTCCAAAAGCGCAGAGCTAGATTCCGGTTGATTGACAGACAGCGACTCGAAGCGAGCCGCGATTGCTCTGGATTTTATAGGCGCGTCAAGAGAATGTCAAAGACGCATATTCCTTGTGAGTGGTGAATTTGCTGGATTGGATACCAAGCCATTTGCAGGGGCGACCTACCAGGTCGTCCGCGTTTCATATTAGAGTTTTCGGGTGACCCAAGGGGCGCGTAGACACAGCCCGCCGGTCGCCCCTACAACTTTCAGAAAATATGATGCTTGTGATTGCTGTCCCGCCGCTCCCATATACGAGCAAATCAAACCTGTCCTGTCCTCAGCTATTCCTTAGCAGGGGGCAATTAAGGCGCGCCGAATAGTATCTGTCAGTCAATGCGTTGCGCACAGTCATGCTACAATCACTCCGTTGCCGTCGGTTAAGCTCGGCAGCGTTTCCAGGTTTGTATGGGAGGCGAATATGATTCGTCGGATTGCGACCAATGTCTTGATAGTCTTCGCCGGCATCGCGGTTGCGACACTGCTGTTGGAGGCGGTTGTTCGCGTTGGCGGGGAGACTGACGCCGATGGACAGTTCGTCTTTATGGGCATTGCCCTGGAGCCTTATGCGTTGCCGGTAAGCCAATTGCGCGGCGGCGTGGAAGGCTATATCGCCAACAAAGACATCTCCGTGGTTATTTACGATGAGAAGCTGGGCTGGAGCTTCCGTCCCAATTCCGTCCGACAAGCCGGAACCTTCACGATAAACAGCAGCGGTTTTCGCGCCAAGCGAGACTACGCGCCGGATCCGCCAGCGGACAGCTTACGCATCGCTCTGTTTGGCGATTCATTCACAGCCGGCGATGATGTCGGCGACGATGAGGCATGGAGCCGCCAATTGGAGATAATGCTCAATGAGATGGGGCTCAAGGCGGAGGTCTTGAACTTCGGCGTTGGCGCCTATGGCATGGATCAAGCGTTTTTGAGATGGCAAGAGCAAGGCAAACACTTCGCGCCGGATATCGTCATATTTGGCTTGCAGCCCGAGAATCTCAAGCGCAATGTCAATGTATTCCGACAATTGCTGCATGGCAGCGGACCGCCCTTTTCCAAACCGCGCTTTGTCCTTGACAATGGAGAGTTGGAACTGGTTAATTCCCCCACCCTGCCGCCTGAGCGCCTCATCGCCGCCTTTGAAGACTTTGGCAATCATCCTCTGGCCGCCTACGAATACCATTACAAAAGCCGCTATGTCGCTTCAAATTGGTGGGCGGGGAGCCGCTTGGCCAGCTTGATTTACGGGGCGCTGAAGCAGCACGAAGAAGACCCGAACCTGTATGAGCAAGGCACTGAAGGCGGCGACCTGGGCAAAGCCATCGTTGAGGCTTTCGCTGAAGACGTTCATGCGGGGAATACGCATTTCATCGCGCTGCATTTGCCGCTGCAATCTCATCTGCTGCGTTATTTCAGCAATCTGCCGCCGCCGCGCCCGCTCTATGATTTCTTGCTTGAGCACTGTCGGCGAAATTATCACTACATCGCGACGGAGGAGCATATCGACCGCGGCTATGTGGATGACAGCTATTGGACTGCGACCAAGCATTATGGTCCCGCGCTGCATCGCCTCGTCGCCGAGCTCGTCGCCGGGGAGATTATCGGCTGCCTGGAAAGCGGCGCATGTCCTCTGTCGCGTTTCAGCGATCCCACAACTCTATTCGCTTCACCGTCAGCAGCGGCCCGCAACTGAGGGCAAGGGAAGCGGGTCCCCGATTCTTCGTGCAGCTTCGCCAGTCCGCGTGGTAAGATTAGAGTATAGACAATCAATACAGCAACGGATTCGCCCATGACCAACAAGGACTTTCTCTTCCGTGGCGGCATTGATGAGCACGACCCCGATGTCGCCGAATTGATCCGCCACGAGACAGCGCGACAGCAAGCCAAGCTCATCATGATACCGTCGGAAAGCACGGTTCCCTTCGCTGTTCGAGATGCTTTGAGTTCAGCCTTCCATAATATCTACGCCGAAGGCTACCCGCTGGAAAACTCCCGCCGCATGTCCCAAGCGGAGATCCTGGATTACCCGCAGCGGCTAGCGGAGTTTCGCCGCAATGCCGATCAGCGCTATTACAAGGGAACGGAATACGCCAATATACTCGAAGCCTTAGCCCGGCGGCGGGCGGCAGAGATTTTCGCCAGCAATGGCTGCAAGGCTGAAGACTTATACGTGAATGTTCAGCCGCTATCCGGCGCTCCGGCAAATAATGCAGTATACACCGCTCTGCTCGATGTCGGCGACACGGTGATGGGCATGGACCTCATCATGGGCGGGCATCTTACGCACGGCAGCCCAGTCAACCGCAGCGGCAAATACTATAAGATTGTCAGCTACGGCATTGACCCTGAGACTGGAAAACTCGATTACGCGCGGATGCGTCAACTGGCGCTGGAGCACAAGCCGCGCCTCATCATCGGCGGCTTCAGCAGCTACCCCTTCGCCGCTGATTGGGGGGCATACCGCGAAATTGCCGATGAGGTCGGCGCCTATTTGCTGGCAGATGTGGCGCATGTGGCCGGCTTAATCGCGGCCGGCGTCTATCCCAACCCGGTTGGCATTGCCGATGTCGTCAGCTTTACCACACACAAAACGCTAAACGGTCCGCGCGGGGCCGTGCTCATCACGCACCGGCGCGACCTTTCAGCCAAGCTGGATCGCGCCGTCTTCCCCGGCGAACAAGGCGGACCGCACATCAACGCCCTGGCGAGCCTGGCCGTCGCTCTGCGCCTAGCCGCCAGCGACCAGTTCCGTGAACTCCAGACGCAGACGCTCGCGAATGCCAAGAGCCTGGCCGACAAGCTAAGCGCGCGTGGTTTGCGCGTCCCTTACGGCGGGACGGACACGCACCTGCTCGCGCTCGATTGCAAGTCGATTACCGGCGGGGACGGCACGGCTCTCAGCGGCGATATGGCGGCGCGTATCCTCGATTTAGCCGGCATCGTCGTCAATCGTCAGACTATCCCCGGCGATACCTCGGCTCTGCGCCCGAGCGGCATCCGGCTGGGAGCTACCTGGCTGACTCAGCGTGGGATCGACAAAGACGATATTGACGAGCTCGGCGATATCATTGCCGATGTGCTGGAAGCCTGCGTACCCTTCAGCTTGACCGGGCGGGCGAAGCCCCTAGCGCGAGCCAAAGTCGATTTCGATGCGCTGCAAGAGGCGGGACGACGCGCGCGTGACTTGGCGGCGCGGCTCGGCATTGACACCGACGCGGCAACCGAAGGTCGCGTAGCCACTGACCCAACTGGTTATCCGCATTTCTATCAATTGGATGCGGACGACGCCGAAAGCTGCCTTGAGATCAGCGTCAGCGGCGAGACGGCCGGCGACTTCCTGCATATCGCTCTCACCAGCGATGTCGCCTCGCTAGATGACGGCGAGAGCCAGCCGACTCATATCCTCGACAAAGACGGCTCAGCCCTGGCCAGCGGCAGCGTTGAGCGGATATCCTCCAGCGAGTTTCACCTGAATATCGCCGGACGCGCCCAGCGAGCGGTCGCTTGGTTGCGCGGGCTCAGCGATGGCTTCACGCTATTTGATGATGCCGATGTCCACGCCAAAGCGCCGGGACCGGTCGTTATCAGCGTCCTCGGCGAAGGCGAGCCGCTGATGGACGGATCAGTGTCTACGCGATCCCTCGCGGGCGTCGCCGGCTACGATCAGAAGACATATCATATCGGCATGAGCGGTCCCAATTATTTCGGGCAGTCGGGCGAGGATCTGCCGAAGTTCGAGCAGGATCTGGCCGCGGTCGACATGATGCGGGAAACGCCGCTGCACAACCTGCACCTTGAGCTGGGCGCAAAAATGGCGCCGTTCGCCGGTTACGACATGCCGCTCTGGTATCGCTCTGTGGGCGACGAGCACAATGTCGTGCGAAATGGCGCAGGCATTTTTGACGTTGCCCATATGGGTGTCTTCGATATCAAAGGCGCCGGCGCCGAAAACTTCCTCGACCTTGTCACCACCAACGATGTCAAACGTCTCAAGGCGGGCAGCTCGCATTACACTTACTTCCTCGATACCGATGGCATCCCGCTTGACGACTTGATGATCTATCGCTTGGCGGACGATCACTTCCTGGTGGTGGTCAACGCCTCCAATAATGACAAGAACTGGGCTTGGCTGAATGCCCTCATTGACGGCACGGTCATGATCGATCCCGCGATGAAAAGCCGCCGGATAGAAGGCGCGGACCGCTTCCAACTGCGCGATTTGCGCCTGCCGCAATGGGGGGCGGAACAGCGGGTAGACATCGCCCTTCAAGGACCGAAGAGCCGAGACGCCCTGCTCCAGCTTGACGGCAGCGAGGCCGACAAAGCGGCGGTCAAGCGGCTGCGCTGGGCGGGGGTGGCGCGCGTTACCCTCGGCGGATTTGATCTCATCGTCTCGCGCACTGGTTATACTGGCGAGCGCGTCGCCTATGAGCTCTTCGCGCATCCGGACGAGGCGGCGGCGCTATTCGGGCAACTGGTCGAGTCGGGCGTGACGCCCTGCGGCTTGGCGGCGCGCGACAGCCTGCGCACTGAAGCGGGCTTGCCGCTATATGGGCTGGAGTTGGCGGGCGATTTCAACCTCAATCCGGCTGATGCCGGCTTCGGAAGTTATGTCAAACTCTACAAACCATTCTTCATCGGCAAAGCCGCCTTCATCGCCAACGAAGCCAAGCGCAAACATCAGATCAGCCGCTTTCGCCTGGATAACCGCGGCGCGCGCCCGGCGCATTTTGGCGACCCGATTGTCAGTCCTCGCGGACGGGTCGTCGGCAAAGTCACCAGTTGCAATATCGATGTCGAGGGATATCAAGTGGGGCAAGCGCTGATGGAGCGTGGCTTCCGCAAACCGGGCACGCAGCTGGCTCTGTACGCCGGCGCCACCCGCGCCAAAGTCACTGACTTGGGTCAGCTTTCATTGAGCCAGCGCATCAAGGTGCCGGAGCCGATCAGCATATTAACGCGTTTTCCGCGCCGCAAGTGAGGCGCTGCCGGCTTCGTTGCGACCGATGAGTTCGGTAATAAGATCGTGATTAGCGAATAGCACAAGCGTATCGCCGCCGCGGACGCGCACATCGCCGCGCGGGTGGACATCGGGCGAATCAAATTCGGCACGATAAAGCAATACGATATCGACGCCTTCGCTTTCTTGTATGTGGTCGACCGTCTGACCGTCCAGAAAGGAGCGGTGACGCACGATCAGGCGGATCATACTGTATTCCAGACCGGCGACATGAAGGTTCTGTGTGATCTCGGCGCCGACCGCCGCGCCCGCGAATGCCGGCGCCGCCAGGTCCGACGCGCTCAAGACGTCGACGTCAAAGAAGCGTTCCATCTGTTGAGCCAGACGCCGATCCCACATGCGCGTCACCAGGCGGATATCCGCGCGCATATCACGGACGCGCATCGTCACTTCGAGGTTGACATGGTCATCAGATGTGGCGACGACGGCGGCGGTGGCCCGGCTGAGCCCGGCGTCTTCCAGCACCTTGACCAGCCGGCCATCCCCCGTGATCAGCGGCACATCCACCTCTTGCAGTCTGTCCTGCGCTTCTTTGTCCGCGCCGACATCGACCGCCACCACCTCGAAACCCATCTGCGTCAGCTCGCGCACGATACGGATTCCGGTATGACCGATCCCGACCACGATGATATGCCGCTTATAAGTTGATGCCACCGCTACCCCCCAGGCGCTGCGCCTCTGCTCGCGATCGATAAACAGCCGCAGGAAATCCGCGGCGCCCCGCCCCACAACATAAACCGCCAACAGCGGCATGATGTACCAGAACACGATCAGGTGCGGCTCGGTCGGCACCTCGATTGAGGCTTCCAGCACCATTAGCGCCAACATGATGTAGGGCATGTCGACATAATTCAGCGGCTTGTTGTCAGAATGATTGTTATTAAGCTGCATGTAGAAGAAACCGCCGATGAAGACGGCGACAAAAAATATGAAGAGCGGGCGCCGGAATTCCCGGACTAAGGCGCGGGTATCGTGCCAGCCGACGCGGAGAACGCGCATACGCTGGGACTGCTTCCGAAACGGAACCGTTTCAACAAGTTTATAGCTGGACACATCACTACCTGGACGTTATGAATCGCCGCGATTATAACGAGCCGACGTAAGTTAAAAAAGTGAAATTATCGTTGGGCTGGCTGATTCAGTTATTACTACGAGAATGCCGCATTGCGACAAATAGACGACAGCGAGCATGCGCGTCAGGGGTTGCCGCGCCGACTCGCAGGCCAGGAGCATATTGCAAGCGGCGCGGAGCATCCGCCAATCCCCCGAGATTTTGACAGGTTCAGGCATGAGCGATACACTTCATTTTGCTAGTGGATGCGTTTTGTTGGCCATGTCGCATATCCTGGTTCGTAGAGTTTTGTATAGAGATACAGCAAACAAATGAGTTGAAGCGCATACTTGGCATAGTTGCTGCCGGCTTATTTGCACAGTTAACATCTGAAACAAAGCGCGTCGGCGAGATGGTCAATCTTCTTTAGCTGGTATTAGAATACGAGAACGTTGAATGACAGCAAGCGCGACCCCCAACAAAGGTGATCTCAGTACGCTCATCCAGGCGAGACGCGAACAGTATATTGATCTCTTGCGAGAGCTTCTTATCAAGTCGGCGGGGACAGAGGAAGCCCTCCAATTTGAGGTAGCGCAACAATTCCTACGCTTAGGCTGCCGTGTTGAGAGCATTTCAAGCGCGCCAAATCATTTTGTCTTGAATTCCGATTTCGCGCCGGCTGGAAATGCGCCGGAGCCTGATCGGGTAAGCGTTGTCGCTGTGCAACCGGGCGCAGGCGACGGACGCAGCCTGCTTTTATTCGCCCATCCAGACAGCGAGCTGGTGACTGACACCAGTCAATGGCAGCACGAGCCGTTTGCTGGCGAGATTGATGACGGACGCATGTATGGCTGGGGAGTCGCCGATGACTTGAGCGGGGTTGTCGCGATGATTTGCGCGCTTGACGCGATTCAATCGGCCGGGTTGAAGTTATCGGGTCGGGTCATTTGCGCCAGCGCCGTCAGCAAGCGTCGTGGGCAAGGCATCTACGCCGTCCTGGAGCGGGGCTATCATAGCGACGCCGCGATCTACCTGCATCCCGCGGAATCGGGCGCGGGCCTTCAAGATATTAAAGCGCGATCATCCGGATACATGCAATTTCGTATTACCGTTTGTGGTCAAGCGCCGGAAACTCCTGAGCCGACTCACACGCCCTTCTACCACCTCGCGATCAACCCAATCGACAAAGCCTGGCTGATTTATCAGGCATTGTCGGAGCTTGCCGAGAAACGCGCGGGACGTGTTCACCACCCTGCTTATGACGAGATTGGGCGGTCCACCAATTTGCACGTTTCTCATATCCAGGCTGGCGACCCCGCCCGGCCGGGGCGAATTTCATCTACCGCTGTCATGACCGGCGCGATTAGTTTTCCACCGGATGAGAATCTGCCGGATGTTCGGCGGGAATTGGAAGCGGTTATACAGAAAGTTTCGGAAAATGATCCATGGCTAAGGGAACATCCGGCGCAATTTGACTGGCTGCAAGGCACTAGCGGCGTCGAAGTCCCGGAAGAGAGCGCAATATATCAGACAGTGGCGTCGGCAATCCATGAGGTAACTGGCGCTGTTCCGAAAGTACAGTCCTTACACGCTGGCAGTGAGATTCGCGCGCCGAATCTCTTTAAGGGAATACCAACTCTTGGCTTTGGACCTCTTTCCGGAAACAATGTACAAAGCGGCGGCAGGGATGAATGGGTCAGCGTCGATGATTTTATCAAGATGGTGGAGGTAGTCGCGAAGGTAATCATTGCTTGGTGCGCTTAACATGTATTCAGGATTTGATCGATTTCTGTCATGAGAGGGGGCTAATGGAGCGAAATAATCCTTAAGATCGCAAGAAGCGTAGAAATGAAAGGACGAAATCACTATGTTGTTCAAAAGCAGGAAGAATCTGCTGTCCCTAGGTATCGCGCTTTTGTTCATCGCCTCCCTAGTTGGCGGTGGGATCGCGGGTCTGGCGCAAGACATGAGCACCCTTGTTATTGCGCTTGCGGGCTCCCCGCCCACGTTTGACCCCTTGGCAGCCTCTGACAGTCGCGTTGATACGCCGTCGATTAATCTTTACAACGCCTTGCTTCAGTATCTGCCTGGCGTCACTGAATGGGAGTTGGAGTTGGCTGAAAGTTACGAACAAGCTGAGGACGGCCTGAGCTACACCTTCAAGCTGAAACCCGGGGTGATGTTCCACGACGGCACCGAACTGCTGGCGGAAGATGTGGCCTACACGGTCGAGCGATTGATCGCGGTGAATATCGGCGTGGCGCGCAGTCTGGGCATTGTGACCGGCGCGGATGTCATTGACGATTACACCGTGCGCATTAATCTGTCGGCGCCTTTCCCCGGCTTCCTGGGGGCGATCTCGCGCCTTTACATCTTGAATTCTGAACTGGTGCAAGCCAATACAGTCGATGACGACTGGGGCCAAACCTGGTTGCAAAACAACGATGCCGGCAGCGGACCTTACGTCTTGACCTCGTTTACGCCCGAGCAGGAATTCACCATCGAGCGCTTTGACGGTTACTTCAAGGGCTGGGAAGGCAATCACGTTGACCGCGCGATCTTCGTCGTAATCAAGGAAGAAAGCACACGCCGTCTGTCGCTTGAAAATGGCGACTCGCACTGGATCCAGGTGGGCAGTCCGGAGACGTTGGACGCGCTCAGTGAAAATCCGGCTTATACCATCAACACCGATCCGACGCTTAATCAGCTTTACTTCGCGATGAACAGCCGCCATCCGATCCTCTCGGATGCGCGCGTTCGCAAGGCCCTGTCGTTGGTCTACGACTTCGAGGGCCACGTAGAGTTGGCGCGCAATGGCTATGCGGCGATCGCGAAAGGCGTGCTGCCGCCGGGCATCGTCTGCTTTGACGCCTCAGTGCCGGAGTCGGCCATGGACGTGGAGGCGGCGCAGGCCTTGATGGCGGAGGCCGGTTACGCGGACGGCGGCTTCGAGTTGACGATGGCCTACCAGGGCACATCGCCGGAAGAAACCGCGGCGATGCAGATCATGCAGGCCGGCGCGGCGCAGTTGGGCATCACTATCCGCCCGATGGCCGTCGAGTGGCCCGCTAAAGTTCAAGCCTATTCCGCGCAAGAAACGGCGCCCGATGTGGGCACGGTGTGGATGTTCCCCTCGCTGCCCGATCCGGATCAGTTCTTCGGCCGATTGGGGCATTCCAGCCAAGGCGGCGGCGGCGGCATCAACTTCTCTTGGTATAGCAATGCGGAAAACGATACGCTGCTTGAGGCCGGCAAAGTAGAGCTCGATCCGGAAGCGCGCTGCGAGATCTACAAGCAGGTACAGGCGATATGGGATGCGGAAACGCCCTACGTTAATGTTGTTGTGGGTATGGCGCTTTCGGCATCACAGGCCAACGTCAAGGGCTATCAGTGGTCACCGCCACATAGCTATACGCAGAACGTGTATCAGATTTACTTCGACGATATGTAAACTCGATATCGTCCCAGACGGGGCGAGCGGGGTTACGGCTTCCGCTCGCCCCGCCGGTGAGGTAATGCGCTTTGGGTGAGTATGTACTCCGCCGGCTGTATCAAGCCTTTTGGGTCTTGATCGCGGTCACGTTTGTCACATTCTTCATTTCGAACATGTTGCCGGGTGACCCGGCTCTCTCTAGGGCTGGGCAATTCGCCACAAAAGAGCAGGTGGAAAAGACTCGGAAGCTGCTTGGCCTCGATCAGCCCTTACATATCCAATACATCAAATACATGGAGCGGTTGTTATCGGGCGATCTGGGATTGTCAATCGTGTCGCGCCAACCCATCTTGAAGGAGCTCAGGGACTTTTTCCCGGCGACGCTTGAGTTGACCATCGCCGCTCTTTGCTTCACCCTCACGATAGGCGTTCCGCTGGGCGTACTGGCCGGTTCTACCAAATCGCGTTGGGTCAAGTCGACGATCATCACCGGCTCGCTGATTGGCGTGGGGATTCCGGTGTTTTGGGCCGGGCTGGTTTTCCAGCTTGTGTTTGCCGGGCGATTGGATATCTTGCCCCTGTCGGGACGCTTGACGCTGACGGTTCCGCCACCGCCCAGCGTGACCAATATGTATCTAATCGACTCAATCCTTGCGGGACAGTGGGATACCTTCAAAGACGCGTTAATTCACCTGATCCTGCCGGCGTTCACGTTGAGCTTGGGGCAGATCGGCGCGATGGCGCGCACGACGAACTCGGCGATGGCGAGTGTGATTCACCGCGATTATGTTCGCACGGCGCATGCCAAAGGACTGGCTCAACGTAAGGTCTTGTGGGCTCACATATTGCGGAACGCGCTGCTGCCAGTCGTTACCGTATTGGGTTTGTATGTCGCCTTCATGCTGAACGGCGCCTTGCTGATTGAGATCATCTTTTCCTGGGGAGGGCTAGGCACCTACGCCTGGATCGGCATCTTCCGCAATGACATCACCGTTATTATGGGCGTGACGCTCACCGCGAGCCTGACGTTTATGTTTGTCAATCTCGTGATTGACTTGACCTATCCCTTCCTCGATCCTCGCATCCAATACGGCTGATATTGGGTTGGCTATTTTATGAGTAGAGAACGAGAATCCGCCGTCAGTTTGCCCTTCGCCACTTTGGAAGAGGACAGCAGCGCTTGGCGGAGATTCAAACGAAGTCGATTTGCGTTCGCCGTTCGACATAATCCCATGTCAATTCTCGGTCTGCTTATCCTGGCTCTCTTGATTCTGATGGTGCTGTGGCCGGAGTTGTTCACCTCCCAAAGCGCGACCCTGCTCAATTTGCGGAACAAATTCCTGACCCCTTCGGCTGAACATCCCTTCGGCACCGACCATATGGGGGTGGATATTTTCTCGCGGGTAGTATATGCCGCGCGCACAACCATTTGGGTGGTCTGTGTGGTATTGGGCATCGCCACCGGTTTGGGTTTCATTGTCGGCTCACTGGCGGCATATATGGGCGGCCGGGTGGACAGCATTCTGATGCGCTTGACAGATGTCTGGATGGCCTTTCCTTCGCTGGTGCTGGCGATCGCGCTAAATGCGGCTTTGGGAAGGGGCTTGTTCCAAACGGTGATAGCGGTTGGCTTTTCCTGGTGGCCGTCTTATGCGCGGCTGGTTCGCGCGCAGGTCTTGAGCGTCAAGAATGAAGAGTATGTCCTGGCAGCCAGAGCGCTGGGCGCGAATCACTTTCGGATACTCGTGCGGCATATCATCCGAAACGGCTTCGACCCTATCATTGTGAACATAACGATTGACGTTGGCTTTGTCGCGCTCGCAACCGCCGGATTAAGCTTTTTGGGATTGGGAATCGAACCACCCACACCGGAATGGGGGCGTATGGTGGCCGAGGGGCGGGATTACCTGCTTGACCAATGGTGGGCTTCGACCTTCCCCGGTCTGGCCTTATTCATGTTCGTGGTCGGTTTCAATTTGCTGGGCGAGCTGGTGAGAGATTGGCTCGACCCCAGTAATGTAGGGCGGCGCTGATCGGGTAGAAAGGAAAGACTCAGACACAGCATTCTGTTTTTTTGAAAAAGCGTGAACAAGTATTAGAAGCGATCTGTCCAATAGAGGAGGTTAGACATGCGTTCACATGTATTTTGGGACCAATTTGCTGATATTTCCGTAAATCGCCTAGTCAATCCAGGAAAGGGCGAGCCTTTCCTGATCATCGCCGACCCCAAGAACGATCTCAATCTGGCTGAAGCGCTGCTATCGGCCGGTCTACGTTCCGGCGCCAATACCACCTTGATCGTCAAGGACTGGTACGAAGAAGGCACGGTCAGCGATCCGGGTCCTATCGTTTCCAACGCCATATTGAACAGCAAATATGTGCTCTCGCTTTGCGGCGGCATTGTACGCGCCCCGGCCATGCAGGAAGCGCGCAACAATGGCACGCGCCATCTATCCACGGTGGTGGAAGGCATCGAGGACTATTGCATCGCCGCGCTGCTCAACGTGGATCTGGATAAGATGTTCGAGAACGCTGACATAATCGCCAAACTTTGGCAAGAGACCGATGAATGTCGCGTCACATCGCCCTATGGCACGGACATCAGCTTCAAGATGGGCGGGCGACCGAGCTTGGTGAGCGATGGCGCGCTCACATATGATGGCGAAGTTGACTTTTACCCGGGCGCGCAAGTGTCTATCGCGCCGCTCGAAGAGAGCATCAACGGCACCATTGTGGTCGATGCCAGCGACAACGTCAGCGGCCTAGTGCATAACAATTATTCACTCATCGTCGTCGACGGCGTGATTACCGAGGTCATCGGCGATGGCGAAGGCGATGCGATGCGGACTTGGCTGGAGACGCGCAACGACGATGTCATTTACAAGATTTGCCATTTCAGCATCGGGCTGAACCCCAAGGCGGGCATCTCCGGCCATTTGATGGAAGATGAGCGGGTGCTGGCGTCGGTTGACTTCGGCTTCGGCTATCAGGATCCCAAGTTTGGCGGGACCGTGGGATATAGTCCCTACCATGCGGATATCATGATGGCGAACCCGGACATTTATCTCGATGGCAAGCTAATGAGCACCGCCAACAGGCTGGAAGATGACTACGGCTTCCACCACCTGTAACGATCGTCTTGCAGCCGGCTATGCCATATGCTGTTTGATTGTCCACAGAAATAGGCTTGGGCTAAGAATGTTGAGAACGCTTCAACGGCCGTCTGCCTAAGCCTATAAGAACCTTGCAGGCTTGGTTTTGCTGATTGTGGAATCCGCTGGATTTCGCACGTAGAAGGTATAAATCTGCTGCCGAGAGAGGCGGCGCGATCGGTTTGACGCTTGTTCGGCTAAGGAGAAGCGAGCATGGAGTATCGCCCATTAGGACGTAGCGGCGTCAAGGTGGCGCCACTCGGGTTGGGAACGGGCAATTTCGCCGATCCCACGCCGGAAGATGAGTCGGCGCGCATCATTCACTGCGCCCTAGATGCCGGCATCAATCTGATTGATACGGGCAATTCATATTCGGACGGAGAAAGCGAACGCTTTATCGGGCGCGCTCTCGCCAGCAGCGGCCGTCGGCATGAGGTCATCCTGGCGACAAAAGCCTTCTACAAGGTCGGCGCCGGCCCTAACGATGAAGACCTAACGCGCCTCCATCTCATCCGCGCCTGTGAAGACTCCTTGCGCAGGTTACAAACGGACTATATCGACCTCTATCAAATGCATCGACCGTCCCCGACTGTCCCTGTGGAGGAGACCTTGAGCGCGCTGACTGATCTCGTGCAACAAGGCAAGGTGCGCTATATCGGCAGCTCGGTGCACCCCGCCTGGAAGATCATGGAAGCCATCATGGCGAGTGAGATAAAGGGCTATGCTCGTTTCGTTTGCGAACAGCCGCCGTACAATCTGCTTGACCGACGTGTTGAAAACGAAATCGTGCCGATGTGTCAAGCTTATGATCTGGGGCTAATCACCTGGTCGCCCCTGGCGCAGGGCGTTCTGGCGGGCCGCTATGCCAGCGCGACTGATTTGCCGACTGATTCGCGCGGCGCACTACGCGGCGGCATCTACTCCGAACGCATCACCAGGCCGGGCATCGAAATAGGCAACAAGATGGTCAACCTCGCCAGAGAACATGACATTGCGCCAGCCCAACTGGCAACGCTATGGGTAAAGGATCAACCAGGCATCACCGCGCCTTTGATCGGTCCGCGCACGCTGGAACAGCTTGAGCATTTGCTGCCGGTGCTGGATATGACGTTGAGCGAAGAACTGGCGGCAGCCTGTGATAGATTGGTAGCGCCGGGTAGCGCGGTCGCGAGTTTCTTCAACAGCGCCACCTGGATGAAACAGCGGTTGATCTGAGCAAATTCGGCACTGCGTCTGACTTGCCCCAAGCGCAGCGCTATGATCCCAGCACGCAACTGTTCCTAAGGCTAGTTTCCATATACGCTGATTGGTCTATGAGCACCTGTCTGGTTGTACTCTCTGGCGAGGTTTCCGCAACAGTTAAGCGCTCGAAAGGAGTTCTTTTAGTATGTCCACAATGAGATTAGAGTTTTCCGGCGGCGGTGTCTTTTACGCTCGTCTGCTCGAAGCAGAAGCGCCAAAGACCTGTGCAAAGATTAAGTCACGCCTTCCATTTGAATATCAATTTTATCACAGTATCGTTTCCGGCCAGGCGCTGGTCACCCTGCCCCCGGACTTGACTGTCGAACGGGAGAACCAGTACGTGGCCGGTATACCCGCCGGCGCGCTTTCGTTTCTGGTCAAGGATGAGCCTGTTCTAGTTCCCGATGAAATCTACATTGCCTATGGCATTTTCATCTCGCGGGGCCTTACGGTGGATATGAAGCAGCCCGTCAACGTTTTCGCCCAAATTGACGACGACCTTGACACGCTAGCCCTTTGCTGCCGGCGAGTGTTGATGGAAGGCGCGGAGATTATCTCCTTTAGCCTGGCGAAGGCTTAACCCGCATCTCGATCATGTCTGAAAATGGGCGCATCCATACTGTTTTGGGCGAGATTGAGCCGTCAACTCTCGGCAGAACGCTTATGCATGAGCATGTTTTCTGTGACATTTACCGTGTAACCGGGCGTTTGAATGAGGTGTTGAATGATGAGGCGCTGGCGGTTGAAGAGCTAGCGGCGCTTAGGCATGCCGGAGGGGCAGCTCTAGTCGAAGTAACAACGCCAGATCTGGGGCGTGATCCCCAAGCGCTTCGTCGAGTCGCCCAGAAAACGAAACTCAATATCGTCATGGGAACCGGTTGGTATCGTCAGCCTTTCTATCCGCCTGAAATCGATAGACTACCGACGAAGGAACTGGCCGATGTGATGATCACGGAGCTCACAGTTGGCGTGGAGGGAACAGGTATCCGCGCTGGCATTATTGGCGAGATCGGTATCAACTCGGATTATGCCACCGCGCAGGAAGAAAGAGTCCTGCGTGCGGCTGCGCGCGCGCAGAAGGCGACTGGCGCGCCACTCACGACACATGCCTCAATGTATCCTGTCGGTCTACTGCAGTTGGAGATCCTCAGAGACGAGGACACGGACTTAAGCCGGGTGATCATCGGTCACTGCGACACCTATCTCGACCAATCTTACCATCTGGCGATTCTTGAAGCGGGAGCTTATGTGCAGTTTGACACAGTTGGTCGCAACCACATGAATCCCGATTCTCGTCGAGCCAGCGCCTTAGTCGAGCTAGTGCGCCTTGGTTGGAAGCGCAAATTGCTCCTCTCCAGCGATCGCTGTCATCGCAGTGATCTTCGCGCGTTTGGCGGCCTGGGCTACGGCTACGTGTTTACGCGGTTTTTTGACATGCTGCGGGCTGAGGGAATCGATGATGAAACATTGAATACAATCACGGTTGATAACCCACGACGAGCATTGGCATGGTAGATTCATTGTCGCTTGCCAGGAAAACCGCATTGCCGGTCACCCCGTTTTTTTGACAACCCGCTGGCAGCCGAAGTATAATGTTTCCGACGAAATTTAATCGATTAAGAGTAGTGGAGGAAACTCATGAAAAAGTTTATTTTGCTTACACTCTTGGGGCTTGTGCTGATCCTCGCGTTTGGGACGGCGGGAGCGCAGGACATGATGTACAACGAAGCGCCGATGCTAGCGGAGCAAGTCGCCGCCGGTGAAATTCCGCCGGTTGAAGAACGCCTGCCGCCCAATCCCTTGGTCGTGGAGCCCCTCAGCGAAATCGGAACCTACGGCGGCACGCTCCGCCGCGGTACAGCCGCGCTCATTACCTACATGACCTACAACATGACCTATGAGCCGCTGACGCGCTGGAATACGCCGATTTCCGGCGAAGGACCCATCCAGCCCAACCTGGCTGAGAGTTGGTCATCCAACGATGAGCAAACGGTATGGACGGTGAATTTACGCCAAGGCGTCAAGTGGTCGGACGGAGAAGACTTCACTTCTGAGGACGTGCTCTTCCTTTGGTTTGATAATTCTCTCAACGAGAATGTCACCGGATTTGGCATCGGCGTGACTTATCAGAATGGCGCGCCACCGGAGTTGGAAGCCCTCGATGACCACACACTGGTCTTCACCTACCAGGACCCGTATCCACTGTTTGCCGAGACTCAAGCCTCACTCCGCACGATTGCCTTGCCCAAGCATTACCTATCGCAATTCCATCCTGATTACAACGAGGAAGCCACCTACGAAGATTATCAGGCGCAGACCTTGCTTGAGAACGGGCGCGGACGCCACACCTTGCAAGCCTGGATGTATGAAGACTTCGTGGTCGGCGAATTCTATAACCAGGTGCGCAATCCCTATTATTGGAAGGTTGATCCGGAAGGCAACCAACTGCCCTATTTCGATCGCATAACCATCGAACTGGTAGAGGATCGTCAAGGGGTCGCTTTGGGCAATGTCACCGGGCAGTTCGATTTCGATACGACCTGGGTCGGCGTGCAGCATATCCAACTGTTCAGCGAAGCCATCCAGGAAGGTCGTGATATCAGCCTGACCTTCGCCGACTTTGATGGCGTCGCCTTCCATTTCAATCTGGATCACCCCGATCCGGTGATCAAGAGCGCTTTCCGCGATATCAATTTCCGCCGCGCCGTCTCCATCGGCATCAACCGGCAAGAAATTGGCGATCTTTTCTACGCCGGACTTTTCAATCCCAACGGGTCGTCGCTGTCGCCCGAGTCGGGATACCACACCGACGATGATGGGCAGTTGTGGGCGCAATACGATCCAGAAGGCGCGGGCGCTATGTTGGAAGAGGCCGGCTATACCGATACCGATGGCGATGGCTTCCGTGAAGCGCCCGGTGGCGAAGCGTTGCAATTGATTATCGAGGTAGGCATCCACGATCTATACACGCCGATCGTCGAATTGGTGACCGAATATTTCGCGGATATCGGCCTGAACGCGATCATGGACGCCAACGACCAGTCGCTGGTGCGCGAGCGTTTCACCGCGGGCGACTTCATGATCCACACTTGGGATCGCGATGGCGCGAGCTATCCCTTTGGGGCGGAGATGCACGGCTTGGCGCCGACTGGTCCGAATACGCCTTTCTACCACCGCAATTGGGAGGAAGACCCGGTTGACGAGAACTTCGTTCGCAATGTTGAGTTGATGCGCGCGGCATTAACAGCTTCAACTGACGAGCGCAATGAGTTGATGTTTGAGGTGTCGAATCTTCACGCCGATAACGTTTGGTATATCTCGACAGGCTATTGGCAACGTCCCTTCATCAAGAACAGGCGCCTGGGCAACATGGCGGATCGCATTTCACGAAATAGTCAGTTGCAAGATGCATCGGCCTATCAACTCGAGACCGCCTACGCCAAGTATGAACCTGGCGAGGGTGGATCGTAGGCAGCGTCGCTGAAGTCCCACAAATGGAGGTGGCGGGACGCTGTTTCCGCCATCTCTTTTCGCACCGTGAGATAACCCGATAGATTCTTGCGAGCCGGAGCAAGACCGTAGATGACCACCTTTATTATTCGCCGCCTTCTTTCGGCAGTGGTTACTTTCTTTCTTATTACGCTGATTAGTTTTGTCGTCATTCAGTTGCCGCCCGGCGATGTCGTCTCCAACTGGGTTCGGCAGCAAGAAGCATCGACGGGCCAGCCATTGCCGCCGGAGACCATCGAAAACTTGCGCCGCACTTATGGCTTTGATGAGCCGATCATCGTGCAATACTTCAAGTGGATTGATGGTTTCCCCAGCGGGGATTTTGGTTTTTCCATTGAATACAGCAATGCGCCGGTCTCTGAAATCCTGGCGCAGCGAACTGGACTGACGATCTTTCTCGGCGTCGCGACGCTGTTCATCTCTTGGGGCTTGGCAATTCCCTTCGGCATATACGCCGCCACGCACAAGAATTCGCACTGGGATTACCTACTCTCCACTCTGTCCTTCATCGGCATATCGACGCCGAATTTCCTGGTCGCTGTCATCTATCTCTTCATCGCGGTTTTCGTTTTGAAGACCGATTACTCCGGCGGGTTGTTCTCGCAGGAGTTCAAGAATGCGCCCTGGACCTGGGAGCGACTGCTGGATTTCGCCAAGCACTTGCCTATTCCGCTGGCGATATTGGGTTTGGGCGGCATGGCCGGCACCTTCCGCATTATGCGCGCCAACCTGCTCGATATTCTCGATCAGCAGTTCATTGAGGCGGCGCGGGCCAAAGGGCTAAAAGAACGCATCGTCATTTACAAGCACGCCACTCGCATCGCCATCAACCCCTTGATCAGCCGCGTTGGCATGCAGTTGCCATTCCTCATCAGCGGCACGATTATCATTTCGATCGTGCTCGACCTGCCCACGCTCGGCCCGCCTTTTATTCGCGCTCTCAATCGCCAGGATATGTTCCTAGCCGGAACGGTCTTGATGATTCTCGCCTTTACCCTGTTGGTCGGCAACTTGTTAGCGGACATCGTCCTGGCCTGGAGCGATCCGAGGATACAGTATGACTAATCTCGGCGGCGATGCGGGCGGCGGGCGCTGGATCAGGCTCTTCGGCAGACGCAAGAAAAACGCAGACCCGGCTGCGCGCGACGAGTATCAGCTCATGACCGTGCGTCAGCTCATGACGCGCAAGTTCCTGCGCAATCGCATGGCGTTGCTGTCATTCATCGCGCTGGTCATCATCTATCTCAGCACGATATTCGCCGGCTTTGTGGCGCCATATAGCGCGCGCAGTTCCGACTCCAAACTGACTTATTCGCCGCCGATGACCATCCGCATTCGGGATCCGGAGACGGGCAGTTTTCATCTCCCCTTTTTCTATCCCCTGCGCGGCAAGCGCAACATGGAGACTTTTCAGCTCGAATATGTGGAGCACCGCGAAAAGCGCGTGCCGATTCAATTCTTCGTCAAGGGCGAACCCTACAAGGCGCTCGGAATCATAGAGTGGGATGTGCACCTCTTCGGCTCAAGCGACCCGGAGGAGCGTCTTCATATCATGGGTTCCGATGTTCGGGGACGCGACCTCTTCTCCCGAATCATCTTTGGCGGGCAGGTATCGCTTTCGGTAGGCATATTCGGCGTCATGATCACCATCGTGGTCGGTTCAGTGATCGGAACGCTTTCCGGTTATTACGGCGGCGTCTTTGATAATGTTGTGCAGCGCCTGATCGAAACGATTCGGTCCTTCCCGCAGTTGCCGCTCTGGATGGCTTTGGCGGCTGCAATCCCCCCTCAATGGCCGCCGGAATGGGTTTACGCCGGCATCGTTGTGGTGCTCGCCTTCATCAACTGGACCGGGCTCTCGCGGGAAGTGCGCGGTCTGGTGCTGTCTCTGAAGGAGCGCGATTATGTGCACGCCGCCGAAGCATCGGGCGCCTCGACCGCGCGCATTGTGCGCAAGCACCTCATCCCCAATATGGCCAGCCATATCATTGTCACAGCCACCTTGGCGGTACCGGTGACAATCCTCGGCGAAAGCGCGCTCAGCTTCCTCGGCATCGGCGTTCGCCCACCGATGGTCAGTTGGGGCTTGCTGCTCAATGACGCGATCAAGATTCAAAACATCGTGCTTTATCCTTGGACGCTATTCCCCGGCTTATTCATTTTGGTCGCGGTTATCGCCTATAACTTTCTGGGAGACGGCTTGCGCGACATGGTGGATCCCTTTGCGCGCTAGTGAGCGCGGCAGGAAGGCATGGAGGCGGTTTCGCCCGCGACTGTCGATTGGGACGAGATGACTGACACGATTCTGGAAGTTGAAAATCTCAAGACCTACTTCTTCATCGAGCAGGGGATTGTTCGCGCGGTTGACGGCGTGTCCTTCACGTTACAGGCGGGCAAGACTTTGGGCATCGTCGGCGAGAGCGGATGCGGTAAAAGCGTCACATCACGCACGATCATGCGCTTGCTGTCGCCGAGCCTGGCGCGCATAGTCGATGGCAGCATCTTGTACTATCCGGTCAAAGGCGAGCCGATCGATCTTGCCCAGCTGGATCCTTTTGGCGAGCAGATACGCGACATCCGCGGCAACGAGATCGCAATGATCTTTCAGGAGCCGATGACATCGCTGAATCCAGTTTACAGCGTTGGGCATCAGATCATGGAAGCGATTCTTCTGCATCAGGAAGTGACAAAAGAAGAGGCGCGGAAACAAGCGGTAGAGATGCTGCGCCTGGTCGGTATCCCACTGCCGGAACAGCGCGTGGATCAATATCCGCACCAGTTTTCCGGCGGCATGCGACAGCGCGCCATGATCGCGATGGCTCTCTCCTGTAATCCGCGAATTCTAATCGCTGACGAACCGACGACGGCGCTGGATGTGACCATTGAGGCGCAGATTCTGGACTTGATCCAGCAAATCCAGGCGGACAGCGAAATGGCGTTGATCATGATCACACATGATCTCAATGTGATTGGCGAAGTGGCTGACCATGTCATCGTGATGTATCTGGGCCAGGTGGTGGAAAGCGCGCCGGTCGATGAAATCTTCGACGCGCCCAAGCATCCATACACGCAAGGACTGCTGAATTCACTGCCGATGATTGGGCGCGAGGAGAGGTTGGAGCCGATCACCGGTAGCGTTCCCGGTCCGCATGAGCGGCCGCAGGGATGCGCCTTCGCGCCGCGCTGCCCGCATGTTATGAACAGATGTCGCCTTGAGGAGCCGCCGAGCCTGATCGCTGGAGAATTTAGCACGGTGGCATGCTGGCTCTATGATGAGCAAACCGAGGTGGTATATGCGCCCGGTTAATCCTAATGGGAGCGATACGATCCTCGCGATCGAGGATTTGCGGCAGTATTTCCCTATCAAGGCCGGCCTGCTGCAAAAGACGGTCGCGCACGTCAAGGCGGTTGATGGCGTGTCGTTCACAGTCGCATCGGGCGAGACTGTCGGTTTGGTCGGCGAAAGCGGCTCGGGCAAGACAACCATCGGTCGCTGCATCGTACGCCTCTACAAGCCAACCGATGGCAGCATTCATTTTTCTATGACCGACGGCATGGTTGACATTGCGCAATTGAACCGGAACGAACTGCAGCCGATACGCCGCGATATACAGATGCTCTTCCAGGACCCCAACTCATCGCTCAACGCGCGGATGCGCATCGGCGACATTATTGCCGAGCCGCTGGAGATTCATGGCATCGGCACACGGGAGGAGCGCCGGGCGCGGGTCAATAAACTGTTGGATCAAGTTGGCTTAGGCGCGGATATGCACAATCGCTTCCCTCACCAGTTAAGCGGCGGGCAACGGCAGCGGGTGGGCGTGGCGCGAGCGCTAAGTATTGAACCGCGGCTGGTGGTCTGCGACGAGCCGGTTTCCGCTCTCGATGTATCGGTACAGGCGCAAGTGCTCAATTTGCTGGCGGACTTGCAGCAGGAGTTGGGGCTCACCTACATCTTCATCGCGCACGATTTAAGCGTGGTGGAGTACATCAGTGATCGGGTCATGGTAATGTACCTAGGCAAGCTCATGGAGACCGCTCCCACCAGGAAGATATTCGAGCGGCCGACGCATCCCTACACCGAAGCGCTGCTGAATTCGATACCCAAGCGAGTGCGCGGCGGGCACCGCAAGCGTTTCGTCCTGACAGGCGATATCCCGAGCCCGGTGAACCCGCCGTCGGGTTGTGTCTTCCATACCCGCTGCCAATACGCCAAAGATATCTGCAAGACGGAAACCCCGGCACTGCGCGCGCTCCCCACAGATCCTCAGACTCAGGTCGCTTGCCACCTGGTGGAGGAACTCTCCTTGCAGCCCTATTACACGGCCGACGAGTTGCGCAATCTGGAAGCGGATCATGTCTGATTGCTGGGACATACGCGTCGATTGCGGGGGCAAGTCGATCAATAATCTTGTGGCTGAATACGCGCTTGATGATTTCACGCCGGATACGCAGCGGCCATATTTGCAGGCCATGGAGCTAAATGCGACCGGAGAAATCGTCGATCCCAATGTAACCTGTCAGTTGGATCAAAACGATGGGTCAGCGAAGGCGGTGTTTCTCCTCGGCAGCAGGAGAACAGAGTTTGGAGCACGTTACTTTCGCCTGCGACTGACCGACCGCGAGCCGGCTTGCAAACCCTTGCTGGCATTGGGCGAGGGCGTGGTCTATCAAGAGCAAGAGAGTTATGAGATAGCCACACCGACAGCCACCTATTTCTATCATGTACAGGGCGCTGGATTCGCCGGACTGTTTGACCGCGACGGCAATGACTGGCTGAGCTATCGGCCCTATGGCGGCTCCGATGGCCGCTATCGGGGCATCCCGAATCTGGCGCACCCGGAGAACCATTTCCATCCCGGCGGCGACGGCTGCCACAGTTGCGTCGTCAACGCGGGACCGCTAAAGATTGTTATCGCGTCCGAGTCGATTGACGGCAAGTGGGCATGCCATTGGGAGATGTATCCGACGCACGCGCGGTTGACTGTGCTGAAGGTTGACCATCCCTATTGGTTCCTATATGAAGGAACACCGGGCGGCGCGCTTGACGAAACTGGCGACTACTGCGTGACATCAGATGGCGCTCGCCGGGCGCTGTCCCAACGTTGGGAAGCCGTGTTGCCCAAACCTGAATGGATCTACTTTGGCGCGTCCAACGTGGATCGCGCGCTCTTTCTGGCGCATCACGAATCGGATCAGCATATCGATTCTTATTGGCCGATGGAAGGCAACATGACCGTCTTTGGCTTCGGACGCGACGGCTTAAAGAAGTTCATGACGCGGACGCCCGCGCGCTTTACCATTGGCTTGGCGGAGACCGGCGATTTCCGGGCGGTGCAGAACCTCATCGCTGCAGTGACACAGCCTTTATCAATCGAGCAAATTGACTGATCGGCTAGCCTATGAGAGCAAGACCGACGATCACCATCATTGGCGCCGCCAGCACGACCTTCGGTCCCAAGGTGCTGCGGGATATCTTGAATCATCCGCAAGTCGGCGGCAGTACACTGCGCTTTGTCGATATCAACGAAGAGCGCCTGGCCATCTATGACAAACTGGCTCGGAAACTGAATCAGTTCCTGAAGACGCCGATCCAAATTGAATCGACCACAGATCGCCGTGAAGTCCTTTCGGGGAGTGATTATGTGATAATCACCGTGGACACCGGACACTATCATACCTGGCAACAGGACTTCAGCGTGCCAGTCAAGTATGGCAGTCGCCAGATCTTGGGCGAGCTCGGCGGACCCGGCGGTCTCTTTCATTCGTTGCGCCAGATTCCGCTGCACCTGGATATCGCTCGCGATATCGCTGAGCTTTGCCCGGACGCCATGGTCATGGTGACTTCGAATCCGCTGAACCGAATTTGCCTCGCGCTGGAGCGTCATGCGGATCTTGGTCAGATCCTGGGCTTGTGCCATGGCGTCGAAATGGCGCTCTACCTCTTTCTCGATCGCGTCATGGGGGTCGCGGGCGATGACATGGAGGTCACCGCGGCCGGCACCAACCATCTCACCTGGATCCTTGACCTGCGGCGCAAGGGGACGGGAGAGAACCTCTTGCCATTGATGAAGGCGTCCCTGGGGCGAATGGAGGGTAATGAACAGTCGCTTTCGCGCAAATTACTCGACGTCTACGGCTATTTCCCCGGCACGCTGGATAGCCATGCCGGCGAGTACATTTCCTACGCCTGGGAGTTCTACGGGATAAAGGGGATCGACTTTTCCGGGCATCTGACGCAGGAGGCGAATCGCTGGAAATATCTGGAAGACCTGGCGGAGAACAAGGCGGAATGGGACAAGTTCGAGCGGGTCTATGGCGACCAGAGCGAACTCTCGGCCGAACTAAGGCTGGATCCCTTCTTTGCCCCGCGCAGTTGGGCGGATACCTTGGCCTTTCCCATCATTGCCGCCATGACAGCCAACGAATTCCAGCGCTTGCCGGCCGTCAATATGATCAATACGGGCCAGATCAATAATTTGCCGCGAACTGTCTTTGTGGAGACGCCGGCGGTTGTCGATGGCGGCGGCATTTATCCGGTGTCCATGGGCGATCTGCCCGGTCCCTTAGCAGTGTTTTGCCGACGCGATATTGATCAAACCGAGTTGATTGTTGAAGCCGCCGTACACGGAGACCGCAATCTCGTCTTGCAGGCGGCTTTGCTTGATCCGGTCGCCGAGAGCGTCTCGCAAGCCGAGGCAATGGTGGATGAGATGCTGCGGCTGAATGCGCCCTATTTGCCACAGTTCGCTTGAGCCGGGGCGCAAACGTGTTCAACGCAGCTTCATGAAACTGAATCGACAGGAAAAGTAATCGGAGCGTTTATGAGCAAATTCAACTTTAGACAGCATTTTGTCGCTCTGGATGTGCCGTCTATGTTGGCGCAGTCTTGCCTGGCGGACTTGGACGGCGATGGTCGTCTGGAATATATTGTGGGTCGGCGCTTTGGGACGGTCTATTGGTACAAGTATCACGCGCCGGATCGCTGGATCCAGCATATCGTCGGCCACGATTCGCCCTCCGATGTCGGCAGTATCGTGCTGGATGTCGCCGGCGACGGTCGGCTGGATGTCGTCGTTGGCGGCGTCTGGTATCGCAATATCGGCGATTACGACCAGCCCTTCGAGCGTCACGTCTTTGACCCCGACCTGGTGGCTGTCCACGACATTGTTGCGGCCGATATTGATGGCGATGGCCGACCGGAAATCATCACCATGTCGGACCAAAACGACCTGCGCTGGTACAAGATTCCCGCCGACCCCACCGGCCCCTGGACCTACCAAGTTATCGGCCCGGCGGTGCATGCTGGCGTGGCTGTCGGAGATCTGGACGGCGATGGCGACCTCGATATCGTCCGGACCAATGTCTGGTTCGAGAATGTGAACGGCGATGGCGGCAAATGGCAAGTCCGCCCTATCGGGCCGAACACTTATCCACCCGAGGATTTTCGCCCTCGTTTCGCCTTTGACGGCGTGCGCGCCGCGGTATGTGATATGAACGGGAATGGCCGAAACGACATAGTATTCTGCGATGCCGAGATACCGGGCGGGCAAGTCTGGTGGATGGAGAATCTGGACGGCGTCGGTCACTATTGGAAGCGGCATGATATCTGCCGCCCGACCGTACCGCGCCGGGGCGCCCTGCACAGTTTGACCGTCCGCGATCTGGACGGCGATGGCGATCTCGATGTCTTCTCCTGCGAGATGGAATATGTGCGTGGCGAAGGTAGGCCGCGCTTTTACATCTGGGAGAATCTTGATGGCGCGGGCGGCGCTTGGCGCGAACATGTCATCTTCGATGGCAATCTCGGCGGCCACGAAGCCGTGGTCGGCGATGTGACTGGCAACGGCTATGCCGATATCATCGCCAAGCCTTGGCAGCCGCACCCCGATAACGCGCTGGGCGGCAAAATGTTTATACTCTTTCTTGAGAACCTGGGACCGGGTTAATCGGCTCATTCGAGACTGGCCTGAATCAAGCCAAACAAAGGAGGGCTTATGACGAATGAAAAAGTGAAAATCGGAGTGGTCGGTTGTGGGGTAGTCGCGGCCGCTTACTACCTGCCTTACCTAATGAAGATGGAAAATGCGGAGATCACCGCCGTATGCGATCTCCATCAGGTGCGGACTGAGGCTTGCGCCCGAGTCTTCGGCGCTAAGGAACAGTACAAAGACTATTACGACATGCTGGAGAAATCCGATATTGACGCCATCTTCATCCTGACGGCGCCGGGCACACATGTTCCCTTCGCCATGGCAGCGATTGAAGCGGGCAAACATCTGCTCATCCAAAAGCCAATGGCAATCGCTCTGGACGATGCCCGCAAAATCAGAGATGGCGTCCGCCGCAAAGGGCTCAAGGCGATCATCGAGCCGAGCTCAAGCACGCCGCTAGATCCCGATTTTGCTTTGCTGCGGGATCTGGTCAAGCGCGGTGTCCTGGGTGAAATACTGTGGTTCTCGCTCGGCGCGACCGGACCAACCAGATACGGACCCGGCCTAGCGAGCAATCCCTACGGCAAAGCCGCGTTCTTCGACGCCGACAGCGGCGGTTTTCTCTTTGACCTGCCCTATGCGCCGACAAATATCGTCGGGGTCCTTGGTCCCTGCAAGACCGTCTTCGCCCACTCCAAGATATCGGTCGCTGATGACTTTATCGTGCCCGAGTCAGAATTCGATAAGTACATGGCTCAGATTAGCGATCCGGACGATTCCAATTATTGGGATGTTGTCGTCAACTTGCCGCGGACCGAGCCGGTAAAAATGGAAGCGGTGGACCAAGCCTACTCGCTGTATGAAATGGCTGACGGATCACACGGCGCTTGCCACGTCGGCCGGATTTATCATCCGGTCTTGCCCGGTTCCGGCGGCGGCTCCCTCTGTGTCTACGGCACAGAAGGCAACCTGTTGTTCGGCACCGGTTATAAGGCATCGATTATCAGTAGTAAAACGGACTTGCTGCCCGAAGTCGCCGAGGATGGCTGGTTCCATATCCCCTTGCGGGGCGACCGAAGCAAAGCGCGCTGGCCTGTTCCCGTGCCCGGCGCATTCAACTACTACCATGAGTCGTCGAAGCATCTGGTCGAGTGCATCCTGGAAGGCAAGGAGCCGCTGGTCAACGTGGATTGGGGCCTGCACATCACCGAGATGATGTACGGCGCGCTGAAATCATCGGAGTCGGGCGAGCTCTACAAGATGACGACCAGCCTGGATTATTAGGAGGCAGGGATGAATCGTCTAAGATTCGGGGTAATCGGGACGCGGTTTGGGCAATTTCTAGCGCGGACCTTGGCGCATTTGGAAGGCGCGCAGCTTGTTGCCGTGGCCGATCGCAATCCCAATATCGCTGAAGGCTTGGAAACATACGCTGCCCGCTATGGCGCAAGGGCGTATCAGACTAGCGCTGATATGTTCGCCAAGGAGGCCTTGGACGCGGTGGTCATCGCCACAGCTCCCAAAGCGCGGGCCGCGATAATCGAAGAGGCGGCGCGGCGCGGCATCGCCATGTTCGTGGAGAAACCCTGGGCGACCAACCCGGCCCATGCGGCGCAACTGGCCGAGATCTGCCGGCGGCAGGGCGCGACAGTGATGCTCGGTTTCAGCTTTCGCTTCCATCCCGCCATCGTGCGCTTGCGCGAGCTTATGGATGGCGAGCTGGGCGAAGGCTGGATGCTCAACGGAGAATACGTCTTTGATCTCTTGCCGCCGGAAGAGGGCTGGTTCTGGGATCCGGACAATGGAAACGGTATGTTCAACGAGAACTCCTGTCATCTTTTCGATGCGGTTTGTTATCTGCTGGGCAAGCCTGTTTCCGTGATGGCGGAGGCGGCGCGCTTTGGCGGTCGGCCGATGGAAGAAGCGGCGGCGATTTCGCTGAAATTCGAAAATGGCGCCATCGCCGCGCTGACGGTGGGCGGATATGGGGCGAACGCGCACTGGGATTATCCGCGGATTGATATCACCACTCAACATGGGCAAGCGCGCTTGCGCGGTCGCCATCATATGTGGGATTCGCTGAGTTGGGCGCGGCGCGGCAGCGATACGGTCACGGCGTATACGAGTCCGCCGGAGATCCTCGGGTCGACGCGATACACCAATGCCCTGGCTCATTTCCGGAATTGCTTGCTGAATGGCGAGCGGCCAAGCGCCACCATTGAAGACGGGATGCTGTCGGTCGCCATCGCCGATGCAGTGACGCGGGCGGCGCGAAGCGGGCAGAAGATAAGGCTGGACGAATAGCGAGGGTAGGCAAATGCGATTGGGAATAGAAGTCGGCAAACATACACATGATGTGGCGGCCGAGCACGGGATCAAAGGCGCACCGATCTCGGCTGATCAGTTGGTCAATGACGGCGTGGCGGAAACACTGGCGCCCTTAAAGGCGCGCGGATTAGAGGTATGCCAAATCGGCGCTTTCGGCTTTAACCCGCTTTCCAGCGATGGCGAAGCGCAAGCGCGGAACAGCGAAACGCTCGCCAAAGCGATCCCGCTGGCGGCCGATACCGGCTGCCCCTATATTGTCATCAATGGCGGCAACTATCACCCATCGGGCTTCGGCGCGGCTGATGCACGGAACTTCAGCGACGATTCGCTGAGGCGGGTGGCTGAGGCGCTGAAGCCGCTGCTCGAATCAGCGGAGAAGCATGGCGCCAAGCTGTCGATCGAAGCCTATTTGAAAACCGCGGTCAATTCCCCGGAGAGTTTCCTGCGGCTCAAGGAGTTGGCTGGCGGATCGGAGGCTTTGCGCTGCAATATCGATGTGACCAGCCTTTATAATTATCAGGACTTGTGGGAGCCTGCGCCCAAAGTCGAGCATATATGCAACAGCCTGGCTGGTCATTATGGTTTGGGACACGTCAAAGGCGTCGCGCTCAAGGACGGCTTCCATATACATGTCGAACTGGCTCCGATTACTGAAGACAGGACAGACTGGTCGCAAATGCTTCGCTTGATGGCGCCGCACTTGCCGGATGATAGCTGGCTCATTCTGGAGCACATGTTCACGCCGGAAGAAGCGCGCGCCAGCCTGGCTTATTTGAGAGCAGCAGCTGATGACGCGGGCGTGAGGCTGGAATAATTGCCTGTCGCGCCGGGTCCTCTCTCGGCGCCGTGTTATGATTGGCCTCGCTATAGGCTAGCCGCTATCTCCTCATCCGCGATTTTCGCTACAGCATTGCGGTGACGCTTGAGCATACTGTGTTGATCTTTCGGCAGTCGATCACCGACATACTCGTCGTAGCTGATCGAATCGACGATGGCAGCCCGGTCGCGGTCGCCCGCCATGATTCTATTGGCGACCGCGCTGCGCACCGATGTGATATAAGTCGTTAGCCAGTTCAGCCAATCCCGAACCGTTTCGCCCCCATGCAGCGCCGGACCATGGCCCGAGATCAAGGTATCTACGTCCAGCCGCTTGAGCAGATTGAGTGACGCTTCCAGCTCGGCGCTGCTGTGAAATATGGCCGGGACGATACCAGTAACGACGGTGTCGCTCGCGATCAGCAGCCGACAGTCGGCCACATAAATGCTGACGATATCAGGGCTATGCCCGGGTGTGGGGAAAAGGTGGAGTTGCCTGCCGCCGAGGTCCAGCCACAACTGACTCGCAAAGGTGATTGTCGGGTGCAGTATACGCGCTTTGATCTGGTCTTCATCAAGTCCCATCTGCTGGCAAAGACTTGGGATTTGGCGCTGAATCTCGTCAACTGTCTTGTGCGGCGCGAAGACATCCGCCCCGCGAAAGGCCTCGCCGCCGAGGATGTGATCGTGATGACCGTGCGTAATGATCACGCGATTTGGCTTATAACCTCGCGCGCTGATGAAATCTGCCATTTGACGGCCTTCTTCGGGATAGGCGCCGACGTCAACGGCGATAGCCGTTTTCTCGCCAAAGACAATGACATTCTTCCCCTCCGCCGCGCTATGAGGGACGCTGAATATGCCGGGCGCTTCTTCGACGATCATGAAGCCTCGCCAATTGAAACAAACATCAACACAAGGGCCGGACGTCGTCCGGCAGGCGTTACGATCAAACTAATACCGGCGATCAAAGAGCGGATGATAAACCTCGCGGAAAAACGCCCGTCTCTCCTCACTCAAACTATCGATCACTGCCGGATCAAATCTCGGTTTGTGATGGCGCACATTGACGTGATTGTAAGCGTAGAAAACCGCAATGCGGTTGTGCTCCTTTAATTCCCAGATGTTGCCGGAATGGCAGACCGCCTCGGCAAAGGCGACAATGGAACCGGGCGGGCAGGCGTAACGCTCGAAGAGGAAGGACTTAGTAACTTCTTCGCGCTTGCTCTTGTCGAACACGCTTTGCGGAACCTTGAAATTGGACTTGTGCGACCCCGCCATAAACAACGTGCCGCCCTTGTCATATACCACTTCGTTCAACTCGAAGACCACGCGCAGCATGCCCGTATAAATCTTGTTGTTGTGAGCGTGATAATGGTAATTGGGGTTGAGCGTGGGTCCGCCGCCGTGCGGGCCGATGCCTTGATCGCCGTATTTGCGAATGCTATAGAAAGTGCTTTCCAGCCGCCATTTTTCCGGGTTGTTGGAGATGGCGAGTTGCAGCAGATCAACCACGGCAGGATGGTTGATCAACTCGGCGAAGGGACCGCCGGGCAAGGAACGTTCATGCGCGGGCAGGGAATTGGGATCGTTCTCCAGGATTTCCGTATGCGCTTTCAAGCGATCGACCAGATCCGGCTCGAGGACGCCGGGCAAGACAATGTAACCTTTGAGGTCAAAGATAAACTTCTGTTCTTCCGTCAACATTTTTAGCGTCTCCTTATAAGGCTTGTCCGGTACTCGGTCAAAGCCATCGTTCGAGTCACTCATCGGGCAGTTTGCCCCCTTCGACTTCGCCAATAATGGCGGAGACAGCCCGCAGTCATCCAGCCTAAAGCGCCGCTAAAATCCCTGAAAACGCAGGAAAATTCGCTGCTGTATAGATACAGTATGTATATAGCATCGGGGGGGGGGGGGGGGTAGTGAACATGTTTTAAAACCCAACCCCTGGCCCCTAAACCCCATCGCAATTGGCGCGTAGACACAGCCACTTCTGGCGGGCATACAGCAACCCAGGGAAGGGGGGCGCACCAAGAGAAGTTGTATATATCATGGCTAACCTGTAACAACTGAGTTGAAAAATTGACTGCCAAGTTAGCGGGAAGTCAGCATAGACTCGCCCCAATATAGAATAAGTTGTCGTTATCTTTAT
>JAJEAA010000029.1 GCA_022824365.1 Anaerolineae bacterium
TCTCGCCACGAAGGATTTCCAGCACAATCCTGACTTTCGTCTCCGGTGTGTACTTGCGATACTTTCCCACGAGCGTCCTTCCTTTGCTGAGCATCTAGTATACTCTCTTTACTAGGTGTCCAGTTTTTCAGGACCACTACAGCCCATCCCCCGGCCCCTTCCCCATAGCAATGCGGAAGGGGAGCGCATCCTTGGCAAACTTGGGAATGCAGTGCTGAATTCCGCCCAAGAAGTCGGTTGTAGGGGCGATTGACAGTCAGTGTCTACGCGACCCGGTAAATCGCCCGCTCGAAATAAGCCAAAAATTTGCGCAGTTTCCTCAGTATCGGACAAGCCTTACAGATTTCGACAATGAGAATCGCCGTCCTTTTTTGCATGAATTACTTTCACATACTGAGTATTTGACAGGCGTGAGAGAAGTGGTTACACTTTGATTATACTTATAGTTAGGATGCGATCAGATACTCTGATTGACGCATGAGTTACTTGATGATCAACTGGGCGCATTACAAGAAGTTTCAACCTCATCGTCGGCACATGGCTTTTTCGATTGCCCACTATCCGTCGATGAAGTTGCTCCTCAATATTTGCATGGAAACGAAGTACCCCGCCGACTGTCCTCTCCAATAGCTTGAACGGATTGCGTCGCTTCGTTCACGCCTCATTGACCCACAACTAACGCAGGTCTGTTCCGCATTTTCCGTTGGGAATGTCACTGACTGGTTCAGTGTTCTCCGCCGAGCGTCGTATGTTGGCGCTCACCATCCGCTTTGGAAGCGTATACTTTAAGAAAGGGCGCAAGATGAAAAGGTTAAGTTTGGTAGTAGCGCTGCTCGTTCTGCTGTCGTTGACCGCGACCGCGCAAGACTCAGTGACGTTAACGATCTTGGTTGAGCAGGGTGGATTCTGGCTGCAAGAAGCGGCCGCGGCGCAGTTCGAGGAAGAGACGGGGCATACGGTCGAATTCGTCAACGTTCCTTATGGCAGCGTATTTGATCGTTTGTCAGCTGAAATGGCGACCGGCGGCGGCGCTTTTGATGTGGCGACGATTGATGTGGTGTGGATGTCTCACTTCGCGCCATTTGCCGAGCCGCTGGACGATCTGTTTACCGACGAGGTTGTAGGCGACCTGTTCCCATCGTTGGTCGCGGACGCGCAGATCGGCGGCGCCTACATCGGAATGCCGACCTGGGCGAATACGGAGATCATCTTCTACCGCAAGGACTTGTGGGAAGATCCGGATGAAATGGCTGCCTTTGAAGCCGAATATGGCTATCCGCTGGCGCCGCCGACGACCTGGCAAGAGTTCGATGATATGGCGCAATTCTTCACGCGCGATAACGATGGCGATGGCGAGATCGATATGTACGGCACCGATGTCAAGGGCGGCGTTGCCGACTTTGAATGGATGATTGCTGTCTTGCAAGCTGGTTCGCCGGGCGTGGTGCTTGATGCCGAGCACAATATCATCATCGACAATGAAGCGCATGTGGCCGGGCTGGAATATTACATCAGCCATCACTGCGATATGGATGTCGCGCCGCCGAACGTCAATGAAATCGATTGGGGCGTGGCGGAGAATCTCTTCTATCAGAGCCAGACAGCGATGTTCCGCTTTTGGGGGCATGCATACCGTCTGACCCGCGGCGATTCACCGATTGCGGATTTGGTTGGCGCTGCCCCGATGGTCGCTGGTCCGGGCGGCGTCGGCGCAATCCCCGGTCCCTGGTTCAATATCGTGCCCAAGACTTCGGAGAACAAAGAGCTTGCTTTGGAGTTCGTCCAGTATCTTTACGACAACAACTCATTGGGTATCGAAGCGCCCTTGGGTTTAGCGGCGCGCAAGTCAGCGTATGCCGAATACGCCGATGTCGAAGGGTTCGAGAATCTGAATCCTCTGCTCGAAACTTTGGATAGTCCGCAGACCATCGGCCGCCCGGCTGTCGCCGATTGGCAGCAGATTGCTGATGAGATTCTGGGACCGATTGGCACGGATGCCTTGACCTGCGAAGAGGATCCGGCTGAGCTATTGGCTTGGGGCCGCGAGCAGCTCGAAGGGATGGGATACGAGTAGTCTGAGTTTAGAGGGGTTGTCTGGTTGGCAGCCCCTCTCATACCCGCATTGGTATAGCGATGACAATGACAGACAGGCGCTTTGTGGCGATCCTGATATTGCCGGCGGGTTTGTTCCTGACGGCATTCGTGGCTTACCCGCTCTTTTTGCTCCTGCGCGACAGCTTCTTTGAGGTCTCCATTTACGCCCCGACCGAAGGCTTGTTTGTGGGGCTGGACAACTATGTCAAGGCTTTAACATCGTCGCGTGTACTTGAGTCGGCACAGCGGACGCTGACCTATACTCTGATTGCCTTGAGCGCCGAGTTCGCGTTGGGCTTTGGCGCGGCGCTACTCTTCAATGCGATGGGCAAACGCTCCGAGCTATTGCGGACAATATTCGCGTTCCCTTTGATGATTCCGCCGATCGTGGCGGGCTTGCTCTGGCGCTTTATGCTGATCGACAACATCGGCATCGTCAATCACTTGTTGGAGACATTCGGTGTGATCGCCGATTCGAGCGACATCAGTTGGCTCGGCGATCGGGATCTGGTTCTGTTTTCGGTGGCGCTGCCGAATATCTGGTTGACGACTTCATTTGTGGCGCTGGTGTTGTATACCGGTCTGCAAAATATTCCGGCGGAGTTGATCGAAGCGGCAAAGATAGACGGCGCGAGCGCCTGGCAACGATTCTGGCGCGTTTCCTTGCCCCTGCTGCGCCCGGTGATCGCGGTCGTACTCATCATCCGCGGCATTGATGCGGCGCGCGCCTTCGATATGATCTGGATTCAGACGGAGGGCGGTCCCCGTTTTGCTTCGGAGATCCTCAGCATTCATATCTATCGCAACATGATTCGCTATGGCAATGTTGGCGAGGCATCGGCGATAGCGACGCTATTCATGTTCAGCATGGTGATCATCAGCGCTATCGTATTTTTCTTGATCTGGGGCCGGGGGACTTCACAGTCGTGACCGGCGGGAGATATGCCGCATGAAGGCGTCGCTGGCGGAACGGGCTACATTGTTTGCGTTGGTGACGCTAATCGTCGTCGTATACGTATTCCCTTACGCCTTTTTGGTTTCCACATCGCTCAAGCCGCCGGCCGATGCCCTGGCAATCCCGCCGACGATTTTGCCGCAACGGATCAGCCTGGAGAACTATAGCAATATCGCCACGTTTCCATCGGTGCGGCAGTCTTTCGCAAACAGTTTGACAATCGCGCTTTTGAGCACGCTGATCACGATTAGTCTGTCAGTGCCGGCGGCGTATGCGGTGGCGCGTTTCGCCAGCATGGCGGGCAAGATTTTTTTGATCGCGGTACTTATCACGAGGCTGATTCCACCGGTTTCGGTTGGCATACCGTTATTCGCGATTATGCGGTCGCTCGGTTTGACGGATACGCATATTGGCGTTGCGCTGGCGCATTCGACCATAAGCGTTCCTTTGGCGATTTGGCTGCTGGCGAGCTTCATGGAAGGCATCCCGCATGAATTGGAGGAGGCGGCGCGAGTTGACGGCTGCTCCCGGTTTGGCGCCCTGTTTCGAATCATTATTCCGGTGGCGGCTGGCGGCATCGCGGTGACTTCTGTGTTTGTCTTCCTGGCGTCCTGGAACGAGTTTTTGTTTGCGTTGTTGTTATCATCCACCAGCGTGAAAACTGCGCCGATCGCCATCGCGGAGTTCCGGACACAATATGGCATTCAGTGGGGAACAATGACCTCGCTCTCGGTAGTCTTCTCATTTCCAGTTATTATCTTCTCGCTGCTGATGCAGAAACGAATTGTGGCCGGCATGACGATGGGCGCTGTAAAGGGTTAATCGTCGAAAGCAAGGCTGGCGAGTGTCTGATGGACAAAGGAGTTAGCTGAAAATGAATGTCTGGCAGCCGAACAGTCCGCTGGGCGGATTACCGTTTATCAAGCGAGCGCGGTCACTGCGATCGTCAAGTTACGATGTTACCGGGGGCAATCGAGACTTCAAGGTGGTGGCGCCGGGGGAAACGCAGGTCATGGCGGACATAGAAGGCTGCGGCATGGTCAAGCATATATGGATGACCACGCGCTGCTACGCGCCGCAATACATGCGCAAGCTGGTGATCGAGATGTATTGGGATGGCGAAGAGAATCCCAGCGTGCGTGTTCCCTATGGCGACTTCTTCGGCATCGGCCATGCGACGGGCAAGCACTATGTGTCATTGCCTGTGAGTATGACCTTTGGGGAACGGCGCGGTCCCAAGGGTCCATTCTCGCCGGCGATGAATTGGTATTTCCCCATGCCCTTCGGCGAGCAGGCCAAGATTCAGATTATCAATGAGAGCGAAGAGCCGATCGCCAATCTCTTCTATTATGTCGATTATGAATTGTACGATGAAGCGCCGCCTGATGATCTCGGCTATTTTCATGCGACCTGGAATCAGGAGAACCCGACCGAAGCGCTGGCGCACCGCTCCGATGAAGAAAATCCCGCCCCTTGGGATCTACCCGGCATCAATCTCACCGGCGATGAAAACTATGTCATTTTGGATGCGGTTGGCGCCGGTCATTTTGTGGGCTGTCTGTTGAATATCGACAACTTCAACGCGTCCAATCAGGTCTTCACCTGGCCGGGCGAGGGCGATGATATGTTCTTCGTTGATGGGGAGGCTTTTCCGCCTTCGCTGCACGGGACCGGCACGGAAGACTATTTCGGCTGCGCCTGGGGTTTCCCGAGCGGAGAGTATGCGGGACCTTACCACGGCATATCGCTGGGCAGTGACGTGCAGGAGCATTTTGGCAAGTGGAGCCTTTATCGCTGGCATATTGAAGACCCGATTCGATTCACCAAGTCGCTGCGCTTCTCAATCGAACATGGACACGCCAACGACCAGAGCAACGAATATTCCAGCGTCGCCTACTGGTATCAGTTGGAGCCGCACAAGCCGCTGCCGTCCTTGCCGCCGGTGGAAGCGCGTTTGCCGCGGCGTTGGCCCGAGCACGGCTTGTGGGACAGGTAGTCGGGACTCATTGTCGGCGTAAATTGATCGATTCGCGTTTCCGCAGGTCTGTCAGTTTTCTTGACAGGATTGCGCTGCGGGATATACTCGGTTGCGGCGCAAGGCGAGAGGAGGCAGGCGGATTAGAGAAATCTGCAGTATCTCATAGTTTGAGCGTCGATCGAGAAGAAATATGCGAAGGAGCAGGAAATGATGTTTAAGATGAGATTGTTCACGATTGTATTGCTTGGGCTTCTGCTTGCGCTTATGGCTGGCGCGACTGCGGCGCAAGACAGCACGGTTACGATATGGGCGGGAGACGATGACACCGGCGCATGCTGGTCGAGCTTGTTGGTGGATACCTTCCCGCGCGAAGACATCACAGTTGAGGTTGTCTTGCAGCCGGGGACGAATCTGGTCGATACGCAGCGCACCGCCTTGCAGGGCGGCGCCGGACCGGACATCACTTTCTCTCACGGTCCCGCCTTTATGCTTGAATTGGCGAGCGCTGGTTTGCTGCTGAATCTCGATGTTTACGCCGATGAATACAATTGGGGCGAGCGATTCGCGCCTTGGGCGCTTGATCTTGGTCGCGTTGAGGGATCCCTATACAGCCTCTCGGAGGAACTCGAGACGGTCATCATGTATTACAACAAGACGGTCTTCGAGGAACAAGGTTGGGAGATTCCCAAGACGATGGATGAGTTGTACGCCTTGGCCGATGCCATTCGCGAGGCTGGTCTGGATGTGATGGGTCCGGCCTTTGGCGAATGCGCGCCTTGCGTCGAATGGGCGGTCAGCGTATTCCTGAGTCATCATGCTGGCCCGGACAAAGTCTACGAGGCCTTGACCGGTCAACGGCCCTGGACCGACGAAGCCTTTGTCGCGGCGATCACCGACTTGAAAGACATTGTGCGGGACGGCTGGTTCATGGGCAGCCTGGACCTTTTCTTCTCGGACACCTTTGATTCGGCGCATGCGTTGTTTGGCGCGGGTGAGATCGCCATGAGCTTTGAAGGCACCTGGATGCTGGATAACTATCAGCGGGACTTTTTCGGCGAGCCGGCGGGCAACGACAACGAATGGGACTGGTTCTCTTTCCCGACGACATTCACCGAAGATCAGTTCTTCATCATCGGCGTCGGTTCAAGCTGGGGCATCAGTTCGGCCACGCCGAATCCTGACGAAGCGGCTGCTGTGCTCGACCATTATTACAGCACGGGCTTCCAGGCGCAGATGTTTGAGCAGTGCGGGGTGGCGCCGGCGCCTTTGATCTATGAAGGCGATGTCTTCGCCAATTCTGATCCGCGGGAAGCGCGCTTGTACGAAGAATTTGGACAGGCGTCGTCCAAGGGCAATGTTGGTTACACGAGTTGGAGCTTCTGGCCCGCGCGCACGAACGTATGGCTTTGGGAGCAGATCGTGCGCGTCTATGATGATCAGCTTTCGGTGGAGGATTACCTCGCCGGCATGCAGTCGGAATTCGAAGAAGAATTCGCTGATGGGCTGATCCCGCCGATTCCGGCGCGCTAGCGTATTGATATTACGGTGTCCCAGCTCGCGCTTGCGCTGGGACACCACATTTTTGACGCTTGGAGCCAGAGGCACAGGCTCTTGGTTGATTCTCTTCTGGCGAGAGAAAACTCTTCAAGCGCAGGTAAGATATGGCAGGCAAATCAAGTACTCGATCTGAGGGGCAGTTCGCAGTTGGTTCGGATGTTCCGGGCAAGCGGAAAGGCCGACGCCGCGAGTATTGGACGCGCTATCGGATCATGCGGTATGTCCTGGTCCCTTGGCTGTTTTTGATTCCGATTCTGGCGCTGCACGCCTTTGTGGTTGTGTTTCCCGCGGCGCAAGGCGTCTTTTACTCGTTTACGGATTGGCGCGGCATTGGCGAGGCGGAGTACATCGGACTGCGCAACTTCGAGGAAATGATATTTGAGGATCAGAGTTACCACGATGCATTGTGGCGGAATATCCAGTGGATGCTATTTTTTGTCACGGTTCCCTTTGCCTTCGCGCTCTTCGGCTCGAGTTTGCTGGCGAAGGTCCGACGCGGCGCCATGTTTTATCGAACGGCGCTATTCATGCCCTTCATCCTGCCCAGTATCGTGACAGCGACGATATGGCGCTATCTGTATAATCCGCGCTTTGGTTTGCCGACGCTGGTCGGCTATGAGAAGGCGCTGCTGGGCCAATCCGACACGGCGCTTTGGTCTATCGCCTTCGCCGATAACTGGCATTTTTGGGGCTTCTTGATGGTGCTGTTTTTGACGGCGATGCAGGGGATCCCGCCCGTGCTTTATGACGCGGCCAAAGTGGACGGCGCCAATCGCTGGCAGGAGTTTTGGCATGTGACATTGCCGGGTATTCGGCCCGTCGTCTTATTCATGCTGATGATGGTGATGATCTGGGCTTTTCTCGTGTTCGACTATATTTTCATCTTGACGGGAGGGGGACCGGCCGGAGCGACGGAAGTATTGGGCATCGACATATACAAGAACGCTTTCCAGCGATTCGAGGCTGGTTATGCGGCGGCGCAGGGCATCTCGATCAGCATCTTCGCGGGCCTAATCGTGACTGCGTTTGCCTTCTTGCGCAAGAGGGGCTGGGAGATATGAGAGCGAGGCCGGAATTTTTCCTGCTGAAAAAGCAGCGCGACAGTCGCGTGTTCAATCATGTTTTCCTATCCATACTGGTCGTATTCTCTTTGGGACCGGTGGTTGTGCTGGCGATGAATTCGGTCAAGTCGAATTCGGAGTTGGGCTTGAATCCGCTGGGTTTTCCGCAGGAAATCCGGCTGGAGAATTTCGGCAATGCCTGGGAGCGAGGCGAATTCGAGCGGACCTCGAAGAACAGCGTGATCTATGTTGTTGGCACGGTGGCGGCTGAACTGGTCCTGGGCGGATTAGCGGCTTACAGCTTGGCGCGGAAGAATCCGCCGGGCGCGAATATCGTTATGATATACCTGCTTGTCGCGTCGACCGTGCCGATTTGGCTTTACCTGGTGCCTTTGTTTTTTCTGTGGCGGCAGTTGGGTTTGCTGAATACATATCATGGACTGATTCTGATATATACGGCTTTGAACGCTCCCTTCTCGATTTTTCTCTTGCGTTCATATTTGATCGGCTTGCCGGTGGAATTGGAGGATGCGGCGCGGGTCGACGGCGCCAATGAATTGCAGGTTTTGCTCCGCATCATCGTGCCGCTATCTTGGCCCGGGTTTTTGACGGTTGGTCTGGTCGTCGGTCTGGCGATTTGGAGCGAGTTCCAGGTGGCGCTGATATTCGTTCATAAACCGGAGATGTTTCCGATTACAACGAGCTACTTCAAGTTTACCGATCGTTTCGGGCGTGATTGGGCGATGACGAGCGCCGGCGCCTTTATGATGATCGCGCCGGTTCTAGTTTTGTTCCTGGCGCTTCAACGACGATTCGTTGAAGGCTTGACAGAGGGCGGCATTAAATTCTAGGCGCTCACCGCGCGGCGAGGTCGACGGCGAATTTGATGATTTCGTTCGGGTTCTGTCTTATGTGCTGATAGACATTCACCGCGTCTGGCAGGGAGTAGGTCTTGTTTATCAGGCCGGGCGCTTTTAGCCGGCCGCTCCGCATCATCGCCACGATGGTATCGCTGGCGCGCTGCGAATCCCAATACGGGTAATCGCGCGGCTCATGCCCCCAGCCGCAGCCGTGCGGCACGATCATGGTCAAGCGATTGTGGTGCCACTCGCGGCCGAGAAAAAGGCTGTTCGCTTCCCCTTGGTAGAAACCGGCGGAGCATATCGTCCCGCCCACGCGGGCACAGGCGATAGCGGTGTTCAGCCCGGCATAAGCGCCGGTTAGCTCTATGGCGATGTCAACACCCATGCCGTCGGTCAGGTCGCGGATGAGCAGGGGCAGATCGTCGACGCGCGGGTCAAGGGTGTGGTCGGCGCCGTATTCAGCGGCGAGTTCGCGGCGCTTGGGGAGCAGGTCGATGGCAATGATGTTTTCGGCGCCGGCTTCACGGGCGATGGAGACGGCGAGCAGCCCCAAGGCGCCCAGGCCGATCACGGCGAGGCGGTCGCCATAGCGCAGGTTGGATTCGCGGACGCAGTGGATTGCCACGTAGGCGGGTTCGACGCATAGGGCGAGAAGCGGGTCAATATCGCCCAGATGCCACAGATCCTTCTGGCTTCGGATATTGGTTTCGCGGATATCCATTAAGCCGAAGACGCGGTCTCCCGCGGCAAATTGTTTGACATCGACGCCGACCGCCTCGACGACGCCCAAGCCGCTTGTGCCGGTGTTCCAGGGATTATCCGGGGATGGCGAGCCGGGACCGGCGCCGCGATCGTCCGCGACGACGAGATGCCGGTCGACATCAAAGCGCATGCCATCAAAGGTGCGCTGGTCGAACATGGAGAATGTCGTGCCGTGCTTGCCTGAGGCGAGTTCGGAGCGCACGAGGACTTCGTCGGGGACGAGGGGACGGTCATCGTATTCCAGTATGCTCGCCTCAAAGAGTCCGGTAATTGCCAGTCGTCTAGGCATGGCAGTCCTTCCTTTCGCTCAGGCAAGCGCTCTTGCCGGAATCCAGGATTCTAGCCGGTTTCGGCGCGGTCACGCCACTTGGGAACAGGCGCGCTCGGTTTCTGCTTGCGGCCGTTGCCCATATCTATGCTGGCGGCGACCTCTTGCAACAGGCGATTGAGCAGCCGCTGCTTGACCGGCGCGTGTTCCGAATCATGCCACAGATTGCGCATTTCCTGCGGATCTCGCTCGCGATCGATGAGTTCGCCCCAGGGTTGATTCAGATAATAGGTCAGGCGCCAGCGCGGCGTGATCAGGGTGCGCATGCGCAGCGCGGCGAAGTCGTCATCGTTTTCGACCAAGGCCAGCGATGGGCGCGCGGCAGCTGAGCCGGCGAGGAGGGCGCGCAGGGAAGCGCCTTGCAAGCCTTCAGGCTCGGCGACGCCGGCGATGTCGAGGAGGGTCGGCGCGATATCGAGCGTAGATTCGATGCTGTTTATGCTGTGACCGGCTTTGATGCCGGGTCCGCTGAAGATCAGCGGCGCGCGCAGGGCGCTCTCATAAGGCAATCCCTTGCCGTAAAAGCCGTGGTCGCCGAGGTAGTCGCCGTGATCGGAAAGGAAGACGATTACGGTGTTGTCTTGCAGTCCGAGCCGGTCGAGGGCGGCGCAGACGCGGCCGATGCTATGATCGATCAGCGAAATCATGCCGTAGTAGATGGCTTTGACTTGGCGCCAGTCTTCGACATCGCAGTCGGCGTAGTTATGCGGCGGCGTGCCGATGACGCGATCTCGCGGTCTTTCGCCCTCAGCGAGCCTTGATTGGGGACCGCGGAAGACTTGCTCGTGCAGCGGCGGCATATTGCTGGATTCTGTGACCGGGGGAATCGGCGGAGGCATAGCGGCTGGATCGTAGCGGCTGGCGTACGGTTCCGGCACGGTGAAGGGATAATGCGGGTCGGGAAAAGAGAGGTGTAGAAAGAAAGGCTGTTCATTTGCGGATTCCAGAAATTCGATTGCGCGATCGGCGATGTAATGGCTGGAATGCGCGTCCGCCGGCAGGTTCCAGCGCTCGCAATTGAGCCCTTTGGCGTAAGATGTATTTTCCGCCAGGCGCGCGTCCAGATCGGGGACGCGTTCCCGCAGCCAGGCGGAGTAGCGCTTGCCAAAGCAGCGGCGGCCATGTCCGTTGACCAGATCGACTTCCTGAAAGCCGTAATATGCGCCATCGTCCGCGGCGAGCCGTTGGTCAAGTATCTCTGGCTCGGCGGCTTGCGGCACTAGGTGCAGCTTGCCGATAGAGGCGGCGCGATAATTGTCGCGCGAGAGCAGGCGAGGCAGAAAGCGCGAGTCGTCCGGCGTATAACAGCCGACCATGCGCGCGCGGAGGGCGGAAGGATAACAGCCGCTGAGGATGGAGGCGCGACTGGGCGTGCAGGTGGGTTGCGTGACGAAGCACTGCGAGAAGCGGACGCCGCGTTGAGCCAGGTGATCGATATGCGGCGTTTTGACAATGGGATTGCCGTAGCAGCCCAGGGCATCGGCGCGCAATTCGTCGCAGAGGATCATGATGATGTTGGGTTGCTCAGGCATCATGCGCCTTGCTTTCCGTCAGCCACTCGAGGTCGAAGCGGGCGAGGCTGAGATGATCGTCGGTATCGCCGCTGGAGGCCGCGCCGCGCTCGTAAAGGCAGAGGATGGACTTGTCCGGGCAAACAGCAAGCGCGCTATAGCCGGCATAACCGGCGTCGATGACTTTCGCGAATGGCCAGGTCCGGCATTCGTCCAGTGACAGGCGGATGGCGAGATTCTTGCGGATGCGGAAGATCGACGAGCCTTTGGCATCTTTGCCGTCTAGGTTGTCGGGGTTGCAGAATAGAATACGGCTCCCGCCTTCATGGGACCAACTGTGGCGGAAGAGCGTACCCTGGCAGGTCGGTTCGAGGAGTTGCGGGTCAAGCTGGGGAACGGACCAATCGCTGATGCCGTCCGGGCTGCGGCTGATGATTCGGCGCTGGACGCCGATGCCATTGCGCATATTCAATAGCACCGAGCCGTCCTCCAATTCGACGATGCCGGATTCGTTGAGATTGGGCACGACATCGGGCGCCATCTCGCCGCGCCGCCAGGTAGCGCCGTCATCGTCGCTGTAGATGGTCGCGCAGCGATTGGGCCGGTGCGCCGCCCCACGCGAGGTTGACAGCCAGACGGGGATGAGCAAACGTCCGGATTGCCGCAAGCGGATGCCATTGGGCAAGCCGATGGCGAGAACGCCCCAATCGTATTCGCTGCGGAAGGCTTCGAAGGCGGCGGTGATATCGCGCGGCTGGCTGAATGTGACGCCGTCATCTGTTGAGATCATGTGGTAGGCGCGGGCGTAACCGAAGCAGAAGAGGGCGTGAACGATGCCTTTTTCGTGATCGATGATGGTATTGAAGTTGTGCAGCGGTCCCTCGCCGAAGTCTCTATGGTCGAGCAGTTTCCGCGGCTGGGACCAGGTCGCGCCCATATCCAGGCTGCGACGGGCGACGATGTCGATCTTGTCCCAATCACCGCCGGCGCCAAAACGGGCTTCGGCATGAGCCAGGGCGACGCCGCCGGGCGTCAGGCAGATGCCGGGGATACGATACATGGTGTAAGCGCCGGTTGCGCGCGTGAATAGGTCTTGTCGTTCGAAGAGCATGAGGCTCAGAACCGCGTGATTTGCTCGGCGCCCAGGTCAACCGCGAAAGCCAGGGCGTCAAAGCTCTCCTGCATCAGGTACAGTTTAACCGACGTGTGGGCGGGGTCGTCCCACAAGTTGTCAAATTCATCGGGGTCGTCGTGGAGATCGAAGAGTTCGCCGATGTCATGCCCGTGGTATGTGACCAGTTTGTAGCGGTCGTCGCGAATCATTGTGGCGTATGAGCCGGTGAAGCTTTCGCGGGCGGAGGGGTTCAGGGCGGAATAGTATTCGCAGCGCGCGAAGTCCCGGTGGCGATCGGCGGCGTTTTCATCAACCAGCAAGGGACGCAAGGAGCGGCCTTGCATGCGAGCCGGGATTGGCAAGCCCGCCAGCTCAAGCAGAGTAGGGGCGATGTCGATCAATTCCACCAAGGCTTGCCGCCGCAAGCCCGGCGGGAAATGACCCTTCCAGGACAAGACAAGCGGCACGCGGACCAAGCCTTCGTAAAAGCGGCAGCCCTTGAGCAGCAAGCCATGATCCCCCAGCATTTCACCGTGGTCGCTCATAAAGATGACGATGGTATTGTCAAGCTGCCCGCTGTCTTCCAGCGCGTCAAGCATGCGGCCGACATTGTGGTCGATCAACTCGATCATGGCGTAATAGGATGCCTGGATTCGCTTGGCGTCAAAATCTTCGGGGCGGCGCGCGCTAGTCTGAAAGTCGATATCGCTGAGCCTGGCTTGCGATGCCAGGTCGCTTTCACGGAATTTGGGACCCGGGAGCGCTTCCTGGTCAAAGCGATCAAGGTAGCTTTGCGGCGGGTCAAAGGGAGCATGGGGATCGAAGATGTTGACGCTCATGAGCCAGGGCTCGCCGTCGTGGTCGGATCGGATGAAATCGATGGCGCGATCGGCGCACCAGGCAGTCTGGTGAAGTTCCGGCGGCGTCGCCTGCGGCTGTTCAAGCAAGTCGGCGAGGCTGGTTCCCTGATCGCGCAGCCAGTCGGCATAGTCGTGCCCGTCGCGCCAGTGATCGTGCGGACCGTGGCTCCAATGAAAGAGACGATAGCCATCATGCTGCGGCCGCGGCTCGATGCGACCGTGCGCGCCGGCCAGATGCAATTTGCCAGCGAGGGCGCAATCATAACCGGCGTCAGCGAGGAGGGCGGTGACGAGTGGCGCGGCTTCCGCCCAGGTCGCGTTGCCATTGCCGCAGCCATGCACGCTGCTGGGATACATACCGGTCAGGAAGCTGGCGCGGCTGGGCGTGCAGATTGGGCTTTGGCAGTAGGCGCGTTCAAAGCTGACCCCGTCGGCGACGAGTCGGTCCAGGTTTGGCATATGCGCGCAGGGGTTGTTCAGGGCGGCGATGGTGTCGTAGCGCTGCTGGTCCGTGCAGATCCAGAGAATATTGGGGCGCATCAAGGAATATCCTCCGGGTCAATATTGAGGCCAAGCAGGTGGGCGGTATCGGCGACATCGCCGGCATTGCTGTAATCCACCAGGTAAATGCTGCCGTCTTCGCGCTGGATCCAGGAGGAATAACCGTGATCGGGCCAAGGCGCCTGGGCCGGATGGTTGCCGTGCAATTGGATCATGCGCTCGCGCTGATAGGCATCGGGGTAGGCGCCGGATTTCGCCTCCCATGACCATGAGTAGTCGCTGAGCTTGGGATTGCCGAGGGTATAACTGACGCGCCGCCAATGGCTGCGACCGCTATCGCCGTATTGGCCGAATTGCGTGCGGCGCCGGGGATTGCCGCCGTGGAAGTCGCTGGCTGGCCATTCTTCGCGAAAGACGCATTTGTGCAGCAGGGTTTCTCCATCCAGCGTAACTTGCAGCCAGCCACGACGATGCCGCAAGCCGACCTGGCGGAAGCGGGTCATATCGACCGGGTGGCGCATATCGTGCCGGCCGCGGCTGATGGCGATGTGATCCGGCGCAATCGTCAGCAGTTGCCCCAAGCGCGACAGGGACATGAAAGCGACGGCGGCATGCCCGGCGGAGGCTTCGACGCGGACTTCGGCTTGGAAGTCGACGGCGCTGAAAGCTGATTCCGGCGGCAGCAGGGTGTAGCGGCATTCATGTTCGGGGCGATTTTCTATGACCAGGGCATCCGCATTTAGGCTGGCGGCGTATTTCCGCCGGGGTCCGCCGATGGCGTAACTGCCGGCTTCCCGCTCAAGGTCGCCCAGCCAGGCATAGGCGCCCAGCCCGCCGTTGACATGGCGCCCGGTCACCATGACGCGACCGTCGGCGAGTTGCTTGGCGTAGGGTCGATGCAGGGCGAAGGGCAGCATTTGCGGTTCCGTCCAGGTGTGCCCGTTGTCGGAGGAGAAGGCGACGAAGGATGGAATGCCGGCGGAGTGGTTCTCACGCATGACGCAAGCGAGGCGAGCGCCGCCATCGAGGATGACGATTGCGCCTTCGCAAAAGCGATGGTAGCCGTTGTGCGCGATGGTGCTGCGCTCCGACCAGGTTCGCCCGCCGTCGGCGGAGGTCCACAGGACTTGGGCAAATTCTTGTGTTGCGCCGCGCATCAGGTGGGATGTCACGCCAAGCGCACCATCGGGCAGGTCGATGACGCGATCGGGCTCGAAGCCGCCGATGCCGCTGTCGGTCTGCGCCGATGACCAGGTATCGCCGTTGTCTTGGCTCCAGTAGAGCCAGTTGCCCGGGGGCTGGTCCTCGTGGAAATGCCCGTCATCGTCGTGGTCGATAATGACGACCAGGCGGCCGTCATTGAGCCGGCTGAGGCGGGGGGTGACCAGGCGCTCGTCGCCTTGGGCAAGATCGGCGCGATCAATCTCGCGATGTTTGAACCAGGTCGCGCCGCGATCATCGCTTGCCAGCAGCGTCAGCACCTGGTCTTTCAGCGACCAATGCGCGTCGACATCGCTGTAGATCAGCATATAGCGCCCGGAAGGCAGGACGATGATATCCGGGTTCTTGGTGAAGCGCCCGGGACTGCGCCAGATGTCATTTACCTTGTGGACGAGCGATCGTGTATGAATCAGCACCGGAGTCTCCTTAAGCCTTCGATTAGAAACCAGAATGCGGGCGATTGCGCTACAAACATCGCCTGTCAGCGAGTTGATTCAAGCGCGACGGAAGCCAGCCGCAGAAATTCGTAGGGATGACGCGCGCCGCCTTCATAAAGACAGAGCACCCGACCGTCGGGCGCAATCGCCAGATCGGAGTAGGCGCTGGGTCCGCTATGCAGCGTGACTTGACTGCGCCAGGTTTCGCCATAGTCCAGGCTGGCGCGCAAGGTCATATTGACGCGCTCTATCGCGCTGGCGGGATTGGCGAAGAGAAGAAGTCCGTTGGCGTTCGGATAGTCGATGATGCTGGCTTGGCATATCGGTTCGATGAGTTGGCTGTCGCTGCGCTGGCCGGTCCAGACGAGTCCGCCGTCAGCACTGATGGCGACTTGCCGCGCGCGTACATCGGGCAGATAACTGCGCATATTCAGCAGCAGGCGGCCGCCGTCGATTTCGACCACTTCGCATTCGTTGACCTGCGGCTGCGGAGAGCGCCCGCCCAGGCGCCAGGTCGCGCCATTATCGTCGCTGTAAACGATGTGCGAATAATAGTCGTTGCTGCCGGCTTCGATGTGGTCGCAAGGGATGACGAGACGGCCCGCGTACTCGCCGCGCTGGATTTGAATGCCGTGGCCGGGTCCGGTCGCGTACCAGGTCCAGTCGTTTTGTTTGACCGCGCTGGTGATTTCTTCCGGCTCGCGCCAGATTATGCAGTCGTCAGCGGAGGAAGCGAGGAAGACGCGCCTTGTGTCATGGCTGCTGCCGGCGATGATGTCGCGTTCATGATCGTCGCCGCGGTTCCAGGTCATCAGCAGGTGGATAACTCCGGTCTGCCGATCGACGACCGGGGCGGGGTTGCCGCAGGTATGTTCGGGATCGTCCCAGATAATGCGCTGGTCGGACCAGGTCGCGCCGCCGTCGGTGGAGCGCTTCACGAGCAGGGCGATATCGCCGGCGTCCCCGCGGTGATGCTTGCGCCCTTCACAGAAAGCCAATATGGATTTGTCGTTCGTGACGGCGAGGGCAGGAATGCGATAGGCGTCGTAGCCATCGCCGCCGCTGCTCCAGAGAATAAATTGTTTGAGGTCCGGTTTGAACATGCGTATCAACCTTTGATGCCGCCGATCATGATGCCCTTGACGAAGTAGCGTTGGACGAAGGGGTAGATGAAGAGGACCGGCACGGTGCTGACGATGATGAGGGCGGAGCGCAAGGATGCCGCCGGCGGCGGATCTTCAATGAAAGCCAGTTCCTCCAAGCCTTGCATATTGGTGGTTTCCAGCAGGCTGCGCAAGATAATCTGCATCGGCTTGAGGTTGGAGCGGTCGATGTAAATGGCGGCGTCAAACCAGGAGTTCCAATGCCAGACGGCATAGAAGAGCCCAATTGTGGCGATGACAGGCATGGACAGGGGCAGGACAATGCGCAGCAGGACAGTGGGCGGGGACGCGCCGTCGACGATGGCGGCATCGAAGAGTTCATCCGGCAGGCTCATAAAGAAATTGCGCATGATGAGCATATTCCAGGCGTTGATCAAGCCGGGGTAGATCATCGACCAGAGGGTGTTGCGCAAGCCTAGGGCGTCAACCAAAAGGAAACGGGGGATAAGCCCACCGCTGAATACCATCGTGATGAAGACAAAGATGGTTAATGGCACACGGCCCGGCAGGTCTTTTTTCGCCAGGGCATAAGCCATGGTGATAGTGAAGGCGAGGTTGAAGCCGGTACCGACGACGACGCGGAAGAGGGTCACGCCGTAAGCGTTGAGGATGACTTTGCTGCGGCCGAAGAGGATGTCGTAGGCGCCGGAGGAGAAGGCTTCCGGGTAGAGCACGTAGCCGCCGCGCCGGGCAAACTCGACATCGCTGATGAAGGAGGTTGAGAAGACAATGATGAAGGGAATCAGGAATGCCAGGGTCAGCGCGATCAAAAGGAAGTAGATGATGGCGTGAGCGATTTTTTCGTTGCGCGACAGATTGAGCATGAGCAATCTCCTACCACAAGCCCGGCTGGCCCAAGCGATTCGCCAGGGTATTGGCCGCGATCAGGAAGAGGAAAGCCATGACGCCTTTGAACAAGCCGACAGCGGCGGCAAAGGAGTATTTCAGCCCGAGCAAGCCCTCGCGATAGACGTATGTGTCGATGATATCTGAGACGCTGTAGACCGCGGGCGAGTAGAGCAACAGGATCTGCTCAAAGCCGGCGTCAAGCAAGTTTCCGATTTCGAAGATAAATAGAATGGTGATAACGAAGGCGATGCTGGGAATGGTAATGTAGCGCGCCATCTGAAAGCGGTTGGCGCCGTCGATGGCAGCGGCTTCGTACAGGGCGGGATCAATGGCGGCCATGGCGGCGAGGTACAGTATGCTGCTCCAACCGACAGTTTTCCAAACGTGCGAGAGCGTCAGAATGCCGCGGAATTGGTCCGGGTTGGTCAAGAAAGTCCAGCGCTCGCCGGTCATATTGTTCAGGATTTCTGTGACAAGCCCGCCGCTGGTCGCGAGCAGCGCGGTAACGAGTCCGGTGGTGACGACCCAGGAGATGAAATGCGGCAGATATGAAACGGTTTGCACGAAACGCTTGAACTTGAGGCGCGTGACTTCATTGAGCATCAAGGCGAAGACAATTGGCGCGGGGAAGCCAAAGATGATCTTCAAGCCGCTGATGACCACGGTGTTTTCGATGACATCCCAGAAGAAGATGGAATTGAAGAAGCGGTTGAAATGCTTTAAGCCGACCCAAGGCGCTTCAATGATGCCGACCACGCCGCCAAAAGGCGAGATGTCCTTGAAGGCGATAACGATTCCGAACATGGGAATGTAGTGGAAGATTATGAAATAGAGGATGCCCGGCAGCGCCAGGAGATAATAGAAGCGGTAAAACCACATTCGCTTTAGCAGGCGGCGATATTTACTGTCCTTGACGGTTCCCGCTGGGCTAACCGGCTGCGGCATTGAGAATTGGCTCTCCTGGCTCATAGGGTTGCGCTCGAGGTTTCGGCGCCCGCTCCAAGATCATTCGCGGGCAAGGCCGCCCGCCAACCGGCGCGAAGTCGATCAGAAAGCGCGGCGACCGTTTTTGCGTAGCGGTGGTCTTCGGCGACATTTTCAATTTCGGCATGATTGCGGTTGTGATCATACAATTCGTTCGCCAGGACCGCGCCAGTGCGGAAGTCTTGCCATTCGGTGTAGCGATAGCAGTCCGCGCGCATAGTATAGCCCATAACGTCCGGCTCGCCCTCATAAGCCCAGGGGCGAGGAAACTGGCTGAAAGCGGCGGTTTTCCAGGGCAGGCTCGGATCATGCAGAAGCGGAGCCAAGCTGATGCCTTCGAGTTCTTCCCGCTTCGGCAAAGCGCAGCAATCGACCAGAGTCGGATAGATATCAACGAATTCGACCAGCGCGTCGCATTCGCCCGCTTGCTTGTCCGGGACAGATATGATCAGGGGGGCGCGCGTATCCAGCTCGTAGTTTGTGGTTTTGCACCAGAGCGATTTTTCACCGAGGTGATAACCGTGATCGCCCCAAAGCGCGATGATGGTATTGTCGAGGATGCCTCGCCGATCGAGGGTGTCCAGGAGCTTGCCCACTTGCGCGTCCATATAACTGACGCAAGCGTAGTAGCCTTGCCTGAGCCGCTGAATCAGATCGTCGGAGAGGGGTCCATCAGCGGGAACATCGGCATAGCCGCGCAATTCCCGGCTGTTATGCCAGGCGAAATCCGGAATCCGGGCCGGCTTGTGCGGGTTCTCGGGCGGGGAAATCGAGTCGCGATCGTACAGGTCCCAGTAACGCTTGGGCGCGCTGAAGGGCAGGTGGGGTTTGCGAAAGCCGACCGCCAAGAAAAACGGCTGCTCGTCAAATTCGGCCAGCAGTTGGCAGGCGGCCTCCGCCACTTTGCCATCGCCGTAGGCATTATCAGGCACATCAGCGGCTTCAGATGCCGCCATCTTGAAACCGGGCCAGTTGTCCGCTTGGGGCGCTTGATTCTCCGGCAGGAGGTAATCGGCGCTTTTCCAGACAACATTGAGTATGGCTTCGGCTGACCAGGATTGCGGATCCTGTGTTTTGGGCGAGCCGTGGTAGATTTTGCCGACCGAACGGGCGCTGTATCCGTGTTGTTTGAAGTATTCCGGCAGCGTGATTACGGTCGGTTTTGCCCGGCGGAAATGGGCGCCGCCGCTGAATTGCGGTAATTCGGCCAGCGTTGGCGGAAGCTCATGGCGGAAGCGGGATTTCAAATCCCACACTTTGATCGTATCCGGGCGCAATCCGGTCATCAGCGAGGCGCGGGACGGATTGCAGACGGCTTGCTGGCAATAGGCGCGCTTGAATAACATGCCGCGGGCGGCGAGCCGATCGATGTGGGGAGTGATGGCATTGTCATCGCCGTAGCAGCCGAGGGCGGTCCTTAAATCGTCCACAGCGATGAAGAGCACGTTAGGCGTTTTCATTGAGTTCCAATGCGCCAAGGCGAAAAGCACAAAGCGCGTCGCCAGGTCCGGTCAAATAGTTATTGAAGTCTTGTTCAAAATAACGAAGGCGGGAGACCGGGTTCAGCCTCCCGCCATATATGCAATTGTTGGACTAGCCGCCGGTCAGCTCGTTGAATTGGGCGGAGATGGCGTTGGTCCAGTCATCGATGCCGGCGCGTTGCAGGTCGTTCATGAAGTCGTCCCATTGATCGAGCGGGCGCTGGCCGGTGATGAACAGGATGGTCTGCTCATCCAGCAAGCGCGTAATATCGCCCAATGTCGGCACTTCGTCGGCGATTTGGCTAAGGTTGTAAGCGACGCCTCCGTCAAAGGGCCACTTGGCGTCGCCCAGGTCGATCAACTGTCCGCCGAGATACTCGACATGCCAGGCGCGCGAGGGATCGTCCAGGCTGTAGCGAATTTCGATGTTGAGGTTGGGCAGCATGTATTCGCTAACGTAGCCGAAGCTCAAGTCAGGATTAACCAGCCTGGTTTCTTCATCGAGGTAGTCCCACATTTCGCCCTTGATGCCATAGCGAGCGGTCAGTTGATTGTCGGTTGTATCGGCGCTGTAGACCCAATCCATGAACTGGATAACCGCAGCCGGGTTGGCGGCCTTGCGCGTGACGGCATAGGCGCTGGCGTTTTGCGGCCGGGCGGTGGCGATGTAGCCCATGTCGGTGGTGATGCTGGTGCGGGCCCAGGCGATGCCTTCGCAGCCGCTCTCGATTTGCGGCGTGATCAACGTGATGCGCGAGTACCAGCCCATCCATACGCCCAGATTGCAGGTGCGGAACAACTCTGGCGCGTCGAAGCGCGTGAAGGTATCGGGGAAGAAATAACCCGCTTCCCACCAGGAATTCAGTTCAGTTACCCAATCGAGGACGCCGGGCTGCATGACCCAGGGTTTGACCATGCCATCGTCAGGATCTTGCCAGTTGGAGAAGCCGTTGGGGGTGAAGCCGCCGAGGGTCGTCCAGCGAATGTCCTGCGGGCGGGTGGCGACCATGGCTTCGGGGTTATACGCCTGGAAGGCTTCGATGGTCGCTTCCAGCTCATCCCAGGTCGTGGGCACGTCCAAGCCGAGTTCGTCCAGCCAATCCTGGCGGACCCAGGTGATGTAGGGGCTGGTCGGCGTTGAACGCGGGATGCCCATGATCTCGCCATCGGCGTTCTTCATGATATCCCATTGCTGTTCGGGGATAACCTGCATGATGTTCTGACCGTGTTCCGCGAGCAGATCGGTGATCGGAATGATCGCCATCGCGTAGTCATGCCAGCCATTGCCCGGCGCCTGGAAGAGGTCGACCGGGTCGCTGGAGCCGAGCAGCAGGTTCAACTGTTCGGTAGCGCTGGCGGCGCCGCCTGGAACGATCGTGACCGGACGGACTCCGGATTGCTCGGCGATATGGTCTTGCACTCGCTGCAATACATCGGGGTCGCTGCCGCCGGCATCGAATTGGAGTGTGCCGGAATTGTTAAATATGTAGATGACCGGTTCGTCTTGGGCGATTGCCGTGGGCAAGACCAAGATGAGAATTAAGAGAAGTAGTGCCAATCGTGTCTTACGCATTTTAGCCTCCATAGAATTGTGCAAAACATCTGTATGAACGAACTGCAAAAGATACTGTGGACGGCTCACCTCCTTTGCTTTACGGTTGTTTGCTTGCGCATGATGTTAAAGCATTAACCAGACATGAATCTTTGCACATTCGCAGGACTATAGCGAAACTAAAATTGCCTGTCAAAGAATTGATGAAAAGAATCTTGCCGTCATTCGTCCGGTCGCGAATAATCGCGGCCCGGCGAAATGATCTTTGGCGCAGCCATTTCTTAAGCGCTCGCGGAATGGGCGAATATGTCTTCATCGGCGCAAATTGATTTGCAGGTTGGCGGGAATGCGGTATATTCGCTGCTTAACAGATAACAATTTCTGCAAGCGACTTGGCGCGCGGTGAAGCAGGGCTAAGTTCCGCTTATTGGGCTTGCGCCGCCGCGCCGGAATACAGGGGTATGCTATGAAAAATAATGCGCCGCGTCCGATACCGCTCAAGCAGGTAGCCATTGAAGGGGGCTTCTGGGCGGAACGCCAGCGCGTCAACCGCGAACGAACGATCCCCGCGATATATCAGAAGCTGGAAGAGACAGGCCGGATCAAAGCCTGGTCCGGTGTGCGGACGCATGAAATTCCGCGCGAGCGTTCTGTCGTGCATATGTTTTGGGATTCGGATACGGGCAAGTGGCTGGAAGCCGTCGCGTATAGCCTGGCGACGCATCCTGACCCGGAACTCAAAAGCATTGCTGATGAGTTGATAGACGCGATAGAAGGCGCGCAGCAGGGCGATGGCTATCTGAATACGTATTTCCCGATACTCGACCCGGCCGGCAAATGGGCGAACCTGCGCGACTGGCACGAACTCTATAACGCCGGGCACCTGATTGAAGGCGCGGTGGCTTATTTCCAGGCGACAGGCGAGCGCAAAATGTTGGATGTATTAAGTCGCTTTGCCGATCATATTGACGCCAGTTTTGGCGTTGAGGAGGGGCAACTGCGGGGTTACCCGGGACATCCGGAAATTGAGCTCGCGCTGGTCAAGCTTTATCGCGAGACGGGCGAAGAGCGTTATCTGGAACTGGCGCGATATTTTGTCGATGAACGGGGGCGGGCGCCGCACTACTTCGACCTGGAGGCGGCCAAGCGAGGGGAATCGCGCGAGGATTTCTGGGCGCAGACCTATCGTTATTGTCAAGCGCATGCGCCTTTGCGGGAGCAGACCGAGGCGAATGGCCATGCCGTGCGCGCCTGCTATTTGTATGCCGGCATTGCCGATATTGCTTTGGAGACCGGCGATGAAGAATTGCTGACTTTGTCTCGCCGCCTCTGGGATGATCTGACTCAGCGGCAAATGTACCTGCATGGGGGCGTCGGCCCATCGCATTCCAACGAGGGCTTCACCTTCGCTTATGATATGCCCGCCGAGACCGCTTACGCCGAGACCTGCGCCGCTATCGCTTTGGCATTCTGGGCGCAGCGGATGTTCCATCTTGATCCGGACAGCCGCTATATCGATATCATGGAGCGCGCCATCTACAACGGCAGCCTCAGCGGCTTATCCGCCGATGGCGTTGGATTCTTCTACGCCAATCCGCTGGCGGCTTACCCCGGCGTCAATCCGATGGGGCGCTGGAGCGGCATCCTCGATAGCGGTCATTTCCGGCGCGTGGACTGGTTCTTCTGCCCCTGTTGCCCGCCGAATATTTCGCGCCTGATCGCGAGCATCGGCGAGTATTCTTATTCGCAGCAGGGAAACCGCGTTTACGTACAGCTATATCACGAAAACTCGGCGACGCTTGATGTTGCCGGGCAGGGCTTCAGCTTGGAGCAGGCGACAGAGTACCCCTGGGACGGGACTATCGCGTTTCAGATCAATGCTGAGCAGCCGGTGAGTTTCGAATTGGCGCTGCGGATTCCGGATTGGTGCGGCGAGTTTGCGCTGTCTTTGAACGGAGCAAGGCAGGCGGTTTCGGTGGAAAAGGGTTATGCCCTGATATCGCGCGAGTGGTCTGATGGCGACAGGATCGAACTGATATTGGCGATGCCGGTTGAGCGCGCGCTGCCGCATCGTGAAATCAGGCAAGCGGCGGGGCAGGTCGCTTTGCAGCGGGGACCGCTGATCTATTGCCTGGAAGAAGCCGATAATGGTCCGCGCTTGGCGAATGTCTGTATTCCATCGACGGCGGAACTTCAAGCGGTCTTTGATGATGATCTGTTCGGAGGCGTGGCTGCGATAGAAGGGGACGGGCTGAGAATTGAGTTGTCGCCGGACAATTCAGCCTTGTATCGTTTTCACAGCCGCGAGCAGTTTGAAGAGACGGCATTTCGTTTCCGGGCGATACCGTATTATCTGTGGGCGAATCGCGAGCCGGGCGAGATGCGCGTTTGGCTGCGCTCATGTTGAGCTGCGGAATCTGCACAACAGTGACAACCTACGACTGACTCTCTGTACGGAGTAGCAATCTCCCGCCGCTGATATACTTGAAGATGTCGCACTCGCGTTTTGGTACTTGATGCGAGTGCGACGCCCAAGGCTATAGCTTAAACTTGCAGGACTTTAGCGCTCTGGAATTGGCGGCACATAACCGGCCTCAAATTCGGGCTCGAATTCCGCCTGCATTCTAGATAGATATTCCTCTACCGTTATCTGACCATCGTGAAGCATCGCCAAGCCTTCAAACATCCATAGATTGGTCTGTGCGGGCCAGAAGCTCCAGTTTGTATATCCGTAATTGCCTGCGCTAGAAGCCTCGCCAAACGACTCATAAATGCTGGCAATTCGCGGATCGGCATTTTCGAAAACATTGCCCTCGTAATTCAGCGGCGCGGGGGCTAGACCGCAGTCAAAGAAGGCAGCTTGAGCGGCAGGCGAGAAATAGAAGTCCAGGACCTCGGCGGCGGCATCCTGCACCGACGAGTTGTCATTGATGCCCCAACTGGAACCCACGCCAATAATATAGAAGGGATCATCGGTGAAGGTCGTTGGAATGGGGAACCAGTCCCATTCGTTGTTGTTGCCCGCGGCTTCGCCAAAAAAGTCATTGACGCTGGATTGGAACCAGGTGCCCTCAATATTCATCGCAATATCACCGGCGCCAAACTGAGCGTGGGCGCTGTCGAATGTGTCGGAAAAATAGAGGTCGAGACTACCCATGAACCAGCCATCCTGAACAATCTCGTTCAGTTTGGCAATGGCTTCGGCAAAGGCGGGATCGGTCCATTCGCGTTGACCTGTGAGCGCTTCGTAGACCAGTTCAGGACCGGCGTAATGACTGAAGAAAACGCCAACATACCACTGAATGCCGGCGGGGAACTCGCCGAATGCCGGGGCAAAAGGAATAAGGCCCGCTGCGCGAACTTGTTCACCCAACGCGAAAAACTCATCCATCGTATTGGGTATTTCCCAGCCATGCTCTTCAAAAAGCGTCTTGTTGTACCAGACAATTATGGTTTCCAATTCGGTGGATAAGCTGTATATCTGATCGTTGACACGGCCTATGTTTAGCGCCCAAGGCACAAACCGCTCATGCCAGCCGAAATGGTCGGCGTAATCGTCAAGCGGCGTAAGCAGATCGGCTAGCGCCAATTCGAGCATAAACGAGGGTCCATGCGTTGAGACGATGTCTGGGCCGGTTCCGCCAAGAATGGCGACGCGCTGAGTTTCGTTGATCGTCGTAGATGGTTGAAGCACTACCTCAATCATAATGTCGTCGCTGGCGAAATTCTCCGCAAGCCAACTGGACCAGCAAGCGCCAGTTTCGTTGTCCGCCGCCCACACGACTATCTCTGTCTGGCCAACCGCTACTCCAGTGACCATGATAGACAAGAGCAGAATAGCAAGAACAAATAATATCGTTTTCATTAGAAAATACCTTTCAAAACTTTTTTGGTGTCCCATATATTGTATACGAAAGCCCCTGCAATGTGCAAGAATTGGGGCTCCCCCAAACGGCGTGCGTATTGGCTCGAAAACCGGTTGAGCATGTCCTGATCAGTTATCGGGTATCAGGCCCAGAAGGCTTTTTCCAAATCGTCGAATTCTGACGCGGGTCCCTCGAACTTGTTTCGCCCCAATTCGAGGACGTATACATAGTCAGCGATCTTTAGCGCTTCGCGGATTTCCTGATCCACCAGCAAGATCGTCAAGCCTTCATCGTCCCGCAAGTTGACCAGCATGCGATAGACTTCTTCGCTGAGCATTTTGGCCAAGCCCGCGGTCGGCTCGTCGACGAGGATGACTTCCGGATCGGTCATCAATGTTCGGCCGATCTCCACCATGCGTTGCTGGCCGCCGGAGAGATTGCCGGCTTGCTCATGCTGCTTTTCGCGCAAGATGGGAAAGCGCTCGTAATTCTCTTCAATCTTGCTTTCCATCCGCTTCTTGTCTTTTTGAAAGGTCCAGGCGCCCATCATCAGGTTTTCGCGGACAGTCATGTGTTTGAAGATGCCGGGCTGCTGCGGGATATAGCTGATGCCGAGACTGATCAATTGATGCGTGGCCGTGCCCGTGACATCGCGGCCATTGAGCAGGACTTGCCCGCTATGTGGTTTGAGGAAGCCGTAAATCGCTTTGAGCAGCGTCGACTTGCCCACACCGTTGGCGCCCAAAATCGCTGTGAGCTTGCCGGTCTGCGCCTGTAGGCTTAGTCCGCGCAAGATGTGCAGGTCTTCGTAGTAGCCGACGTAGAGGTCCGCGATCTCAAGCATGTTCAGTCTTCCTCATCATGGCCAAGGTAGGCCTCAATGACGGCGGGGTCGCTTTTGACATCTTGGGGCGCGCCATCAGCGATCAATGCGCCATGGTGCAAAACCAGCAAGCGCTGGCTCAGCTCGAATACGGCGCCCATATCATGGCTAATCAGAATGATCGCTTTGCCGTCTTCGTGAACGCGGTGGATGTACTGGTAGATCGTCTCTTGCAAACGGGGGTGAACGCCGGCAAAGGGCTCATCAAGGATGATGATGGAGGGTTCGAGCATCAAGAGGCGACCGAGTTCGAGCAGCTTGCGTTGCCCGCCGCTGAGCGCGCGGCTGTATTCATTGGTGAGATGTTCAATCGTAAGCAGAGCGAGGATCTCTCTGGCGCGTTCTTCCAGGGCGCTTCGGTTTGCGCCGGGGCGATGCGCGAGACCGGGCACCATCATGTTTTCCAGGACTGTCATCCGGCCCAGCGCTCTAGTGATTTGGAAGGTGCGGCCCAAACCGGCGCGAGTCACATCGTATGCCGGGTGACCGTCGATGCGTTTGCCGTTGAGGTAAATGGCGCCGGAAGTGGGCTTTATCATTCCGCTCATGACATTGGTCAAGGTCGTTTTGCCAGCGCCATTGGGCCCGATCATGCCGATGAGTTCCGGTTTGGTAACGCTAAAGGAGACGTGATCTACAGCCTGGTTGCCGCCGAAGCGCTTGGAGACGCGGTTTACCGCCAGGTTGATGTTACTCATCTCCCGCCTCCGGCTGATCGTCATAGTCGTCGTCGCTTTTGCGCTTGGAGACAGTCTCTTGCATGATCAGGTCTCGTCCGCTGAACCAGGTGATGATTGGGTGCAGCAAGCCGTTGCGCATATATCGCAAGGTAAAGACCATAATCACGCCAAAGAGGGCATAGCGCCAGGCGCCCGTCTCCCAGACGAAGGCTCCGGAACCATCAGAGGTAGTGAGCCCAAGGGGCAAGGCGATCACGACCTCACGCGTTGCTTCCAGCAGATAGCGCGAGATAAAGGCGCCGGCGGCCGCGCCGACGAGGCTCTCCATGCCGCCTATGACGGCGTAGGCGATAATCAGAGACATTTGCAGGACTTCAAGCTGCTCGGGGATGATGCGTTCGGAGCCGACATCGCTATAGAATACCGCGCCGGCCAAGCCCACGATCATACTCGTAAAGACAAATATGAGGATTTTGTAGCGGACGACGTTGACGCCAAGCGCGGAGGCGGCGTCTTCGTCTTCTCGCATCGCGCGAAGGAAGAGGCCTATCGGCGAATTCGCGACCCAGTGCATGACCAGCAGACAGACGATCAGCAGCCCGAACATCAGATAATATTCGACTTGTCTGGCGGTATCGACATCGGCAATTTGCAGCAGGGGCCGCAGGGACAAGCCATTCGACCCGCCGGTGTAGTCATATTCGGTCAGCATCATGATGCGGAAGAGCTCGGAGAAGGCGATGGTAAACAGCGCCAGGTAGGCCGAGCGCAGGCGGAGCAGGAGCCAGCCGATCACCAGGCCGACCAAGCCGGCTATCAGCGTGCCGATTATGATGGCCCCGATGGCGGAGATTGATTCGGGACTGATGGCGATGCCGAGCGTGGCGAAGACAATCCCGTCGCGAGCGATGAGCCCGGCGACGTAAGCGCCGATGCCCATGAAAGCCATGTGGCCGAAGGAGAATTGCCCGGCGATGCCCGCCAGCAGCGCCCAACTCGACGCCATGATGGCATAGAAGAAGCCGCTGATGAAAACCGTTTTGGCATAGTTGGACTGCGAACTGTCGTTCGGGAACCAGAGGAAGAAAAGTATGATTAAACCCAGCACTATGTAGCCAAAGCGGCGGCGACCAATACCATTGTCAATTGTGGACTCGAAGCGCTTGAAGAAAGCCATGATTAGGTCTGCTCCCTGCCGAAGAGTCCCGTCGGTTTTAGCAACAGCACCAGCGCGAATATGACCAGGGCAAAGGCTTCTTTATAGGCGGCGCCTCGGCTGGGATCAGGATGGCAGCCCGCGCCCAGCGCTTCCACGATGCCAACGATAATCCCGCCGAGCAGAGCGCCCGGCACTGAGCCCAAGCCGCCAAGCACGACGATTACATAAGAGCGCCCGACCATCTCCGCGCCCACCCAGGGCACCCAGGCGAAAATCGGTATGAGCGCCGCGCCCGACATGGCCGCGAGCATCGAGCCGAGACCAAATGAGAGCGTGTTCATATTGGTCGGATTGATGCCGGTAACCGCTGCCGCTTGCCGGTCCTGGCTGGTGGCGCGCAACGCTCTGCCGGTCCAGGTGCGCTGCAGGAAGTAGAGCAGGGCGAATATCAAGATGACGCCTACGACCATGGCGAAGGCGCGGTCGCCAATGATGTTAATGGGACCAAAGGCGAAGTCATCCGTGATCTGAGCGCGCTGCAGGGTGAAGCGGCGAATTTCAATGAATCTGTCTGTGCGCTGCGGGAAGGGACCGGCGATTGCCAAGGTGGTGTATTCAATGAAGAAGCCAAAGCCGAAGGTGATTAAAATGGCGTATTCTGATACCCGTTCAATCAGCCCTTCGTGCATAGGCTTGAGGAAGAAACGCTCAAAGAGCGCGCCCATGATAAATACGATCACGGCGGCAACCGGAATGCCCAAGATTGGATTGATGCTTATTTCAGCGCCGGTCAAATCGCTGAGGAAATTGGAGCTGTGCATCAGAAAATAAAAAGAAAAATAACCGCCAACCATGTAGAGTTGGCCGTGCGCGAAACTGACAATGCCTTGTACTGAGTAGATCAGCGTCAAGCCGACCGCCATGAGGGAATATATTGCGCCGATGACAATGCCGTTCGCGGTTTGCTGCGTCAGGTATGTCACGTGGAAAGGCGATGCCACGCAGGGATTGGCCGGATTATGAATGGCGAAAAGCGTATAGATTTGCCAAGCGCCGAGCGAGCCAAGGGCGATCATCCAGTCGCGGCTGATCTTAGGCGTGCGCTGCCACATTAAGCCGAATATCAGGGGGCCTATGGCGAAGCCGCCAAGCGCGGCCGCTGTGAGAACGTTTTGATCGTTCGCCTCGACAGCGCGGTACTGCCGCGGCAAGAAGTAGGCAGCCAGCGCCGCCCAAAGCGGACCAGCCAGGATAAGCCATAAACCGGAAGGCAATTCCGGATCAATGACTCGCGCCAGCACTTGGGAAGATACGAAGACCGTCAAGACAATGCCGGCGGAGAGCGTTGTGCGCCGGATCAGCGCCGGCTCAAAATAAAAGAGTCCGATGCCAAGCGGTCCCAAAGCGAATCCGCTAATGACGCCGGCGATTTGCAGTGTGGTCGTGGAGATTTGGTCTTTGTCAGCGCTGCCCTTGTTCACCGATGGCAGCAGGAACATGCCTATTGCGGCCCAGACAGGACCGGCGGCCAGAAGCCATAAGACGAAGAGAGTGTCTTGTATAATCATAAGCCGGCGCCGCGTATCCAGTTGAGCAGGGGCAGATTAGCGAAATTCGCTACTTAGACGAAACGAAGGCGACAGATTCTGCCGCCCCCGAATTTTCCTGATTGGGCTAGGGTGAAGTGCCTGGCACGATGTAGGACGAGCCATGTGTCTGATACACTTCCGGATAAACCACAGCCGCTTCTAACCCGCTCTGACCCGGCTCGTAATACTGCATGACAGTCACGATAGGATCGGGCCACTGGTGCCACATGAAGGCCGGCGTGCCTTCCGGCAGATCTGGATTGTGGGCGCCGTAGTCGAAGTAGTAACGGCCCTGTGACAACTCGAGATCGGTGGCTTCGATGGCCGCGACTATGGCGGCGGCATCCGAGGAGCTGCCGGCGCGTTCCATGGCGTCCGCAAGGATGTAGACGGCGTCATACGATGCCATAGCGAAGCTCGGGATGATATCTCCCCATGCTTCCTCGTACTTGGCGTTCAATTCAACGGCGGCATCACTGAACAGGCTTGGGATTATGCCCACCCGATTGAAGGCACAGTAATTGCCATCGGGGACGGTGGCCCAGTATTGATCCGACTGGAAGGCAAACTGGTTCGTGACACAGATGGTGTCTTCAGTCGGCGCAATGCCCAGTTCAGACATCTGCTGCGTGAGGTTGAAAGAAGTCTCGCCGGTGACGAGTATGCGGATGACATCGGGCGCTTCCGCGCGAGCCTGAATGCGGCTGAGGATCGGAACGAAATCTTCCGTGCCGAGTTCGACGTCAATCTTGGAGACTGTGGCGCCCGCCGCTTCAAAGCGAGCCGCCTCGTCAGCCGCGGCCGGCTGACCATAGTCGGTGTTCTCCACGATCAGTACCACATCGTCAACGCCCAGGCTCAGCAGCCAGTCAACGACAACGCTGCCGACCATCGAACTGGCTGGGGAAATGCGGAATATATGATCGATTCCGTCTTCAAAGCGCGGCGGCGCGCCATCGAATTCCCGGATGCCGTTGGCGCTGACGTTGTCGTTCCAGGGCTCGGAGAATACAGTCGGAATCTGGTTCGCTTCCAGCATGCCCATAGTCGCCAAACCGACGGCGCTATGATAGACGCCTACCATCGCATCAACTTGGTCTTCCTGAATCAGCCGCTCGGTAACGGCTTGACCGCGCTCCGGGCTGCCTTCAGAATCGCCCGTGACAACATCAATCTGATAATTGACGCCATCTATCTGAACGCCGCAGTCAGCATTGATATCATCAGCCGCCTGATTAAAAGCCCAGTCCATAGCGACCCCGCCAGCTACCGCGCCGGGGGCGGAAAGGGGCGCCAAGCCACCGATAGTGATCGTCTCATCCGCGAATTCGCAATGACCGTCGGCCTGCAGCACACTTACGGGCAGCAGAGTGGTCATCGCAAGCAGCACGATGAGACTGATGAATAACGCATTGCGCTTCATTTCCTTATCCTCCATATAATCCGATAGTCATATCAGCTGCCGCGAAATGCCACAGACTAATATCATGGGAACCCAAGCCAATTGCAAGAGCGCAACACAGGCAATCGCTGCGAACACGCGGCATTCGATTCTCTTGCAAGCGCCGTGGAGAGCCGCGATCAACGTATTTCATACCATTCACGGCGTCCGCCGCGAAGAACTGATTCAGACGAATCAAAACGCGCCTCTAATTACTGCATCATAACTTGTCCAAGCGCTGTTGTCAAATCGGCGCGTTTTCCCGAGCATAAGCTTGCCAATGCTTGCGGGGGAATCAGCCGTTGGCGCGGCGACGCGGTTGGCTGACACATGCGGTCCGTTTCTTGGGCCGGTCCCGGTCTGGGGCGTTTGCAACATCAGATTTGGATAAGTCGATTCCACTCTCGCGGATGAGTTGGGCATTTATTATCGACCTTGGCTGCTCATGCTTGACTTGCCTTTGTTATAATGGGTGCTGAGATTGCCGGTTGGGAAAGGGAAAATCGAATGTCGGAGCTAACACTTGGTTGCGCGCTGTGGACCTTGGGCGCGACGCCGGATGTTGCCGCCTTGGCGCGGCAGCTGGAAATCGCCGCCGAGACCGGCTGCACATCGGCGCAACCCTGGATCGTGGACTTTGAATACCGCCCCTGCATCCTTGACCCCGAAGTTGGCTCAACAGCCGACCGCCGCGAAGTGGTCAAAATTGCCGAGTCGCTCGGCTTGTCGTTCAGCGGTTTTTGCGCTCAGTTGCAGGGGGCTGTGACTTACGGGGGCCTGGAGGAGAGCGAGGGCTTGCGCTGGCGGATTGACAAGACCAAGCAGGCGCTGGAGACCACTGCCGAACTTGGCGGAAACATCGTGACGACTCACGCCGGCGTCTTGCCGGAAGACCGGACGGACCCGGCGTATGAGATTCTGCTGGGTTCGGTGGGTGAAATTGCCGAACATGGCGCGAAGGTTGGCGTCTATTTCGCTTTGGAGACCGGTCAGGAATCGCCACAGGCGTTAAGTGATTTCATCGACGAGGTCAACAATCCCTGGTTGAAAGTCAATTATGATCCTTGCAATCTGCTCCGTTTTGGTTCGGAAGCCGGGACAATTCAAGGCGTGCATATCCTCGGCGACAAGATCATTCATACCCACGCGAAAGACTGGAATCCGGAAACTCGGCAAGCGACCTGCGGCGAGGGTCTTGTGCCTTGGGATGGATATATTCAGGCGCTGCGAGATATCGGCTACAGCGGCGTACTCGCCATCGAAGACGAAACGGGCAACGAAGACATGATCGGGTCTATCCGGCGCAGCTACGCCTTTCTGCGAGGTTATATCGATGCTTAATGTCGGGATTCTTGGCGCTGGCGGCATCGCGGCTTTGAGCCATTTGCCGGAGATCGCGCAGGTCGAAGGCATGCAGGCGACGCATATTTGCGGGCGAACGGAGAGCCGTCTGCGCTTGCTCTGCGAGCGTTTTGATGTGCCGCGTTATTCGACGAATTGGTCTGATTTGCTCAACGATGATAGCCTGGATGCCGTGATAGTCGCGCTGCCGCATCCTTTGCACGCGGAGGCGGGCTTGGCGGCGCTCGCAAGGGGCTTGCACCTCTTCATGCAGAAGCCGCTTTGCACGACAATGGAGGAGGCGAATCAGTTGGTCGCGGCCAGCGACGCTCGACCTGAGTTGGCAGTTTATTGCCGGCCGTCGTTTGATGCGGTGGTATACGAGATGCGTCGGCAATTGGGGAGCGAAGCCCTTGGCAAAGTCTCAGGCGCTTTTGCCCGCCATAGTCACGGCGGTCCTGAAGTGTATTACGCGGAGGTGACGGACAGCTTTGAAGAGAAGCGGGTAGAAAACGACTTCTGGTTTTTTGACGACGAGACCGCGGGCGGCGGCGCGTTAATTGATATGGGCGTGTATTCGATAGCGAACATCGTCGCGCTTCTGGGCAAAGCTGACTTCGTGACCGCGCGGATGACCACAGTCGACAAGCCGACGGCGATGGAAGACACAGCCACGTTGATCCTGGAGATGGCGAATGGCGCCTTGGCGACGGCTGAAACCGGCTGGTGCGATCCGGCGCGCTCATCCTACCTGCGCGCGCATGGCACGGCGGGAAAGCTCATCAAGCGGGCTGATGACGCTATTGACTACATTCGTCCCAGCTCTTTCGAACGGGAGTGGGCGGAACCAATCATCGAACAGATCAGGCCGGCGCCGGTAGCGAACCAGCACGAGGAATGGCTGTCTTGTATCAATGATGGCTGTCAGCCGGAGCTATCCAACCTTTGGACAGCGCGCCACGTGACCGAGATTATGCTGGCGGCGGTTGCGTCAAATGCCAGCGGCGGCCGGATCGCGCTCAACAGCGAACCTCGCCTGGGCTGAGGTCCGCGGGGGCATCACAACTCGACGCCCAGGGCTGTGAAGGAAAGCGGCGGCAAGCTCAATTCGGCGCTGCCGTCGATGATACGGGGCGCGTAGATCGCCTGTGTTGTCAAGCGATTCGGGTCGTTCCAGCTGTTGGCGGCTTTTGGATTATCGCCGGCAAGCTGTTGCGCCGAGGTAAATCGTATGGGCTTGACGTCTTGCCAGAGGATCTCGAGCGCGATGCTGTCGGTCAGGCTGCGATTCACGATGAAGATGGTATTTTTGCCCGCGGCCGGATCATGGGCGGCGGCTACATCAAGCAGCGGCATATCTCCGTATTCGCTCGTCTCATAGCGCGGCGATTCCACATGCGCATCAAGCGAATTGCCGCTCGCCATTTGGCTGAAGAGCTTCAATGGATAATAGGTGGTCTGCTTGAGCAGGTCATCTCGCCGGGTCAGAATCGGCGCGATGACGTTGACGATTTGGGCGATACAAGCGATCTTGAGAACATCGGCTTTGCGCAAGAAGACGTTGAGCCATTGCGCTACAACCAAGGCGTCTTCCAGGTTGTAGACTTCTTCGATGAGATGCGGCGCTTCCGTCCAGTTGCCGCGCAAGTCGCTTAGCTCCCGCGCTTTGTACCAGACATTCCATTCGTCCCAGGACAAATAGACATCATGCTTTGAGCGGGTCTTGGCTTTCACATAGCGAAGCGCGCCCTCTAACGTTTCTACAAAATCCTCAAATTCTGCGCTTAGCGCCAGGTAGCTTGGAGTATCATCGTTCCGGTTGCCGGCATAATAGTGCATCGAGTGATAATCGACATGCTCCCAGCAAAGTTCCAGCGCGATGCGATCCCATTCCGGATAAGTCGGCATTTGGGGGCCCGATGAGCCGCAGAGCACAAGCTCAATCGAGTCGTCATGCCAGCGCATCATCTTGGCTGCTTCGCGCGCCTTCTTGCCATATTCAATGGCGTCCAGATGCCCGATCTGCCAAGGTCCGTCCATCTCATTGCCCAGGCACCAATACTTGACGCCGTAGGGGTCTTGCCGCCCGTTTGCGGCGCGCATGTCAGCATATTTGCTGCCGGCCGGGGCGTTGCAGTATTCGACCAGGTTGGCGGCGTCTTGAATGTTGCCCGTGCCCATATTCACGCCGAGCATCGGCTCGGTATTGATTTCGCGACAGAAATGCAAGAATTCGTCCGTGCCGAACTGATTGCTCTCGATCGATTGCCAGGCGAGATCGCGGCGGCTGGGGCGATTCTCTTTGGCGCCGATGCCATCTTCCCAGAAGTAACCGCTGAGGAAATTGCCGCCCGGGTAGCGCATCGAACGGTAATTCAGTTCGCGCAGCGCCGCGAGGACATCCTGGCGCAAGCCATTCTCGTCGGCTTGTTTGGAGGCGGGGTCATATATGCCTTCGTAGATGCAGCGGCCCATGTGCTCGGCGAAACCGCTGAAGAGCAGCGGCGATATTGCGCCGATGACGCGCTTGCTATCGATGGTGATACGGGCGGGCTTAGAATCGCTCATGCCGCATTCCTCTCCGTGGTTTCAAGTCAAAGCAACAGGCTCGACGCCTAGCAAGCCGAGCGCTCAAATTGTAACGGATTCGAGCAATGCCGCAAGCAGCAGCCTTTTGTCGATGAACTTGGAGCCCGCGATGTCAACTGTTCTTAGCCAGGTCAAGCACTGAGGCCCGCCAAATATCGCGATTGTATTCGGCGATCGTCCGGTCTGACGAAAAGAAGCCCGAGCGGGCCGCGTTGAGAATCGACATGGTGGTCCAGCGCTCTTGATCGGCGTAGGCGTCGGCGACGCTCTGCTGGCAGGCGACATAGTCGGCGAAATCGGCGCAGAGCATATATTCATCGTGATGGAGCAAGGAATCGACGATCGGCCGGAAAATGTCCGTATCGCCGCCGGAGAATTGCCCGCAGGCGATCCAGTCGATTGCCTCGCGCAGGTCGTCGTTGGCGTTGTAGTAACTCTGCGGATTATAGCCAGCTTCTCTCGTCGCGAAGACTTCATCCGTTGTCAGGCCGAAGAGGAAGAAGTTCTCGGCGCCGACCCGTTCGCGGATCTCGATGTTGGCGCCATCAAGCGTACCGATGGTCAGCGCTCCATTCAGCGTGAACTTCATATTGCCCGTGCCCGATGCTTCTTTGCCCGCCAGCGAGATCTGCTCGGAAACATCCGCCGCCGGGTATACCAGTTGTCCCGCGGTCACGTTGAAGTTCGGGATGAATACCACGCGCAGGCGACCAGCGCATACCGGATCGCGATTGATCGCGTCGGCGACTGAGTTGATCAGTTTGATGATCAGCTTGGCTATGTAATAGCCGGGCGCGGCCTTTGCGCCGAAGATGAAGGTGGCGGGCTCCTGCTCAGCTTGCGGGTCGCGTTTCAGTTTCTGATACAGATGGATGATATGCAGGGTCTTCAGCAGTTGCCGCTTGTACTCGTGCAAGCGCTTGACCATGACATCGAACATGGAGTCGGCGTTTATGCTCAAGCCAAGCCGGCCTTCTATGTAGCCCGCCAGTTCCGTCTTATTGGCCATTTTCATCGCGCGCCAGGCTTGCCGAAATTCCGGTTCGTCGACAAATGCCTCCAGCCGGGCAAGTTCTTCCAGGTTGGTCAGCCAGCCGTCGCCGATACGTTCGGTGATGAGATTGGTCAAGATCGGATTCGCCAGCCACATGAAGCGTCGCGGCGTGACGCCATTCGTCTTGTTGCCGAACTTTTCGGGCCAAAGGGCGGCGAAGTCGGGGAAGACGCGCGTCTTCAAAAGGTCCGATTGCAGTTCGGCGACGCCATTTACCGAGTAGCTGCCGATACAGGCGAGGTTGGCCATGCGCACTTGCTTTTCGGCGCCTTCTTCAATGATCGACATGCTTTCGACCCGGGCGGTATCGTTCGGGAAAGTCATGCGCACGAGGTCGAGGAAGCGCCGGTTGATTTCGTAGATAATTTCCAGGTGGCGCGGCAAGACGCGTTCCATCAACCATACGGGCCATTTCTCCAGAGCCTCGGGCAAAAGCGTATGCTGGGTCGCCGCGAAGGCGCCTTCGGTGACGCGCCAGGCGCGTTCCCATGCGACTTGATATTCGTCGATAAGCAAGCGCATAAACTCGGCGATGGCGATCACGGGGTGGGAGTCGTTCAAGTGAATAACGGCGATCTTGGGCAGTTCCTCCCAGTCCACATTCTTGATCATGAAGCGTTTGATGATATTGTTGAGCGAGCAAGCGACGAAGAAATACTGCTGCTTCAAGCGCAATTCTTTGCCCTGTGGCGTATTGTCGTTTGGGTAGAGCACCTTGGTGATATTTTCCGAACTCGTCTTCTGTTCCACCGCGCGGCTGTAATCGCCGACATCAAATAGCTGCAAGTCAAATTCGCTGGTGGCGCGCGCGCTCCAAAGCCGCAGCATATTCACGGTCTTGGTATTGTAGCCGGGGACAAGCGTGTGATAGGGCTGGCCCATGAGCGTCTGGGCCGGTATCCAGCGCACGCGATAGTTGTCGTCAACATCCGTATAATGTTCTGTTCGGCCGCCAAAGCCGACCTCGACCATGTCGTCCGGCTGCGGGAATTCCCAGGGATTGCCGTAATAGAGCCATTCGTCCGGGCTTTCGATTTGCCAGCCATCGCGGAAGCTCTGCCGAAATATGCCGTATTCGTAACGAATGCCGTAGCCGACAGCCGGGATATTGAGGGCGGCCAGCGAATCCATGAAGCAGGCGGAAAGCCGTCCCAAGCCGCCATTGCCCAAGCCGGGCTCGATATCGAGCGCGATGAGATCAACGATGTCGATGTCCTGCTTTTCCATCGTTTGCCGCGCGAAGTCATAGGTATCCGTATACCGCAGATTCCTTTCCAACTGTTGCCCGAGGAGGTATTCAGCCGAAAGGTAATATACGAATTTGGGATTCTGGCGATAGTAGCAATCGACATTTTGTTGCCAGTCGTACATGATGTAGTCGCGCACCGTATGCGCCAGGGCGACATAAAGATCGTGTCGAGTCGCCGTGTAGATCGCTTGACCGCGCGTGTAATACAAGTTGTCGCGAAAGGCTTGGTCAAAGGCTTCCTGGCTGTGCTCTACCTGTGAAATATTCTCAAAATCAGCGATGGCCATTTCAATTCCTTTTCACTCGAAAGCTTGTTTTGAACTCGCCAGGCGCATCTGAATTCGCGCTTCTCGCAGATTCGGGCGCGCGGTTCTGTCTTCGCCCATCCAACTTACCACAGGCAGCGGCGCCGGCGACGTTAGCATTCCGTCTCAATATATTGTATATACGCGAACATAGATTCACCCGTTCCGCCCCAAAATCTGCTACCCTGATTCCATGAATATCCGCGCCTTTGTCTGGGTGTTTGCTTAAGATTCAGTGTGACACAATATTCATGATAGTCTTCCAACAGGGATACAGTCAACACATCTCCACCGCATAGTCATGTCAAATTGGCCCGCGTCGTCAGGTATGGGAGCAGGTCCATGAAACGCCCCAACATTCTCCTATTGTATACCGATCAGCAGCGCTGGGACGCATTGGGGGCGAATGGCAATCGGGAAATCATCACGCCGAACCTTGACGCCCTGGCGGCGCGCGGCGCCAATTTCACCCGCTGTTTCGTGCAGAATCCGGTCTGCATGCCCAGCCGCATAAGCATGTTATCCGGTCGCTATCCCTCGAGTCTTGGCATTACGCGCATGGGCGCGCCTGTGCCCGAAGATACGGTGACTTTGCCGCGAATCTTGAAAGGATACGGCTATCGCAGCGCCAACATTGGCAAGCTGCACTTCCTGCCGCATGCCAACCGCGACCACCGGCTGCCGCATCCCCCATACGGCTTCGACCATTTGGAGATCGCCGACGAGCCGGGCGTATACGAGGACGCCTATCGCGCCTGGGTTCGGCGGCAGGCGCCGGAGCAGATGGACAAAATAAGCGCCGGCATCCCGCCCAATAGCCGGGTCTGGCAGCGGACGATGGGTATTGAGGACAATGTCGCGCATCGAGGCGACCCGGAAGGCCGACATGATTTTGACGGCGGCATTCCTTTCGCGGCTGATGAGGGTTTGACTCATAGCGCCTTCGTCGGCCGGCAGACTATCAACTTCATCGAAAGCCTTGGGAAGGAGCCGTTCTTTTGCATCGCCGGTTTCTATTCGCCGCACGCGCCCTGGATTTCCCCACAGCGTTACCTTGATCTCTACGACCCGGCCAGGCTCTCGCTGCCGCGGTTTCCGGCTGAGATTGATCAGCGCCGCCCGCGCGAACCGGAGGCGCAGTTCTCGGATGCGCAACTGCGACGGGCGAAGCAAGGCTACTACGCGATGATCACCGAACTGGATCATTATGTCGGCGAGATCTTGTCGGCGCTCGAAGCCTGCGGCAAAGCCGATGACACCATCATCGTTTTCACCTCCGATCACGGCGAATGGCTGGGCGACCATCTTCGTTATGGCAAAGGCTATCCGGCCGATGATGCCGTAAGCCGCGTGCCGCTTATCATTGTCCCGCCCGGCTCCGAGCAGAGCCGAACGCATCAGGGCATCGTCGAAGCGGTTGATATTGCGCCAACTTTGCTGGAGTTGGCCGGCGTTCAGATCCCGCCTTTCATGCAGGGGCAAAGCCTGGCCGGCATGATTGAGTGCGGGAAGCAGCCTCAAAAGGATATCGCCATAACAGAAGGCGCCGGTTGGAAGTGCCTGCGCGCGGCGGGGCATCGTTACCTGATACATGCGGACGGGCGCGAGTCTTTGTGGGATATGGCGGAGGATCCGGGCGCCTACCGCGATGTGTCAGCGCAGGATGAATACGCTGCCGCGCTGGCTGAATGCCGGCAGCTTCTGCTAATGCGATTGCTGCAGATTGAGCGGCCGCTGCGGCGAACCTGGACCTACTGAGCGCCTTGGTCTCGGGATTCAATTGAAGGGAAATTCCGGGATCGCGTGCGCGGCGATGCGCTGCCACAGGGCTTCAATGGCGGCGATGTCATCGGCGTCGAGGCTGAGCTTTTGCGGATCGCGCGCGTAGGGCGAATCAATGACGCCGCGCCGCCACAGCAGGTATTTGTGCAAGGATACGCCGTAGACCATGGCGTAATTCAGGAGGGGCAGCAATTGGAAATTCAGGGATTCCGCCCGCTCAATTTCGCCGGCTCGGTACAAGTTATAGATTTTCACCTGAACATCGACCATGCCCCCGGCTGGCATATTGCCGCAGGCGCCTCGCTTCAGCTCATCGATCAGGTAGATGCCGTTCGCGCCGCCGAATACGCCAAGGCAATCGCCGGCGTCGAGTTCAAGTATCTGGCTGATATGCTGCAATATAGGAATAGTTTCTTCTTTGATGTACTGGATATTGGCTTCAGCGGCGAGCAGGTCAACCAACTCTTGCGGAGACAGGGGGGCGCCGATCGGCGCTGGCGCATTCTGTATGATGAGCGGTCGGTCAAAGCCGGCAAGCTGCCGGTAGTAGGCTTGCACTTCCGCTTTGGGCGCTTTCCGCAAGTAAGGGGGCATCGCCATCAGGGCTGTCGCATCGCGCTGGCAGGCTTGGCGCGCGAAATCCAGGGCGATGCGTTCATTCAAGCCTTGTACGCTAGCGACAAAGGGGACGCGCCCGGCGATGTGTTCGCTGGCGAAGGCGACAACTTGTTTGCGCTCGGCATCACTGAGGGTGAAGAATTCGCTGGCGAGGGCGGGCAGGACCATGCCATGTACGCCGGCCGCGACGCAATACTCGATCTGGCGAGCGAAACTGTCCCAATCGATATCGCCGCGTTCATCGAATGGTGTCTGAAGTATCTGAAATATTCCGGCTAACACGTTTGACCGCTCCTGAATTCGCCCTTCGTTGCACAAGCGCATATCCTACCATACACTATATCTGTTCCAGCAGATACCTTTCCAAATCCAAAGCAACGGGGAAACGCCAATGTCAATCACCCGGGTAGAAGTCATGCCGCTCAGAATCAAGCGGGAAGAAGCTTATCTTGGCCTGCTGCCAAAAGGGGCTGACCAGGAAGCCTATTTTCTGCGACCGCCTTATCGCGCGCTCTATTCCGCTTATTTTGAGACTGCCTTCGTCAAGATCACGACCGCTGACGGGGCGGTCGGCTGGGGCGAGGCATTGGCGCCGGTCGCGCCTGAGGTCGTACAGCAGATTATCGAGCAGTTGCTGGCTCCGGCGCTTATCGGACGCGACCCGCTGGATGGCAATGTCTTGTGGAATGTGATGTACGATTTGATGCGCGAGCGGGGTTACTATGGCGGGTTCATGCTTGACGCGATCAGCGCTTGCGACGTCGCGCTATGGGACCTGCGGGGGAAAATACTGAGCCAGCCGGTGTATCAACTGCTGGGCGGCGCCTACCGCGAGCGGATCCCCTGTTACGTCTCCGGCTTGCCGCGCCCGACCAAGGAAGAACGGGTCGAATTGGCGCTGCAATTCGTCGGGAAGGGATTCAACGATTTTAAGTTAGCCGCGGGGCATGGCGTACGCGCGGATATCGAAAGCGTCGCCGCGCTGCGAGAAGCGTTGGGCGACGAGGCGACGCTCCTGCTCGATGCTCACTGGGTATATACGTTGGATGATTCCGTGCGACTGGGGCATGCCCTGGCGGATATGGACATTGGTTTCTTTGAGGCGCCGATAAATCCGGAGGATATTGAGTCTCATGCGCAGTTGGCGCAGGCGGTCGCGGCGCCTATCGCCATCGGCGAGACCGAGCGCACGCGCTATCAGTTCCGTCCCTGGCTGACGCAAAAGGCGGCTGATATCTTGCAGCCCGATGTCGGGCGCGCCGGCATTTCGGAAGTGATCAAGATAAGCGCCATGGCGGAAGCCTTCAACGTCAAAATGGCGCCGCATCTCAGTGTGGGCTTGGGCATGTGCATCGCCGCGACCATCCATACCGCCGCTGCGATACCCAACTTATTCCTGCTGGAGTATCAGCCGCCGGTCTTTGAGATCGCGAATCAACTGCTGGCAAAGCCGCTGACCTGCGCCGCAGGCTTCTATGAAATCCCGACCGATCCCGGGCTGGGCGCGGCGGTTGACGAGAGTCGCTTGCGCGAGTTGCAAGCCTGAGCGTTATGGGGGCAGGAGAGGCGCCTTGGGCCGCACGATTTGCAGGCGCTCCGTCGTGAGCCGCGCCTCCAATTCATCCGAAACGCGATAACCATGACGGAAGTTGCCCCAGGAGGGTCCGTAGCGATAAACGATGATTCGGCGGTCGCCCGAGTTGATCCGCTCCGCTGATCCGTGGCATAAGGCATCGACGAAGAGCAGCACATCACCAGCAGTCATGTAGATGTGGACGGCGCCCTCGACGTCATCGACCGAGGCCACCTCGCCGCGCATCCGGTGCGTTTCGGAATCGGGATGAGGAAAGTGCGCTTTGTGGCTGGCGGGCACAACCATGGTACAGCCATCGCCGGGTCCGATATCCGTTAGCGCCATCAGAATGTTGATCTGGCCGCAATGGAACTGGCCGTTGTAGTAGCGAAACTGCGTGCGTTTTGTGCCTTCGTGACCGCCGGAGTGGAGCCCTATCGATTCTCCGGGTCCCCGAATATTGGCGAAGCATTCGTCGATGAAAAGGGGACCGTGATTATAGTCGAAGGTATCGGCGCCGCCGACAAAGTATTTCACCTTATCGATCCATGCTGGATGGTCGATGAGCTTTTCGAAGGCTTCGCCGCCCTCGTAAATCTGCTGGAGATTCAAGCCATCGTCGTCGCCGTAGTTATGGCCGTGCACGTAACCTTTCCATTCGCCGGGTTTTATCGGCAGCAGCGTGTCAATGGCGGTGTTGATCTCGGCAACTTCCTCGGCGGGCAGAGCGCCTTTCAACAACAGGTAGCCGTTGAGATCAAAAAAGTAGCGTTCTCTTTCTGTAACCATGGCTTCTTCCCGCAGCGGCGCGCCTAAGTTATTCGTAGCAATGCACGGCGAATACTGCCGCCGGCACATTGGCTTGCCCGTCGAGAATCCGTACTTGCAGATGATCGGTTTCGACGGGTTCGTCAAATTCTATCATGTTCACCGTCTGATGGTTGTCAGCCACTTCCGCGAGCAACTTGCCGTTTCCGTCAGTCAGTCGATAATTCTTGACGGCGAAGGGCATGACGTCTTCCGGGTGTCCGCGCAAGGTGGTTTCCATCGCGTGGTCAAAGTCGGTATCGAACATGAGCGTGACCTTGCTGATGCTCTGCGGCGCGACCCATTTGATATCGAGTTGCGGCGCTGGATCATCCGGATCGGCCACCCAGGCGTTAACCTGCGAGGTGGGGCGGGCGACGCCATTACAGACATTTTGCGGATCAAAGCCGTTGATTGGCGGGTTGAAAGTCATGGCGATGTTCTGGCCTTCGGGGCGACGCGGGGGCGTCCAGAACTCGAAGCTCTCTACGCCGATATCCTGGGGCGGCGCCTGCGTCCGGCGGTATTGCAGCGCGATCAAGCCGGTGATGCGAGACTCGCTCAGATGGAGGCGCAGAGCCGGGTTGTCCATCACGCAGACGAAGCCGTAGCGCCCATCGTCGATCAACTGATCAAAGTCCAGGTCGATAACTTGATTTTCGCCTGTGGGCAAGTCGAAGGTCAGCGTCCGCAGCATGACATCGGGACTGTGGTTATCCACTTTGCTGCTCGCGCGCAATTGCACTTCGAGCGCTGTCGGCTCGGCGGCATCCACAGTGACACTCATCCGCGGGACGCGTCCGCGCTGGAGCGGCAGCATTTGCGCGTAGGGGCGCTTCAAAACATGACGCGGTCCATCATCCGGCAGGCGCTCCAGACAGAGTTTGCTTGAGGCTGTGACAGCGGCTGCTCGCAGCAGATTCTCGCCGTCGTCCAGCTTGAACTGCGGGATGTAGCCGCCGACGCGCTGCAAGTCACGTTGGAGCAATTTGATCTTGTCGGGATCGGCGATATCGCGCGGCAGCAAGTTGCCGCGGACGCAGCGCGCCGCCGCCATGCCAACTGACTGCGCGGCCGCCGCCAAAGTCAACATGACGCGGCTCGAGCCAAAGGCGACATGCGAGGCGCTCATGATGCGCCCGGCGATGAAGAGATTGCGTATATTCTTGCTGTATTGACTGCGGTAGGGCACCTGATAGACGCCTTTGGCATGCCATTGATCGCAGCCGGGAAGCTCGCTGAAAACGCCGTCGGCCGGGTGCAAGTCGATCGACCAGCCACCGAAGGAAATCGCATCGTAGTGCTGCCGCTGCTCGATGATGTCTTGCTGGATCATCATGTAATCGCCTTCGAAGCGGCGGCTCTCGCGCTTGCCGGGAATATGCCCGACCCACTCCAGGGTCAGGGTCTCGGCATCAGGAAACTTGCCCGAATTCTTGATGTAATTCCAGACGCCATATACCACTTTCCAGAGTTGCCACTTGATAGTCTCGGTCTCGTGCACGGTATCGAGGCGGCCGCCGTATTCGATCCACCAAAGTCGGCAGCCATCGGTAGCGGTATTGAAGCTGCGGAAGCGCGGTATCCGCGTGATGTCTTCCAAGGCGTAGCTCGGCGGCACGAACTTCACTGGCAGGCCGACATCCTTGCTGTAGAAATAGATCGAATGCCCGAGCAGGTAGCCGTATTCTTCGCTGGGGGCGAATTTTTCGCCAAATTCCTCGCGTGATTCCGCGCCCATGCGAAAGGCGGCGCCGGCTTGAAAGGCGACAATGCCATCGCCGGAGGCATCGCAGAATAGTGGAGCGTAAAGCTCGTATTGGGTTGAATTCTGGCTGCAGAAGGCGGTGACGGATTCTATGGTTTCGCCGTCGGATTTTCTAAGGCTGACAGCGGCGGTATTGAGCAGGAGGGTGATATTTTCTTCTTCGACTACCTTTTCCAGCAGGACTGTATCGAAGATCAGGGCATTGCCTTCTTTATTGCGATACATATTCTCGACCAGGATTTCGTCGATGACGCCGCCTTCGCGCGCCCAGCGATTGTTGTTGTTCATGTGCGAGGTGGCGCCCAGCGCCCATAAGCGGACCTCGCTGCTGGCGTTGCCGCCGAGGACCGGGCGGTCTTGCACCAGCACCACCTTGATGCCGGCGCGAGCGGCGGTGATAGCGGCGCAGGTTCCAGCCAGTCCGCCGCCGACGATGACCAGGTCGCTATCGATGCGGACGGTCTTTGGCGGGCGCGCTTCGGAGGTATGCGGTTCGCTTAACATTCTTGGGATCTGATTATCTTGTTTCATTGCCTGTCCTTAGACTTGATTTGACCGGCGGCTAACGCAGCAGGGGGAGCTTTGACCAGCGCGGATACGAACACGGCGCTTCACATGCCTTGCCTAGTTTGTTCGACGCCATGCTGCGCGCACCATTCGTTCAGCGGATTGTAGCCGCCGCCGGGCTGGAACTCCTGCGTGTCATCGACTTCTTCGCCGACCAGGTATTTCTCAATATCGCTTAGTTTATCCAGGAAAGACAGCTCTTGTTTGACGAAATCCATCGGCTTGAGCCAACGATAGCAGTAGCCGATCATGACGGCTTTGCGCGTCATCTGGGTGAAATTGGGCGCGCCGGCATGCCAGGTGCGGTATTCGAAGATGACGCAATCGCCGGGGTTCAGCAGCGGCTCAAGCGCGTTGGCCGGGTCGGTTTCGCCTTCGGGAATCTCAATGCGATCGGTGAGCTGGTTGCTGCCCGGCGCGAGCATGGTGACACCGGAATTCGGCTCGCTCAAATCGGTGAGATAGAAGGCGCACTTTAAGCCCATGCGGGGGAAACTGGCTTCGCCAAGATCGCGAGAGATGCCCCCGCCATCGCGGTGCCAGCCGGGGCGGCGGATGGTGTCCGAAGTGCCGGGCGGGTCAGGGTGGCGATGGATGAGGTGGCTGGTCGACAGTTGCAGGTTGGCGCCCAGCAGTTGAATCACGATGGGCAAGGTAATGTCGTTGGTCAGGAGCGGGATGAAGGCGTCGTCCATCGTGATGCAGTTGCGGAAGCCGTCGTAGAAGTCGCTGGTCTGGTAGCGGTTGAATCGCTCCTCCGTGGCGATGAGCCGATCGCCGGCTTCAATCAAACGGCTGATCATGTCTTCGTCGAGGGCGCCCCGGATGATCAGATAGCCGTCGTCGCGGAATTGGCTGCGCTGCGCATCCGTAAGTTCAGTGAATCCATTCATGTTCAAGCTCCAGTTCTTATGATCTATTCACAAATATGCCGCTAAGTATAGGTGAAGTAGGCGGTGGCGACACCATCTTCTTCGGCGGTTATCCGCGCCCAATGCGCGCTGAAGCCACTGGGAAACTCAATATGCTGGTAGCCCTGCGGCGCGACGGTGAAAGCATCGTAGCGCTTCCAACTGCCGTTGCCAAGAAAGTCAACTTGCACCATGAAGGTCAAATCATCCAAGCCGTCATTGCAAAGGTGCAGCACTTTCTTGTCGAAGCCCGTCATCAGGTAGGGATCGGAACTTTCGCCGGAGCGGACCTCATCCTCCCACCAGACGCCGCCCCAGCCGGCCGGTTTGCCGAATTGCCAGAGGTCGTCGGTCTTGCCAAAGTACAGACCGGATTGCGGTTCGCCAGCGAGGTGATTGGCGCCGCCGTGCGGGCTGGCGTTATCCGAGCCTAATACCAACATGCCGCGATACGCGCAGAAGTCGCCGTGCACCCAAAGATGGGTCGATATCGGCCGAATGCCCCAGATGTGGTTCTCGTAAGCCCAGGGCGATAATTCATAGAACATGCCGTGGCAATCCATGATGAAGCGCTCGTGATCGACTTCGCGTATGCGGGGCCATTCCGTCTGCCACATGTGATCGAAGCAGTGGCTGGCTTTTGGCAGCCGATAGCGCTTCCATTGGCCGTCGGCTTCGGTGAAAACTTGCAGGATGGCGGAGCGCTTGTCCCAGCCCATGGCGAAGATCGTACCGGCGAAGTCTCCGCGGCCGTTGACCTCGATGAAAGGGTTGCGCTCAATGATCGTCCAACGTTCTCCGTCCCATTCCGCCAGTCGGCCGGCGGCCTCCGCGCCGGTAAAATCGCGTTCGTCGTAACTGTTATTGGCGACCACAACCCGACCGAAGTTGCTGTAAGCCGCTTTGAAATGCGCGTACTGATGATCAGGGACACCAAGCTCAACCGTCAGATCCGCCAGGAAGCGAGTCTCCAAAGTATGGACATTCAACTCGTAGAATTCGCCTTCCATACCCAGCATGTAGACCATGCTTCGCGGGTTATGGAGGTGACGCATGGTTGAGCAAATTCGCACTTCAAGCAGATCCTCCACGGTGCGCACGTTGCCCTGGGCGTCAATCACGTGCGGTCCGATGAAGAGTTGGTTGGACTGCCAATGCGCCATGCGGTTGGTGTAGGTGCCGACATGGCTGGCCGGGTGCTTGCTGATTTCGAGTTGCTCGTCAATCGAATACAATCCCGTGCCGACGCCGCTGGCCGATTTATGGGACACATAGGTGACGAGCCAGAGCTTGCCCGCCCAAGCCATCATCGCGCCGATACCGCATTCGGTGCGGGGCGGCCCCAATTCGGCGCTCAAGGCGAGATGAGGGTAGACGCCGCTCGCGTTCAGATATTGAGAAGATGCCATGGCAATGTGCTTTCCTTTTAGTGTATGGGTGATTTCGGCTGGAGGGTCTGCCCAGGAAGGACGCGCGAAAGCCAACGCGGGCCCAACTGATCCGCCAGGACGAAGAGTATATTGGGCGGCGAATCCATCCTGCCCTAGCCTTTTAAGCCGGAGATATTCGCGCCCTGGATGAACTGCTTTTGGAACAGGAAGAAGACAATCAAGACAGGCAGCACCATCATGGTTGAAGCGGCCATCTGCTGGTTGTAGATGCCGCCTTGCCCGGGCAAAGAGGTGAATTTGTAAAGCCCAATGGCGAGCGTGTGCAGGTCTGGATCTTTCAAGTAAATCAGGGGACCCAGGAAATCGTTCCAACTGTTCTGGAAGCTCAAGATGGCGATGACGACGATAGCGGGCTTAGCAAGCGGTATCATCACCTGCGTGAAGATGCGCACTTCGCTGGCGCCGTCGATCTTGGCGGCGTCCAGCAGATCTTGGGGTATGCCCAGGAAGAATTGCCGACAAATGAAGATGTAGAAGGCGTTGCCAAAGAAGGCCGGCACGATTAGCGGGTAGAAGGTGTCGATCCAGCCGATGGCGTCGTAGGCGGCGTATACTGGAATCAAGCGGACCGCGAAGGGCAGCATCAAAGTCGCGAGCAGGATCAAGAACAGGGTGTCTCTAAAGGGAAAGCGGAAACGCGCGAAGCCGTAAGCCACAATTGTGCAGGAGCCGATATCGCCGATTAAAGAGACGATCGCGATGAACATGGTGTTGCGGAAGGTGGTGCCGAAATTCCAGAATTCCAGCGCCTGGGTATAATTTTCCGGCTGCCAGACGCGGGGAATCCACTGGACCGGGAAGACGCCGACTTGATCGAGAGGCATTAGCGAAGACATGAACATCCAGAACAGCGGCACCAGGAACCAGAGGCTCATCACGATAAGCAATAGGTAGAGCAAGACGCGCCCGATAATTCGCGTCAGGCGGTTTACAGGGTCGCGATGTATGAAATTTTGAGCGGCAGTTGCTGTTGTCATCAATCTGTCTCCCCGCCTTGATAGAAGACCCAGCGCTGCGATGTCGCCACGATGACCGCTGTGAAGGCAAATATGATCATGAACAAAATCCAGGCGAGGGCCGATGAATAACCCATCTGCGGCGGCAAGTACTGGAATGCGTGGTCGAACAAATGGAGGACGTAGGTTCGAGTCGCGTCGCGGGGACCGCCTTGCCCGTCCGACATAATAAAGACTTGGGTAAAGACTTGAAAAGCGTTAATGATATTGATGAGGATGTTTAGATATATGGTAGGCGTCATCAGCGGGATGGTCACACGCAGCAGGCGTTGGAAAACATTCGCGCCATCGATTTTGGCCGCGTCATAATATTCTTCCGGTATGCCCTGCAAACCGGCGAGGAAAATGACCATAGTCACGCCTACCCAAGTGGTGCTCATAATCAAATAGCCGATCATGGCGATGTCGGGGTCGGCAAACCAGCGGTAGCGCGGCAATCCAATCGCATAGAGCAAGGAATTGAGCAAGCCGGCGCGGGCGTTCAGCACATAGAGCCAGATTACAGATAAGGCGACGATGGGCACGATGGACGGCAAGTAGAATAGCGTCCGCCAAAGCCCAAGAAATCGCACTTTGGCGTTGAGGAGAAGCGCCAACGCGAAACCGAGCACGATGCGGATAGCGACCGAGCCGCCAACATAAACGCCGGTATTTTTCAGTGATTTCAAGAAGAGCGGGTCATCAGTGAAGATGTGAACGTAATGTTCCGCGCCCACCCATTCCGGCGGCGCAACGATATTGTATTTGGTGAAGCTAAGCAGGAAAGACGCGACAAAGGGGAAGAGGGAAAACAGCAGAACGCCGATGATCCAGGGAGTGATGAAAAGCAAACCCATCTTGGCTTCACGCTTGCGCATTGGCGAGAGGTCACGCCAGCGTTCCCGCCGGCGTCCGCGCAGGGCGCTGAATTGCGAGCCAAATGCTGTGGCCATATCCTAACTCCGAAACTGTCAGGTTTGCGCAGTGAGTGAGAAATGGGGCACCCGGAGATGCCCCAAGTCTGAACTAAGTCGCTTTAGCCGTATTCTTCCCAGAACGCGTCAAGCAGTTCTTGAATCTCGGCTTCGGCGCCGGCCAGGGCATCTTCAATCGAGCTGTCGCCGAAGAGCACATCCTCGACCATGCGATTGATGATCTGGTTGGCTTCCGGCTGTACCGGCGAGACGGTGACGAGATTATCCAAGGCGGCCACGCCCAGCAGGGCTTCCGCGCGCGGATGAACAACGCCGTCTTTTTCGTAGCCATTGCATTCGACCAAGGGGGATGGCCGTTGCTGCTGCTGGATGAACCAGCAAGCGCCCTTGCCGTCGACTTCTGTGGTCAGCCACTTGACCAGTTGCCAAGCTTCGTCGGGATGGGCGGCGTTCTTGGGGATCATGTAACCCCAACCGCCGTGCGCCCCGCCGCGGCGTCCCGGGTCGCCCATAGGTCCGTAGGGAATCGGCGCGACATCATAATTGAGAGTTTCGGCATGGTCTTCCACCTGGAAGAGCGTCCAGGAGCCGTTGATCTCGATGGAGACCAGGCCCTGGATCAGTGGACCCTGATCGAATTCGCCCGCCATTTCCCAGAAGGCGTTCAACTCCTCGATGCCGTAGTTGATCTCAGCCATGTCTTGCATGAATCCCAAAGCCTGGACGCCGGCTTCGTTGTTGATGGTAATCGTGCGCAGGTCAGCGCTGATCCAGTCTTGACCGTTGGCGTTCAGCCAGGTCAGGAAGGCGCCGGGACCGCTGGTCGACTGCGTGTTAACGCCGATGCGCTCGAGGAAGCTGCCATCGCCAAGGCGCAAAGTCTCAGCGACTTCCAGCATGTCTTCCCAGGTCTCGGGGAATTCTTCTATGCCGGCTTCGGCGAAGTGATCGGTGTTGTACCAGGCGATGCTGAAAGCGCCGCCGCCCGGCAGCGGGAGCATCCAGGTTTTGCCGTTGAATTGCGTGCCGGCAAATTCTGACGGATGGAAGATGGCGGGATCGATGCCATCAGCAGCCATGTAATCATCCAGCGGGATGATGGATTCGGTAGCGGCGAAGAAGGGCAGGTCATGACGGCCAAACATGGTCACGTCAGGCGGGTTGCCGGCGGCGATCGCTGCCAGCAGATTCTGCAGGCGGTTATCCCAAGGCAAGAAAATGTTGTCGACGCAGATGCCCGGATTGTGGTTCTCAAAATCGGCGACTTGCTCTTCCATCAAGGGAATACGATTGCCGCCCCAATGATGCCAGTAGGTCAGGGTGACATCGCCTTCGCAGTCCGGGTTTTGCGCCGAAACAGTCATTGATAGCGGCAGCATCGCCAGAATCATGACCAATGCCAGCAGCAAGAACGTTGATCTCCTAAACATTGAATTATCCTTTCACTGAAGATCGATACTCACGGTCGAAAAAATTGAACCCAAAGTCAAAGATGCCGCGTACGGTCCGGCTGGTGGGACCGACCATTGTACGCTCGGCTACACCAATTTCTCCTTCGCTCCATTTAACTGAGTCATTGTACTCATGTTGAGTCCCTGACGATTAACTTGGTCGATACTGTCATCACGTGCGGGTCGTCCTTGGCGCCGTCCATCAAGTTGCACAGGCGCAGCGCCGCCAGCCGCCCCATCATTTGCATATCAAAGCCGATAGTCGTCAGGGCGGGATCGGCAAAGCGCGCGAAATCATAATTGTGAAAGCCAATGACCGCGATATCGTCAGGCGCCTTGCGGCCGGACTCGCGAATGGCTTTTAGACCGCCCACAGCCATACCGTCGTCGGCATATATGATGGCGTCCACCGGCTTGCGCAGACCGAGCAATTCCGAAGTGGCGACGAAGCCGCTCTCGACATCGAAATGGGTTCCGCGCGTCGTCTGGTAGCGTTCGTACTGCAGATCGCTCAAGCCAAGCGCAAGACGAAAACCCCAGTATTTCTCTCGGCTCGTATTTGTTGTTGCCGGTCCGTTCACCAGACAGATATGCCGCCGCCCCCGGGCTTGCAAATGCCCGATTGCGTAAACCATACCTTGTACATAATTTGCCATGACGGCATTGCCATCAAGGGGATGGGCATGCCCGCCGGCTGTGACAAAGGGGATGGACTGGGCTTGTAATCGGCGCAACAGCGCATGGTCGAAGACGCCACCGAGAAAGATCAGCCCGCTGATTTGATTCGCCTCGATCACATCAACCATGTGCTCGACATCGGCAAGCGCCTTGTAAATATGCGTCGAGACGCGCCGATCTTCAAAGACGGACTGCGCGCCATGGACGATTAGCTGCTCTATGCCGCCAGACAGCGCCGGCAAGACCTGGGAATGCTGTTCGACAGACGACGACAGGAAAGCCATCGTGCGTCCCTGCTTCGAGATCTGCCCCCGCAGCCGTGAAAATGGATAGTCAAGCTCGGTCGCTGTCTTCCACACTGCCTGGCGCGTATGAGAATCAACATGGGGATGGTCATTCAAGACACGGGAAACAGTAGATATTGAAACATCAGCCTCGCGCGCGATATCGCGAATCGTCGTCTGTCCTTTTTGTCGCTGTATCGAGTCGCTCATAGCCTGCACACGCAGCCAGCAAATGTCGGAAACAACTGTATCTCATTTGCTGAAACATGTCAAACAAATGCCCGAAACTTATTTCTCGTGGAAGCGAGCCGGGAATTTTCCGGTCATGTTATTCTCTCCAATGCTGGTTCCGGTCGGCGCATACAGCGCCTCAGAGAAGACATGCGCGCAGCAAAATATCGCGGCTATTCCGCAGCGCTCGCTTGATCTTTGGCAGTTTGGGATTCAGTTCAAGACTGAGCGCGCCTTCGTAGCCGATGCCGTCCAGAGCGGCGATGGCGGCCGCCAGCGATTCTTCGGTCATCACGCCGTCGAGCAGGGACCAATGCAAATCGCTGATGCCGTCGTTGTCGTCAAAATGGACGTATGCCAGACGGTCGCCGGCATTGAGGATGGTTGTTTCCGGGTCTTCTGCTGAGATTTGAAGATGGCCGGTATCGATCAGCAAATGGAGATTGGCGTGCCCGGTTTGGAAGATGAATTCCAGGGTATCGGCCGCCGTCGGCAGGGCTGTGCCGGGGAAGTGTTCTATGGCGAGTTTGATGCCTCTTTCGCCCGCAACATCAGCCAGGCGCGAAAGCGACTCAGCGTAGCGCTCCAAGGCGTCGCCGCGGGAGTCTTTGCTCGGCACAAGATAGGCCGTGTCCGCGCCGATATCGGCCGCGTGTTCAAGCGCGTCTATGACATGCTTCTCACTCGCTTGCCGCGCCGCGCGGTCCTCGCTGTCGAGCATGGCGTCGGCAGGCATGCCAAATGAGGCGCCGACGCATGAGACATGCAAGCCCAATTCCTGCGCCAACAGCCGGCTCTCCATAGCGCGCAGGTGACCTGGTTGAATGTCGATCCAGCCGAAACCAAGCTCGCGGGCCTCGCGCAGTAATTCTGTTTCCGGCAGGGTCAAAGCCCAAATGCAGCAGGCAATCTTCACCGCGCTAACCTTTCAGTTTGGATCCGACTGAAGCCAGATACTAGCGCAAGGCGGGCGGCTTGTCATCATTTGACAAGGGCGGGGACCGGTCGTACACTTGGCGGAGTTTTGAAGCAGGCGGAGAGATAATGGAACGGCGAATCGCAATCATTACCGGCGCTGGCTCGGGCATTGGACGGGCGGCGGCGCTGGCTCTCTGGGAAGCCGGCTATTCCTTGGCGTTGGCGGGCCGGCGTGAGGAGAAACTTCAGGAGACAGTCGCCGAAGCTGGCGTCAGCCCGGAGCGCGCGCTGGTCCTCCCGACCGATGTCACGGACCGCCTGGCGGTCGCGCGCCTCTTCACCGCGACGAAAGTGCGTTACGGCCGGTTGGATCTGCTATTCAACAACGCCGGTATGGGCGCGCCTCCTTTGCCCTTGGAAGACCTGAGCGAGGAGCAATGGCAGCGGGTGGTGGCGGTTAACTTGACCGGCGTCTTCTGGTGTACGCAGGAAGCTTTCAAGCTCATGAAAGCCCAGCGGCCGCGAGGCGGAAGAATCATCAACAATGGATCTATATCGGCGCAGGTTCCGCGCCCGCATTCCGCGCCATACACCGCTACCAAGCACGCCCTGACTGGCTTGACCAAATCGACCGCGCTGGATGGCAGGGCGCACGATATCGCCTGCGGTCAAATCGATATCGGCAACGCGCGAACCGAGATGACCGAGCGCATGGAGCGGGGCATCTTGCAGGCGAATGGCGAATTGGCGGTGGAGCCGACTATGGATGCGCGCAACGTCGCGGACGCCGTGGTCTACATGGCGAATCTGCCGCTTTCCGCGAACGTGCTATTCATCACTGTTATGGCTACCGGAATGCCTTATGTTGGCCGAGGATAAACCAGGATGAGCGAACTGATATGGCTTAGCGCCGTTGAGCTGGCGGCTATGATTCGGCGCGGCGATGTCTCCGCGGCCGAAGTCCTGGCCGCCCACATGGAGCAGATTGAGAAAGTCGATCCCGCGCTCAACGCGATCATCACCTATCTGCCGGAGTTGGCTCTGGATATTGCGCGCGCCGCCGATGAGAAACAAGCGCGCGGCGATGAATTGGGGGTCCTGCATGGATTGCCAATCGCGCATAAAGACCTCTCCGAAACAGCCGGGATTCGCACGACTATGGGGTCGCCTGTTTTCAGCGATTATGTGCCGGAAGCGGACGATCTCATCATCGCGCGCCTGAAACAGGCGGGCTGCGTCACGCTGGGCAAGACCAATGTGCCCGAGTTCGGCGCTGGCTCGCACACTTATAATCCCGTCTTCGGCGCAACCCGTAATCCCTATGACTTGTCGAAGACTTGCGGGGGCAGCAGCGGAGGCGCCGCGGTGGCTTTGGCCGCCGGCATGATACCGATTGCCGATGGGAGCGATCTGGGCGGCTCGCTGCGCAATCCGGCATCTTTCTGCAATGTCGTTGGTTTTCGTCCATCGCCGGGACGGGCGCCAAGCTATCCCAAGAGTATGGCTTGGTCGACGCTGTCAGTTGTAGGTCCGATGGGGCGGACCGTGCAAGATGTTGCGCTTATGCTGCAGGCGATTGCCGGTTACGACAGTCGGGCGCCGGTATCATTGCACGAGCCGGCCAGGATTTTTGCTGAACCGCTGGAGCGCGACTTCGCTAATGTGCTCATTGCCTGGAGCCCTGACCTGGGCAGCTTGCCCGTTGACAAGCGCGTAAGGGATACGATTCAAGCGCAGTTGCCGGTTTTCAGCGATCTGGGCTGCCGGGTAGAGCAAGCTCATCCCGATTTCCGCGATGCTTACGACATCTTTCAGACTTTGCGCGCCTGGAGTTTTGAGCAGAGCTTCGCCGAGCACTTCGCCCAATTTGGCGAAGAAGCTTTCAAAGAGACTATCCGCTGGAACGCCGCCAAGGGTCGATCCTTAACCGGGGCGCAAATCAGCCGCGCCGAGGTCAAGCGCACCGAGCTGTTCCATCGCGTTCGCGAATTTCTTGAGACCTACGAATATCTCCTCTTGCCGACGGCGCAGGCGCCGCCATTCCCGATTGAATGGGAGTATCCGCAAGCCATCAACGACCAACCCATGACCACCTACATCGACTGGATGATGAGTTGCGCCTATATTACCGTTACTGGTCTTCCGGCTATATCCGTGCCATGCGGCTTTACTGAAGACGGATTGCCCATAGGCTTGCAGATTGTGGGCCGGCCGCACGCCGATTTTTCGGTCCTGCAATTGGCTTACGCTTTCCAGGAAGCGACTCGCTTTTACGAGCGTAAACCAGATTTCGGCGGCGATTCGGCGACCCACGCGCCATGATGGATTTTGACGGCCAATTGATCGGCTGCGCTGCCCTAGACCTTCTTGATCCACTTTCGTCCGCCTTGGAGAATTGTTTTTGGAACTTAACTTTGTAAATTGGTTGCTGGCGCTATTGCCGGTACTGGCGGTTCTTTTCCTGATGGTCGGCTTGGGCTGGGGCGGCAGCCGCGCCGGTTCCGCCGGATTCATCACTGCGCTTGTTCTTTCGCTGACGGTATTTGGCGGCAACTTGACGCTCGTTACGGTCGCTATCGGCAAGTCGATCCTCCTGGCAGCCGATGTGCTCTACATCGTCTGGATGGCGCTCTTCTTTTATAACGTGACCAATGAGTCCGGTTCGGTCGCTCTTATCGGGCGGAGCCTGCCGCGCTTGACCTCGGACCGGGCCGCGCAAAGTCTGCTGATTAGCTGGGTCTTCGTTTCGCTGTTGCAAGGCGTCGGCGGCTTTGGCGTGCCGGTGGCGGTGGTTGCGCCACTGCTGGTCGGCCTCGGATACACCGCGACGCAATCCGTCATCATGGCGTCGTTGGGTCACGGCTGGGCAGTGACCTTTGGTTCGCTGGGCACATCGTTCGTCGCGCTGACTGCCGTGACCGGCTTGCCAGGCGAGGCGCTGGCGCATGAGGCTGCGGTTATCCTTGGTTTGGCATGCTTCGTCAGTGGCGCGCTGGTGGTCTATGTCAGCTCTGGTTGGGCTGGCTTGCTGCGTTCGATTCCGATGCTCGTCGCGGTCGGCGCGCTGATGGGCTTCACGCAATGGTGGATGGCGACAAATGGCTTGTGGACGCTCGGCTCGACTTCCGGCGCATTGGCGGGGGCTGTGGTTGGCGTCATTTACGTGCTGTCGCCGCTGCACAAAGGGGGGAGAAGGAAGGACAGGGCGACGAACGAAGACCATTCGCGCAGCATCATTCTGGCAATGGCGGCCTATGTGATCTTGTTGGTCCTGGCGTTCTCCGCCAACCTGGTCGAGCCCTTGGAACAACTCGTGGACCGGGTAAGGATTGACATCGCATTTCCGGCTGTGACCACGGCTTTTGGCTGGCAGGTCCCGGCGGAGAGCGGCCGCGTGATCAGCGTTTTCGGCCACGCCGGCGCCATTCTTTTCTACGCGGGCTTATGCGCTTTCCTGCTGTATCGACAGGCGGGTTATTATGAAAGCGCAACGGTATGGCGTGAAATCTGGGCGAAAGTACGCCGATCGGCGCTAAAATCAACCATATCGATATTGGCTTTGGTGGCGATGGCGGCTTTGATGACGCATACTGGCATGACACAAATGATTGCAAGGGGCATCAGCGAAACATTCAGCGCAGATCTGTATCCTCTTTTCGCGCCTTTCATCGGCACGCTGGGCGCTTTCATGACCGGAAGCAATACCAACTCGAACGTGGTTTTTGGCGCGCTGCAGCAGGAGACGGCCAATCTGTTGGCTTTGAGCGTGCCGGTGGTTCTGGCGGGCCAGACGGCGGGCGCTTCGCTCGGCAGCGTACTGGCGCCGGCTAAGATCATTGTCGGCTGCAGCACAGTTGGGCTGGGCGGGCAGGAAGGTCCGGTCATCCGGCGTATGTTGTTCCTGGGTTTGATTCCGGTGGCCTTTGTCGCGCTGGCTACGTTTTTCAAGTTGAGTGGCGCGTGAGCGAGACGCGCAAGTCAAGTTAGGCAAGATTGGGGATTATCATGAGTGAACTGGCGCTATTTGGCGGGGAAACTACACGGACGGCAGCTTACCCCGTCTGGCCGATACATGATGAACGAGATGTCGCCGCTGTCGCCGAAGTGGTCCGCAGCGGCAATTGGGGCGGCTTTCCTTATCCGGGTCCGCAAACGCAGCGTTTCCTCGATTCTTTCATCGAGTTGCAGCGAGGGCAATACGCCGTCGCCGTGATGAATGGAACGATAACGATGGAGGTGGCTTTGCGGGCGGCGGGCGTCGGCTGGGGCGATGAGGTGATCGTACCCGCCTACACCTTTCAAGCGACCGCTTCCGCGCCGATGATGGCCGGCGCCATCCCTGTCCTGGTTGATATCGATCCCGATACCTTCTGCATTGATCCGGTCGCTATCGAGGCGGCTATCAGCGAGCGGACGCGCGCGATAATCCCGGTGCATGCCGGCTCACAAATGGCGGACATGGATGCCATCATGGCGATAGCGGCCAGGCATGAGCTCATTGTCATAGAAGATGCGGCGCATGCGCACGGCGCTGTTTGGAACGGGCAAGGCGCCGGAACGCTCGGGCACTTTGGTTCTTTCAGCATGCAATCCACCAAAATAATGACCGCGGGCGAAGGTGGCGTACTGCTCTGTCGCTCGGAGGAAGATGCCTGGCGCGCGGCTAGCATCATTGATTGCGGACGCCCGCACGACCCGGCGGGCAAGTTGTACACGCAGGGCGGCAACTACCGCATGACTGAATTGCAGGCGGCTCTTCTGAATGTCGCTCTGGAGCGCTTCCCCGCTCAAGCGCAAATGCGCGAAGAAATGGCAAATTACATGGACGAGGCGCTCAGCGAAGTCGAGGGTCTACGCGTGCTTCCGCGTGATCCCCGACATGAGAAGCGCGCGCTGTACCGCTACACCTTCGCCATCGACCCCGACGAATTCGGCGCGACCAATATCGTGCTGGAACGCGCCTTGAACGCGGAGGGCATACCCTGCTCGCGGGGCTACGACCCGATGTATCGATACGACCTGTTCCGGCCGCAGCATTCGCGCTTGGCAGTGCCGTCCGCCTTTCCGCAATACTTCGACTTTTCGGATATGCATTTGCCCGTCACCGAACGAATCAGTGGACAAGAGGGTTTCTGGTTGGATGAGGAGATCTTTCGCGCCGGCAAAGAGGGCGTTGACGATGTCATCGCCGCGCTGACCAAGGCGCAATCGGCGCTTCGGCGCGATCCGTCGCTGGCGGATCGTATCCGCGCCCTATGAACCGCGTCAATCGCGCACGGTCGTCGGATAGCCTATCGGGTCAATCATCACGTCAATCAAAGCTGGCGCTCGCGAAGCCAATCCTTGTCGGATCGCGCGGTCGCATTCTCCCTCTGATTCCACCTTGTGGTAAGCCAGTCCGTAAGCGCGGGCGATGTATTCGAAGTCGGGATTTACAAATTCGGTTCCGAATGCCGGGCGCCCTTGCCGATGCTGCGCCGAGCGGATCAAGTCCAGCGCCGAATCGTTCATGACTGTTACCAGCACCGGCAGATGTCGCTCGACCAATAAGCCCAACTCGCCAATGGCCATGGCCAGGCCGGCGTCGCCGGTGATACAAACGGTCGGCTGCCCGGTGACTTCCGCGGCCGCGATGGCGCTGCTTAAGCCGAATCCCATCGCTGATAGCCCATTCGATACAAAATAGCGATTGGGCTGGCGCGCTTGCCAGTTTAAGGCGGCGAAGATCTTGTGCGAACCAACATCGGTCGTGACGATTATGTCATCGGGCGTATTCGCTCGCAGGGCGTTCAAGAATGTTTGCGGCAATACCCGCCTCGCTCTCGGCGCGGAAAACTCGAGATCTGCGAGCTTGTCATGGAAGCGCCGCACGCGCTCTGCGCCCCAATCGGCTGCGGTCGCCGCTTTTATATCAGGCAAGGACTTGAGCATGACTTCAACATCGCCGACAAGCTCCAGCGCGCTCGCGATGCGCGGGTCTGTATTCGCCCAGGACGCCAGCCAAATGAGAGGTTTGCGGTAATCCCAGGGCTTGACCAGCTCAACTACGTCAAAGCCAATAGCGAGAATGCAATCGGCTTCATCAAACAATTCGTAGACCGGATCCTGGCGCGTCAAACCCAGGGCGCCAGCGTACAAGGGATGGTCCGCGGACAAAGCGCCTTTGCTCTTCGGCGTATCCACAACCGGGGCGCCCAAGTTCTCAGCGAGCTGTTTGACTTCCGGATAGGGCGTCGCCGGCTCCAAGCCCAAGCCAAGCACAATGATCGGCTTCCGCTTGTCGGCGAGCAGGGCGCTTGCCTCGTCCAGATTGCCGCAGCGATTCGCCAACTCGATAACGGCATCTTCCGTATTGGATTCTTGCAGGACGCGCTGAGAGGCAATCCGATTGTGCAGGCTGATATGTACCGGACCCGGTCGGTCCGCACGCGCCAGGCGCATGGCTTTTCCAATGACGTTGACGGCGTTTCCCGGTTTGAGTTCCGCGCTGAATTTGCTGATGGGATCGAATACCGCGTTTAAGTCCAGCACTTGATGCGTATGACGGCCGATGTCCGCTGGTTCGGTCGCTGCCGTGATCAGTAGGACCGGCGCGCGATCGAGGCAGGCATGGGCAAGCCCGGCATAGGCATTGGCTGCGCCGGGCCCCAGTGTTGTCAGCGCGACGCCGATTCTTCCCGTCAGCCGCGCCTCTGTGGCCGCCATGAAGCAAGCGCTGCTTTCGTTCTTGACGAGCAGGAAGTCTATGCCCTGCTGGCGTATCGCCTCAAGGAGCGCCACGTTTTCACCGCCGGGCAAGCCATAAACCCGCTCGACGCCCGCGGCTCGCAATTGCTCGGCAAAATATTCGGCGATCGTTTTCATGCCGCCAGATCCAAAATCAGAACCAAGTAGGCAGTCATTATGCCGATTCTAATTTTGATGTCAATTCGAAGCGCAATACTTGACAGGACGTGGTACACTCCTCTGCTATGTGATTGACGTTGCGCATTGCGTTGCGGAGCGGCCATGACTTTCGTGGCGGTAACTCAATCTGGCACATTGTCTTTGAATGAAAAGACAAACGAGTTTGAACGCGCCGGGCGCAAGCTGTATCGTTTTGGCTTCGGCGAATCCCCTTTTCCGCCGCCTGCGCGGATTCAGTTGGCTCTTAGCAAAGCGAGTCACCGTACCGAATATACTGAGGTAGCCGGTTTGCCGGCTCTGCGGGAACACATAGCCGCTTTTCACCATGAAGCCGACCGTTACCCAATTTCTTCGCGCCAAGTCCTGGTGGCGCCCGGCACCAAACCTCTGCTGTATAACGTCATGCACGCCTTCCAACAAGCCGATGTTTTCTTGCCTGATCCTTCATGGGTGTCTTACGGCCCGCAAGCTGCTATCGCCGGTCATAAATTGACACGGATTCCGACGTCCTTTGAGGGCCGTTGGCGCGTGACGCCGGAAGCGCTTGACCAAGCGCTCGCGCGCGCTGGCAAGACTGGCAGGCAGAAGTTGATCGTGCTCAACTACCCCGGCAATCCGGACGGTTTGACCTACAGCCGCGCCGAATTGGAAGCGTTGACTCATGTGCTCCGCGCCCAAAATGCGTGGGTGATTTCCGATGAAATATACGCCTTGCTCGATCATTGCGGGACGCACGTCTCCCTGGCGAGCATCTATCCCGAACGAACCATGGTGACGACCGGGTTGTCCAAGTGGTGCGGCGCCGGAGGCTGGCGCTTGGGCGCCTTGATCTTGCCGCCCGATGTTCCGCGGGCATTGTATGACGCCTTGGTCGGCCTGGGTTCGGAAACATATTCCTGCGCCTCGGCGCCGATACAAATCGCGGCGCTATCCGCATACGAATTGGATGTTGACGTCCAAATATTCTTGGGAGCCCAACGCCGTATATTGGCTTCCATCGGCGCGCTCGTTCATCGCAAGCTGCGGGAAACGGGCCTGCGCGTACACCCGCCCCAAGGAGCCTTCTACTTGTTGCTCGACTTCAGCCCCTTTGCCGAGCCGCTGGCGCGACGGGGCATCACGACCGACGAGCATCTCTGTAATCGGCTGCTCGAAGAAAGCGGAGTCGCGCTTTTGCCCGGCAAGGCTTTTGGCATGCGGGCCGAGGCTTTGACCGCGCGTATGGCCTATGTTGACTTCGACGGCGAAGGGGCTTTGAAGCAGGCGGATTTCGAGTTCCATGTGGAGCGGTACGCTGCGAAAATACTGGAAGGCATCGCCGCCTTAGGCGCTTGGCTGAACTAGCTTAAAAACAGCAGATAGAGGCTCAAGACCGCGAGCGGAGCCATCATCAGCCATTCAAAGACTTGTTGATTGATATGGTCAATGAGGTAACGCGCGACTAAGACGGCTGGCGGAATCAAGACGAAGACCCAGGCTATGCTGATCAGCCGGTCAAAGTCGAATATATTGATGGCGACGTAGCCGGGCAACTTGGTCAAATTCATCACAGCGAAGAATAGCGTTGTTGTGCCGACGAACCTCCGCGGTGTCATCTTCGGCTGTAAAAGAAGATAGGCGGTGAAGGGCGGGGCGCCAACGTTTGCCAAGGTCGAGCCGAAACCGGATGCCCAACCGGCAAAGTACCCGTGCCATTTCTGCGGCCGGTAAGTCATATTAGCCAGATGATCGCTCGCGACTTTGAAAGCCAGCGCGACCAGGGTCAAGCCGCCGATGACGCGCTTCAAGGTGACCGGGTCAATACCTCTAAGCACGAGCATGCCAAGCGCCACGCCTATCAGTCCGGGCAAGAGCATGAGCTTGATGTATTGGCGGTCCCACTGCTTCCAATAGATGTAGAGCGCAAAAGCATCGGCGAAGATGAGCAGTGGCAAAATCAGCGCGACGGCGACCTGCGGGTCGATTATCAGCGTCAGCATTGGCACGGTCAGCGCGACCGGAACGGGCCCGCCCAATCCGCCTTTGGAAAAGCCGATCAGGATCCCCGTCTGCGCGAAAATAGTAATTTCTTCCATCGTCTCTGACCATAATTTATGCGTCAAACTGCGTCGCCGATTATACGACGCGGCGTGACATCATTCGATATTTGAATTATCCTCGCTTCGCCGCGGGGGCGCTGCTGCGATGAATGCTTGCTCGGCAGTTCGCTCGAGGAAACGGTCGCAAATGGGAGGGCATTTTGGATATCAAGAAACTGAATGACGAAGGACGCGAGCTTTGGAACCGCAAGGCAAAGTTCTGGGATGAGTTGTTTGGAGACACCGGCAACGTATTTCACCGGCGCTTGGTCGAGCCCAGCGTATTGGAACTGCTTGACTTGCGACCTGGCGAGACCGTTCTCGATGTCAGTTGCGGAAATGGCGCCCTCACAAGGCGGCTGGCGGCGCTAGGCGCGCGGGTCACAGCTATTGATTTCAGCGACCAGATGATAGAGTTGGCGCGGCGGCGCACTGATTCCGCAGGTCTCAGTGTGGAGTATCTCGTCCGTGACGTCACCGACGAGGGCGCATTGCTGAAACTCGGTCAGGCTCGGTTCGACGCGATCACCTGCTCAATGGCTTTAATGGACATCCCGATCATTGAACCACTGTTCCGGGCGGCTGCCAGTCTCCTGCGCGCTGATGGCAGGTTCGTCTTCTCTACGATGCACCCGGCATTTAATTCCAATAATCCGATCTTCCTGCATGAAAAGGAAGACTGCGACGGCGCGATTATAGAGCGTTTCTCGATCAAGATAAGGCAATATCTTGACATGCCGCCGGTGAAGGGCGCGGGCGCGCCAGGAGAGCCGACGCCGCATTTCTATTACCATCGTCCGCTGGCGGAATTGCTTGGTTCAGCCTTTGCCGCGGGTTTCGCCCTGGATGGTCTGCTTGAGCCCGCCTTTTCAGCTGGTGATGACAACGAGCCTGCGCGTCTTAGTTGGAGCAGCTTTCCTCAGATTCCGCCGATTCTCAGCGGACGCTTGCGCCACGCTTAAATGCCTGGCGCAACACCATCCAGCACTGCCGAGTCATACTGCCCGCCGGCATGCTGAGCTAATAGCGCCAGGAGATCGGCAAGAGCGCTCTCGATATCGACTCGGCCGTTATCGTGATGCGCTTCTACTGTGATGACCGCATCAGTTGTCACGTCGCTCGCGGCACTGGTAGCGCTCTGCCGCCAGCACCAGCGTCGCGCCACCACCATCTTAGTCATATCAGAGAAGATGACTTCGCCCAGGTCCGGATGCATTGTTTCGCCGCTGGCCAGTTCGGCGTAGCGCTCGCTGCCTTCTGAATAGTGGACCGTTATTGGCGTCGTGATTTGACGCGCATCGAAGATGGCGACGGGCAAGGCATAACGGATGCTCACGAGATTGCCGATATCGACCAAAGTGTTGATGCTGGGGATGTCTCCCTTTTTCGTCAATCGGCGGAGCAGGGCCTCGGCCGCGCTGCGATACTTGGTCGGCGAAACTCCGAAAGCGCTGAAGGCGCGGCGCCAAGCCTTCAATGACGGCAGTTCGCTCAAGGGCGTATTGCCGATTCGCGCTTTGACCGCTGCCTGCTCGTTCAGATAGATGTCACGCAGCGCGGCGCAAGTTGGCCCATTCGCCATGCTCTTGCCGACGATGACGCCTCCAACCAAGCCCGGATATTCCTCGATTATTCGAGCGTCATATCGAAAGTATGTCATCTTATCCTCCAGCCGCTAATTCGGGCGCGGTCCAGCCCAGCCGCGTTTCACGTTTCTCCAACCAATGTATGACGCGCAGCCAGAGCAGCAAGGGCACAACGGCCGCCAGAGCCGACGCGAAAACAATGCCTTGCATGCCATTGTCGCCAAAGGCGTCTATTGCAAGACCGACCGCCAGAATGCCTATCGACTGGACCAACTCAAAGCCGGCGAAATCGAGGGAAAACATACGCCCCAAGTATTCGTCGCGCACTTGCTGCTGAATGATAACCGAACTGTAAGTCCAGTTCACGGAGCCGCCCATCGCCCTGACCACCACAGCCAAGGCGAGCACTTCAAGCGAGGGCGATATTCCCCATATCAGCCAACCCAAGGCGATCAAGGCGAAGCCAACGACGATCAGCCGCCGCAATGTACGCACGCTGTCATCGCTGAACCGGTTGGTGATCAGAGGTCCGATTATCGCGCCGAATCCGAAAGCCGCCCACAGGATCGCCATAGACGTTATCCCTTGCTCGCCAAGCACGAAGACCTGCGTACCGTATATGATAAGCAGCGAGTCGGAGCTTGTGATGCTCTGCCCGGCTTTGACGAAAATGGCGGCGGCCGTCTCCGGATGGTTTAAGAAGTAACGTATTCCGTCAAGAAACGTGCGCTCGGATTTGTTCTTTACTTCGCGTTCGGCTTGACCGATTTCCGAACGAGGCGTCTGCGGTATGGCGATCATGGCGACCAAAACCGCCGAGAGCAGAAATGTCATGGAATCTATCAACAGCGCTGCTTCTATGCCGAAGAGCTCGGCCACGAGCCCGCCTGTGATCGCGCCAATCGCCAACATCGCCGACCAGGTCACGCTGCTCAAGGTGTTTCCGATAATCAACTGATGCCGATACAATATGCTCGGCATAATGGCGTTGCGCGCCGGCTCAAACACGGACGAGACCAGAAACTGGATGATGATGAAAACGTAAATCAGCGGCAAATAATCCGGGCTTTGCGTTGTGAAAAGCAAGCCCAAGACGACTACTGAGCGCAACAGGTCGCTCGCGATCAAGAGCCGCTTGCGATCAAATCGATCGGCCAAAACGCCGGCCAGGGGCCGCATAAGCAAAGGCGGCAACATGCGGGCAATCAAGAATCCGCTGACGGCGATGCCCTGATAACCCGTGCCTTCGGTATAGGCAACGATCAGCGCTGATATGACAATGGTGCTGAACCAATCGCCAAGCAGACTGACCAACTGCGCGCCCCACAGCTTGGCGAAGTCGCGGTTACTCGTTAGAAGCCTAATATAGTCCATAGCAAGCCTCGCGAAACGCATGCTAGTGTACAGCACAAGGCGGCTGGATGCACGTCGCAAACGCTGCCGGGAGACGTGAATTTCAAGGATACGGGACATATTCCGAATTCCATGCTGGGTATGCGCCACTTCCGCCGTTATTGTTGTTATGGGGGGCTTTGCGGGCGGCGTTCGGGTTTGTCGGCGGTTGCATGGAGAGGGTGAGAGTAAGTGTACTGGTATTATATTGTTGGTGAGTGGTTAGAAGTTGTCTGGCATTGTCCGTTTGTCGGACATGGGAAAACCGTTTTCGGACAAAGTTGCGATTTGCTGGCGCGACGAGTTTTGCCAGCGGCGAAGGGTGTGTGAGCGGATCCATGGCGTGGCGTTTTTCAGGGTTTGAGCAGTATCTGGTTTTGGGCATGGCGGTTTTCCGTTCGTTAGGCTTGCAAATATTATAGCACAAGTGTTCTGAATTGAAAGGGCTGAACACGGCGATTTTGGGGCGTGGCTAAAATCGCGGAAATGTCGCTCGTTCCCTCCGCCATCTTTCTGGCGAGCATCCCCAAAATGAGGGAAGGGCGCGTCGCTTTGAAGTCCTTCGCGCTTCATGGCCGATGGATTGAGCGTCGGGGGAAAACTCCACGCAAGTCACCACCCCCAAGCTGCCAGCGAGCCAGTCAATTTCGTGCTACATTTACAAGGTCAGCATATTGACAGAACATGTCAAAATTCCAAGTTGAGCAACGGCGATGGATAACATCATTTATGTTGGCATAGGCGGCTTTCTTGGCGCCAACGCGCGTTACTTGTTGTCGCTTTGGACGGACGCTTTGCTCGCGCCTCGCTGGGGTTCGTTCCCGTATGGCACGCTCACCGTGAATGTCCTTGGCTCGTTTGGCTTGGCGCTTTTCGGTGTTTGGTTCAGCGCGCGCGCAGGCATGCCTCCGCAGATGCGTCTGCTGGTGGGCGCTGGATTCTTCGGCGCTTTCACCACCTTCTCAACTTTCGCCACCGAAAGCGTCGCTATATTCAATGATGACGCGGTGGGGCCGCCTCTGCTTAACATCATCCTGAATAATGCTTTGTGCCTGCTGGGAGTCTTAGCAGGCTCCACATTGGGGCGCCGCCTCTTCGGCGGAGTATGAACTTGCGCGTGTGGTTCCCTTTTAGTTGGACATATCCATGATCGAAGATATCGTCAAAGTCGTCGTCCTGTCGCTCATTGAGGGCATCACTGAATTCTTGCCGATATCCTCTACGGGTCATCTGGTCGTCGGCACCTCTCTGCTGAATTTCGATGTGGCGGGCTCCGTCTTTGAGATATTCATTCAGATTGGCGCCGTCCTTGCGGTGATGCTCTATTATCGGCAGACCTTGCGATCACATGCCAGGCGAGTTCGCTCAGCGCCCGCAATAAGACGATTCTGGCTGTTGGTGGCATTGGGAAGTATCCCAGCTGCTTTGACGGGTTATGTCTTCGGTTTGCAGATTGAAGCGCTGCTCTTTACCCCTCAAGTGGTTGCCGTGTCGCTTATTCTGGGCGGATTTGTCTTTCTGCTGGTCGAGCGAAAGCTGCCTGATTTACAGCTAGACTCGGAGCAATTCGCGACTATCGCCGATATTTCTTGGCGGCAAGCGATGGTTGTTGGCTTGGTTCAGGTCTTGGCGCTGATACCCGGAGTCTCGCGATCTGGGAGTTCAATCATCGGCGGCATGCTAGCCGGGATGAATCGACGGCTCGCCACCGAGTTCTCATTTTTCTTGGCAATGCCGCTTCTTGGCGGGGCTACGCTTTATAAATTGCTGGCGTCGCTTGACGATCTGGACAAGAGTCAGCTCTTTCTTCTTTTCTTGGGCGCGACCTTGTCTGCGGTTGTCGCCTGGCAGGCTATCGATTGGCTCATCAAATACATCGCGCGCAGCAGCTTCGTCGTATTCGGCTACTATCGCATCGTCGCTGGACTTGTCATATTGTTCGCCACCCATGCCGGCTGGCTAACCTGAGGGCTTATCCGACGCCAGCAAAAAATCCGCGCCAAAGCCAGCCCACTTCTCGTTTGTCCATTATCAGGACTCTACCTATAATGAACTTGGAATCGAGCCTTGTCTCAGTTTTGCTCATGTTCTTACAAAGATTGACCTGCAACAGGCACAGTCGATCTTGTGATGAGGAGTTGCTGATAAATGTCGAAAACTAGCCGGTGGTTCCGATTGTCGCTGGCGTTGGCTGCGGTTTCATTGTCAGTTACTGCGTGCTTTCGTGATACCACGGAGGCATTAAAGGAGCAGCCGGTGGCTCGCGAGTACCCGTCGCCGACCGCGGTCGTGGAAGAAGAGCCAACTTCGCTCCCGACCACTGATGTTCCCGAACCCACTGCGACAGAGCCTGTAGCCGATCAGTTTGCATTGACCGCCACCGCCTTGATCGCGCGGCAAACTCAGCCCGTCACAGGACAAGAGAGCGCGCCAGACAATGTGTCAGCGGGCAATCCTGCCGCTGCTGAGCAGGCGACGTCTGTACCGGTCATCCGCGCTACCATACCGCCGGGCGAGGACTGCGTACATGAGATACGCGCCGGCGATACTTTGTTCCAGCTTTCTTTGGCCTACGGCGTCACCGTGGACGCGATTGCGAAAGCCAGCGAAATTGACAATCCCGATCGCGTAGCTGTCGGCCAGCAGGTCACGATTCCGGATTGCGGCACGACCGGCTTTATCCCTCCGCCTACTTCGTTCCCGACAGCAACATTCGAGGCGGTAGCGCTTCCGCCGACAAGCGATCCCGGCGAGCTTGAGATTGCCAGCAGCGAGGATACGCGTAGCGCGCTCATCGAGCAGGCTCAGGAGACGCTGCTTGACAATGCAGAATCTGACTCGCTGGAGGTTTTCAGCGCTCAACTCAGCGGCGAAGCCACTCCCAGCCGAACATATACCGTGCAGCAAAACGACACGCTATTTGCAATCGCCGTCAGATTTGGTACGATTGTGGAAGTGCTCGCCGCCCTTAATGACATCACCGATGTGGATAATTTGAATGTGGGCGATGTCCTGCAAATCCCATAAACTCGCCTTCGTTCGATCGGCGCCGCGCAGGCGCGCCAAAGCTTCAACTGGCTGACAATCACTCTTGAAGTTTGTCTGCATCCTGTGTTAGAGTGACCTTCATTCTGTAAGTCGAGATGACGCCTGCGGGCGTGTTTTTTTGGGGATAGCCATCATGAGTCAGGAATTGATGCAGACGCTGGTCGCGGAGAATCATCGTCATCCGACCATTGAATCAGGCGATACGGTCAAAGTGCATGTGCGCATTGTCGAAGGCAGCCGCGAGCGTGTTCAAGTGTTTCAGGGGGTGGTGATTCGGGCGCGCAAGGGCGGCAACGAAGCGAATTTCACCGTCCGGCGCATTGCCAGCCACGGCATCGGAGTTGAGCGTACCTTTCTTCTGCGCAGCCCGCGCGTTGAAAGGGTGGAAATCCTGCGGCGAGCAAAAGTACGGCGCGCGCAACTCTACTACCTGCGCAACCGGCGGGGCAGGGCGGCCCGGCTGAAAGAACGGCGCTAGGCAGATTTGTCGACACGAAGCTTACAGGGCTGCGTGTTGGCGGGCCCTTTCTGTTCCAAACCAGATCACCCCCACTGGACTGACGGAATTCTCATTCAAGCGCATTGGCGTCCGTGGTCTGTTCCCTCCGGACTTTGATCTTGTTGCCCGCGAGTCGACACGGACCGGCATTATGGTTTCCGCGTCCGCAGACCGCTCGGTCTCTTTACGATCAGGTCATAATCGCATGTTGACAAGTCAGACACTATAATTGAATTTCGATATGTGTTTGGCGGCATGCCTAACCAGTTGAGAGGTGTCCACGCGCGTGCTTGAACTGCTGTCTGCTATGGCGTCGGTATTGGCGAGTTGGCTTCTTCTTTTGCTGGTGTTCTGTGGACTTGGCGCGGCCGCGTTGAAAGCGCTGGGACAATCGCTACGCTCCGGATGGATCTGGCTGGACGGTTTCTGGTTGGGCTGGGTTATCTGCTTGGGTATCTTGCAGTTGTGGCATTTTGTTCTGCCGATCAACGATGCCCTGCTTATGCTCCTGGCAGGGTTTGCTTTCGCCGTCTTGTTATTGCAGCGAAACGACCTGGCGCAGATTATGCGCCGAGCGTCGAAGGACAAGCTCTTCATAGTTCTCCTGACGTTGCTGGCGCTTTGGCTGTCCAACCGCGCGCTTGGCATGCCGGTTGCCTACGATACCGGCTTCCGCGATATGCAGGCAGTCATGTGGGTCGATACGTATCCACTTGTGCCGGGGCTTGGAAACCTTTTCTCGTCACTTGGCTTCAATCAGTCTGTCTACTTGTATGATGCCTTGCTGGACGCTTTCATCTGGTCGGGCCGTTCTCACTACATCGCGACTGGCTTGTTGATATTGGCGTACCTGATTTACTCCGCAAGAGCGGCTCTGTGTCTCTTTCGTTGCCGTACAACAGTTTGTCTTCGCTGGTCATGGATCTTCGCGACTTTGACAATGCCCTATGTCCTCTTCTACACCGCTGCCTGGGGCGGCATTACGCATTTCCTGACCGATACGGCTGTAGATTTGGTCGGCTTCGTCAGTATGATCTATCTGCTGGATTTTCTTCAAGACTGGCGGGCTAGAGAAGACGAGAAGGATTATCTTATTTACCGCCTCGCCATCGTCGTTCTTGCCGGATTCACCGTGAAGCAGAGCTTCTTTATCTTTGGCGCCGCCATCAGCGTATACGTTTGCCTGGTTTGGCTGCAGCGCTTCCATTTTCGCTTGACAGGCTCGCGTCTGGCTCAAACTATCTTGCCGGTAGCGATTGCGGCCTGCGCGCTGATGTTTCCCTGGTTGGCGCGCGGCGCAGTCACAAGCGGGTATGTTGCCTTTCCCCAAACCTTTGGACGCCTCGATGTCGATTGGGCGATCCCAGTCGAGCAGTTAGAGCAACGGCAGTTGAACATGTCGGCGAATACCCGATTGCGAGGGGGAGACAGAGAGGCGACGCTCGCTTCCTGGGACTGGCTGGGTCCATGGCTGCAAAGATTCGCTGGAAATATCATACCCACCATGATGCCTACGCTTATCGCTGTTGTCGGGCTCGGTTTGCATTTCCTCGGACGCTCGCGCGCCCCGCTGGCAAAACGCGAGCAGAGCTTAAGTCCCTGGATATTGGCGCCATTGCTCGCGACCCTGCTGATCTGGTTTTTGACCTATCCCGAACCCAAATACGTACGCTACGCGCTTTGGAGTTTGGCCGCCATTGCGGTCATTTTGTCGCTGCAATCATGGCAGACTGTTCCTTTAAGAAAGCAGAAGGCGCTGATATTCGCGGTGGTCGCTGTTTGCCTCGGCTACGTCATTTACCTGATAATTCAACTGGGAGCGTATCCGCAGCGGGCGGGGCCTGAGCGGGGTTTTTACCCTATCTCTTCCGTCGCGCACAAACTGCACGTTACCGAAAGTGGATTAACGCTGCATGTTCCCGCGCATGATATGCCACAATGTTGGCGGATTCCTCTGCCATGCACTCCATATCCAAATCCAAGGCTGGAGGCGCGCGTTCCGGGAGAGTTGCGGCATGGATTCCGCATCGCCGATAGTGATATTGCGGGTTCAGCTGATGGCTGAAGCAGTCTATGACATTGTGTTGGTTGAGCAGGCGAGGCATTTGAAATAACTCGATGGCCACTGTATTGCCGCTGGTGCTGTTTTCGGTCTGCTTGATGTTCCTGCGCGCCTGCCTGGTTACGTTGGGATTCTACAAGGAGCCGATATTATCCGCATTTCAGCGATATGGCGACGAGGTGGGTTTTAGCCCTTTGTTCGAAGCATGTGTTTGGGGGCTGGCGACGGCTTACCTTATCTTCGTTTTGCTTGTGCCCTCATCGTTCCTCATTCTCATCGGCATATTCGCCTTTGTCCTTTTTGTAATGCTTTACTGGCGCGTTAGAGACAGTGTCATGCAGCACCCGGCGATATTCCTCCGCTTCCCGTCCTGGTATCGGGAAATCGTCGATCACACGACGCGGGAGGAGAGGCGCAAACTTTCCTATATGTGGCTGGGTCTGCCTTTGCGCACACGTCTGCTGTACAACGCGCAGCATGACGAGTTCCGCAAATGGGTGGAGTTGGTGGTGCTATCCGTATCGTAAAGGGCGGGGATAACCGCTGTTTCGTCGCCCCGACGCCAATCAAAAACGGCCCACATAACATGTGAGCCGCGCGTCAAAGCTGGGAGACCTGGACTCGAACCAGGAATGGCGGATCCAGAGTCCGCTGTTTTGCCAATTAAACTATCTCCCACTATCGGACATTCATATTATCATCTCGGCTTTAGACTTTCAAGGTTTGTGGCGCGGGTTGACCCGGCGGACCCGCAACTGCCGTCAGCGCGTCAGTTTGTCGGTTGCGGCAGCGATTGCAGCGCCAGCTTGAGGCGGCGAACGGACTCCTCTCTTCCCAGGAGCTCCATGGTCTCAAAGGTCGGGGGCGACACCTTCTGGCCAGTTACCGCCGCGCGCAAAGTGCCAAATACCTGGCCATTCTTCAATCCCAAATCTTTCGCCAAATGTGCTATAGCCCCATGCTGAGTGTCGGTCGAGAAATCCTCGAGGCTCTGCAAAACGGGTATGGATTCTTCCAGAACCAGGGCAGTGCTGACGCTATCCATTTTGCGCTGCAGCAAGATATCTGGGGGCGGCGCCTGGAAGGCCGTCCAATCCGCGAAGAAGAAGCCGGCCATCGGCACAACATCTTTTAGCGTCTTCAAGCGGACTTTTAAGATCGGCGCGACTTGCAGCAGATACTCATCGTCAACTGCGTAGCCGGCCTCCTGTAGCGCCGGCTTGAGCAGACGCGCAAGATCCTCAACTGTCGAAGTCTGGATGTATTGGCTATTGAGCCAGGTGAGTTTCTTGATGGGGTAGGCGCTATTGGCGGGATTTACGTTTTTCAGGTCGAAGCGTTGAATCGCTTCCTGCCGGGAAAACATTTCTCGATTGTCGCCGAAGTTCCAGCCAATATTGATCAGGAAATTGATGACCGCTTCCGGCAAGTAACCGGCGTTGATGAATTCGTGGACGAGCACCGGCACGCTCGCGCCGGCATCGGCAAACTGTTGTTTGCGTTTGCTTAGCTTGCCCTTGCCGTTGGGATTGAGCAGCACAGGCAAATGAGCGTATTGCGGTTTCTCCCAGCCAAATGACTTCCATAATTGCAAATGCAGCGGAAAAGAGGGCAGCCATTCCACGGCGCGCGTGATGTGCGAGATCTTCATATAATGGTCATCCACGATGTGCGCAAGGTGATAAGTAGGGTAGCCGTCTGATTTCAGCAGGACAGCGTCTTGCAACTGCGCATTGTCGAATTCAACCGTGCCTCGAATCATATCTTGGCCAGCGGTCATGCCGGTCAAGGGCATTTTGAAGCGGATAACATAAGACATTCCCTGAGCTTCCAGTTCGGCCGCCTGCTCGACCGGCGCATCGCGATAGCGCCGATCGTAGCCTTTGCCGGCGGCCCGCATTTCTTTAAGCTCGTCTGCCGTAGCGAAGCACTTGTAAGCCTGTCCCTGATCCACCAGCCATTGCGCCCAGGTTTGATATAGCGCCAGACGCTCGGACTGAATATAGGGACCAAACGCTCCGCCTTGGCGCGGACCTTCGTCGATATCCAAGCCCAGCCAATCAAATGACTCTTCTATGAGTTCGATGGAGCCCGGGACTGTGCGCTTTTGGTCGGTGTCTTCAATGCGCAATACGAACTGTCCGCCATGGCGGCGGGCATATAACCAGGCAAAGAGCGCGGAACGAATCCCGCCGATATGCTGCGGACCGGTCGGGCTGGGCGCGTAACGCGTTCGCACGAGCCTGTTTTGAGGTTCTGTCAAGATCAATTCTCCTTGCGGCGTCGAGGGCGAGCGATTTAACTTGGAGGTTCAGGCGTTGATGCGCCGGCGTCTGACGACGACGCTTTGTACCAAGCCGATGCCCACCATTGTGAACAGAAGCGATGTCCCGCCCGAACTGACGAAGGGCAGCGTCAAACCAGTCACCGGCATCAGATTCAGGTTCATGCCGACGGACACGGTGGTCTGGAAGAAGATCATGGCGGCGACGCCGTAACAGATCATGCTGCCAAGCGGATCGCTTGCTTCGCGCGCTCCTTTTAATATCCGCGATAGAACGAGAGCGAACATCGCCAATAGCGCTAGGCCGCCGAGCATGCCGAACTCGTGGGCGATCACGCTGAATATAAAATCGGTGTGCCGCACTCTCAGGAAGCGCCCCGTATTCTGGGAACCGACATAATAACCTTTGCCCAACAGCCCGCCGGAACCGATACTAATCAAAGCCTGATTGATATTGTAATAGGCATCCGAATCAATATCAGGCGCGAGAAAGGTCTCGACGCGCGCCTGCTGATATGTCGGCAGCAAAGGAAATACAATAATCAGGATGATCAAACCGGCGCTGATAAAGAGCATAATATGCTTGACGCGCAGGCCGGCGGACCAGACAATGACAGCCCAGATCACCAGAAAGACTATCGTGGTGCCGAGGTCTGGCTGGTCAAAAATGAAAGCCGCCGGGATAGCCATATGCAGCATCGTTTTGAAGACCGTGCTTAGCTTGTCCAATTGCAAATAGCGCCCGGCAACGTATTGGGACAAGGTAACAATCAAGATGATTTTGCCGATTTCCGATGGCTGAATGCGAATGCCGACATTTAGCCAGCGAGTGGCGCCGCCCGCGCCTTCAACACCGAAGAAGCGGACCAGGATCAAAAGAAACACCATCAAGGCGTATAGCCAGGGGCTAACCCCGCCCAGCAGCCGATAATCTATCGCGGCAATCACTATGGCGACAGTGAACCCGATTAGCGCGTAATTGATCTGGTCCGGCACTCGGCTGATGATGTCGTCGTCTATGGCGTCCTGCGTTGCGCTGTCGATCATCAGGATGCCGAAAACCACCAGCGCCACCGTGCCGGCAAACAGCACATAATCAAATCGACGGAAGATGTTCAGGCTTTCGGTCATGAAAGTCGCTCAGGATTCGCCATTGTCCGGCAATTATACTGAACATCGGCGCTACAGACAGGGTAAGGGAAAACGACAGACTGCGCGCAAGGCGGCCACACAAATTAACATCCCAAGCGGCTATATGTGTTGAGGGACCGCGCGCCTTGGCAAGGTCGACCTGAGTCTAGCGCTTGTCATCATCCTTGGGCGTATCATCGTCGCGCTTATCCACGGCCGGGCCTTTGTCGTCTTCTTCAGCATCCTCGGCGCTCGCGTCAGCCGGTTCGTCTTTATCGACCTTGCCGGCGCCATTGGACCCGGCGTCTGTGGCGACAGCGGCGACCGGCTCCGGCTTTAGATTTTCGGATTTGTATGTTTCGTTGACGATAGGAATTTCAGCCACCAGCTTGCTGTGCATTCGGTCTCTTTGCTCCAGAGCGATTTCTACTCGCTCCTGGTCAACCGCCAAATACTTCACGATCACCGCAAGGATCTCTTTCTTCATCTCTTCGGCTCGTTCAGGCGGCAGGTTGATGCGGTCATGCTGCAAGACAAAGTGAAGTCGATTCTTTGCGGTGGCGCCGCTTCCTCGCTTTGTACGCCCGAAAAGTCGATTCAATAAGCTGGTCATGGGAAATTCCTTTGCTGATGGTTGCTGCTGCTCTGGTCTGGCGTCGCTTGTGATCTACCGCCCATCGAGAAATCTGACTAGGCGCTGAAACAATCCGGGATTATCGTCTAGGTTCATGAAAGGCACGTCTTCGCCCGTCAGGCGCCTCGCGACATTGTTGAATGCCATGCCGGCTTTCGAATCCATATTGAGCGTCACTGGTATCCCGCTGTTTGACGCCGATAGAACGAGTTCATCTTCTGGTATGATGCCGATGATCTTCAGTCCCAAAATATCGTATACATCGTCCGACGAGAGCATTTCACCTTTCTTGACCAGATCCGGCTTCAATCGATTGATGATTAACCGCCCCGGTCCCTTGTCCGCCGCTTCGATCAAACCGGTGATGCGGTCGGCATCGCGCACGGCCGAGACTTCCGGGTTCGTCACGATTAGCACTTCGTCGGCCGGCTCCAGAGCATTGCGAAAACCACGCTCGATGCCCGCTGGCGAATCGATAATCACGTAGTCAAAGTCTTCACGCAATTCATCAGTCAGCTTCACCATATCTTCCGGGCTGACCGCCATTTTGTCCCGCGTTTGCGCCGCCGGGATAAGAAACAAGTCTTCAAACTTCTTGTGCTTAATCATGCTCTGCCGGAGCTTGCTACGGCCTTCTACGATATCGACCAGATCGTAAACGATGCGATTCTCCAAGCCCATGATCACATCAAGATTGCGCAAACCGATATCGGCGTCAATCACGACCACTTTCTTGCCCAGGCTCGCCAGGGATATTCCAAGATTGGCTGTGGCGGTTGTCTTGCCGACGCCTCCCTTGCCCGATGAAATCGTTACAACTTTCCCTGCCATTCGGCTTCCTTTCTCGGTTTACTCCCTGGCTTCGACAATGATCTGGTTGTCGCGTATCCTGGCAACTTCCGGCACGACCCTCTTTCGCTTGCCGGGCGGGGATGTCACAACATGGCTCGCGATCCGCAATTGACTGGGGCTCATATCCAGAGCGCAGACGATGGCGGATTCATCGCCAATCACCCCGGCATGCGCGTATCCTCGCAGCTTGCCCCAGACGACGATATCGCCCGCGGCGATAACTTTAGCGCCCGGGTTGACATCGCCGTATATGACGACATGTCCGTCGCTATGGATCGTCCGGCCCGAGCGCAGCGTGCGCCGGAACATCGTGCCATAAGTTCCCGTCTCTTCCGGGTTGACCGGCGCCGTCTCTTGAACATCCGCCTGCTTCGAGGGCGGCGGCGCGCCAGACTCGCCATTTTTTTTAGTCGGCACCTTCAGCGCGGCTGCGGAATTCCTGGTGGTATCGCTTTCGCTCAAGACCAGGCTGAGCTTCAAACCGCGGCGTTCTAGCAACGCTTTCAATGAACTCAACTCATATTTTGGCACGGGCCTCGCACCGAGTTCAATCGTAATATTGGCGCCGTTATAAAAATCGGACTGTTCATCAATGCGGGCGGCGAGTTGATCTGTGACCGATTGCCATTTCTCGGTCGTGCTTAGCGCGATCAGCAAGCCATCGTTAACGCCTTTGATCGCAATCAATTCTTCTTGCATGCGAAATCACACCAAAATCAACTCGCGGCAGCTAAAGCGACATAATGTCTAATATACTCGGATTTCAAATCTTCGCTTGATGTCCGCGCCTGCAAAATCGAACATTGGCTATCAGTCTGGCAGCAATATTCGACAAGGGACGAAACTGGATTTCCGAAGCGGGCGCGTCGCTTATGAGTTTAAGATGTTGATTAGGAGAAGCGCCGGAACGATGAAGTAAAATGCCGAGATGATATGAATCCACAATCCGAAATCATTTTCGAGCGACTTGTTTGCCCACTGCCCGAAAGTGTTGACCGCGTAAGTCATCCAGATCACTTGAATGGTCGTTAACGGCAGCAACAGAATCTCGCGATGCAAGCCAACGTACACCAGCCCAAAAAACGCGTAGGCTGCGTAGGCGATCATGGTCACCACGCCTAATGGCGGATACCAGCGGGATAGCCGCGCCAGACCGATGACCCCAAGCGCGATACCAACAATGCTGAATTGGGCGATGATCAGCTCGCCCAGTTCAATCCAGCGGCTCGCCTCGCGCCAGGCAAGCAAGTCCATATCGGCGGCCTGCGGCAACAAATACGCCCGAATCAACAGAAGAAACCCGCCGAAGACGATCACAACGACGGTGAACCAGTACCAAGCCGGCAGCTTGGCGTGAGACAGAAACAAAGCCAACACGATCGCAGGCGCGAATAACGTCACCAACGGGTCGTTCAGCGCGCCTATGACGAAAAGAAAAAGCAATCCGAGAGTATGAACGGGCTTGGGCGCTGAGGCCGGTTTAATGCCGGGTCTCGGGTTGGTGAGCAGGATCATATCCACCAGCAGATAGAGCAACCAGGCGGTCGCCAAGCCGGTAAGCCGCAAGCTTGGAGCGACGCCGAATTGATTCCAGAAGATTAGCAGGAATACCGTGACGCCGAAGCCTATGCCGAGGTCGCGCCGCCGGAGCAGCATTGAAGCGAGCAACATCACCGCCAGCGCGACGATAGCGGCGATCACGATCGTCCCCGGCTGTGACTCGTTGCCGCCGGTTTGTGACCAGAACAATGGACATAGCGCAAGCGTAAGTCCGCCAGCTGTCGAGGCGACGAAACCCATAGGCCGCATGCTGGCGGTGACGCCCAGGATCGCCAGCGCGAGACCGCTGGCCCGCGCTATTGGCGTGGCGCCGACATATAAAAGCAACAGCCAGGACAGGCTGGCCGCGATGAAAGCCGGGCTCCACTGCCGCAACAGGTTGCGCTGCGCCGTCGAAAGACGCTGCATCTTATGCCTCGCTCGCCGCTGAAAAGATGTCGCGCCTGCTTTCCCCGCGCTCAACCTGAAGACGATAATATTCTTCCATCACTTTACGCACTATCGGCAAGGCAGTTAACGAGCCCTCGCCGCCGTTGTACACGAAGGCGATGATGATGATCTCCGGGTCATCATAAGGGGCGTATCCGGTATACCAGGCATGCGACGGCCATTGTCCCGGGACACATAAATTCAGCGGACGGGCGACATCATCGCAATATTCGGCGGTGCCGGTTTTTCCCGCGACCTCGACATAGGGCAGAGCCGCCGGTTGCGCCGTCCCGCCTTCCGCGACAACAGCAGCCCTCATGCCTCGGCGAACCAGGTTCAGCGAATCATGCGAGACAAATGGGGGGATGTACGGTTCGCTGGCGGCGCGAAACCGCACCGATTGACAGACAGAGCCGTTGAAGCTGTAGTTGAGCGGGATATGGATGCGATAGGTCTGCAAGTCTTCGATTCCCGGATCCGGATTTAAGTCAACCGTATTGCGATAGCCTTCCGGGTCACAGCGATTGGGATCGTACCACTGCGAGTTCGGCTCACAGATACAAGCCAGGCTGGATTCTCGCTTCATCAGCATATCTTCCAGCAGCAGCAGCGTTAGCTCAGCGTCCGGCTCCATCATCTCCCGATTGATCGTGCGCAAGACATGCGGCTTGAACGGCTCAATAACCTGCCGTTCTTCGTCAAGGAATTCACGTATGATAGTTGGCTGATAGAGGATTCCGCCGTTAATAGTGGCGGCGACGGAAGAGATCAATTGCAGCGGTGTTACGTTCACATAGCCCTGGCCAAAGGCGGCGTTATAAGTGTCGCCGGTGGACCAGCTTTCGCCCTCGTTACGGCGCTTCCAATCCGGGTCAGGCATGCGATTTGGATTCTCAAATGGCAGTTCAATCCCGAGCTCGCTGCCGATGCCGAAGGCTGTACCGTAGCGAAAGAGATCGTCGATGCCCAAACCGCCGGGCCGAATCGTGAACGCCGAGAGATTAGGGTTGCCGCCGCCGATCTGATAGAAATAGACATCGCAACTCCAGGCGATGCCGTTGATCATATTGACGCGGCCATGCCCCGTGCGCAGCCAGCATACGAATCGTTGCGAGGCGGCGCGATCATTGGGCGCATAGCGGTTCTCCACCAGGATCTGCCCTTCGTCCAGCAGCAGCGTATTCGGGTCAATCATGTCTTCTTCCAGCACCGCCGCTGCCGTGATGACTTTCCAGACCGACCCCGGCGGATATTTGCTCTTGATGGTATTGTTCACCAGGGGCCGCAAAGGGTCGTTGGCGATTTCCAGGAAATACTCGCCATCAATCGCGCGAGCGAATCGCGAATTGTCATAGCTGGGATAACTAACCAGGACCAGGACTTCGCCCGTGCGCGGGTCAATGGCGATAACATCGCCTTGCCGGGATACGTCTCGTCCAGCGGCTGTGTTTAGTTCTTCCAGTTGATTGATCAGCGCCTGTTGCGCGAATGCCTGTAGCGCCGTGTCTATGGTTAACCGTACATTTTGGCCGGGGATTGGTTCAACCTGATCAATTACTCTGACCACCTCGCCAGCGACATCAACCTCACGCAAGACCGAGCCACGCTCGCCCGCAAGCTGGCTCTCCAAATATCGCTCGACGCCTTCATATCCGATCCGGTCAAAAGCCGGATTATAGCCCTGCGCTTCCAGTTCCTCAGCGGTCTCTGCCGGTATCGGTCCCATGTAGCCGATGATATGCGTCGTCAACTGGCCTGTGGGGTACTCCCGCACAGCTACCGGCTCCACATCGACGCCGGACATGTAGATTCTCTCTTCCAGAATCTGCATCGCCGCCAACTGCGGCACGTCTTGAGCGACAATGACCGGGCTGAAGGGTTCAATACCAGCGCCTTCTTCCACCAGTTCCTGGATACTGCGAACGAATTGACTGGACTGTTCCGCGATTTCTCGCGTCGGGGGCACGCCAACCAAGGCCGACAGCCGGTTATAGACTGCCAGCTCCTCCTCTTCGCCGCCCGGCAACTGCGCCGGAATGATGGTGACGTTGAAAGCCGGCACATTGAAGGCAAGCCGCTGATCATAACGGTCGAAGATTGCGCCGCGGCGCGCGGCAATTGGCAGGGTCTTCAGCCGATTTTCGTTCGCTCTGTCTTGAAATTCATTGTGCTGCAAGATTTGCAACTCATACATGCGGATGCCAAAGATGAGAAAGACAGCGAATATCACCGCTTGGAAAAAGGTCAAGCGCCAGGTCTGAAATGGAGTCAGCCGGTTGGATTTCACTCGTCCGCCCTCATAGGCGTCCCTGGAATCAGGCTTTGCGGGGCGATCTGCAATCCGCCCTCCAACCGACGTTGCAACAGCCGCACCACCGCGTAAACCGGTATCACAGCCAAGAGATTCAGCAGAATCGTCGGGATCAAGACCAGACGCGTAACCGCCAGGATATCGTAGGTATAGCCTGAAATCGCCAATGCCGCGAGCGTGTAAGCCGTCAAGAGCAGGGTAGCTACCGGTGTGGCGCCGATCAAAAACATCAGGCGCACATGGAACAGTTGCCGCGCAATGCTGTTAAATGTGAAGGCGATGACAATGAGGGCGACCGAGGTCGTGCCGATTGGGAGAATCGATAGCAGGTCCAGCGCAATGCCGCCCACGAGCGCCCATATCAGACAGTCTGTCAACTCGGCGTGAACCGACCAGCAAATCACAAATAGCATAACAAGACTGAGTTGACCGCGCGTGTTGCTGAGTACCGGCGTAATCGCGCTAAGGACTGCGATCAAAAAGTCGATGGCATGCGGCACAATACTGGCGGTCAACGCGGCAGACAGGCCAAGTATGGGAATCGAAAGGTAGCGCCCCATTCTAGTTGCCTTCCGCTTGATCGAAGATCATCAGGTCGACCGGCTCAAAGCCAGTGATGACCAAGACCACTTCCAGTGTTTCGAAGTCAATTAAGCTGCGGACTTCCGCTTCCTGAAACAACTCAAATTCAAACTGGCGGACGCTAGTTACTTGTCCAACCAGGATGTCGGCGGGGAAATTGCTGCCCAAGCCTGAGGTAATGACAAGATCGCCTTGTCGTATCTCCTCGTCCAGATCCACCATCGTCAAGCGCAATACGCCGGAAGCCTGGCCGATGATGCTGCCATGCGCCCGCGTCGTCTGCAAGCGCGAGCTCACCGCGCTGTTCTCGTCATTTATCAATTGCACCTGAGCCGCGTTGGCGCTGACGCGGATGATGCGCCCGACCAGTCCCAGGGCGGTTGTGACGGGCATGCCGATTGCCACACCGTCGCGCGTTCCGCGATTGATGACGATGGCGCGAGCGATGCCGGTTTGCTCCACAGCAATTACATCTGCGGTCAGAAAGTCCTGATTTTCCAGCGCTGCTGTGTAATTCAACAGGCTGATCAAACGCTCATAGTCGCTGGCTGCTTCTCGAAGCTGGATGGATTCCACCTGCCGGCGAGCCAGTTGCTCCTCCAACTCCGCGATTCGCGCCCGCAATTGCCCTAGATTGTTCAGATCATCAATGACCGCATTGATCGATAGGGACAGCCGGTTCAGCAGGCCGGCAACCCCGTTTAAGGGAACTGCCGCGATGTCTTCCACCGGTGTCAGCACACCGCTGACGCTTAGTATGATTGCCGCCCCACAAAGGCCAAGCATTATTAGCAGCAACAGAATGCGGCCGGGGCGCCCGGGCGATCTCACGCGCAAGTCCTCGCGCTAAACGGTCTCGACTAATCTTATCACAATTAAGGCTGTAGCTCTGATTGCGCCTGCCAGCGAGCCAAGGTCCGCTTGAATTTGGCGAGACGGTGGGTTACTCAATGTCGGGTGCTGCCGCGTTCCGGTCCAGTTAGCAAGCGGCGCAGATTATTGTAGTCTTCAAGCACGCGGCCCGCCCCCCGCGCCACGCAGGTCATCGCATCATCAGCAAGCCAGGCGCGGATGTTAACTTCCTCGCGCAGCCTTTCGTCCAAGCCGCGCAATTGGCCGCCGCCGCCAGCGATCGTTATGCCGCTCTCCATTAGATCAGCCACCAGCTCCGGCGGCGTATCATCCAGGGCATCCTTGACCGTGTCCAAAATGATGCTGACCGATCCTCCTATTGCCTCTCTGATTTCTATCGAGCTCACCTCGACTGAGTCAGGCAGGCCCGTTGTCAGGTTTCTGCCTTTGACCATGTAGGTTCGTTCTTGTGGGAGCGGATAGGCCGAGCCTATGTCAATCTTGGCTTTTTCCGCTGTCGGTTCTCCAATTAACAAGTTGTGTTTGTTGCGCAAGTGCTGAACGATATCTTCATCCATTTCGTCGCCGGCTACCCGTATTGAGCGGCTGATGACTATGCCGCCGAGCGAAAACAAGGCGACTTCCGTCGTGCCGCCGCCGATATCAACGACCATGCTGCCGCGCGTCTCCAGCACCGGCAAGTTCGCCCCGATTGCCGCTGCAACCGGTTCTTCAATGAGATGCGCTTCGCGGGCGCCGGCATCCAGGGTTGCCTCGATTACCGCCCGCTTCTCTACTTCTGTGACGCCACTTGGTATGCCCACGACTACGCGCGGTCGCGGCACGGGCACCCAACTCTGCTCGTGCGCTTTTTTTATGAGGTAATCCAGCATTCGCGCTGTGATTTCGTATTCGCTGATAACGCCATCGCGCAAGGGACGAACGATCAATATGTCCTTCGGATTCTTGCTCCACATTTCCTTCGCGCGCGCGCCCACTTCAATCGGAGCGCGTGTCTTGCGGTCGATGGCGACAAAGGAAGGTTCGTTAATGACGATGCCCTTGCCACGAACATAAACCAGGGTATACGCCGTACCCAAGTCAATGCCAATGTCGAGCGAAAAGAGCCCGAACAGGAAATCCAGGGGGCTAAGCACTATGTAATCCTCGACGTGATGCCTACGCAGCGCATTATATCACAGTAGCTCTCAATCAAATATTAACTAAAATCAATGTTGCGCAAACATAATCGCGCTCTGTTTAGATTTAATCACAATATATCACCGAATCTCTCATGATTCCCAAGATTTTGGCAGGAGGTTATGATGGAGGAGGATAGCATAGGAGTCGTCGGGTATTCGTTGGATTTAAGGTAGTGATTGTCGATAGCGTTCTGCGGTCAATCGGGGGGGCAAGCGTCTTTGCGGAAGCGGGGACGCTTATTGTCGCAGTCTCAGGCGGTTGCGATTCTATCGCGTTACTTCATATCTTGCAGGGATTACGCAAGCGGCTGGATCTGGCTTTGCACGTCGCGTCGCTCGACCATGGCATCCGCGGTGAAGCGGGTCAACACGATGTCAACTTCGTCCGCGGCTTGGCCGAGCGTTGGCAGTTGCCATGCACAACTGCGCGGGTCGACGTGCCCGCATTGACGCGAGAGTGGGGCATCGGCTTGGAGGCGGCGGCGCGGCGCGCGCGCTACGACTTCCTCGCGACTGTGGCGCAACAAGAAAACAGCAACTGCGTCGCCGTCGGGCATCATGCGCTGGACCAGGCTGAAACCATCCTCATGCACATCGTCCGCGGCAGCGGCACGCGCGGTCTCGGCGGAATCCGCGCCGTATCACCCATGCCCTTTCATCCCTCGATCACGCTCTTCCGCCCCCTTCTGTCGCTCTCGCGCGACCAACTGGAGGCATACTGCGCGGCGCGCAACCTTGCCTACCTGCACGATGAGACCAATGACGACGTCTCTTTCAGTCGCAACTATCTGCGACAGGAGATACTCACAAGGCTGGCTCGCCTCAATCCCGACCTGCTCGCCGCTTTTGGCCGCCTCGCCGATTCGGCGGCAGTCGATGAGGATTTCTTCGCCGAAGCGATCAACTCGCAGGTCCTGCCCTCTGTCCATAAGACCGATGGCGCTTGGCGAATGGGCAGACAAGACTTTGACGCGCTGCATCCAGCGCTGCAACGGCGCTTGCTCCGCGAGGCGTTTCGCCGGCTCGCTGACGAAGCCGCCAGCTTGCCACACAAACTGACGCTTGATCTCTTGGCCTGGGCGCAGCAAGCTCGCGTCGGCGCATCGCGCGACCTCGGCGCTTCGGTAGAGTTGTACATCGATTATGACGATCTGTGGATCCGGCAAAAAGGCAGTCCCTTGGCGTCCGCGAGCTATCGTTTGATCCCGCATGATACCGACCTGAAAGTTACGTCATCGACGCCTTTTGCGCGGCATGGGCTGAGTATTTCAATCGCGCGGGGAGCCGAAAAGTCTCACGCATCCCTTGCGCTTGCTTTGAAGGACGGCTGCGAAGTGAGGCTGCGTACGCGGCGTCCGGGCGACCGCTTCAAACCGAAAGGCATGGGCGGCCAATCCCGCAAGCTCAAGGACTGGATGATTGACCGCAAGATTCCGCGTTACCTGCGCGATCGCATGCCGCTTGTCACTGTCGACGGCGATATCATCGCCATCTGTTTGGGGCGGACCTGGCACATGTCTGAACCGGATCCATCAATCTCTCGCGAAGATTCCACGCTCGTGCTAACCCTCGCCTAAGCACCGAATTACGCGCAATATGCTTTGGCGCGTCAGCAAGCGCCAATGCTATAATGAAGCTACATTCGTCTGTCCAGCTCGGCGGTCCATATGTCTGAGAGACAGTTGATGCGACTATTGCTTGTCGACCACGATGGCGTCAATCGGTATACCGTTAGTAAAGCCTTACAGCGCGTGGGTTACATGGTCGCGGAAGCGGTTAGCGGCGAGGCGGCGCTTGATCGTTTCGCTTCGGGCGACTTTGACCTGATCCTGTCGGAAATCGACCTGCCGGGAATGAGCGGGATTGAACTCCTGCAAGCGGTCAAGAAACAATCGACCGATGCCATCGTCATTCTTATGACCGGTGAGGTGACGGTGGATGATGCTATTCAGGCTCTGCGCCTTGGCGTGACCGACCTGCTCGCCAAGCCATATTCCAGCGAAGATATTCGCGAAAGCGTCGAGCGCGGCGTCGAACACGCGCGCAGCTTAAGGCGTCGCCGCCGACTGCTTGATACTTTCGAGCGCAACGTTACAGAATTGGCGCGCGAAGCGTCGATCGCCACAACAGACCATGACGATGGCGCTTTTGATGCCGGCGCTGCGTCAAGACGGACGGGAACAGCCCGGCGCGGCAGCGTCATCAGCTTGGGTCCCCTGGCAATCTTGCCTGGCAAGTACCAGATTGCCGCCGGCGATAATGCCGTCAGCCTGACGCCAACCGAATTCGATTTGCTCTTGTACCTCGCGGCCAATCGCAGCCGCGTCGCTACCTGCCACGAATTGGTGCGGGAAATCCGCGGCTATCAAACCGATGAGACGGAAGCCCGCGAAGTTATCCGCCCTCACGTCAGCAACCTGCGCCGAAAACTGCGCGGCTTGGGCGAGATCGACCTCATCGTGAATGTCCGCGGCATCGGCTATCGCCTGGGCGAGATTCCCAATGGCGACTGATTCTCCTCTCTAATCCCGCATCAAAGTTCTTATCAAAACGCGATTTGTGATGGCTGAATCAGTCTGATTTTTTGTGTGAGGGCGGTAGCCAATATCGCAGCTGCCGAGCGGTTGTGATATGATTTGGCGCTGTTCTGTTTCCTATCTGCGACGCCGGAGTTCACATGCGCCTGCTGCTGCTCATAGTCCTATTCTTGTCATCGTCGCTTGCTGTGGCGGGGCAAGATGAAACCTGCGATGAATCCGGCAGTTTGTCTCGCGAAACATACCTCAACGCTGCCTCCGGGCGCGAAAGTAGATTCCATATTTATACGCCGCCCTGTTACGCCACAAGCGGGGAGACTTACCCGTTGCTGACCCTTCTGCACGGCTCCAATGCCGACGACCAACAGTGGGCGCTGCTTGGCTTTCTCCATTCGCTCGAAGCGGCGATATCAGATGGCGCGGCCACACCGATGGTCGTATTGATGCCCTATGGGGGCGCTGCCGCCAACGACAATCAGTTTGGCGCGAACAGCTACGATAATGCGCTTCTTGACTTGCTGACGCAGGTGTCCGCACGCTATCGAACCAACGGCGCGCAGGCTATCGGCGGCATCTCACGCGGCGGGTTTTGGGCTTATCATCTTGGATTGCGCTTCGCCGATATGTTTGTGGCGGTCGGAGGTCATAGCCCCTTTTTCGACGATGACCATGCGCCGGCAGAATATAATCCCTTGCGCCTCGCGGAAACATTGGAACCGGACACGCATCTCAAGCTGTGGCTCGATCGCGGCACGCGGGACTATGCCGCTCCCGGCGTAGACAAACTGCATGTGACGCTCCGCGAGCGGGATGTGCCGCACCAATACGTCGTCTACCGCGACGGCGATCATAGCGACGCGAGCTGGTCCCAAAATGTAGGCGATTATATCGCCTTCTATTCGGACGCGTTTTCCCCGCCGCCCAGCCCGCGCCCTGCCGAATCGCAAACGCAGCAAGACGCGCTGGAGTTGTGGTTGCCGGCCGCCGGTTTCGGGTCGCTGCTGCTTTCCATTGACTCTTCCGACCTGGATTCGCTTCTCGCCGGTAGCTACGATAGCAGGCTCATCCTCACGGAATCAGCGGCTGGGCGACTGGGTCAACGCGGTTTCGTCTTTAATGCAGGCACTCGCACCGTCCCATCCGACCGGCTTTTTTACGAGCTATGGCGGGACAAGCAGAGTTTCACGCTATTGCCATTTGAAGAACTGCGCTTAGGCCTTCGTCCGCTCTGGCTTGATGACGAACCCATCGTCGATCAACTCGACCGCTATCCGCTGGTCTTCGAGAGCGCCTTTTCAAACTTCAGCCGCGATAAATTGACGCGCATTACGCTTTCAGGCACGACGGCGCTGGCGCGGCACACCCTGCCCGCCATTGACGCGATCGGCGTAGAACATGCGGCGAGCGGCATAAGCGGCTACGTGCAATTGGCAGATTTCTTTCAGATCACCAACGAGGCCTCTATCGTTCCCGACTGTCCCGACGCCGGCATTGGCTTGGCCGGTCGCGATTACAGCATGTGTATGAAACTTGAGCATGCGCGGTTATTCGATCTGTTAGGCGTCGATATCGTCGACCTCACCGGCAATCACATCAACGATTACCGGTTTGAGCCGCTGCTGCAAACGCTCGACCTGTTCGAGCAATCGGATATCGCCGTGGTTGGCGGCGGTCGCAGTCTCGAAGAAGCGCGCGCGCCATTGATACTGGACCACAATGGATCGCGTATCGGCTGGCTGGCTTGTAACTGGATCGGTCCCGCATTTGCCATCGCCAGCGACGATCCCGACTCATCTTTTGGAATCCGCCCGGGCGCCGCTTCTTGTGATCCAAACTGGCTGCGTGAAGCGTTGGCTTTGCTGGCTGCCGAGGTAGATCTGGTATTGCTGACGGTGCAATATCGCGAGTATGAGGTTTACGAACCCGAACCAGGTCAGGTGACTGACTTCAAGACCTTTGCCGAGTGGGGCGCCGATGTTGTGATCGGCACCGCCGAACACAAACCGATGACCTTTGAATTCTATCCGACTCAGCGCGGCGAAACCGCCTTCATCCACTACGGCTTGGGCAATCTCTTCTTTGATCAACTCGGCTGGGGCAATCAGCGCTTTTTCCTCGATACCTTGTATATCTACGACGGAGTTTTGCTCGCTGTTGAAGTTTACCCTGGGATCATCGAAGACCGCGCCCGCCCGCGCTTGCTCACGGGGGATGACCGCTTCAACTTTTTGCACTACATGTTCATCCAAAGAAACGGCTTTTGACGAAATTTCCCGCTGGGCGAATCAATTACGCGGATTCTGACGTATTTCATACGGCGCCCGCTGCAAAATATATCGTCAGAGGCAAGTCGTTCTGCGCCCAACGTCACTAGGCGAGGCATATTTTCCTAAGCTATAATGGCGATATTCCTCACGCATTCAAGACCTACAGAGGAAACAGACCGCATATGTCTACCTTGAATCCAGATCTGATTTCCAAGGATATGGACGCCGTCCTGAACGACGCCGTGCCGATGCTGGACAAGTATCGCAAGTCTTCAATAATGCCGGAAATGGTTTTGCTCGCCATGCTCCGGCGAGAGAATACCGCCGCCCATCGAATGCTGAAGATGTTCGAATCCACTCGAGGCGTGGATCTGGATCGGCTGGAACGGCAAGTCAAAATGGCTATTCAATCGCGCCGCGATCCGGACGGCAGCCTGGACTTTGTCGCCATCGGCAACAGGAAGGTCTCCCTCAGCCGGCAATCCATCATCCTGCTTGATGACGGCTTGACCATCGCCAATTCGATGAACGAGCAAAAGATCGATACCGATCACGCTCTGGCCATTCTGGCGGAAACCTCCGTGAGCACCGGCGGCGTCCTGCGGCAATTCGGCATCACGCCGAAGTCAATAAAAGACGCCTACAGCGACGCCAGCAAAATCATTCCGGCTCGTGAAGACAGCACCACCGTCGACTATGTCAAACGCGCGAAACGCGGTCTGCTGCGCGCTGTGCATTTCCGGGAAGATCTGCTGCGCAACATGATCAACGTGCTCACTCAATCGGTGAACCGCCATATCATTCTCGTGGGACCCGATGGCGTTGGCAAACGCACCCTGGCATATAGCCTGGCGCTGCTGATGGCGGAAGACAAAGGACCGGCCGGCTTGTCCAATCTGGTGCAAATCAGCGAGACTGCCTTGCTTGATGGCGACCAGGAAGCCTTCCGCGCTGGCATGAGCGCGGCCCGGCGCGGCATCCTCTTCCTGCCCCTGGTTCATCGTTTCTTCGGCGGTCCCATCAAAGCCGACTTCAACAAAGCGACTTCGCTGGTGCAGAAAGCCTTCCTGAGCGACGACCCCGTGGTCATTTGCACGACGACTCTGCAGGAATTCGAAGCGCGAATTCAAAGCGTCAGCGCCATTATGGAAAACAGCCAGGTCATCCGCGTCGACGAGCCCTCGTTGGACGAAACCGTGCAAATCCTCGAGACTATCGCGCCTCATCTGGAAGCGGACTACGAAATCGCCGTCGATCACGATGCCCTGAAAATGACGGCGCGCATGGCGCAGCGCTACTTGACCATCAATCCCCTTCCGCAAAGCGCCGAGCAACTCTTGCATCGGACCGCCGCGATGGTCAATATGGGCAAGCAGGCGCACCTGGCCTTCAAGCCGGAGAACAACGACGCCTGCCTCGATGTTGAGGATGTCACCCTCGTAACCAGCCAGATGACCGGCATACCCGTAACCAAACTTGGCGCTGACGAACGACTTCGTTACGCCAATATGGTTGAGCATCTGCGCGAGCGCTTGATCGGCCAGGAAGAAGCGGTGCAACTTGTCAGCCGCGCCATAAAGACCGCCCGCGTCGGTTTGAAAGATCCGCGGCGTCCCATCGGCACTTTTCTCTTCCTGGGTCCCACCGGCATCGGCAAGACGGAACTGGCGCGCGTATTGGCCGACTTCATGTTCGGCAGCGAAGAAACCCTCTTCCCGCTGGATATGAGCGAATACAAAGACGAAAGCAGCATCAATCGGCTTATCGGCTCCGCGGTCGGCTACGTAGGCAGTGATGAAGGCGGCCAGCTGACCGAGCGCATTCGCCAGCAGCCATACACTATCGTGCTGCTAGACGAAATAGAAAAGTCGCACCCGCGCATCATGGACGTGCTCCTGCAAGTGATGGAGGAGGGCCGCCTGACCGACGGCCGCGGCAATATAGCTCGCTTCAGCGAGGCGGTTGTCATCATGACGAGCAATATCGGCTCCGAGCATCTCATGGTGCGGCAGATCACCGACGAACTGCGCGAGAAAATCATGGACCAGGTGCTGGACTTCTTGCGGCCCGAATTTGTCAATCGCCTTGATGAGGTGATTCTCTTCAACGCCTTGAGCGACGAAGACTTCGTGCTGATTCTCGATCTCCTGATTGAAAAGGAAAACAAACTGGCGAAGGAACGCGGACTTAAGCTGACCTTCACCGACGGCGCCAAGAAATGGCTGCTCGCCCAAAACGACGAGCCGGAATATGGCGCGCGCCCCCTACGGCGAATCCTGCGGCGCAACCTGCGCGAACCGCTGGCCGATTTTCTGCTGCGCCACAACCCGGACGAGGGCACCGAAGTGCGCATCAGCGCGAGTCGAAAACGCGGCGGCGGGCTGGAATTCTCCTTCAAGTGATCGCTGTGACAGCGCAGCCAGGAACCCATCCAAATCTGAAGAGGAGTCAATGACAACATTAGATCCTTCAATCTTTCGAAAATACGATATTCGCGGAACGGCCGCGGGCGACGCGCCTCAACTTCGACCAGATGTCTCCCGACTTGTCGGCAAGGCGCTCGGCGCCTACCTGCCGCGTCATTTCGGCTCGGAACGCGTCTTCGTCGGTTCCGACAACCGCGTCACCTCGGGGCCATTGAAGGCTGCGCTTATAGAGGGCTTAACCTCTACGGGCATGCCCGTCACTGATATCGGCGAGGTTTTGACGCCAACCGTCTACTACGCATCAGCTTCATTCGCCGGAAATGGCGCCGGTGTCATGATCACAGGCAGCCACCTCGACACCCGCTATAACGGCATCAAAATGGCTTACGGCAAGCTGGCTCTGGCCGGTCGGCAAATCGAGGACTTGCTCGCGCTTATCAAAACGGAATCCTTCGCTGCCGGCACAGCCGCTGTTGATCAAGACTTCGACATGATTCACAAGCACATGGCTGCGATTCAAAGCAAGGTGTCCATGGCCAAGCCAATGAAAGTTGTCCTCGATGCCGGCAACGGACTCTCCGGCGCCTATATTCCCCCGGTTCTTCAAGCCCTGGGCCTCGATGTCGAATGCTTGTATTGTGAACCGGATGGGACCTTTCCCAACCACCTGCCCAATCCCGAAGACCCGGAAATGACCCGTGATCTGGAAGCCAAGGTCCTGGAGTTGGGCGCGGACCTGGGCTTGGCGTTTGATGGCGACAGCGATCGTTGCGGCTTCATTGACAACCGCGGACATCATATCGCGGCTGACCGCCTGCTGGCTCTGCTGGCGCGCGACCTGCTCAGCCGCCACCCCGGCACGCCCATCGTCTTTGATGTCAAGGCGTCGCAAGCTTTGCCGGACGAGATCAAGCGCTACGGCGGCGAGCCTGTCATGTGGAAATCCGGCCACAGCTTGATGAAGCAAAAGATGAACGAGATCGGCTCGCTGCTGGGGGGAGAAGTCAGCGGACATCTCTTCATCGGCGAGGACTATTACGGCTTTGATGACGCGCCGCTGGTCGCGTTGAAAACCCTCGAGATCATCAGCAATTCAAGCCGAACCATTGCCGAAATCTTTGACGATATCCCGAAGCTGGCCGCCACGCCGGAGATAGTCTTGTCGGCCCCCGACGAGTTGAAGTTCCGCATGATCGAAGAGATGACAGCGAGCCTTCAGGATCAGTATGAAGTGGTCACGGTTGATGGCGCGCGAGTTGTCTTTGATCATGGTTGGGGGCTGGTGCGCGCCAGCAATACGCAGCCGGCCGTGACGCTGCGCTTTGAAGCCTATACGCGTGAGCAGATTGTCCAGTACATGCGCGTATTTGAAGCGCAGTTGACGCGATATCCACAGATCGACCGAAGCCGATTCGACGCGCTCCTGGTCGAATTCAGAGCTTGAGTCATCATTTCAAACCGTGTCGTCGCGACGTATCTTCTTCCAAGATATCTACCACAATCAAGCTGAGCAGTTTGATCGTCTGGTCGCGCGCGAAGATGCGCGGGGCAATCTCTTTGCCGCGTTGAATGACATCCGCGCCCTGCATGGATTGAAGGTCGTGGAATTCGGCGCCGGCACTGGGCGGTTAACGCGCCAGCTTTCTGTGATGGTCGAGCGTATTTTCTCCTTCGATATCGAGCCTGCAATGCTGAAGCAAGCCGATGCCGCCATGCGCGCCAGCGGAATGACCAATTGGCATCTCGCTCTGGGAGACAATGCTCAAATGCCTATCGCGTCGTCATGCGCTGATCTGGTGATTGAAGGCTGGAGCTTTGCCCATGTCGTCGGCTGGTATCCCAAAGACTGGCTCGCGCGGACCGACGCCATGTTGGCCGAGATGACGCGCATTCTAAAGCCGGGCGGCACAGCAGTACTGATCGAAACGCTCGGAACTGGCCGGCGCCGTCCCCAGCCGACGGATAAACTGGCGCGGCTATACCATCATTGGCGCGAGCAGCATCGTTTTGAATCGCGCTGGATTCGGACAGATTACCAGTTCACCTCGCCGCAGGAAGCCGATGAGTTGATGCGGTTTTTCTTTGGTGATGATCTGGCAGATTCGAGCCTGGATGGCGAGACCGTTATTGTGCCGGAATGCACCGGCATCTGGTGGAAACATTTCGCCGGCTAGCGCTAACCCTCTCCTTTCTCAGAATGGCGCCGGCGGCGATATACCCTGCGCCCAGTAGTTGAAGGCGCTCAGCAACAACAGGACGGCGATGCCGAACAAGATCAACAGAGAGCCGAATGTGATCTGTCGCCGATCCCAGGCGCGCGTTCGCTGTGGAGGTCTCTTTTTCCGACCGCGTCTAAGTTTTCGCTGCCAGGCGCGGTCCCGGTCGACGATCAAAATGACGCCCCATACGATGAAGGGGAAACCAAAAGCCGCGCCAAAGCAAAGAGCCCCAATCAACGTTAATCCCTGCCGTCTTCGACCATTGACGCTGCCGATCATAACCCGAATGACCTTTTGATTGTCGTCTTGAATACCGACCTGCGCCAGATGCGGTACTATTGAAAGATGTCCGAATTCAATTATCATGTCTCGTATACGCTCGCGTATATCCTCGGCGAGATTGGCTGCGAGAGGCTGCCGAATGACAAGTTTCAAACGCAAAGGCGACATGCCCGGCATTGAATTCCAGGTGGACAAGGAACACTCCGGTGTTCGTATTGTGGGCTGTCTTACATTTCTTATCGGCGTTATCGTCAGTTATTTGATCATCAATACCTTCATTCCCAACGGCGGCTTGCTCACTATTGGCGCGGCGCTGGCGATTGCGGTCGCCTTGACCTATGCCGCCGATTACCTAGGCAAGACCTATTGGCCCAGCAACCGCGCGATTCAATTCCTGGACGATATAATATTGCTGGTCAAGGGCGATCAAATTCAGGGCGAGATCGACGCTGGTCAAAACGTGAATTTGCTCCAGTGGCACTTCGAGGCGAAGCGCCATCCTCGCGTGCCGAAAGGCTGGTATGTCGTGGCGAACGCCCTGGAACAAGATGGCGAATACATCGTCAGCTACAGTATCGCCTCTCCCTCTGATTTCGAAGCTTTGCCGCTTTCCCGGCTTTCGCAGAAATACCAGCGAAAGAAAGGCAAGAAGGATGATTCACGGGACCTGCGCGAAGCCGGCAGCCAACGCCGAATCGCTCAAGCGGAGTTTCATCGCGGCGAACTCGGGGCGGAAATGTCCCTCGAAGACTACCAGGCTTATCTCGATTATCTGGCGGACACGTATACGTCTTGGATGCCAAAAGAAAAGTAACTGCGTTTGCGCGAATCTGTTTCTGCGCCGCGGCTCTCCTGCTCGGGCTGTCGCCGCTGCGCGCGCAGGATTCCCGCCTGACGTTGGGCGACATTGTTGAAGCCAGCCTCGCCCCCGGCGAGACGCATCAATACACCTTTGTCGCGCTCGAATTGACCTTGCTTTCGATACGCGTCACAGCCTTGAGCGATACGCTGGATCCGCGCTTCGAGCTATTCGACCGCGAAGACCGCCTCATAGTTGCCAATGACGACTACGACTATCCTGCCACTCCTGACGCGGCGGTACAGGCGCTCGTCCTCAACCGCACGTCCACCTATACCATCTCCGTCAGCGGGCACGGCGGCAGCGGCGGCGACTATCGTCTGTATCTGTTGCCGGGTTTCGATGTGCTGGCGCTGCGCGATTCGATCGTGGATAAGGCGCAATGGCAGGTTGCTTTCAGCGATACCGCGCTGGATATTTCTGAATCCAGTTTGTATGCAGTGGAGCTTGAAGGTTTCGCTCGCACGGCTGTTGTGCTGGGTCAACACATGCCCCAGGAGCAAGATGTCTATCTCGAAGCCGACTTTCACGCGGTAACCTCGATTGTCGACTGGAAAGTGGGCTTGGTGTTCCGCTATCAGTCGCCGGACGATTACCACCGTGTTTTGCTTAGCAAGACCGGATTCTGGCGTGTGGAGCGAATCGTCGAGGGCGAGATGGTTCCGGTGCGAAACTGGACGACCCATCCCGCGATCGTCCCCGGCGAGCCTGATTTCCGCCTCGGCGTTTTGGCGAGCGGCCAGCACATTGATGTGGTTTACAACGGCCAGGTGGTTGGCTCAGCTTCGAGCGAGGCGACGCCGCAGCCCGGCGGCTTGGGCATCGTCATGCGCACAGACGAAAGGTCCGGCGGCCTCATGTCCTTTGCCGTCCGCCAGATCGTCCTGACCTTGCCGACGCGCGTCAGCGGCGAGATTCTCTTCCCGCAGCGCATACTCGAGCGGCAGGATTACCTGATGGCGCTTGACCTGGCGCGGAAGCAACTGGCGCCCGCGGGCCACAGTGTCAGTTTCGTGCAGCGGGAAAGTTCGGTGCGCCATGTGCGGCTCGGCGTTACACGGATTTCCATCGCGTCCGACCGCCAATACGAGCAGTTTGCGCTGGGCGCTTCCTTGACGTTTGCGGCGCAGAGAGCTAGCAACGGCGGCTGCGGACTGTTCTTCCATTACAACGATGACAGCCACTACACGCTAGCCTATATGACAAGCGAAGGCGACTTCGGCGTTTCGCGGCGCAGCGGCGCAGGCTTTGAGCCGGGCATCTACGGCAAGCGCCCCCCGCCCGCTGGCTCGGATCATTATTTGCTCGTCATCGTCACCGATGATCTCATTCATTATTATCTGGATGAAGAGCATGTCGGCGCCATGCCATCGCAACCAAGAGTGGGCAGCATCGGCATCGCCGTGGTGAATTATGCGGAGTCGGATAGCTTCTGCCAGTTCGAAGATCTCTGGCTGCAAAGCTTTGATAATTGACGACATAGGCATCTGCCTGCCAGAAAAACATGAGAGCCTCACATTTCGTGAGGCTCTTCGTTTTTGCTAGCGGGGAGGATATATGTCAGCCGCCCATTGCCGCTCGCAGCGAGGCGCAAGCCGGGCAGCCGCCCCCGGGCCGCACGATTGCATAGCCAGCTTGCGGATCGGCGCCCCAGGCGGTGAAGTTCACATTCCAGACGATCATCATTGAAACGCGCCCCGAACTCCGCGATAGACGAGCCGCGTCCGCCAGCCACTGAGCTTGCTCGGCGACGGTCACAGGATCGTTTGGCGTCCAATTGAAACCAGCGGGGATTCCAGAGGGCATACCCTCGCCGCTCAGATAGCCAAGTTCAGTCCAGCAGACTTTGCTATTGGGAAAGTATTGCGCGCCCCGCTGAAGCATGGAACCGAAGAAGTAGGTGGGATAGTAACCACGAGGGTCGCCGCTGTATTGCGTCGGGCTGAGGACGCCTTCGTTGTAATGCAAGCCGAGGCAATCCATGTACTGGGCGGCGCCTGCTTGCGCCATCTGCGCCATGAACGTATCGTCATTGCAGCCTCCGTCTCCACAGCCAGCCGCGCCGAAGTAGCCGGTTGGCGCCGGCGCGCCGCTGATGACCAGAGTGGCTGGATTGGCTGCTTTGATAGCATGATAGGCTGCTTGGAGGAGACGAGTGTAGGAGCCGCCATTGATCCGACCCCTGGGCCACTCGCGGTCGATATTGGGCTCGTTCCACACTTCAATGGCGTCCGCGCCTTGTTGCGCCAGGAATGCCACGTATTTGGCGAATTCCGCCACATAGCCGTCAAAATTGTTCGCTAATTGATTCTTGTCCCCGAGCGCGCCCAGCAGCACCCTGAAGCCTTGCGCGCGCGCTTGACCGATGATATCCGCGCCATCTGATTGTCCATGTCGCACTTGCTTCTTGACCCAGGTCATCCCGGAATTTTTCATCGCCGATATGGCTGTTCCATCCAAGCTAGCGACATGGCCGCCCAGGGCAAATCCCGCTGGACCCGCATTGGCCGGTCCCACAACCACCGGAGCTGCTTCGGCTTCCGCCGGTTCGGCGGCAGGCGCTGCCTCGGCGGGCGCTGGCACAGGCGTCGGCTCAGGCGCGTATTGCGGCGGCACCTGGATATCAGAGCAGATGACCGAATCTGCCAAGTCATAACTGACGCGCGCTTGGTATTCCTCGCCCGACGTGGTGGTGAAGATATAAGTCCAGCCGAACAGTATGTGGTCACGCTTCCTCTCGAAGGGTATAGAGTCGGCGCAACTGTCGATGCCGGCGGCTCCGTAGAGGCTTAGGCTGGCGGTGCTGGTCCAGTTGTCTTCAAAGAAGCGCCAGCGCCGGAGCCGCATAGTCGCTCCAATGTCTTCCTCAATGAGGTCGCGCGCGATCTGCATGCCTCGCATCAGCGGGCTAATCTGGACCGACTCTACTCCCCCTTCTTCCTGCGCCGCCGCGGGCAGGCCGACGGATAGCAGCAGCGTGAGCGCCAGCAGCGCGGGAAAGAATCTCGCGGATATGTTCAGAAATTTTGTTTCTCGCATATGGCTTCTCGCTTGTTTCTAGTTTGCACGTGAACCAAAAGCATAACGAATAAAAAGGAGATTGCTATAGTTCGTTTGTCAGCGAGCCAGAGCAACCGCTTCAAAATTATTATACGCCGTTCACCGCCAAAAATTAGCAAAAAGAGAAAGAATTTCTCATAGTCAGCGCAATTTCAATTTGCAGCGATTGCCCTGGTTGTGTCCGTTAGCGCGGCGGATGCTAGCCTGGCATATCCCGGGGCAGGGTGAAATAGAATGTGGAACCGCTGCCGACCTGGCTCTTGACGGTAATGTCGCCCCCGTGCGCTTCGACGATCGCTTTAGCGAGAAATAGCCCGAGGCCCGCGCCTTGGGTACGCCGAGTAAGGTTGTCATCAATGCGGTAGAAGCGGTCGAAGATTTTGTCGATTTCACGCTTGGGTATGCCAGCGCCTTGATCGCGGACGAATATCGTCACGCTTTTTTCGCTGAAGCGCCCGCCGACCGTGATTTTTTTGTCGGCCGGCGAATATTTGATGGCATTCGTCAGCAGGTTGTCGATCACCTGGCGCAGGCCTGTTTCATCGCCGGGAATCAGCGGAAAATTGTCGGGAAAGCTCAATTCAATCGGCTGCGCCGCCGAGTCTTCTAGGCGGGCGGCCGCGCGCGTCGCCAGCAGGCGGAGGTCGACATCAGCGAGATTCAGCCTTAGAGCGCGCGTGGCCTGGAGCTTGCTGGCGGTCAGCAGGTCTTCAACCAGATTGGTGAGACGGTCGGCTTCGTCTTCGATAATCGCCATCTTTTCCCGAATGACTTCACGATCCCAATCGACGTCATCGCGGCGCAAGGTGCTGGCGTAACCCTTGATGATGGCGATGGGAGTTCTCAATTCGTGATGTATGGTCGAGATGAAAATCGACTGCATCTCTTGCGCTTTGCGGAAGCTGGAGATATCGCGCACGGCGGCGATGATGCTTTCCAGGCCGCCCTCCTTGGTCATCAGCGGCGCGTAGGTAATGCCGATGCTGACGCTGCCGCCGTCTCGGCGGATCAGGTCGCCTTCGATGTTTAAGGTCTTGATCTGCGGGTCCTTGGAATTTGACTGCGCCCAGCCGGCGTCAAGGGCGGATTCGATATCGCCGCCGTCGAGATTCGCCCAAACAATGACCTCGTTTTTTGGCAAGCCCGCAAGCTCCTCTTTGCGCCAGCCGGTCATTTGCTCGAAGGCGCTATTGGCTTGCTGAATAGTGAGATCGGGATTGAGGATCAGCACGCCGTCGCCGCTGCTGTTGATGATGGCTTCGAGGCGTTGCCGCTCATTGTAAATTTCGCCGTATAGCTGAGCGTTGTTGACGGCGATCGCGGCTTGGTCGGCGAAGCTTTGCAGCGTGTTGACATCCTCGGGGGTTATGGCGGTCTGGTAGGAGCGGAAGACGATCAGCAATCCCAGCGGATTATTGGCGAAGACGAGGGGCATGGCGATGGATTGGACGAGGCGGGCGTCGATGGCATCGGCCATTTCTCGCAGTTTGCTATCGAGGAACTCGCGGCTGAATCCGCCTTCGTCCAGCGTTTGGATAAGCTCATGCAGCTTGCTGTTCAGTTGTGGCACAGTATCAGCGCTGATGCCGCTGTAGGCGCGCACGTAGTATTTGCCGTCTTGCTTATCGTTGAGAGCGATGACGCCGACGCGCCCGGCCAACATGACCAGCGAGGCGTACAAGACGCGCCGCAGCACCTCGCCAAGATCAAGCTGAGCGGTAATGGCGCGAGTGATTTCCAGCAGAAAGTCGCGCTGTTGGGTGCGCAGATCCGGTCGCATTAACATGGTTAAATTGTATCACGCTCCGGGAACGCCCGGTCTCGGTTGAACAATTGGCGGCTGAGCGCGGCGCTCAGAAGCGATGATCCAGTTCGCTGATATCCATGCTGCCGCCGGCGGTTGCCACCAGGGCGGCCGCGCCGACGAGGGCGACGTCATCGCCGAGCTCCGCCCGCTCAATGCGCAAGTCCGCGGTGAAGGCGCCGTCCAGAATATGGTCGTCAACGGCTTGCCGCATCGGCGCGAAGAGCAGATCGCCGGTTTTGGCGACGCCGCCGCCGATGACGACCACCTCGGGATTGAAGAGTAGCAGGGCGGTGACGATCCCCATGCCGATCATACGGCCGGCATGAGCCAGGCATTGGGTGGCGAGTTTGTCGCCCTTAGCGGCTGCGGCGCCGACCGCTCGCGCGTCAATTTTGCTCAGGTCGCCCTGGATCATGTCGTAGATGAGGGAGCTGGCGCCGGCTTCCAACGCGGCTTTGGCGTGTCTGGCGATGGCGGGCCCGGCGGCTTCCAGCTCAACAGAGGAGACCTTGCCGTCATCAATGATGATCGGTATATGGCCCAGCTCGGCGGCCAGACCGGCGCGTCCGGTCACCAGCTTGCCATCGCTGATCACGCCGGAGCCGATGCCCGTGCTGACGGTGATGTAGACGACATGGCGGCAGCCTTGGGCCGCGCCTTTGGAGGCTTCGGCCAGGGCGGCGACATTGGCGTCGTTGCCGATATAGACGGGCAGGCCAAACTCGGCGGAGATGAGATCCGCCAGCGGCACGTTATGCCAGCCGGGCAAATTTGGCGGCGCGATGATGACGCCGGTGGCGGGATTTAGCGGTCCGGGCGAGGAGATGCCGATGCCGCGGACATCGCTTCGGCGGGCGGGCATGACTCTTTCAATATAGGATTTCATGCGGTCGATGGTGTATTGCGGTCCAAGTTCGGCGCGGGTCAAGGCGCTTTCACGCTGGAGGAGATTGAGATCCTTGTCGTAGCGGGCGGCGCGCAATTGTGTGCCACCCAAGTCGACGGCGATGATCTGAACAGCCATAAGTTTGACCTCAAGGAATTCAGGCCTGAGCTATGGACGCAGTATTCCGGCGCCTCAGCCCTTGCTGGTTTTCAAAGGCATGTCCGGCGCGGTTCGCGCGCAATTGCGGTGGAAGAGCCGGCGAGAACATCATTGCTGTTCAACTTGTGAGCGCCAAATGACGCTGATAGAATAACATGAATCAGCACATGATTTAAGCTCATTTGCATACAAGTTTTGAGGCGTCCAGATGGCGCGCGTCACACCCATGCGGCGGCAGTATCTCGAGATCAAGAGCCAGTATCCGGACTGCATCTTGATGTTTCGCATGGGTGATTTCTACGAGATGTTTGATGACGATGCCGAGGTGGCGGCGCGGGAGTTGGATATCACGCTGACATCACGGGCGCAGCGCAAGGGCGGCGAAAAGATCCCGATGGCGGGAGTGCCCCATCATTCGGTGGACGGCTACATCGCGAAGCTGATTGAGAAGGGATTTCACGTCGCGGTTTGTGATCAAGTGACGGCGCCGACCGGCCGCGGAATCGTCGAGCGCGAGGTGACGCGGGTGATGACCCCCGGCACGGTCTTGGAGCCGGCGCTGCTGGAAGAGGGCAAATCGAATTATCTCATGGGAATCTTGCCGGTCGGCGATGCTGAGCGGGGCAGTTGGTCGCGGGCTGGCATCGCCTTCGCGGATGTCTCCACCGGCGAGTTTGGCGCGACGCAACTCGCGGGCGATGATGTGGGGATGCGCGTCCTGGAGGAGCTGGCGCGGGTTGAGCCGCGCGAGGTGATCATGCCGGAGAGCTGGGTCGAGCGCGGGGTGACTTTGCCCGAGGGCATCCATCTGAGCTCGGCGCAGGATTGGACCTTCGAGCATGATGGCGCGGCGCAGTTGCTGGTTGATCATTTCCGCGTGGCGACGCTGGATGGCTTCGGCTTAAGCGGGCAGCGGGACGCGGTCGCGGCGGCCGGCGGGGTCTTGCAGTATCTGCGGTCGACGCAGAAGGGGGCTTTGGATCAACTTGTGACGATTAAAGCCTACTCGACCGAATCCTTCATGGTGCTGGATCAATTCACGCGCCGCAATCTGGAACTGGTCGAGACGATACGCGGCGGCACGAAGCGCGGCAGCCTGCTGGGCTTGCTTGATCGGACCGTCACGGCGATGGGGGCGCGGCTGCTGCGCGCTTGGCTGAACCAGCCATTGTTGGAGCTCGGGCGGCTGAATGCGCGATTGAATGCGGTTGAAACTCTCTTTAGCAGCGACATATCACGCGATGAGATCGCCGCGGCGCTGAAGCCGGTAGCGGATATCGAGCGGCTGGTCAATCGTATCGTGCTTGGGAAAGCGGGACCCCGCGAATTGATAGGGCTTAAGGACGGGCTGGCTGCCGTGCCGAGGCTGGACGAATTGATCGAGGACATGCCGAGCCTGAAGCCAATTGCCCAACGGCTGGATCCATGTCAGCCCGTTTTCGACTTGATCAGCAGCGCTATCAACGATGAGCCGCCGGCGACGCTGAATACGACGGGCCTGATTCGCGAAGGCTATTCGGGCGAACTGGATTCGATTGTCAACTCGTCGCGCGATGCTCGCGAATGGATCGCCAACCTGGAAGCGCAGGAGCGGCGTCGCACGGGCATCGCGAGTATCAAGGTCAGCTACAATAAGGTCTTTGGCTATTACATCGAGGTGACGAACGCGCATGTCGACAAGGCGCCTGAGGAATATGTGCGCAAGCAGACCTTGGTTAATGCCGAGCGGTACATCACGCCGGAGTTGAAAGAATACGAGTCGCGGGTATTAAGCGCTGAAGAAGAGATACTGGCGACGGAACGCGAGTTGTTCGCGGATGTATGCAAGACGATTTCCGCACAGCAGAATGCGCTGCTCAGGACGGCGCAGGCCATCGCCCATTTGGATGCCATTCTCTCGCTGGCGTCGGTGGCGGCGCGGGAAGGCTATGCCCGTCCGACGCTCACTGAAGAGAGCATCCTGGAAATCGAAGCCGGGCGGCATCCGGTGGTGGAGAAGCTGCTGGAAAGCAGCGCGCGCTACGTCCCGAATGACAGCCGACTGGACCTGACATCGCGGATTCATCTCATCACCGGACCCAATATGTCGGGCAAGTCGACCTACATCCGTCAGGTGGCGATCATCACCTTGTTGGCGCAGATCGGCAGTTTTGTGCCGGCTGATTCGGCGACCATTGGCTTGGTCGATCGCATCTTCGCGCGGATCGGGGCGCAAGACGAGATTCACGCCGGGCATAGCACCTTCATGGTGGAAATGGTGGAGACGGCGCGCCTGCTCTCGGGCAGCAGTCCGCGCAGCTTGCTGATCCTCGATGAGATCGGGCGGGGCACATCCACCTATGACGGCATGGCCATTGCGCGCTCGGTGATTGAATATATCCACAACAACCCGCGTCTGAACTGCCGCGCGCTCTTCGCGACGCATTACCACGAGTTGACCGAGTTGCCGAATATCTTGCCGCGCACGGCGAACTTCAATGTCGCGGTGACGGAGCAGGGCGAGAATATCGTGTTTTTGCATCGCGTGCTGCCGGGCGGCGCCGATCAAAGTTACGGCGTGCATGTGGCGCGATTGGCGGGCATGCCTCGCTCGGTCGTCGATCGGGCGCGCGAGCTGCTCATGCAGTTGGAGGAGGGCGGCAGCGATTTTGCGCTTTACAAACCCAAGCCGCAACATCAGCAGTTGAGCTTCTTTGACACGCCGGAAAACCCGGCGCTGGGCGCATTGCGGGCGCTTGAAGTGGATGGGCTAAGCCCGATAGAAGCTTTGACCACGCTCTACGAATTGAAGCGGATGGTGGCGGAAAGCTAGATGTTTGTCTTTAATACGGTCATTATTGCCACGCATCGGCGCTCCGGCAGGCAATGGGCGATTGACGCCTTGCGCCGCAACAGCCCGGATATCAACGATTCATTTATGGCGCTGGAGCAGATCGAGACGAACCACGACGCCGCCGTTCCTTTGGCGAGTTTTCGCCGTCAGCTTCTAAACCTGGAGGGACAAGTGCTGATCAATGTGCATGACTTGCCCTCGGCGGAGAATTGGGCGGGCTTGGACGAGCGTCTCTTCGTGCGGACGATCCTGCGCAATTCACCGACCATCTACATCCATCGCGATGGGCGAGATGTCTTGGCGTCGCTTTATTACTACATGAAGTCTTTCAGCGAGACAGTTCGCAACCAGTCTTTCTCGCGGTTTCTGCGCGATGATCTGGCGCTGGCTGGCGTCGACAGCGGCATGAGCCGGCCGGCTTATTGGGCGCATCACGTCAATTCCTGGCTGGCGAAGGACAACCTGCTTGCGATAGCCTACCGCGATTTGGAGACCGATTACGACGCTGCCCTGCGGCGCATGGCCGCTTTCCTCGATGTCAGGCTGAATCCGCAATTGCAACCGGTAAACTCACTGCGCCAGCAGGCTGACGCCGGCATGCTCGAGAATGTGCTCGGCAGATTGGGTGTCTGGCAGCGGCGCGGCGCGGGCTCGGATCATCCGCGGATCGGCCGGAGCGGTGATTGGCGGCGCCTGTTTGACAAGCGGGATCGAGAGTTTTTCATGAAGGAAGCGGGCGAAACCTTAAGAAACCTGGGTTACGCGAAATAGATCTCCGCTCGCGTCAAAGAGAACCGGCGGCTAGCTGCCCGGCGAATGCGCCGCTTCCGGTCTGGGTTCTGGAATCTGCGCTTCTTCCTCGGCGATAATGCCTTCCGACAGCAGAACACGATTAAAAGACACAATCGCGACTTCGATCATGTCGAGGCTCGGTTCGTTGGTGGTCAAGTGCTGCAGCGCCAGATTGGGCTTGATCATGAAACGGATCCAAGGCTTGTCCAGGTTGGAGGCGGTGTATTTCAAGAACTCGTAAGCGACGCCGGCGATGATGGGGATGAATATCACGCGCGACAGAATGAGCAAGCCGAAGGGCGGGCGCCCAATCAGCGAAAAGAGAAAGACGCTGACGAAGACCACCGTCAGCAAGAAAGCGGTGCCGCAGCGGGGATGCTCGATGGGGTAGCGGCTGACCACCTGCGGCAGCAGCTCGTCGCCGGCTTCGTAGGCGTTGATCGTTTTATGCTCGGCGCCGTGATAGGCGAAGATGCGCCGGCCGTCTTTCGTCCGGCCGACGAACCAGATGTAAACGACCAAGATCGAAAGCTGCACGACGCCTTCGATCAAGTTTATTAGGAAGGCGTCCAGGCCGATGGGCAATGCCTCATAAGCCAGGATATTGCTGCTTTGACCCGCGACTTCTATTTCATTGCCCTGCTCGTCAATGATGATCTCGCTCGCCGCCGTGCTTAAGCCGATCAAGTTGCCGATACCGGTAGCGGCGGCAGTCGGCAAAAGGAAAAATATGCCGACGCCGATGAGCAATGAGACCGCGATCGTCGCCCAGCCAATGGGTCCGTTGAAGTTCACATCTTCTTCTTCGTCCAGGGCGACATCGGCGGACCACATCAAGGCGCGGATGCCCAAGCCCAGCGCGTCCCAAAGACCGATAAGCCCGCGCAGGAAGGGCGTCCGGGCGATACGGCCGCGATACAGTCGGGCGCTGAGCGGCTGTTCGTGGATGACGATTTGCCCCTTGGGGTCACGCGCGGCGACCGCCATCGAATGCGCCCCGCGCATCATGACGCCTTCAATGACGGCTTGCCCGCCGTAAGAGAATTTCAGTTCGCCGGGCTTGCGATTTGTTCTTTGCTCCAAGGTTTCCCCCCAAAGGCGATACAACCTGCGTATGATATGTCGAAGCTAAGGCGAGGTCAAGCGCAATGACATCAGAGCGCGCTGCCAGTCGGCCGGATATCGAGCAGGCGCAATTGCAGACTGCGCTTGCCGTTCCACTCGTTGATTTCCGGATGATAGGCGGCATCGATTCGGCTTGGCAGCGCCGCCGCCCGTTGACCCAAGCCAAAGCCGATAGCGTCAATCGCCGGGCGGCCCTCATGCGAAAGTCTCAGCTTGAGGTGATTGCCGTCGACGCCAACGCGGCGATGACTTAATACTTTCAGGTTGCGCGTCATGAAAGCGGCTGGCGGGTTTTCCTGGCCCGTCGGCTCCAATTGGTCGAGCTCGACGAGCAGGTCCGGGCGCAGCTCGCGCAGGTCGATTTCACAATCGATGTGGAGCCGGCGCCGCAACTCCTTGCCGGCCAGGCTGGCTTCCGCTTTGTTCTGCAATTCCTGCTGCAGAGCGTCGATGTTGCGGTTTTTCACGGTGAAACCGGCCGCCATAGCGTGCCCGCCATGCCGAAGGAGAAGGTCAGCGCATTCGTCCAGAGCGCGGGTGATGTCGAATTCCGGGATGCTGCGGCAGGAGGCGCGGCTCTGCTCCTCGCCGATTTCCATGACGACGGCGGGACGATAGAACTCTTCCGCCAAGCGTCCGGCCACCAGGCCGACGATGCCGGGCAAGATATTCTCGTCGCCGGCGAAGATCAGCGATACCTGGTCCCCCTCGGTAATTTGCTGGCCTATGGCAGCTTGGGCTTCGCGAGTGAGAGCTTGACGTTCCATGTTCATGCGCTGCAGCTCGGCGGCACATGCGCTGGCCTCCTCGGGGCTGGCGACGGAGAGGAGGTCGTAGGCGGCCATAGCCGAGCCAAGGCGTCCGGCGGCATTGATGCGAGGTCCGAGAGCGAAGCCGATATGGCTGGCTCTGATATTGCCGGGTTTAAGACCCGCGACCTTCGCCAAGGCGCTGAGACCGGGCCGGCGCAGTTCGTTCAGGGTGTTCAGACCGTGACGGACCAGGCGCCTGTTCAAGCTGACGTTCAGCGGCATCACATCGGCCACCGTGCCTACGGCGACCAGATCGAGCAGATCAGACAGGCGCAAGCTCTCCGGGTAGTTGTCGCGGTCCTTTTCCCAGCGGTGGAGCAGCAAGGCTTTGGCCAGCATGAAAGCCACGCCGACGCCCGCCATCCGCGCTTCTCCTGGGCAGTCTTCGCGCTGGGGATTGATAACGGCAAGGGCGGGAGGCAAATCGGGTCCAATGGAGTGATGGTCGGTGACGATGATATCCAGCCCGGCGCCAGCGCCAGCGGCGACTTCCGCGACCGAGCGAATACCGCAATCTACGGTGAGAACGAGATCGACTCCATTATCCGCCAGTCGCTGCAGGGCTGCTGTGTTCAAGCCGTAGCCTTCGGCGGCGCGGTCGGGGATGTAGGGTATCACGTTGGCGCCAAGCGCGGCGAGCGTCTGCATCATAAGGGCAGTGGCGCAGACGCCATCCGCGTCAAAGTCGCCATAGACGGCGATTAACTGCTTTTCCTCGATGGCCTGATTGATTCTGGCGACGGCAGCGTCCATACCCCGCATGAGGAAGGGGTCATCGTTGAGGTCGCTGCCATGGACGAATTGTTGGGCGGCGGCTGTGTCTTCAAAGCCGCGATTCAGAAGCGCCTGCGCCATTATCGGGCTGAAGCCTTGAAAGCGCCGCAAGCGCTCAGCCGGCGCCTTGTCCGCGAGCATCCATTCTTTTTGGGACATAGACTGCGCCCGAGTTTCTGCCTAGAATGACGGTTCGATACTACCATTGAGGCATACGAGGCGCTATGGCAAAGATTGTCCTTATGGGCAGCCCCGAATTTGCGCTGCCCAGCTTGGAGGGATTGCTGACCGCGCATGAGGTCTTGGCTGTCGTCACGCAGCCTGATCGCCCGGCTGGGCGCGGAAAAGCGCTGCGGCAGTCGCCGGTAAAGCAGATGGCGCTGGCGGCTGGAATCCCGGTTCTGCAACCGGGGCGGCTTCGCGAGCCGGCTGCGATAGAGTCGCTCCAAGCATATGACGCTGACCTATATGTTGTCGTCGCCTTTGGGCAGATTCTGCCGCAAGCTGTTTTGGATTTGCCGCGTTTTGGCACGATAAACGTACATGCCTCCTTGCTGCCGCGCTGGCGGGGGGCCGCGCCCATTCAGGCGGCGATTCGCGCCGGCGATGCGGAGAGCGGAGTCACGATCATGTTGCTTGACGCCGGGCTGGATACGGGTCCGTTATTGTCGCGGCGGGCGATCAGGTTGTCTCATGATGAGACTGGGCAGAGCCTGCATGACAAGCTGTCTGAGCTTGGCGCCGATTTGCTGCTGGATACCTTGCCAGGGTACTTGACAGGCGAACGCGCGGCGCAGCCACAGGACGACTCGCTAGCCACCTATGCGCCGCAGATCAAGAAAGAGGAAGGCGAGATTGACTGGTCGCAGTCGGCGGTCGCGATTGATCGGCTGGTCCGCGCCTTTAAGCCTTGGCCCGGGACGTATACGCAGTGGGATGGCAAGGCGCTAAAGGTCATAGCGGGACGGGCCGGCGATGGCGAGGCAATGCCGGGGGAGGTTGTGGAAGCGAGCGGAACGGTCGCGATCGGCGCCGGCGCCGGACTTTATCGGCCGGATGCGCTTCAGTTGCCCGGCAAGAAGCGGCTGTCCATTTCCGATTTTGTCAATGGGCATCGCGATTTCGTCGGCGCTCGACTTGGGTAGCTTCGCGGCGGCAGATTTGCCCGTATTCCCATGTCCCGAAAGCGGCGAATGTTGTCCCGATTTGTTGGGCGCGTCCGCAAGCGAGAGCATCGACGAAGGCAATCGATTGCTATGAAACTGAGCCAACTGGAAGCGAATCGTCATCCGTTTCTGCGCAGACCCAATCGCACGATCTTGACGCTTTCGCTGCCGATACTCTTGTCCTTGATCGCCGAGCCGGTGACCGGGCTGGTCGACACCGCTTTTGTAGCGCAGTTGGGCGCGGTTCCGTTGGCGGCGCTGGGCGTGGGCACGAGCGCCTTGAGTTCTGTCTTTTGGATATTCGGTTTTCTGGCGACGGCGACGCAGACGGATGTAGCGCAGACGGCGGGACGGGGCGAGTTTGAGGCGGCCAGCAAGCTGATAAGTCTGGCCTTTGTCGTTGGACTGTTCATAAGCTTGCTTCTCTGCGCAGTGATGTTGCCGGGCGCGGAGTTCGCGTCGTCGCTGCTTGGGGCGGAAGGGGCTGTGCTCGATTACGCGACGGAGTACATGCAACTGCGCTTGTTGGGCGCGCCGGCGGTGATCGTGGTCATCGTGGGCTTTGGCGCGCTGCGCGGGGCGCAGGACATGCGGACGCCGCTGTGGATCGCGCTTGGCATCAACATCGCCAATATTTTGCTCGATTACGCATTCATATTTGGCTGGGGGATTGTGCCGGCGCTGGGTGTTGGCGGCGCGGCGCTGGCCAGCTCGCTGAGTCATTGGCTGGGCGCGGTCTGGATGCTGTGGGAGGTTCGGCGGCGCTTGGGGCTGAGCCGGGATATCGACCTGCGCGATGGGCTCAGGCTGCTGCGCGTCGGGCGGGATTTGGTGATTCGCAGCGGTTCGCTGACGCTTTTCCTGTTGGTCGCCACGCGAGCCGCTAATCAGATGGGCGCGGAGGCGGGGGCGGCGCATCAGGTCATCCGGCAGGTCTGGTTCTTCACGGCGCTATTCGTCGAAGCCTTCGCCACGACCGCGCAGAGTCTGGTGGGGTACTTCTATGGCTCGGGCCAGCTCAAGCACGCCAGGCAGGTTGCGCTATCGACCATGCGCTGGAGCCTGGCGGCGGGTATAGCCTTGATGCTGGCGATGCTGGCGGCGACGGGGGCTGTGTCCCAAGCATTCGTACCGGTTGACGCTGCCTTCCTGTTCGCATTGCCTTGGGTGATCGCCTCGCTTTCGCAGCCGTTGAACGCGCTGGCTTTCATCACGGATGGCATTCACTGGGGGACGGGCGACTATCGCTTCCTGCGCAATGCCATGCTGCTGGCGACGGTTTGCGGGTTGCTGGGCTTGCAGTTGGTTGGGAGGGACAGCGCGGAGCACTTCAGCGCGGTCTGGTTGGCAACAGTCGGCTGGGTGTGCATTCGCGCGCTTTGGGGCGTCTTGCGCGTGTATCCGGGCATCGGGAAGAGTCCTCTTCGGGCTGGCGGGCATGTGTGAACAGAGCCGGGCTGACGCGACGCAACTCTTGCTCTTGCGTATATTTCATTGAGCGCCGATATGCGGTCGGCGCGGACAGAGCGGAACTGGAGATCTCAATTCAATGAAATCCATCGTGAAGAAACGATTGTATCGGTCGCGCGAAGAGCGGCGAATCGCGGGCGTCTGCGGCGGCATCGCCGATTACCTGGCGGTGGACCCGACGCTGGTTCGCATATTCTGGGCGCTGCTGGCGCTGGCTGGCGGACCGGGTGTTTTGCTGTATCTCCTCATGGCTGTGGTCGTGCCGGAGGAGCCGGAGTTCATCCAGGGGACGGCGGAGAAAGCCAAACGCGATTAGCCGGTCTGATCAGCGCGGCACTCTGCAATCGCAAGTCTACAGCAAGTCTTTAATCGCCTCGCGTTCCTCCTTGAGTTCAGCTTCGCTGGCGCGAATTTTGCCCAGGGCATAGGCGCTCAGGTCGACACCTTCGACGATTTCGATATTGCCTTCCTCATCGCGTCGCAGCGGAAACGAATAGATCAAGCCGTCGGCTATTCCGTAGGGATTGCCTTCGCTGGCGATGCCGGCGCTGAACCATTGCCCCGGAGGCGTTGGCTGAATCAGGCTGCGAATGGAATCGAGGGCGGCGTTGGCGGCGCTGGCGGCCGAGCTTTTGCCGCGGGCGTTGATAATAGCGGCGCCGCGCTCCTGCACGGCGCCTACGAATTCGTTTACCAGCCAGTTGCGATCGCCGATGACCGTCTCAGCCGGATCGCCTTTGATTTCAGTATGCTCGAAGTTAGGGAATTGTGTGGAACTGTGGTTGCCCCAGATGGCGATTTTGCTGACGGCGTCGATTGGAGCGTCGGCTTTCCGCGCGAGTTGCGATTTGGCGCGGTTCTCGTCGAGGCGGGTCATGGCGAAGAAGCGATCGGCGGGGATATCGGGGGCGTTGGCTTTGGCGACGAGGCAATTGGAATTGCAGGGGTTGGCGACTACGAGGACCCGGATATCGGCGGCGGCGCGTTTATTCAGCGCTTTGCCCTGAGCGACGAAGATGGGACCGTTGGCCGCGATCAGGTCTCCCCGCGCCATGCCGGGTCCGCGCGGCATCCCGCCGACGAGGATGGCCCAGTTGGCGTCTTTGAAGGCGATATTGGGGTCGTCGGAGATGATGACATCCTGGAGCAGGGGCTGGGCGCTATCTTGCAGTTCCATCACGACGCCTTGAAGCGCGTTCATGGCGGGCGGGATTTCCAGGATTTGCAGGATAACCGGCTGCAGCGGACCGAAGACTTCGCCGTTGCCGAGGCGGAAAAGCAGGCTGTAGGCGATCTGGCCGGCGCCACCGGTGACGGCGATACGAATGGGTGCTGTCATTCCTTGGTTTCCTCTCGCAATTGAGCGTATGGCAAACGCGGCGATTGTAATGCAGAAGTCGGCGAATTACAGTGATGAACCGCATGGGCGACGGCGGGGCAGATTGAGTTGCCTTCATATTCTTCGCTGTTTGATTCGTTCAAGATAGCGTTCGTAGACCTTGGCTTGCTCGTGGGGTTCTCGATTTTCCGCCGCACTCGCGGCATCGAGTCTCATCGTGGTACTTGGGTTGCATGCCATAAAGGCGTCGTAGGCGTCTCGCCAGACTGGGCGCTCTTCTTTCTTTTCCAGGGCAGGCAGACGACTGTCGAGCCACTCAATACGGTCGAGGACGCGAGTCAGGGCGAGGGTGCGGCGGTTTGCATCGGGGGCATTGGGCTGGAGGTCGCCCGCCATCTGACGGGCGTAGCGCATGAGTTTGTCGCGGATGTAGGTGAAGTTTTCCAGGTCGCTTTCGGATGGTTCGGCGGGGTCGTTATCGGGCTGTGGGGGCTGGTCGGATGCCGGGGAAAAACTTTTTTTGGCAATCTGGCAATCTGACTGCTCGTTGAGTTGCTTGCGCCAGAGCCGCAGGGTGCGTTCGGGGATGTCGGTGCGGCTGTGGATGAAAGCGATATCGCTGCCGTTACGGAGCATTTCCAAGGCTACATTCTTTTGGTGGTCGGTGTATTGGGAGGGCATGATCGTCCTTTTTGATAGCAGGCTGTAAAGCGAGTGTAGAGGATTTGCGGAGGCAAGTCCAGAACAAATGTTCATATATTAGAATGTTCTAACGCGGACGGCAGCGCTCAACCGGCTAAGGCGCGAGGTGAGGCGTTTCTGCGAAGGATTTGATGCGCCAGATTTCTTGATAGCGTTCGAGGGTCGTGATTGAGGTGTTGAGAATGCGCTTGTCCGGCAGGAAGGCGTACATTGAGGCGAGCAAGATCATCATGGCGGAACTGTGCCCGACAATGGCCACCGCGCTCTGCCCGGCTGCGCTGACGATGTCGTCCCAGGCGGCCTGCATTCTCAGTTGCACATCGAGGCGGGATTCGCCATTTGGCACGCGGTAGAGCCGATAGCCGGATTCCCATTTGGCGTAGGCGTCGGGGAAGCGCGCCGCGACTTCGGGGAAGGTGTAACCTTCGAATTTGCCAAAGGCGATTTCGGCGAGGCGTTCATCCTCGGTCAAGGGCATTTGCAGGGTCTCGGCGATAATCCGCGCGGTTTCGCTGGCGCGCTGGCGCGGGCTGGCGTAGATGGCGTCGATATCTTGCGTTTGCAGGTAATGAGCCAGGGCATGGGATTGCTGCCGGCCGCGGTCGTTGAGGGGGACGGGCATGGCGCCTTGCAGGCGGCGTTCGGTGTTGAAATTGGTTTGACCGTGGCGAATGAACAGGACTTTGCTTGCGCTCATGGCATCCTCTCAGGCTTGACGGATTGGCGGGCGAAAGGCAGAATCGAGAACAGGGCAGAAGTGTATCATAGTGAAAGCAGTTATCGAGTGACAGAAGAACAGGTTGGCGCCGCGAGGCAGCCGAGCAGGTTGACAGTATACGGATTGGCGATGGTCGGCGGAATCGGCATGACTTTAATGATACTGGGCGCGAGCATCGGTGTTATTTATGGCGCCGCGCTGGATTCGGAGGCGACGCATTCGCTGGGTTTGGCTATCGTGATCGGCTTGTTATTGCTGGTTCTCGCCATCGGTTTATGGCTGGGTTGGACGCGTCCTTTTGAGCGCTTTGACGATATCAACGTCCCGGCGGAACCGGAGCACCACTAAAATTCTCCATGCCTGAACAATTTGCGCCTCATCGCGAACCGATCGCCGAGCGCGTGGCCGGCGTTATCACGCGCCTAGCCGATATTGCGCTGCTATCCAGCCGCAAGCTGCCGGCGGGCGAAGAGATCGCGCAGGGCGATTTTATCGCGCGCTACGGCATCACGTATCTGGGCAAGCCGCAGTTTTCGATCGTGCCGGATTTGGTCGTGGCGGATTACGGCGAGTTGCTGCATGGCGAAAGCGCCTGGCGATTTTTGATGGAGAAGGGTCACTTGTACCCGCGGGCGGATGTATGCGGTTGGCGCAACGATGGGCAGGAAGATATGCTGGCGGTGAAGCAACTGGATTTCGATTATCCTTACGATGTCTTCATCTATGCGGATGTGGCGGACAGCGAGCCGCTGGCAAAGTTGTCGGCGCTGATCGCGGCAGACCGCGCCAAGTTTCCCGAGCGGCTGGTCAAGCATTTGCCGACGTTCGCCAGCCTGGATCATTGGGGCGCGCATGAATGAGCTCGATTCGGTCTTCAGCGATGATTGGGGCGAGGATCACCGCTCGGGGATCGTGGCTGTTATTGGCCGTCCCAATGTGGGCAAGTCGACGCTGATCAACGCCATCCTCGGGCAGAAGATCGCGATAACGGCGGCCAAGCCACAGACGACCCGGCAGAAGCAGCTTGGCATCTTGACCAGGGACGAAGCGCAGATTCTCTTCACAGATACGCCTGGCGTGCACGCGCCGGTCACTCGTTTGGGCGAATACATGGTCGGCGTCGCGCGCGGGGCCTTGCGGGATGCCGATGCGATTGTGTGGATCGTCGATGCGTCGCAAGCGCCGAAGGATGAAGATCGGCAGATCGCGGATTTGCTGGGACGGTTGGCCGCGGAGATACCGATTGTGCTGGTCTTGAACAAGTCTGACTTGATCGACCGTGACCGTGACCGCAGCCGGCATCTGGGGCTCTGCAATTATCAACATGCGCTGGAAACAAGCGCGACAGAAGAACGGGGCATGGATGAATTGGTCAAATGCCTGATTCCACTGATGCCTTTGGGTCCGCGTTATTATCCGGCTGATCAAGCGAGCGACGCCAATCTGCGCTTTATGGCGGCGGAGATGATCCGAGAAAAGATCATCAGCTTGACCAGCGAAGAAATCCCGCATTCGGTGGCGGTGGAAATCAATCGCTTTCGGGAAAGGCCGGACATCACTATCGTTGAGGCGACAATCTATGTCGAGCGGGGCTCGCAGAAAGGCATCGTCATCGGCAAGCGCGGACAAATGATCAAGCGGGTTGGGGTCGAGGCGCGGGATGATTTGCAGCGGCTGTTGAACACGAAGGTGCATTTGGAAACGCGGGTCAAGGTATTGAAGAATTGGCGCAGCAATGAAGAATTCATGCGGCGGGTTGGGTACGGCGCGCCGCGGCGCAAAGGCCGTTAGGCAGGCGGATTGTTGCTAAGGTATTGCCGAGAGGCGCTGATATCGGATTTGATCTGCGCGACCAAGTCATCAAGCCCGTCGAATTTCCGCTCGGGGCGCAGGCGTTTTTCAAAGCGCAACTCCAGGTTTTCGCCATAGATGTCACGATTGAAATCCAGCAGGTGCGCCTCGACGGTAACGGCGTCGCCGGAGAAGGTGGGTCGATGGCCGATATTGGCGGCAGCCATAATGGCGTCGTCGCCGAGGATAGCCCAGGTCGCGTAGACGCCGTTGGCGGGCAGGATCTGCTCTGGCCATGCCGCAATGTTCGCTGTGGGGATGCCGATTGCGCGTCCGCGCTGGTCGCCTTCGACAACTTTGCCCGCCAGAGAATAGGGGCGGCCCAGCATCGATTTGGCGCCTTGCACAGATCCTCGCCGGACGAGATCCCGCACTTTTGAGCTGCGAATCAGCCGGTCAGAGTTGACAGACGTGATCAGCTCAATCGCTTCGACTTTGAAGCCGCGCCGCGCTCCCTGGGCTTTGAGGAAGCGCACATCGCCTTCCCGCTGGAAGCCGAGGGCGAAATCCGCGCCGACCCACAACTCCTTGATTCGCAAGTTTGCGACAAGCTGATCCACGAAATCGGCGGCTGGCAGTTGCCGGAAATCGGCATCAAAGGCGAGGGTGACGACCATGTCGACGCCGAGTTGGAGAATCAGTTCCGCCCGTCTTTCCGGGGTGGTGAGGTAGTAGCGCCCGCTGGCTTCATTGATAACTTTGTCGGGGTGAGGAAAGAAGGTGACAACGACGGACGCGCGGCCGGACTCGTTTGCCTTTTGGACGAGGCGTCCGATCAGGTTCTGGTGGCCGAGATGGACGCCGTCGAATACGCCGATCGACACGAGAGAGTCGCTATCGGGCTTTGCTTCCTCGAGGCTGCGCAGATGGACCATGGCGGAATTTAGTCGCTCCCGGGGCGGCACGAGTATGATTGTATCAAGATTGAGCGGGGAAAACCTTATGCGGTTTCCAATGCTCGCCGCGCGGTTCGAGAACGGCAACCAGTTGCTTGGCGGAATCGAAGGCGAAGACAAGGTCGCTTGGGGCGCCGGCGCGCTGTTGGATGAATCCGCCATGTCGGATGGACTGTATCTCATGGTCGGTGAGCGCCAGACGGTTGTAGTCCCTGAGCGCATCGTAGGGAGAAATGATATGCCGCGGCCAGTCGTCGGATTCGAGTATTGTCTTCAGGTCGATACTGTTCTCTAGGGAAAATCCGCCGCTTGCCAGGCGCGTCAAGCCGGAGAGATAGGCGCCGACTTCGAGGGCGTCGCCGAGATCATGCGCGAGCGAGCGGATGTATGTGCCGGCGCCGCAGTTTATCTCGAGCTCAAGGACGGGATTGCGCCAGGAGATGACTTCAATGTCGTGAATGGTCACATCCCGCGCGGGGCGAGCGACAGTTACACCTTGGCGGGCGAGTTCGTAGAGTTTCTTGCCTTTCTGCTTGATGGCGCTGTACATTGGCGGAACCTGCGCGATTTCGCCGATGAATTGGGGAAGCGCGGCGTCTATCTGAGCGCGTGAAATGCGGCTGGCGTCGCTGCGGGAAAGGATATCGCCGGCGGAGTCGTAGGTGGAGGTTGTCGCGCCGAAGGTAAGACGGGCTCGATATGATTTGCGGCCAGCCATCATGTATTCGCTTAGCCGAGTGGCGTAGCCAAGGCAGATGACAAGAACGCCATCCGCCAGCGGGTCCAGCGTGCCGGCGTGCCCGACTTTCTTCGCGCCGGTCTTCGCGCGATAGCGGCGTCGAACCGCGGCGACCACATCGTGGCTGGTCAGTTGAAGTGGTTTGCTGATGTTGAGGAAGCCGACCGGAACGCGCTCGCTCAAGTGCCATCCCCTTCAGCGATGGTCTGATGCGCCAGCGGCAAGACAATGGATTGGACTTGCTCAAGCGTGCCATTGGCGGTGCAGCCGGAGGCAAGCGTATGACCGCCGCCGCCCAATTTGAAGGCGAGGTTGGCGACATCGTAGCCGGGCTTGGCGCGAAAGCCGACTTCGACCTGCCGCTCGGGCAATTCCTTGAAGACGATGGAGACTTTTGCCTGGTCGACGTTTACGAGATAGCTGACCAATCCGCCATCGGTCATTTTGTCCAGGCCGACGTATTGAATATCGCGCTGACGAATGGTCGCGAAGATGAGACCGCGGTCGAGACGAACGGTGGACAATACTCGCTTCCACAGTTTGATCTCCGCATAGGGGCGGCTGTTCAGGGTTTTTGCCATGATTTGGGCGAGCGGGGCGCCTCGGTTCATCAAGTCCTGAGCGATCTCCAGGGTCCGGCTGTTGGTGGCGCTGATACGAAAACCTTGCGTATCGGTGATCAGCCCGGTCAGCAGGGCGTAGGCGACATCGGGCGTGATTTCGATGTCCAGGCAGCGCAAGAAATCATAGACGACCTCGACAGCGGCTACCGCCTGCGGGACGACCAGGTGAATATCGCCATAACCGGTATTGGTTGGGTGATGGTCGAGGTTGATGGTCCGCTGACTATGCGCCAGGCCGTAAGCGCCGGCCGCGCCGATGCGTTCCAGGTCGCTGGAATCGACCGCGATCATAAGATCAAATTCGCCCTCGGTCACAGATGAAACCACAGAATTGCTGCCGGGGATGAAGCGAAGCTCTGGCGGGATGCCATCGTCGACGGCGGCGGTGACTTCTTTGCCGAGGGCGCGGAGAGGCTCGGCTATTCCCAGGAGCGAGCCGATGGCGTCACCGTCCGGCGCGATATGGGCGACTATCAGCACAGTCCGCGCGCGTCGCAGGGCGTCGGCGGCGGCTTGCCACTGCGGTTTGGAAATGGGTTCAGTCTTCATCGCCGGGACTATCGACAAATTCTTCGGGAATATCCAGCGTCGAGATGATTTTGTTGATGCGGTCGGCTTGCTCTAGCGTGTGATCCCACTGAAAGTGGAGTTCGGGCGTATGGCGCAAGCGGACGCGTTTTCCGACTTCGCGGCGCAAGAAGCCGTTGGCGCGCCGAAACGCAGCCATCACTTCAGCTTCGCGCGTGGCATCGCCGAGCGCTATGACATAGACGGTGGCGTGCATCAATTCGGGATCGAGCTTTACTTCGGTGACGGAGACTTGACGCAGGCGCGGATCGGACACTTCACGCAGAAGCAAGGCGCTGAGGATTTGGTGTATACGGTCGCTCATGCGACCTTGCTTGATGGACATCGCCCTAGTTGACGCGCTCGCGCACGAAGAACTCGATGAGATCGCCCTCGCGATATTCGCTCACGCCATCCAAGCTGATGCCGCATTCGAAGCCGGCGCGCACTTCCCTCACATCTTCCTGAAAGCGCTTGAGCGAGGCGACGCCGACGCTATCGACGGTTAGCTTTTCGCCGCGCCGCACGCGCGCTTTGGCATTGCGCCTGGCCACGCCATCGCGGATCATGCAGCCGGCGATCAGCCCACTACGCGGAATCTTGAAGATCTGGCGCACCTCGGCCACGCCAATGACGCGATTGGCAAACTTCGGCTCGAGCATACCGTGCAAAGCCAATTCGATATCTTCAAAGAGCTTGTAAATGATTTGGTAGCGCCGTATTTCCACCCCTTGCACTTCGGCTGAGGCCAGCGCGGCATTATCGGCGCCGACGTTGAAACCGATGATGATGGCGTTTGAGGCACTGGCGAGCATGACATCGGACTCGGTGATGCGCCCGACCTCCTGCCGCAAGACACGGACGCCGATCTGTTCCTCGTTTCGTTCTGAGATATTCAGCAGTTCATCCGTAATTGGCTGGATCGAACCCTGGACATCCGCTTTGAGGACGATTGAAAGTTCCTTGGTATCGCCAGCCTGGAATTGCTTGAAGAATTCGTCCAGAGTCAGGGCGGCGGGCGCAGCGCCGTCGACATCGCGCCGGCGCTTTTCTTCGCGGCGGTCCTGGGCGATGTTTCGGGCAGTCTTGTCGTTGGGCGCGATCTCGAACATGACGCCGGGAGCCGGCGGCGAATCCAAGCCCAGGACAGAGACGGGCATGGACGGCAGGGCGCGCTTGACGGCTTTGCCGGAAGAATCGAACATGGCTTTAACTCTGCCATAAGATGTGCCGGCGACGATGACATCGCCGCGTTTCATCGTGCCATTCATCACGAGAAGCGTAGCCATCGTGCCTTTGGACCTGTCGACTTCCGCTTCAATGACCGTGCCGCGCAGGCGGCCTTTTCGATTGGCGACAATTGTATTGGAATCGGCGACCAGGATCAGAGCTTCCAGCAAGTCTTCAATACCGTCGCCGGATAGAGAGTCGACGGGAAGCATCATGGTGGAACCATCCCAGTCATCGGGAATCAGATCCAGTTCGGCGAGTTGCTGCTTGACCGTTTCCGGACTGGCGTTGCGCCTATCGACTTTGGTAATGGCGACCACAATGGGGACGTTGGCGGCGCGGGCATGATCGAGGGCTTCGCGAGTCGTTGGCATGACGCCGTCATCGGCGGCGACAACCAGGATGGCGATATCCGCTCCGTGGGCGCCGCGGGCGCGCATGGCGGTGAAGGCTTCGTGACCGGGGGTATCGAGAAAGGTCAAGGCGCGGCCGGAATGTTGAGCCTGGTAGGCGCCGATATGTTGCGTTATCCCGCCGGCTTCGCCTTCGGCCACGGCGGTTTTGCGTATGGTATCGAGCAGGGTGGTCTTGCCGTGATCGACATGGCCCAGGATGGTGATGATAGGCGGGCGGGATGTGAGCGAATCAGTTGATTCGCCCTCATACATTGCGCTCCATTTTTCTTCGCGTTCTTCGGCGCGCTTCACTTCTTCTTGCGCGGCCGCTTCTTCACTGGCTGATTTGGCGATGAAGCCCAGCTCTTCGACGACAATGGCGGCGGTGTCAAAGTCAATCGTTTGGTTTATAGATGCCATGATCCCGTTGGAGATCAAGGTTTTCATGACATCAATGGGGCTAATCTCTATGAGCGTCGCCAATTCGCGGACGACGATATAATCCGGTATCAGGATTTCATTTTGCGTATTTTCCATACCTACCTCCTTCAGTTGTGGCGACTGTTTGAGGCAGGATGGTCAGTCCCGCCTCGGCTAGCGTGGCTGTCTCATGAGGGTGTCATCTGCCGCAGGTAATCACGGTCGCCATCGCTTAATTCTCGGCGCAGCGCGCGGCTCAACCGCATATCCGCCGCAGCTGTCATCCAGCACTCTCTGCTTGCGCACAAATAAGCGCCGCGCCCATTCATTTTTCCAGACTCGTCAATCATCAAACTTCCATCCGCTATGACAAGGCGAATGAGATCGCGCTTGTCCGTCTTCAGGCGGCATACCACACAACTGCGCTGAGGCTTGTGTTTGACGCGCATCGCAAACCTCTACCGGGGAGCTAGAAGTCGTAATCTTCCCACTCTTCTTCATCCCAACTGCCGCGCCCGCCTTTGCGCCGCCGTTTGGCGATGACTTCCCCGCTCTGCTCGTCCAAGACGAGTTGTCTGCGTTTCTGGCGGTCTTTACGCCGCTGATTCTTGCCTTTGCGCAGCTCGAGTTCGAATTCCCGTTCGCCTTCTTCCTCAACTTCAAAGTCGGCTTCGCGTTCCGATTCACGTTGCGGGGCTTGGTCAACCATAGGCGGACTCGGTTGATCAACCGGCTCAGCGTCAGCGGCGGCCAACTCGGCTTCCGCTTCCGGGGTCGGGGACAGGATGGGCTGGCCAAAGGCGTCGACCAGGACTTCCGGCTGCTCTTCCTCAAGCGTCGGTTCAGAGATGGACTCCGCATCATCAGGCGCGGTCGCTTCGGCCGCATCGCTCTGCTCGACGGCGTCAGCGGCGTCCAGCAGCTCGCTGTCTTCCTCTTCTCCGGATTCTTCGATAGATATCGCTTCTTCCAGTAACTGGTCAATATCAGCAGCCATGATGGTATCAAGGGCAGTTTGCAATTCCGGCATGGGATCGTAGCGCGGTTCCTCAACTGGCTCGCTATCCAGTTCAGTCGCGATTTCCTCATCGGTTTCCGCGGCGGACGTTGTGTCCGTCTCCGGCGCCGACTCGTCATCAGGCCTTGCCGCTGCTATTGTGTCTGGCTCCGGCGCGGGCTCAGAAACCTGCTCCGGCGCAAGCTCGGCGACAGGCTCGCTCGCTGGCTCTTCTTCCAGGTCGGCGGCTGGCAGAACTTGTAAATGCGCCAAGCGGCGCTGCACCAGATCTTCGTTGACGAGGCAAGTCAACATGACTTCGCCGATGTTTTCAAATGGTTCAAGCGCATCAAGCATCTCTTGCGAGACTGCCAGCACGTCAAGCGGAAGTTCGAACAGCTTTGGCGGGAGCGTTGAGCGGACGGCTTCGCGCTGCTGGAGATATATCTCGCGCGCTTCGTCTCGCTGCTGTTGCAGCAACTGCTCGACGATATCGGCAAACCGGGCGAGGGACTTAAATTCTTCCGGCATGACGGCCAGATCGAGGCGTTTCTTCTCCATGATACGCAAGGATTCCGCGATCAGGTCGGCGTAGCGATCGGCCAGCCCGGCAAGCGGCGGCGCGTCCAGGTTATCCAAGGCGTTCTGAACCGTTTCGGCGACGCTCTTGATATCTATTCGCCAGCCAGTCAGTTTCGCGGCGAGGCGGGCGTTTTGACCTTCACGCCCGATCGCGAGGGACAGTTGGTCTTCCGGCACGAGGACCGCTGCGGTCTTGCCATTGATGGGGTCGTCGTCGAGGTAGACGCCTGTGACACGGGCCGGGCTCAATGCCTTGGAGATGAAGGCGACGGCATCGGTGTTCCATTCGATGACATCAATCTTCTCGTTATGGAGTTCCTTGACGATGTTCTGGATGCGAATGCCGCGCATGCCGACGCAGGCGCCGACGGGGTCAATGCCGTCTTGCAGCGCGGCGACAGCGACTTTCGAGCGGTGGCCCGCTTCACGAGCAATGTTTTTGATTTCCACCTGGCCGTTGTAGATCTCGGGCACTTCGTATTCCAGCAACCGTCGTAGCATATTGCGATGGCCGCGGCTGACGAGAATTTGAGGTCCGCGATTGCTCTTTGAGACTTCGACCACATAGACGCGGATCTTTTCGTGGGTGCGGTAGCGCTCTCCCGGTATCTGCTGCTGACGCGGCAAGTCCGCCTCAGCCCGGCCGAGACTGAGTGTGACCTTGCGCGAGTTGACACTTTGCACCGTGCCGGTGATCAAGTCGCCTTCGCGGTTGATGAACTCATCGTAGAGCGAGTTGCGTTCCGCTTCGCGAATTTTCTGGAGTATGACTTGCTTGGCTGTTTGGGCGGCGATGCGACCGAAGCTGCGCGTGGTATGTTCGACTTGCACCATTACGACATCGTCGAGTTGGGCTTCTGGGTTATAGAAGCGGGCGCGTTCCAGAGTTACTTCGGTGGCGTCGCTGTATACCTCGTCGACAACTTCTTTTTCAACGAATACTTTGGCGCGTCCGGTATCGGGGTCAATTTCGGCTTCAATCGCCTGGGCGGCGCTGGCGCCGGTATCTTTACGATAGGCGGAGACCAGGGCGCTTTGCAGGGCATCCAATACGATATCGGATGGCAGGGCGCGGGTCTGCGCGATTTCGTTGAAGGCGATTTGCAGTTCGTTCGACATTTTGCTTGTCTCCAACAGTCGAGCTGTAAGATACTCCTTGACGTGCGGCAGCCCGATATAAAACGAAAAGTGGGGGCTTCCCACTTTTTCCGAACACTTGCATCTATAGTGAGTTTAGCACGCGGCGCAGGCTGGGTCAAGGCATATTGCCTGGCTTAGGCTATGTGTTTGCCGTCTTTATCGGCATGAAATCTCGCGATCGCCAAATTAACATAGGGCTCACTCCAGGAGGAAGGGCGGGAATTTCAGAAGTTTGCCGGCAGCGGAATCACTAACATACACGAAGCCGGCGTCATCAACCGCGATGCCGCCGATCTCCTGGAATTGCCCGGCGGAAGCCGAATCGCCGGATTCGCCGAATGAGCCCAGGCAGTCGCCGGCCGTGTTGTACACCAGGATACGCTTGCCGTCCGGGTCAGTAATGTATAGCGTGTCCCGATTTTCATCGAGCGCCAGGTAGGGTCGATTTAGCACCTGATTGTACCAACCGCGCACACGGAAATCTGTCAAGTAGTTGCCGTTTTCGTCAAAGACCGATATGCGTCGATTCCAGGAATCGGCTACGAAGAGTCGCCCATCAGAATGAGTCGCCAAGCCACTTGGCTCGTCCAACTCGCCGGGACCGCTGCCGCCGCTGCCGATGTCGAATTGATAGACGGCTGCGCCATTTTCCAATGTGTAGACGCGGATTCGCTTGTTGCCGGTATCGGCAATATAAATCTTTCCGGCGTCATGATCGGCCACATCGCGCGGTCCCCAAAAAGCCTCTCTGGGCTCGACCGGGGCGTCAAATCCAAATTCGCCAGCGCTGCCCCATGCGGTTAGCAACTGGCCTTGTGGGTCCAGATGCAGAATGCGGTAGTTCCAAGTATCTACCACGAGCAGGTCGTCGCCGGGCAGGACCGCCACGCTATTGGGACGAACCAAAGCATATTGGGCTGACTCGCCAAAATGCTGGAGGTATTGGCCTTCGGTGGTATAGGCGTGGATGAGATTGGCGATTTCATCGGCGACGTAAACTTTGCCATTGCCGACTGACAGGGCGAGGGGATGAGCCAGAGCCTCGGCTTGCGCATCGAGATCAAGCAGGGGCGTCACAAGTCGCCAATTGGCGGCGCAGGGATTAATCTCCGTGGGGATCGCGCTCTTCACTTCGCCTTCGCCGACGCCATATTCCCATATCTTTGAAGCGAAATCCTTGCGGATGTAGACATGCATCCGATCGGAAACTGGCCAGTTGGTCAGCGAGAAATCTTTGCCGGCGGCGTCGGCGTATTGGTCATAGTCACGCGACCACCAGATATCGAAGATGCCTTTACGCAGCGCAGCGCCGTCGGTGTTTTCGGGCGAGAAATCGAGAACGTTCATGATCCTTTGCGGCGTTAGCCCGAAGTATTCTTGCATGGGCCACCACATGCGCATGTGGTCGCGGCGGATATAGCGATCTTCGAGGAAGGGTTCGACATCGCCGCGATGCCCCGCGCCAACTACGACAAAGACGGCGTCCTCTGTGTTTTGCACGGTGGGGTTGCCGCCGACGAATACCGCGTCGGTGAAGTTGCGGAAGTACCAGCTATAGGGCCAGGATACTTCGTCGTCGTAGACAAACTTGAGATCGAGGCCGTCCGTAATGCGCAGGCTCATTTCTTCAATATCGTCCAGCACCCATTTTACGGCGGGGCCGGCATGGGCGTAGACGAGAAATTCGGTAGGAAGGTCATAGTTGATGAATGAAGCCATCCAGGCGGCGCGGAAGGTGAGCAAGCTCAGCAAACTGAAAACCGCCACTGCCAGAATGCGCCGGATATGCAGCCAATTGGATTGGCGCGCCAGCCGCAGGATCACATAACCCAGGCTGACCGCGACGATCAAGGAGGCCAGCCAGGCGTAGGCGCGTTCAAGCTGTGCTTTGGCAAGCCCCATGAAGGGCGGGTCGCCAGCGATGACGGCGCCGATCACTTGGGCCAGGCTGACCAGGAACAGGGGCGAAAGCAGCAGGGCGATCCAGCCGCGAGCCAGGAACTGGGATTTGCAAACGCGTGAAAAGACGCCGCCAAAATACCAGGCGGATATAAAGATCATCGGCGTCGTAAGATGTGTGCCGAGCCAGGGCATTTTCTCGCCCGCCAGCGAGTAGCCGACCAGATTGAGTATCGCCCACCAGGCGAGTAATAGCAGGAAGGGCAACCGATCCAGCTTGGCGGCGGCTGGCTCGTTTTCGGGGGAATCCGCGCTTGACGCATCGTCTGCTGATTCTGCTGGCGCGGTAATATCCACAGCTTCCGCGCTTACTTCGGCTTCGCCATCACCGGCCTTTGAGGCGGCAGCGAAATAAGTTCTCAGTTTTTCTTCAGTTTGCCGGCGGCTGAAGTCTTCGAGTTGGACAAGACGTCTTCTGCGCGATTTCCAGAAGCAGGCGACGCCGGCGAACATCGCGCTGACCGTGCCGACGATCGGCAGGAACTCGTAGGTGGGCATAATGATGAGCAAGTAGTAATACTGCGGCTGGCTGCCGCGGCGCACGCCCTGCTGCTCCAGCCAGTATCCCAGGCTGTAGATCATGCCAGTGCCGAGCCCTGCAATGTTGGTGAAGACGCTGGTGAAGAAAAAGGCAAAGAGGATATGGAATATCGCTGAGGCGATCAGCCAACGCTTCCAGTTCCAGGTCAAGCCGATGACAAGCGAAAGCAATGCCAACGGGGCAAATACTGACGCGCCGACCAGGAACTGCCCGATCTGGACGCCCCCACTCAGGCTAGGGAGGTTTTGCAGGAGACCGTAAATGCCGGCTGGCAATGACTCGGCCAAAGCGCCAAAGTCAGTGTTTGAACCTCCCATGAGGCGCGTGAAGAGGGCGGTTGTCCATGGCAAGATCAGCGTGAGTATGAGCACCAGCAGATCGACTTCGGGGAAGCGGTAGAGATAGCCCCAGAAGCCGCTTGCATCGTCTTTATCTTCAGCCAGCTTGTCATCAGCGGCGGCGCGGCGGGCATCGCGAATCAAGTAGGCGGCCGCGGCAAGAGCGAGCAGCCAAAGGGCAAGGGCTGGGGCCCAGCGGATCGTCGTGCCGGATGAGGCATCGATCATTTCAGTGTGGTCGGCATCCGGGATGGCGGGTTCGGCAGTCTCAGCCGGGCTGGGAAAATGAGAAAGTTCTTCGATGAACAGGAGGCCGCCGGCGGTGACAAGCGCGAGCAGGAAAATCAGCAAGACTTCGCGCCAGGGAATGCGGCTCCAGCGGTCGCGAAAGGCATAGAGCGCGGTCGAAACAAGCACGAATGCGCCGGCAATGATGGACAGCGCCATCCAGCGGAACCAACTGATGCGATCCAGATCCGACAGGTCTTGCAGAGGCGTGCCTCTGCCCGCGATGATCTCGGCTGGTACGATATCGACAACGATGTACATGCCGAGCGTTATCATGCCGCCGAGCAGGATTCCGAGGATGATGGACTGAAACAGGTAGCGCCCGCCGAGGTCATAACGATGTTGCGCCAGGCGGACTAAGAAGTAAATCGTCAGGAAACTGCCGAAGATGGCGATGTAGATAAAGGCTGTTTCTTTAGAGCCTAGGTTGAGGATCATCGCGGCCGCGAAAATATATAGCCAAAGCGCGCGGCGGCGGAAACGAGGCGATCCGTCCAGGTACATAAGAACGCAGTAAGCCATGACCATGGCGAAGAAAATCGAGGGCGTATCGTGGCGTATATAGCGGTTGTAATACAGCAAGAGCGGCGAGATAAGAAGCATCAACGAGGCGAGGAGCGCCCCCCAGCGGCCGAGCCACTTGCGCCAGAGCAGGGGAAACATCACCATCATGACGCCGAGCAGGGCGGTGTATATCCGTCCGGAAAAGTCGCTATCGCCGAAGAGATAGAAAGAGAAGGCGGTCGCGTGAAAGAGCACGGGACCGTGCATTAGCGGCGTGTGCTGAAAGTTGCCTTCGTTATAGAGGTTGTATGAGAAACGCGTGTGCAGGCTTTCGTCGTGGCTCATCACGCGCGTATCCAACATGTGAAAGCGGGTGCAGACAGCCAACAAGAAGATGATGATATAGGCGGCCAGCTCCCAGTTTACGGGGAGGCTTTGGGATAGCGCGCGGCTTAGGGCATTGTCTTCCTGCTGATTAGGGGCGGTAATCATATTGTGTCAATTGATGGTCGTTTGATGGCCCAAGGGTGCGGCGCTGGCGTCAAAATCTGGGCGAGGGCGTATTCTGCAAAAGCGGAGTTTGCCGTCGCGCATTGGATTGACTCGTGGCGTTGACAAAAGTCTTCGGAGATGACTGGCTGGCCGGTGTACGGACGATCGACGCGTATTGCGGCAGATGCGGCAAATCTACCGTGAGCAGCGTCGAATGAAAGCCAATTATCATCGGCAGCAGCAGCGCGATGGCGATGGCGATGATGACAAGCCCGTAACTAAAATTCAAGCTGGGGCGCGAGCGGAAATCGCCAAGCCAGTTCGGATGAGCTTGCGACTGCCGCAGGTCGGCTTCAAGAGAGGACCATATTTGGTCCAGCTTGACCGAGTTGGCATGGCCCAGCGTCGGCAGATTTCGCTCCAGCTTCAAAGCGAATTCGCGGTGCTGCATATATTCGCGGTAACAGTCTTCACATTCATCAATGTATCGCGCCACGCGCTGACGCACGGGATCCGCGAGATCGCCATTGACGAAGCGCGCCATGTGGACCTTGCAGAAGCGATACTTGAACCTGACCATGTTTCTCTTCGTACCTCACTGGCAGGCGTTAGTGCACACGCAAGAGTTCTTCCAAGAGACCCAGCCCGACCGGTTGCAGCGATTCTCGCAGGCGCTGGTGACCCAGGCGGACGCGACTCTCGGCGGTTTTCTGCGGGCAGCCCATCACTTCCGAGATTTCCCGATAGGTCATGCCTTGTCCGTAGCGCAAAACGATGGCTTCCCGCAGGCGGGGCGATAAATCGAGCAGCGCTTCGGAGATGGATTCACTGGCGTCGCGGCGGATCACAGCGGCTTCGGGCGCTTCTGATGGCGGCGCCTTCAACTGCAAGCCCAGCCACTGCGTGATATCAACAGTGATGAAGCGCTTGCGCCGGTAGGTGTTGCGACAGCGGCTGACGGCAATCGTGTACAGCCAGGTCTTCAGCGACGCCTTGCCGGAATCGTAGCGGTGCAGGTTCTTAAAGGCGTAGAGGAAGGATTCTTGCAAGATGTCTTCGGCATCTTGCTCGTTCATCAGCAGGCTGTAGCAGAGGCGGTGGAGGCTGGCGGCGAAACGATCGTAGAGTTCGGCATAACCGCTTTGATCGCCATTAAGGGCGCGCTGGATTATGGCGTTGATTTCGGCACGGGCGCTTGCTCGCATGTCAGTCATCATCCCTCGCTTGCGCTGACTCTTTCCTTGACACTTTCTATTGTACACAGAGGCGGGGAGACATCCTCAATTTTAGGGCTGTCTCGCCAGGGTGGCGCCATTATAGACATCTTGCCGCAACCATAATATAGCGGCTTCTTCTTGAAAGAGCGCGCGGTCTATCCGCCCATGCGACCACCAGGCGGCGAAATCCCAAATGTCCAGATTTGCTATGGAAACGGTTCGGCGCAGGACGAAACGCTGCCCGACATAGTCGCCGGCGAGATCACTCGCTTGAGTCGGATCATCCGACAGCAGCACGATGCGCTGGCCCGCGGCTGCGGCCGCGAAAGTCTCAAAACGCGCATTCGGGAAATCACGCGCCAGCCATGCGACCAAGCCGCTATCGCTGACGATGCCGCGCTCGTCGGTCACGATGGTGAAATCCAGCTGGGGGAAGCCGAATGTCTCGCGATCCGCCAATTCAAAAAGCGTGTCCCGCAGGAGCTCGGCATCATTGGTCACGGCGCGTTCCCGCCATAAGCCATCCGGTTTATGGGGATTGACAGCCGCGGCTTGCCAGGCGCCGCCGACGCCGGAAAGCATCAGAAGCCAGAAGAAGCCGATGCCGGTCCCTTGCAGGCAGGTGCCGGGACCCCAAAAGTTCGCGATCAAGAAGAAGACAACGACGCTAGTGATCCCGGTAATGATGAGGAGCCCCAGCGCTTGCAACAGTCTAAGCTGAGAAGCATCGCCAAGCATCGCCAAGACATCAGCGAAGCTGGCGCCAGTTGGCAAGCCCGTCATCAGCCGCGCCACTTGCATGAACTGCACGGAGAGGATGAACATAAAGAGCAGGACGCCGGCCGAGATCGCCCATTTTGCCCACCAGTATTGAGTGGTGTAGAGGGCGTTGTCGTCTTCGTCTTCGCTGTCCGACTCCGATCTCGCCCATAGGACAACCACGCGGCGATTAACTATCAATTGAGTCACGCCGTAGCTGGCGAGCAGAGTTAGCGGTACGACAACCCAGAGCGCATCTGACGCGCGCGCGCCTGGATACAGGAGCAGCCCAAGCGCGCCGAGGATAGCCCAAGCAGCCGCGAAGCGATCAACATAGGTGACATCCCCATGTTTCCAAAGGAGCCATGCGCCCCCGCAAGCAAAGACGATCAACAACGGCTCGCGCAAGATGAGCGCGGCGAAACCCAGGCGAACGCCGTGAATTGAGGCGCTCTGGGAGAGGCCGCTTAAAGACGTCTCAATCAGTTGACTGACTGTTCGCAGACCGGCTGGATTCAGCATGAACAGAGTCGCGGATACGACGACCGGGACAAAGGGGACCAAGAGGGCTGGGACGAAGGGAAAGTCGCGCAGTTGTTTGACCGCCAACTGGAGAATGTCATCGCCTGGCAATTCGAGCCGCTGCGGGGCGCTCAACGCGGTGCGCCAGACCGCGAGCCAACCGGAGGCGATCAGGATGATAAAGAGCGGAATGCCGGATGGGCTGGACAGGAGGAGCATGAATGTGACGAAAGCAATTGCCCAACAGGCGTCGCGGAGTTGCTGTGAATACCAATAGCGCCTGATCATCCAGACGGCGAGCACGGCAAAGAGCAGCATGAAAGAGGTTCCGTCGGCGCTGCGGGAGGCTGCCAGAGGAACGGTGAGGAATGAAAGCAATGCGGCCCAGACGAAGGTCCTTGTCAAGCCCAGGCTGTCGCGGAATAGGATAGGCGCCATGCCGAGCGCGAAACCGGCAAGGGCGGCGCCGATACGCGCGTTGAATTCGTCCGCGCCAGCGAAGGAGAATGTCAGTAGTTGCGTAAGGTAGGTGAGCGGGCTGCGGGCGGGCGCGAAGTTGCCCGGCGCGTCATCTTCAATTGTATGCCAGGCTTGCAGGGATTGCTCCGCCTCGAAGTCGGTAAGCGGCACGCTGTCCAGCAAGGTGACCCGAAGCCAAAGAGAGAGCAAGGCAAGGACGGCGTAAGCCAGCCACTCGGCCGGGATACGGCGCGGCAATGCGAAGGCGTTCCCCTTGTCAAGGGCGCTCGCGAGCGGGTCGTCAAGCGCGTTCATGTGTCCGTTTCTCGCCATGCTTGATCTTCACTTGTTTTGGAGCAGTGCCTTTCATATACATTAAATGATGATATCTCATGCGCCGGCGTAATAGATTCGCGCCGAGCCGGACTCACATTGGACGGGCAAATTGTCCAGGAATTTCTCTTCGCCGGAAGCGCCGTAGACTTGCTTTTCCGTCGAACCGTACATGATGTGTGTGATGTTGTAGCGCTCAATAATCGACTGAACATCGCTGAATTCGTTGCGCGTATAAAGCGCTTTCAAGTCGGCCGCGCGCGACCCGGCGATGTCATAGTAGGTGGCGCCGCGCCATTGCCGCTCATGATTTTCCCAGCCCAATAGTATCGGAATACCGGACAGAGCGCCCACCCGGCCATAAGCGATATTGTAGGCTTGCCCCACAGCCTCGGCGGCGACGGCATTATTGCGTCCGACGGCGTCGCGCAGGCAGCGGATCACGGCCAGGTCATCTCTGTTTATCAAGCCTTGGGCGCCATCCAGGGTGAGCGGCACGCTGATAATTGTGTCCTTGCCCTTGAAGATTGCCAAGCCAGCGGAGTCAGCCCGCAGCAGATCGGACTCGTCGGCTTCGGCGAGGTTGATGCGGGAGTAGAGCACAGTTCCTGGCGCGACGGTTTCACCATCGTGAACGTGGCGGATCGGGTTGATCCATGACGCGGGCGGCGAGACTCGCCGGTTCTGGGCGGCGTACAATCGGCCCGTTTCGATCATTGCGCGGTGGCTGACGCCGGCGATGGTATAAGCCAGCCCGGCCAGGATAGCGAGCGTAAATATAGCGGCGAGCGCGAAACGCAGAATTGGATGCGGCTTGGGTAAGGCGCGGTCGCTGAGCAGACTGTAGATCGCGTATGCTGAGGCGATGCTCCAAAGCGCCCAAGCCTGGTAATAGAGCTTGAAGACGGTGTTTATCCTGACGAAGAAGTTGTCTTTCAAATAAAAGAATTCGCTGAACAGCGTCAAGCCAAGCCCCATGCCGATAAGCAGCAGCGCGAAGCCGGTAGCCGGCGGATACTTGATCCAGGCGATCGCGACTTCCCCGAGTTGACGCGCCTGGATGTCAGCGGGGAAGATGCGCGCCGTAACCGCGGCGATGCCAGCGAGAAGCAGAACGGTGGTCAACCCATTGGCGAAACGCCGCTGCGTGAGTTGTTGAAAGAGGTCGGCGGATTCAAGAGCCGAGCTATTGAGATTGCCGACAATGGGCTGGCTGGGATTGGCCAGGGCGAGAAGCGCGCCCATGCTGGCCATCAGCAGCAACATAATCGCCAGGGCGCCAATGCCAACTGTCAGCCCCAAACGCCAATTGAGACGGTAGGCGCGATAACCGCGCCAAGCCTCCACCACTAGGTAGCTGAATAATATCAGGAGCAAGGGACCAAACATGATGAAGAAATGCCGAAACTGCGACGGGTGCAGAAGATTGGGCAAGATGCCGCCGGCTTGGGAGCGGAAGCCAACCAGATAGGGCAGATAGGCGACGGCGGCGATCAGCGCCAGAGTCAGGCCAAACTTTGCCGTCTCCAGCCAGTCCCGCGCGGTGAGCCTACCGCTTTCGCTGGTCATGAGGCGGCGGAGCGCTTCCGCGCCGATCAGCCCGGCGAGAAAGGCGGGACCATCCCAGGCGTTGAGGAAGGCAAGCCCGCCGACGACGATGCCGTAGACGAGTGTTTCGTCCCCGCCAGGCAGACGGCGGGTCAGCAGCAAGTTTAGCATCAGGCCGATCATGCTGACGACAAATGGCAGGGCGAGAACATGAGGATGGTTATCCGACAGCAGGAAACTGAAGGCGGGGAATTCTCCAATCGGCTGAATGGCCGTCAGGCGATTGTCGAGGTCGTGATCGGTGGGTACACGGCTGGCATTAAACCACCACCAATGCGACCAGCTCGAGGTATCAATGGCCAGGCTGGCGCTTGGGTCTTGTTCGTAGGTGAAGGTTTCGAAGTCAGGCAGCTTCTGCGTATTCCAGAATTCCAGGTAGGATTGCGGCGCGGAACGAGTTTGGAGCGGCGCTTCGATAAGCGCGAACTGGAAGTTGCCCATCAGCGCCAAAATCAGCAGCGCCACAATTCCGACCGCGATGGCGCCCAAACGGGATCTCCCATTTTGGACAATGGTCGCCGTTAAGCCAAAGGCGCGCGACCGCGCCAAATTGTAGGCGACGCCGAAAGCGGTAATGCCGGTCAGCGAAAACAGCGAGGCATTTGTCAGATTGAAGCCGATGGCGCTGCTGACGCCGCTGATTGTGGCGAGAGCCGCCGACATGATATAACCCATGTAGTAGTAGCTTATCGCGTAGCCAGACATCCAGGGATCGTCCGGCGGGAAGCTGGCGCTGCGCTGCGCCGCGCTTAAGAATGCCAATTCCATCGGCTTTTCCGTCCCGGTCAAGCCATTTTGGTGGGCGCGGTAGAGCGCCCAACCGAAGAACAGGACCGCGAATAGCAGTTCAGTCACAAGGACAAGGCTGCGATTTTCTTGCCACCAGTTGGTTAGAGAGTCAACTTGGCCATTGCGAAAGTAGAGGGCAAGTGAAGCTGACAGCGCCAGCAGCCAGCATAATATGATGCTGCCGCGCGAATTATCAAGGAAGCCGTAACTGCCCAGCAGCCAGAAAAGCCAGGTGACGAAAAGTAATCCCAGGGCGCGGGCGATGGTGTAGCCGCGATCGGGCAGAGCGCTGAACAGCCGGAGGCAGAGCGGCAAAGCGGCCAAACCGGCGAGCGTAATCGAGAACCACCAGGCGAGCAGCAGATGCCCCTCCCGCGCCAGCCAATCGAGAAATAGCGTCATGAGCCGCGCTCCACCAGGAATTGCATCAGGCTTTGGTCATCCACCTCGTAAATGACCGCGCCATCAACTTCAAACGCGATATGGAGCAAGCCGCGTTCCACCATGCGATCAAATTTCTCCAGCCCTTCCGCTGCTGAGTGGACTTCCTCCAAGCCGCTTCTGATGATGTACTTGATGGAGAAATGATGGATGATATCGACCGCGACGTCGATATCTTCCGTGTTATAGAATTGCAGGATATTTCTTTCTCGCTGGAAGACCCATTGGTTCATCGGATGAAAGGCGCGTTGCTGCCGCTGATGCCAATTCCAGCCGAGCACGGAAGGCAAACCTGTCAGGATCGACATTCTTCCGTTCCATTGGTATTCGCTGCCCGGTTGCCGGCCTTCGATGATGACCGGCGAGCCTTCGACATTTTCCTGCAACCAGCGCGCCAATTGGTAATCCAGCGCCAGATCGGTTTCAGCGCTGATGCGACGCTCCGACGAGAATTCCCTGTGTTTGGCTTGTGTCATGTAATCCATGCCATTCAACGTCAAGGGAAGGTCTGGCGCCATACGATCAAAGGAGCGTCCGCGCGTCGCTGTAAAGGGGAAGATGCCGGCCATGCCGATAAGCAGCGCGGCGGGGAAGTACCAAGCGATCTTCAGCGCTCGGCTGAAATTCTCAGATGCTTCCAGCAGGCAGGCAAAGGCGATGCCGCCGGCGATGCTCAGGAGCAGCCACACCTGAATATAGAACTTGAAGACCGTGTTTTGGCGACCGATATCGCCGCCAATGACCAGCACTTCGACGCCTAATGTAATGGACAGCGCCAAGCCGATCAAGACGAGCGTGAAGCGCATCACATCTGTCTGCCCGGGACGGAAGAATAGCAAGGCGATCCAGCAAACAAGCGGCAGGACGATCAGCGCCGCTTGGTATCCGATCACGGCGAAGGCCAGGGAAAGCAGCCAAGCCAAGCCTATGACTGCGAGTATGCGGGCCGCCGAGGTCTTGTGCTCCAAAACCGCCTTGACGCGTGTAGCCCGCATCCAACGGCTGGTATCCCAAAACAGAAGTGAAAAGACCAAGAACAAGAACAGGCCGTGAATATCGAAGTATGCCCAGAGGGGCGTCTTGCCGCCCTGCCATAATTGTATGCTGTTGTAGGCGCTGGCATGCCAACTGGTATAGGGCAGAGCAAATGCCAAACTGAGCGCGGCATAACCGCCAAGCGTCCCGGCAAACTCAAGGGCGGAAGCGCGCAGGAATACATAGCGCAGGGCGAGCCACAGAATGACAAGGCCGATACAGACTATAAGCCCGGCCCGCAGCGCGTTTAGCAGGCTCGTCGCTGATATCCCGTTTGTCGGGGCAAGGGCGCCGCCGGTGGACAGAAGCGCCGACAAAACGCCGATAAGCAACAATAGCAGGCTGGAGAGCGCGAAATAGAAGCGCGCGTCCTGCGGGGAGCGAAAGGTCTTCTGCCAGCGCAAGCTCCAGGCATAGGCCAGAGCCAGGATCGAGAGCAAGGTCATTGAAGGCCAATCCCAGGTGTTGGTCGCCTGCATGAGGCCGACGGTCAGCGCGAGCAGCGCCAGCGCCAGAAAACGCTCAAGCGGCGCGCGATAATGCTGTCTCGCCCCCGCGACTTCGTTGAAGAGCAGCAGCACCGTCAGGAGGATCAGCGGCATGTTGATCATGTGCGCGTGGAGATCTCCATAAAGAAAGGTGAAATAAGGCATCTCGGTGATGGCGTTGCCGCGCACTCCAGGGGTCTCCGCCAGGACACGCGACGGACCCCAATACCAGCGATCGCTGTTGATATGAAGTTGCTCGCCCCGCAACATTCTCCCGGCGCCGCGAGCCAAGCCGCCGATGAGCGAAAGCGAATTATTGATTTCGTAACGCAGGCTGTCCCAAGGATGCAGCTCGGCTGCCCGGCGCGACAAGTCCGCGCTGATATCGGGAGGAACCGGGCTATAGTTGGCGGCTTCATACTCGTCAATCAGGAAGCGTTCCAGGCTTTCCGGTCGCTGATAGCCGCCGTGCGCCGCGATTGCGTTGCCGATGACACGCGCCGTATCCAGATTGCCAAACAAGACGCATAGCAGCAAAGCCATGATGCCCGCGACCCAGGGGCTGCCCAGCCGTCGTCGAGCAGGCTTGCCGCTTCGGTCGTCGCCGACGGAAGGGCGCCAGCGAGACAGCATGTTGAAAGCGGTGGAGAAGGCGCCCATGCCGGTCAAGCTGAAGATAGTCGGGATCATCAAGTTGTAGGCGAAGGCCGGCACGACGCCAAGCAACAGGGTTGGCGCGCCGACCAAAACAAATCCAAAGTAGTAATAGTTGATGAAGCCGCCGGAAAACCAGGGATCAATAGGCGGGAAGGTGGTACTGCGCAAGACGCCGTTGAGATAGGCGAAGTCCATCGGTTTTTCGCCGCCTTTGGCCGGATGCCAAAGGTCAGGGTTGGTCAAACGCACAACGATCAACGCCAGGAATGCGATGAGGCCGATCAGTTCCATCCACGCCAGTCGTCGCCAGTGGTCGCGGAGGAATTCGACGAGTCTGACGCGGATGAGTAGCGCGCTGGCGATTGCCAGTAGAACAAGCGAAAAGAGAATGCCGCCTTGTGACCAGATGGGAATCTTCAAGCTGGAGACAGCCCAGGCAAACCAGGCGACCAACAGCATGCCCACGAGCTTGCTAACGCCATACCCGCCATCCGCCATCTTTGGAAATATCGCGAATACAAGCGGAAAGGCGAGCGCGCCAAAGAGGAATATGGTCGCACACCAGACGACTACGCCGATGACCTGATTGCTGTTGATAATGCTGTCGCTAAAAAATCGGTCGGACCATGTCCCGCCGTTTGTCTGTATCTCTCGTTCGGCGGGCGTGAACATAAGACCAGTCGGCACGGGTTCGGCATCCCTTATTACCCAGTAGAACACGCCCAGCAATTGCGCTGTGCTATCGTTGTTCCGAAGCTCATGCGCTTGCAGTAATGAGGCTTGCGAGAGTATGGCTTCCAGCTTGGCACGGGAGTATTCGTCGGTTTTGCGGAAGATAAACACGGCAGGATGATCGTAAACATGGAAGGCTTCATCGGCTTCCAGTTCGTTGAGCCAATATGGCGAGTTGTGAATGGGCAGGCGCTGATCGGCAACGCGCCAGGGACCGAATTCGAATGTCTCTTCAAATACGGCTTCCAACTCATAACCAAGTTCGCCAGCGAAAAGTTTTTCATAGTAGAGAGTCGTCAGGGGCCAGCGCATCTGATTGCGCGGTTCGGTGTCATAGAAGCGATTGCTGGCGATGGTCAGGTAGTCGCCTATATCCAGCGTACGCACAATGTCATCGTATTTGAGTTGATTGTCCACTGGAAAGGACATTATCTGATCTTGCGAATTGATCAGCGCCGAGAAAGGATATGTGCCGCGGCAGTCGCGCGAGCTTACCAGACCGGGCGGCGGATCGTCCGCCAGGGTGACGCCCTCCGGTAGTTGACAGGCGATGGTGCCCGGAGCCAGGTTGTCCCAACTGCCTTCGTTGAGCACCACCGAGCCCGAGCCGATGACATCACCGCTGCCGGCTGCTACCTCCACCGCGAATGTATATCGCGCGCCTTCTTTGACTTCAAAGGGGCGCTCAAATGTAATGGTGTAGCTTGCTCCGAGCGGGTGACTATCGCGCGGCAGGTTCGCCTGCAACTCCGCTATCGCGAGTATCAAGTCACTGTCTTCCGCGGTCACTTGAATGCGGATATGTTCCGGTTCAGGATCGTCCAATGGATCGCCCAGGTGAGGCGCAAGGACAGCTGTGATTTTTCCACTTGCCGGAGCGCGGAAGTTTGCCGCCATTCGCTCGCCTTCGCGATACTGGTTGGCGCCGTCGTATGGAGAGCCATCGAGAGCGGAAGATTGATACCCCGTATTGTGAAAGGCAATGTTGATCAAAGGCACAGCGTCCGCGGCGCCTTCGATTTCCATGGCGAAGTCGCCGGGAATCCGCTCAAAGATGTAATGAGCCGACTGCACGAGCGTCGTTTGATGGCGATAAATGTTGGAGAACATCAGCCCCCAGAGCAGCGAAAAAACGACTGCGAATCCGCCCAAGATTACTGGTCGCCATTTGTTCATTCGTGGAATGAGCGCGCTGGCAAACAGGACAATGCCAAGCAAAAGAGCCGTGAGCGCGGTCGCGTCGGAGGCGCCATTTGAAACTTGATAGACCCCGGATCCGCAAAGCAATGCGCCAATGCCTATCATCGGTATGACGATATTCGGCGGACTGCGCCCATGCTTCCTGGCGTGACGATGCCATTCATGGAGACACCAGCCGGCCAGCACTGCCAGCGAGCTATATAGCGGCAGGTAGTAGCGCATGGTCTGCGCCGCCAACCGGCTCATGAAGAGATAATATCCGCCTATCCAGATCAGGAGGATTAGCGCGTCGACCGCTGCTTTGCGATTTCGCAGGAGGCGATACGCGATCCAGAACCAGCCGAACCAGCCCAACAGTCCAAAGCCAAGTCCCATAGCCCAAAAGAGCATGTCTTTCTGCGTATACAGGAATGACGAGCGCGCGAGCCACTGCCAGTTCGGCGGGTAATCCTGCGCGCCGGAAACACCCGCGCTTATGCTCTCGAGGTTTTCCAGCCAGCGATGATTCGGCAAAAGATCAAAAAAGCCGGGACCGGCAAAGGCATAAGGATTCAGGGCGCGGAAAGCGAGGAATGCGCCAATTCCCGCCAGTGCCAGACCCAGGAAATGCCGCGTAAAGATACGTGTTCGCTCGCTTGACTTGAGCCGCGGATCGAACACTGGGGCAGCTTGGATGGCTGCGGCAATGACAATCATCCCGGCGAGCGGCGCCAGGTTGATTCTGCTGGCGACGGCAGCGCCCGTGAACAAGCCAAATAGAAGATAGTGGCTGTACTTTCCGCGCTGCTGAACGGAAACGGCAAAATACAAAGCCACCGTAACCAGTAAGGTCGCAATCGCATTGACCGTGCCAAAGTGGGATTTCTGGATCGCCAGGGGCGCTGCCGCGTAAAAGAGCGCGGCGATCAGCCCGACCCAGGTCCCATGTACGCGTCGGCCCAAGGCGAAAACCGCGATAATTGTCAGGAGGTCGAATATCGCCGAGAGGCCCCGCCAGACCAGATGACCACCTTGGAAGTCAAACAACGGGAGTCCACTAGCCGTGGCGTCGCGCAGGAATTCACCGCTGAAATGGGCGAGAAATAGCGGGAAGGCGCCGTATACGTAGAAGCCATGCCCGGCATTGTGTGGATTCAAGGGCGAACAACGCGTGTCGAAGTAGCCGCCAAGGCCGCCCGTAGCCGGATATTTGTACTTGCAATGCAGAGACTGTATCTCTTCTGAACGGAGCGAGGCGATGCTTTGCGCGGCATCCTGGTACAAATTGGCGCGCGATTGGGCGACAAGCAAAGCGTCTACGTTACCTGTGAGCAAGGCAGCTTGCGCCGCGTAATCGTTTTCGTATAGGCTGATTCGTCCCTCGTCAACCAGCCATGTTGCTGCCTTATCCGAGTGAGTGTTTTGGACAGCGCCAAGACGCGCGTAGGGATATTCTCTGAAAGCCTCAAGGCTGTTAAAGCCAGGATTATCGCGCGCGGTCAGCAGTTCTTGATCGGGAAAGTGATGCTGGTCGGCAGTGAAGGTATTGCCGCCGCCAATTTGGGGCAGCAAGAGGACGGTGAGAAAACGCTCGTCCGGATGAATATGCGAAAAATCATCCCAGTTTTGGCCAGTGAAACGCAAGACCGCGGCATAGAGCAATATTCCCGCCAGGAGGATCAAGGGCAGGATTCCGCCTAAAGTGTTGCGCTTGTTTAGCTTGGCCAGGTTATCGCTCATATTGATGCCGCCGCCTTCGGCTTTCGGTCTCGCTAGGTATTCTCGTCAATGAAACGCTGTAGTCCAGCCTCGCCAAGCGCCGGGACCCGGTATATGTAAAAACTCTGCGCCGGCAAATTCGCTTTGATGATTAAGGAATTGCCAGCCGGAAACCATTCCGCCAGTTGCTGCGGCGCGGAATCGTTTGATTGCGAATGGAAGAAGAGCAAGTCCCGCGCCGGGTCGATCGGGTAGTCGGTTTCATAGGCGAGACGGTTAGCCATGAGTTTCGGCAAGCCCTCCAAAAACGCGACGTTTTCCCAGAATAAAATGCCCGCTTCGATGCCGACCGCGCGGTGGTCCCACCAATGTGGCGAGGTGATGATAAAGGCGTTGCCATAAGCGCCGCCGCTTTCGGCAAATCCCCGCAGTACTTGCCCGGCTTGGGATTGCGGTTTGGCTGTTCGCCGATAGTTCTCGGTGTATGGCCCGAAATACAACTGATGATTAAATTGATACGCGCCCAGAATGACCAGGCTGGCAAAGAGCGCCGCTGCAACAGTGCCGACTCGCCTCGGCAGCATCTGAACGAGTTGGCGACAAAAAAGCGCGATCGGCAGCGCAGCAATCAAGCTTGCGGCCGGCAAGGCGCCGCTAGACCAGTCGGTGCTGGGCACGGCCCAGGGAAAGGAGATGGCAAACGCCGCGACCAGCAGCATGCCCAGGAAGAGAACGGGAATAAAGCAATAGATTGGATCGCGCCGCTTCACCAGCAGCGACAGCCAGGACGCCGCGCCAAGCGCCATGAAAGCGCCGGTGATCGGATCGACCGCGGGCTCGCCAGGCGCCGAAAAAGCCCATGATCCCTGGTGAGTATAATAAAACATCAGCAGAGTATTGCGGACGTTGCTCAAGAAGGCGCCAGCATTTTCCAGGAAGAACAGTAAGAAATTGGTCCCTTCCTCCGGCGCGCCGCCATAAAACACCAATTGAGCGCGATGGGTGAAATGGTGCGGATCATATTGCCAATAATGAATGAGGGGCAGAAACACGACAAATGACATGAAGGCCAAAACAAGAAAATTGAATAGTCTGCTCACCCACTCGCTTCGGGAGCGCCTGCGCAGCCAGAAGGTGATAGCCAGTCCAGCCACATATAGCAACGGCAGCATACGAACTGATTTATAGCTGCAAAGACCCAAGCCCAGCGTCAGCCCAGCCAGAATATAATCCGAACGGCGATTGTCACGCATGGCGCGCAGGAAATAGACGGCTGACAGCGCCGTGAACAGCACCGACAGGTTAATGCGCAAGCCTTGCCGGCCCAGCATGGTATGCCAATAACTAGCCGCCAATATACCCGCCGCGATCAGCCCAAAATACAGCGCAAAGTCGCGCCGGCGCCGCCTCATAACCTCGAACCCGAGCCAAAACACAATTGGCAAAGTGAGGATGCCCTGCCAGGCGGAAGTCAAATAGAGCGTGTAACGATCGAAACTCCTTCCCGGCTGGCTGGATAGCAGGGCAACCAGATAGATGTGAATGGGTTCTCGGCCGCCGTTATTCGCCAGGAAGATCCGTTTGTCCAAGCCCGTGTGTATGGCATAGGCGTCCCAGATATTTATGGACTGGTCGGCGTGCATTTCCGGCGTGAAAGATTCCAGCCGTTCCAGCCGGAAATACATGCCCAAGAACATTACCAAAGCGAAGGCGAGCAGTAACGGACCTTTGGAGGTTCTATTAGAACGGCGCAGGGCATCCAGCCTGTCCGATGCCCAATCAAAGAAATTCCAGTTCCGAGGCAAAAGCGTGAAAGCCCAGATCGCTATGGTAAAGAGCCAAAGCAAGATGACAATCGGCTCAATATGATTCGCGTGTGTATTTTCCCAGATGATGACGCTGCAAGCTGTCGCCAATAACAACATGGACAGTCGCAAGTGGCTGATGATCTTCCAAATCGGAAGCCGCCGTGGCGGGCGCGATACGATCCAGGCCTGCTCCAAAATATGCGGTTGCCCAATCTGATCAGTCGCTTTGGATCGTTGCGAGACTCTAAGGGCAAGCCGGCTCAGCCATTCTATGAGCGACAGCAGGATTAGACCGCCGCCGCCGCGAATGATTCCATCCAGAGCCATGCTTGATGCCGATTCAGCGGGAGCAGCCATAGACTGGACGAAAAGATGCAACCCGCCAATAATCACAGCCGCCGGAATGATGCGCGCCGCCCAAGTCAATCGCTCCAACTGATTGCAGTCGCGCCAATGTGATTTGATCTGCGGCAGATGCCCGAGCATATCCGCTGCCAGCCACAGAAAAAAGCCTGACCAGAGATATGGGGCAGCGAAATGCAAAGAGAATTCGTCGAGGCGTGAAATCTCCGGCGTGCCGCGGGCAAAAGCGCTTCCTATCATCGCGAGTAGAATTGCCAGGGCATAGATGCTTAGACGCAAATTTTTGGTGGCGGCGAGCCTGCTAACAATCGCCTGAAGGGATAACTTTGTCTGTGGAACAGAATCAGCCGAAGACAAAGACTCGACCATTCTCGTTGGAGGTAATGGGACAGGCGCGGACGAATCCGCGGCATATTGCAAGCGGCGCCAGGTTGTCACCGGCGAACGCATGAAGAGCGCCAGCAGGTCAGCCACGGTCAACTCTTCTAATGTGGACGCAGAATGTTGAACCGATGCGGAAGATTGCTCGATGGTCGAAGAGCCGCTGATCTCCTCCGGCGACATTTTCACTTCGGAAACGCCGGTATCCGCCGATCTATCTTCCGCGATAGATGATTCAAACGTGTTATTTTCGGCGGGGGAATCGCTGGAAATCGGCGGCGATTCGCTATGTCCGGACGGCATTGGAAGCGAGACTCCTTCTCGATATGTGAAGCGGCAAGCTCCCTGACGCTTCCGCCATTGTATGGCGGCTCCTTGAGAAGCGCTCAACGCTAAGAGTTTGCGTATTCAAAGAATATAGCTTCATACTCATTTACCGTCTTGTCAAAAGAGAAGATGTCTTTGATGAATTCCCTTGGTTTGACAAACTTCTCAGGTTCATCAAGCACGTCGATGATCGCTGCGCCTAATGACTGCCAGTCGCCTTTCCGCGCCAGTTTACCCATGCCGGTAATGGACACAGCCACGCGGTTGCCGTAAATGTCGCTTGCCACTACTGGCGTTGCGCATAACATCGCTTCGCCTTGGACCAACGGAAAATTGTCAATATCGCTTGGAACAGCCAATACATCGCAGGCGGCGTAGAAATTCGCCAGTTCCTGCTTATCGCGAATGAGGCCCAGGAAGATAAGCTGCGAACTGAATCTCTCAACAAGCTCTGCATGACGGTTCCAAGTATCTTCATAGGGAATATCGTACTCGCCCGCGAATACAATGCGCGCTGTAGGATATTTTTCGTTGATGATTTGCAGCGAGCGAATGAGCAGATCAGGCCGCTTTTCCTCGACGAATCGCCCGCAGAATGCAATGAGCGGTCCATTATCATTTCGCCATGCCCGTTGCAGCTGCCGTACGCGTTCAGGATCGGGCTCGGGAACGACAGCCGGCGTTCGGATTACCTTGGTCTTGTGCCGAAAAGGCGCGAGGTAGAATGAGTTTTCCACGTTGTCTTCACTGTAGGCGACGACGCATTGAGCCCGCCGCGAAAGACTTTGCTGCAAGGCATACATGATCTTGGTAATTTGGTTGTTTATAGGACCGTCGGGCAGGACGAGATCGGCGTGATGCGTGGCGACGATCTTGACGCCCGTAATGCTTGCGACCAAGGCCACCAGCCCGGATTCAAGCATTGGCATATGTACATTGACCACATCGTGCTCGCGCATCAGACGGTAAAGCCGCCAAGGATAAGTTGGCATGATCATGCCGCGGCTGATGCGAACCGGCGCCCAAAGCCGCACCACGCGCACGCCATTCAGCACCGCTTCGCCGAGTGGTGTTTCCTTCGTGTGGCGCGACGCCAGCACGGTGACTTGGTGACCGCGCTTGACGAGGCCCTCGGCAACGGTCTTAACATAATATGTGAGTCCGGTTGGGTGCGGATGATAATAGAGCAAGAGCATGAGAATCCGCAGTTTGCGGCTGGGAACGCAGTCTGAATTTGAGCTAGACAAAGCTGGCGCCTTCCAGTCTTGGCATGTTTCAATGACTATACTACTAGCGCAATGGCAAATCTGCAGGCAGGGAAAACCCGCGGAGCCAAGAAGCACCCCGTGTCAACTTCCAATATACACATTTGCGTCTTACAGGTCTTAAATTTGATCTGGCAGGCTTGCGAGCATCACGAGTTCAGCGCAGGCATCTTTCAGCATCGTGGTAGCGCGCTGACTGAGTCGGAGCGCGGCGCCGGCGCGCAATAGCGGCGGGCGATCTCTGGCTTGGTATTCTGCTGAAATCCAGAGGGCGTCTTGAGTTAACTTGACATTGGGACGCGTCACGTCTAGACTTGTCTTGTCGCGCGGGTATAGCTCAGTTGGTAGAGCGCCTGCTTCCCAAGCAGAAGGTCACGGGTTCGAGTCCCGTTACCCGCTATCAGTAGGGTAGCCCACCGATAGGCGGCTTTGTTATTGTTCCGAGCATTGACCAATAGGCAGACCGCAAATAGAATGATTGGAATATCGTCCCGCAATTTCACAGTCGCGGCTATTTCCGCCGTGAGCTAATGCAGCAAGGAGAGTCGGATCATGGCAGAGTTTCAGCTTGCGGCTGAGTTGCGCCAAGCGCGCGGCCGCAGGAATCGACAGTTAAGACGAGACGGGTATGTGCCCGGAATCGTTTACGGTCCTTCGACGGATCCGTTAAGCGTACAGTTTCCCTATCGAGCGATTGAAGTTACTTTGATGAACGCCGGCGGTACGAACCTGATTGATATCATGGTGAATGGCGATACGTATCCGTCGCTCGCCCGCGAAGTGCAACGCGATGTCGTCCGTGGCGATATCATGCATGTCGACTTTCTCGCTGTTGATGAATCGCAGCGCATCAGTGTAGAAGTTCCGATCGTCATGGAAGGGACGAGCCCGGTGGTTGCCGCGCGCGAAGGCATATTGATCACCGGTAGAAGCTCCTTGACGCTCGAAGTTTTCCCCAGCGATATTCGCGATCGAATCATGATAGATTTGACCAAGCTGACGGAAATGGGAGCGGAAGTTCTCGTGCGGGATTTGACATTCGGCGACAATGTTACCGTGCATAATGATCCCAACGAGATGCTGGCAAAGATCGTTCAGCCGGCGGCCGCCCGCGCTGATGCCGATCTCGACGAGGAATCAGAAGAAGTCGAAGACGCGGAAGGCGAAGAAGGAACCGCCGAAGAGACGGACGCCGAATAAAGTCAATCCAAGTTGCGGCATCGACGCAAAACTTGAGACCCTGCCAAACGCGCAGGGTCTTTTTATATTGCTAGGTATTTTGGTCTATCGCTGTCAATCTTCGTTATGTTTGGAGGCGCCATTCGCGCTGAAACCATTCTGGCCCGTTGCATCCGCTTCATCCTCGGAGTGCATGATGGCGATACCGGCAACTTCATCGGCGTCGTCGAATCGCATCAGAATGACGCCTTTGGTATTGGGGGAAACCTCTCGTATTTCAAAGATACGCATGCGCGATACAGAGCCGCCTTTTGAAATCAACATGACCTCATCAGCAATTCTAACGCAGCGCAGGGCGATGACGGGACCTGTCGCGGAGTTGCGTTTGAGCGTGCGGTTGCCAAATCCAGCGCGATTTTGCAACGTGTAGTTCGTCACAGGACTGCGTTTGCCGTAGCCTTTGCGTGTTACAACGAGTACTAAGGCGTCATCATCGGGGACAACATCCATGCCGGCGATTTTGTCATCGCCGCGCAGTTCCATGCTCTTGACGCCGGCTGCCTGCCTGCCATACACACTGATTTGGCTTTCGTGGAACAATATGCTCTGGCCATCGGCTGTTGCCATAACGATTTTCTGGTCGCCAGTTGACCACTTTACCCAGCGCAAGCTATCCCCATCGTGCAGACTTATCGCTTTCAGCCCGCTGCGCCGCACATTTATAAATGCTTCCTGCTCAATCCGTTTTATCTTTCCTCGCTCAGTAGCCAAGACGAAGTAGCATTTGCAGGCTGCTAGCTGTTCATCTGTCAGCGCCAGAATGGCGGTAATGCATTCTTCGTCCTCCAGCTCGAGAATTTTCTGGACTTGGACGCCTCGCTGGTCTCGATTCTTTTTGTCAATCTGATACGCGATGAGGGAATAAACTTTGCCTCGATCGCTGAAGAAGAGGACGGTGTCATGGCTATATGCGGAGAAAATATCCAACAGGGAGTCTTCTTCCTTAAGCGCCATGCCCTTCATGCCTTTGCCGCCGCGATGATGCGTTGGGTATTCACTGGACGACACCCTTTTGATATAGCCACTCTCTGTCAGCGAAATGACAACATTTTCTCGGCGATACAGACTCGCCTCATCCAGGTCAAAGTTTTTCTTCACCGGAATCGTAGTGCGCTCGTCGCCATATTTTTCGGCGATTTCAATGACATCCTCTCGTATGAGATTGAGAATCTTGCGCGGAGAACTAAGCAAATCCTCCAAGTAATCTATTCTCGACTTTACGTTATCGTATTCATCTTGCAACTTTTGCCGTTCCAAAGCCGCTAGACGGCGCAGTTGCATATCCAAGATGGCGTTCGCCTGCGTTTCGTCCAACTCAAACAATGCCATTAACTGGACGCGCGCAGCGCTCACATCCGCAGAATTCCGAATCGTCTGTATTACTTCATCAATGTTTGATACCGCTTTTAGCAAGCCCATCAAGACGTGGGCGCGGGCGCGCTGCCGCTCCAGATCAAACTGGGAACGCCGGACGATGACATCGTAACGATGTTCGATATAAAGCTTTAGACAGCGTTTTAGACTTAGGAGCCTGGGTTCGCCATTGACCAGCGCCAACATCTGAATACTGTGCGCAGTTTGCAACTGAGTGAAGGAAAAGAGTTGGTTCAGCACCCGCTTGTACTGAGCATCTCTCTTGAGTTCAACGACTAAGCGCAAACCTTGCCGGTCGGATTCATCGCGCAAATCACGGATGCCTTCGATACGCCCTTCGCGCACCAAGCTCACAATCCGTTCGATTATGCCCGCTTTGCTGGCTTGGTAGGGGATTGATGTGAAGACGATTCTTTCGACATCCGCCGCTCGCTCTTCCGCGACCTCCTCGGCCAAGGCTTTGCCTCTGCCATCTTCCAGCGAGTATGTCGAGCGGACAATAACCCGCCCCTTGCCACTAGCATAAGCTTCTTTGAGTTCAGGGACTCGTTTGTCGCCAACTCCTATTTGGGCTCCGGTCGGGAAGTCCGGTCCCTTCACATATTCCATCAAATCGTCAACGGTAATCGAGTCGATGCTTTCGTAGTTGTCGATGAGATAAATGATGGCATCCGCCAATTCGCGCAGATTGTGCGGCGGGATATTGGTCGCCATGCCGACGGCGATGCCGCTGGCGCCGTTGAGCAGCAAATTCGGCAGGCGCGCCGGCAAGACAGTCGGCTCTTCTTGTGTGCCATCATAATTTTCGGCGAAGTCGACCGTTTGAGGATTGATATCGGTCAGCATTTCGCCGGCGATATTCGCCATGCGCGCTTCCGTGTAGCGCATGGCCGCCGGTTTATCACCGTCCTGGCTGCCGAAATTCCCCTGACCATCCACTAGCGGATAGCGAAGCGAGAAATCTTGCGCCATGCGCGCCATGGCGTCGTAGACCGCTTGATCGCCATGCGGGTGGTACTTGCCAAGCACTTCGCCGACCAAGCGAGCGCTCTTTTTGTATGCCGTGCCGGGCCGCAAACCCATATCGTGCATGGCATAGAGGATGCGCCGGTGCACGGGCTTCAAACCGTCTCGGGCATCGGGCAAAGCCCGCGCCACAATCACGCTCATGGCGTAATTGAGATAACTGCCGCGCATCTCCTCGTTGATCGTTATGGTGCGAATTGTACCCGCGTTTTCGTCAAGGTCTTGCGAATCGAATCTATCCATTAATGGTTTCCAACAGATCTGCCGGTTGAGTGGGCATGCGCTTCAAGTGCAACGCGTTTTGGCGCCGAAGCCCTGCATTTATCATCTTGCAACGCTCGTGAAAGGCCTTGGAAATTACAGCGATTTACACTGTTGCGCCCTCGCGATTATTCGTAGAAATTATAACATGGAGGCTTGCTTTCCGCCATTGCTATAGCCGGATTGTTGCCCGGTAGGCGGCTCTACATTGTTGCTTTGCCGAGAAAACTGGCAGCCGTCCGCAACTGCCCCCGTCGCCCATGGCAGAATTCGACGATAGCTGTGGAGATGTCTCAAGTTTTGAAAGATTATGGTCGGAATTGCTTGCCTTCGTATTTCCAAACGTATATAATGTAAACAATTGACAGGGGCGCGCCTTGTAAAAATTGCCTAAAAGCCTTTGTCATTACATCGTTGTATCGCTATCGCACGTTCATAGATTTGGGAGGAATAGTTATGAATAGCGACGATATGAGAAGAGGTATTGTTCCCGGTGTCATAGCCGGCTACATATTCCTCGCTTACGCGGGTCCGGGTATGCAAGACATGATTGGCGGCATGATCAGCGCTGATTCTTTTGTCGGCTTCATCTTGCATATCATCATAAGTATTGTTATCGGCGCCCTCTACACCGGTGTGTTCATACAGTACGTTGACTTGGGCAACCCCCTGGTGAACATCGTTGTGGGCGGTTTGATCTACGGGCTGATCTGGTGGATCATTGGCGGAAACATTATCATGCCGATTGTCGCTGGCGGCGATATTTTGCAGCTATCGATCGATCCCAGTTTCTACGGTCATATTGTTTTTGGTCATGCGCTTGCTTTCATTGTGGTCTTGCGCGACGCGGCGCTGGGCATGGGCGGCGACAGCTAAGGACCGACAGCACATCAAATTGAGCGCAACACAGATTGGGCGGGTCAGTGGATTCCTTTCGCTGACCTGTTTTCTTTTTCCCTATGTCAGCCAAGATGCCTGACGGCGGCGCGCGCTTAGGGAAGGCCGCAACGGTCAGCTAGCCCGCTTCCACACTTGGTTCACCAGATTAAACAAGACGATTTCAACGGCAGTTGCGCTGCCGCTTTCGTATTCCGCAGTCGCTCTCAATTGTATTATGTCTTCGTTCGTGGTCCAGATCGCTTGGTCAATCACCCGTTGCGCTCGCGGCGGAACATTGTCATTGAAACGTTGGTAGGCGGCCAGGCGAACGTTTTCATCTGATGTATCGTAAAGTCGCAGCCATTCGTTCTCCGCCCGCGCTCTTATCAGTTCGGCTTCTGTGTTCAAGCGCCAGGCGATGAAGTCGCGCCAATCCAATCCAGCTGTTTCAATCGCTACCGGCAGCGCCTCCTGCAATATTGACATATCGTCAGTCGGCTTGAGGACGGAAAGCAATTCCGCAACTGCCTGCTCGCCGTAATTCTGCGCCAGAGAATGCATGAGGCTTGCGTCGGCTACTACGCCGACCAACCACTCGCTCAACCAGTTAAGCGCGCTCTCCTGCAGAAAGAAGGCGTCGTGCGGGTAGATGGCGCGGAAACCTGACATATCCATCACCAAGCGGTCAGCCAGCAACTTGCTGACCTGAAGGCGGTAGGCGCCGTCAAAGGGCAGGTCGGCGCGGGCGAGATCGACATAGGGCGAACGCAGGCGCAGATGCAGGGTGCTTTCATCTATCCAGGCCGCGGCGTCGGGCGCATTCGGCACTATGTCAACCTGCAAGATTGGCAAAGCGCCGCAATTCATTAAGTTGCAGCTGCGTGTTCGCCAGCCAGTCACGACCTCAATTAGCTGTTGCGCAAATGTCTCATCGACAGCGCGATAATTGACGCGGACGCCAGCGCCTGTGTATTGGCGTTCCTCGCCCCAGAATGCGACATCAGGCGCGATATGACGCCAGCCTAGTTGATCGCGCCGGTAGAACCAGAGCCGCACATAAGGCGTCCCGTTGATATTCTCTTGCACCAGCACTCGCGCCCGCGTGTCATCGATCTTTACCGCAACGATGCTTCCGGTGAGTTCGATTGCCTCCGCTGACTTCAGTTCCTCGTATTCTCGAAAGAGCGCCGTCTGACTGCTGCGCCACTCCTCGCTGCCAGCGCTTTGGAAATTGAGCCAGGCGTCCAGGTCGCCGATGCGGAGCGCGGCTACCTCCGCCTTGACTATGTCCTGCAACAATTGCGCGTAATGATTTTGCACATCTATTAAGCGCTGACGGACCGCAATCGCGCCGAGGCCTATGGCCGCTAGCAGCAAGACGATCAGGATCAAGAACCGCAAGATGTTTCGCCGCCGTTTTTTGAGTGAAGGATCTTTGCCGTCGGATCGGTCAATCTGCTGTGATTCGATACTCCATTCGAATCGGATTTTGCTCATTCGATGCTCCAAGTGTTAGAGGCATCGAAGACATCGCCTGCATGCACGAGAAGAGCGCCTGCCTTGTCAGTCTTGATTTTCAAAGCTCCGGACGGCGTCACGTCCTCGGCAAGACCTTGAACGCCGTTTACTGTCACGAGTTTGCCCAGCATGTTCAGTCGTCTTCTCCATGCCAGAAAAATTTCTTTGGCGCTCTTGCCGCGCCAGCAGTCGATGCGTCGGAGCAGTTGGCGAATGAGCTCCGCGCGGTCGAGCGGCGCCTGGGTCACATCTTCCAGGCTAATTGCCGAGGCATGCAGATCAGTACCGGCAAAGTCTACTCTGACGTTCACGCCGATGCCCAGGACAACGCCGAGCAGCCGGTCGCTCTCCCAGACATTTTCCGTAAGCACGCCGCTGACCTTTTTGCCGTTCACCTGCACATCGTTGGGCCATTTAATGCCTGCCTCATCACAGCCTGCTTGCCTCACGAGGTCGTAAACGCCGAGGGCGCCGATCATGTTGACGAGAGCTACATCTTCTTCATCCGGCCTGAGCACAACTGAGAGCGCCAGCGCAACACCAGGCGGACTATGCCAAACGCGACCTTGCCGTCCGCGTCCGCGACGCTGTTCATCAGCAATTATCGCTGCGCCATCAGGAGCGCCAGCCAACAGCCAGTCTTTGGCCAAGTCATTAGTGCTGTCGACGCTCCGGTAGAAGCGAAAACAGCGAGCCAATTTCCCTTGCAGTATCTCGTGTGACAAGCTCATTTTTCAGTTCATCGTCTCATTCTGTGCATTGTATCAGACTTCCCAGCGCCGTTAGAATGAATCCGTTGACCAAACGCGTAAGAAGGCTGGAAGGGTCAAAATGAATCACCTGTGGACACCTTGGCGAATGGAATATATCGGCGACAAGCGCAAGGGCGAATACCTCGATAACTGCATCTTCTGCAAATTATGTTCGCAGCCTGCGGCTGATGATAGCGATATCATAATCGCGCGTTCGTCGCATATGTTCGCCTTGCTCAACCGTTATCCCTACACATACGGTCACGCCATGATTGTTCCATTCGAACACGTGTCGTCGCCGGAAGACTTGCCGACGGCGGCGCTCGCGGACCTGATGGTGATGACTAATCGCGTCATGCGTGTTTTACGAGAAATAGCGGACCCGCCCGCTTTTAACATCGGCGCGAATATAGGCGCGGCTGCCGGCGCTGGAATCGCCTCGCATTATCACTTCCACGTTGTTCCCCGTTGGCCCGGAGACGCCAACTTCATGGTCGCCGTCGGCGATACACAGACCGTTCCGGATACACTGGCCAATATTCAGGCACGAATGCGAGCCGCCTGGATAGAGCTTTTTGCGGCGCCAGAAGACGACATGGACGAGACGATCTAAGCGAAGGCCGGGCTCGCTAGCTGCGGGCTGTCTTAAACATCCGCCTCTATAGTGGGCTCTGTTCCTGTTTCCTCCTGTTTATCAGCGTCCTGCGGCGCAGCTTCTTCGCCTTCGAGGGTGGACTCCGGCGTAGGCGTCAAGGCGATTACCTCATCCGCGATATCCCAAGGGATGGTGAAGGAATCAAGATAGATTTCCATCTCATCCGCCAGGGCAAATTGCTCGGGATCAAAGCTGGTGTCTGTCTCTATCGCCTCGCTCTCATCAGCGCTGAACTCGGCGTCCTCCGCCATTTTGCGCTCCTCAGCCGTCAATGTCTTCGTATATTCCGCCTTTGGATACGTCAAGCCGTCGTTGATATACAAGCCGACGATGACCTGGTGGTCAATCATGTTGAACCCGGCCGGGAAACGATGGTAAGTCGTGTACGATTCTCCCCAACGCCAATACTGCGTCGGCAATCGCGGTGGCGCATCCGCTTGTGTAAGGATGCGCCCGTCCTCGTCCAACATATGAACGAAGACCGTATAATTCTCCGCCGGCGCCGTTTCCGCCTTCCAATTCAGGATGATCTCGTTGAACTCAAGATCGAGCTGGAAGGACTCCAGTATGATTGCTTCATCAAACTTGGGCTGCCTTTCCATCGGGATTTCATTGAAATCGGAGGCGGCTGATTGAGAACGCAAGGTGACTACCGCGCCAATGTCCAGCAATACCGGCTCAATGACCGCGCCCTCCGCGTCTGTCGGGACAATGCTGATATCATTATGGCTGTCTTCCCATTCAATATGCAGGTCAAATGGGTAGCGACCGTATGCCGTCGAGAAAATATTAATGAGGTATTCATCCGGATAGATGGCGCCGGGTTGCCAGCTGCTGGTGCGCAAGCTGCCAGCGCCCGGATAGGTCGAGTAACGGCCGATCTCCTGCCGATTGTCGTCGACCAGGGTCAAGAGAATGCTGTTGTCGGCGGCGGACTGTTCCAATACCTGCCAATATAGTTTGAGGCGAACACGGTCTCCGGTGGCGTATCGTCGATTAATCCGCTCGTAGGCGACCAGAGCGACATCGCCAAACTCGGCGTAAACTTCTCGCGCTTTTTCCGGGATTTCGGCGACAGGCTGTGGCGCGCTGTATTGACTGGCGATGACGGTCAAGGGCGCAAACAGCGCGACGATGCCCAGTATTCTCAGCTGCCAGAGCATCGTATCGTGTAGCAATTCTTTAGGGACTGCATCGCCGGCCCGCACAAATTCGAGATTGGGCGGGCGCAGCGAAAAGACAATCCACCACACGATTTCGACCAAACCGACCGCCAGCAAGGGGCTGATGACGGCAATCAATGGAAAGACGATTCGCCCTTCGGCGGCGTAGGTGAGGGTGCTCCAGATGACGACGCCCAGCCAGATGAGAACAAGCGCGCTTAACAACGTGAGCAGATGCGCCAGTTCGTAACGCGCATAAGCGAAATCGCTGATCGCTAGCAATTGCAAGATCAAGAAGGCCAGGCCAAGGAAACTTAAGAAGGTCATCAGATCCAGCAGGACGTAGAATATGCTGGTCACTTGTATATTGAGCGCGCCAAACAAGCCCCAGTACGACATGCGGAATTGCTGAAACTCGGCGAAGAGATCAACAGCGCTGAAGTTGAGGCTCCGCGGTCCGGCGATGTTCGACATCATCACGATGCCGAATGGCTCGCCGTACAGTTGTAGATTCCGCAGGTACCACCAGCCGGCGATCAGCAGCCATGACAAGGCGAATAAGTAAATGAAAGCCAGAAGTCCGCGCCGGTCGCTTGTCTTGTGTTGCACATAGAGGGCTGTGCCCAGCAAGACCGGCAGCAAAACCAGCGATGTCAGTTTCGTCAGGCATGAGAGCGCGAAGAGCAGCGCGATCGCCACCGTGTAACGCCGCTGAAATCCGTCGCGGATTGTGCGCAACAACAACAGAATCACTGCCCCGTTGAGCGCCATCGCCAGCGTGTCATTGTTGACCGATGCGCTCACGTAGATGAACATCGGATTCAGGCCCGTGATCGCCGCCGCCGCGAAGGCGACCGTCGGCCGCTGCGGGGCAACCAGTTCGCCGATTTTGTACACGAATACAATCGTGACCGCTCCCAGCGCCAGGCCCGCCAATCGCAGGATCGCCACGACCAGACCGGCGCCCCGAATCATGGATTGAGACTCATCGCGAATGGTGAGATTCTTGTTCCCAAAGGAGTCCGGCTGGTTTGCGCTCACATAGGGATTTAGCAGGCGATAGCTATCAACATCGTCTATGCTCAAGGGCGATGTCAACAGCGCCGCGAGCGCGTAATACAAGGGCGGCTGACTGCCGTGCTGCTGGTAGAGTGTATCCTCGCCGTCAAAGACTTGAACGGGCAAGCTGCCCGTATCTCGAATGTGTTGAATGTAGCCGAAGTGCCAGATCTCGTCGTTGGCTTCGAATACAGGCGTCGATGGCAGGTAGATCGCGCCGAACACGACGTAGAACAGCAGAATCCATTGAAGAGAACTTAGCGGAAGATCCAGGGAATCCACCCAACGCCAGGCGCGTATCGCCAGCGCGAAGAATCGGCTGATGGTTCGCAGCAGTCTGAGCCTCAGCGCCTTGGCAAGTCGATAGACCCTTGCCATCTCTCTACGCACGATTGAGCAACCCTCCAGGTGGCTGACCGGTCGGAAGACGACCATTCAGACAAAGACAGTATAATGTCAAATCCGCTCGCGCGACACGAAGCTCCTGTCTTCCCTACATCTATACGATATATACGATGGCGGAGACGCGTCGGGCGCAAAACGGGCGAACGCGACGCGGCGCTTACCCGCCAGCGGCTGCAAACATCTCTTTTGACTGCTCGACGTAGTTCAGCGATTGATGACGAAAATAGGTGTTGTATAACTCAGCGTAATGGCCGCCAGCGCGCATAAGTTGGTCATGGTCGCCTTCTTCGATGATCCCGCCTTCACGCAGGACGATGATGCGGTCGGCGCTGCGAACCGTGCTGAGCCGATGCGCTATCAGAATCGAAGTCGAGCGCGCCAGGATCAGTTCAATAGCATCTTGTATCTGCGATTCTGTGAAAGGATCGATACTGGCGGTCGCCTCATCCAGAATGAAGATAGATGGCTTCTGCGCCAGGACGCGCAAAAGGCTGACCAACTGGCGTTGGCCCAGGCTAAGGCGGCCGCCGCGTTCTCCCACATTGCTGTCCAGCCCGTCCGGCAGGCTTTGAAGCCACTCTCCATTGCCGATGCTCTGCGCGATCGCGCGGATCTCCTCGACGGTCGCCTGCTGGTTTCCGTATTTGACATTATCCATCACTGTGCCGCTGAAGAGAAAGGGCTGCTGCGGGACGATGCCCAGCTTTGCGCGGTAGCTCTTCAAGTCGAGGGCGCGGATATCCTTGCCGTCTATAAGAACTTCGCCCCGTTGATATTCGTAGTAGCGCGTGATGAGCTTGGCGATTGTGCTTTTGCCAGCGCCGGTATGGCCAACGAAGGCGACATTTTCGCCGGGACGAATATCCAGGCTGAAGTCGCGCAGTACCGGTTCGCCGACATCGTATTCAAAATCGACGCCCTCGAATGTGATCCGGCCCTTCAACGGCTCGATGACTAGACTGTCTTTTTGGATGACCTCGTTTTCCGCGTCTATGAGGGCGAATATACGCTCGGCCGCGCTCAAGCCTTGTTGAAACTGACTCCAAAAAGAAGCCAGATTCATGAACGGGAACCAGAATCGGTCTACGCCCTGGATGAACAGATACCAGGCGCCAGCTGTGATCGCGCCGCTCAGCGCCGAATGCGAGCCCGCCCATACGATGATGGCCAGAGCAATCGCCGAAAGCCAGGTCAGAGTGGGGAAAACCAAAGACATGATAAAGCCGCGTTTCAGGTTGATGCGATAGCTCAAGATATTCACCGCGGAGAACTCGTTGTAGATCATCCGCTCCTGGCGGAAATTCTTGGCCACCCGTATCCCGGTCACGCTTTCCTGAATATTGTCATTAACCACTGCCATGGCGCGCGCGCCTTGTCGCGTCACGATGCGGGCGACAATACGAAAGGCGAGGGCGGCGCAGACAACCAGCGGCATGGTGAGCAGCAGCACCAACGTCAGCTCGACGGAATAAGTCAGCAGGGCGGCGAATAAGATAACTACCGAGAGAAACTGCGAGACCACATCGCTGCCCAGGAGCATGACATCGCCGAACTCCTGCGTATCGCTGGTGATGCGGCTGATCACTGTGCCGGACTTGTGCCGGTCGTAAAAAGCCAAATCACGCTCGACCGCCGCTCGAAAAGCGTCCTTTCGCATTTGCGCCACGATCTTGCCGATGACGTCGACGGTGAATCGACGCCGACCGTAGTTGGATACGTATTCGGTAACTGTGACAATCGTGAGCGCTGTCAACAGGAAACTCAGCAATTCGCTGCCGCTGACCAGTTCATCAATGGCCGCGCTGATGAATACAGGGCGGACGGCGCGCGTGACGCCAACGACGAGGAAACCCAGAAGCCCCAGCGCGACCTGCCGCTTGTGCTCGCCCATATACCGCGCGATGCGCCGGAAGAGGTAGGCATCCGAATACTGACGATCGTATTTGTCCCCTTGCAAACCGCCGAAAAGCGCCGCCACCTTAGCCTCCCGCCTTGGGCAGAGCCGATGCGTCCGCCGATGCGTAACGGTCGAAAATGTGACGATACGACTGTGACGTCCGCAGGAGCTCTTCATGTGTCCCCTGCGCTGCCACGCGCCCTTTGCGCAACACCACAATATGATCCGCCCAACGAATCTGCGACAGGCGATGTGTGATCAGCAGAGTAGTGCGCCCGGTCGTCGCCGACCATATCGCCCGCTGAATCTTGTCTTCCGTCGCGCTGTCTATCGCGCTCGTGCTGTCATCCAGGATCAAGATCGGCGGATCGGTTTGAAAGGCGCGCGCCAAGGCCAGCCGCTGCCGCTGTCCGCCGCTGAGGGTCATGCCGCGCTGGCCGATAATCGTCTCGTAACGGGCGGGAAACGACGAAATGAAGTCATCCGCCTGCGCCGCCTTCGCCGACTCGATAATGTTCTCCATATCCAGTTTGTCTTTGCCGAAGCCGATGTTCTCCGCCACGCTGCGGCTGAAGAGAAAGATGTCCTGTTCGATGATGCTGATTTGCGACCGCAGCGCTTGCAGGTTCCAATCGCGCACATCTACGCCGTCGACGAGCACGCGCCCGCTATCCACATCGTAAATGCGATTGATCAGTTTGCTGAGCGTGCTCTTCCCCGAACCCGTCTGTCCGACGATGGCCACCGTTTGGCCGGCTCGCGCCTCAAAAGAGATATCGCACAGAGCTTCTTCTTCGGGGTTGTAGCCGAAGCAAACATTTTCAAAGACGATGGATCCTTTGATGTTCTCACTATAACCGCGAGCGTTCTGATCGAGGGCGGTCTTCGCGTTGATGACTTCAAGAATTCGTTCCGCCCCGGCGTATCCGGAAGCGATCCGCGAGGAGGAAAAAAGCGAAATAAACACGGGGAATTGGAATAAGTTTATCAGCCCCAGAAAGGCGATGACCTGACCTTCCCCAATCGCGCCGTCTCTGAACAGAATCACAGAGTGAATCAACGCTGCAACCACCGTCAAGCCGAAGATCAGTATGGACAGGTAGCGCGCTTCGAACTCCCCTTGGTCGATGAACCTATCGCGGACCAGATCCGCTAAGCCGTCGAAAATGCCCATCTCCTGTTCTTCTTGCGCTGATCCCTTTACCACCTCGAGCCCGTCCAAGGACTCCGCCAGCCGCGCGTTCATGCGGCCGAAGCTCCCGCGCACCTCCTGCGCGATCGGGTACAGGCGCAGGATGAAATAGATCTGCACGAGGATATGCGAGACGATAAAGAGAAGCGGGACGAATACCAGCTGCGGATGAATGCCGGGCGCGTAAATGGCGGGCATCATCAGAAACATGTTCGCGCCGGTGATCAGGTTGACGCCCGGGTTCATCATCAGGTTCATTTCCCGCACATCGTTGGTCACCCTTGCCATTGTCTCCCCGACCGGCTGCATATCGTGGTAACTCATGCTCTTGCCCAGCAAGCTCGCATAGACTTCGTCGCGAATGTCGCGTTCAAAGCGCTGAGCGAAAACCTCGGCCGCGAAGTTGCGCATGAACTGCAAGACCGAACGAAGAGTCTGTGACGATATGATGAGCAGAACGCTGTTGAACACCAGACGAAGACTGTCTTCGTTCATCAGCCGTATCGCGTCGAAGGCGCTGCCTATCGCGCCTGGAATGATCCCAGCCAGAAAAGCGTTGCTGAAGGCGCCAAAGACCAGCAGCATCGCGGCAATCGGATGACGAAAGATATGCGACAAGATGAAACGCAATGGGCTGTTGTGGTTGGACTTGATGGGCGAGGCAACGCTGAATTCAACCGCCATTGCAACTCCGGAGTATGGCGCGGGAAGTCAAAACCAGAGTGTATCCGAATCTCAGGAATTGCAGAATGGATGATTTCTCCGTCGAGGAGATGATGTCATGGGTCCTTGCCCTTGTCAGCGGATGTTTAATACGAAGGGCAGCACGCCGACCGTCCCGTCCCCCGTGACTTCAGCCCCGCGGACCGGCAAGCGGTTGATGTTGCCGGAAGCACTATCGATGCGATACATAACTGCCCACAGTCGATAGTCCCCCGGTTGAGTATGCGCCGGTATTCGAATTGCCCGGTTATCCCAAACCGGAATGCCGGGCGCCCACTTTGATGTCTCCGCGAAACCGCCTTGAGGTCCGGAGTCATAGCCTTGCGCGACCGGTCCGCCCGAAGCCGCCTCCGCAAGAAAGCTGGCCACTGTAAAGTCCTGGTCGAGCGCGGTCTCCGCTTGCCACAGCAGCGAAAAGGGGATCGCTTCGCCGGGCTCATATTGTTTGCCCTTTGGGAGAACGTAGCTGACAAGTCGAATGGAGTCCCCGTACAGCAAATCCGCCGCGGCCTCGCCGAAATACAGCGTCATCGGATCGGGAGCTTTTGCGCTGGTATCATATTCCAGCAGGCGCACGGCGTCGTCAGGCGTCGTCAGTTGTACATCTTGTACGAGATAATAGTGCAGAGCAAGATAGCGCTCAAGCGGGCGGAAACTCCAGGACATGAACGGACTTGTATTGTCCAGGACCCACAGCCGATCATGCTTGCCAGCCAGCGCATGAATGACGCGAAGGCTTCCGACATCGAACCAACTGTTGGGATTGTTCGATACGACTTGCGCCGGCTGCTTGTCGCTCGCTGCTTGAGCCAGGGGGCGCGGCAGAACGATGACGCGCGGCCAGGCGCCGTCAAAGTGATTCAGAATGAAGTTGCCATAGTCGTTGCTCGGCAGCAGCAAGATGTCCCCGGGCTGTGCCGCGTCCGCGAGATAGTCGCGCGCTTCATGCAAGGCCGCCTGGGCTGATTGGGCGCGCGGATCCCGGTCGTATGCCGCGCTGAGGTTGAGCAGGATGAGGTTGAAACAGAATATCGTCAGCAGCGGCGAAGCATAGCGCCAGCGACTGCGATTGTGACGAAGCAGCCGAATCAGAGCCCAAGCGACTGCCAGCGCCAGGGCGGCGAAGCTGAAGCCCCATATCGGCGTCTGCGCGCGCGTCCATAGAAAATCGAAGCCCAAATCCCCCCAACGCTGCGGCAAAAGTACCCAGCGGAAATATTGCGGCTGATACATCGACGGCAGCCATTCCGCCAGCCCCTGGGATTCCGCTGGCAAGCTATCGCTGTAATGCGACCAACTCAAGGATACGGCGCTGAATTGCATCCAGACGCCATATAGCAACAGGACAGCCCAGAGCAAGCGGAGGCGACTTTGCCCGGGCTGCAGCATGCGCTCGGCCAGGGGCGCGGTCGCTAACATTAGTATCGGCAGAACAGGCAAAAGAAAACGCGGCGGCCAACTCAGACCGCCAAACCAATGGACGCCGGTTGTCAGCGCATGACCGACGACATACCCGGCCAAGCCCGTTGCGACCGTGAGGACGAGCGCATACTGCCGTTGACGCCAAAGCATCAGGCTGCCGGCGACTCCCAGCAACAGTATTGGGGACGTGCCCCATATGCTTGCGCCGGGGCTAAGCAGATAGCTGCGCAGGGCTCCGCCGGCATAATCCGTTCTGACGCCGAATTGGACGAGGACTTGACCGAGCAGCTGCGGCAGCGGATCCAAGATCATTAACAGGGCAATACTTGCGCCCGCCAGCGTGAGCAGCCAGAGCGCCAGCCGGCGCGCAGGCAGCCGGCCAGTGTCATAATCGGCTGGCAGGGCGAAGATCAGCGCCGCCGGAATCGCAAACAGGGCCGAATGCTTGGTCAAATATGCCAGATAAAGTCCCGCAGCCGCGACGCCGAGGCTTAGCAGCCGGGCGATCGGCTTCCGATCCTGGCCGAGCCGAAGCGAGAGAAGCGCCGCCAGAATAAAAAACGCGCTCAAGGGTTCGCGGAAGAATGTCTGCGAGTACGCCCAGAGGTTTGTGCCCAAGCCAGCGCTAAGCGCCACAATAACTGCCGCCGCGTCACTGAATCTCAGCGCGCGAACGAGACAGAAAATCAGACCGACGCTCAGTGACGTGACAAAAACGTTGAAGAGCCAAACGGTATGAATATTGCCGAGGCGAGGCAGGGAATCCGCCAGCCGGAGCAAAAGCGCCGCCAGTCGCGCATTGAGCCGTTCCTCGACATCGTATTCGCGCAAGGGAAGTTCGGATTCTTCGCGGATGATGAGCGCCGGCTTAAACCAGTTCGATTCGTCCATCAGCCAGTCGCCATGACGCGCTTGACTGCTTACGGCATCCAGCGCCCGCAATGTGTCCCCGGACTGAATAACTGCCCGGAACGTCAACATATAAACACTCAGCGCCAACGCGACGAGCAGCAGAAATACGCTGACTGAGTAAGTTTTCGAAATTGACAAGGACATTAATCGGCTGTTGCTGTCATGTTGGCGACCGGCCGTTCCCGTCACGCCTTTCTCGGATGATAGCCAAGAGCGCGGAAGCGATTCGATCCAGGTCCTCGCGGTCAATGTCGCGGAAGGCCATCGCCAGGCGAATGAAGGCTCGGTTCCTCTGATCCGCGGCAAACTGCGCGAGATCGGCCTCTTCATCCTTCGCTGTTGCGGCGTTGCGGGAAGATGGACTTGCCCTGCGCGGATTGACTCTGGCCGAGTCGCTGAAATAGCTTAGGTCGCGCTGCACCGCTTGCGCAAGCACTGTCAAGTGATGCGCCGGTATCGTGGATTCGCCATATTCGTATCGCTGCAAAAGGTCAGTATCAAGTCCGGTTCTCGCGCTTATGTCCTCGATGCTGGCTTCTTGCGCCTGGCGCGCGGATTGCAGCAGAGCGCCGACCAGCCGCTGCCTAATCCGCATATATTCGTCGTTTTCTGTCTGAGGCAAAATCGCTGCGCTTAAAGACTCGTCGGACATGGACGCCTTGAAGCAACTGGCCAACCCTTCCAACTGCGGCAAACTTGGCACGCGGTCCCCAAGTTCCCAGGCTTCAATCATTTGCGGCTTGACGCTCAAGTATCGCGCGCAATCTTCCGCGCTGCGTTCGGCGGCGAGCCGGCCTTGACGTATGAGAACCCCAAGGATTTTGCCCCGCAAGCGGTGCGCCTCGTCGTGATCAACAGACTCGGAATCGGCGGATGTCGGTAATTGCAGCGCGCTTAACGCCGCTCGCGTCAGATCAACATAGTCCATGTTGGAAACCGAATTGTCAACTGATTTGCTGGTCTCGTCAACCACAGTAAGGATCCGGAATCTCGTGGTCTTTTTGCCTGTTCGTTTGCCGCAACTGCTCCTTGCCCGCGCAACAGTCCTGCAACCGTGTCAAGGATTATAGACTTGAGTACCTGCGCAAGCAAGCTCGCTGCGCCCGATGGTAGCGTATCGAAGTCGGTTGAAATCCACATTACTCAATTCACCGCAAAGACGCAAAGGACTCAAAGAGTAACAATACTTTAGTATTATCCTCAGTGTTCTCGGTGCTTAAGTATTTTTGTTTCAACTGAAATGGATACACTAGCGCGCAGTCATCACATTGCAGCCGCCTGCCTCAACCGCTAGAATCGACCTTGCCTGACTTGAGGAGATCATAATCATGCCCAACAAAGCGCACCATGAAATTAATCGGCTTTCATGGAACGAAGGTACCAAGGCGCACAACAGCCACAAGGGTGACCAAGCCGCTTTCTTCCGCGCTGGCGGCAGCACCTTGTTTCCTGAGGAGCGAACCCTGCTTGGCGACATCTCCGGCAAGACCCTGCTGCATTTGCAGTGTAATAGCGGCCAGGACAGCTTGAGTATCGCTAACCATCTCGGCGCCGCGGTCACCGGCGTCGATATCAGCGACGAAGCGATTCGCTTTGCTCGTGAGTTGGCGCGAGACACTGGAGTACCGGCCGAGTTCATCCGCGCCGATGTATACGACTTTTTCGATAATCATGTTCAGCTTTTTGATGTCGCCTTTTCCTCTTATGGCGCAATCTGCTGGCTGTCCGATATACAGACTTGGGGGCAAGGCATCGCCAGTTGCCTGAAGTCGGGCGGGAGATTTGTACTGGTGGATTTCCATCCGGCTCTGATGATGTTTGATGCGGAATGGCGGCTAAGCGACGATTACATGGGCGGCGTCGCCTATGAATACGATTCGGGTGTTGGGGACTATGTTGCTATGACTGGCGCGGCAGCCGGGATCGATTCACTTGAAGCGGGCATTTGTGATTTTCGCAATCCCTATCCGGGTGTCGAATATAAGTGGGGCGTTGCGGAAATCGTTACCGCTATAATTGATGCGGGTTTGCAGCTGGCGCATCTGAAGGAATATGCCTATAGCAACCTCTTCAAACCATTCCCGGATATGCAGGAAATCGGTGGTCTGCGTTTCGCAGTGCCGGCGCATTTGCCGCAAAATGTTCCGCTTATGTTCAGCTTGGTTGCCGAGTTGACGCCGTGACCAATGCTGCGTCAGCGCAAAGCTACGATCCCGTGCGAGTTTTGTCGCGCAGCCTCTTCGGCTTCGCGCTGATCGCCTGGCTTCCTTTGTGCATTACCTTTGTCTCCTTGCTGCTGGCGCCGTCATCGCCGGAGGCGTCTTACGCCCAGTTGCAGCGTACAATTGTGATTGGCTTCGGCGTCGCAACGGCAGCGGGGCTGCTTGCTATGGTCTGGTCCTATCGCCTTGACCAGGCAAATTCATCGCGCGTTGCCGCCCTGACGCACTCCTTTGTCGGTCGTCGCTGGCTCGCGCTTGTGTTGCTCATCGTTTCCATCGAGTTGAACATATTGGCGCAGGCTTTGCTCAGAGACATCGCTCCTTCTATTACTGGACCGGCAAGATTTCTGTTGATTTGCTGGTCGCTTGTTGGCGGCGGCTTGTTACTGACTCTGCATTGGCAGGGCGCCAGGCGCAGGTTTCTTCACCATCGAGACGCGCTGGCGCTGGCTGGTATCGCACTGACGGGCTTTGTCATCATTGTGCTGATGCTGGTAGTGACCGGTCGGCTGGCCACGGCGACCGGCCTGCAGGATCGATTGCGAGGCGGTCTCGATTACCGCCTGCTCAGATTTATCGACGATGGCGAAGCGCCGACGCCGCAGGAATTCTGGGAGGAGCAAGGACAGACAAGGGTGCGCTGGCTGCCTTACAGTTATTGGGTGGTTGCCCCATACGAAAGCGAACTGATTAACGTGAATGAGATCGGCCTGCGTCGGACGCTCTCGTTTGCCGCAGACCAGAATGCGCCGAGAATCTACTTCTTCGGCGGCTCGACCGCTTGGGGCGAGGGCGCGCGCGATGCCTACACGATCCCGTCTCAGGTGGCGCGCCTTCTTGCCGATCAGGGCGCCCCGGCAGCGGTTACGAATTACGCGCAAACCGGTTATGTCAGCGCGCAAGATCTGATCCTTTTCCAGCGACAATTGGCTTTGGGGAATCAACCCGATTTGGCCGTGTTTTACCAGGGCTTTAACGATATCTATTCCGCGTACTTGCAAGGCAAGGCCGGCTTGCCGCTGCGCGAAAGCCAGCGCCTGGACGATTCTGAGGCGGGGCGGCTGTTGCGGCAGGGGCAACCCCTTTTGCGCCCGCTAAATTCCAGTGTCTCAGCCGTGGACTGGCGCCTGGTTACGGCAGACGGGAATAGCCCGGGTGAGATCGTCGACAACTGGCTGGGCAATCGTCGGCTGATTCGCGCCGCGGCAAGAGACTATGGCGTCAGTGTTCTCTTTGTCTGGCAGCCGGCGCTCTTCGCCAAGACAGAACTGTCCTACTTTGAAGCGCAGGTCGCCGCCGAAATAGATCGGGCGTTTCCTGGTTTTCTGGAACTCTATGAGGAAGTAGACGGGCGCATACGCGAATTGGGGGCGGACGGCGCGATGGAAGATCTGATTATATTGTCCGACCTGTTTGGCAGCTACAGTGATGAAATCTTCTTCGACGAAGCGCATATCAACGAAATCGGCAACAGTCTCGTCGCCGAAGCGCTCGTGGATACAATCGCTGAGCGCTTGAACGCGCGCTAAGCGGAAACGCATGTCAACCGGTTCGCCCCGGACGCCTTGTTTCGTCGTCCACCTCCGCCATCAGTTTCAGCGCTTCGGCTTTCATGGTTTCTGGCAAGACGAAGTCTCTGCTGAAATAAACTGATTCGGGGAAGCGATAATTCCAGGCGCGGTAAAAATCCGCGCGCTGCCTGTCCCGGCTTAGATTGCAGTCGAAGCGCGCAAGAAATCCATTGGGCAGCGGACCATCGTTGCCGTGCTGTATGTGCGACAATCCCCAGGTGATGCCGCGTCCATCGCCATTGTCAGCGAAAGCGTCAGGCACGCAGGGGCCGGCAGCCACCGGCGGCGCGCTCACCTTTCCGACGACTTCGAAATTTATGCCGTCCGGCGCGAATTGCACCGTGTTCTTCTCGGGCCCTTCGTGGCTCGTGATCGCGACAATGCCGTCTCGATAGGGATACAAAAAGGTCTCATGCCCGCTGTTGGTTACCGGGTTCAGCGCTGACTTGACGAAGGGACCAGCGGGATTATCAGCCATGGCGACGCCCCAACCGATGCCCAGATCGTGCCGATAAGTCCGGCCGTACTGCACGCCCTTGTAGTAGAGCCAGATCTGCCCGCGATATTTCAGCAGGTAGGGATCGTGAAGTTTATGCGAATCCCAGTCGCCGAAACTGGTGATGGCGTCCGCATCATCCGCGTCGCCGTCAAACGGGCCGCGACGCCCCGGACGCAGGACAGGCGCGTCCATTTTGGTCCAGGGTCCGTCAGGAGAATGAGCCCAAGCCATGGCGATTTGGTGGGGCGTCCTGTGTTTCCAGACTCCGCTGATTACCTGATAGTAGAGATAATATGTCTGCTCATGGACCAAGATATCAGGCGTGAAAACCGAGCGATCATCAAAGCTGCCTTTTGCGCCGCGGCGGACTGCCGGGCCCCGCTCCGTCCAGTGAAAACCATCAAAAGATGTAGCGTAATAAATATCCGCCATATCCCAGTCCCAGGCGGGCCTGGTTTCACTCGCCTCCGCGATGCCGCGCCAAGCGGCTTCGGTCTGCCGGCGCGTGTACCAGACATAGTATGCGTCGCCGACCTTGATCACTTTGGATGGATCGCGCCGCGTTAAGCCCGCTTCCTTGCCGATCCCGGACAAGGCGGAATACTTGAAGGCGGAAAAGAAGTCGCTGCCCTGGTCTTTGTAGACGCCAAATGTATCGTAGACCCGCCGCATCGCCTGGCTGATTGGCGCCTCCGGCCGCGCTTCCGGCGGGCGTTCCGGCTCGTTGGAATAGGTCAATTCCTCCATGTTCCGTTCGTTCAAAGCCAGGTCAGGCGAGAAATGTACTGCTTCGGGAAAGCGCAGGTTCGCGCCCCGAAAGCCGTTCCGTTCGCGATCGCGCCGCAAGTTGCAGTCAAAGCGCACGATATAAGAATTGCCCGTCTTCATTTCTTCGGTGGCGATGTGAGACAGCCCCCAGATGATTCCCTTGCCGTCCTTGGTATCGCAATAGGAGTCGGGCGCGAAGGGACCAGCCGCCAGGGGCGGGAGCGTGACGTGGGCGACGACATCGAAGTTCAAGCCGTCCGGCGCGTATTGAATCGTATCTTTCTCGGGTCCGTCGTGGCCGCAAATAGCCAGCAGTCCCGCGCCGTATGGGAAGAGGCAGGTCTCGTGACCGCTGTTGGTAACTGGATTCAGCGGCGATTTGATAAAGGGTCCTTCCGGCTTGTCGGCGATCGCCAGGCCCCAGCCGATGCCGCGCGAATATTTGGTGGTCCAGCCCATCGGCTGCCCCTTGTAGTAGAGCCAGTACTTGCCCTCGCGCATGAGGATGAAGGGATCATGCACTTTGTGGCTGTCCCAAGCGCCATAGCGCCGGACCTCGTCGTTGTCTTCTTCATCGCCCAGCCATTCGCCCGGTTCGCCGGGAACAAGCACCGGAGCTTCAGCGCGATGCCAGGGACCATCAGGCGAATCAGCCCAGGACATGCCAACTGTGTTGCGCGTCCGCGTTCGGTAGGGGTAATCGACGGCCTGATAATACAGATAGAATTTGTCGCCCGTCATCAGCACATCGGGCGTGAAGACAGAGCGTCCGTCATAGGCGTCCTTGGGACCTCGCCGCACCGCTAGGCCTTGTTCTTCCCAGTGGAAGCCGTCTTTTGAAGTGGCGTACCAGATCTCCGCCAGATCCCAATCGAATACGGGCGCATCCCAACTTTGGACGCGGTGGGGCGGTCTATTGCGATGGTCTCGGTCCTTTGCCGTCTTTCGCCGCGTGTACCAAACATAATAGGCGCCATCGATACGCAAAACGGTCGTGGGATCGCGCCGCGTTAGGCCGGCTTCCTTGCCGATGCCGGTCAATCGACTGTATTTGAAGGTCGTGTAAAATTCGCTGGTCGAATCTTGATAGCGTCCCCACTTGTGATAGAGACGTTCGCTGGCCGCGCTCAGGGCAGGCGCCGGCGGTCTTTCGCTCCCGGGCTCATCGGGGAGTCGCGGTAGATCGCTGCTGACTTTGGTCATGGGCTAGGCATCCTCAAGTATCATTGCGGCAGCTTTTTCGCCGATCATGCTGCAGGGCGCGTTTGTATTGGCGTTGATGATATGCGGCATGATAGACGCGTCAGCCACGCGCAAGCTCTCAACGCCGTGAACGCGCAGCCGCTCATCGACAACGGCCATTCGATCGCCGCCCATCTTGCAGCTGCCGGCCGGATGATAGATTGTGGTGGCGAAATCTCGTATGAATTGGACGAGGGCATCATTCGATGCGACATCAGCGCCCGGCAAGAACTCGTCGCCGCGGTAGTGATCGAAGGCTGCGGCGGAAGCGATCTGGCGCCCCAGCTTGACGCCAGCCAGAAGCGCCTGAACATCATCATCGCAGCTGAGACAGGCGAAGTCTATGAGCGGCGGTGCCATCGGATCGGGCGACCGCAACTTTAGTTCGCCGACGCTCTTGGCGCCGACCAAGCCCGCGAGAATGGTAAAGCCATGGCCGGCGGGTGTTTCAAAGCCGTGTCTGATGAACCAGTCGGGACCAAAATGGTACTGCAATTCCGGCGCCGGCGAATCCGCGTTCAAGCGCAGGAAGCCGCCCGCCTCGCCCAGATTGGATGTCAGCAAGCCCATCCGGCTCTTTTGATATCGTCTGAACTGGCGCTCTGATTCCTTGCCGACCAGGCTTATTGGTTCTTTACAATGATATGCCAGCGGCACCTGCATATGATCCATCAGATTTTGGCCGACGCCTGACAAGTCCTGGATTGGCTCGATGCCCATGTCCGACAGATGATCAGCCGAGCCTATGCCCGAAAGCATCAGCAGTTGCGGCGAATTGATCGCGCCGCCGCAGACGACGACTTCTTTATTGGCGCGCGCCGCCTTTTCCTCGCCCTCGCGCCGATACGAGACGCCGACGCAGCGTTTCCCCTCAAAGTTCAACTTGGTCGCTTGCGCATGGGGGAGAGCGGTGAAATTCGCTCGCGCCAGCGCGGGCCGTAAGTAGCCTATTGCCGCGCTATGCCGCTGGCCGTCTTTCTGCGTCACCTGATAAAGACCGAAGCCCTCTTGCTCGCCATCATTGAAATCGGCATTATGGCGAAAGCCCAATTCCAGCGCCGCCGCCACAAAGGCGCGACTCAGCGGATTGGGGTCCTGCGGATCCGCGACATTGATGGGACCGCCGACGCCGTGATGCGTCGACTCGCCGCGTTCCTGATGCTGCATCTTCCGGAAGTAGGGAAGCAGGTCCGCATAAGCCCAGCCGCTGTTGCCCTGCGCCGCCCAGCGGTCGTAATCCGAGGGATGCCCGCGTTGGTAAACCATGGCGTTGATCGAGCTGGTTCCGCCAAAGACCTTGCCTCGCGGCACGTACTCCCGGCGCCCATTAAGACCGGGTTGCGGCACAGTCACATAATCCCAATCGACATCGCTGTGAAAAAGATCCGAGAAGCGCGCGGGAATATGTATATTGGGATCGGTATCCGGTCCGCCGGCCTCGAGCAGCAGCACGGAATCACGTCCGCTCTCGCTCAGTCGGTTTGCCACCGCCGCGCCGGCCGACCCAGCGCCGATGACGATATAATCGGCTGCCAGCATTATCGCTCCCGCTTCTTCGGCGCTATCAAACCGGTCAGGGATTGCCGGAAGAGCGCTCTAAATGACCAAAAGCATCCCATAAAAACACTGAAACTCCGCAACTATATAGATACAGTATGTATACGAGGGGGGGTGGGGTGGGGTATCCTGGAAAACTTTTTTTGGCAATCTGGCAATCTGGCCATTTGGCAGCAGGGGATGCCGGCGGGGACATTTGGGTCGAGCGGCAAAGGTTCGGTTGGCATGCGTAGTTTCGTGTCTGGCGAGTGTACTTGGCATTATAGTACAAAGATTCTATCATGGGCGACTATATGTTCGCATATTGAAGGAATCTAAGGCGGGGGCGAAGAGGCGGGCTGAGTTGAGCGGTCGCCCTTAGAGATGGCTTAGCAGGCGGCAAATTCAGCACTTCCCCAGTCATTTTGATTTGACGCAATTATGTCTATTGTCTACAATTTACAGATTGTACATTGATGCGCATAGCCAGGCAATTCTTTGGCAGGCGCGCGTTACCCGCTAATGGCTTAATTCAGGAGGAATAATGAGTGAATCAAAGGGGGCATTCCCCGGCAAGTTGCCGCTGGAAAAACCGACTGACCGTCCGCTGAGCGCTGCGATGGCGCGGGTCTACGATATGTGGACGCCAAAGCAAGATATCGGCAATCCATTCTATACAACCTTCCGGTATTCGCCGGTCACGGGAATCGGGAAAGATGAGAGCGAGCTGTCTGTGTCCCGGCGGGATCCTTCGAAAGTTCTCAAGATTGGCGATACCTACTACGTTTGGTATACGCGGCGGCGGACGAAGCATATGCCGGTCGGGCGCTTTAATATTGACCAGGGAGATGAGGAAACCCCGGTCGTGGATTGGGATCTGGCCGACATCTGTTACGCCACCTCAAAAGACGGTTTTGATTGGGTGGAGCAGGGCGTCGCGGTACCGCGCGCGCCAAAAGGCTCCTATGGCGACCGCTCGCTTTCCACGCCCGATATCCTGGTTTTCAACGGACGCTACTACCTTTACTATCAGACCTTTACCACAATGTGGCGTCAGAACGACTGCGTCAATGTCAGCGCCGCCTGGTCGGATTCCCCTGATGGTCCGTGGACGCGTCTTGACCGACCGGTGGTACCGCAAGGCGCGGCCGGCGAATGGGACAGTTGCGCCATTCACGATCCTTATCCCTTGGTCTACCAAGGCAAGATTTGGCTCTATTACAAAGCCTCGCCCGTCGATAAGTCGCCCGGCAATTTGAGGCTGGCGCAAGGCGTGGCGATCGCCGAGCATCCCGAAGGACCCTTTGTGAAATCCGAGTTGAATCCGGTGACCAATTCCGGTCATGAAACCATGTTATGGCCTTATGAAGGGGGCATCGCCGCCTTGCTCATCCAGGATGGCCCGGAGAAAGATACTGTGCAATTCGCGCCGGATGGATTGAATTTTGTGCCGAAGGCGCACGTCCAGCTTGCGCCTCACGCGCCCGGTCCCTTCTGTCCTGACGCGTTCGCGGATAACGGCGACGGACGCGGCATCACCTGGGGGCTGAGCCATATTCATCCGCAAAAGCCCAACACCAATAAAGGTTTGTACATTGTTCGCTTTGATTGCGAACTATCGCGAGACAGCAACCGGCCGGAGTTCAAGCGCAGCAATCTTCACTGGCACGAAGACAGCTGGTTTCAACCGATTGCTCAGCTTCCCGACGAGTGGCGCAAGCAGATCCTGGAGGATCAATCCGAGTTTGACGAGCCTACTATTGGGACCTGACCTGTTGGCGGATATTGTCGCGCAACTGTTGTCCGGGCTAGCGCCCCATCCAGCCGCCATCAACCACCAGGATTTCGCCGTTCACAAAGTCAGAAGCGGCTGACGCCAGGAAAACCGCCGGTCCTTTGAAGTCAGCGATATCGCCCCAGCGCCCGGCTGGAATGCGATCGAGGATGGCGCGATAACGGTCGGGGTCGTTCTGCAGCGCTTCGGTGACATCGGTGCGGACATAACCGGGGGCGATGGCGTTCACTTGCAGGCCGCGGCCCGCCCATTCATTCGCGAAGGCTTTGGTCAATTGCCCGACGCCGCCTTTGCTCGCGGCATAACTCGGTACGGTGATGCCGCCTTGAAACGTCAATAAGGATGCGGTGAAGATGATTTTGCCGTGGCCGCGTTCAAGCATCCCCTTGCCGATCTCGCGACTGAGCAGGAATTGGGCGCTGAGATTGGTCTCGATGATTTTGTCCCAATACTCGTCCGGATGATTCGCAGCCGGCTCGCGGAGCACAGCGCCGGCGTTATTGATTAGGATGTCTATAACCGGATGGTCTTCTGTCACTTGTTCAATAAAGCGATAGAGGTCATCGCGTCGGGAAAAATCACAGCGATAGCCGGCAAAGCGCCGACCGAGCGCCGTCACTTCTTTTTCGATATCGCTGCCGCTTTCTTCAAGATTGGCGCTGACCGCGATGATATCGGCGCCCGCTTCCGCCAGGGCGATCGCCATCGCCAACCCAATACCGCGGCGCGCTCCGGTAACCAGCGCCACCTTGCCATCCAGCCGAAAACTATCCAGTACGTTCATTCACAGCTCCAGGAGAATCTTCATAACGCGGCCGCCCGATTCCATATCCTCGAAACCGGATTTCAGCGCGCTCAACGGACGGATATCGGTGATTAGATCATCAAGCGGCAATGCGCCGGAGGCGGCCAACTCGATAGCGGCAGTGAAGTCTTGCGACTCATATACGCGCACGCCTTGCAAGCGCAATTCGCGCCAGAAAAATTGAAAGAGATCCAGCTCGGGCTTTTGCGCGAAGATCGCCACCACGACCGCCAATCCGCGCGTCCGCAATAATTCGGTCATGACCGCCGCCCCCGCTTGCGAGCCGGACACTTCGAATACGATATCGGCGCCGGCGCCATCCGTCTCTTCCATAACCAGTTTGGCCAAGTCGGTTTGAGTGGGATTGATGGCTGCCAAACCCAAGTTTCGCGCGATCTCGACACGGAAGGGGTTAATCTCGGATACGAGCACTTCGGCTCCATAGTGCTTTGCTACCAGGGCAACCAGCATTCCGATTGGTCCACCGCCCAAGACGACCGCCTGATCACCTGGCTTGACGCCGGCCAGGCGCACATCATGCGCGGCGACCGCCAGCGGCTCGATCAAGGCGCCGTGCTTCATCGACAGATGCGCGGGCAACTTGTGCAAGGTGTAGGCCGGCACGGTCCAGTAGTTCTGGAACGCGCCCGGCGTGTCTATGCCGAGAAAGTTCAGATTGCGGCAGATATGGCTGTGCCCGGCATGACAGGCAGGGCAGTCGCCACAAGGCGCGAGCGGCATGACAACAACCTTGTCGCCAGCAGCGACATCGGAAACGCCATCGCCGACTCTTTGCACCGTCGCCGACATCTCGTGCCCCATAACCAGCGGCATCTTCACACGCGCGTCCATCGCGCCGTGATAGATGTGCAGGTCGGTGCCGCAGATGCCACAGTGCGACACTCTCAGTTGAACCTCGCCGGGTCCCGGCTCAATCATCTCACCTGGACCCTGGCGAATTATATGATTGCCTTCGTAGTAGGCTGCTTGCGCCATTTCATTGTCCTCTATTGGAGAAACTCAATTGCCTTCGCCGAGCCGCGGGAAGCCGCGTCACTGAATGTTGGTTTCGAGAGCGTCAAGCGCGGCCGTTTTATCGCCGGCCTGTATGGCATCCAGAATACGTTTGTGCTCGCGATAGCTGTCCATGATGTCATCCAGGCGATTGTAATGCATCATCATTCGCATCGCTATCGGCTGCCACAAGGCGAAGAGGTCCTTGTCATCATGGCTGCGGATGATCGCCTGATGAAAGCGTAAATCGTGCTCAGTCAGGGCGTCGACATCGTTGGACTCGCAGGCTGCTTTGATATCCGCCAGAATATCTTCCCAGTAGGACAGATCGTCTGCTGTGATCCGCTCAAATATGCTCTTCAGCACGAAGGTCTCGATCGTGCGGCGCAGCCTTACAACCAGCGGGCGCACTTCCACACTCGGGTTCTGCGCCACGCGCACGCCTTTGTTCGGCTCCAGGACCAGCAGCCCTTGCTGCGTCAACTGGCGGAAAGCTTCGCGCACTGGTCCGCGACTTACACCGAAGCGCTCCGACAGATCAACCTCGCGCAAAGGATCGCCCGGCTTTAGCTTGCTCGAAAGCACCTCCTGCCGCAATCGGGCAGCGATCTGCTCAGGAAGGGTGCGATAGATTTCAGACGTTGACATCGGCTCTTCTCTACTCGTCGAACTGATAGAAGCGCATTTCCAGGATTATTGCTTATAAGGATCGGCGGCGTCTCGCAAGCCGTCGCCGAGAAAGTTGAAGGCCAAAACGGTGACAATGACAAATATCCCCGGTATCAGCAACCAGGGGCTTTGGCTCAGGCTGCGGATATTTTGCGCGTCCTGCAGCAGCACGCCCCAGCTAACAGCCGGCGGTTGGATTCCAATCCGCAGGAAGCTGAGAGCCGTCTCCGCCAGGATCATGCCCGGCACAGACAGGCTGAGCACTACGATCAAGAAGCTGGCAAAGGAAGGCAGCAAGTGTTTCACGATAATGTCGAAGTCGCCCATATTGGAGATCCGCGCCGCCATGACAAAGTCGGCCTCGCGCAATTCCAGCAGCTTGCCGCGGACAGCGCGCGCGAGCGTCGTCCAGCCTACCGTGGCCAGGACGAGGGTAATGCCGAAGTAGACCTGCGTCGAACTCCATTCGTCGGGCAGGGCGGCCGCTAGCGCAATCCACAAAGGTATGTGCGGAATCGATATGATGAACTCTATAATTCGCTGTATGATCAAATCCACCGTGCCGCCGAAGTAACCGGAAATGCCGCCGATGAGACAGCCTAGAACGAAGCTGATCACCACGCCGAATACACCGATGGAGAGTGAAATCCTCGCCGCGTGCATGGTACGCGAGAACAAGCAGCGCCCTAGATCATCGGTCCCAAAGGGAAAGTAAACTGCCGGTTCATCGACGCCGACCAAGTGGATATTGGTATCCACAAAGCCCAAGAGCTTGTAAGGCTCGCCCTCAACGAAAAATCGCAAATGGTAACGCTTAGACCGATCCTCGGTGTAATTGCGCTGCAGGGTATCCATATCCAGTTCTTGCTTGAGATCGTAGATGAAGGGAACGAGGTGAAAGTTGCCGTCTTCATCGACGAAATACAAAGTATGGGGCGGCGCTTTGGCATACTTGACATGGCGCTTGTGGGGATCATTTATCGAGTAGAACTCGGCGAAAAGCGCCAGCGAATACAAGAATAGGATCACGACAAGCGAAACCATCGCCAGCCGGTGGCGGCGAAACTTGCGCCACATCAGCTGCCATTGCGACGCCAGATAATAGCTCTCGTCATATTGAACGGTTGCTGGCTTGTTGCTTTGCCGCCTGCCAAGCAGTCGTCGCCACATGGTTCAACCCGTCTAGTTGGCCGCGCGTTCCATACGTATCCGCGGATCTACTACCACCAGCAGGATATCGGATACTGTTGTGCCTATCACGGTGAGAATGGTAATGAACATGAGCAGCGTCGCCGTCAAAAATGTGTCCTGGGCGAGCAGGGCGCGCAAGAGCATCGGTCCCGCCGTCGGCAAGCCCAGGACGATCGCCGTTATCGTTCCCCCCGAAACCAACGATGGAAACAGCCAGGCGAGACTGCTGACGATGGGATTCAACGCCACTCTAACTGGATACTTGAACAGAAGCCGCACTTCGCCGACGCCTTTGCTGCGCGCTGTGATGACGTATTGCTTGTTAAGCTCGTCAAGCAGAGTACCGCGCAATACGCGAATCAATCCCGCCGTTCCACCAGTCCCGATGACGATAATCGGGATCGGCAGGTGTAGCAGCAGGTCGCCTATCTTTGCCCAATTCCATGGCGCGTCTAGGTATTCCGGGGAAAAAAGGCCGGAAAGGTTCACGCCAAATTGCTTAAACCCTACGTATAGCATGATTAGCGCCAACATAAAATTTGGTATGGCCAAGCCGACAAAACCGATGATAGAGACCACATAATCGCCAAGAGAATACTGATGCGTCGCTGAATAAATACCAATAGGAATGGCAACCGCGTATGTGAATATCGCGCTCAGTATCGCGATCGTGAAGGTCAGCACGAGCCGCTCGCCAATAATTTCGCGGACCGGTTGCTGCCAGTCAAATGAAAAACCAAACTCCCCCTGAAGCACTTGTCCAAACCACTTGAAATACCGAGCGTGAGTTGGCAAATCGAGGCCATACTGCCGGCGAAGCCGTTCGACGATGTCTTCGCTGAGTTGCTGCCCGGTATTCTGTTCCAGGAGTAAAATGTAGGTGGACAAGTAATCCCCGGGCGGCAACTCAATCACGATGAAAGTAACAACGGAGACCAGCCATAGGAGGAAAACCAAATATACCAGACGTTGAAATACGTAATTTTTCATGTACCGTGTTCAGACATCTTAATTAAATGTCGGGCGGGAACATACCCATATACGCCGGAGTCTAGCCTCAAGGTTGCAAATTGTCAACAATGTACACTTAACAATCCCTTGCAATTTTGATAATCCACGTCTATTATCTCGGTCAGTGTCTTTTTCCATTCAAGCCACTATAGAATGACACGATACTTATGACTCAGTTACAGTGGCCGCCTCGATGGACCAGAACATGGAAATAAGATGCCTCGAAACCAAGCATTATCGCTTGCCGCTCAGCCATCCTATGATGGACGCGACCCACGGTGTGCATACCGACTTTGAAGTGGTGATTGCGCGTCTGGAATCCGAGTGCGGCTGCGTCGGCTACGGCTACACTTACACGATCGGGCGCGGGGGCGCAGCGATCGCTGCCCTTATCGAATGCGATCTGAAACCGCTGCTTATCGGCGCCGATACCATGCGCGTCGATCAGACTTGGGAGCGGATGTGGCGCTGCCTGCATTATGTCGGCCGCGGCGGCCTGGTGTCCTTCGCCATGTCCGCGGTGGATATCGCTCTTTGGGATTTGCGCGGGCAGATAGATGGGGCGCCCCTTTGGAAGCTGCTAGGGGGGCATTCGGGCGACGCACGCGCTTACGCCGGCGGCATTGACCTCCAACTTGATCCCGGCGAGTTGGTTGAGCAGACACGCTGCAACCTGCAGAAGGGCTTCCGCGCGATAAAAATCAAGGTCGGGCGCGACAAGCTTTCGGAAGATGTAGCGCGGGTGCGGGCTGTGCGCGATTGCCTCGGTCCAGATATCCCGCTCATGGTCGACGCCAATATGCGCTGGTCGGTCGAACAGGCAATCAAGGCAGCGCGAGCCTTCCGCGAATACGATGTATTCTGGTTGGAGGAGCCGACTATACCCGACGACTATCAAGGCATGGCGAGGATCGCGACTGAAGGCGGATTGCCGATCGCTGCCGGCGAGAACCTGCATACGATCTTTGAATTCCGCCACTCGATTGACATTGGCAAGATCGCTTTTCCCGAGCCGGATGTCTCCAACATCGGCGGCATCACAAACTGGATGCGCGTGGCTAAGCTGGCTTATGCTCATAATCTGCAAGTGACATCGCATGGCGTCCATGAGTTGCATCTGCATCTGTTGGCGGCCATACCCAACGCCTCATTGCTGGAAGTCCACAGCTTTGGCTTGGAACGCTTCATCACAAACCCCCCGCAACTAAATGAAGGCATTATGCGCGCGCCTGATTTGCCCGGGCACGGCGTCAAATTTGACTGGGAGCAATTGCGAGAGTATGAAGTTCTGCGCTAAGCTCAAATTCAGAATCGGTCTTTCGCGTCAAAATTGTCAACAATGGACAATTTACAATGCTGCTTGATTCTGTTAGTTTATGAGGCGGAAGCTGGGGCGCAAAGCAGTATTGTAGGATTCCACAGCGTTATCCGCCGGTCTGGAAAGGAGGCCGCTTGATTAGCATCAAATCGAAGACAAATTTCCTGCCGCGTTCAATCTTAGGGAGGCTATAAGCCATGAAGCGAATTACCTTAATTTCCTTGCTCCTTTTCACACTTGTCTTGCTCTCGGGCGCAGCGCTCGCGCAAGTCATGCACGAGGGCGATCTTGTTTATCCCTTCCAATATGGCGATCTTGACGCCTACACTGCCGCGACCGGCAATACCATTGACATGTGGGGCGAAGCGCCGATGCTCGCCGAGCGCGTTGCCGCCGGTGATCTTCCGCCGGTCGAAGAGCGCCTGCCCGCCCATCCTGTCGTTGTTCAGCCGCTTGAGCAAATCGGCGAATACGGTGGTGAACTCAAAGGTCCATCGGCGCTGCCCAATTGCTGTGGCTGGGATGTTCTGGAGATGCGTTTGCAGAAGCTGCTCACGATCGACACCGACTTAAGCACCATCATCCCGAACGTCGCGCAAGCTTACGAGGTCTCCGACGACCTGACCACTTTCACCTTCCACTTGCGCGAAGGTCACAAATGGTCGGACGGCACACCCTTCACCACGGAAGACTTCCGCTTCTACTTTGAGGATGTCCTCGGGAATACTGACCTGACGCCCGCGCCCGGCGGACCCTGGGTGCTGGATGGCGAACTGCCGCAAATGGACATCATCGACGACACCACTATCACCTTTACCTATCCCGAACCACGCAACGGCCTGATCATTCAGCTCGGAAGCGAGGTTGGTCATCGCGGCTACCGTCCATCCCACTACTTCCAGCAATACCACCTGGATTACAACGCGGACGCCAACGCGCTGGCGGATGAACTGGGCTTTGAAGACTGGGTGCAAATGTTCAACGCCAAGATGAACACTTACAACTTCACCTGGAACCTGGGCTCCGAGACTGATCCCTATTCCCCGACGTTGAATACTTTCGTTTTCGTCAGCGAAGATGCCTTCGGCAACAAGCTCTACGAGCGCAACCCCTACTTCTTCAAGGTGGATACGGCCGGCAACCAGTTGCCCTATACCGATACTCTGCGCCGCTTGTTGGTCGAAGATGTGCAAGTCCAGGACTTGAAGGGCATCGCTGGCGAATACACCCACTTCGGTTGGGGCACGCTCGCCAGTTATCCTACTTACCGCGAGAATGAAGAAGCTGGCGGCTATCGCACCGCGCTTGCCGAATACAGCCGCGGCAACGAATACGCTCTGGGCTTCAACTTCACCACCGAGAACCTGCCCTTGCGGGAGATATTCTGGGATGCCCGCTTCCGTCAAGCGATGTCGGTCGCCATCAATCGCGACGAGATCAACGAACTTGTCTACTTCGGTCTTGCCAATCCGTCACAGAATTCCCTGGTGCCCTCCTCGAATTTCTATGAACCCTGGATGTCCACCAACTACGCCCAATATGACCCGGACCTGGCAAACCAGCTCCTAGACGAGATGGGCTTGGATCAACGCGATTCTGACGGCTTCCGCCTGCGTCCCGATGGCGAGACGCTCTTCATCAACTTCCAGGTCTACGTGCCTGAAGACGCCTGGCGTCAAATCGGCGAGCTCATCTCTTCCTACTGGAACGAGGTCGGCGTCAAGACACAGTACAAGCTCATCGGCGATAGCCTCTTCCGCGAGCTGAGGAATAGCAATCAGCTTGATGTTTCGGCTTGGGCTGCCGATATCCTTGACATCGGCGAGGTGGCGAGCCAGCTTGGCAACACGCGCGTCAGTTGGGGCAACCGCGCTTCCGGCATTCCCTGGCGCACCTGGCTGCAAACTGACGGCGCCGATGGCGAAGAACCGCCGGAAGTGATTAAGGAACTCTGGGACCTGGGCGAGCAATTCCTGGATGCGCCCTACGGCACTGACGAATGGGTGGAAGCCGGCAAAGCCTTCTACAACGCTTCCTTTGGCGGCCTCTATATCATCGGCACTATCCCAGCGTCCGCCGCAGCCCTTGCTCTTCAAGACCAACTTGAAGAACACACCGCCCAACGACACAACCGGTCAGTGGGCCTGGAGCTACCGCCAATGGGTTATGTTCATGCCCGAGCAGTGGTATTTCGAAGGCGGCAGCAACTAAGCCGCTAATCCGTATGGCAAGTCGTTTCGTGGCGCGTCGTATTGGCGCGCCACAACTCACATTAGAGGGAGATGCGCCAACATGCCTCAAAGCGCCGCGATGCAGCGTTTTCAGCGACCAGATCGGGACAATCCTTGGTATGCAAAGTTCAAGTACAGCCCCGTAACTGGCTTGGGATATGAGAAAGGTGTGGTGCGTCGCGACCCCAGCGCCATACTGCGGATTAATGGCGAGTATTTCGTCTGGTATACCCGCGCCGCGCATCCTTGCCCGCCGGTGGGATTCGACCGTATGACAGACACGCTGCCGGCCACGCCCTGGGATTTGGCTGATGTCTGGTATGCCACCTCGGTTGATGGGCATAACTGGCGGGAGCGGGGCCCGGCTGTTTTGCGCGGCGGCAGTGGCGCATATGATGAGCGCGGCGTGTTCACCGCGGATGTACTGCGGCATGCCGGGCGTTATTACATGGTCTACCAGGTAGCGCGCTCGCCCAATTATCGCAGCACGCCGGAATCCATCGCCATCGCCTGGGCGGATTCGCCTCATGGTCCCTGGACCAAGAGCCCCGCGCCTATCCTCGAGCCCGACCCCTCCGGCATTGTCGACGAACAGAGCGACCCAGAAGACTGTATTGAGCGAGGCGCCTGGGACAGCCTGCAAGTCCATGATCCGGCGCTGATTTTCCGCGAGGGCAAATTCTGGCTGTACTACAAAGGCGAGGGCATCGGTTATCACCACATGGAGAGCAAATGGGGCGTGGCGATTGCTGATTCGCCGCTCGGTCCCTACACAAAGTCGCCCTTCAACCCCATCACCAACAGCGGGCACGAGGTGGTCGTGTGGTCCTATGCGGGCGGCGTGGCGGGCTTGGTTAATCGCTGCGGACCGGAGAAAAACACCATCCAGTTCGCCGCCGATGGCATCAACTTCAAGGTGATGGCGCAGTTGGTTGCGCCGCCGCAAGCCGCTGGCCCCTACCGCGTCGATGACGAGCAGAATACAGAGCCGCTGGCGCGTTTCCGCTGGGGCGTCAGCCATGTCATCCCGCAGAGCTCCCATCTCATCATGCAAGGTCGGGATCTGCTAGGGCTGGCGAGTATCGAGGAGCCCTGGGATTTCCTCGTCCGCTGGGAAATTGATGACGAGCGCCGCACTTATATTTAATGACTGTGAGAGGACTTCCCATGCAGAGCGCCGCCATGAGACGTTTTCAGGGTCCGGACGAAGGAAATCCCTGGTTCACGCGTTTCGGCTACATGCCTATTCAAGGCCTCGGTTATGAGCGCGGGGTTGTCCGCCGCGATCCCAGTTGCATCTTGCAAGTCGACGGACTCTACTATGTCTGGTATACCCGCGGCGCTCATGGCCGCCCGCCGGTGGGTCACGAGCGCGCCACCGACACGCTGCCCGCCATGCCCTGGGATCTCTGCGATGTTTGGTACGCTACGTCCAGCGATGGCCATACTTGGCAAGAACAGGGACCAGCCGTCCAACGCGGTCCGGCCGGCGCCTACGATGAGCGCAGCGTCTTCACGCCGGATGTCCTGGCGCATGACGGTCGCTACTACTTGGTTTACCAAGCGTCGCCTGCGCCTACCTGGCGTTGTACTCCCGAATCTATCGCCATCGCCTGGGCTGATTCGCCGCAGGGTCCCTGGACCAAGAGCGCCGCGCCGGTAGTGGAGCCGGACCCTTCCGGCGAAGTTGATGAACGCGCGCATCCATTGGAAGCCACAGTCCAAGGAACCTTTGACAGCCTGCGCGTCCATGATCCCGCGCTGCTTTTCCGTCAGGGACAGTATTGGCTTTACTACAAAGGCGAAGGCATCGGCCATAGCAACATGCATAGCAAGTGGGGCGTCGCCATCGCTGATGATCCGCTCGGACCTTATGAGAAGTCGCCGCTCAATCCCATAACAAATAGCGGGCATGAGGTTATGGTCTGGAATTATGCCGGTGGCGTCGGCGCTTTGTTAACCCGCTGCGGTCCGGAAAAGAACACCATACAGTTTGCCGCCGACGGCATCAACTTCGATATTCAGTCAACTATTATCGCGCCGCCGCAGGCCGCTGGCGCTCTTCGCGTCGCGGAGGGCGATAAAGCCGAGCCGCTTTCCGGCTTGAGTTGGGGCCTTAGCCATGTGGCGACATACAGCGCTCACAACGTCGTTCAAGGTCATGACCCCTTGGGTTTGCTCGCCCACGACGAACCTTGGGATTTCATCATCCGCTGGGAAGCCGCCAGCCAGCGCCACGGTTTCAAATAGCTGCTTCTGGCATATCGGGCGCGCCCATGTCCAAGTCAGCGCCAAATGTTATCTTCATCATCACGGACGATCAGGGCTACGGTGATATCGGTTATCAAGGCAACCCGGTATTGGCGACGCCGCATCTCGACCAGATGGCCTGCGAGAGCGTCCAGCTTGATGACCATCATCACGATCCCCTGTGCTCGCCATCTCGGGCCGCGCTGCTCACCGGGCAATACGCCGCGCGCAACGGCGTCTGGCATGTCATCCACGGGCGGCATCTGCTGAATCCGGACACGCTCACCATGGCCGAGCATTTCTCCGCCGCCGGTTATCGCTGCGGCATGTTCGGCAAATGGCATCTCGGAGACAATTATCCCTTCGCTCCACCATACCGAGGCTTTCATGAAGCGCTCTGTCACCGGGGCGGCGGGGTCGGTGAATTGCCCGACTTCTGGGGCAATGATTACGTCGACGATGTTTACTTCCGCAACGGCGAACCGGAACAGTGTCATGGTTACTGCACCGATGTCTTCTTTGATGCCGCGCTCAACTTCATCGAATCACAAGCAGGGTCTCCGTTTTTTGTTTACCTGGCGACCAACGCGATGCACTCCCCCTTTATCGCGCCGGAACGCTATGCCGCGCCGTATACGGCTCTGGGCATTCCGGAGGACCGCGCCAACTTCTACGGCATGATCGCCAACTTCGACGAGAATATGGGCCGGCTCTTCGCTTGTTTGAAGCGACATGCGCTTGATGAGAACACCATTGTCGTCTTCACCTCCGATCATGGCACGGCGGCCGGCTATGATCCGGCCAGCGGCGCGGGTTACAACGCCGGCATGCGCGGCAAGAAAGGTTCCGTCTACGACGGCGGGCATCGCGTCAACTTCTTTCTGCGCTGGCAAGGCACGCTTCCCGCCGAACGGGTGATTTCACAGCTGACCGCTCATATCGACATTCTGCCGACATTGTTCGATCTCTGTGATATTCAACCGGCTGCCGATGTCGAATTTGACGGGTTAAGCCTGGCGCCGCTAGTTCGCGGCAACGATGCGGTTTTGCCGGAGCGCTCCATCGTGATTCAACTGCAGCCTGATGAACCAAGGAAGTGGCATCATACCGCCGTGTTGAATGGTCGCTTGCGCCTGGTCAATGGCGAAGAACTCTACGACATCGAAAATGACCCGGCGCAAAATGACAACGTGTCGGCCGCTAATAAACATAAAGTGGCGGTGATTCGGCAAGAATATGACGTATGGTGGCGCGAATTGCAGGAAGCGTTTTCCCGGGTCATTGCTATACCTGTCGGCACAGGTTATGAGAATCCGGTGCTGCTCTCGGCGCGAGATTGGCACCCGACGCGGGGTCGCGTTCCCTGGATGCAGCGCTGGATTGATCGGCCGGATTACGACGCCAATGGTTACTGGATCATTGATGTAGCACAGCCGGGGACCTACGAAATCGTATTACGAAGCCATCCGCTTGAGGCGGACTTGCCGATGTCTGCGGACGCAGCTGCTTTGAGAATCGGCGCGGCCGAGCTTGAGAAGGCGACAAAACCGGAGAATAGGCAGGCGGTATTCAGCGTCGATCTGTGCGCTGGCGCAACTTCACTAAGCACGACGCTATCAGGCGCAACCGATGGACGTGAGCGGGGCGCCTACTATGTCTACGTGCGAAAGGTTTGAAGCTAGTCCGGTATTGGGCTTCGGAACGATCAGGCGCGGGCGCACTCCTGCCAATTTTCGCGTATGGTCGCCAATTGCGCCAACAGTTGCTCGCGCGCCCACTCGTCCTCGAAAAAGCGACAGTGCTCAAAGAAGCGGACCAAGTCGTCAAATCGCGCCATCAACTCGACATGTGTGACACTGGATCCAGCCGGGCGGAAGAGTCGCTTGCGCCGGGGATTGGCAAGCCAATCCGGCGGCGGCTCGCCCGTTTCGAGGATGTATTCGCTGGCTTTGAAATAGCTGGTGATCGCTGAAGCAGTCGCCCGCTGCGTCGACCAGAAGATTATGCCGGCCACCGCCGCCGCGCCAGCAAGCGCCGCCAGAATGAAGAGAAACAGAAGATCCATCAGTGCGCGTCTTCCACACCGCGCAGTTCGAGTTCGTCGGCGAAGTGACAGGCGGCAAAATGTCCGGCTGTCACCTCTTTCCATTCGGGCGCCTCGCGCTTGCAAAGCTCCTGCGCGTACCGGCAACGGGGATGGAAATAACAGCCTGAGGGCGGATCAGCCGGATTGGCAACCTCACCCGGCAAGATGATTCGATCCATCTTGATCTCAGGATTGGTGGTTGGCACGGCCGACAGCAGCGCTTCGGTATAGGGGTGTTTGGGGTCGGCAAAGAGCGAGTCGGTATCGGCCAATTCGACCAGTTGGCCGACGTACATCACTCCGACACGATCGGAGATATGCTCCACAACTGACAGATCGTGAGCGATGAAAAGAAAGGTCAGGTTGAACTCCGACTGCAAGTCTTCCAGCAGATTTAGAATTTGCGCCTGAATAGATACGTCCAGCGCCGAAACCGCTTCGTCGCAGACGATCAAGCGGGGATTGGGCGCAAGCGAACGCGCGATGCCGATGCGCTGTCGCTGGCCGCCGGAGAAGGCATGCGGATAGCGGTTGAGATGCTGGATATCCAAACCGACGACGGACATCAATTCACGAACGCGGTCTTGAATATCGCGATTAGCCTTCAGCAGTTTGTTGTTGCGGATCGGCTCGGCGATGATATCCAGCACGGACATCCGCGGATCGAGCGATGAGTAGGGGTCCTGGAATATCATGTGAAAATACTTGCGCACATCGCGCAATTCGCGCTTGGGCAGGGCGGCGATATCCACAAGTTCTCCATCGGGCAGGCGGAAGAAGATCTGCCCGCTCGTCGGCGAAATGGCGCGCACAATACAGCGGCCAAGCGTGGTCTTGCCACTGCCCGATTCGCCAACCAGGCCGAAGGTTTCGCCTTCGTGGATGGTGAAGCTGACGTCATCAACCGCCTTGACATGTCCTTGGACGGAGCGAAAGAGTCCTTTCTCGATAGGAAAGTACTTCTTCAGATTCCGCACCTCGAGCATGACATCGCCCGATTCTTTGCTGGCGAGAGGCTGCGCCTCAAGCTTGGTTTCAGGCATATTGCGGTTCACTTTCTTCACTGTGCAAGTAACAGCGCACGAAGTGTTCGTTTCCCATATCGACGAGGGAGGGCACAGCCGCGTCGCATTTACCGGTCATGAACTCGTCGCAGCGGGAGGCGAATCCGCATTGCGGCGGCGGGTTCATCGGCACAGGCACGCTGCCCCGGATGGCGTCCAGGCGTCCCTGGCCGCGCCGCCCCAGGCGCGGTATCGAGTTCAGCAGCCGCTGGGTATATGGATGCAGCGGATTCTTAAAGAGCTCGATGGTCGAAGCGCGCTCAACCACTCGGCCAAGGTACATCACGTTTACGATATCGGCGATTTCGGCGATGACACCCAGATCGTGCGTGATGTACATGACCGCCATGCCAAACTCGTCTTGCAACTCTTTCATTAACTCCAGTATCTGCGCCTGCACGGTCACGTCAAGCGCGGTGGTGGGTTCGTCGGCGATCAAGAGCGACGGGCTGCATGAGAGCGCCATGGCGATCATGGCGCGCTGCCGCATGCCGCCCGAGAGTTGATGCGGGTATTCGTCATAGCGTTGCGCCGGGTTGGAGATGCCGACGCGATTGATCATATCCAGCGCCAGGCTTTTCGCTTCACGTTTGTTCCGAGTGATGTGCAACTCAATCGCTTCCGTGATCTGCGCGCCGATTGTATGGACCGGCGACAGGCTCGTCATCGGTTCTTGAAAGACCATAGAGATTTCCGCGCCGCGGATGTCGCGGATGTCGCGGCTGCGCGGACTCAATTTTGCCAGATCAACAAGGCCGCCGTCGCTGCGGCGCAGGATGATCTCGCCCGACTCAATGGCGCCGGGCGGCGTCACGATTTGCAAGATTGATTGGGCGGTGACACTCTTGCCCGAGCCTGATTCTCCGATGACGCCGACGGTTTGCCCGGGTTCTATGGTTAAGTCTACGCCATCGACAGCTTTGAGGGTCCCCTCCGGCAAATGGAAGTAGGTTCGTAGGTCGTGAACTTCCAGAATAGCGCTGCTAGTATGGAGCATGAATCAGCCGACAATGAGCGGAAATATTGTCAAATTGTAGACAATTGACAACAGGTTGTCAAGCTGCGCGATGTGGCGGCGCGCCAGAGCGAGAGCGGGCGGCAGGATTATACGCAGTCATAAAAGGACACGGCGCCTTCTGCGACGCCGAATCTGACAAGAGATATTTGAGTGGGCGATGTAAGACTCGAACTTACAACCTTCCGGGTGTAAACCGGATGCTCTGCCAATTGAGCTAATCGCCCGCAGATGCAGAATTATAGACGCGCTTTGTCACCGTCGTCAAGGTTCTGTCACTCACATCCGCGGCGGCGTGACGCCGGTTTGTCCTTGATATTTGCCCTTTTTGTCGGCGTAGGATTGCTCACAGACCTCGTCAGCCTCGAAGAACAGGACCTGCGCCAACCCCTCGTTGGCGTATACTTTGGCTGGCAGCGGCGTCGTGTTGCTGATTTCGAGGGTGACGAAGCCTTCCCATTCCGGCTCGAAGGGCGTGACGTTCACGATCAGGCCGCAGCGGGCATAGGTCGATTTGCCGAGGCATACGGTAAGCACGCGCCGGGGGATGCGGAAGTATTCGATCGAGCGCGCCAGCACGAAGGAATTCGGCGGGATGATGCAGACATCGCCGCGGTAGTCGACGAAAGAATCGCTGGCGAAATTCTTGGGGTCGACGATGGCCGAGCGCACGTTGGTGAAAATCTTGAATTCATCCGAAACACGCAGATCATAGCCGTAGGAGGAGACGCCGTAGCTGATCGCGCCGTCGCGGATTTGCTGATCGACGAAGGGCTCGATCATTTGATGTTCTTTCACCATCTTCTTGATCCAGTGGTCGGGTTTGAGTCCCATGGCGCTTTCCTAATTTGTCATTTACATGCGTTCGGGCGCGGACATGCCCATAAGCCGAAGCAGGCGATAGAAGACAAGGGCAGCGGCGCGATAGAAACGCAAACGCGCTTTAGCGACATCGGGCGGCACCTCGCTATGGAGCACGCGCACCTGGTCGTAGATGGGGTGAAATATAGCCGCGAGCTCCTGGGCGAAGAAGGCAATTTTATGCGGCTCGTAATTGGTAACGGCTTGCTCTATGACATTGCCGAGCTCCAGGGACTTGCGGATGAACCTCAGTTCGGCATCGCCGAGCAAACTCAGGTCGGCGCCGTCGTCGCTGAAATCGCGCTCGTCGGCTTCGCGGAAGATGCCGGCGCAGCGGACGTAGGCGTTCTGGATGTAATAGACCGGGTTCTCGTTCGATTGTTTCACGACCTGATCGACATCGAAATCGAGCTGGCTATTGGGGCTACGGGCCAGCATATGATAACGCACGGCGTCGGCGCTGGTCATGGCGACAAGATCATCGAGGGTATCGAAATCACCGGCGCGTTTTGATTGTTTAACCGCTTCATATTCGCCGCGCTCCGCGTTCCAGCGCACGGCGCGCACCATCTGCAGGAAGATGACGCGAATCGGCGCCGGATCCAAGCCCAAAGCTTGTACGCCATATTTGACCACTTGCGCCTGCGAGAAGTGGTCGGTGCCCAGCACATTGACGGCGATATCAAAGCCGCGCTCCAGCTTGTCGCGATGGTAGGCGATATCCGGCAAAGTGTAGGTTGGCGTCCCGTCGCTCTTGACCATGACGCGGTCTTTTTCGTCGCCGAAGGCCGTGCTGCGGAACCAGGTGGCCGGCTCATAGCCTTTGGCATTAACATCGGCGACTTCGGCGGCATCAGCGCCTTCCCAGTGCGTCGCCTCGTAGATGCGGCCATTTTCGCGCATTTTTTCGAGGACTTGCCAAATGCATCCGGACTCGAAGAGAGATGTCTCGTTATAGAAGTCGTCGTGCTTGATATCGATGGAAGCCAGCGAACGATTGATCCAGGCGAACATGCGCGCTTCGGCTATGTCTTTGAAATATTCCCAGTCTTTGTGGCGAATCTTGTCGCCGTACTCGCGCGCGAGGTCGGCCGCGGCTTCGATCAGATATTCGCCTTGGTAGTAATCGGGGGGGAATTCAATGTCGCCGCCGAGTTGCTGCTGGTAGCGCAGCATCAGGCTCTTGCCCAGCACAATCATCTGGTTGCCGGCGTTGTTGTAGTAGTACTCGCGTTGGACCTCGTAGCCGGCCGCTTCCAGCAGGCGCGCCATGGCATCGCCGACCACGGCGTTGCGCGTATGCCCGATGGTGATTGGTCCGCTGGGGTTGGCGCTGACGAATTCGACCTGCGCCTTCTTGCCAGCGCCGATGTCGAGGCGGAAGAAGTCTTCGCCCTCGGCGATGATGGCGTCGACTTGACGCTTGAGGTAGGTTTCTGACAGGGTGCAATTTATGAAACCGGGCGGCGCTACCTCTATCGTCTCCACGAAGTCTAGCACGGGCATACGCTTGACAATGTGATTAGCGATGTCAAGCGGCTTCATACGGGCGAAGCGAGCCAAGCCCATAGCGGGATAGGACAGGTCGCCCTGGCCGGCGCGTTTGGGAGCGCTGACTGGAATGCCCGGGATAGCGAAGTCAGGCAGATCGCCGTCCGCCTGGGCCGCTTGAAGCGCTGCGCGGATCGACCGCTCCAGTTCGTGATTGAGTTGATTCAAGTGGGAAATTCCTCACCTTAAGGCCCGGGTAAACGGCTTCGGATTCTAGCAGACCTAACCAGCATAAGTAATGGGGATTTGACCGGTCGAATCCAACACAGTCGCTAACCCTGCGGGACCGATTGGCGCCGATTCTCCATTTTTCCAAGCCCAGACCTGGCTGTAATCTTCTTGCCAAATCATCACATCGATATCGCGCATGCCGAGCGCTTCGAGCTCAGCCCGCATTCGCGCCTCGCTCCAGGTACGGTCGGGCATCCAGCGAGTGTCGATACGAATGGTTGTGAGCAGCAGGCCGCCCGGCCGCAGCACGCGAATCATTTCCGCCAGGGCTTGAGCCGGGCGCGGCATGAATTCCAGCGCTTCCAGGCAGGTCACGACGTCAAAGGTTTCATCGTCAAAAGGCAGGGCGCTTGCGTCTTGGCGCAGCAGTGTGATGAAGGTCTCGAAGCGAGCGCTCACGATTTTCTCGCGCGCCTTGGCGAGCATCAGGCGGCTGGCGTCAAGGCCGATGACATGGCCGTCGAAACGCGCCATCCGCGCCATGACAAGCGGCAAGCGCGCCGTACCGGTCGCCAGGTCCAGGATGAGCGGGTCGCTCTGTGGGGCGACGCGTTCGAGAAGCGGCTGGCCGATCAACGCGAGGTCGGCGGTTTCGTCGAATTGCTTGATGCGATCGTAGCGATGGGCGTAAAGGTCGTAGAGCGCGATGACGGCTCGTCGTCCCAAGTAGACGCCTTCCGTCTCGAAGATCAGCCACCAGATCAGGAAGGCGGCGATAGCCAAAATGATGAGCGCTAACAGAATTGGCATTCAGAAGCATCCGTCAAATACGCGTCACGGGTGAAATGACAAGCTGGCGCGAGGCGCCCTAAACGGCGACAAAAAAACCATCATCGCGAAACTGCATTTCGTAGAGCTTGGCATACAGTCCACGCTCTGCCATCAGCTCGTCATGACTGCCGAGTTCAATGATGCGCCCTTTGTCCAAAACGGCAATGCGATGGGCAACACGCACGGTGCTGAGGCGATGCGCGATGATCAAGGTGGTGCGATTCTGCATCAGACGGCCCAAGGCTTCTTGCACCAATTGTTCGCTTTCGCTGTCGAGGCTGGATGTGGCTTCATCCAAAAGCAAGATGGAAGGATTCTTGAGCAGGGCGCGCGCAATGGCGACTCGCTGGCGCTGCCCGCCGCTGAGCTTGACGCCGCGCTCGCCGACGACCGTGTCGTAGTCTTTTGGCAGTTCCATGATGAAGTCGTGGGCATTGGCAGACCTGGCCGCCGCAATCATTTCGTCTTCGTCGGCGCCTAGCTTGCCATAAAGAATGTTCTCGCGGATGCTGCCGCCGAACAGCAATGTCTCTTGCGGCACGATGCCGATGTGCTCGCGCAGGCTGCTTTGCGCCACCTGGCGGATGTCATGCCCGTCGATACTGATCGCGCCGCTGTCGGGATCGTAGAAGCGCGGGATCAGATTAAACAAGGTGCTCTTGCCGGCGCCGCTGGGCCCGACCAGCGCGACTACCTCGCCGGCGGCGATGTCAAGGTCGATATCGATCAATACATCAAGCTCGTCTTCGTAGGCGAAACTAAGGCGGCGCAACGATATCGCGCCTTTGACGGCGGTCAACTGAAAAGCGTCTGGCGCGTCCTGGACCTCTGGCTCGGCATCAAGAATTTCGAATACGCGCTTGGTCGCGCCGATCGCTTCTTGCACTTGTGAATAGACGCTGATGACGCCGGCGAAGTTGGCGGCGACAGTCAAACCATAAATGAGAAAGGAAACCAGCTCACCGGCGCTGAGCCGCCCATCGAGGACTTCGCGCCCGCCAAACCACAAGATTAGCGCCAGACCGGCGAAGGCGAAGAAGGCGATGATAGGACCGAAGACCGAGCGCACGGTCAGCAGCTTGACAGCGGCGCGGAAGGCGATGGCGATGGCTTCGTTATAGCGGTTGATCTCGTAGCTTTCGCGGACGAAGCTCTTGACCTCGCGGATATTCTGAAAGACCTCTTCCGCCACAACCGTCGCGCCGGCGATTTCGTCTTGTACTTTTGTACTGGTTCGACGGATCGCGCCGCCGAGCACGAAAGCGATCAGCACGATGACCGGCATCAGGACGATGATGAAGAGCGTCAAGCGCCAATTGAGGTAGAACATGATCGCGATCGCCCCGATCAGCGTCAGGCTCTGCTGCAGAAATGTGCTGACGTTGCCTGTTAGCACGGTTCGCAGGACTGTCACGTCAGAGGAAATACGGCTGATCAATTCGCCGACGCGGCGTTCGGTGAAGAAGCGGATCGAGAGCGACTGCAAATGGGCATATAGTTCCGTGCGCATCTGAACGACGATACGCTCGCCGACATAGTTCAAATTGTAATTTTGGACAAAGCTGGCCAGTGAGCGGAAGACGAAGACAGCGAGCAGGAGCAGCGTAATCGTATCCAGCAGCACAATGTCGGCATCGGAGAAGACAGAATCGATCACTTGCTGGATCACCGCGGGAAAGACCAGGCTTAGCGCCGAGGCGAATACCAAGCCAATTGTAGCGAGTAGCAATCGAAGCTTGTGCGAGAGCAAGTAACCCAGCAGGCGGCGCCACTGCATTTTGGTCGCGGGAACGTCGCGATGCTTTTGGTTGACGCTTCCGCCGATACGGTATCTCATTGCGCCGGGCGCCTGCCAACGCGCGGCCAGCTTGTCGCGCCATTTATTGGAGCCGCGACAACAAGATTGAGAGTCATCAACAAGCTAGTCATTGTTGGCGGCATCATCGTCGTTCGGAGCGTCGTGCGCAGGCAGATCCGCGTCGGGCGCATCTTCCGGCGGGTCGCTGCCGTCTTCCACTTCTATGAAAAGCGTCTCATCGTCATCTTGCTCACTTGGAAGGGCGACTTCCAGTGTGTCCAAGGTCTCGATGGATTCAGTTGGCACAGGCGCCGGATCTTGCACCAGTTGCCAAGGAGCGTTGCCCGGCAGCGTCTCGCTGTGTCCCGACGGGAAATCAATGCGAATCTCATCAGATGCGCGACTGACGGTAAGGCCATGTTGCTCGACACTGATCGGATCACCCCAGCCGAATTCTCCACCCGTCCAAACTTTGTCGGGGGCTAGGACACGTATGCCGATGAGTTCGTGCAGCAAGCTCAGAGGCGCTATGCCGCCGACATGATGTTCCTCGCCGAAACCCTTGGCTTCATCAGCATGGTAAAACTGCGCCAGCTTGCCATCCCGCTCCAGGACGCGCGCGAGCATATCCAGGACTCGCTTCACGATGTCCGCCGTTTCTTTGGTATAGCCGGCCTTGACCATACCCTCGCAGACCAGCGTCAACCAGTACAGCCAGACGCCACCGCCGCCGCGCGCATTCGATGGGTCGTAATCACGATCGCTGGCGCTGACCATCGTCAAGCCGTTTGGGCGCAAGAAATGGGCATTGTCCAGCGCTGTTTCGGTCAAGGCCGAGGCGCGGTTCGCTGCGAGGCGCCCGGTAATCAACGGCAGCAGGGCATTGATATCCAGCTTGCTGTAGTCGATTGTGCGGACGTAGACCTTGTACACGCGGCTCAAGCCACGTATGGCGATTCTTTCTACGCGGGAAAGAGGCTGTTTGGTCGTGTATACGCCTTGCCTATTCTGCCAGACAAAGTCGTCCACCGGCGCTTCGATCGTGCAATTGGCGCCGCTTTCGTCCTTCCCTTCCAGCTTGAGAGAGATTCGTGGGCGCTGGCTGACGCCGCCGACGACGCGGATCATCAATCGCGCTGGGCTGGGTAAAGACTGCCCGATCTCGTGAACCTGGTCGCCGGCGCCACGTTGGAGCAGATGCCGCCCATCACTGGTATGGTGAGAATCGCGGTCACGGTAGGTGTAACGCTCCCCGTCCCAGAGCTCTTCCAGATGGGCTTCCAGCTCTTCCAGCTTTTCCGCCATGACTTCTGCAGTTGCTTCGTCGCCCGCGAGCGCCGCCATCTGTCGCAAGGCGTCAGCTTCCGAGACCAAATAAGCCAGCAAATCGGGTGTCTCCATCTGGCGAATATCGGCGCCCTGCGCCCAAGCTTGGCCGCGGCCAAAAGTGGGAAAGGCGATATATCCCATCTGGCGCTCCGATTGCCATTCAGGCAGGCCATCGTTGTCGGCGTCGGCTGCCAGCCAACTGCCAAAATAGCCCGCCAGCGCCGGCAGCGCTTCCGCGACAAATTCAAGTTCATCGGTCTGGCGCGCAAGCCAGAGACTGAGACGCGCCAATATCGGCGTGAGCAAGACGCCTTGCCGCTGTCCGCCCAAGCCGGGCTGCCGATCGATTCCTCCGGTTTCGTGCTGGACGGACAGATAATTCCGAATGATCGCTTTCGCGAGATCCACATCAACGGTTGCGGCCGCCTTGGCTGCTTGATAGACAAACGTTGGATCTTGTCCCGCCCAGGCGCGAACATGGTCGCTGCCATCGCCACGGCGACTCCAGCCGCGATTGCTGGCGCGGCTGGCGACCACGGAAGGGTAGGGCAGATGCTCCGTCGGATCCATAAATGACTTGATCAATTGGGCATAAGACAGGTCGATGAGCAAATCCCAGTCGGCATTGCCGGTGCAGATCTTCGGTATGGCAGCGGCGCTACGATCAATCTGCTCGAAGTAGCGCTCCCAGGGGCGCGACAGCAAGTTCATGGCAACGCTGTAGGAATCGCGCATATCGGGCAAGCCGGCGACGACGAATGGCAGCCGCGCGTCGGCGCCCGGCGCCAGCACGATACGGCGCCCCAGCTTGGGGCTGCTAATACGACCGCCGTAGATGTCGATGCTCGCCCCTTCCAGCGTCACAACCGGATTGAGATTGCCGATCTGCCCAAGATGCAGCGCCAGGCTGTAGTCCGCCATTGTCAATACGTTCAAAGTCTGGTTGCGCTCATTGATGACGACGTGGCCAAAGAGATCGAGTTGAAGTTCAATGGGATCGCCGCTTCGATTGCGCAAGGCGAACTCACCTCCGCTCGCCCGAGATTCCAATGCCACAAAGCGGGCGACGAGCTCAAGTTCGGGCGTTGGCGCCGCTTCGACCTGAATAAAGTTAGGAGCAAATGCGGTGATCACGGGGCGTTTGTGGTATGCATGCGCTTGGTAAATGATGCGGTCGCTGATGCGCCACATCGGCACCAGGCTCACCAAGCCGGCGCGTCCGCCATATTGGGTCTGCAGCGCTATCGCCGCCTCATCGCGGAGGCCTAGCCGCGCCACCCAGGCTTGATCATCGCAATAATCCGTCTTGCTAATCCGCGCGTCGGCCGCGAGATGGAAGTCGAATGGACGATCAGGGGCGATAGATTGGCGCCGGAGATGCTGCATGGCGTCGTCAACTCTTAGCTGTCGATTGACCAAGTGAAAGAATCTTCATTGAAGCGGAAGGTATCGCCGCTCGCGCCGCGCACGAGATGATAACCGGGTCCTGGCACGTAGATATTGTCGGCGTTGAGGTGACCGCCTTGATGGTATTCGTATCGAGTGGTGTGCCCGATCTCCGTTTCGAGCGCCCAGCCTAATTCTTGTCGCACTTCCAGATTCTCGCGCCATAGTTTGCCGAAGCCGCGTATCGGCTGATGATGGTTCTCCGGCGCTACGATCTGCGGGTCGAATTCCGCTTCGCCTTCCACAAAGGTATCGTCATAAACCGACCAGATGTTTCTGCCCGTTTCGTCGGCGCTGAGCAGCCAGATTTGGCCGTTGGGCTGCAACCAGAACATCCAGCCGCGTTCAAAGCGCTGTTCCGCCACATAGATCTTTCCCTTGACCGGCGTGGGAAAGGGATCGGGCGTCGGGGTCTCCGTCGGTATGTCAGTTGGCGCGGCTTCGGTGGCTGCGATTGCCACAGCCTCTGTGGCGTAAACGGCGGTGTTGGTGGCGGCGATGCTGCCGAGAGTCGCGATATGCTGCGCGACTGCCGCTGATTCCGCTGTCGCCGTCTGCTGCTGGGGCGCGATACCGGGTCCTTGGCAAGCGGCAAGCAAGATGATGCAGAGTTGCAGCAGGCAAATTCCATAACTTTTGCGCATACTGTTTGCTCCACCTAATGCGACGCCGACACAGGTTAAACCATTGTATCAGAGCGAATACGTACTGCAAGTTGCGCCCGCGAATGGCGCCGGGGGCAGGGATTCGCCTGTTCAATCTTCCTGCAACACTATACGATAAGCTGGCAGCGAGAGTTACACAGGCAGCATGAATGGATCCCAAACCGCAAGCGATCACATTGAACAAGACCGAGAGCCGGCTGGAAATTACCTGGACCGATGGTTTGGTCAGCCGCTATCCCTTGAGTCATTTGCGGGAAGCCTGCCCTTGTGTTGAATGCCGCGGCGGGCATAGCAAGATGGGCTTGGAGCATGCTCCGGATGATTTGCTCAAGCTGGTTCCAAGGCGTTCCTACGCGGTTATCGCGCTCGCCGCGGTCGGCAACTATGCCCTCCAGCCGAGTTGGGACGACGGGCATAGCACTGGCATCTACACATGGGAATATTTGCGCCTCATTTCTCCGCAACAGCCGGCGGAGCTATAACATCAGTAGGTCCGAACAGACGCGTTCTATTGATATACAGCGATATTGATTGTAAAATCTATATATCGCCTTGATGAATGGTCAGGTAATCAAAGCAAAGGAATCTCTCATGAATCACACACGATTTTTGGTCTTGTTAATCGTGCTGTTGGCGAGCGTATTTGTCGGCTCGGCGCAGGACGATAGCCTAACGATTTGGGCGGATGACACCCGCGCGCCGATCCTGGAAGAACTGGGCGCGCAATTTGAGGAAGAGTTCGGTATTCCGGTTGTTGTACATGAACTGGGTTTTGGCGATATTCGCGACCAATTCAAGACAGCGGCGCCCGCCGGCGAAGGTCCTGACATGATCATCGGCGCGCACGACTGGCTCGGCGAGTTGGCGGTTAATGGCTTGTTGGCGGAGCTGGATGTATCCGACATCGCCGATCAATTCTTGCCGGCTTCGCTGGCCGCCTTTGTATATGAGGGCGCGCAGTACGGCTTGCCTTATGCCGCTGAGAATGTCGCGTTCATCCGCAATACGGAGCTGGTGCCGGAGAATCCGGAAACCTGGGGCGATGTCCGCGCGATCAGCGAGCAATTGGTTGCTGAGGGCGCCTCTCAGTACGGCTTCATCATGTTCGACAATAATCCTTACCACTTCTTCCCGGTCCAGACTGCCTTCGGCGGCTACGTGTTTGGCTTGACTGACGAAGGCTATGACCCGAACGATGTCGGCATTGACAGCGAGGGTTCAATCGCCGCGGCCGCCTATCTCGAAGCCTATGGCGCTGACGGCTTGATGCCCAGCGGCATCGACTACGATGTTATGCATACCATGTTCGAAACGGGCGATGCCGCCATGATCATCACCGGTCCCTGGGCCATCCCGCGCATTGAGGAATCAGGCGTCAGCTTTGAGGTGGCGGGCTTGCCGGCCGGACCGGGCGGGGTTGGCAAACCATTCCTTGGCGTACAGGGCTTTATGGTAAGCGCCTTCAGCGAAAACAAGATCTTGGCGGAAGCCTTCCTCTTCGACTACGTCGCCACTTTGGAGACGATGGAGTCGTTGTATAGCGCCGATCCACGGCCGCCGGCTTTGCTGGAAGCGCGCGAAAACCTGGATGACGAGATTATGCTCGGCTTCGTCGCTGCCGGCGGTGAAGGCTTGGCGATGCCGGCGATTCCCGAGATGTCTGCTGTTTGGAGCGCTTGGGGCAACGCGATGGAATTGGTCCGCACCGGCGAATCAAGCGCGGAAGACGCCTTCGGCAACGCTGGAGAGCAGATCCGCGAGCTAATCGCAGGGGAATAATAAGCGGCTTTTCGGCTACGGCGCGGTAGAAATGAACAATCGAAAGCGGAGGATCGCCAGGAGGCAGTCCTCCGTTTTGTTTTTTGGCAGGTCAAATAGAAAGGATTAGGTCGTGACGCCTAAAGGCTCAGTGACCGACCAATATGGCTGAGATTTCATACGAGCAGAAGCGAAAGCGGAGTAGTTTCGGTCCGGCGACGATTATAAGGCTTGGCGCTGTCTATCTAGGCTTGATGATCGTCGATGCCTTCGCCCTGTTTCTCGTGTATGCCTTCGCCACCGATGGCGTTTGGGAACTGGCGATCACAATAGGTTTGATCACGATTATGGTCAATATCATCAACCTGCGCCGCGATCTTTACGCCCTGCGCTGGATCGCGCCGGCGCTGGCATTGATGTGCTTGTTGGTCGTCTATCCTATTGCGTACACGGTATATGTTTCTTTCACCAATTATGGCGATGGCAACTTGCTGACCAAGTCGCAGGTCATCAAGCTCCTGGAGCGTGAAACTTATCTGCCGGAAGGCGGCAAGGTATATGCCTGGGACCTTTACCAGAATCCGGATGGCCAATTTGCCCTCTGGCTGACCGATGAGAATGACGGCGACAAGTATTATTTCGCCACCATGACTGACTTCTCGCCAGTAGAGAGCCTTGCCGCCGGTGCGGAAAAACCGGAGGACTATCAGGGTTATCGCAAGTTGAGCCGAGCCGAGTCATTGCGAGCCAGCGGCCAAGCGCAAGATCTAACCTTCGGGACGGAAGCGGCGCCAATCGGCATCGCCGGGCGCAGAGACGCGGGAGAATTCGCGCAGCGCTACGTGTATCAAACCGAGCAAGACGTAATGTTGGATCGGGCAACCGGCTCAATGTTTTATCCGGTGTACGAGACAGGAAGAGATGAAAACGACCAAGTCTATCGTACCGGTCAATTCGAGAATGAAGCGGGCGACACCTTGCGCACCGGCTTCATTGCCAACATCGGCTTGAAGAATTACCGCAGCTTCCTCGAGCGGGACGACATTCGCATCCCCTTGACGAGGATTTTTCTTTGGACGATCGGGTTCTCCTTTATTTCAGTGCTGTCTACCTTTACGGTTGGTTTACTCTTCGCGCTCTTGCTGCAGAACCGGCGCATACCTTATCGCCGCGCTTTCCGCACCTTGCTCATCGTGCCTTGGGCAATACCCGGGCTCATATCGGTGGCGGTCTGGAAAGGCATGCTCAACCCCAATCTGGGTGTGGTATCCAACATGCTACGCGCTATTGGCTTGGAGCCGCCGCCTTTCTTCATCGATCCCGGCTGGGCGAAGGCAGGCATTTTGCTGGTCAATCTGTGGTTGGGCTATCCCTACTTCATGCTGGTATGCAGTGGCGCGCTGGCGGCAATACCGTCTGATATGTACGAAGCGGCCGAGGTGGACGGCGCTGGTTGGTGGAACAAATTCCGCGACTTGACGCTGCCGATGCTCCTGGTTGCTGTCGGGCCGCTTCTGATCGCGTCCTTCACTTACAACTTCAACAATTTTGTGATCATTGAGGCATACAACGAAGGAGGACCACCGATGGTCGAGTCGGGCACGCTGCCCGCTGGACATACGGACATTCTTATAAGCTACGCTTTTCGTCTGGCATTCGGTGGCGGGCGCGGCGCCGATTTCGGTCTGGCCTCAGCGATAACCATCATCATCTTTCTGATGGTCGCGGGGGTGACCTTGCTCCAATATCGGCTGACCAAAGGCTGGGAGGAGACTTCGGAAAATGTCTAGAGAAAGCAACGAGAAACGCAAACATTATCGTCCGGCGGAAAACCTGCAACTGGCTGTGCAGATTCTCATTCTAGTCGCCGCAGTCATCTTTGCGCTATTTCCCATTATCTGGGTGATCTCGGCTGCGTTGAATCCCAGCCAATCTATGAGTTCGCAGACCGTCATTCCACCTTTGCCAGAAACGCGCGTCATCACTGCCGAAGCGCCGGGCAGGCTTCTGCGAATCATTTCGCCTGCGGGCACTCGGGTTGAACGCAGCGCCGAAATGATCTTGCTCGTTGAAATCGAGGGCGAGGAAGAAGAATTGCGAGCGCCGAAAAATGGCTACGTCGAGAACATCCGATTTGCTGTGGGCGAGACCTTTCAAGACGGCGACCCCTTATACGATATCCGCTCAAGTTATCTCATCAATGTGGATACACTGCTCAACACGGAGCGCAAACCATTTCTGCGCTGGATGTTCAACTCGGTTGTCATTGCCAGTGTAAGCTCGATAATCGTGGTGCTCATCACTGCTTTCAGCGCCTACTCTTTCTCTCGCTTTCGCTTCGCCGGGCGGCGCAACCTGCTTGTCTTGATCTTGTTGGTGCAAGTTTTCCCCAATCTGCTGTCCATGGTGGCGATCTTCCTTATGTTGCAGCAGATCGGCCAACACATCCCCTTCTTCGGTTTGAACACGGCCGGCGGTTTGATTCTGGTCTATGTCGGCGGAGCGATGGGCATCAATATCTGGTTGATGAAAGGCTTCTTCGATTCCGTTCCGCGCGACATAGATGAATCGGCAATGGTCGATGGCGCCAACCACTGGCAAGTCTACTGGCGTCTGATATTCCCGCTGGTGCGGCCGGTGCTGGTGGTGGTTGGCATCTTGTCATTCGTCGGCATCTACAATGAATTTGTGCTGGCGCGGGTTTTGCTGCGCGATAAGGATAGCTGGACGCTGATGGTCGGTCTCTGGCAATTTATCAGCGCCACCTTTGGTCAAGACTGGGGCGTATTCGCCGCCGGCGCTGTTATTGGCGCGCTGCCCAGCCTGGTCATATATTTGTCGTTGCAAGATCAGATTGTCGGCGGATTGACACAAGGCTCTGTCAAAGGTTAAGCCGACGGCGATACTAAGCAGTGTGCCTTATATATATGGCTGCTATACTTTTGGCGACGCCAAATAAACGAGGATGCCGACATGACACCGCCGTCAATGGAGACGGTCAATCAAGCGATAGGTTTGGAAATCGCGCGGACCAGCTACAGCTACAGCGAACGGGATGCCGTGCTCTACGCCTTGGGCATCGGCGCGCCGTTTGATCCCCGAGATCCCGCCGAGTTGAAGTTCGTTTACGAACTCAGCGATGATTTTCAGGTCCTGCCGACCTTTGCCGTGATCTTCGCCAAAGATTTGATCAATGAGTTTCTCAGCGGCGATATTGCGGGCATCAGATACAACCCCATAATGATGGTGCATGGCGAGCAAGAGTTGGAGGTATTCCAGCCGCTGCCGCCGGCTGCTACCGTGACATCGCGCTTTAAGATCGCGGATATTATGGACAAAGGCAGTGGCCTGCTCATGGTATTTGAGGTCACCAGTTGTGATGATCGTGGCGACTTGATCGCCCGGGCGCGGACATCAGTGTTCATCCGCGGGATCGGCGGCTTCGGCGGTCACCGAGGCGCCAGCCGCAAGGTTGATTTACCCAGCCGGGCGCCGGATCGGATCCATCAAGAGACGACGCTGCCGCGGCAAGCGCTGTTTTATCGTCTGTCGGGCGATCGTAATCCACTTCATGCCGATCCATCCATGGCCGCCATCGGCGGATATGATCGGCCCATCTTGCACGGGCTCTGTACTTATGGCTTTGCCGCGCGCGCCCTGATCAAGCAATTCTGTGAGAACGACGCCCGGCGATTTTGTGGTCTGGACGCGCGCTTTTCGTATCACGTCTTTCCGGGCGAGACCTTGGTCACCGAGATGTGGCGGCGGAATGCGAGCGAGATCGGCTTTCAAACCAAGGTCAAGGAACGTGATGCGGTCGTGTTGAGTCATGGCCGAGCGCGAATCAAAGTCTGACCAATGCCCTTCGATTTCAGTGAGCATCCGCACCGGCGTTACAATCCGCTGTTGGACGAATGGGTCCTCGTCTCGCCGCATCGCACCAAACGTCCCTGGCAGGGCAGCCGGGAAAAACCGATCGCGGATGAGCGGCCGCGGTACGATCCCGATTGCTATCTCTGTCCTGGGAATGTGCGCGCCAATGGCGACCGTAATCCACAATATGACGCCACCTTTGTATTCGTCAATGACTTTGCCGCTGTGCTGCCCGCAACGCCCGACTTGGAGGCCGCCTCAAATCCGCTGTTTCGAAGTGAAGCGGTACGCGGCGAGGCGCGCGTGATTTGTTTCTCGCCGCGCCACGACCTGACGCTGGCTGAAATGTCGCTGCCTGATATTGGGCAGGTTGTAGACTTATGGGCGCAGCAGACTGAAGAACTGGGCGAGCGCTTCTGTTGGGTGCAGGTCTTCGAAAATCGCGGCGCGATGATGGGCGCGTCCAATCCGCATCCGCATGGCCAGATTTGGGCGACCGATAGATTGGGCACGATTCCGGCCAAGGAAGACCGACAGCAGCGCGCCTACAAAGATCGCTACGGCGGTAGCCTGCTGGTGGACTATGCAGCGCAAGAAGGCGAAAGCCTGGAACGGCTAGTGGTCGAGAATGAGAGCTGGCTGGTTGTGGCGCCGTTTTGGGCGGTCTGGCCCTTCGAAAGCTTGCTCTTGCCCAAGTTCCCGGTGCGTCGCTTGCCCGATTTGGATGCCGCGCAGCGGGCCGAACTGGCGCAGATACTGAAACGGCTGCTCGTCAAATATGACAATTTGTTTGAGGTCTCGTTTCCCTATTCCATGGGCTGGCACGGCGCCCCATACAATGAGGAAGACAATGTTCACTGGCAACTGCACGCACACTTTTATCCACCCCTATTACGGTCAGCTACGGTCAAGAAGTTCATGGTCGGCTATGAGATGCTGGCCGAGGCGCAGCGCGATTTCACGCCGGAACAGGCTGCGCGGGAATTGCGCGATGCCTCGGAAACTCACTTCAAACTGCGTTAGTCAAGATTCATAGCCGCTTTGACGGGGCTGATCATAACGCCGCCGCGACAATACTCGCGCGACACGAATATTGACATCTTGATAGGAGGGACTATACTGCTTGTTATTAGCTTGCCGAAGTGGCGGAATTGGCAGACGCGCTACGTTCAGGGCGTAGTTCTCTTCGGGGAGTGTGGGTTCGACTCCCACCTTCGGCATTTATCTAGCTCGGCGCGCGGCCGGGCTTTTTCTATTGGCAGTCCCCTGCGCTGGCGGTTTCGCGACGCTGGTATAAGATAATGATGGATGCTGTCTTTGGACAACTATTGGTATGGCGGAAATCGGCATGAACAGCGGGGCGGAAACGGGCAGCGCGAGCCGACCTAAGGCCGGCCGCAGGTTGACCAGCGTTCAGGTAATATTGGGCGTCGCCTTGACACTCGGGCTGGTGCTGGCTCTAAATTTCAGTAGCCGCATCAAATTGGATCGCGATCTTGGCCGCATCCATGATGAATTCGCTCGCGAGATAGATGGGTTGCTCGCTGATCAGCGCTCCCTGCTGTCCGAGTTGGATTACGTCAAGAGCGACGCTTATGTCGAGTATTGGGCGCGCGACGAAGGCAAGATGGTTCGGGATGGCGAAGTCCTGGTCTTTCCGCAAGGCGTTGGCGTCCAAGATGTTTTGCCCGCTTCGACCCGCCGCCTGTTCGACCTCGAAACGACAGCGCCTGAGCCGGAGAATTGGGAATTGTGGTGGGCTCTCTTCTTCGATGGTCCGCCTCTAGTCCTGGATTGATGCTGCGGGCCGCATGAATCGAGACAGTTACTTCTCCTGAATCAACTGCGCCACATAAGGCGGTTGACAACCGGCATACTCCTTGACTGTGGCCTCGACTTCTTGCTCTCCAATGCTCAGGCTCGCGCCGGCTCGCGCCTGATTGAGCCGGACGACCGCTAGCGCATATATCTGGCCATCGGGCGCTGCGACACTGCTTGTAAGCCTTCCGACAGCGCGGCCGTCGGCGAAAATCTGCGCCGGCGCCGCGACCAGCTCGGACAGATTCAGTTTCACGATAGTCTTTGCCAAGCGTCTGCGGCTTTCCATGCGCGCGATGATCTCTTGCCCGGTATAACAGCCTTTGCTGAAACTGACCTCGTCCCAAAGCCCGACTTCCAGCGGAATGTAGTTAGACGAGAGTTCGAGACCCGCCGGCCGGCCGCTACGGATGCGCAAGGCATTGTAGGTCAGGGAACCGGCAGGAATCAGACCGCTCGCCGAGCCCTCGCGCAGCAGCAGGCTATGAACAGCGGCTGCCTGTTCAGCCGGGCAGATAAAGAGCCAATGCTCTCCGCAGAGCGGTTTGCGCCGCGCCAGCGTAAGCCGACAGCCGGCCGCTTCCAGTTCGATACAGCCCATCAAGGCCAAGTCCGCCGCAGCCGGGGCGAGCGATGCAACAACAGCGTGGGCGCTCGGACCGTGAATGGCGAATTGCGCCGTTTCTCCGGCGCTTTCGCGCAGAGCCGCTTTGTCGCCGAAGAATATATTGCGCCGCAAGAATTCCGCCAGGGCGCCGCCTTGCCCCGCTTCGCTGATTAGCAGCAATCCCTCCGGTCGATTCAGACAGACAACTCTGAACAATATTCGCGCATTGGCATTGGTGAAGATGGTCGCGCAACCATTGTTTTCGGCCAAGGCGGCGACATCGTTGGTGGACATGCGATTGACCAGGTTGAGACGATCGCGTCCGCTCAAAAGGATGCGTCCTTCGTGAGAACGATCGAGTAGAATGGCTGAGCCGGACACCGATTCAAACTCGGCTGCCAGATCGCCGTAATCCAGCGGAATACGATCGGGCGCCAGATTAGCGCCAAGCTTGAGGTGATGCTCCGTAAGCGCAGTCATGACGGCTAGCTCAGAAGACCGCGGTCGGCCAGTTCGCGCTTGATTATGGCGCGGGCGCGCCCAATCGCTTGCGACAGATCGTCATTAACAACGACATAATCACATTCATCTTGGTAGGGCAATTCCAGAGTCTTGGCTCGCTCCAGCCGCTTCTCAATATCAGTGTTTGGATCCGCGCGCTCTACCATTCTCCCTCGCAGGACCGCCAGTTGCTGCGCGATGTCATTGCCCGGCACGGTGATGTATATCTGGACTACATTGTCTCCAAAAGCCTTCGCCATTACCTTCGCGCCCAGCACCTCTATATCGGCGATACGAACGGCGCCCACGACCAGCGCGTCGACAACGGTCTGACGGGGAATGCCATAGAATTTGCCGGGTGTCACTTCTTGGTATTCGAGCAACTCGCCGCGTTTGATCATTCGCTTGAATTCTGTCCGGCTGACGAAGAGGTGTTCCCGACCTTGCGCTTCATCGCTGCGCATCTGCCGAGTAGTTGCGGTCGCCAACTGCTGGACAATGCCGATGTCAGCGATTAGCGCCTTCATAATCGCATTTTTGCCGGCGCCGCCCGGTCCAATCATGACAAAGATGACGCCAGGAAGTTTCTCACAAGCGTACACTGTATGTTATCCTAACAGAGAAAATGGCGCAGCTTAGTGTAGCAAGAGGATTGATAGTTCTCCATAGCCAAGCGCGCATGAAACAGTCTCGAGCGGGGTAGCAAACTGGCGCTGCCTAAGCATGTCGCTGATAGAGGGCGATCGTAAGGCGGCTCTTTGTGGAAAGGAATTCAACATGCCGGCGGAAATCATCGATGGACGGGCGGTAGCAAAGCGCCTGCAAGGAGAAATCGGCAAGACGGTCGTAGATTTTGAGAACAAGACCGGCTTTGTGCCCGGCCTGGGTGTTGTGCTAGTCGGCGATGACGCGGCTTCAGCAATGTATGTGCGGATGAAACGGCGCGCTTGCGAGCGGGTCGGCATCCATTCCAAGGCGGAGATTCTACCGGCTTCAGCCACTCAGGCTGAGGTGGAGAATGCCGTTCGAAGCTACAATGCCGATCCGAGTATTCATGGTATTCTGGTTCAATTGCCAATGCCAGACCATATTGACGAAGAGGCGGTCCTCAACGAAGTCAGCCTGGCAAAAGATGTCGACGGCATCCATCCAATGAACTTGGGTCGGCTGGGTATGCGAGGGCGCGAGCCCAGCTTTACGCCGGCCACGCCGACCGGCGTCATGACGCTGATCAATGAGACTGGCGCGCAAGTTGAAGGGGCGGAGGCGGTCGTGATCGGGCGCAGCAATATTGTTGGTCTGCCTGTCGCGCTGATGCTGGCCAATGCCAACGCCACTGTGACGATTTGCCATAGTCGGACGCGTGATCTGCCAGCAGTGATCAAACGCGCGGACATCGTGGTGGCGGCGGTTGGACGCGCCGAGTTCGTCAAAGGCGACTGGCTGAAAACTGGCGCTGTGGTCATTGATGTGGGTTCAAATTCGCTGCCCGATGCGAACAGCGAAAAAGGCTATCGTTATGTCGGCGATGTTGATTATGCTGCGGCGCTGGCGGTGGCTGGCCATATCACGAAAGTGCCGGGCGGGGTCGGTCCCATGACCATCACAATGCTCCTGGCGAATACGCTGAAAGCGGCTCAGCGCAGCCGGGGCCTGGCTGGCTGAGAGAATTTACCCTGGCCGCTCACGGACAGGAGCGATGTTGCGTCAGCATGTGGACGAGTGGATTCAAACCTGACAGATGACAGCGAGCTAGGTAATGTCGACGCTTCTACTACAGAACATCAGCAGTCTCGCGACCATGGACGAACAACGCCGCGAATTGTCGCAGGCCTGGATACTGATTCGCGATCGCGAAATCCAAGCGCTTGGCGTCGCCAGCGAGATACCGCCCGAGCCGAGCCCTGATCGTATCATTGATCTTTCGAATCATGCGGTATTGCCGGGCTTAGTTAATACACATCATCACATGTTTCAAGCCACGACGCGGGTCATGGGGCAACAGGGGGATCTGTTCGGCTGGTTGCGGGCTTGTTACCCGATTTGGCTGCGGCTGCGCTCTGAGCATGTGTATGCCTCGGCGCGCCTGGCTATGGCGGAGCTGTTGCTCTCCGGCTGCACGACAGCCAGCGACCATCATTATATCTTCCCCAACGATGTGCAGCTGGAAGACGAGATCCGCGCCGCGCAAGACATGGGCATTCGCTTTCATGCTTCGCGCGGCAGCATGAGCGTGGGAGAGGGGCACGGTGGCCTGCCGCCCGACAGTCTGGTCGAGGGCGAGGACGATATCCTGCGAGATACGCGCCGTTTGATCGAAACCTGGCACGATCCCGCGCGTCACGCCATGCTGCGGATAGGCGCTGCGCCTTGCTCGCCGTTCAGCGTCTCAACCGACCTCATGCGCGAATCAGCCGCTCTGGCGCGAGCTTATGGCGTGCGGATGCACACGCATCTGGCGGAAACGGACGATGATGTCGCCTACAGTCTGGAGCGCTTTGGCATGCGACCCGGCGATTACGCCGAAGATATGGGCTGGGTCGGCGATGATGTCTGGCATGCCCATTGTGTCAAGTTGAACGGAGAAGAGATCAATCTCTTTGCCAAGAGCGGCACCGGCGTATGTCATTGTCCGTCCTCCAATATGCGTTTGGCTTCTGGTATCGCGCCAATCCGACAAATGCTTGACCGCGGCGTCAAAGTTGGCTTGGGCGTCGATGGCTCAGCCTCCAACGATAGCGGACACTTGCTCAGCGAAGCGCGTCAGGCCATGTTGCTGCAGCGTGCCTTGGGTGACCCGGCCGGGCTGGCGGCCCGCGAGGCGCTGGAGCTGGCTACGCTGGGCGGCGCGCGTGTCCTGGGACGGGACGATATCGGCAGTATCGCGCCGGGCATGTCGGCCGATATCATCGCTTTTCGGCTGGATCAAGTGGCATTCGCTGGCGCGTTGCACGATCCAATTGCGGCGTTGGTCTTTTGCCAGCCACAGCGCGTCGACCTGTCCATCATCAATGGACGCGTTATTATTGAAGACGGGCAACTGCTTTGCGCCGACGAGCCAAGTCTGGTAGAAGCGCATAACAAGCTGTCGCTGTCGCTGGCGCGCGATGAAGCTTAGGAGGCGCCTGACAACAGGGAAATCAAGCGGAGGCAGTCTATGTCTATAGTTGATCGCTTGGCGGCGGCGCGCGGCGAGTTTCCGGTTGACCTCGTCCTCCGTGATGGCAATCTAGTGAATGTAATCAGCGGTGAAATCTATCGCAGCGATATCGTCATTCACGATCGTCATGTGGTGGCCCTAGGCGCTGGCTACGATGGGCAACGCGAAATCGACCTGGGAGGTCGATATGTGACGCCCGGTCTTATAGATGCCCATGTCCATATCGAAAGCAGCCTTGTCACCCCGCCCGAATTCGCGCGCGCCGTGCTGCCGCATGGCGTCACCACCGTCGTCACCGATCCACATGAGATCGCCAACGTGCTGGGTTTGGAGGGCATGCGTTACATGCTCGGACAGGCCAAGCATGGTCTGCTGAACATGTATGTGATGGCTTCAAGTTGTGTGCCCGCTACCGATATGGAGACATCCGGCGCGCGTCTGGAAGCGGAAGACCTGGCGGAACTGCTTGATCATCCCTGGGTACTGGGCTTGGCGGAATTGATGAATTATCCGGGCGTTGCCCTCGGCGACGAAGGCATGCTCGACAAGATCAGCCTTTTCAGCCATCTGGTCCTGGATGGACACGCGCCCGATATGACCGGCCCCATGCTCAACGCCTACGTCACCGCTGGCGTACGGAGCGAACACGAATGCACCACCGTCGCTGAAGCGGCGGAAAAGCTGCGGCTGGGCTTGACCATTTTCGTCCGCGAAGGCACGACGACCCGCAACCTCGAACCGCTGCTGCCCCTGATCACGCCGGAGAATCATGGCGCGATCTGCTTCTGTACCGATGACCGGATCCCAGCCGATCTGATCGACCATGGCTCGATCGACTACATGATTCGCGTCGCTATCGCCAAGGGAATTGATCCGCTGATGGCGATTCGCATGGGCAGTTACAATACGGCGCGCCACTTTGGTTTGGGCAAGTACGGCGCTGTGGCGCCCGGCCGCTATGCCGACTTGCTGATCGTTCGCGACCTGCAGGACTTCAGGCCGGAGCAAGTTTATCGCGGTGGCGTTCTGGTCGCGCAAGACGGCGCCATGACGCTGGAGCCGCTGGCGCCCCGCGGCAGCAATCTGCGGAGTACGGTCAATGTGGCCACAAACTCCCTCGACTTCAAAATTCCGGCGGCCAGCGAGCGCATTCGCGTGATCGGCACGGTCAAAGACCAGGTCGTCACCGAGCATTTGATCGAGCCGGCTCATATTGTCGCGGGCTTCGCTGAAAGCGATGTCGAGCGCGACATGCTGAAGTTCGCCATGGTCGAGCGGCACCATGCCACCGGCAATATCGGGCTCGGTTTCATCAAGGGATTCGGCCTGCAACGGGGAGCCATCGCCGGCACCGTCGCGCACGATCACCACAATCTGGCCGTGATCGGCGTCGACGATGCGAGTATGAAGACAGCCGTTCTGGCCGCAGTGGAGATGGGAGGCGGTTTGGTGCTGGCCGATGGCGATCGGATCTTGGCGCGCTTGCCCTTGCCTATTGCCGGCCTGCTTAGCGATGAGCCGATTCACACCGTGCGCGCGGATTACGATCGCATGATAGTCGCGGCGCACAGCTTGGGAAACCGGATGAGTGACCCGTTCATGGTTATGAGTTTCATGGGCTTGGAAGTGATTCCCAAACTCAAATTGACCGACCTGGGTCTGGTGGATGTCGAAGGGTTCAAATTAATTGGTCTATTTGTCTAAAATTGCCTGTATTTTCTGGTTAGTTTTCGCTAGAGTATAGCTTTCCAATGAATTGATCGACAACAGGTTCCAACATGGTTGACCATACTCAAATACAAGTTCTGCGCAGCCGCGTCGAGACGCAGCGACATGATATCATCCGCTTCTTGCGCGAGATCTGCGCCATACCAAGCATGGACAGCCAAATAAAGGATTGTGGCGAGCGCATCGCGGTCGAGATGACCAAGCTCGGTTTCGACGAAGTCTTCTGGGACAAGATGGGCAATATTGTCGGGCGCATCGGCAATGGCGACAAGATTTTGCTCTACGACAGCCATATCGACACCGTTGGCATTGGCGATCCCGACGAATGGGGGTGGGACCCCTTTGAGGGCAAAATCGAAAACGGCATCTTGTATGCTCGTGGCGCTTGTGATGAAAAAGGCAGCACGCCCGGCATGGTCTACGGTTTGGCGCTGGCTCGCGATCTTGGTCTGCTTGATGGCTTCACCGGCTATTACTTCGGCAATATGGAAGAGTGGAACGATGGGCAGGCGCCGCAGGCCTTTGTCCAAACCGAGGGCATCAAGCCTGATTTCGTGGTTATTGGCGAGCCGACCAAGATGCAGATTTATCGCGGACACAAGGGCCGGGTGGAATTCAAAATTGTCGCCAAAGGCAAGAGCGCCCATGCCGCCAGCAATTATCTCGGCGACAATGCCATATACAAACTGTTGCCTATTATTGAGCGCATCAGCCATATCGAACCGGAATTAGGCGACCATGACTTTCTGGGGCAGGGACGGATCACCGTGACCGATATGGAGGTCAAGACGCCCAGCATCAATGCCGTTCCCGACGAAGCCACCATTTACATTGACCGGCGCATCACCTTCGGTGAAGAACCTGCGGCGGAATTGCAGCGGTTGCAAAATCTGATCGGCCGCCGCGATGATATTAAGGCTGAGATCCTGGTATACGATGAACCGAGTTATACCGGTTTTGTCTTTCCGCTTGACAAGGTCTACCCCGCCTGGGCTTATGAGGAAGATGAGCCCATCGTCAAGGCCGGTCTGGCGGCGGCCGAGGTGCTCTACGGTCCTGTCGATACCGGCAAATGGGATTTCTCCACCAACGGCATTTATTGGGCGGGCAAAGCCGGAATTCCTAGTATCGGCTTCGCGCCTGGCAACGAGATCCATGCCCATACCGTTCTGGATCAGGTGCCATTGGATGATGTCGTGCGCTCTACTGAGTGGTATGCTTTGTTCCCGGCTATCCTTCGGCAAAGGTTGAATGGCGCGGTTAGCGTTTGAGCGTCAAAGAATATTGCTTGCTGCCATGAAATGACAACCCGGCGGGCGGCTGGGAATAATCAGAATGGGAGAGGGGAAAACAATGCAGACGGATCTTCGCGGTCGTGACCTGATCAGCACCCAAGATTGGACCCGAGAAGAAATAGAAACATTGCTTGATGTCGCCTGGGACTTGAAAAGGAAACGGGCGCTAGGCGAGCCGCAGGCCTACCTGCGCGATAAAGTTTTGGCTTTGCTTTTCTTCTTCACTAGCACGCGCACGCGCATCAGTTTCGAGGCCGGTATGGCGCAATTGGGCGGGCACGCCCAATTCATCGACCACACCACCACGCAGATCAGCCACGGGGATACCGCCAAGGAAATCGGCGAAATCGTCGGCCGTTACACGGACGGCATCGCAATCCGCCAATGCGATTGGGGCTTCGGCAACAACTACATTAATGCGGTGGCCGAAGCCAGCCGAGTGCCCGTCCTGAATATGCAATGTGACATCTATCATCCATTTCAAATCCTGGCTGATCTGATGACGATCCAGGAGAAGTTCGGTCGGGACTTGCGTGGCAAGACAATAAACATCAGTTGGGCTTACGCGTCCAGCTATCAGAAACCGATATCGGTGCCTCAGAGCCTCGTATTGCTAATGTCGCGCTTCGGTATGAACCTGCGTTTGACGCGACCGCCGGAATACAAGTTGATGCCCGATATTGTCGAGCAAGCCAAAGAGAATACGCGCAGACACGGCGGCTCCTTTGAAATCATCGACGACTTTGACGCTGGTTTCGCCGGCGCCGACATCTTGTATCCCAAGAGTTGGGGCAGTTGGCTGACGACCGAGGATGAAGCGGCATCGGCTGAAATCGGCGCCAAATATACCGATTGGATCACGGATGATCGGCGGATGGCCTTGGCGCGGGACAACGCGATTTATATGCACTGCCTGCCGGCCGACCGCAATATTGAGGTGACCGACAGCGTCATCGACGGGCCTCAGAGCGTCGTGTATGACGAAGCCGAAAATCGCCTTCACGTGCAGAAAGCGACCATGGCCTTGACCATGCGCTGAGGGTTTGTCAGGCGCCGCAATTGAACGGCGCCAAGAATGACGCGCGCCATACGCTCGTAAGCAAGAGCGCGTTGATGAGTTAAGAGACGCTAATCATGATTGACAAACTGGTAGTGGTGGCCATCGGCGGCAACTCCCTGATACCTGATCCGCGCAATCCTGATATTGAATGGCAGTGGGAAGCGGTGCGCGAAACTTGTCGTCACATCGCCGATATGATCGCCGATGGCTGGCAGGTGGTGGTCACGCATGGCAACGGTCCTCAGGTTGGCTACATCATGAATCGTTCGGAGATCGCCAAACGCGAAGCCGGCATTCATGAGGTGCCGCTTGACTTGGTCGTGGCCGATACCCAGGGCAGCATCGGTTATATGCTGCAACAGGCCTTGGACAACTCGCTTCGCCGCGTCGGCATGAATCACACGGTCGCGACAATAATCACGCAGATGCGAGTTGATCCGGACGATCCCGCTTTTGATAACCCGGACAAGCCCGTTGGCGGATTTCTATCCGAGGCGGAAGCGCGCGAAGCCGAGGCCGAAGGCTGGCAGGTGATGGAAGACGCCGGGCGGGGCTGGCGGCGGGTCGTCGCCTCGCCGAAACCGCTGGTGATCAACGAGATCAATGCGATCAATGCGCTGGTCTTGGCTGGCTACATCGTGGTCGTTTGCGGCGGTGGCGGCGTGCCGGTCGTCCGCAACGAATATGGCAGCCTTCGCGGCATCGCTGCTGTCATCGATAAAGACCGCGCCAGTAGCGCGCTGGCGCAAACCTTGCGCGCCGATCTGTTGTTGATCTCCACCGGCGTCGAGCGTGTCTGCCTAGATTTTAATACGCCGCAGGAAAAGCCGATCGATATCTTGACGTTGGAGGAGGCCAGGCGCTATCTTGCCGAAGGGCATTTCCCGCGCGGCAGCATGTATCCCAAAATTGAAGCGGCAATTGATTTTGTGCATAGTGGCGGACCGCGAGCGATCATCACAAATCCGCAGAATATCACACGGGCCTTGCACGGAGAGACAGGCACGCAAATCGTCCCTGGTGACGCTGGCTGAGCCTGAGATATGGCGGATGCTCGACAGTCAATCAATAGGCGACTTAAGATGACGACATTGTAATGGCGGAAATCACTGAACTGCGTTGTGTCATCGGTGGCTGCCGTTTCGCGCCAGATGAGGTTGAATATACTTGCCCGGAGCATGGCGAAGCGGGCACGCTTGATGTGCTCTATGATTATGCCGCGCTCAGCGCTTCTGTGGATCGCGACGCGCTCAGCGCTAGCCAACTCAGCAATATCTGGCGTTATAGAGCATTGCTGCCGGTCGACTCGGGCAGCCGCGTGCCGCCTGCCGCCGTTGGCTGGACGCCGCTTTACGAAGCGCCGCGCATCGCGGACCAGTTCGCCCTGCCCCGCGTTTGGGTGAAAGACGATGGCGCCAACCCAACGGGTTCGTTGAAAGACCGTGCGAGCGCGCTGGTATTGGCGCAAGCGCTTCAGGCAGAATACAAGATTGTGAGCGCCGCCAGCACCGGAAACGCGGCGGCCGCTTTGGCTGGCCTGGGCGCCGCCTTACCGGAAATTGATGTGCTGATCTTTGTGCCTGCAAGCGCGCCGGCGGCCAAGATTGCGCAACTTCTCGTTTATGGCGCGCTTGTTCTACTGGTTGAAGGCAGCTATGACGATGCCTTCGAGTTGTGCATGGAGATCTGCCAGGATCAGGGCTGGTACATAAGAAATACAGGCGTGAATCCCTTCACGACCGAGGGCAAGAAGACGGTCGCTCTTGAGATTGCCGAGCAGTTGGATTGGCAAGTTCCGGATGTCGTGACGGTTAGCGTCGGCGATGGCAGTATCATAAGCGGTATCCATAAGGGCTTTCAAGATTTGGCTGAATTGGGCTGGATCGACCGCGTGCCGCGTTTGATCGGAGTCCAGGCCGAAGGCAGCGCGGCGTTGGCGGATGCCTTCGCGGCTGGCTTGGCGCCGGAAGCAATGGCGCGGCAACCTGCGAATACGATCGCCGACAGTATCGCCGCAGAATTGCCGCGCGACCGCGCCAAGGCATTGCGCGCGGTCCGGCAGACGGGCGGCGCCTTTCTCACGGTCTCGGATGACGAAATTCTGGCCGCGATACCGAGGCTGGCGCAACTGAGTGGCGTATTCGCCGAACCAGCTGCTGCCGCTAGCTTCGCCGGCTTGGGTCGGGCGCTGCGTATCGGACTTGTTGACAAAGATGAGACCGTGTGCCTCGTGAGCACGGGAAACGGCCTGAAGGATATCGATGGCGCGCGGAAGTCCGTAACGGGCGCATTAAGCGTCCCGCCTGAAATTGCCGCGGTCAAAACGGCATTAAATGAGTTCGGGGTCTTATGAGCGCGCGCACAACGGTTTCGATCGTGGCGCCGGTATATAATGAAGCCGGCAACTTGCGGCGCTTCTACGAGGAGGTGAGGGCGGCGCTGGAGGGCGCCGGCCTAAGCTGGGAGTTGCTGCTGGTTAATGATGGCAGTACCGATGGCTCGCATGAATTAATGTTACAATTGGCCGATGCTGATCCGCGCTTGCGCGTCATCAGTTTCGCGCGGAACTTCGGTCATCAGATCGCCGTGACGGCCGGGATCGATTATGCTTGCGGGCGCGCGGTGATCTTGATTGATGCCGATCTTCAAGATCCGCCAGCGGTCATCCCGCGCTTGGTCGCCAAATGGAGAGAAGGCTACGACGTGGTCTACGCCGTGCGGTCCGAGCGGAAGGGCGAAAGTTTTTGGAAACGGTTCAGCGCCAGGATCTTCTATCGCTTGATCCACCGCATCACGGATATCGATATTCCCGTTGATACGGGAGATTTTCGTTTGATGGACGAACGGGTGGCGGTTGTGCTGCGGCAAATGCGCGAACATCATCGCTTTGTGCGCGGCATGACGAGTTGGGTCGGCTACAAACAGATCGGCATCGAATACGTGCGTGAGCAGCGAGTTTGGGGGGAAACAAAGTACCCGCTGCGCAAGATGATCGCGTTTGCGCTGGACGCCGTGACCAGCTTTTCCTTCTTCCCCTTGCAGATCATGATTTATATCAGTTTCACTCTTGCAATACTGTCCTTACTGGTCGGCGTCATAATTTCCGGGCTGCGGCTGGTTATGGGCGAGGAGTTCTTCGGCGGCCAGGCGACCACGATCATTTTGTTGCTGCTTCTCAGCTCTTTTCAACTATTTTTTCTCTTTATAATCGGTCAATATGTCGCGCGCACCTACGACGAGTCGCGCGATCGTCCACTATATGTCGTGTCGTCGACTTATGGTTTGGGCGAACCGTTGGCGCCAAATCAACGCATCGGTATTGCGCCCAGCAGTGGTCAGTCGGGCGCTGGCTTAGTCGATCAAGAGACGATGGGGGTGGCGGGTCATGGCCGCGTCTGAAGGCAAGGACCTGCAAATGGTCCGTCAGTATCGGCAGTTGGTTGAAGATTACGAGGCGATCGACAGTCGCATTGACGCGTTGATCATGGCAAACAAGGGCAAGAGTGAAGACATGTCGGCCGAAGATCGGCGCCTTTACCGCGAGTTGGCGCGAAAGCGCAGCGAAATCCTCAATGAAATGCGATTGTTGGAACGACAATTGAATCTGATGGAAGATGACGCGCCCGACGCCAAATGAGGAATACAAGATGGTCACAGGTCCCAGCTTCGAAGAAATGTTGCACCCGCAGACAATTGATCCGAAAATTCGCGCTGATGCTTTGGCCGCATTGGAGAATGATCCGCTCAATCCGCTGAATCTTTATAACATCACCTGGCGAGACCCGCAGAATCAGATCTACCACATTGTTTTACCCAGAGAACTCACCGGCGTTGACGCCAATATCGTTTTGATATACGGCATGCATTTCCCGTCGGGCAGCCACAAGGTCGGGGCGGCCTATTCGGTTCTGCTGGAGAAGCAGTTGTTAGGCGAGGTCGACCCGAATGCGCACACACTGGTTTGGCCCTCGACCGGCAATTATGGGATCGGTGGCGCTTTCATCGGCTGCCGCATGGAGTACGACAGTATTGTCGTATTGCCGGAGGAGATGAGCCAGGAACGATTCGATCGCATTACCCGCTATGGCGCGCGGATCATTCGCACGGCGGGCAGCGAGAGCAATGTCAAAGAAATATATGACGAGGTTAAGCGGCTGCGCGGAAGCGATCCCAAGATTCGCGTGCTCAACCAATTCGAAGTGATGGGCAATTATCGCTTTCACTACCATGTAACCGGGAATACCTTGGTAGAGTTGGCGGCTGAGTTGCAGGATGAGGGCATTGGCGCGGGGATGATTTCGGCTTATGTGTCGGCCATGGGTAGCGCCGGCACCATCGCCGCTGGCGACCGACTAAAACAGATTTGGCCGGATCACAAAATCGTCGGCCTGGAGCCGATCCAATGCCCGACGCTCTACAACAATGGTTACGGCGCGCATGAGATACAGGGCATCGGCGACAAGCATGTGACCTGGATCCATAATGTGTTTAATATGGATGCGCTCATGGCGATAGACGACATGGATGCTCTGAATGGATTGCGAATACTGGCGGAGGAACGCGGCCGACAGGTCTTGCGCGAGCGCTTTGGCCTGGCGGAAGGCATGGCCCGGCAGCTTTCGCAAGCCTTGGGCATCAGCGGAATCTGCAATATTATCGGCGCTATTAAAACAGCGAAGTTTTACAATTTGGGGAGGCAGGATGTGGTGGTGACTGTCGCCACCGATGCCATGGAGCGTTACGGCTCGGTTATGAAGCAACTCCGCCGTCAGCATGGTCCCTTGGACGAGGCGAGAGCGACGGCGATTATCGACGGAGTCTTTCATCGCGCGGGCACAGACTGGGTGGTGGAAGGGAGCCGCGAAGCGCGAGAACGCTGGCACAACTTGAAGTATTACACCTGGGTGGAACAGCAAGGCAAGACGGTCGCTGAACTCGACGCTCAGCGCGATCCGGCTTGGTGGATCGGCCATCAGGAGCGGGTCGCCGAGATCGACAAGCGCCTCCTGGCGCAACGCAGGCAGTAAGCGAGAGACACAGGTTCGATAATGTATGCTGACGACCGAGTGCTGGTAGGCGTCATAAAGCGCAAGAAAGATTTCCAGATCGCCCGTCGGTCTAACTGGTATCGGATCCCGCAGCGCCAATTGCCGCGCGGACTGAATGCCGAGTACATCGCCTTGTTTTTAAGCGGCAAGACCTTTCGCGAGCGCAGCGGCACCATCGCTTACTTCGCGCGAATCACCGGGTTGGAGCTGGCCCGGCGAGGCGAGTTGCTGCCCGATGAAGACCAGCGGGCGAATGAGATCTACTACAAGGTGCAGTTTCGTCAACTGATTCAGCGAGACCCGCCGATAGCTAATTTGCCGGCGCGGTCCATCAGTTTCATCCGCACGACCTGGGATCGTTTCATCTGCGCCGAGACTGTCGGCGACTTGTACAGCGCTGCTGATTTCTATGTCGATCGTGTTTATCACGCGCTGCGGAACTGAAGCGCAGGAGGCATAGACTCATGTCCGATATGATCATCGTAAACGGGACGCTTGTCACCTTGGGCGGGGCTCCGCGCATATTACCCGATCAGGCGCTGTATATCGCCGACGGGCGGATAATGGCCTTGGGCAAGCGCGCCGATTTGGCGGCGCTGCATCCCAATGCCGACATTGTGGATGCCCGCGGACAATATGTGATGCCCGGCAACATCTGCGCCCACACCCATTTTTATGGCGCCTATGCCCGCGGCATGGCGATACCGGGTCCGGCGCCGCGTGACTTCCCACAAATTCTGAGTCGCTTGTGGTGGCCGCTGGATAAAGCCCTGGATCGAGAGAGTGTGCGGGCGAGCGCCCTGGTCTGCCTTGTCGACGCGGTCAAGCACGGGACGACCAGCCTGGTTGATCATCATGCCAGTCCAAACTTCATCCACGGCAGCCTTGATGTCATTGGCGATGCCATTGACGAGGCTGGCCTGCGCGCCGTCTTGTGCTACGAAGTGACCGATCGCGATGGCATGAACAAAATGCGCGCCGGTATCGCCGAAAACTTGCGCTTCATGGCGAAGTCAGCGACCCATCCGCGGATACGCGGGACCTTTGGTCTCCACGCCAGCTTGACGCTCAACGATGAAAGTCTGCGCGCCTGCGCCGATGCCATTACGACGGACGGCGGCTATCATATCCACGTCGCCGAACACGAGGCGGACGAAGAGGACAGTCTGCGCCGCAGCGGAGCGCGCGTGGTGGAGCGGCTGGACCAATACGGCATCTGGCGCGATTCCACCATCGCCGCGCATTGCGTGCATATTGACAATGCTGAGCGAGATATTTTGCGCGAGCGGGGCGTCTGGGTCAGCCATCAGCCGCGCTCTAATATGAACAACGGCGTGGGAGCGGCTGATATCGATGGCTTGCTTGATGCCGGCATCAAGCTCTGCCTTGGCAATGATGGCTTCAGCAATAATATGTGGGCGGAATGGAAAGCGGCTTATCTCCTGCACAAGGTCGTCAATCGCGACCCGCGCCGCGCAAATGGCATGAACATCGCCCAAATGGCTTGGGGGAATAACGCCCGCTTGATCGGGCGATTTTTCCCCGGCGAGACCATCGGCGAGATTGTCCCGGGCGCGGCCGCCGATTTGATCTTCGTCGATTATCAGCCCTTCACGCCGCTTACCGCCGGCAATCTGCCCTGGCATCTGCTGTTTGGCTTTGAGGCGTCGATGGTGACCGCTACGATCTGCGGGGGCCGCCTGCTCATGCGCGATCGGGAGTTGCTCACGCTGGACGAAGCCGAGATCGTGGCGGAGGCCATGGCATTGGCGCCAAGAGTTTGGGAAAAGTATACGCGAAACGCCCAGGATACTTTACAATCCTAGAAATACTGTGACGGCTGGAACAGGGGCGGATATGAAGACACTGGCGATTCTGGGCGGTACTGGCAAGGAAGGCGCTGGCTTGGCCATGCGCTGGGCGCTAAAGGGCTATCGCGTTATCATCGGGTCGCGCGCGGCGGAAAAGGCCGAGCGGCGCGCGAGAGAGATGAATGCCGAACTCGGCGATGACTTGCTGACCGGTTTGGCGAACGAAGACGCCGCTGCCGCGGCTGATATCGTGATTCTTAGTGTGCCATATAGCGCGCATGGCCCCACGCTGTGTGACTTGCGCGAGCAATGTCGCGGCAAAATCCTGGTTGATTTGACCGTACCGTTGAAGCCGCCCGAGATCATGGCGGTCAATCTGCCCGAAGGCGGCGCCGCGGCAATTGAGGCGCAAGCCATGTTGGGCGATTCTGTATCCGTGGTCGCCGCCTTTCAGAATGTCAGCGCGATCAAGCTGCGGCAACTCGATCGGGATGTCGATTGCGATGTCTTGGTCTGCGCCGATGACGCCGATGCCAAGTCGGCGGTCATTGAATTGGTCATTGCCGCCGGCATGCGCGGTATCGATGCGGGTCCTCTGAAGAATGCGGTGGCGGCCGAGTCTTTGACTCCCATACTCTTGCATATCAACCGCGCTTACAAGGTCAAGGGCGCCGGCATTCGCATTACCGGCTTGGAAACATCAGAATGAGCCACGCGCCAAGATTGACCGCCTTTGCCATCCCGGCTATCCCGCTCATCCGCTCAGGTGATGATATTGTTGACATAATCCTGGCGCGGGCGGCTGCGGCGGATATGCAAATCCAAGATGGCGATGTATTGGTCATCGCGTCCAAGATCGTCGCCAAAGCCGAGGGACGTTATTTGCGCTTGTCAGAGGTATGCCCTTCGGAGCGGGCCGATGCGCTGGCGGCCGAGACGGGAAAGAATCCTCGCCTGGTCGAGTTGATCTTGCAGGAGTCCAACGCGATCTCGCGCAAGCGCCTGGGCGTACTGGTCACGGAGCATCGTCTGGGTTTCGTCTCCGCCAATGCCGGCGTCGATCAGAGCAATATAGAAGCAGGTGATGATGCGGCGCTGCTTTTGCCGCGCGATCCAGATGGCGCGGCCGCCGCGATTCGCGCCGATATCAAGGCGCGTTGCAGCATCGATGTCGCCGTCATCATCAGCGATACGCACGGCCGAGCCTTTCGTGTGGGCAATGTAGGCGTCGCCATCGGCGCTGCCGGCTTGCCGGCGGTCAAGGATCTGCGCGGCAGCCGCGATCTCTATGGTCGCATGCTTGAGGTGACGCAATTGGCTTACGCCGATCTGGTCGCGTCGACGGCGCACTTGCTTTCCGGTGAAGCGGACGAAGGTTTGCCGGCGGTCGTGATCCGTGGACTGGACCTGAGCGCAAAGCACGGACGCGCGGCTGATATGATCCGTTCGGCCGAGCATGATCTTTATCGCTAAGTCAGCGATGAATCCCGACGCCCTGCTGCAATTCATGCGCGAGCGCCGCTCACTGCGACGCTATGAGGCGCGTGCCGTTCCGCCGGAATGCATCGAGCAATTGCTGGAAGCCGCCAGTTGGGCGCCATCCGCTCATAACCGGCAGCCCTGGCGCTTCGTGGTTATAGAAGCGCCCGCTATCAAGGAGCGGCTGGCGCGGGAAATGGGCGCGCGCCTACGCCTCGACTTGCAAGCGGATGGTATGGCGGAAGAGTTCATCGAGAACGATGTCGGGCGTTCCTACGCGCGCATTACCTCGGCGCCGCTTTTGCTCCTGCTCTGTATGAGTCTTGGCGATATGGATGTCTATGCCGACGACCAGCGCAACGCGCACGAGGCGACCATGGCGCAACAAAGCGCGGCGATGGCGGGCCAGAATATATTACTGATGGCCGCCAGCCTCGGCTTAGGCGCTTGCTGGATGTGCGCGCCCTTGTTCTGCCAGGGCTTAGTCGCATCGGTTTTGGACCTGCCCGTCGACTGGCGACCGCAAGGCATGATCACGTTGGGTTATCCGGCGCAGATTCGAAAGCGAAGCCGCGACCCTTGGGAAGCAAAAACATTGTGGCGATAGACAAGAATGTTGTTGTCCTGATCGGCGGCGTCGGCGGAGCCAAGCTGGCGCTCGGTTTGAGCCAGGTGGTGAAGCCCGAAAGGCTAACCTTCATCGTCAACACTGGCGATGATTTCTGGCATCTCGGCCTAAAAATCTGCCCGGACCTCGATACGCTGATGTATACTCTGTCCGGCTTGGTTGACCCCGCCACTGGCTGGGGCGTCGCGCATGACTCCGATGCGGTATTAAGAAGCCTGCATGTAAATTTTGGTCTTGAGCCCTGGTTTCGGCTCGGTGACAAAGACCTGGCCACGCATCTCATGCGGACGCAAATGTTGCGATCAGGAAACACGCTGACCGAAGCGACTGTGTGCCTGACTGAGCGTTTAGGCATTCGCGCGCGCTTGCTGCCTATGTCCGATGCCGAAGTGCCAACGATCGTGGATACCGCCGAAAAGGGCGAGCTCGGTTTTCAAAAATACTTCGTAAAGCACCGCTGGCAGCCGACTGTCAGATCGATACGACATCAGAATTGTGAAAGGGCGCAAGTTTCGACGGCTGTCCAAGCGGCCCTTGCCGCCGCGGATATGGTGTTGCTTGCGCCATCCAACCCCTGGCTTTCGCTGGCGCCGATCCTGGCGGTTCCCGGTCTGCGCGCCCTCCTCAAAGACCTGACCTTGCCAATTGTGGCGGTGACGCCGATTATTGCTGGCGACGCTGTAAAAGGTCCGACGGCAAAGATCATGACTGAGCTTGGCATTGATGTATCGGCGAAGTCAGTGGTCGATTACTTCGGCGTCTTGATTAATGGTTTTGTTGACGACATTCGCAACGAGCCCTTTGACGATGGGAGGCTGCGTCTGGCGCGGATGGATACGCTGATGACAGACCTGTCGGCCAAGGTCGGCCTGGCGCGCGCAATTCTGGCTTGGATCGAGGGCTGGGCGCCATGAGCCTTTGGGCTATCATTCCGGTGAAACCGCTGAAAAACGCCAAGAGTCGCCTGGCGCCGGCTTTGCTGCCCAATCAGCGATTCGAATTGGCTCAAGCGATGTTTCGCCATGTGCTCTCTGTGACCGCTACAATTCAACAGGTCACAGGCGTGCTGGTGATTTCCCGCGATACCAAGGCGCTGGCGATAGCCCGGGAATTGGGCGCTAAGACCTTGCAGGAAGGCGCTTTATCGAATCTTAATCCCGCGCTCCTGCGAGCGACCATGGTGGTCAAGAGCTGGCGCGCCGACGCTGTTCTGATCTTGCCGGCGGACCTGCCCTTCATCAATGCGGAAGACATCCGCGCGATGATCCGGCTGGCTGATGAAGATTCTCTTGTCATCGCCACCGATCGCGAACGCGATGGCACCAACGCCCTGCTGATTCGCCCGCCCGGCGCGATCGAATATGAATACGGCCGCGGCAGTTACGCGCGGCATATTCACTTGGCGGAGAAAGTCGGCCTGCGTGTCTCCACCTATCAATCTGACCGAATGGCTCTGGATATTGATGTTCCTGAGGATCTCAGAGATTATCAGGAAATCCTGGCGGGCGGCCAGTTCGGTCACTTGCCGTCCTTCCCGCTGGCGCTCGGCGCGAGTTGAGGTCGGGGCATGATTTGCCTCAAGAGGCGATGATGATAGATAATATCGGTGACAAGGGATGCACTAGCGAACTGGAGAATTCTCATGGCTGATCGGGTAGCGCTTTATCTGCAGGACGCGCACAATTTGGCTGACGCGATCGAATATGTGAAATATGCTGAGTTATGCGGTTTTGAGGCGGTCTGGCAAGCCGAAAGCCGCCTGGTTCGCGACGCGATCGTGCCGATGGCCGCTTTCGCCGCCGTCACCTCGCGCATCAAAATCGGCTCGGGCGTGATTAACAACTGGACGCGAAACGCCGCCGTGATCGCTGCCACTTTCCTCACGCTGGATGACTTGGCGGAAGACCGTATCTACTGCGGCATTGGCGCTTGGTGGGATCCTCTGGCGGCGAAAGTCGGCATCACCCGCCGCAAAAACCTGCTCGCCATGCGCGAAGTGGTGACTGTGGTCCGTCGACTGTTGAATCGTGAACGCGTCAGCTTTGATGGCGAATTTGTCCAGATGGATGACGTGGAACTGGATGTCGTGCATGGACGCAAGGAACCACGTAACGTGCCCATATATATTGGCGCGACCGGGCCGAAGATGATGGCGCTCACGGGTGAAATCGCTGACGGCGCCGTGCTGAATTATTTGGTCTCTCCCAAATATAATGAGATGGCGATGGCGCAACTGGAGATCGGGGCGAAGAAGGCAGGCAAATCGATCCATGATGTGGATCGGCCCCAGCTTGTCGTCTGCTCGGTGGATAATGATCGAGCCAAGGCGCTCGACGCCGCCCGCAAACTCGTGACGCAATACCTTGGGCAACAGCCGCATATCATGAAAGCCAGCGGCGTCAGCCAAGAATTGCTCGATGAAATCGGACAAGTTTTGACCTGGCCCGCTACCGAGGAGCAGATCCTGGAAGCGATGAAGCTGGTGCCGGACGAAGTCGTGCAGATGATTACCGCTTCCGGGACGCCGGCTGAAGTCAAGGCCAAGGTGCGTGAGTATATCGCGGCAGGCGCGACTTGTCCCATTCTTTACCCGCTGGGTGAGGATGTTCGCCTCATGATCGACACCTTCGCCGGCGGCTACTCGTAATAGACTCGACGAGGCAATAGAAGAAAGCGCGTATCAGAAAGCTATCGGCGGTGTGAAGATCCTCTGTGTAAGCGATATCGAGATGCCGCAATTGCATAACGCGGTGAACCTGCGCCGACAGTACAGCGATATTGACATCATTATCAGCTGTGGCGATCTGTCGCCTGGCTACCTAGATTTCATTACGAGCATCACCAGTGTGCCGATGTTTTACGTTCGCGGCAACCACGACGAGGCCTATGATCATGAGCCGCCCGGCGGCATCAATCTTCACCAGCAAGTAGTCGAATATGGCGGGATCACCATGGCCGGCCTGGAAGGCTCGATCAGGTACAACAAGGGGCGCATCCAATATACTCAGTCACAAATGCAGCGTATGGTCTTGGGGCTGGCGCCGGCGGTTCTTTGGCATCGTTGGGTGCGCAAGCGCGGCATTGACCTCTTCGTAACACATTCGCCGCCGAAAGATATTCACGACGGCTCGGATGTCGCTCATCGCGGCTTCAGCAGTTTTCTGGTCTTTATGCGCTGGTTCCAGCCGCGGTACATGCTTCACGGGCATGTCCATACCTGGGATCGCCGCAAGACAGTGCGGACCGAGTTCGAATCGACCTGCGTCATGAACATTAATCCTTTCACGATCTTGGAGCTTGATCCCGTTTGAGCGAGAGCAGCCGAGATCAAGCGATTGGAGGCACAGACTGAATGTGGCGAGCTTATTACAGTGTCAGCAGCATTGATGAAGCGCTCGCGCTTTTGGACGAACACCAGGCGACAGCGCGTATTGTGGCCGGCGGCACCGATCTGATCATCGAGATGGAACACGGCGGACATCCTCAGCTAAAAGCGCTGATTGATATCACCCGCGTGCCCGGTCTGGATCAAATTCGCCTCGAAGACGACACGATTGTATTGGGCCCACTCGTGACCCACAACCATGTCGTGAGCAGTGAATTGATCCGGCTGAGGGCGCTTCCGCTGGCGCAAGCATCTTGGGAAGTCGGCGCGCCTCAAATACGTAACCGCGCCACTGTCGCCGGCAATCTGATCACCGCGTCGCCCGCCAACGATACCATCACGCCGCTGATCGCCATGGATGCCGAAGTGACCCTGGTTTCGGCCGAAGGCGAACGGACGCTGAAGCTGGCCGATTTCTATAGCGGCTTTCGACAGACCGTCCTCCGTCCGAATGAGCTGCTGCTTGCCATTCGCATTCCGGCGCTGGAAGCCGACCAGCGCGGTGTTTTTCTGAAACTGGGCTTGCGGCGCGCCCAAGCCATTTCTGTTGTGGATGTCGCTGCAGTTTTGCGTCGCGACAAAGATCAACGGGTTGCGGAGGCTCGCATAACGCTAGGCAGCGTTGCCGCTACTATCATTCGCGTGCCCGCCGCCGAGCAATTCTTGCTTGGCAAGCGGTTGACGGCGGAGACGATCGCCGAGGCCGGGCGCCTAGCCAGCGCGACTGCTACGCCGATCGACGATGTACGCGGCAGCGCCGAGTATCGTAGCGAAATGGTCAAGATCCTAGTCCTACGCGCGCTGCGCCAGTTGGCGGCGGCTGAGCAAGAGAGCGGCTTGCCCGCTGCGCCTCCCATGCTCTGGGGCGGAGATGGCGCCATCGTAAAGCGCGGTCTCCCGCGGCAAATCCTTCATAGGCCCGATACGCCGATCGAATGCCGCGTCAACGGCGAAGACTTGAGCATCCCCACCGGTCAACAGAAATCACTGCTGCATTGGCTCCGCGATGATGTCGGCCTGCTCGGCGCCAAGGAAGGCTGCGCCGAAGGCGAATGTGGCGCTTGCACGGTCTTCTTGGATGATGTGGCGGTCATGTCGTGCATGGTGCACGCGCCGAGGGCGCATGGCGCCGCGGTCGTCACGGTCGAAGGCTTGCGGCAGGGCGAGCGTCTGCATCCTATTCAACAAGCTTTCATCGATGAAGCCGCCGTTCAATGCGGTTACTGCACACCGGGCTTCTTGATGGCGGGGGCCAAACTTCTGGAAGAAATTGCCGAACCCGACACTGAACAGATCAACTACAGTATCAGCGGCAACCTTTGTCGCTGCACCGGCTATTATAAAATCGTGGAGGCTTTTCGTCAGGCGAGCAAAGCGAAGGCGAGAATCAGATAAGGACAGCGTATGGACCGACGCGTTCCCAAAACAGGCAGCGAAGAAGTCGAACTTTATATGCGCACTTATTATTCGCTGCTGCGCTCCAGCGATAGCATCAAGATCGAGACCTTGGTCGAAAGCCATTTGGCAATGTCATCGTCATTGCACGAGCATGCTGATGCCGCCGAGCTGGATGCCTCCGCTTTGATGTATAGCGCTTTGCGCCTGCCCAGTTGTATCATCGATGTCGACGAGGTCCTGGTCGGGCAATTGGAGCGCGCATTCGTCGCCGCTGGCTACAAGAACATCTCAGCCTGGCAGCGCGTCTATGCGCCTGGCCGCCGCCGCCGCACGCACTTCAATGGCGATAGCGCCATGGCGGTTTTCATTGTCAGCCGCTCCGATATTGACGATCTCGTGCCTATGTTGACCGCTTTTCAGATCGAATGGAACAAGTTGCACCGTCTGCTGCAGGCGGAGGACTTGCGCCTTCTGCTTGAACCCTTTGCCGAGGAGGGCCGGCTGCCGGATGCGGAATTCGATGAACTGGCGACTTGCCTGCGGATGGCCGTTAGCGACTTGCGACGCCTCCAGCTGTTGTGGGGCGCCGACTTCGTGAATAACTTGCTGCGCATCGGACGACGGCGCAAGAGCATGACCTTGCGTTTGATCTCCGGCTCGCTCGCCGATTATCGCCGCGCGACTGCCTCCTGGTGGTATGAACTCTGTGAAGAGATGGCGCTTGCCGACATAGATCTTCAGGAACGGCCCGTTTACTTCGTCTCCAGCAATACCCATTCCTTGATCAATTTGCTGGCCGGTTTCGCCCGCCGCTTTGAAGAGAGCCTGGTCAACTATATCGAGCAGTTTGAAGAAAAGTCGCTGCTGACCGAGTACGAAGATCTCAAAGAGAGCTACCACAAGAGCATCGATAACTTCTTGTATTTTGTCTTGCGTCAATATCTTTCGGAACAAGGCGGTCAGGCGAAACGCATACTCCAGAAAGAGGAACATCGCCTCGGCATCCATCGTGTGCCCAGCCGGCACGGCTTCGAAATGGAAACACAGGTGATCGAACTGGGTAAACTGGAAGCGCAATGGTTTGATCCGCGCCTGGGCCGGGCTGATGACCTAGAGCCTTTGCGACATAGCAACGCCATCATCATCAATATTGATTACCCGCTGGGTATGGCGTCTTATGAGCTTCTTAGCCGGATATCCCAAGGCGTTGGCCGGCTTGATGGCGTCTATGTCATGGGCAAGGCGGCCACGCTAAACGGTCGCATCGGCGATATGATGATCCCGAACGTGATTCACGATGAGCACTCGCAGAATACCTACCTCTTTCGCAACTGCTTTACCGCGCGTCACGTCCGCTCCTGGATGGAGCACGGCAACGTCCTTGACAATCAGAAAGCGGTCACCGTTCTGGGCACCTTTCTGCAGAACCCGCACTATATGAGCGTTTTCTACAAAGAAGGCTACACCGATATCGAAATGGAAGGCGGACCATACCTTTCGGCGGTATACGAGGCCTTCCGCCCGCAGCGGCATCCGGTGAATGAAATTGTAAATCTGCATTCGGTGCGCTTTGATATCGGCTTCTTGCATTACGCATCGGATAAACCCATGAATCGCGGGCAGAACCTGGGCGCGGGCAGCTTGAGTTATGGCGGTGTGGAGCCGACCTATGCTGCCGCCATCGCTATATTGCGCCGCATCTTTTACAACGAAACGGAAAAGTTCATTGAGACGACATTCGAGGCGATTCCATCGTATTGATGCGTCCGCATCCCTGTACGCCACTTTCCGAGGTACAAACCTGTGTTAAATGAAACGACCGCGGTCATCAGTGAATCCATGAAGCGCATAGACGCCAGGGGCAAGGTCACCGGCGAAACCCCTTATCCCGGCGATATTGATATCGACGGCCAACTCTGGATGCGCATCAAGTTTAGCGAACGCGCCCATGCCCGTGTGGCGCGCATAGACGTTAGTCAGGCAGAAGCGCTGCCCGGCGTCATCCGCGTATTTACGAGCCAAGATGTGCCGGTTAACGAATATGGCTTGGTGATGAAGGACCAGCCAGTGCTCTGCGGTCCCGACGGTGACAAAGCCGGGACCGATGTCGTGCGCTGCTACATGGACATGGTGGCCACGGTCGTCGCGGAAACGGACGACATCGCCAGGCGCGCGCTCGACTTGATCCAGGTCGAATACGAAGATTTGCCCGCGGTATTTGATCCCGAAGATGCCATGGCGGCATCTGCGCCGCAGTTGCATCCTGAGCATCCTCAAAATCTGGTGACGCAATACCGCATCCGCCGGGGAGATATGGCGGCCGGCTGGGCGGCGGCCGATGTCGTTGTCGAAGGCGAATACGAGACCACCTGGCAGGAACACGCCTATCTCCAGCCGGAAGCCGGTCTCTCATATATTGACGAAGAAGACCGCGTCACCGTGGTCGTAGCCGGCCAATGGACGCACGAAGACCAGGAACAGATTTATCATGCGCTCAACCTGCCGCCAGCGGAAGTGCGCGTGATATACCCAGCGATTGGCGGCGCCTTCGGTGGCCGCGAAGACATGTCGGTGCAGATCGTCTTGGCGCTGGCGAGTTGGAAGCTGCGCCGGCCGGTGAAGATCCAGTGGAATCGCGAAGAATCCATTCTCTACCATCACAAGCGCCATCCCATCAAAGTTCGCGCGAAATGGGGGGCGGCTCGGTCCGGCAAATTGACTGCGGTCCAGGCCGAGGTCATCGGCGACGCCGGGGCCTATAACTATACTTCCAACAAGGTGCTGGGCAACGCCCACATCAACGTCAGCGGTCCTTATGAAATTCCCAACATCAACATTGATACTTACGCCGTCTATACCAACAACATCCCATCGGGAGCTTTTCGCGGCTTCGGCGCGCCCCAGGCTCTGCTGGCCGCCGAAGGGCAGATGAACCGTCTCGCGGCCGCGCTGGATATAGATCCCCTGCAAATCCGCTTGATCAACAGCATCCGCGAAGGCAGCATCGGCACAGTCGCTACGCCCTTTCCCGCCGGTGTGACTATGCCTGAAGTCTTTGAGGCTTGCGGCAGAGAGTCCTGGTGGCGCGAAACGACCGCAGGCTGGACGTTGCAAAAGCCAACTCAACCAACCGACAAAAGCAAGCGGCGCGGCCGCGGACTGGCCGGTGGCTTCAAAAATGTCGGTTTCGGCTTCGGGTACCCCGAACATTGCTGGGCTGGCATCGAATTGCTGGGCAGCACGGAGATCGAGACGGTCATTCTTTACCAGGCCGGCGCCGATGTGGGGCAAGGGGCGCATACCGCCCTTTCGCAAATGGCGGCTGATGCCGTCGGTGTGCCATTTGACAAGGTGCGGATCGTCGCCTCCGACACCGCCACCTCCGGATCTTCAGGCAGCGCTTCCGCCTCGCGGCTGTCATTCATGTCCGGCAATGCCATCCGCGGCGCCGCTGAAATCGCCTTGCGCAAATGGCGCGACGAAGAGCGGCCCGCCAAAGGCGAGTTCATGTATCACCCGCCGCCGACCACCGATTTTGACCCGCAAACCGGCAAGGCGGAACCTAACTTCGCCTATGGCTACGTGGCGGAAGCGGTCGAAGTTGAAGTCGATATCGAAACGGGTCAGGTGCAATTGATCGATGTGGTTTGCGCCAACGATGTCGGCAAAGTGATCAATCCGCAGCAACTGGAAGGTCAGATTGAAGGCGCGGTCATTCAGGCTCAAGGCTATGCGCTGATGGAGTATCTAGTATCGCGCGAGGGCAAGATCCTTAATCCCTATCTGTCGACCTATCTGATCCCGACCTCGCTGGATGTGCCGCCCCGGATAAAGTCGGTCGTGTTGGAAAATCCCGATCCGCTCGGTCCTTGGGGGGTTCGCGGCATGGCCGAGATGCCCTTCTTGCCTCTGGCTCCGGCTATAGCTGCCGCTATCTACGACGCCACCGGCGTCTGGGTTGATTCCCAACCCTTTCTTGCCCAGAAGGTCGTCAAGGCGCTGCGCAAGCATGGCATTGGCGCGGTCTGAGCGTGTCCCGGCTGGTATTGTCTGCCGCTAACATCAAACCAGCGGGCCAAGGACCGATTGGCTTGATTCGCCGCAAGGGGAATCTGACCCTTTTCTTAACCCTTTCTTGATTTCTTGCTTGGTCCAACATGGGCGCGTCTCGGCGCTTTCGTGTTATGATTGGAGCGATCCAGCTTTCTAGTTGCCGCTGCTCGGCATTTTGGCGAGACGTGGCTTGCCTAACCGACGGAGTAATGATGAGATTTGCCCAAGCCTTTGAACTGGCGCCCGGCGATGTAGTCGCCTTCGTCGGCGCTGGCGGCAAGACATCACTCATGGTCAGTTTGGGATATGAACTTGCCGAAGCGGGCTGGCGCGTTCTAGCGACTACTACAACCCAACTCGCCAAAGATCAGTTGGCGCTCTTTCCTTGCGTCTTGCCCGCTGATACTGATGCCCGCGCGATATCGCAGGCGCTAAGTGAAAAGCAATTCGTCTTGTTGCACGACGAGGTTAGTGGGGGAAGCGTTTACGGACCGGCGCCTGAGTGGACGCGGCAAATGCTGGATAGCGTTGATTCTGATATCTTGCTGGTAGAAGCCGATAACGCGCGTGGCTTGCCTTTCAAGGCTCCATTGGCGGATGAACCGCGGATTCCGCCGGAGACATCGTTGGTAATTGCGGTAGCATCGCTTAAAGCCCTGGGCGCGCCGCTGGATAATGATCATATTTACAATCCGCGAGCGATGATCGAGAAGTACGGCTTTGCCGAGAACAGTCCGGTCAAATCTCCCTGGCTCGCGCAAGTCTTGCGTGATGAGGACTTGGGCTTGCGCGGCGTCCCGCAAGACGCGAGAGTTTTGATCTTCCTCAATCAAACGCCGGAACGCGGTTATGTCCGCGGCCGGGCTCGCATGATCGCGCGCTTGAGCCTGCAAAGCGAGCGCATCAGCGCAGTCGCGCTTGGCTCGGTCCGGGGCGTGGAACCGGTATACGAATTGCAGCGGGCGGTTGGCGCGCTGGTCCTGGCGGCCGGCGACGCCTCCTGCCGGAACCTTGACGCCCTCCTGCAACCAGTCGATACCGGCGGCTGCGCCTTGGCGAATGTCACCGAACAACTGATGCGCTCTCGAATTGATCATATCCGCCTGGTCACTGGCCGGGGCGCCCGCGATGTGAAAAAAGCCGTGAAGCACCTCGGTGTCAAATCAATTCAAAATCGCGCCTGGAAATCCGGAGGCCTTGTCTCTTCGCTCAAAGCGGGTTTTGGCTCCCTGCCGGATCACGTCGCTGCGGCGCTTCTGGCGCCCTGCTGCGAGGCGCGCATCCAGCCCAAGTTGATCTATCAACTCTTTTCCGCATTTGCGCGCTGCGACGGAGACTTCATCGTTCCGCAGTTTCAACGACGGTACAACCAACCGATCCTGATCGCGCGGAAATACTGGGACGAAATCCTCAAGCTGCCGCGCCAAACCGACCTGCGCTCCATCATCAACCACTTTGAGGCTCAGGTGACCTTTGTCGATGTGGACGCCAACGGTATCTTCCGCGATGGCGATTCGCTTAACGATACGGGCCGCAGGCGCCGGCCCGCAAGCATAAAGCATCACGGACCCTAGTTGCCTTCGTGCTGCGCGATTAATTCACGAACCATATCGCGCGACCAGCTGCCGGTGCTCATCATGTCTACATTCAGACGCAACGTTGCTGGGCGTCTGTCTTTATGACTGGTTGCTTGCGCTCGCAGTTCATCGAAATACTGCATCGGTGTGATAATGATCAATACCTCGTGCGGCTGAATGACATGCTCCGCCGATGGCGTGTAGATAAATCCCGCGCTGTTGGAATGTCGGATGCCGATAACCCCGGCGCGATAACGAATCGTGAGCCGCAAGTCGCGTATCCTCTGGCCGATCCAGGGCGAATCGCCTTCCATATATAATTCAGCCGTCTCCAAACCGGTAAGCTCATTGTAGAGCACGTGCTGCAAGAAGTTCGCAATTTCCGGACGCGTGGTAGACAACATCACAAATTGCGCCGCGACGTGAAAAGGGCTCACGACACGATCCGCCCCAGAGCGTTTCAGCTTGTCTATCATGTCATCGGTCTTGGCGGTGACCGAGATCAACAATGACTTGCTGATGCTGCGAGCCGAGAGTACGGTGAGCACTGCTGCCGCTTTGTCATGGACCGAGAGCATAAGCGCTTGCGCTCGCTCAACACCGGCCTTTTTCAAAACGTCTTCTTGTGTTGGGTTGCCGTGGATCACACTGAATCCCCGTTCAATCCACTGTTCCGCCAAGGCCTTATCGCTTGTGAGCAATACGAAGGGACGCGAAGGATCAAGAAAGCGGACAGCGCTCTGAATAATTTGATCATTGCCGCAGATCACGAAGTGCTTCCGCATTTCTCTTATCTTTTCTTCGCACTCGGCCAAACTCATTATTTCGTCCAGGCGCTTGACCTGGCGCGCTTGTACCAAACGCTGGAAGGCGGCGAAGCGCATCTCATTCCGCCCGGAGGGTCGGCATTCGCTTTGTAACTTGGGGATCATCTGCCCCGGCGCGACCACCAGCAGGATTTCATCTTCCGCAAGGATGCGGCTGCCACCGGGCGTATGGATGAAATCGCCCGTCTCCAGGCGAATGCCGATGACGCCAGCATCGTAAGTCTCGCGCAGGTTCAAGTCGCCGATACGCTTGCCTATCCAGGGCGAATCATCCTCGAGTTCCAACTGTGTGATCTGGTGATGCGTGTCCTGATCAAACATAATACTGTTGAAGAAGTCATTCACAGCCGGGCGGAGCGTCGCGCTGTTCAGAAATTGCGACGATACTTCATACGGCGCCAGCACGATGTTGGCGCCGGACTTGATCATCTTCACTTTCAATTCTTCTTCGACGGCCGCCGCCGTAATATACAGTCGGGGATTGAGATTCCGCGCCGTCAAAACGGTGAGCAGGCTCTCGGTATCTTGGTTCAGCATGACCATGATCGCTTTTGCTCGCGCGATACCAGCCACAAGCAAGGTATCGTCATCGGTAGGGTCGCCATCGATAACCAGTATGCCGGCGCTGCGCAGCCGTTCGGCATAGTCCGTGTCTTCGGTGACGACAACGATGAGATCGAGTAGAGTTGTGTGCTCGACGAAATTGTCATGATAAAAAACAGAAATCCGCCTGAACAATTTTCGCAGGCTTTTGAATCGGCCGCGATCAGGGGCGCCCAACAGGCGGTTCAGCAGCGCTTCCGCTGGCTGCAAGATCGCGTCCCGATGCTGTGTGCGCCGAATCTCTGCGCCGTGAAGAACGTAACCAATGGTCTTGTCGACCATTTCGCCCGTTCCACAAATGATGTAATGGCTGTTCAGTTTTTTGATCTTATGCCGAATGCGGAACTTGTGGCGCCGCGCCATCGCCTCTGCGCTGAATAGCAGGGCAAATGAAGACGATAGAAAAAACGCCAGGGCGCCCAATCCAGCGAAGACGAGCAGAAGCGTGAAAAATCGGCCGAATATCGTTATTGGCACGACATCGCCGTAGCCAATCGTCGTAAGTGTGATGATGGTCAGGTAGACCGCTTCAAACAGTGTCCGCTCTTCAATGATCATGTAGCCGACGATGCCGATTGGCAAGATAATCAGGATTAGTATTGTTGCTGCGCGGAATTGCCTGCGGACATCGTCCAAGCCGATGATCCCCTCATTGTGCCAGTCTTGTCCTCGCTGTCATTATATCGGAGAACCGTAAGTTGTGATAATATGACCCTTATCAGCGCGGCTGCGGCTGCCGGCAGCGTATTTGGGTTATTGGTCCCGTCAATGCCATGAATCGGAGCGAAGCAATGCGCCAGCGAGAGGAATATCGACGAGCAGCCGAGTTCGTACGCGGACGCATTGACTTGCAGCCGTCAATCGGCTTGGTGCTCGGTTCGGGCTTGGGCGCCCTGGCCGATACGATGGGGCGGAGTATTGTCGTGCCTTATGCGGATATCCCCGGCTGGCCCCAATCGACTGTAGTGGGCCATCACGGTAATCTTGTCATTGGCGAGTTGGAAGGTCAGGTCGTCGTCGCCCAACAAGGGCGGGCCCACTTCTATGAAGGTTACACGCCCCAGCAGGTCACATTTCCTATTCGCGTGATGAAGGAATTGGGTATTCATTCCCTGATTTTGACGAACGCTGCCGGCGGCGTAAATCGGTCTTACAAAGTGGGCGATCTGATGTTGCTTGAGGACCATATCAATCTGCCCGGTTTGGCCGGCGCCAACCCTCTCATGGGACCGAACGATGACGAATTAGGCGAACGCTTTGTGGGCATGGCGCAAGCCTATGACCGCGCCTTGCGTATGCGGGCGTTGGAGGTCGCGCGCGAGCGCAATATTCCGCTTCATAGCGGCGTCTACTTTGGCCTGTCCGGTCCCGCATTCGAGACTCCCGCCGAGATTCGCATGGTGCGCGCGCTCGGCGGCGATACTGTGGGAATGTCTACCGTGCACGAAGTAATGGTGGCGCGCCACGCGGGCATGCGCGTCATGGCCTGCTCCGGCGTCACCAACGTCGCCATCGACGCGGTCGAAAGCGATCTCGAAACCAATCATCTGGAGGTCTTGGAAGCCGCGGAGATAATCGTGCCGCGCCTGACTGCCATACTGAAAGGCGTGCTTCGAAACTTCCCGACATGACTGCCATAATTGCGCTCATCGATCAGGTCGCAATCGGCATCTATTTTCTAATTGCCGCCGGCATTCTCTTTGCCCTGCGCCGGTATCTCATTCATGGTGAAGAATATCGCTCATCGTATTTTGAGCTCGAGCGCGACCTGGCGCGCTACCGTCGTACAAACGCTGTTACGCTCATTATCTTTCTGATCGAGTTCGCCATTATCATCGTCGGCGTTCAATTGGTAATCGTCCCTGAGTTGGTCGACGAGCGTAGATTACAGGAATTGCTCGCCGAGACCCGCGCCGAGGATGGCATATTTGAAACGCCTGTGCCTCCCCAGCCCGCCGCCGACCTTGGCATTGATCCGGTCGCGTTGCCGCGCTCTGTCGATACCAGCGGTCAAATTCAAGCCACGCCTTTGCCGACGCCGACCGCCGTCGGCACCATCATCCCGGCTGACCCGCCTATCGGCTGCGAGTCGCCCGAGGCGCAATTGCAAATACCGGGAAACGGCATGCGCGTCTTTCAACCGGTACCTGTCGTCGGCACGGTCTACACTGACCAGTTCTCATACGCTTCCGTAGAGATCAACGGGCCAAGCACTCGTGGCAACTTTCAGTTGATTGACGACCAGCTAAGCGAGGTCCGCGAGGCGGCGGAATTCAGTTTGTTTGTACCCGCGGGTTATGAGCAGGGCGAGTACCAGTTTCGCCTGATGGTTTACGATATCACCAATACACTCAAGGCATCATGCCTGGTTCACATTTATATTTCCGCCCCGCTGCCGACATTGACGCCGGTTCGTTGAGGCCTGGTGAAGCCGAGTTTAGGCGCGTCTCTCGCGCTGATACGCGGCGCGCAATAAATCTACTTGCGCAGCAGACTGCCTCTAATCTGTGAACGATTTGGGGGTCAGTTTCGCATGTCCTGCACCTTGCGGTTAACCCGTCGGCGCCACCGGCGGGAGCGAGACCGCCACTTCGCAATGCGATACTGTACATGACGACGTTGGCGGTTCAGGAGCGAGCTATGCTGTTCGCTCGGTTTTGGCACACCCCAGCGTATGACCATCGCCGCCCAGGTCAAACCGCCGCCGAAGCCAACCAAGGCAATATGATTCTTGTCTTGAATCCGCTTTTGCTCGATGGCATCGCACAAGGCAATCGGGATGGAGGCTGCCGATGTATTGCCGTAATGCTCGACATTGCTCATAAATTTTCTAATGTCGATGCCCAGCTTGCGCGAAGCGGCTTGCAGGATACGTAGGTTGGCTTGATGCGGGATCACCAGGTCTATATCCTTCACCGAGATTCCCGCCAGTTTGCAAGTCTGTTCAATGCTCTCGCTGACAACACGCGTGGCGAATTTGAAAACTTCGCCCCCAGCCATATACATCTTGTACAACTTGTAGCCGTTCGCGCCAGCTCTGGATTCGTTGGCGTCGATGCTGCCGACGCTCGGTATGGCGAGCAAATCGCCGCCCGCGCCATCGGACCTGAGCACACTTGAAAGCACACCGCCGGGAGCATCGCTCGCCTGCAGGACGACCGCGCCCGCGCCATCGCCAAAGAGGATGCAGGTGCTGCGATCTTGCCAATCGAGAATGCGGCTCATCGTCTCTGCGCCGATCACGAGCGCCGCCTTAATTGACCCGGCCCGGATCGAATCCGCCGCCATATTCAAAGCGTAGACAAAACCGGAACAAGCCGCGCTCAAATCGAAGGCGCCGGCCTCGTGCGCGTTCAGCCAATCTTGCACCAGGCTGGCGGTGCTGGGAAATATATTCTCCGGCGTCGATGTCGCGACCACAATCAGATCGAGATCTGTCGGCAAGATGTCCGCCACTTCCAGGGCTTGCTGCGCGGCGCGATAAGCGAGTGTCGCGGTCGATTCGCCTTCATCGGCGATATAGCGTTGGCGAATGCCGGTTCGCGCGAATATCCATTCATCGTTGGTTTCTACGAAGGTTGAAAGTTCATCATTACTGAGGGCAGTATCCGGCACAGCCATGCCCCAGCCAATAATATGCGCGTAGCGCCTTGCGGCTAAGCCGCCGTCGATGTCGGTCCGCGGTTCAAAGGTTGCCATTATCTTGGTATTCGCCAAATATAACCACGGCATTATGCCCGCCAAACCCAAAGGCGTTTGACATGGCATTACGAATTTGGTGGCGGATCCCTACCTTTGGCACGTAGTTTAAATCGCAAACCGGATCCGGCTCCTCCAGATGAATCGTCGGCGGGACGAAACTCTCACGTATCGCCATAATGCAGAAGATCGCCTCAATCGCGGCGCCGCCGCCGAGCAAATGCCCGGTCATTGACTTGGTCGAACTGACTGGTATGTTATAGGCAGTTTCGCCAAGGGCGCGCTTGAGCGCGTTGGTTTCCGCAGCGTCGTTCAAAGGCGTGCTCGTGCCGTGGGCGTTGATGTAGTCAATATCTTCAGGCGCAAGCCCGGCATCGCCCAGCGCGAGTTCAACCGCCTTGGCCGCGCCTTCTCCCGTTTCCATCGGCGCCGTAATATGGTAGGCGTCAGACGTGTGCCCATATCCCATCAGCTCGGCATAAATCTTTGCCCCCCGCGCCAGGGCATGGTCCAACGCTTCAAGCACGAGGACGCCTGCGCCTTCGCCCGGCACAAAACCATCGCGGTTCAAGTCGAAAGGACGGGAGGCCGAGGCCGGGTCATCATTGCGGCTCAAGGCGGTCATATTGTTGAAGCCAGCCACGCAAAGGGGGACGATCGCCGCTTCCGACGCGCCGGCTACCATCGCCTTGGCATCGCCCCGGCGAATAATATGCATCGCCTCGCCAATGGAATTGTTGCCGGAGGCGCAGGCAGTGACGATACAGTGATTCGGCCCGCGCAAATTGTAGACCATCGATACTGTGCCCGAGCAGGAGTCGCTGAGAATCTTCGGGATTGCCAGCGGCTTGATGCCCCGATGACCGCGCGTGTCAATACTCTGCTGGGCCTCCACAAAGGAGTTAATGCCGCCAACGCCTGAACCGATGATGCAGCCGACGTCATACATATTGTCGGCGTTGATCGTCAAGCCACTGTTGTCGATTGCTTGACGACTCGCTTCTAACGCGAACTGCGCCACTCGGTCCATGCGCCTCGCCTCTTTCCGGCCGAAGAGCGAGTTCGGATCAAACTGCTTCACTTCACCCGCCAACTGATTCTGCGTGAGCGCTCGGTCATAGCGAGAAATGAAGCCGATACCATTGACGCCGGCGGAGGTGTTCGCCCAAGCATCTGCCACATTGTTGCCCGTCGGGCAGACGATGCCCATGCCGGTGATGACGACTCTTGTTTTGTCCAAGCGCTCCTCCGATTCGAGCTTTGCAGGCGCAACGACGTCACAACCATTGTAACACCATGTCGCCGCTTCCGTTGCTTTACAGGCCATGCGTAGCCACCTATAATACGGACTTTAGCCTGCGTCGTGGCGGGAAAAGACGAAATTCTGGGTAGCTTAGTCAATTCATGATTCTTATAACTGGCGCGACCGGACTTGTCGGGCGGGCGCTGGTGCAGCGCACAATGGCGGAAACTCTGCCCACACGCTGCCTGCTTGCCGAAGGGCGAACGCATCGCTTGCCTTGGGATACTGGCAATCCACATGCGCCCGAGGTTGTCATTGGCGCGGTCACGGACGAGCAGACATTTTTCCGCGCGGTTACCGGCTGCCATGCGGTAATCCATCTGGAGAACGCCATGTGGTGGGGCAGGCGGCGAGATCTGGAACAAGTGGAACTTGAAGGCGCCAAAACGCTGGCCGCAGTGGCGCGGGCCGCTCGCGTCGGGCGGATCATCACCCTCAGTCACTTGGGCGCCGCGCCGTCCTCGGCCTACATCTTGCATCGCGTCAAGGGCGAAGTGGAGCATATCCTGCGACACAGCGGCGTCGCCTACACCATCATCCGCAGCGGCCTCGTGTATTCGGCAGAAGACGCCTTCATAAACCACATTGCCAGCATGTTGCGCATCAACCCGGCATTCTTCCTCATGCCCGGCAGGGGCGAGACCGTCTTGCACCCCATCTATATTGACGATCTCGTGGAAGCCATTTATCGTAGCCTGAATCTTATCAGGTTGGTGGATACAACGGTAGAAATCGGCGGCGCCGAATATGTTTCTTTACGCGATCTTATGCGCACAGTCATGCGCGTGACCAATATGCGTCGTATCCTGGTCGATATGCCGCCGTATCTGTTGCGCTGGATCACCGGCATTTACAGCCGCCTGCTTCCGCGCTCGCTAATGACCAATCAATGGCTCGATATTCTGGCGGCAAATCGCACTGCTCCGCTCGGCAATACCTACGATTATTTTGGTTTTCAGCCGCGGCGCTTTGAAGAGACCCTGCTGACATACCTGCCGCAAAGGCGCCATTTTGTCGCCTCCTTGCGGGGCACATTCCGCCGTCGGCCACGCGCCGCTTGATCGACCGGATATCGATATGGACGAAATACGAATCGAGCGCCTGCTACAACGAGAGCAGCATGATCAAGCGGTGGAGCTGCAAAAAAACTATTGGGGCGACGACGCCGGCAACCTCGTCCCCCGACACATGCTGCATTCCATTGCCCATTACGGCGGTCATATCATCGGCGCCTATCACGGCCAGCAGCTTGTCGGTTTCGTCATGGGTTTCATCGGCGCCGATATCGACATCGACCACCAAGATGCGCGTCCGGCCATGGCTAACTTGTTGATCATGTCGAAACGCATGCTCGTGCTGCCACAGTTCCGCGGCCGGAATATCGGCTTTCGCCTGAAGATGGCTCAGCGCGATATCGCCCTCAAGCAAGCTATTCGGTTGGTAACCTGGACGGTTGACCCCATGCTGTCGGCGAACGCTCATCTCAATATTCGCAAGCTGGGCGGCGTCATTCAACGCTTTTCAGCCAATTACTTCGGCCTGGACGAGCCAGACAGCCTGCGAGCCGATCGCCTGTTTGTCGACTGGTGGGTGACGCATCGGCGGGTCAAAGAGCGCGCCCGGGGCAAGGGCAGCAAACTGACGCTGAGGCAGTACTTCGATGTCAATGCGCCGATCGTCAATCGCGCTGAAACGAAGGGACCGTGGCTGCAGCCGCGGTCAATGACCGACGTCCCCAATTCGACATTCGCGCTTGTGGAAATCCCGGCCGATTTCCGCCAGTTCGAAGTTTCTGAGCGCGGCCTCGCCGACGACTGGCGCTATCATATTCGCGATGTTTTTAGCCGGATGTTTGCCGCTGGCTATATCGTCACCGACTTTGTCTCCGACCATTACGACGGTCGCCGCCGCTCCTTCTACCTGCTCAGCCATCATTTTGATAATAACTATCGAAAGAATTAAGGTGTGACTATGGCTTTCAATGGTGAAACGATTGCATTTGTCGGCGCCGGCGTTATGGGCGAAGCGATGATCAAAGGCTTGCTGCATCAGGAATTGTTGCAGCCGACCCACATCGTCGCCTCTGATCCACGGGCGGAGCATCTCGAGACTCTGCGCGAGCGCTACGACATTCGAGTTACAACCGACAATGTGGAAGCGGCGCGCGGCTCCGATGTCTTGGTCCTGTCCGTCAAACCGCAAGTGATGAGCAAGGTCCTGCCCGAGCTTCGCGGTCATGTCGATGGCGTTCGCTTGATCGTCAGCATCGTCGCCGGCGTGCCGCTCAAGACCATCGCGGACAGCTTGCTAAATGTTCGAGTGGTGCGGTCCATGCCCAATACCCCCGGGCAGATCGGCCAAGGCATAACCGTTTGGGCGGCCTCGCCCGAAGTTGGTGGCGACCAGCGCAAACAGGCGGAAATCCTCCTGGGCGCGCTCGGCCAACACATATATGCCAGTGACGAGAGCTTTCTCGATATGGCAACGGCGCTCAGTGGTTCCGGACCCGCCTACGTCTTCATGTTCATGGAAGCCATGGTTGATGCCGGCGTCCACATGGGTTTCGCCCGCCGCGATGCCGAAAAGCTGGTGACGCAGACCTTGCTCGGCTCCGTCCTCTACGCCCAGCAATCGGGATTGCATCCGGCGCAACTGCGCAACCAGGTGACGAGCCCGGGCGGCACAACGGCGGCCGCCTTGCACGAGATGGAAAAAGGCGGCCTGCGCACTGTGCTGTCCGAAGGCGTCTGGGCCGCATATCGGCGGTCTCAGGCTCTGGGACAATAAGATGGCTTGCGGATCCTGATGAACGCTTTGCGTTTCGCCCGTTGCCGCCACGCTAATGTCTTGGGAAGATTAGAGGGCAAGGTGATCTGGAACCGGAAACTTGCGCCCGTAAAGGACAAGATTTCTGCCGAAAGAATCCGTTTGTGAAATAATGGACAAGCCCCGTTATCTACGCTACAATTGACTGGATTCAGCGGAATAGGCCAATTGATCGCTGCCGCAGGGCACAGGCGATGGGATGAGCAAAGTTCTTTCCGCATAAACATTAGACGACATTAGATTATTGCCAGACCCGAATTTGCTTAAGCTGAGGCAAGGAGCCTGCGAATGGCAGACAATATCTACGAATCTATTTTGGAGCAGATAAAAGATATCGAGCTTGGCCAGCTCGAATCGGTCGAAGTCGGCTATGTCGAAGAAGTCGGCGACGGCATCGCCCGCGTCTCCGGCTTGGACAGGGTCCGCTATAACGAATTGGTGCAGTTTGACAATGGCGTCGCCGGGATCGCCTTCAACCTGGAGAAAGACAATGTCGGCGTCATCATCATGGGCGCCTACGATGACATTCAGGAAGGCGACACCGTCAGCGCGCTCGGGCGAATCGCTTCTGTCCCAGTTGGTATGGGACTGGTCGGTCGCGTCGTCAACGCCCTGGGCCAGCCTATCGACGGCCGCGGACCGGTTCAGTTCGACGAATATTACAACATTGAGCGCATCGCCCCCGGCGTGATGGAACGCCGCAGCGTCGATCGCCCCGTGCAGACCGGCATCCTGGCCATCGACACCATGATCCCCATCGGCCGTGGCCAGCGCGAGTTGATCATCGGCGATCGTCAGACTGGCAAGACCGCCTTGGCGCTTGACACCATCGTCAATCAAAAAGGCGAAGACATGTATTGCATCTATGTCGCCATTGGCAAGCGGCGTGGCGAAGTGGCGCGCATCCGCGAAACACTCGAACGCGAAGGCGCCATGGAGTACACGACCCTGGTTGTCGCCTCCGCTTCCGATGCCGCCGCGCTGCAGTATCTTTCGCCGTATTCAGGCTGCGCTATCGGCGAGTGGTTCATGGAAAACGGCAAGGACGCCCTGGTCATCTATGACGACCTTTCCAAGCACGCCAACGCCTATCGCCAGGTCTCTCTGCTGATGCGCCGCCCGCCGGGGCGCGAAGCCTTCCCTGGAGATGTCTTTTATTTGCACAGCCGCTTGCTGGAGCGCGCCGCCCAATTGAGCGACGAGCGCGGCGGCGGCAGCTTGACCGCCTTACCCGTGATCGAAACCTTGCTCGGCGATGTCTCCGCCTTCATTCCCACCAACGTCATTTCCATCACCGACGGCCAGATCTACCTCGAATCCGAACTCTTCAACGCCGGCCTGCGCCCAGCATTAAACACCGGCATCAGCGTGAGCCGCGTGGGCAGCGCCGCGCAAACTCGCGTCATGAAGGATGTCGCCGGCGGCTTGAAGCTGCAAATGGCGCAATTCCGCGATTTGGCGGCTTTCGCGCAATTCGGCTCCAACCTCGATAAGGCGACGCAGCAGCAGCTTGACCGCGGCATGCGCCTCACCGAGCTTTTCAAGCAGGTCCAATATCAGACCCTCTCCCTGGACGAACAGGTCGCGCTGACCTACGCCGGCACCAGCGGCTTGACCGACGATGTGCCGGTTGAGCGTATGCTCGCCTGGAAAGAAGAATTCCTGCGCTCTTTCCGCACTCAGTTTTCGGATACCGGTGAATTCATTCGTGAGAACCGCAACGAGCGCGCCAAAGAGCAAGTACAGGAAAAACTGGATGCGGCCGTCGAAACCTTTAATGAGGCCTGGTCATAGTGTCACCATCGATTGAAAAGAGGAGACACTAAATGCCCACCCTCAGAGAAGTCAAGAACCGCATTCGCAGCGTCCGCAACATCACGCAGATCACGCGCGCCTTGGAGGCGGTTTCCGCCTCGCGTGTGCGTCGTGCGCAAGCTCGTGTTTTGGCCAGCCGCGCTTTCGCCGAGAAGGCCTGGGAAATCCTGGTCAATATTCAAGCGGCCAGCAAGAACCTGCCGCTCCATCCTTTGCTGACTGAGCGCGAGGAAATCAACCGCGTGATGGTGGTTGTGATCACATCCGACCGCGGCTTGGCTGGCGCTTACAACGCCAATATCCTGCGCGTCGCCCAGCGCTTCGCCACCCGGCTGGGCAAGCCTGTTGACTACATCACGGTGGGGCGCAAGGGACGTGACTCGCTCGCCCGGCTCAATGCGAATATCGTCGCCTCCTTCACCGATATATCGGCGGAACCGAAAATTGCCGATATATCGCCTATCGCCCGCATCGCCATTGACGCCTACCTCGGCGGCGAGGTCGACGAAGTACTGATCGCCTATACCGACTTTATCAACATGCTGGCGCAGCGTCCCGCGGTGCTCGGCTGGCTGCCCCTGACCACGCATAGTATCGCTGAACAGGTCGCGGCCGAATACGTTAAGGATGTGGCGACGGTCAGCGGCGGCATCCAAAATTACGACTACGAACCTAACGCCGAAGCGGTTGTCGATGAGATCGTGCCTCGCTTCACCGAGTTGCAACTCTACCAGGCTCTGCTCGAAGCGCAAGCCAGCGAGCATGCCGCGCGTATGGCCGCGATGAGGAACGCCACCGACAACGCCACCCAACTGACCGCCGACCTGACTCTGCAATACAACAAAGCCCGCCAGGCGGAAATTACGGCGGAAATCCTTGATATCGTCGGCGGCGCCAACGCCTTGCAGCAAGCAATCGACAATACCGCGGATGACATTCTCAAAGCGGACACCCTAAGAGGACAATTGCAGGACGCTTGAGCCGGACGCTCGGCGCCTGTGAGACTGACATAAGGAGCGATGAAAATGGCAGAAATTCAAGGCACGGTAACGCAGGTGCTGGGCAACGTGGTTGATGTCGAATTCCCGGCCGGGCAGTTGCCCGATATCTTCGATGCGGTTGAAGTCCCTCGCGAAGATGAAGACAATCTGATCTTGGAAGTCGAATTGCATCTCGGCGATAGCTCTGTGCGCACGGTCGCCATGGATTCGACCGACGGCTTGGCGCGCGGTACCGCCGCTTACGCCACCGGTCAGCCAATCGCAGTGCCCGTCGGCGCGCCAACCCTGGGGCGCATCTTCAACGTGCTCGGGCGCCCGGTTGATATGGGCGAGCCAGTGCCGGATGATGCTGAACGACGTCCAATCCATGCCGACGCGCCCTCCTTTGAAGACCAGTCGCCGACTATCGAAGTCTTCGAGACCGGTATGAAAGTTATCGACCTGGTCGCGCCTATGACCAAAGGCGGCAAGACCGGTATCTTCGGTGGCGCGGGCGTCGGCAAAACGGTTACGATTCAGGAGTTGATCAACTCCATCGCCACCCAGCATGATGGCTTGTCCGTCTTCGCCGGAGTCGGCGAGCGCACTCGCGAAGGCACCGACCTCTACCACGAGATGAAAGAGGCCAATGTCCTCGACAAGCTGGCCATGGTCTTCGGTCAAATGAACGAGCCGCCCGGCGTCCGCCTTCGGGTCGGTCTGTCTGGCTTGACGATGGCTGAATACTTCCGTGACCAAGGCCGTGATGTTCTCATCTTCATCGACAACATCTTCCGCTATTCGCTGGCTGGGGCGGAAGTCTCCGCACTGCTCGGCCGGATGCCATCAGCCGTCGGCTACCAGCCGAACCTGGGCGAGGAGATGGGCATGTTGCAGGAACGCATCACCTCGACGCGCAGCGGCTCCATCACTTCCATGCAGGCGGTTTACGTGCCGGCCGACGACTACTCGGATCCGGCGCCGGTCGCTGTCTTCACCCACCTCGATAGCACCATCGCGCTCGAACGTTCGATCGCCGCGCGCGGGCTCTTCCCGGCCGTTGATCCCCTGGCAAGCACCAGCAACATCTTGCAGCCGGAAGTCGTCGGCGATGATCACTACTCCACCGCGCGGGAGGTGCAGCAGGTGCTGCAACGCTATAAAGACCTGCAGGACATCATCGCCATCCTGGGCGTAGAAGAGCTCTCGGATGATGACAAGGTGCTGGTCGCTCGCGCTCGCAAGATGGAAAACTTCCTCAGCCAACCGATGTTCGTCGCCGAGCAATTCACCGGTCAAGCCGGCCGTTACGTCTCCATTAAGGACACCGTCCGCGGTTTCCGCATGATTTTGGATGGCGAAGTCGACCACATTCCCGAGCAGGATTTCTATATGTGCGGCGCGATCGAAGATGTGCTGGAACGCTTCGCCGAACGTCAAAACGCCTAGGAGGTGATCATGCCGATTCATATCGAGCTGGTCACGCAGGAACAGAAAATCTTCGACGAACCGGAAGCGGATATTATTATTGTGCCCGCTGTCGAGGGGGAGATGGGTGTCTTGCCTAATCATGCCCCGGTTTTGACTACCCTTACCTTCGGCGAGTTGGTCGTGCGCAAAGGCGAGGCGGAAGAGCGCTTCGCCATCTACGGCGGCGTCGTCGATGTGCGCCCCGATAAAGTGGTTGTCCTCGCCGATCTTGCCGAGTCCTCCTATGCCCTGGACCTGGAAAGGGCGCAAGAAGCGCGCGATCAGGCTCGCGAAGTGCTGGAACAAGGTCCTCCCGATGCCATCAATCGCGAAGCCGAATTGGCGCTCCGTCGCGCGAACCTGGCTCTGCGTATTAGCCAGAAAATCCGGGGCCGCGGCTCCGCAATTCGTATTATCGACGAGCACAGCGACGAGGTCTGAGATCTCAACGCTATCTGCCATACACTTCTACATTCCTGCGCCCGGCACTGCTTTTGTAGTCCGGGCTTTCATTTTGCAGTAAAATATCCCTAGCGTTCATAGCTAGCTTCATCGGTGAGAAGCATGCCTCGCTTTGGAAAACAGCTCGGCGTCGACCTCGGCACCATCAACGTTCTCATCTACGATAGCGGCCGCATCGTTCTGCAGGAGCCCTCCCTCGTCGCCTTATTGGCGGAAGAAGAGCGCATCGTCGACTTCGGCAACCCCGCGCGTGAAATGCTGGGCCGCGTGGATGATGAAGATATTCAAGTTATGCGTCCGCTGCAAAACGGGGTCATAGCCGATTACGAAGTCACCGAAGCCATGCTTGAGTATTTCTTTAGCCGCATCGCGGGTCGCTTGCGCTTGTTCCGTCCGTCCGTCATGGTCGCTGTGCCCTATGGCGCGACCAGCGTCGAGAAACGCGCGGTCCGCGAGGCGATCCTGGCGGCCGGCGCTCGCGAAGTTCAGTTGATATGGGAGCCGCTGGCAGCGGCGCTTGGCGCTGGCTTGCCGGTGAGCACGCCAGCTGGCGGCATGGTCGTCAACATCGGCGGCGGCATCACAGAAGCGGCAGTGTTGACGATGAACAACATCGTACGGGCGGAGAGCGGACGAGTCGGCGGCTTGCGCCTGGATGAGGGCATCGTCAGTTATGTTCGCCGCAAGTACAATTTGACGATGGGCCAACCCACCGCCGAGTCAGTCAAAATCCAGATCGGCGCTGCTGTCGATCAACCACAAGAATTGGCGATGGAAATCCAGGGCCGCGACAATGTTTCAGGCCTGCCTCGTACCGTGCGAATTACCACCGGCGAAGTCGTTGAGGCGCTCGACGAATCTCTCGGTCAAATCGCCACCGTGGTGAAGAACGTGCTGTCTACGACTCCGCCGGAACTCTCCTCCGATATTATCGATCGCGGCATTGTGCTTTCCGGCGGCGGCGCCCTTCTGCGCGGCGTCGATGCTTACTTGACGCGGGAAACCGGCGTGCCGGTCTATCAAGCTGATAATCCGCTTATCAATGTGGTCGTCGGTTGCGGCAGGGCAATGGAAGACCCGGCGATATTGCGCCGGCTGGCGCAGACCAACTATTACTAAAGCACCAGCGGCTGCGTCCTACAAGTAATAGGTCATATGCTGCAGGTGCGTCACCGGGTCAATATACTGGATCTGAACAGTCTCCGGCACGTTAATGTTGATTGGCGCGTAGTTCAGGATCGCCTTCACGCCAGCCTCTACCAGTTGATCCGCCACCGTCTGCGCGTGTTCCGCCGGCACCGCCAGCATCGCAATCTTGATGCCGTCTTTGCGGATCGTCTCGCTCATTTCGCTGACGGGAAGCACTACAAACGCGCCTATGCGCTGCCCGACTTTATCCGGGCTGATGTCGAATAAATGAGCGATACGGAACCCGCGATCCTGAAAGCCGCGATAATGAGAGATCGCGCTGCCGAGGTTGCCCGCGCCGACTACCGCTACCATCCATTCTTGATTGACCTGCAGCACAGCCTGCAAGCGCTCTATGAGGAACTCTATCTGATATCCCGTTCCTTGCTTGCCGAAGCCGCCAAAGTGCGACAGGTCCTTGCGGATCTGAGCCGAGCTGATATCCAGCCGCCGTCCCAATTCATGCGACGAGGTAACTTGCTTGCTTTCTTGTTGCAATCGCGTGAGCGCGCGCAAATACAGGGGCAGTCGCCCGATGACAATATCTGGAATAGTCGATGTTGATACGCTTGACATCGATACTGATCCGCGAAGAGAAGTTTGTGAAACTTTCTACAATCATCATCTTACCACCCTCCACAAATCCACGCCATAGAATCCTTCCTCGCCCGCTTCCGGTGAGGGTAGGTCATAGCCTCCTGCTTGATAGCCGATTGCCGCGATGTTAAACTGATGTGGCAATACAAACCGCGCTCACTTTCCATAGGCTTTTATGAATTCCTTGACCGATCACGACGATACAACTGGGAACACTTCGTTGCCGCATAACAGCAGGCAGGTCAGCGATGATCGGCTGCTTACCGGCGATCTGCAAATTGTCCACGACAGCATGTTGGACGGTTTGGGCCAACTCGCCGATTATTTCGGGTTCAGCAAGGTCATGGGCCAGCTTTACGGCAGCTTGCTGCTAAGCGCCGAGCCACTGTCCCTGGACGATATGATGGCGCGGCTCAGCATCTCCAAAGCCAGCGTGAGCACCAACATTCGCGCCCTGGAACACATGGGTATGGTGCGGCAAGTATGGGTCCGCGGCGGGAGCGGGCGTCGCAAGTACTTTCAGGCGGAGACCGATTTCTGGCAGATTTTCTCCAATTTCCTTAGCGGACGCGAGCTCCGCGATCTAGAACACGCGCTCGCAGTCATGGAGGAAAACCACGAGCGGATCACCGCTGCGCTGGGGGACTTGCCGCCTGAGCAGAAGATCCTGGCGCGCCTCTATCTCGATCGCATTGCCCAGATGCAAGCGCTCTTCCGTTTCGCCCAGCTTATCATCAGCAGTGTGCTCAACCAGGTCAGCGGCCGCGATGTCTCCGATGTCTCCGGCGTCGAGCTTCAGTAGCTTTCGCCCCTTGTAGGCATTCCGCCGCCTGACTATAATTTCACCTAGTTCCTAACGCTGAGGAAGTGGCGGAATTGGCAGACGCGCATGACTTAGGATCATGTCTCTTTGAGGTGAGGGTTCGAGTCCCTCCTTCCTCATCATGAATGCAACTCCGGGGCGCAGAACGCGCCTCTCGACTTTCTAATGTATGATCTGCTTGGCAGGTCGCCGGCTTGTGTCATAATGAGTCCAGTAGAATTGAAGGAAGTATCTTGAAACTGCAAACAGAACGTATCGACAACCACCGGGCGCAATTCACCATCGAAATTGATACGGAGCGGCTGGAAGACGCCAAGCGTAAAGCGGCGCGCAAAATCTCGCGCCAGGTTCGCATCAAAGGTTTTCGCAAGGGCAAGGCGCCGTATCGCCTGGTCGCGCAACATGTCGGCGAAGGCGCGATCCTGGAAGAGGCTCTGGAAGCGCTCGGCGATGTCTTGTACAAGCAAGCACTGGAAGAATCCGATATTGTGCCCTACGGTCCCGGCGCCTTTGACGACTTTGAGCTTGAGCCGGCCCCCACCTTCATATTCTCCGTGCCGTTGCAACCGGAAGTCGATCTCAAGGATTACCGCGAGATCCGCGTCGACTTTGAAGAGCCGGAGGTCAACGCCGACCAAATTGAACAAACCATGCGACAAATGCAATTGCGGGCGGTTGAGGTAACTGACGAGAATGTTCAAGTTGCCGCCGCTGGCAACCGCGTCACAGTCGCCGTCGAAAGCGAGTTTGTTGATGGCGAGTCGCCCGATGAATTGACTGAAGAGGACGCGCCCCCCCTGGAACAAGATTCGCTGACTGATGATGAAAGCGAGGAAGAAGACGGCGAAGACAGCCCGGCGCCCTACATCCCAAAAATGGGCGATGCCTTCGTCAATGACGAAAACGCGATTATCATTCTTGATCCGAACGAAGATCCGTTCACGCATGGCTTCGTTGAGCATCTGATCGGCGTTGAGCTGGGCAGCGATGTCGAATTCGAATTGACGATTCCAGATGACGACGCCGACGAAACGATCCACGGGCGTCGCGTGAGATTCTTCGTGTCCTTGAAGAATATCGAAGCGATTTCAATTCCCGAGTTAGACGACGACTTCGCTCGCCTTGTCAGCCGCAACCGCGGCGACGAAGAGCTGGACCTGGCCAGCCTGCGCGCGGCGACCCAGGAAGAGCTGGAGCGCTCGACGCTTGCCGAGGCCAAGTCCCGCTATAGCGGCGAGGTGCTACAGAAGATTGTCGAAGGCGCCGCTATCGATTATCCGGAAATGATGCTTGAAGAGCATATTGACGACATGATCGGTGACTTTGAGCGCAACCTCGCCCAGCAAGGCATCAAGCTCGAAGATTATTATCGCCTGACCAACAGCGGCAAAGAAAATTTGCAAGAACAGTATCGTGATCGCGCGATCCAATCGCTGCGGCAATCGCTCGTCCTGCGGGAAATTGTCACTGCGCAAGAGATCGAGGTGAGCGAGGACGATATTGAGTTGCGGCTCGACTTGGTGACCGCCGGCTACGGTCCCGGCCCGGAAATCCGCAAGCTCTTCGATACGCCGCAGATGCGCGGAAATATTCGCAATGAACTGATGATGAACCACCTCAACGAACACATCATCGCTATCGGCCGAGGAGAAGATCCGGCTGCGGCTATAGAAGCTTGGCGCGCCCAAATGACGGGCGATGCCAAACGCGCTGAGGAACGCAGCGAACGACTGCAACGCTACCAAACGGAGGATGCGGCTGACGCGCCCGCGGAAGAGCAATCAAGCGACGCGGAGTTGGAAGTTCTTTCGGAAGCGGAAACTGCTCAACCAGGCGACCAATCGACCAGCGCCTAGGCCTGTGCCAATCTACATTCAGTCTCCTTAGCCGAGCGAAAGGAATGCAATAGCGAATGAACCACTTTCACAGCGTTATCCCTATGGTCATCGAGCAGGGCAGCCGCGGCGAACGCGCTTACGACATATACTCCCTGCTTCTAAAGGAGCGTATTGTCTTTGTCGGCTCCGGCATTAACGACCAAATCGCCAATCTCATCGTGGCGCAGTTGCTCTTTCTCGAGCGTGAAGGTCCCGATCGCCGAATTCAAATGTACATCAATTCGCCCGGCGGGGCTGTTTATTCTGGCTTGGCAATCTATGACACCATGCAGCAGATTGCGGCGCCGGTCAGCACGGTTGCCGTCGGCATCACCGCTAGCTTCGGTACCGTCCTCTTGACCGCTGGCGGGCCCGACATGCGCCTCGCCTTGCCCAATGCCACCATCCACATGCACCAGCCTCTTGGCGGCGCGCAGGGCCAGGCTTCCGATATCGTGATCCAGGCCGAAGAGATCGTTCGGCTCAAGAAGCGCATCATCGATATCTTCGTCAAGCACACGGGCAGAACCCCCGAAGAAATTGAACGCCTCACCGACCGCGATGTCTATATGACCGCGCAGGAAGCGGTCGATTTCGGCTTGATAGACAACGTGCTCGTCGGTGAAGCGCGCGAGCTTGAAAGGGCATAACTTGAGCTTCTCACCTATCAAACATCGCTGTAATTTCTGCGCCCGCACTCACGACGAAGTCGACCGTCTGATCGCCGGTCCCGAGCATATCCACATCTGCAACTTCTGCGTGGAGCTCTGCCACAACCTGCTGCTCAAAGAGGAAGCCAACGAAGTAAACGTCTCAGGCGGTGTTGAATTTGAGTTCTCTTTCTCGCCCCGTCAGATCATGCAGCGGCTTGATGAGTATGTCATCGGGCAGCGAGACGCCAAACGAGTCCTGAGCGTCGCGGTATATAATCACTACAAGCGCATCCAAGCAGCCGATGAGCCGCTCGATGTCGAATTGGACAAGAGTAATATCCTGCTTATTGGACCCACCGGCTGCGGCAAAACCTTGCTCGCGCAGACCCTCGCGCGCATTCTGGATGTGCCCATCTGCATTACTGATGCGACCGCGCTCACGGAAGCCGGCTACGTCGGCGAAGATGTGGAGAACATTCTCCTGCGCCTGATTCAAGCGGCCGACGGCAATATCGCCCGCGCCGAGCGAGGCATCATCTATATCGACGAGATCGATAAGATTGCGCGCATGTCCAACTCGAATCCCTCGATCACGCGCGATGTATCCGGCGAAGGCGTACAGCAGGCGCTGCTCAAGATACTGGAAGGCACGGTAGCCAACGTGCCTCCGCAAGGCGGGCGCAAGCATCCCCATCAAGAATTCTTGCAGATTGATACCCGCAATATTCTCTTCATCGTCGGCGGAACATTCTCCGGTCTGGACGAGGTCATTCGCCGCCGCGTCGGCATGAAGAGCAAGATAGGCTTCGGCGCCCAGCAGGACGCAAGCGAGCAAGACATGACTGACCTGCTGAGCCTCGCCTCGCCGGAAGATTTGGTCCAGCACGGTATGATCCCCGAGATGGTCGGGCGCCTCCCGGTCATCGTAGCGCTTCAATCGTTGGAGCTGGATGATCTGGTGCGTATCATGATTGAGCCGAAGAATGCGCTCATCCGTCAATATGAACATCTGCTTTCCTTGGACGATGTTGAGCTGGTCTTTGACGAGGCGGCAATGCGAGCGGCGGCTGAACTGGCGATTGAGCGTGATACCGGCGCCCGCGGTTTGCGCTCCATCATTGAGTCCTGCTTGCTTGATGTGATGTTCGAAGTGCCCAGCCGCGAGGATATTACTCAGGTCCTAATCAATGATGCTGTCATCCGCGGCGAGGAAAAACCTCGCATCCTCACTGGCGACGGCAGCGTCATCAATTTGTCAGGCGAGATCGATTCAGCCGCCTGATGCGCCGGCGCTTTATGGATTAACCGGCAACAGCAGCACTTCGGTTGCGCCTGTCACACGGCTTCTGAAACTCTGAGCGTCCAATTCCGTCGCTTCCGCGCCGGCGCCGCCCCAATTGTATGGAATCGCCCAGGCCGGTTTCATCATGTCCACCAGTTCCAGCCCCGCCTCTACCGACAGCCGACCGTAACCATCAATTGGCAGCAGGATGATATCGGGCATGAAATGTCTGACATCCGGTATAACTTCTGATTCGCCCACATAATATATGTCGTACAGGTCCAGCGATATCAGGAATCCCAACCTGCCATCCGTTGTCGAAGCGCGCGCGGACCGCCTCGTGGCCGCCGGTATCGCGGTGATGCTCGCCCGCTCAACGCTGATGCTCTGCCACTCTCGTAATACCTTGACCTCCGGGATGACGCGCGCGGCGCTTTCGCTGCCGATCACAACTGTGTTCTCGCCGCGGATCTTCTCGATATCAGCCGGCGAACAATGATCGAAGTGATCATGCCCGATGAGAATAACATCGGGCGGCTTGTCGCTCTTGACCACCCGCCAGGGCGCGATCTGAATCGAGGGCTTGCCTTCTATGACAAAGCTCCCGTGACCCTGCCAACGTATGCGATCGATCAAGTTGCTATCCTTCGCCGTTCAATTCAATTCGGTTGACTTGCTTTAACTTTTCCCTGCGGATTATAGTTGGCGCTGTGCTGGCGCGCCATGATTTTTGCAGGCGCTTGCAGTCTTTCCCGCAGCCATTCAATCTACTCGCCTGTCACAATCTGCTGTATGCTCAAGCTGCGCAAAAATTGCCACCAATCGACGGTCATGCGGCAATGCTGGTTGATGAAGCCAAGATATTTGTAGCGAGCGGCAAAGGCGGCGATGGGATGGTGTCCTTCCGCCGTGAAAAGTTTATCCCGCGCGGCGGCCCCTCTGGCGGCGACGGCGGGCGCGGCGGCGATGTCCTGCTGAAAACGGACGCCAATCTCAATACCCTCTATTTCTTCCGCAAGCGCGTTCACTTCAAAGCCCGAGCCGGTGGCAAAGGCGGCTCCGGCAACAAAACCGGCGCCGATGCTGACCGGCTTATCGTGTCCGTGCCGATGGGCACCGTCGTCCGCGACGCGGAGACCGGCGGCTTGATCGCGGACCTGGTCGCGCAGGACGCTGAAGTTGTGGTTGCCCCCGGTGGACGCGGCGGCCGAGGCAACGCCCGCTTCAAAACCTCCGCCAACCAAGCGCCTCGTATGGCGGAAAAAGGCGAACCTGGCGTTGAACGCTGGATCACCCTGGAACTCAAGTTGATCGCCGATGTCGCCCTTGTCGGCTTGCCCAACGCCGGCAAGTCCACGCTGCTCTCGGTCGTCAGCAACGCCAAGCCTAAAATCGCCGATTATCCCTTCACCACCCTTGAACCGAATATCGGCACGGTAGTATACGACAATAAAGACCTCGTCTTTGCCGATGTGCCCGGGCTCATCGAAGGCGCTCATCTCGGCGTCGGCCTCGGCCATTCATTTCTCCGGCATGTGCAGCGCACCTCTTTGATCGTGCATCTCCTGGACGGCGCCGCTGCCGATCCCTTGGCCGATTACAATCAGATCCGGGCCGAGTTGGCGCTCTTTGATGAACGCCTGGCGGAGAAACCGGAAGTTGTCGTCGTCAACAAAATTGATCTCCCCGAGGCCCGCGAGTATCTGTCCATAATAGAAGAGAGCCTTGTGGAGCGCGGCGTCGAGAAACCGCTGGCGATCTCCGCCTTGACGCGCGAAAATGTCGACCGCCTGATACAGCGAGTTTTCGCGCTGGCCGCGACCTTGCCCAAACAGCCCGAAGTTTCGCTGGAAGAGACGCCGATCTATGATCTGAACGAAGATGCAGATCCCCCATTTGAGCTGACGGTGGACGACGGCGTCTATTATGTCAGTGGCGACCGGATCGAGCGCGCCGCGGCAATGACATACTGGGACTATGACGAAGCGGTTACGCGCTTTCAAAGAACGCTGGACGTCATGGGCATAGCCGACGCGCTGAAGCAAGCGGGCGTGACAAACGGCGATACCGTTTTCATCGGCGACTTCGAATTGGAATGGTCGGAATGAAACGCCAACGTATCGGCATTCTGGGCGGATCTTTCGATCCACCGCAGATCGGCCATCTTATCCTAGCGGAATACACCTGCGAAGCGCTGGATATCGATCGTATCCTCTTTGTCCCGGTCGCCGACCATCCGGTTAAACGTGACGACCTTCGCCTCCCCATCGCGCATCGGCTGGCCATGCTGGAACTGGCAATCTGCGGCAATCCCAGATTCAGCATCTCCCGCATCGATATTGATCGAGAAGGACCGCATTATTCGGCCGACTCAGTGAAACTGCTGCGCGAACAGCATCCGGATGCCGAATTTTATTTCCTCATGGGCGGCGATAATCTGCGCACTTTGCCGACCTGGGAGCGTCCGCGCGAGCTTTATCGCTGCTGCCGGCTTGCCGTCATGAAACGAGCTGATGAAGATATCGCGGCGGACATGCACGACGATACCCTGCCGGGCTTGTCCAGCCAGGTTGATATCATCGATGTGCCGATGCTCAGCGTCTGGCTCTCTTCCAGCTACATCGTCAGTCGCTTGCGCGCGGGCCTCAGCGTCCGTTATCTCGTGCCGGATAGCGTCCTGGCTTACATCAATCAAAACAATCTGTATCGCTGAATGACTATGGCTCGTAACTCCCTGCTGATTTTGACATTCCTTCTCGCTTTGGCGGCGCTACCGCTGCTGCGCGCCCAAGACAGTCCGCCTGTGCCGACCTTGATCGCGCCGACTTTGGTCCCGCCGCTTGAAACCGCCGCGCCGTTGGACGCCCTGCCCGCTGTCTCCGCCGTCGCGGAAATCGCCGATTCCGGTGTATTTCGCGTCGGCTTGCTCTACAACGATCCCCCCTATAGCGAACTCACCTTGCGCGGCGAACTCAGCGGTTTCGATGTGGACCTGCTGCGCAAGATCGCCGCTGCCTGGGAAAGCGAAATCGAGTTTGTCCAGGTGACGCGACTCAACGCCCTCGACAAACTCAACGCCGGCATAGTGCACGCGGTCGCTTCCGCCTTTGTCCATTATCGCGACCTTGACGCGGAAATGGACTTCAGCCAGACCTACTTACGCGGGGCGCAAGCGCTTATGGTGTCCGCCGACAGTCCCGTCACAAGCCCCGCCGAAGCCAGCGATCAAACCATCGGTTATGTCCTCGGCACGCGCTCCGAAAAAGCGCTCGCCATCTGGCAAGATCGACTGGGTCGGGAATTGAACCTGCGGCCCTTCCTCACGTTGGATAGAGCGGTCGCGGCTTTGACGCGCGCTGAAATCGTCTCTTTGATCGCGGAGGAGCAGGCGCTGCTGCGCGTCACTGCCGATTCCGCCGCCAGCGTGATACTGCTCGAAGAACCGGTCCTCCGCGAAGCGCATGCCTTTGCTGTCCGGCGTCAGGACGCGCCCATGCGGCAATTGCTGAATCGCTCGCTGCAATTCCTGGCCAGTGATGGCGAACTTGACGTGCTCTTCCGCGAGTACTTCCCCGATGCCGACTACAACAGCGATGTGATTGCGCTTTGGTCGGGCATCGGCGATGAAGTGCGCCCGGAACAGTTTCCAGCCGAAATCCGCTACCAGACCTCGTATGCGCTGCCTCGCATCGCCTCACGTGGCGTACTGCGCGTCGGTGGCATTACGGATGCCGGCCAAGCTGGGACCGCGGGGCAACGCCGCCTCGCCGATTTGAACCGCGCCCTCGCTGGCGAGATTGCCGCGCGTTGGGGCGTCAGTCTCGAATTCAATTCGGGCGATCCAGCATCAGTTGCCGACTTGTTGAACAGCGGCGCGGTCGATATTGTCGTCGGGGTCAAGCCCGATTGGAGCGAGGCCGCTGCCCTGGAGTTCTCGGCGCCTTATCTCCTGCACGGCGACCGGCTGATGGCGCGCGCGAATTCCAGTATCGCCGGATTCAACAACCTACGCGGCCGCATCGTCGGTATCCTCATCGGCGACGCCACCGCCCAAGAGCGGGCTGAAGCTTGGGCTGATAGCATCAATGCGACAGTGCGATTCTTTCGCACGACCGAAAGCGGCGCCGCCCTGACGCTTCTGGACCACAACAATGCCAATGCCATCTACGCCGATAGCCTGGCTTTGCTAGCGCATTTGGAAGCGAATCCTGATTCCCTGCGCTTGACAGACCGCTGGTATAGCCGCTCCTTCTATACCTTTGCTCTGCCTTACAATGACCCGGATACCCGCCTTTTGCTCGATTATACGCTGCAAGAGTTCATTGTCGACGGCACTCTGTATCGTTTGACCGCGCCATTGATCGTTTCTGACGAACTGCCCGATTTCGATATCATTCCCGGCGCCAGCCAATTCGCCGGCATTGAACTGTCTAGCCGCTCGACCGATGCTGCCCCCTGAGTACAATCATCACGCCCAGCAACAGGATCACGGCGCCGGCCGCCTGCCAGCCAGTTGGTATCTCGTTGAAGATAATGTATGCCCAAATGGCGCTCAAGACCGGCACCGTTTGAACAGACATCGTCAAGGTCGTTGGCGACATGAACTTAACCACGAAATTGAGCGCGCCGTGACCAATGATCTGCGCCAGGATTGCCAACAGCAGCACCCAGAGGTATCCACGCAGGTCGTAGCTGACGAGCGGTAGGCCGCTGATTGCAATGATAAGCAGTGTGACAAGCGCGCCGCCAGAATATACCAGCCAGATATACGGAACGAAGGAGACGCTGCCCCGCAATCTCCGACCGACAATAATATACAGGGAAGCCGAGCAGGCGCTGCTTACCGCCAGCAGCACCCCAAGTGTTGGGTTGCCGCCGTCCGTAATGGCAGGTTCCCCCGAAGTGGCGAAGGCGATCATAAAGCCGCCGACAAATGCGGCTAGAATGCCGATCCAAACTGCCTTGCCGAGATTCTGTTTGAGCAGAGTCACCTCAAGAAAGGCAACCCAAATCGGGATCGTCGCGATAAAGGCTTGGTTGACCATTACACTGATATGCTGGAGGGAGGCGACCATTAGCAGGATATTGGCGCCGGATAAGACCCCCGCGCCTACCGCCAGCCACAGTGTTCTACGAGGCATCGCGACTATCTCTCGCTGGCCCTTGTACCAGATGTAAGGCGCAAACATGAGCACTCCCGTGATCATCCGGCCGAATGAAACCAGCGCAGGCGGCATGTCGTATTGAAACGCGTAACGCACACAGATGGGACCGAATGACCAGGCAAGAGCCGATAATGCCACAAGGATCCAAAGTTGGGCGATGGGCGGCGCAGCCAAGTTAAGTCGCATCGGTCTTGCTCGCTTCTGATTGACGAATCTCGCCTCGGCTGGCCAATATCACGCCAATTACGATAATTGCGCTGCCGGCGATCTGTTGATCTGGCGGCAACTCACGGAAAAGAATCAGCGCCAAAATCGCGCTGCCGATGGGCTCCATCTGCGAGAACATGCTGACGATTGCCGCGGGGAAGTGCTCAAGTAAATAATTCAAAGACGAATGGCCGATCAATTGCGGCGCCAAGCCCATCGCCAGGAGTATCAGATAGCCTTGCGCGCGAAAGCCGGTCACAGGCGTCGCCGTGGCGATAATGAGGGCGAGCGCGCAGATGGATGCCGCGCCATACACCAGCCACACATAGGGAATCACAGGCAGGTTTGCCCGCAGCTTGCGCCCAATCAGCATATATACCGAAACGGACAGAGCGCCCGCCCAAGCCAGGACTGCGCCGATTGCAGTCGCGCTGAGGTCGGCAGCGCTCTCGGCGGCCAGCAAGACGCCGCCATCTATTGGCGCTCCTATCAGTACGCCGCCGGACAGCGCGGTCAAGAGACCGGCTATCACCAAGCGCGAAAGCCGGATCTTGAGAAAAATGACTTCCAGTATCGCCACCCAGATCGGTCCGGTAGATACGATAACCACGCTCACCAGGACGGTGGTGTATTGCAGGGAGGATACCCAGGCGGTGAAATGAAGCGCCAGACATATACCCGACACGGCAATAAGCAGCCACTCCCGCCCGGACAGCCGAGCCAGATGGCTGCGGTAGCCCCGCAGCGCGAGCGGCGTCAGCGCGACGGTCGCCACTGCCAGGCGCGCGCCCGCAATCAGCAGCGGCGGCATCGTCTCGTCCAGGGCGTATCGAATGAGAATCGCCGCGGACGATGTCGCCACGATGGCGACCAGAATGACGAAGTAGGCTTTCAGGGGAGTTGCGCCGGTGGGGGCTTCTTGCTGCAATTTCAATGTCAACTCTCCTGAGCGAGGCGGCTTAATCATCATTGGATTCGTCCAAAATACAAGTCACAATCGTCAGCGCGCTTTGCGCTTAATGCGGATGCGCCGACAGTCTATGAAGATCGTCTCACAATCGGTACAATTATTATATGTACAGCGCTGGCATTGGTCACTTGGCTTATTGGCGTGTTAGAATGTCGGCGGACAACCTTCGTTTGCTAAAGTATCTAAGGAGCAAGTTGAATCATGGCTTATGAACTTCCTTCTCTCCCGTATGCGGAAGACGCCTTGGAGCCGCATATCGACGCCCGTACGATGGGCATTCACCACGGCAAGCACCATGCCAGCTATACAGCCAATCTGAACGCGGCGGTCGGCGGCACCGAGCTCGAGGGCAAATCCATCGAAGAGATCCTCGGCGACCTGTCGGCTGTGCCGGAGAACATCCGCACGGCGGTGCGCAACAACGGCGGCGGCTATGCCAATCACAACCTGTTCTGGCAGATTATGGGTCCTGACGGCGGCGGCGAGCCTAGCGGCGCGCTGGCGGACGCGATCAACAGCGCCTTCGGCAGCTTCGGCGATTTCCAGTCGGCCTTTTCGGCTGCGGCGGCCACGCGCTTTGGCTCCGGCTGGGCTTGGCTGGTCTCCGATGGCGGCGCCGTCAGCGTCACTTCCACGCCGAACCAGGACACCCCGTTAATGGATGGCAAGACGCCGATTCTCGGTCTCGATGTCTGGGAACACGCCTACTATCTGAACTATCAGAATCGGCGCCCCGATTACATCGCCGCTTTCTTCAACGTCATCAATTGGGACAAGGTGGCTGAGCTTCACGCTGCCGCCGGCTAAACTCGAAGAGCAATATGAACACAGCGCGCCATCTGGTTCGCTGTGTTTTCTAATTTGGATCATGCCATTTGAGGAGACGCTGTGATGGCAGTAGAAAATGATAGTTTGAGTCGTCGAGACATCTTGAAGATGGCCGCGGCCGGAAGTATGAGCGCTGCGCTGGCTGGCGCCCCCTTCGTTGCCACAGCGCAAGAACAGAAGACCGAAGAGACCGACAATGACGACTGGCGCTTCCAGCTCCCGCCGTTGCCCTATGCCGAAGACGCGCTGGAACCCTATATCGACGCGCGCACGATGGGCATCCACCACGGCAAGCATCATGCGGGTTATACCAATAAGCTGAACGCGGCGATCGAAGGAAGCGCTCTGGTCGGGAAGTCCATTGAAGACATTCTCGCCAATCTGGATTCCGTGCCGGAAGACATTCGCACGGCGGTGCGCAACAACGGCGGCGGCTATGCCAATCACAGCCTGTTCTGGCAGATTATGAGCCCCGACGGCGGGGGCGAACCGAGCGGCGCGCTGGCGGATGCCATCAACAGCGCCTTTGGCGGCTTCACCGGCTTCCAGGACGCGTATTCGGCGGCAGCGGCGAGTGTCTTCGGCTCGGGCTGGGCTTGGCTGGCGGCGGAGGGCGGCGCGCTCAGCATCAGCATCACGCCCAACCAGGATAGTCCGCTGATGGAAGGCAAGACGCCCATCCTCGGTATTGATGTCTGGGAGCATGCCTACTACCTCCACTATCAGAATCGGCGGGCGGATTACATCGCCGCCTGGTTCAATGTGATCAACTGGCAAAAGGTCGGCGAGCTCTATACGGCTGCCGCCTAACCCCTCCCCCAGCCCCTCCCCGAAGCATCAGGGAGGGGAACTTAACCGATTGCAAAGAGTAATTCTCTTTCACTTTAATGGGCGCTACAATGGTGGCGCTCTTTTGCTTTTGCGCTGGCTGACAGGAGATGAATCGATGACCGAGTATCGTATCGAGGTGGATTCGCTGGGCGAGGTGCGGGTGCCGAAGACGGCGCTCTATGCGGCGCAGACGCAGCGCGCGCTGCAGAACTTCCCGATCACGGGCATGAAACCGCTGCCGGCTTTCATCTGGAGCATCGCGCTGGTCAAGCGGGCGGCGGCCGAGGTCAACATGGAGCTTGGCTTGCTGGATGCGGAACTGGCGCGGGCGATCATCCAGGCGGGCGATGAGATCCTGAGCGGGCAGCATCATGAGCATTTCGTGGTCGATCCTTTTCAGGCCGGCGCGGGCACCAGCCACAACATGAACGCGAACGAGGTGATGGCGAACCGGGCGAACCAGATCCTCGGCTATGACATTGAGGCGAGCGACAAGCCGGTCCATCCCAACGATCATGTGAACATGGCGCAGTCGACCAATGACACGATCCCGACGGCGATACGGCTGGGCGTCCTGTGGCGGCTGGACGAGCTGCTGGGTGTGCTGGAGCGCTTCGTCGAGGTGACGCGGGGCAAGGCGGCTGAGTGGGACGATGTGGTCAAGACCGGGCGGACGCATCTGCAAGACGCGGTGCCGATTCGGCTGGGGCAGGAAGTGGGCGCCTGGGCGACGGCGATTGAGCGGGGGAGGGACAAGGTCAAGTTCGCGGCTGAGGGGTTGCGGCGGCTGGGCATCGGCGGCACGGCGGCGGGCACGGGCTTGAACGCGCATCCGGAATATCACGGGCGGATGGCGGCGAAGCTGTCGGCGCTGACGGGCATCAGGCTCACCGAAAGCGATGACCTCTTCGAGTCGATGCAGTCGATGGGCGACGCGGTCTTCTTCTCGGCGGCGCTGCGCAACCTGGCGATGGATTTCACGCGCATCGCGAATGACGTGCGTCTGCTTTCGGCGGGACCGACTACCGGCATCGCCGAGTTGACCTGCCCGACGGTGCAGCCGGGCTCGTCCATCATGCCGGGCAAGGTGAATCCGGTGCTGGCGGAGATGCTGAACCAGGCGATGTACCACGTCATGGGCAACGACAGCACCGTGAACCTCTGCGGCGCGGCCGGGCAATTCGAACTCAACGTCATGATGCCGGTCATCGCGCATAACCTGAACGAGATGATGGGGGTGATGATCGGGGCGGTCGGCGCGTTCACGGAAAAGCTGATGGCCGGCTTGGTCGTCAATCGCGAGCGGACGGAAAGCTGGCTGTCGCGGAATCCGATTTTGGTGACGGCGCTGAATCCCATCATCGGCTACAACAACGGAGCGAAGGTGGCGAAGCAGGCGCTGGCGGAGGGCAAGAGCGTGCGCGAGGTTGTGCTGGAGCTGGGCTTGATGGAGGCGGAGGCGCTGGATGCGGCGCTGGATGCCTACGCGATGACGGAGGGCGGGATTGCGACGTAGGGTTTCCCCCACCCCCGGCCCCTCCCCCAAAATGAGGGAGGGGAGACTCGTCGATATAATTCGCGTCGAGATTTGGCAGATGGCCGCGGGGAACATGTTTTTTTTTGGCAATCTGGCAATCTGGCGCGGGACGGGCGCTCGGATTTTATGATAGATGATTGTCATGATAGGGGGAAACTTTTTTCTATCATAAAGCCGGTTTTATGATAGGCGGCTGGTCTATGGGGTCTGGTAAGGCGCACGTGAGGTCAGGGTAGCATGGGTTGGGGCGGGGTGTCAAGAACGAATGTTCGGGTATTGTTTTTCACCACAGAGGCACAGAGGCACGGAGGAAGATTGGCCGGCTCGTTTGCGCGGTTGGCGTATGGGGCTTGGTAAGGTGCAGGTGGGGTCAGGGTAGCGTGGATTGGGGTGGGTGTGGTGAGTGGATGATCGCGTATCTGGGAGGAAGCAAAACGTGGTGGGAAAATACCCTTTCGGCTTCAGTACAAGCCATGCGACAATTAAGTGTATGTTTGTTAACTCGGTGGTGGAAGGTAGTTTGATACGGTGACAATCGATGCCTTGCAGCGACTAAGTTGGTCCCTTTGCGAACGGGAAGTCATGTCTATCTGGAGATCAAGTAGAGGAATGATCAATGAAGGATCTTACTGTTAATGATATGAAACTTGAAGCGGGGACTTTCCTGCGCACCCTAAGTCGGCGTGGTATCGAATCTCTATTTGGCGTAACTGATGGCAAAGCTGTGGGTACGTACGTTGAACACGAATTCCATGCTCATTTAGAGAGTGACTATAACTATGTCACCGGAAGTTCCGCAAGAGGCATTGACTTTCCAACTCTTGGCGTTGACCTGAAGGTCACGTCAAGTCGTCAGCCTCAGTCATCATGTCCATACAGATCCGCTGAACAGAAGGTTTATGGTTTGGGCTACCATCTCATGGTATTCGTGTATGATAAACAGGATGATACTAGTACTGAACTTGCATATCTGAACTTTGTCAACGCAGTTTATGTTGAAGACAAGAGAACGGCAGATTTTCAGACTACGAGGGGTATCATGAATATTTTGGATAATGGCGCAAACTTGGACGATATAGATGCCTTTCTACAAGAGAGAAACCTTCTACTTGACGATGTAGGATGTAGAATGTTAGCAGAGAGGATTGTTGAAGACCCGCCACAACAAGGTTATGTTACTATGTCTAATGCCTATCAATGGCGGCTTGCTTACACTCGGACTATTTCAATTGCAGGGAAGGTAGATGGTGTGGACAGCCTATTGTGAGTCGTAAGAAGGTCCTAGGTGATTATCAGACACCGGTCCCACTTGTGCGAAATGTCGTTTCTAGGTTGTTCGCAGATGGGCGTACTTGGGAGCGTGTCCTTGAACCAACATGTGGGCAGGGCAACTTCATTCGAGTTTGCATTGAGCAGACAATGGGTGTCCGCGAAATAATAGGGCTGGAAATCCAGCAAGGTTATGTAGAGAAATCCAAGAGAATTTACTCGGAAACGACAAAGATCTCTATATTCAAACAGGATATTTTTGACATTGATTTCGCTACTTCGTTGCATTGGAATAGTTTGTCGCCGCTTCTTATCGTTGGCAACCCGCCTTGGATAACCAATTCAGAACAAGGGCGACTTAGCGGAAAGAATCTTCCCAGGAAATCAAATTTCCAAAGGCTGTCTGGTCTTGGGGCAATGACCGGCAAGTCGAATTTTGATATTGCCGAGGCAGTTTGGATAAAACTCATTCAAGACTTTGTTCGTGATCACGTAACAATAGCATTGCTGTGCAAAACATCAGTTGCGCGCAAAGTTGCACAGTTCGTTTTAGACAGAGAGTTACCGGTAAACAGTATGTCACTATATCGCATTGACGCTCAGAGATGGTTCAACGTCGCCGTTGATGCGGGTTTATTTGTGCTAGAACTCAATCAAGGCGAAGTCTCTTACGATGTTGATGAATACGACAACTTGTTGGATGCTCGCCCCACAAGAACATTCGGTTTTTATGATAGACACATTGTTGCAGACTTAGACTCATATCGCCAAGTTGCACACTTGGAGGGCACTAGTCAGTTTACATGGCGCCAAGGCGTGAAACATGACGCGGCAAAGGTTATGGAATTAACATACCGTGATGGAGTTTTGAGAAATGGATATGGAGATCATGTCGACATTGAATCGGACTATCTCTATCCGCTCATAAAGAGTTCGGATGTAAAATCAATCAGTTCAAGTTTTGTACCGAGAAGACGCGTAATTGTGACACAAAAGAAGGTAGGGCAACAGACTGCGCATTTGCGTGACTATGCTCCAAAACTGTGGCGTTACCTAAACTTTTACGCAGACAAACTGGATTCTCGTAAATCGAGTATATACAAAAATGCTCCACGATTCTCGATGTTCGGCATAGGAAATTACTCCTTTCAACCATACAAGGTTGTAGTATCGGGCTTCTATTTGCCAGCAAGATTCGCCGCGATATCTGGATATCAAAGCAGGCCTATTCTCACAGATGACACATGCTATTTCTTGTCGTTTGATGAAGAGTGGAAGGCTCACTTGCTTTGTGCTCTGTTGAATCATCCGGCAGTCAGTAAATTTCTAGCTAGTATTACTTTTTCGGATTCCAAGCGACCCATCACGAAGGGCGTTTTGGAACGAATCAATTTGCAAGCTGTCTTTGAGCAAATAAACATTGATCAATTTAGGAATTGCACTGCTGACTCTCATGTCGAATTAATAGATCCTAATCGACAACAAGATGATGACAGCCAATTACTCTTATTTTGAGGATGACGAGTAGACAAACGCAGTACTTTTCATTGTTATGCACAGACGTTGCTAACTTTGGTTGATGCGATAAAGTATAGATGCAAGATTGGATGCACAAAGCGTAATGAAAGTACGGTGTTTTTTGGTAATGCGGATGGATATTATTTGGTTGAGAAATGACCCGAACCCAAGCCTATGACATCGTCCCCTCATCCGCGCAATCCGACTTCGTGCGCAAGCACATGCCGGCGATATCATGACCGCAGGCCAGAGGAACGGTCCATGAGAGTTCACGGCCTCGGCATTGACATACCCGACCAGCGCGTGGACGGGCGCCGCCAAGTCCTTGTCGACGAGTTGACACATGCGCAGAATGTCGGCTTCTCGCTGGCGGAACTGTCGATTCCCAGCTTGAATGTCATCATCAACGGCGAACTGATTCCGCAGCGCGCAGAAACGATAAAGCAAGCGGTCGCGCCATTTGACTTGCGCTATTCGGTTCATGCGCCGGGGCGAACCAACCTGGCCTTCGGCCGCGATCCTGAATTGGAGTATCGGGTGCTGGAAGCGTGTGTACGTTTCTGTCACGCGATTGGGGCGCGGGCGCTGGTCTATCACAGCGGATTGCAGGCGCTGGACGCCGCTCGAACCGGGATGGCTGGCTTGCCGAGCGATGAAGAATTGGCGCGGGGGGCTGAGCGTGAAGTGGCTGCGCTGCGAAGACTGGCGCCAATCGCCGCCGATCTGGATGTGATTATCGGCATGGAAAACGGCGACCCGCATCTATGGGAATACGCGGTGCTGAAGCGGGAAGGGCAGGGTTCCGACGCGCTGGCGAAGTTCCACGCGCGCATGAGGACTTCGGCGCTGGTGGGGCAGGCTGAAGCGGTGGACCATCCCAACGTTGGCATTACACTGGACTTGGCGCATCTGCATCTGGCGACTCAAGCGCTGGGCGAGGATTATCTTGAGGCGATCTCGACCGCGGCGCCCTGGGTGCGTCACCTGCATATCAACGACAATTTCGGCAAACTGGATGCGGGCGTCGATTATGAGGGTTATCGTCTGCCTTATGGAGAAGCCGACTTGCATCTGCCGCCCGGATGGGGCCGCATTCCTTTCGCGGAGGCCTTCGCTCGCTTGGGGGATTATGAGGGCGATATCGTGCTGGAGATCAAGGAGCGCTATCGCGATCACCTGGGCGAGGGTCTGGAGAATACGATGCGGATTCTGCGCGATAACGGTCATCAACTTCCTGTTTGAGCTTATTGTCGCTTCACGCGAGATTTGTTCCGTATTGCAATCCGGCTCGCCCCGCGAGTACTCCAAATTCGCCATCCTCAACTGAAGCCGCTATAATCTCGCCCATTGTCATCAGCGGGGAACTCTCGTTACAGTCTATTTCCATCCGCTCAGCCAAGGAGGTGGATATTGCAATTCAGCTAGCAGGGCATTTCAACTTGTTTTCGTTCAAAATTATCAGCAAGCGAGGTAAGGAAAATGAAGAAAGTAATGCTGTTCCTGTTCATCATTGCATTGCTGCCGCTGGGCAGCGCGCTGGCGCAGGACATGCCCCATGCCGGCGCCGAGATTGTGGCGACCTATATGCAGTCGGGCACATATGATGTGGGCGCCGAGAACATTGAAGCCGCCTTTGAAGAAGCGACCGGCATCGAGCTTGAGTTGGTGGCGTCGCCTTGGGCGGTGCTGAATCAGAATCACATCACCGATTTGACCACGGGCACCGGCGAGTTTGATGTGATGTCGGGCGAGTTCTGGATCGCGAGCGTCTATGACAAGATGCTGCCGCTGGATGCATTTGTCGAGCGCGACAGCTTCGGCGGGGATTACATCCCGACGATATGGCAGCCTGGACCTTCCGGTTATTTTGACGGCAAACGGATCGGCATCCCCTATAGCGCCGATGCTTATGGCATTGTCTATCGCACTGATATCTTCGAAGAAGCGGGTCTTTCGGCCGATTGGGAGACCTGGGACGATTACATCGCGACGCTCGACCAGTTGGCCATGCACCTGGAAGGCAGCGATATCGCGCCGAGCGTCTTCTCCTGGGGCGCGTCTGAACAAACGCCGTCCATTTTCCTGGGCATGTACGATGGCTATCTGGTTGATGCCGATGGAAATTATGCGGTTGACGAGGAGAGCGCGATCGCAGCGTTGGAGAAGATGGCGAGTCTGCTGGCTTACAATCCGGAAGGCGCGGCCGGCTTGAGCATCGACGAATCCAACTCGGTCTTCTTGACGGGGAATGCCGCCACGATGATCTGCTGGGTCAGTTTCATGCGCGCCTCGGCGCAGGATCCCGATTCGTCGCTGGTCGTGGACAATTGGGCAGTGGCGCCCTTCCCGGGTCCTGGCTTCCCCTTCTTGTCGGCGTGGAACTTGTTCATCTCGGAATACAGCGAGAATCCCGAAGCGGCTTGGGAGTGGGTCAAGTACTACATCAATCCGGAGCAGTCGACGCAGCGCTTCGTCGAGTTGGGCGTCGGCTCGCCTTATCTGAGCACCTATGAAGATCCGGAGCTGATGGCAGCGTACAGTCACGACTTCCCGGGAATGGTTCATAACTTGAGCCGCGCGCAGTCTGTGCCTTGGGTCTTTGAGGCTTTCGAGATCTTCTTCCGCAATACCAGCGAATTGGTCATTGGCTCGATAAGCGCGGAAGAGGCGCTGGCGAATACGCTGGCCGGCTGGTCTGAGGTGACGGTGCCGCCGGCGCTGGTGCAATCGGCCGCGGCGCAGGGTCAGCAACAGGATATGTAGTCGCTGTGAGCAACGTAGCGTAAAAGCGCTCGGACCATAGCGATGTTGAGAAAGCCGGCAACCTGGCACCGCCGGCACGATGTGCCTTGGCTGATAGCCTTTGTGTTGCCGGCATTTTTTATCGTCGTCGCGGTGCAGTTTTACCCATTGGCTTATTCCGCTGCGCTGGCGGTGCAGGAATGGTCGCTGACCAAGTCACAGGAGCCTGAAGGTTTCGTCGGGCTGGAAAATTTTGTCGAGGAATTGGGAGACGAGACTTTCAGGCGTTCGGTGCGCAACAGCGTACTGATCACAGGCGGGGCAGTCATCCTCGAAATGATTTTGGGGGTCTGCCTCGCTTATTTGACGATGGGTTCAAGCTGGCGAATGCGCGCCGTTCGCACCACCCTCATCTTGCCGATGGTGATTGCGCCGGTCGCGGCCGGCACTTTATGGCGCATCCTGCTGAATTATCGCGCCGGGTTGGTTAATCATCTGCTCAGTTTGATCGGCATTCAGGGACCGGAGTGGCTGGCGTCGCCTGATTGGGCGATCATATCGGTAATCCTGCTGGATACCTGGCAATGGACGCCCTTTGTGTTATTGGTTGCCGGGGCAGCGATCGCTAGCATTCCCGGCGATCTGCTGGAAGTGGCGGCGATAGACGGCGCCTCGCGCTGGAAGACCTTCTTGTATATTGAATTGCCGCTATTGACGCCGCTGCTGCTGTTGACGCTGGTCTTCCGCATGCTGGAATCGCTCTTGTCGCTGGATTCGATCTATTCCTTGACATTCGGCGGTCCCGGTTACAGCACCTATACCATGACCTTTTACATTTATACGCAGGGATTGCGGAATTTCAATTTTGGCGCGGCGGCGGCTTCGTCCTGGATCTTCATGGCCTTTGCCAGCGTATCGATCGCGCTGGTCTTTTGGTTTCAGCGGAAGGACTGGTAGCATGGCTGGAATCTGCAACGAAAGCTCAATATGAGAAGACGCAAGTCCTTCAAGCAACGGATGTATTCTGTCATACACGGTATTGTGCTAGCAGTTGCCTGTCTGGTGGTGATTGTGCCGCTGGGATATCTGATCATCAACAGTATCAAGTTGCCGCGCGAGTTTTTGACCATTCCGCCGACGATTCTGCCAACGGAGGTGACTTTTGAGCATTATCAAGATCTCATTGACGACAAAAAAACAGTACGCTATTTTCAGAATAGTCTGACCGTCTCAGTTTGGACGACCGGCGTCACCATATTGACAGGCACCCTGGCTGCCTACGGATTGGCGCGTATGCGGCTCTCTGCCAAGATATTGGCGCTGGTTACATTCATCTTTCTCTTCATTCGCTTTTATCCGCGCGTGACCACGGTGATACCGTTTTTCCTGGTGATGCGGCAGTTGGACTTGCTGGATACGGTATGGGCGATAATCATCGGGCAGCTAGGCATCACTATCCCGTTTGTGACTTGGCTGATGCTGGTCGTTTTTCAGGATTTACCGAGCGAGATTGAAGAAGCGGCCATAGTTGATGGCGCGAGTGTATGGCAGCGGTTCTCGCGCGTGGTCTTGCCGATTGTTATGCCGAGCGTCTCGGCGGCGGCAATCTTGACCGCGTTTCTATCCTGGAACGAATTTCTGATTGCTTCGAGCGTTGCCCGGCGCAAGGCGAGTGTCTTATCGATCGCCGTAGCAAGCTTCGTCAGCGACAAGGGTATACAGTGGGGACCCATGGCAGCCATGAGTGTTGTGATGATCGTGCCGATGATCGTCTTTGCCTTGTTCGCGCAAAAATATCTGATCCGCGGAATCACGTTTGGCGCAGTAAAGGGCTAATTGCGCGCTTCAACTCCAGCAGGTTGCCCATTGAATCGCTACAGGAACAGGATAAACACGATCTGATCCTCACTTTTGCGAATTCAGCATTGCAAAGCGGCGGACATTGAGAAAACTAGAGCGCATAGCGGATTTCCGCCATGGAAGGGAGAGACCTTGGATAGAGAAATAGCCTACGACATCGTCTGCGAATTCGTGCAATCCGACTCGCTGCGCAAGCACATGCTGGCGGTGGAATTCGCCATGCGCGCTTACGCTGCGCACTACGACGAAGACGCCGACGCCTGGGGACTGGTCGGTTTGCTACACGACTTTGATTGGGAGATCCATCCGTCGCTGGAGCAGCACCCGATGGATGGGGCGCCGATCCTGCGCGAGCGGGGGCTGGGCGAAGAAGACATTCGCACCATCCTCAGTCATGGTCCGCTGGCGGCTGATGACCGCGTCACATTGCGGGACAAGGCGCTTTATGCCGTGGACGAATTGACGGGTTTGATCACGGCGGTGGCGCTGGTCAGACCGAGCAAGGACATCCGCGATGTCAAGCTGCGCAGCATCCGCAAGAAGTGGAAAGACAAGGCTTTCGCTGCCGGCGTCAACCGGCAGGATGTCGTCGATGGTTGCGCGGTGTTGGGCGTGGATGTTTGGGAATTTCACGTGCCGCTGGTGCTGCAGGCGATGCAGGATCACGCCGCCGAGTTGGGGCTCGACGGCGCGGCTAAGGCGAATTAGTAGTAGCGGACGTGCACCGGCGTGCCGACCGGCGCGAAGTCGTAGAACCACTTGGCGTCGGCGGTGGTCATATTGACGCAGCCATGGCTCATCGGCGTGCCGAAGTTATTGTGCCAGTAGGTGCCGTGGATGGCGTAGCCGGCGAAGAAGTAGCTGACCCAGGGCACATTGGGCAAATCGTAGCCCGGACCGACCATGTGTCGCGTCGGCAGCTTGCGCGTGATTTTGAAGTCGCCTTGAAGGGTGGGCGTATCGGGCAAGCCGCTGGAGATGATGGCGCTGCGCTGCAAGACCCCGTCTTGATAGGCGTAGGCGCGCTGGGTGCTGAGGACGACCACGATTTCCCGCCCGACGCTGATATGCGCGCCAGGGTCTAGATGCACCGGCAGGACCGGACCGTAGCGCGCCGCTTCTTCTTGCGTGGGAATCTGCAGCACGGTTCCGGCATAGACCGTGTCGGGATTGCTGATGCCGTTGACGGCGGCGATGGCCAGCCAGTTCATGCCGAACTTGTTGCCGATGGTGGACAGATATTCGCCGGGCAGCACAGTGTATTTTTCGCGCTGCGCGTTTGGCGCCGGCGCCGGGATTGCGCTCTCCGATTGTGGCGGCGTTGCCGCTTCCAGATTGCGAATGCGGAGGACCAAGCCCGAGTGGACACGACGCGGATCGGCGATGCCATTGGCTCGCATCAGCAGGTCGACCGGCACATCGTATAGCCGCGCGATACTGAAGAGTGTTTCGCCGCGCTGGACGGTGTGGGTATCGGCTTTTGCTGCGGGGGGCGCGTCGACAGAGATTGCCGGTGGATCGGCGGGCGCATTTGCGGGCGGGTCGGGCGGTGGCGCCCCGCCAGCCGGAATCGCCAAGACCTGTCCCGGGTAGATGAGGTAGGACCAGATCTTGTTGAGTTCCTGCAAGTCATACAAGCTGACGCCGTAGCTGTTGGCGATCGTGCCAAGCGTCTCGCCCAACTGGACAGTGTGGCTGAATTCGCTGGCGATTTCCGCTTGGGGCGATGTCTCGGGCGGGGTTGTGTCTGCCGGTGTTTCAGCTTGGGCTTCACGCCCTTCGACGGGAAGAGCCAGTTCGTCGCCCGGATAGATAAGCCAGGTCCACAGGTTGTTAAGCGCTTGCAGCTCGAACAAATCGATGCCGTATGATGTGGCGATAGAGTCAAGCGTTTCACCCCGTTGCACGATATGACTGCCGACTGCTTCGCTTTCCGCGATGACGGGCGCGGCATCGGCAGGGATCGTGAGTTGCTGCCAGGAATAGACGATGTGGGCATTGTTGATGCCGTTCAGCGCCGCGAGTTGGTAGAGATTGACCCCGTAGCGCTCGGCGATGTAACCCAAGGTCTCGCCTGGCAAGACGATATGGGTGACTTCCGCGACCGGCTGCGCCTGCGCCGGCAGCAGCGAGAACAAAACTGCGGATATTGTCAGGAAAAGCCCGGATATAGTTTTCATTTTGCCCTGCCTGCGTCTTAAATCGAATTGTCGGACACTTTACCAGATTTCGCACTGGCAGCGAAACGCCCTATTGCTAATTGAAGCGGGCTAATTTTGACTGTAGAATCATCAATGTTCCCTCGTGATAGCGCCGAAATCCTTGACATCACGGTTGATTGCGAGGGTCGGCTTTAGAGCGCGGATCATAATGTCATTGTATTGGTTGAACTGGCAGCGTAGTCGAAGCGTGGGCTGTTCGTGTGGCGAGCGTTTCGCGAAGCGGATAAACTTCTTAGCAAAACCGCAACCAGGGCGTGAATGGATGGAGGGGTCAGCATGTCCGAATCAAAACTGAACCGGCGGAGGCAATATACCTGGTTGCTCCTGATTCTGGTCTTTATAGCCTTATCGACTCTGCCCGGGCTGGCGCAGGATAGCAGCCGCGCGTTGGCGCCCGGGACAACCTTGTCCGACTCTCTGGGTCCGGATGCCGGCGCGGTCACTTATGTCTTTGACGCTGCGGCGAATTCCACGGCGAGTCTCTCGCTGGAGAATGTCAGCGGCGGCGCGCTGGCGCTGCACATCAGCGACATAAACGGCAACATGGTCGCGCAGTCAAATGCTGATCAGAGCGCTGGACTGTCCACAACTGTTGATGCTGTGTTGAGCGCTGGCGGTCGTTATTTTGTCTTCATCTATTTGGCGCCCGGCTCCGTTTCGCAGGCCGCGACATTTGATCTGACTTTCAATTTGGCGGCGGGCGATGTGACAGTGGAGGCGGCGGAAGCGGCGCCCGTGCCTGACCAGGTTTTGCTTGGGGCGGGCATAGAGGTGCGCTTGACCTGGACGGGGGCGGCCGATCTGGACCTCGAGGTACGCGATCCTTTGGGGCAGACCTTGTTCTGGAATTCCCGCAGTACCGAGAACGGCGGCGACTTTGGCTTTGACGCCAACGGTTTGTGCGAGATCATTAGCGAAAATCCGGAAGAAACAGCCACCTGGCAGCCGGGCTTCTTGCCGACGGGCAGTTACGAAATCATCGTCTATTACGAGCAAGCCTGCGACGCCTTGACGGCAACGGTGCCATTTCGGGTTGATGTTATCATCGATGGCTTGAGCAGCGGCGCCATTACCGATGTCTTGGCGCCGGGATCGGCAGGCCAGCAGAATGTTTACGTCGGAAGATTTGTGCTTGGCGCTAACGCCGCCGATGTTGTCCCGGGCGGGCTTTATCCGCCGTCCAGCGTGACGCGCTTGCCGAGCAGCTACAACTTTGCCGCCGATGTTCCGACGCCGATCGCGCGCGATGCGCCCGTGGTCGACCAGATCAATAATGAGCAACCTTACCTCACCTATTCTTTTGAGGGCGTCGTGAATGAGTTGATATCTGTTGATATGCAGGCGCAGAGCGACAGTCTTGACACCCTCGTGCAGATTGTGGATCCCAGCGGCGCGGTGATTGATGTGAACGATGACGCGGTCCAGGGCGAAACGACAAATTCACTCGTGGCGGACGCGCGCCTCTTGAACAGCGGCACCTACCGGATTATCGCCACTCGCTACGGCAAGGAAGCCGGCGGCACCTTCGGGCAATTCCAGTTGACCTTGACGGGAGCCACCGGCAGCGCTACGACAGCCGTGAGTCAGTTGAACCTGCCGCAAGGGGATGTTGAGGTCGGCCTGTTTTGGAGCACTAGCGCCGACCTGCAACTGCTCGTTCGGGATCCGCTGGGCGAATCGGTCTTTGATGACAATCCGGCGGCTACAAGCGGCGGCATCCTGCAAGAAGCGGGCAACGCAAATTGCGTCGCGTCCGGCGACGCGCCGGTGTCCTATGTCTATTGGCCCGAGGGTTTCTTGCGGCCGGGCACCTATGAAGTGGAAGTTTGGTATCAGGACCCCTGCGTTGACTTCGCGCCTCCGGTGAACTTCACGTTGCAGATTGAAGTCGGTGGCGTGGTGGTCGCCCGTCAGCGGCAATTCCCGCAGCCGGGGCAGCGCTTCGTCACCAACTTCACTGTGCAGCCTTCCGGGTTTGCCCTAGCCGGCGAGGCGGGGTTCATTGACGCGGGCAGCGGCACACTGGACTACCGGGAAGAAGCCCTCAGCGCTCCGATCATTGAAAGCGGCGTACCGGCGCGCGGGACGATCTCCCCGAGCAATACCTATGATGTCTACCAATTTGACGGGACCGCCGGCGAAACTGTAAGCTTGAGCATGTCCGCCGTGACAGTAGTCCTGGATACGAATCTGTATCTGATCGGGCCGGGCGGCGTGGAACTGGCCAGCAACGATGATGGCGATCCGGTTGAACTGGGTTTGACCGGCCGGACGACTGATTCGCGGATTAGCGGCTTTGTCTTGCCGGAAAATGGTCCGTATACGGTCATCGCTACCCGCTATGGCAATCAATATGGCGGGACAATCGGCATTTACGAACTTACGATGACCAAAACATAGGGACAACGGCGGCGGCGGTACTGTACAATGACCGGCGCCTTTGCTATGATGCGCGCTTGTAGACGACCTGATATGTTAGGAAAGCGAATGCGGATGAAACGCGGCTGGCTCTTCCCTATAGTTTTGCTTGCGGCATTCGCGCTGGCCGCATGTTCGCCCGACATCAATCTGCTCAATGACGCCATGCTCAGCGATACCAGCCTGCTAAGCGGCGAACCTTGCGAGGCGCCCTGCTGGAATGGCATAGTGCCAGGCGAGACCCTCTATCGTGATGCCAAGTTGATCATCGAAAGCGACCAACGCTACAAGCTGGGCGATGAGCCGTCGCCGGAAGAGGGCAGCACGGCGCGCAGCTTTACCTTCGGCGAGGGCGACGAAGGACCGGCCTGCTGCCAGGTTGTGAGCCGCGATGGCGAGACAGTTTCCAGCTTCCTCTTGCAGACGGCGCCCGTCATGAATTTGGGTCCCCTATACGACATCTTTGGCGAGCCTGATTATGTCGCGGGCGAGCAAGTTAGCGAAGAACAGGGATACGCGGCGTTGATCTACGCGGACCTGCCGCTGATACTATATGTCTATGTCGCCAGTCCAGCGACCGGCGAGGTATCGGTGTCCAGCCCGATCATTGGCGCGATGTACCTAATGTCGGGAGAAGTGGAAGAGTTGCTGGTATGCGCCAACCTGTATCATTGGCGCGGCTTCACGAGTTTCACCACTTACGCGGAAGGTGAATTTGATTATGTTGGCGACGGTGTTGGCGATGAGGACCTTTGCCCAACCGGCTAGTCTGGCGGGCGGCGGTCCAATGTTCTTTGAGGAGGAGCGATAGCACGATGGCTGGAGAAACTGTGGCGCTGACGGTCGGCGCAGAAGTAAGAGGCACGGTCAGGCATCTTGGTTTGTACGGCGCCTTAGTGGATATCGGCGCCAGGCAGGACGCCTTATTGCATATTTCTCAGTTGAGCGGCGGCGAGACCCGCGCCTTCGCTGAGGTTGTGCAGCCGGAAAGCGAGATTAGCGCCTGGGTCTATAAGACTTATCGAGATGGCCGGGTGGAATTGACCCTGGAGAAACCTCCCGCTGTCCCTTGGCAGACGATCAAGCGAGGCAATACTTATAGGGGCCAAGTCATTCGCGTTGAGGATTTCGGCGTCTTCGTTGACTTCGGCGCGGAACGCCCGGGTATGGTGCATGTCTCGGAAATGGCTGATGGCTACGTGAAATCGCCGGGCGATGTCGCTGCCATCGGGCAGGAAGTAGAAGTTCGCGTGATCAAGAAGAACGGCCGTCCGCGTCAGATAGATTTATCGATGAAGTCGGCCGTGGAAGCGCTGGAAACGATTGATGACGAGGACGAAGAGGACGATCTGCCCACCGCGATGGCGCAAGCCTTCCAGCGCGCGATGCAGCAAGACGATGGCGCTGCGGACCGCTCGAATCATCGGCAGGCGTCGGCGAGCAATCATCGTCTAAAGCAAGAAGAGATACTGGCGCGGACGCTGCGCAACTCGCAAGCCTAAAGCGAGCGACATATTCAAACAGGCCGGGGTTGCGATTATGCAGCCCCTTTTTATTGCCGCGGCTTGGAGTCGTCGACCGTGTCCTGATAGACACGATATACGATTGTGATGAAGAGCAGCGTGAAGTTTGTCTCGTGACTGAGGCACCAGGGACAGGCTGCTTCCAGCAAGCCGAATTGAACATAGACCAGCCACATCGAGAACAGCCAGGCGAACAAGCCGATGCCAAAGGCGATGAGGCTGCCGTACTGTTGCAGAGCCGGGCTCCGGTTCTCAAGCGTCAGTATCAGCCCGATGATGACATAGACGGCGAAACCCAGGTAAGCGATCGGGATGCCGGCCAGTTCGGAATACTGGCTGTTCAGCACGACATCACAGTTGAAAGGACCGGATTGGACGCAGACAGCGGGCGCGTCGGCCAGCTTGAGATAGCTCAAGTAGCCGGACACCGCCAGGCCCACGAGAACCAGCAAGAGTTGAAAACGGCGCAGCATTGGTTTGCGGGCGCCAGTTTTGTTGATCGCTTGGTGAAGGTCTGCATTCATCGTTTGCTCTCAGGATTCAATCGAAATCGCGCAGCGGCATGACGGATAGTTCTTCGCCGGCGGACACGCGAGTTAAGCCCTCCGGTATGATGGCTAAGCCGTCGGCCAGGACCATGGACATCAGCGCGCCCGAGCTTTGGATCCCGGTCGAGCGGGCGACGACGCCATCTTTGTCGCGCGTCAGTGTGACGCGGTTATAGCTACGGCGCCCATCCGATGCCAAGTCCTCCGCGATGGTAGCCCTTATGGTGCGCGGCTGGCTCTCGCGCCCGGCGAGTTTCTCCAGGGCGGGACGGACCAAGACTTCGTAGGTCACCATGGTCGAGACTGGGTTGCCCGGCAGGCCAAAGAATGGCAAGCCTTGCAGCGTACCGTAGGCGAGCGGCTTGCCGGGCCGCATATTGATGCGCCAGAAATCGATGTCGCCGAGCTCGTCCATGACCACCTTGACCAGATCAGCCGCGCCGACTGAGACACCGGCGGTGCTGATGATCATGTCGGGATTGATCTCCAGCGCGCGCCGATACAGCGCTCGAATGGCGGCCAGGTTGTCCTTGGCGATTGGCAGGCGAATGGGTACCCCGCCGGACCTGCGGACCAGCGCGGCCAGCGTGTAGCTGTTGGTATCGCGAATCTGGCCTGGCTCAAGCGGCTGATGTACATCTACCAACTCATCGCCGCTGCTGAGTATCACAACTTTCGGCTGGCGGATAACCTTTACTTTGGCGCAGCCAATGCCGGCTAGCATGCCGATCTCGGCTGGACCGAGGGCTGTTCCGGCGCGCATTATAGTTGCGCCGGCGGCGATATTTTCGCCCGCGCGGCGTATATTTTCGCCATAGCGCAGGGCTTTTCCGATGCGCACCTGAGACGGCAGCGGGCTAACTTCACCTTTTTGCCAGTCGTCATCGGTGTCTTCGACCGGGATGACGGCGGTGCAGCCAGCCGGTATCGGCGCGCCGGTCATGATACGGGCGGCGCTTCCGCGTTCCAGTTGTCCAGCCGGGGCGGCGCCAGCGAGAATGTCCAGGCTGACGTTAAGGGTCGCGGGCTGCTCCTGGCAGGCGCCTTCGCTGTCCTCGTGGCGGATGGCATAGCCGTCCATCGCCGAGTTGTCGAAAGGGGGTAGGTCAATGGGGGAGACGATGTCGCAGGCGATTACGCGATCGAGGCATTCGGCGAGCGAAATGGTCTCGGCGGGCAACTCATGCAGACCGGAGAGGATATTCGATCTGGCGGTATCGACATTAAGCAGTGGCGTCAAAATCAGCCTCCTGGAAGATAAAAAACGCCGCAATTATAGCATAGACGCAGACGCGCGCTTGAGGCTGTTTCTCCCAAAAGCGCATGAAAATTGCAGGAAAACAGAACTCGGATGTCGGCGGCGATTCGCCTTGACAGGGTTTGAGCGAGTATCGTATAATACTGGGGTCTATGAAATTGGCGGAGTTATCACAGTTGGTCAAGGCGCAGGTCCTATTGTACCTGACGCCTTTTAATCATCTATGGTGATCATATCGCGTACATTTCAGCCGTTCTTCAACACCTTATGTACAGCATCATAGCGCAGAGGAGGTTACGCCTTGGAGGCGAAAGACTTTAGCGCATTGCGTATTAGCCTGGCTTCTCCGGAACAGATCCGTTCTTGGTCTTATGGAGAAGTGACGAAGCCCGAGACAATCAATTATCGGCGGCTGCGTCCGGAAATGGATGGGCTGTTTTGCGAGCGCATTTTCGGTCCCACGCGGGACTGGCAATGCTACTGCGGGAAGTACAAGAACATCCGTTATCGCGGCATCATCTGCGACAAATGCGGCGTGGAGGTGACTCGGTCATCGGTGCGGCGCGAACGGATGGGTCATATCGAGTTGGCGGCGCCGGTCGCGCATGTCTGGTATACGCGGCGCGTGCCGAGCTATTTGGGCTTGCTGCTTGATGTCAGCCGGCGCAATCTTGATCGCGTGCTTTATTTCGCGCAATACGTCATCACCACGGTGGATGAAGACGCGCGCGGCAAGGCGATTGCGCGGATCGAGAAAGAACTCCAGCTTAAAGAGGATGAGCTTTCCGGCGCCATTGAAGACCAGATGAATGAATTGCGCGACAATCGCGATCAGCTTGCCGAGCAGTTTGATGAAAAGGTCAAGGCGATTCGCGAACACTTTGATGGCGAATTGGCGCGGCTCAGCGACGAGGTTATGAGTGAGGCGCAGGCGGCGCAGAGCCGAGTGGAAACTATGCTCGGGCAAGCAGCCGGTGAAGAGATCGGCTTGAAATCGACCTCGGCTGTTGTGGTCGCCAAAGGCGAAACCATCACCAACGATCATATTTCCACGATTCAGGAACTGGTAAACGAGCATCTGAGCGCGCTGCAGGGTGAAATTGAGTTGCTGGCTCAGGAAGAAATCGGCAAGATCAGCGGCGAAATCGATACCGCCAATGTCGATGTTGACAGCTCGATGGATGAGCAACTGAAGGAGCTTGAAGAGCGTGTGGAGAACATGCGCGCCAGCGCCGAAAAACAGATCAAAGAACTGGAGAGTTTGCAGGTGCTCCAATTTTTGGGCGAAGGCCGCTATCGCGAATTGAAAGGCAAGTTTGGCAACGTCTTCCAGGCGAACATGGGCGCCGAAGCCTTCTACGAAATCTTGAGCAACCTCAACCTGGCGCGATTGGCGGAAGAGCTTTGGCTTGAGGTGCGGACGTCACGATCCAAGCAGCGCCGGCGCAAGGCGACCAAACGGCTGCGCGTGGTGGAAAGCTTGCGCAACAGCCGCATGACGGTCATCGACAAGGACGAAACAAAACAAGAAAATGAACCCAACGGCAATCGGCCCGAATGGATGATTCTGACCGTGTTGCCGGTGATTCCGCCTGATCTGCGCCCGATGGTGCAATTGGACGGCGGGCGCTTCGCCACCAGCGATCTCAATGATTTGTATCGCCGGGTGATCAACCGCAACAACCGCCTCAAGCATTTGCTTGATTTGGGCGCGCCGGATGTCATCGTGCGCAATGAAAAGCGTATGCTGCAGGAAGCGGTCGATAGCCTCATCGACAATAGCCAGCGCGGCAAGGCCTTAAGCCGGCGCGGACGGCGCGAACTGAAATCGCTCAGCGATATGCTCAAGGGCAAGAAAGGACGCTTCCGCCGCAATCTGCTGGGCAAGCGCGTCGACTATTCCGGGCGTTCGGTGATCGTCATCGGTCCAAAATTGAAGCTGCATCAATGCGGCTTGCCCAAGACGATGGCGCTGGAACTTTATCGCCCCTTTGTCATCAGCCGCTTGGTGGCTTACAACTACGCCAGCAATGTGAAGGGCGCCAAGCGCATCATCGAGCGGGAGCGGCCCGAGGTTTGGGAAGTGCTCGAGGAAGTCATTCGCGAACGTCCGGTGCTGCTGAACCGCGCGCCGACCTTGCATCGCTTGGGTATCCAGGCATTTGAACCGCTGCTGGTCGAGGGCAAGGCGATACAGATTCACCCTCTGGTATGCTCGGCCTTTAACGCTGACTTTGATGGCGACCAGATGGCGGTGCATGTGCCCTTGAGCGAGCAGGCGGTCAAAGAAGCGCGCGAGTTGATGTTGAGTACGCGCAACTTGCTCAAACCCTCTGATGGACAGCCTATTGTGGGACCGTCCAAAGACATGGTGCTGGGTAATTACTATCTGACAATGGACCCGACTGTGGAGATCGTTGCGCTGCGCTCGCGCGCCGACGAATTCCGCGCCGAAAGCGTCTTGTATTCCGGCGGGCACAAGGTGGGTATCGCCTTCCGTTCCAACGGCTACTATTACGCGCAGTTTCGCAACGTGCCGAATAGCCAGCTATACCTGGACGAGACAGCGCCCGATGAGAACGGCCGACCCAGAGTGCTGAAGTCCGCCGTTGATTGCACGGTTGACGCTCTGCTTGCCGGCGAAGTCGATTGCATGCTGGCCAACGCTTATGAGGCGCGCAAATACCTGCGCGACAATGGCTTGGAAGAGCAGCTTGAGATCACCAACTTGCACGAGCGGCGCGTCGTGGTTGACATGGATGAGGTGGAATACCTCTATCGATTGGGCTTGGTAAATCTGCATACGCCGATCCTGCTTGGCAATGTCTATGACAAGCGCGAACCGCAGGCCGAGCCGGAGATTTGCACGGTTGGGCGCGCCATCTTCAATCGCATCTTGCCGGATGAAATGCGCTTCGTTCAGGAGACGCTGGGCAAGCGCGGCTTGCAGAATCTGGTCGCGCGCTGTTATCAAGTCATCGGCGGAGAGCAAACGACGGAAGTGGTGGACGCGATCAAGAATTACGGCTTCCACTACGCCACGATATCCGGGACCACTATCGCGGTGAGCGACCTGGAAATACCTGTTGAGCGGGCTGACATTCTGCGGGAAGCGGAAGAAGTGGTGACGCGCGCCGAGCGGGATTTCCGCCGTGGCTTGATGACGGAGGAAGAACGCTATCAGATAACGATTGACGAATGGAACCGCGCCAAGGATGAGCTGCAAGACCATATCCAGGATACGATTGATCCCTATGGACCGATCGCTATCATGGCGCTATCGGGCTCGACCAAAGGCGGCTTTGGTCCCATCACGCAAATGGCGGGCATGCGCGGTTTGATGGCCGATCCATCGGGTCGCATTATCGACTTGCCTATTCGCAGTCATTTCCGCGGCGGCTTGAACGCGCTGGAATACTTCATCTCCACGCATGGCGCGCGCAAAGGATTGGCGGATACCGCCCTGCGTACTGCGGACGCTGGCTATTTGACGCGCCGCTTGGTCGATGTCGCCCAGGATATGATCGTCAACCACTGGGACTGCCACACCCATCGCGGGCTAAGGGTGCGCCGGTCCGATGATATCGCCGGACAGACTATCGACGAGCGGATTGTCGGGCGTTGCTCGGCGGAAGATATATACGATCCTGAGAGCGGCGCGCTTCTGGTTGGGCGCAACGAGATGATCGACGAAGATATCGCCGCCAATATTCAGAACTCCGAGTTGCAAGAAGTCGACGTTCGCAGCCCGCTGACCTGTGATCTGATTCACGGTGTCTGCGCGCTTTGTTATGGGCGCGATCTCGGCACGGGCGAGATGGTCAACATCGGCGCTGCTGTCGGCATTATCGCGGCGCAGTCGATCGGCGAGCCGGGCACGCAATTAACCCTGCGCACCTTCCATAGCGGCGGCACGGCGGAAACGGTAGACATTACCAGCGGCCTGCCGCGTGTTGAAGAACTCTTTGAAGCGAGGCGCACGCCAAAGGGCCAGGCTGTCATGACTGAAATGGGCGGCATCCTGCGTTTGACCCAAAGAGGCGACGGCGACGACCGCGTCACCATCGCTACGGTAATCGACAGCACGATGGAAAATGAGCATCATGTTGTGCCCGAAGGCTGGGAGATTGTGGCGCAGGACGGCAAGGAGATACAGAAAGGCGCGGCTGTCGCCAAAAACGGCGACGAAGAGATGATAGCCACTCTATCCGGAACCGTTCACCTCGAGGATCAAAGCGTTTACATTCGCTTCGAAGATACGCAGGAAGAAGACTATGAGATTCCGGCGAATGCCCGCCTGCGCAAGAACATCTTTGACGGCATGACGGTCAAACCGGGCGAGCAGCTCACCGAGGGTTCAAAGAACCCGCATCATATTCTGCGCGTGTCCGGCGCGGAAGATACGCAGTTGTATCTGCTGAGCGAGATTCAAGAGGTATACCGCAGCCAGGGCGTGCCAATTGCCGACAAGCACTTTGAAACGGTCATCCGCAAGATGATGTGCAAAGTGCAAATCACCGAGAGCGGCGATAGCGACCTGCTGCCGGGCGAATTGGTTGACCAGTTGGAACTGCGACAGATCAACCAGGGTCTGATCGCTGAAGACAAGGAAATCTGCAAGGGGTCGCCCATCTTGCTCGGCATTACCAAGGCGGCGCTGAGCACCGAGAGTTATTTGTCGGCCGCCAGCTTCCAACACACCATCAAGGTGCTGGCCGGGGCGGCGATCGAGGGGCAGGTGGATCCGCTGCACGGCTTGAAGGAGAACGTGATCATCGGCAAACTGATCCCGGCGGGCACGGGCTTCCACGCCTATCACGACCGCGAGTTGGTGGCGCCGGCGACCACGCTGGAAACGCAGGGCGCGCTGGACTTTGATGAGGTCGGCGATCAGGACGACTTCGAGAACATGTTGAGCGAATTGTAGCGGCGCCAGCAGAACAGACGGAAAACGCGGGATATCTTAACGGGTCCCGCGTTTCTGTTTTCCGTCGGACTCAGGGGCGTCGTTCCAAAGCGCGGTAAACCGGTCGTCGGCGTTGATTGCCAGAGCCGTCGAAGTAGGGGTAGAGGATGCTATACGCGGCCAACTCACTGCGTTCATGAACCGTCAATTCCACCGCGTAACTTAGATTCCACAGGATCATGACCCCGATATCGGCGCGCGCTTGCCCGATTTGAAAGGCGCGCATCGTATAATCCATCTGGTCTTGCGCCGAATTGTACGCCATCCATGGGTCGGGCGCCTCCGACGGATAATCTTCCCAGGTCGCCCAGCCGAATTCCGTCAGCCACATTTGCGCATTGTCTCCGTAGGCGGCTATGATGCCGGCATAATCTCGCAGCGTCTGCCGGAAGAAGAATTGCGGCTGATCGTCCCAGCCCTGTCCATCAACATTGTCGCAGCAAAGGAAGTCGGGCGGGTTGCCCCAGCTGTATGGATGCGCGCCGATCTTGACGTCGGAATAGCGCGCCAAACCGGCTTGATACATCTGCCGCAGGAAAGCGCGGTCATCGACGGAGACGCCGCTATGGTTGCCCGTCGGCGCCAAGCCAGCCGTAATCACAGTGATAGCGGGAGAATAAGCGCGGATGGTGTCATAAGCGACGCGGAATAGCTCCATATAGCTCGCGCCGCTGATAGGACGGCTGCCGGTCCATTCCCGCCGCAGATTCGGCTCGTTCCAGATTTCGATGGCGTCCACGTATGGACCCGCCTTTTCCAGCAGCAGCCGCAGAAAGCTGGCAAGCTGGTTGAGATCATCGGGCGGGCCGTCTTCGCTCCGGTTGCTATGCCGGGACCAATCCGGCGCCTTGACGACGCTGATCATGACCTGAAATCCGTACTTGTCCGCCTTTTGCACATGCAACTGAAAGAGGCGGAAGTTCTGGTCGAATTGCCCGTCGCGGTCCGGTTGCAGCCACTCCCAAGCCGCCTGCACTTTGACCCAGCCGACGCGCAAGGGCACGATCTGCTGCATCCTGTATTCCCAAGTATCGACATCATAATTGTAATGCAGTTGAATACCCATTTGTGCTGGATCAAGCCGGGTCTGGTCCACCGGCACGGAGGTGGTATAGGCGCTGCCGGGCAAGGTAACGATGGGCGCCGCCGTTGGCGCGGTAGTTGGACGCGAGGTCGAGGTCGGCGGTTGGGTGTACTCCGGTTCGATGATGGGTCCGAAGTTCTGATCGCCTGCGTTAGTCGCGGCGGCCGGGGGCGCAAAGGCATCGGCGGTAGGCAATTGACCACCGGCGACGGGCGGCAGCGACTCGATCGCCGGTAGTGTTGATGACGGCAGATCCGCCGTGAGCTGGACCTCAGGCGCGACGCTAACGGCTGACTCAGCCCCGCAGGCGCTTAGCGTTGCGCCGAGCAGGACAATGATCAATATGAAAACGGTCTGCTTCGCTGAATTTGGCGGCATGGCCCCTCAATAATCAGCGCCACCTATACGATGGCGCGATAAAATTTCCTCAGGCTATTGCTAGTCTGGCATGATAGTTGTCGCGTTGGCATTTGACACGCTCTCAAATCGCATTCTACAATGAGAAATTGAAGTTCGCCTTAGAATCGGGCATCGCGCTCCTGACGATTCCAATACGTTTCCGCTAGTCGCAATGCTCGGCGCCGGCTCCGCGCATCCGGGCAGCGCGCGCAAACAGCCCGCAAGTTATCCGAATGAACAGCGCGAGCCGATCGCATGCAGAAAGAGCGCAGATAAGTCGCCGCATCTTATGAACAGGAGCGCGACCGCGCTTGTTAGTCTGAAGTACGCCGAGGTCTACGATGACAGAGAATACGGAACAGAAGGTCAATATCGAGAGCGAAATGCGCGAGGCCTATTTGAGCTACGCCATGAGCGTGATCGTGTCGCGCGCCCTGCCCGATGCCCGCGACGGGCTGAAGCCAGTTCATCGGCGTATCTTGTATGCCATGCACGATATGGGCATGGGCGCTGGCAGCGCGCACAAGAAGAGCGCCCGCATCGTCGGCGAAGTGCTCGGGAAGTATCATCCGCATGGCGATGGCGCGGTCTATGAAACGATGGTGCGGATGGCGCAGGACTTTTCCATGCGCTACATGCTGATCGACGGTCAAGGCAATTTCGGCAGCATTGATGGCGATGGCGCGGCCGCGATGCGTTATACCGAGGCGCGCATGGCCAGCATCGGCGGCGAACTTCTGGTCGATATCAACAAGGACACGGTCGATTTCGTTGAGAACTTTGATGGCACCTTGATCGAGCCGGCTGTGCTGCCTTCGATGGCGCCGAACCTCTTGATCAACGGCGCGTCCGGGATCGCGGTTGGCATGTCGACCAATATTCCGCCGCATAACCTGGGCGAAGTCTGTGACGCGCTGGTGTATATGCTGGAGCAATGGGAGCGGCTCGCCGAGCTTGATGTCGATGAACTGATGCAATTCGTCAAGGGGCCCGATTTTCCCACCGGCGGCGTCATCTACAAGATGCGCGGCGAAGAGGACATGCTGCGGCAGGCGATGGCGACCGGCCGCGGCAAGGTCACGCTGCGGGCGAAGGTGCATATCGAAGATATGGGACGGGGCAAATCTCGCATCATCGTCAGCGAATTGCCCTATCAAACCAACAAGACCACCTTGATCGAGCGCATCGCCAGCCTGGCGCGCGCTGGCAAACTTGATGACCTGGTCGACCTGCGTGACGAGTCGGACCGGCAGAATACTGTTCGGCTGGTCATCGAATTGAAGCAACATGTCGATGTCACTGACGTGCTCGTGCGGCTCTTCAAGCTGACGCCTTTGCAATCCACCTTCGGCATTATCATGCTGGCGCTGGTGGATGGTCAGCCGCGCACCCTCGGCTTAAAGCAGGCGCTGCGAGTTTATCTGGAGCACCGGCTGGAAGTAGTGCTGCGCCGCAGTCGTTTCGATTTGGCGCGGGCTCGCGAACGGGCGCATGTGCTGGAAGGTCTGCTCATCGCGCTGGACAACCTGGACGCCGTCATCAAAACGATACGCAAGTCCCGCAATAGCGAGACGGCGCGCAGGAACCTGGTCAAGGCATTCAAAGTCAGCGAGGTTCAGGCTCAAGCGATTCTGGAGATGCCGCTGCGGCGCCTGGCGTCGCTGGAAATCCGCCGCATCCGCAACGAATACAAAGAGAAACAGCGCTTGATCAAGTCGCTGGAGGCGCTTATCAGCAGCCCGCAAAAGCAGCGCGCGCATATCGCCGAGGAGCTGACGCAGGTCAAGGCGGAGTATGGCGACGCGCGGCGGACCATCATTGCCGAGGGAGAGGCGACCGGCCTGACGCAGGCGGACTTCCTGATGCCGGAGGAAAAGACGGTTGTGATGCTCAGTACCAGAGGGCACCTGGGGCGAACGGCGCTGGATATACCGCCGCGAGTAACGACCGCGACCAAAGCGCCGCCACGGCTGCTGCAGCATAGCACCACCGCGCAAGTCCTGTATTTGTTCGCTGATAATGGCTATTGCGCGACAGTGCCGGTACAGCAGATTCCTTCCGTAGCGGAGGCATCGCTAGGCGCAAGGTTTAGCGATCTGGGCTTGTTGCCCAGCGGGACAAAGGTCGTCTCATTTCTCTGTCTGCCGATGGAACTTGCGCTCGGTTATGCCTGTTTCGCAACCAGCGGCGGGCTTGTCAAGCGGGTGCATGTCACCGAACTGCCGGGTGTTATGTCCAAGCCGTTCAGCGTGATGAAGATGGCCAAGGGCGATCGCGTTGTCGCCGTGGTTTATAGCGATGGCGGCAACGAGTTGCTGCTTACCACTGCCCGCGGCTATGCGATTCGCTTCAACGAAGACGATGTGCGTCCGACCAGTTTGACTTCAGGCGGCGTCCGCGGGATACGTCTGGCGGTCAAGGGCGACCGGGTTGTGGCTGCTTCTCTGGCCGATGATCGGCTTTACAGTTGGAATATCACCGATGATGGCATCGCCAAGATCTCAGCGATGGATCAGTATCCATCGCAGGGTCGCGGCGGCAGCGGGGTCTTTTCGATGCGCCTGCCGATGTATAGCAAAGGCTTAGTCGCCGCGACTGCTGGCGGATTGAAAGACAAGATTCTGGTCCTCACCAACAAGCACAGAGCCAAAACCATGACCATCGGCTCGGCCAAGACCTTGAAGCGCGGTCGCGCCGGCGGCAACGAAGTCATTGCCTTGCGCGAGAAGGAAACAGTTACGGCGGTCGTCGACTTCCGCGCGCGCATCGACGCGCCAAGAGACGAAGCCCTGCCCGAAGATGAACTGTCGCTGGAAGAGATTGAACTGCGTTTGGATAAAGCTGATAGCAGCGACGACGCAGATACGGACGCCAAATCGAACGGCGCTGATCCGGGGCTTAACGCTGACGATTGACCAAGGCCTCAAGTTCCGCGTCATATCGCGGCGCCATTTGCCGCCAGTCAAAACGAGAAACCTTCTCCCGCAGCGCGGACCTATCCGGCGCGGAGCCCCGCTCCAGATGGTAGCGCAATTGGACGGTCAGCCGGTCCCGCTGATACAGGCAAGCGGCTGCAAATTCTTCCGGCAGCAAGTTGGGGTAATTCAGCCGATCGGGCAAGATGGGCAGGCAGCCGCAGTACATCGCCTCACAGACTGAGATCCCAAAGAATTCCTGCCAGGCGGTGCTGACCACATAATCCGCTTGCCACAGCAGCCGCGCGTACTCGGCGAATGATTCAAGGTAGCCGAGTTGAATGATGCGGTCGCCGAGCAGCGATTGCGCCTCCCGAAAAGCATCGGGCATCCGGCCGAAGCGCTCGCCGGTGATCGCCGCTTTGAACTCGTAACCATCCTCCGCGAGTTGGACCATGCTGTGAACGAAGGCGGCTGGATCTTTGTCCTCCTCCCAGCGGTGGTTCCACAGAATAACCGGCGGCGTATTCAGGTGGCTATCGACGCGATAGGCATCGAAGCGCCGCAAGTCCATGCCGACCGGCAAGACCTTCGACTTGGCGTCGATAATGTCGATGGTTTCAAGCTCCTTGAAATCATGAAAGTGCTTGAGCATTCGCGGCAGTTGCGCCATGAAGTCTTGCCTATGAAATTCGCTGTTGAAGTAAACGGCATCGGCGGTCAAGGCGCTGATGTAATTGATGAAGCCATAGCGCCAGCCATGCCCCTGGCGTTGATTCTGCGGGTATGAAAGCTGGTTTTCGTGCATGTACAGGGCGATCGGCACATCGCCCAGGCGTCGAAAGGTCAAAGCGCGGAAGATCGACAGATCGATCATGCTTGAGGCGAGGATCAGGTCGGGACTGGTCTCGAGCAGCCGCGCGAAGGTGATGGCCGCGCCTTGCATGCGCCATTTCCAGTACTGAGCCGGCAAGGTGAGCAATTCGATGTCGTGGCGGGAAAAACGCTGGTAGCCATCCGCCCAGGCTCGGTGACTGCCGCCGTAGTATGATTCGAGCAGGGCGATGCGCATAGGCTGCGGCGGACTCAGCCGGTATTGCGCCGGCGCGCCTCTACGACGCTGGGTATGAGATCAATCTTGGAGAGGATGCGGGTCAGTTGCTTGTTGCTGGCGATCTCAAGCTGCAGGTTCAGCGTGGCGATGTGATGACGCGTGGAGACATTGACCGAAGCGATATTCACTCGTTGGTCGGCGATGATGGTGCTGATCTCCCGCAGCAGCCCTTCGCGATCGTAGGCGACCACCTCGACCGGCACCAGGTAATGCTGTTCCTCTTCTTCCGGACCCCAGGAGACATCAATCAAGCGCTCGGTTTCGCGCATGGCTACGATATTCGGGCAATCCGTTTGATGAACCGTGACGCCGCGCCCGCGCGTGATATAGCCGATTATCTCATCGCCGGGCATGGGCGAGCAGCAACGCGCCAGGTTGACCAGCAGACCGCCGGCGCCCATTATGCTCACGCCTTTGGAAACTTTGGCGCCTAGCGGTTTGCTGCGTCGTTTGAGCAACTCTTCTTCGCTGATTCTTTCAGCCGATTTGCGCCGTTCGTCTTCGAGCACGCGGTTGGTGATCTGCGAACCGGTGACATCGCCAGCGCCAATGGCGGCGAGGAAATCGTCGAGCTTGTCGAAGTTCAGCAAGCGCGCGACCGATTCAAAGCTGACCTTTTCCAGCACGCCCAGGCGTTTGAGTTCGCGCTCCAGCACTTCGCGCCCCATGACGATATGCTTATCGCGATTTTGCTTGCGCAGCCAATGGCGAATCTTGGTGCGGGCGCGGCTGGTGACGGCGTAGTCCAGGTCAGGGTTAAGCCAGTCCATGCTGGGTCCGCCGCGTTTGGCTGTCAGAATCTCGACCTGGTCGCCCATTTTCAGCTTGTAATTCAGCGACGTCAGCCGGCCATTCACCTTGGCGCCGCGACAGCGATTGCCGATATCGGTGTGGATGTGATAGGCGAAATCTATGGGGGTCGCGCCGACCGGCAAATCGATGATGTCGCCGTTGGGCGTCACGCTGTAGACGCGATCTTGGAAGACCTCCGATTTAACCGTATCGACGAATTGCGAGGCATCGTTCACTTCGAGACCGAATTCCATCAGGCGGCGCAAATAGGCGAGGCGATGTTCAAAAGCCTGGTCGTGCCCGTTTTTGCCTTCTTTGTAGCGCCAGTGGGCGGCGATGCCGTATTCGGCGTCTTCGTGCATTTCCCAGGTGCGTATCTGTACTTCGACCGTTTTGCCTTCATCATCGTGAACGGCGGTGTGCAAGCTGCGGTAGAAATTGTCCTTGGGGTTGGCGATGTAATCATCGAATTCGCCCGGGATGGGCCGCCAGAGATTGTGCACGATGCCCAGAGCCAGATAACACTCGGCCAGGGTATCAACCAGGACGCGCATCCCGCGAATGTCGTAGATTTGCTCCAGCGGCAAGTCTTTCCGCGTCATCTTGCTGTAGATGCTGTAGATATGTTTCGGTCTGGCGCTGATGGTGGCTTTGCTGATGCGGGCTTTTTGCAGTTCAGTACTGAGGCGCTCTTTGATGCGCGCCACGTAAGTTTCGCGTTCGTCGCGCCGTTCGTCCAGCGCTTTAGCGATTGAGCGATAGGCTTCCGGATTGAGATAGCGGAAACTTAGGTCTTCCAGTTCCCATTTCATCTGCCAGATGCCCAGCCGGTTCGCCAGCGGCGCGAAGATATCCATCGTCTCTTGCGCGACCGAGCGCTGCTTTTGCCGCGGCATATAACCCAGCGTTCGCATGTTGTGCAAGCGGTCGGCCAGCTTCACGAGCACCACGCGCACATCATCGCCCATGGTCAGCAGCATCTTGCGGATGTATTCCATCTCGCGGTTGATCGCGCTGGAACGGCGCGTATCCCCGCCTGGCGACACATTCTTGATCGGGAGATTCTTCAATTTGGTGACACCGTCAACCAGCTTGGCGATCGTCGACCCGAATTCGCCTTGCAATTCAGCCAGGCTTACATCGCTGTCTTCGACGACATCGTGCAGCAAACCGGCCGCGATCGTATCGGCATCCAGCTTCATCTCGGCCAGGATGCTCGCCACCGCCACGCAATGCGTGAAGTAAGGCTCGCCCGATTTGCGCCGTTGGCCCGCGTGGGCGTTCTCAGCCCGCTGATAAGCGGCTGCGATCAAGTCGACTTCGTTAGGTTTGATTTCGGGCAGGGCCTTCAGCAGGGATTCGAGGTCGCGCGAATAGAGGTTGGTCGTAGTCACCATTTGGCGTTCACCTGCAGGACCAGTCTTGACTCTAGATTAGCACATTCTGGCTCGCTTGTCGCCAAGCCAAGCGAAAACTGAGAGCGCAAATTCTGCCAATCCAGCCGCGCAAGCCAGGCCTGCGTTAGCCGCTGACCTTCTGTCTCAGGAAAGCCTCGATGAAGTCGCCCAGGCGTCCGTCGAGAACGGCGGTGGTATTGCCGACTTCGACGTTCGTGCGGTGATCTTTCACCATTTGATAGGGATGCAGGACGTATGAGCGTATCTGATTGCCCCAACCGGCATCGACATTTTCGCCTTTTAGCTCCGCCATTTCCGCTTCCTGCCTGGCTCGTTCCATTTCGAAGAGCCGCGCCTTGAGGATTTGCATGGCGCGGTCCCGGTTTTGCGCCTGGCTGCGCTGGTTCTGGCATTGCACGACGAGACCGGTCGGCAAATGCGTGATGCGCACCGCCGTGTCGTTTTTCTGCACGTGCTGGCCGCCGGCGCCGCTGGCGCGATAGGTATCAATGCGGATGTCCCGATCTTCCACTTCGATTTCGATATCGCTCTGAATATCGGGCCAAAGCTCAACCTTGGCGAAAGAGGTGTGGCGGCGGTTGGCGCTGTCGAAGGGGCTGAGCCGCACCAGCCTGTGCACGCCCTCTTCGCTTTGCAGGTAACCGAAGGCTTTGTCCCCCTTGACGCTGATGGTCACGCTCTTGAGGCCCGCTTCATCGCCGTTGCTGCGATCAAGGATCTCCGCCTTGTAGCCGTTCTGCTCCATCCAGCGCAGGTACATGCGCTCCAGCATTTCCGCCCAATCCTGGGCATCAACGCCGCCGGCGCCGGCATGGATCGCGAAGATGGCGTCTTCGCCATCATAATCGCCGGAGAGCATCGCCTCCAGCGACATCGCCTCGACGATGCCGCCAAGCGCGTCAGCCTCCGCTTCCAACTCAGCCTGCATATCGGCATCAGCGATCTCGGCGAGTTCTATCGCATCGGCGATGCGCGCGGCCAGCGACTGCCACTTGTCAACGAGGGACTTCAACCTGGCGAGTTGCTGCATCGTCCGTTGCGCGGCCTCCGGCTGGTCCCAGAAGTTCGCTTCGCTGGCGATCCCCTCCAGCTCATTGATGAGCGCGACCTTGCCAGAGATATCGATGCGGGACATCAGTTCGTCAATCTGCCGCTTGTATTCGCTGAGTTGGTTGATGATGGATTCCATGCTGATTGCGGGCCGCGCCTTTCTGCCTTGCCTTAGCCAGCGCTGCGCTGGCGATACAATTCATACATCAAAACAGCGCCGCTGACCGATACATTCAGCGAGTCGCTCATGCGGCCCGCCATCGGAATTTGCAGGCGGCTGTCGGCGCTGTCGATCCAGACGGGCTTAAGTCCGCTGTCTTCCGAACCCAGCGCAATCGCGCATTTCTCGCTGAAGTCGAAGTCGAAAGGGCTGGACGCGCCATCGACATCGGCGCAGATAATCTTGAAGCCCCCGGCTTTTAAGAAGGCCAAGGCTTCGTCGCTGCTGAGCTGGAAGATGTTATCGCGGAAGCAAGCGCCGGTGCTGCTGCGAATGATGTTGGGATTATAAAGGTCGAGCGCGTTATCGACCAGTACCACCGCGTCCATGCCGGCGGCATCAGCCGTCCGCAGCAAAGCGCCGATATTGCCCGGCACGCGCAGGTCGACCAGCGCAAGCGCGTAATCGATCGCGGCGCGCTCTAATTCTCCACAGCCTTGAGCCGGCCGACTGCGCATGACCGCGATGATGCCGCTCGGGTTTTCCCGGTAGCTGATACGGCTCATCAGTTGTGGACTGACTTGATGCGCTTCGACATCGGCCGGCGGGCTAATATCAGCAATCTCAGGGCAGTGCAGGAGGAAGTCCAGGACATAGCCGCAATCCATAGCGCGCCGCAAATCACGGTCGTACTCGATCAAGAAACGCCCGCTTTGCTCCCGACCGCGTTTATTGCGCAGGCGATTGACCAGCTTGATCTTGCTGTTTTGGGCGCTCGTGAGGATCAATCGGCGTCCTCATCTTCATCATCGAAGAGGCTCTCGACGAAGAACTCCGGCGTGAAAAGCACCAGGTCATCAATGCTCTCGCCCAATCCCAGATAATGCACCGGCAACTGCAGATCATTAAATATCGAGAAGACCATGCCGCCTTTCGCCGTGCTATCTAATTTGGTCACGATGACGCCGGTGACGCCCGAAGCTTCCTGGAATTTCTTGGCTTGTTCGATGGCGTTTTGCCCGGTCGTGCCATCCAGAACGAGCAGGACCTCGTGCGGCGCGCCGGGCACGACCTTGCCCGAGACCTCGCTGATCTTGGTCAGTTCGCGCATCAAATTGAAATTGTTCTGTAAGCGCCCGGCCGTGTCGATGATGAGAATCTCGTAGCCGCGCGCCTTGGCGGCGACCGTGGCGTCATAGACAACAGCGCCGGGGTCGGAGCCGGGACGGTTGGCGATGACGGGCACGTCAATCCGGCTTCCCCAGGTCTGCAACTGCTCGATCGCGGCCGCGCGGAAGGTGTCGCCAGCGGCGATCATGACTTTGCGCCGCGACAGATTTTGCAAGCGATGCGCCATCTTGGCGATTGATGTCGTCTTGCCGGAGCCATTCACGCCGACCACCAAAATGATCGATAGCTCGCGCCCGGAGATATCGAGCGCCGGCGGAAATTCTAGCAAGCTCGAAAGGGCGTCTTTCAGAGCGCCTTGCAGTTCTGTGGTCTTGGTGATGCCCTCGGCCCGGACGCGGTCCTGCAAGCTGTCGATCACTTTCACGGTCGTGTCGAAACCGACATCGGCCTGAATCAACAGGGTCTCCATGTTCTCCCAGGTATCGTCGTCAATCTCGGTATTGCCGAGCATCTGCGAGATGCGCCCGAAAAATGACTGACGCGTCTTGCTAAGCCCGCGGCGGAATATGGCCAAAGTCGCTTGCTCCCTCGTCTGGACGAAACTCGACGCGCGATTATACAGGCAGGCGCTAAGGCGGACAATGCGTGGTCGTGCCGATATTGATATTGCTGTATAATAATAAGCGGCGAATCATAGTTTGCTGTACTTGGAGAGCTTAGTAAGGTACGGCTGAATGTCCCAAACAAGCGATGAGTTTCCAGTCATTGTCTGGCTGGATGGCTCGTTATCGAACCCGCATTGGGTCGTCGATCAGGCGGAGATGGTGCTAGGGCGCGATGATGGCTGCGAAATCGTGATACCCGTTCGGCAAATCTCGCGGCAACATCTGCGCATCGTCATGGACGGCGGCGCCTGCGTGGTAGAAGACCTGCGCAGCAAGAACGGCACCTGGGTCAATGGCTACCGCTTGACCGGCATGCGGCAACTGGAAGACGGCGACGAGATTCGCGTCGCCAAGGATATTCGGCTGCGCTTCGTCGGCTCCGGCGCGACCGCCCCAGCGACCACGCGCGTTCTGCCCGATGTGATCCCCTCCGGCGCCATGACCGGTTTGCGCCTGCGTCTCGATCCGGAATCGAGACAGGTCGTCATTCGCGACGAAATGCTTGATCCGCCCTTGAGCCTGCCGCAATACCGTCTGCTGGAGATTTTGTTCGCCAGCCAGGGCGGCGTTTGCAGCCGGGGCGATGTGGTTGACGCGGTCTGGCCCGATGCCATGGGCATTGGCGTCAGCGAACAAGCGATTGATGCTTTGGTGCGGCGCCTGCGCGACCGCCTGGCGGATGTTGACCCCGAGCATCAATACATCGTCACGGTGCGCGGCCACGGCTTCCGATTGGATAACCCTCGGGATGAAGCCGCCGAATGATTTATCAAGACATCCTGGATAATCGGGCGCTGCAATCTTACTTGGCCGACCTTAACGCGAGGGCGCGCAAATGTGGCGCGCCTGGCAAATTGGATGTCGCCGGCCTGCGCGACCGCATCCTGGCGTCAAGCGGACGCTGCGAATGGTGCGGCGAGAAACTTGTCCAGGGTCCTTTCGAGCTGGATCATGTCGTCAGCCTGAATCAGGGCGGACCCAATACCACCGGAAATCTCGTGGTCGCTTGCCCGGATTGCAATCGGCGCAAGGGGCAAAAGCACCCGGCCCGTTTTGCCGCTGAAATCTTCAATTCGACCGGTCGCCGTACAATCTTGGTCGATAAAATCCTGCGGCGCTTTATGCTGGAGCCGCGCGAGCAATTGCCTCTGTTCGCCGCGGATCAGCGAGCGGAAGACCTGTCAGATACCCGCGACCACGACGATCAGCCGCGTTATCGTTGGTGACTGTCCGGGCGCGGCCAACACTGGAAAGTATAGGAGTTTACATTTGGAATCGACTATCGAAATAGAGAATGTCAGCCGGGCTTTGACCGCTGAAAATGATGTCGAAGCCTGGCAGAGCGTCCTGGAGCTTTGCGGCGATTTGACGCGCGAGGGAGCGCCAGCGTCGAAGCAGGACGACCCGGTAGAGAAGCGCGTTTGCTCGCGCAGCTACACCCTCAAACAAGCGGCCAAACTGGCCGGCGTCAACGCTGATACCTTGCGAATGGCGGCGACGGAGTTGGCATTGGACAGCTTTCTTGATCCCCGCGGCAAACTGCGTTTTCCCGTCTACACCTTCAATCCGACCGCTGCTGACCCCGACCTGCGCGAGATGATCGCCGGCTACGAAAGGCTGCGCCTGACCGACTTGCGTTCCGCGCTCAAGCTGGATCAACGCCGGCTGGATCGAAAAATGCGCGACGCCGGTTTGCCGCGAAAAGGTCTGATCTGGCGCGATGTGCGCGGCTTGTTGGACCTGCCCGAAACCTTCGCCGAATTCAGCCAACTGCTGGAAGTCGAAGATGACAAGATTGGGCGCGGCAAGCGCAAACGGCGCGGCGGCAAGGCTCGGCGCCGGCGCAAACAAGAAGCGGAAAAGCAATTGCGCAACCGCTTGATAGACGCCTTCCCCAAATGGCGGGTCGCCTACCGCGAGGAGCAGCAGCTTTATTTGCACATCGGCGAGCCCAACAGCGGCAAGACGCATGATGCCTTGCAGGCTTTAAAAGACGCCGGCTCCGGCTGGTATCTGGCGCCTTTGCGGCTGCTTGCCTACGAGATATTTGATCGGCTCAATGACGAAGGCGTCGCCTGTAATCTTCTCACCGGCGAAGAATACATCCCGGTCGAAGGCGCGCGCATCACCGCCGCGACTATCGAGATGTTCAACGCGACCGACAGCGGCGCTTGCGTCATCATCGACGAGGCGCAGATGCTGGCTGATGCCGATCGCGGTTGGGCTTGGACGCGCGCCTTGATGGAATCAGCTGCGCCCGAAATGCACATCATTGGTCCCCCGACCGCGCGCCAGTTGATCGAAGTGCTGGCGGAGGCGGCCGAGATTCCCTGCGAATTGGTCGAACATCAGCGCCTGGCGCCGATCGCCTTGGCCGAGCGGCATTTCACGCTGGAGTCCCTGCCCCCCTCGACTATCCTGGTCGCCTTCTCGCGGCGGGCTGTGCTCGACTTGAAAATGAAACTGGAGCGGTTCGGTCGGGCGGTGTCAGTCGTTTACGGTAGCCTGCCGCCCGAAGTGCGCCGACGGCAAGCCGACCGATTTGCCGCCGGCGAAACAGAAATCTGCGTCGCCACCGACGCCGTGGGCATGGGCTTGAACCTGCCGGCCGATGTCGTTTGTTTCTACGAAGTGGAAAAGTTTGACGGCAAGGATGACCGCCAGCTCTACCCCAGCGAAGTCCATCAGATCGGCGGACGCGCCGGGCGCTACGGCATGTCGACCACCGGCTTGATCGCCGCGACCAATCGCCCCGATCTGAACGTGATCCGCGAGCTATACGCGCAAACGCCCGCCACCTTGACCTTCGCGCGCGTCGCGCCAACGGTTGACGATCTCAATCTGATTCCCGGCAGCCTGGCGGATCAACTGACGCAGTGGGCCGAGCTGAAGTCTATCCCGGCTGAACTGCGCGCCGTAATCACCACCGCCGACATGGACGAGCGCATCGAACTGGCGAAGATGCTTTCCGATAACGATATCAAGAAGCTGGGCTTGGCCAGCGCGCTGCAACTCGTCAACGCGCCCACCCGCAAAGGCACGCGCGCCTACTGGTTGGATTGCGCCCACATGATCCTCGAGGGCTACCAGATACCCTTGCCGGACGCTGCCCCGGCGCCCATCCGCGATGGCGGCGACCTGGAAGCGGCGGAGTTCTCTATCGCCTGCGCCGATATCTACCTGTGGCTATCGCGTCGGCGCGAGTTCGCACAATTCTGCGAGGCGCATCTTCAGGTGCGTGAAGAACGGCGCGAATGGTCGCTTTCGATCGACGAGGCGCTGCTGCGGAATCTTAACACGGCCCGGCGCTGCCGAGCTTGCGGCGCGCTCCTGCCATCGCGGCATCGCTATCGCATCTGCGATAAGTGTTTTGATAACAGGCGCTTCTAGGCTTTCGATCCGCCTTTGATTGAATCAGGCAATCCGTCCGCGTCAAGCCGGCGCAGGGCATCGGCGGCCGCGGCTTGGGCGGCGGCTCTTTTGCTCCGCCCCCTGCCACAGCCGATCGTCGCTTCGCCAATGGCGACTTCGACCTGGAATTCCTTTTCGTGCTCGGGTCCCTCCGCGCCAACCACGCGGTAATCCGGCGGGACATTTAGCTGGGCTTGCAGGCGTTCCTGCAATTCGCTGCGGGCATCAATGTGGGAGGCATTGGCGATGACATCGTCCAGCAACTCCATCAGTGACGGCAGCGTAAAGTCGGCAGCCGCGCTCATGCCGCGATCCAGGTATATCGCGCCGATCACCGCCTCCAAACCGCGGCACAAGGTGCTCAGCCGTTGGCGGCCGCCGCTGATCTCCTCGCCATGGCCCACCAGCAGAAACTCGCCGAGGCGAAACCTGCCGGCGATTTCCGCCAAGGACTCCGTCTTGACCAAGGCGGCGCGCAACTGCGTCAACTTGCCTTCGCTGATATGAGGAAAGCGGCGGTAGAGCATATCGGCGACGATGACATCCAGCACGGCATCGCCTAGAAATTCCAGCCGCTCGTTATCGCCGATATCGGCGCTGCCAACATATTCGTTGACGTAGGAGCTGTGCGTCAGCGCCCGCCGCAGCAAATCGGGATTCTCAAAACGAAAGCCAATCAGCGCTTCAAAGGCGGCTATGCTTTTGCTGTCTTCACTCATAGCAACTTGTAGAGCCTCAGGCGCGATCTCTATCGACCGGCGAGGGACGATACTCGCCTTCGATCCAGCTTTCGCCGGCGCCGCCAACTTCTTTCTTCCAAACCGGGACGATCTCCTTTAGCCGGTCAATGCCATAACGCGCCGCTTCAAAGCAGCCGTCATCGCGATGCGGCGACGAGCAGGCGCAGAGCACCGTATTGTCGCCCACCTGAAGCTGGCCCAGGCGCTGAACGATGGCGATGCCCTCCACCTTGGGCCAGCGCTGGCGGATTTCCGCAGCCGCCTGCTTCATCTTGGCGAGCGCCATCGGTTCATAGGCTTCGTATTCCAGATAGTCGGTCTGCGGCAGGTGACCGTCTTTGTCCGTTTGTCCGCGGACCGTGCCGGTGAAGACGCAGACCGCGCCGGTGCGCTCAGTCCTGACCGCTGCGATGATTTCGTCGTGGTTAATAGGTTCGCGCGGCAAACGGAAGATCTCCGGCCGCTCGGCCTCGCCCCCGCTCACCGGCGGGAAAAATGCCACTTCATCGCCATCGCCGATGCGATCATGATCGAAGGCGAACTCCTCGTTGATGGCGGCGAGGGCAACCTTGAGGTTATCGGCGGCGGCGGGATAGCGCTCGCTGAGTTCGGCGCGCAATCGTTCAATCGTGCTGGCGGCGTCGTCCAATTCCACATTCATTTGCCGCGCGCCCACGACATCGCGCAGCGTCGCGAAGAATAGCACCGTGATCCGCATTATCCCTCTCTATTCAGCAGCGACATAATCGCCACGGACCCCGCCGCGCTTCTCCAGCAATCTGATATCGCTGATGCGCATCGCTCGGTCAACCGCTTTCGCCATGTCGTAAATGGTGAGCGCCGCGGCCGATACGGCGGTCAGCGCTTCCATCTCCGCGCCGGTCTTGCCGGTGGTTTTCACCGTCGCCAGGATGTCCACCGCCGATTCGCCTTCGTTGAGCTTGAGGTCGACGGCGATGCTCGTCAGCGGCAAGGGATGACACAGCGGGATCAGCTCCGCCGCGCGCTTCGCCGCCATGACCCCAGCAATTCGCGCGACAGCCAGGACATCGCCCTTCTTGATGTCGCCAGCGCGAATCAAGCGCAAAGTCTCGGCTTTCATGCGCACGCGGCCCGCCGCCCGCGCCAGACGCTGCGTATCGGCTTTTTCGCCGATATCCACCATGACGGCTTTGCCGCTCTCATCGAGATGGGTCAGTCGCTTGTCCGTCATGTCGCCGGGGCTTGCCTATCATTTTCGCGGACAGTTGTTGGCGGCGAATACCGCCAATAATGTGAGTAATCCGAGACGGATGCTGGCAAAGCCATCAATCGCCCGCGGCTAGCCATTTCCGCAACTCGTCCGCCAGCGCATCCGCATCCAAATCTTCCACATTATGCCATAGAATGCCGTTGTCGTGACCGCGGAACCAGACCTCCTGCTGCCGTATGAATTCGTGCGTGCTGAATTTTGTGCGCGCCACCGCCTCGTCCAGCGGCGCGCCATCTAATATATGTCCAGCCATTTCCAGGTAGCCCACGCCCGTCATCGACGGCAAATCTCGCGCGTAACCCATATCCAGCAGGCGCTTGACCTCGTCCACAAAGCCGGCCGCGACCATCTCGTCAACGCGCGCGTCCACCTGTGGATAGAGTATCGAACGCGGCAGCGTCAAACCCAGGCGGCGAAGGCGATAAGGCGGCGGACGCTTCACCTGCAATTCGCTGATGGCTCGGCCCGTGAGCGTCTGCACTTCCAGCGCCCGTATCACGCGGCGGATATTGTTGGGGTGGATTCTATCGGCAGATACGGGATCTACCATCCGCAGCCGGTCGTGCAGCGCGCCCGGCGATGTCTCCGCAGCGTAGCCCTCCAACTCGGCCCGCAGTGCCGGGTTGGGCGGGACGCGCGGTATCGACCAGCCTTCTTCCACCGCGGTGATGTACTGCCCGCTGCCGCCTGCCAGGAAGGGCAGCTTGCCGCGTTCATGAACATCGTTGATAGCGCTGTAAGCCGCGTCTTGATATTCCGCCAGGCTGAGATTGTAATCCGGCGCTACGAAGTCGATGAGATGATGCGGAATCAGCGCTCGCTGTTGGACCGTTGGCTTGGCTGTGCCGATATCCATGTAGCGATAGATCTGCCGGCTGTCAGCGCCGATGATTTCGCCATTCAGCCTCCCCGCCAGTTCAATCGCCAGGCGCGTCTTGCCGACGCCGGTGGGACCCAGAATGACAATTAGCGGATGAGCCTCACCAGTCAAAAGCATCCTCCACATGCGCGATTTTTGCCGCGCCAGCGCCAGCCAAAGCGACCGCGATCACATCTATCCGCCAGGCGCAATCCCAATCCAGTTCGCGCTCATCCAGATACTGATACACCGCCTTTTGCATCCGCTCTCGTTTGGCGCTTGTGATGCCGGCCAGAGCCGCTTCAGTATCGGCGCCGCGGCGAGCTTTGACCTCGACGAATATCAACTGGCCATCTTTCTCGGCGATGATATCAAGCTCGCCGACCAGGCTCGACCAGTTTGTTTCGAGGATCGTGTAACCTTTGCGGCGCAGGAAACGCTGCGCAATGCTCTCGCCTTGCGCGCCTGTCTGCTTTGCCTTGGGCATGTTCATTGCTGTCATCGTCCTGCGATTTCGACATTATAGCTTGTGAAGCCATCCAACTGCATTTAGGTTGACCTGCGTCGCTTGCAGAATCCGGGAAGACAAGCCGGAATTCTTACGCGAATCTCTGCTGAAACCATGTGAAGGCCATGCTAGATTGAAGAAAATTTAACGGAAAAGGACGGAGAATGGACGGAAAAAGACGGACGCAGGACGAAAAATGGACGTTTATCGGACGAATAGAGGATGGTTAAATGCGAGAATTGGACGGCAAATTGCCTATCTCTATCAATACAGTATGGATACAGCAGCATTTGGGGCGCTGAAATTGCGGATTTAGCGCGATAAAAGTTGTGTTTGAGATTAGATAAAGCATGTTTTCGGATTAGATGCTGGATTGCGATGGCGTTCATATTGTCGAGGGTAGCAGAAAACGACGGGGAATAGGCGACTAAATAGTTGCGCATTTGTTAGATTACCGGAGGAATTTCGGGAGACTTAATAACTCGCCTCTACAGATTGTCATAGCTTGATATTCCGTTGTTCTGTGATAGCATCTTTAGTTGGTATTTTCTCAAGCGAACAGCGACCAACCTGATACAATTGTCAAGAAGCGCTAGGCGCTTGTTTTCTGTGTATGCCTATTTTCAAATGAGAGTGCGCAAGGGAGTCTGATTCCATGGTTGATATGAATACCGCCGTCACGCTGGCTGTCGCCGCCGCCGCGATTGGCTTGATCTTCGCGCTGTATCAGCGCAACTTCGTCCTGTCGCAAGACGAGGGCAGCCAACGCATGCAGCAGATCGCCACTGCCATTCAACGAGGGGCGCAAGCCTTCCTAACCCGCGAATATCGCGCCGTGGCCGTTCTGGTGCTAATCGTCACTGCCGCGCTGGTAATATTGAGTCAGGTGCCCGGCTCGGGCATGTCGATTCTGACGGCGGCAGCTTTTGTCTGCGGGGCGCTGGCATCGGGCTTGTCCGGTTATATCGGCATGTATATCGCTGTGCGCGCCAACGTGCGGACGGCGCAAGCGGCTTCTCAAAGCCTCAACCGCGGTTTGCGGGTCGCCTTCGCCAGCGGCACCGTCATGAGCACGATGGTCGTTTCGCTGGCGCTTCTCGGCATCAGCCTGCTCTTCATCATCTTCGTCAATCAATTGGGCGATGCGGCGCAAGCGGCGTCCGCGCTGGCCGGCTTCGGCTTCGGCGGGACATCGATCGCGATATTCGCCCGCGTCGGCGGCGGCATCTATACCAAAGCGGCCGATGTCGGCGCGGATCTGGTGGGCAAGACGGAAGCCGGCATCCCCGAGGATGATCCGCGCAATCCCGCCACCATCGCCGATAACGTCGGCGACAATGTCGGCGATGTGGCCGGCATGGGTTCCGATCTCTTCGAGAGTTACGCCAGTTCAATTATCGCCGCTATTTCGCTGGCGACCATCGGCGGCGCTTTCGCTGGCGACGGCTTATTGGCGGCGCAGGTCTTTCCGCTGCTGGTGGCGTCTGCCGGGTTGATCGTCAGCATTATCGCCAGTTTCCTGGTCAGAACCGAAGAAGGCGCCGATCAAGAGCAACTGCTCGGCAGCATCCGCACCGGCATCTACAGCGCTTCCGTCCTCATCGGCATCGTGGTCATCTTCCTCGGCTTGACCCTGCCATTCGGCGAGCAGAACGCGGGCGTCATCATCGCGACCTTGAGCGGCTTGGTCGGCGGGGTGCTCATCGGCTACTTCACCGAATTCTTCACGGCCGATACTTACGGACCCACCAAGGCGTTATCGGCTTCGGCCGAAGGCGGCGCCGGCATCGTCGTCATTCGCGGTTTGGCGCTGGGCATGATGAGCACGCTCGCGCCGGTGATCATCGTCGTTGTCGTCACGCTGCTCGCCACCTCCCAAGCCGGTCTGTATGGCGTGGCGGTGGCGGCTGTGGGCATGCTCTCGACCCTGGGCATCACGCTGGCGACCGATGCTTACGGTCCGGTGGCCGATAACGCCGGCGGCATCGCTGAAATGTCGGACTTGCCGGAAGAAGTCCGCGATCGCACCGATGCCCTGGACAGCCTGGGCAATACAACCGCAGCGACCGGCAAGGGTTTCGCCATCGGCTCGGCGGCGATGACGGCGCTGGCTTTGACGGCCGCCTTCATCACGGCGCTGACGGCCGGCGGCAGCTCCGCGCTCGGCTCGGCGGTCAATCCGGCCGACCTGTTGCTCAACCCGCAATTCGTCACCGGTCTCTTCATCGGCGGCTTGCTGCCTTATGTTTTCAGCGCGCTGACGATGGTGGCGGTGGGCGATGCCGCCCAGCAGATTGTCGAAGAGGTGCGGCGGCAGTTCCGCGAAATCAAGGGCATCATGGAAGGCGAGCAGGAGCCGGATTACGAACGCTGCGTCGCCATCAGCACGGACAGCGCCATCAGGCAGATGCTGCTGCCGGGAATCATCGCTGTGGGCGTGCCGGTGGGCATGGCGCTGCTGGCGGTTATCGGGAAGGGCAACGCGCTTGGCGAGTTCATCGCGCCGATTTCACTGGTCGGCGTGCTGCTGGGGTCGCTGGTTTCCGCCTTTATGCTGGCGGTGATGATGGCGAATGCCGGCGGCGCCTGGGATAACGCCAAGAAGAATATTGAAGCCGGCAATTACGGCGGCAAAGGCTCGGACGCGCACAAGGCGGCTGTGGTCGGGGATACGGTTGGCGATCCCTTCAAGGACACATCCGGTCCCTCGCTGAACATTCTGCTGAAGCTGCTGGCGATCGTCTCGTTGGTGATCGCGCCGTTGATCGGCAACGCCTTTCCTTAGACCATCCCGATCAAGTCCTTCTCGAGACGCGCGAAATCGTGGACAAAAAAGGACAATTCTGGCCAAATGGGACATGATTGAGGCAGAAAATGGACAACTCTGGCGCATATTTTCCTGCGCATTCAGTTGCCTTTTCCGCGTTGGCGTCGAATAAGGCTAGGTCTGAGAGGCAGGCGCGCCAATGAAGTTTGAAAGCGATGGGCCGCGCGGTCTGTACTTTGAAGAGTTCGAAATCGGCGCGACCATGCGCACGCGCGGGCGGACCATCACCGAAGCTGACCTGGTGGGCTTCGCCGCTTTGACCGGCGACTTCAACCCCATGCACACGGACAGCGAGTACAGCCGGGACTCGTTCATGGGGCAACGGGTGGCGCATGGCATGTTGACCATCAGCTATGCCGTGGGGCAGGCCTATCAGCTGGGCATTCTGGAGCGGACGGTGCTTGGCTTCCGCGGTTTGGACATGAAATTCAGCAGTCCGGTCTACATCGGCGATACGATTCACGCCGAGCTAAAAGTGGCGGAGACCAAAGCGGCGCGGCGTCTGGGCGGCGGAGTCGTGAGCCTGGATATCCGCATCGTCAAGCAGGATGGCGTTGTGGCGCAGAGAGGCCGTTTGTCGTTGCTGATGATGTCGAAGCCTTGATGCAGCGAGGCTCGCCTCATCCTAGATCTTGGGCGATAGCCTGAGCCGCGAGCCGGCCGGAGTGGATGCCCAGCGCGTTGTCCCCGCCCGGATGGGTCGTGCCGCCGGCGAAGTAAAGCCGCGCAAAATACGAATCACGTATATTGGCGGGACTGAATTGCCCGCCGCGAATATGGGCTGAGCGCCCGTAGAGCGCCCCGCGCCAAGCGCCGGCGATCGCTTTGAAGTCGGCGGGGCTAAGGTGCTGCTCGATGCGAATGCGGTCGTTCAGGTCCAAGCCGTAGCTCTCGTACAGCGTTGCCAGCAGGCGGTCGCGACAGTTTTCCCGCTGCCCCGCCCAGTCGAATTTCTCGGAGAGGGGCGGCGCCTCCACCCTGATCAGCCAGTTTTCTTGATTGACGGGCGCGCTTAGAGGGTCGGTCTTGCTGGAGATCGTGAGTGAGATCGATGGGTCGGCCGGCATGACTTCGCGTTCGAAGATATCTTTATACTCGCGCTGGCGATCGTCGGCGAAGAAGATGTTGTGGTGGGCGAGTTGGGGGAAGCGGCCGCGGACGCCGAGCATGATGACGAAGGCTGAGCAAGACAGTTTGGCGCGATTGAGCCGGCGCAGGGCGGGCGTTGGCAGAGCGCCCTCCGGCAAGAGGAAGCGCTGGGTGGAGATGGAATCGACATTGGATAGAACCGCATCAGCCGCCAGGATTCGGCCGTCGGCCAGGCTAAGACCGCAGGCGGCATTGCCTTTGAGGCGGATTTCTTGAACCGGGCTGCTGAGTTGGATGTTGGCGCCGCCCTCGCGGGCGAGCCGTTCGAGAGCCGCGGCCAGGGAGGCCATGCCATCTTGCGGATACCAGCATCCGCCGCTTAGCGCTTGGTGGACGAGGGCGTTGAAGGCGGCGGGGAGGCCATGCGGGCTGCCGCCAACCGAGGCGGCAAAGCTGCCCAGGATCCGCTGGAGCTTGTCCGATTTGATGTGGCGGGCGATGGCTTGACGCATCGTGCGCCGCGCGAATGGCAGGCCCTCGGAGGCGGCGTGGATTGGATAATTGAGGCGGGCCGCGTAGGCGAGGAAGTTCAGGAAACCGACGTAATCGTCGGGAGCGAGCCGGTTGATTTCCGCGGTCAGCGCCGCCCAATCGCGCTGGGCGTCGAATACTTCGCCATCAGGAAAGAAGTAGCGCGTTTGCGGGTCAATGGGCTGCAGGCGCAGATAATCCTCCAGCGCGAGCCCGAGATCGTCGAAGAGCGTTTCCAGCGCCCATTTTGGCGCGAAGGGCGCTGGCGCGATATCCCAGCGGAAACCGCCAGCCCGATATTCGCAGACCTTGCCGCCCGCCTGAGCGTTCTTTTCAAGCACGGTTACCTCGTAGCCCCGGCGGGTGAGGAACGCCGCCGCGGTTAGCCCGCCGAGGCCCGCGCCTATGATGACGACAGACTTAGCCATTGCTGGTCCTTGCTGGCTTTCATCCCGATGTTCCTGGAAGACAGTTTCGCTGGCAGTGCGGCTTGAGTCCTCCGCGAATGGAAGGTTTCGGTCAAGATAAGATAGTGCAAGCGGCGCGGCCTGGCAACTCAACTTGCCGCTTTTTCTCAGGCGGGGTAATAGCTGCGTTCGCGGATCAGGAGCGGGCGGTTTGGAAGGCGGCCAGGGCGCGTTCGCGGGCGGCGCGGTGCTCGACGATCGGCGGCGGATAATCAAGCTGGGCTGATTTCAGCTTCCAGGGCTGGTGGATGTGGCTGGCAGGGAGATGCCGCAATTCGGGAAGCCAGTGCTGAATGTAGCGACCGTCCTTGTCGTAGCGCCGGGATTGCAGAATGGGGTTGAAGATGCGGAAGAAAGGCTGAGCATCGGTACCGGTGCCGGCGGTCCATTGCCAGCCGCCGTTATTGGCGGCCGGGTCGCCATCGAGCAGGCAGCGCATGAAGTGAGCTTCGCCACTGCGCCAGTCGATGAGCAGGTGCTTGCTGAGGAAGCTGGCGGTGATCATGCGGGCGCGATTGGGCATCCAGCCGATGGCGCTCAGTTGGCGCATGGCGGCATCGACGATTGGGTAGCCTGTGCGGCCTTGTTGCCAGGCGGTTAGCTCCGCAGGCGCATCACGCCAGGCGAGATTGTCGAATTCGGGGCGGAAGTTGCCGTGGCGGACGCGCGGGAAGTGGAACATGATATGCATGAAGAATTCGCGCCAGGCGATTTGGCGGCAGAAAGCTTCTATCGACTGGCGAACTGGCTCGTCCATTGCCTCAGCGTAACGGGCGCGAGCAGCCCAATAGATCTGACGCGGCGACAGAATGCCAAAGCGCAGATAAGGCGAAAGGCCTGAGGGACCGGCGCTGTCAGCCGTGAATGGGTCGATGACCAGGCTGTTGCGCGTCTCCGCGTAATGGGAGATGGCATTCGCGCTGAATTGTGACAGGCGTTCCCGGGCGCCCTGTTCAGTGGCGGACGGAAGCGGCACATGCGGCTGCGTTTGAAGGCGGGCGCGGGCAAGCGGCGCGGACGATGACGAGAGCGCGTCCCGGAGGAAGCGCGCAGCGGAGAAATTGAGCGTCCCGATTTTCGGTTTCGTCCGTTTATCCCAACGGCGGTGGAAGGGCGTGAAGACTTTGAAGGGCGAGCCATCGTCCTTGAGTAGATTCTCGGGCGGGACGAGTAGATTGTCGTCGAGTATTCGGACGGTGATGCCAAGCTGGCGCGCGACCGCTTCGTCTCTTGTTCTGGCGAAAGGGGTATAGTCGCGGTTGAAGTAGAGCGCGTTTGCGCCTGTCGCTCTGACCAGCGCAGGCAGCGCTTCCAACGGGTCGCCTTCTAGGATGAGCAGAGCCGAATTCAGTTGCCGCAGACGGGCGTCAAGCGCCGCGAGCGCTGCGAGCATGAAGGCGGTCCGATTGCGGCTGAACCAGGGACCGCGCCACAAGCGGGGATCGATGATGAACAGGGGCAGCACAGGCTGTCCGCTGCGAATGGCTGTATGCAAGCCAAGGTTGTCGTCCAGGCGCAGGTCACGGCGGAACCAGAAGATGATGGGCGAGTCACTCATAGGCGGGCCTAGCCTTGGCGCGATTATCAGAAGTAATGAGATTATTCCCGCTGGCGGGCGGCGGTCAAGGCGCGCCGGGTCCGCCAATGACGATAGGCGAACAGGATGCGCAGGGGAAGTCCGTCAAAAGCCAGGCGAGTGAAGAGGCCGACCAGGTTCCGCTGGTGCGCCAACGTGATGCGGTCGGTCAATTCGACGCCGCCCTCGACTTCGCTGAAGATATGCTCGTGACGCCAGTAGGCGAGGGGACCTTTCAGCTGCGTATCGGCGAAAGAATGTGGCGCGGGTCCCTTTTCGTGGCGCGCGAGCCAGCGTATAGGCAGCGGACCGAACCACAAGGTGAAATCAATGTCGCCGTCGGTCAGGGAGCGGCGGTCGTCGCGATGCAGGCGCATAATGATCGGCGGCGGCGTGAGGCGGGCGAGGGCGCGCGGGTCCTTATGGAAGTCGGTGATGGCGGCGAGAGTTGTGTTGATGATGCTTGACTTGAGGAATTGACGTGTGTTGGCGGGTTTTTCGTTCATGTTTTGCCAGAGAGCGCGCAGAGTACTGTTTGGCGAGAAGGTCTAGCGAAGCCCTATATTATACGTTCAGTACAGCAGAAGGGGAGATGGAGAAGCTGAATCATTGATTAACATGAGATTAATCGGGAGCGACCTTCAAGCGTCTCATGGGCGGTGGTGATTGATGGCGGCGCGAAGGTCGGCAGCGGCGGCGGCCGGGTCGTCGGCGAAAATGATGCCGCGCGCTGAATTGATGATGAGTCCGCGGCCGGCGCTGTTGAGACCGGCGGCGAGCACGGCGCTGATATCGCCGCCCTGGGCGCCGATGCCGGGGACGAGGAAGGTCATATCGCCCGTGCGAGCGCGGATTTCCGCCATCTCAGCCGGATTAGTCGCGGAGACGACGAGCATGCAGTTGCGATTGTCATTCCATTCTCGCGCGACTTTTTCAGCCACTAATTGCCAGAGCGGTTGGCTCGCGACGTGGAGGTCCTGGATCTCGGCGGAGCCGGGATTGGAGGTGCGGCAGAGGATGATGCAGGCTCTGTCGGTGTAGTCCAGGAAGGGCTGCAGCGCGTCGCGGCCGAGGTAAGGATTGAGCGTGACGGCGTCGAAACCGAGTTCCTGGAAGATTGAGCGGGCGTAAGCGATGCTGGTATTGCCGATATCGGCGCGCTTGGCATCGCAGATAGTGAGGGCATCGGGGTGATGCCGGCGCAGATATTCGAGCGAAGCCGCGAGTTGAGTCCAGCCGCTTGCACCGTTGGCCTCATAGAAGGCGATGTTGAATTTGAAGGCGGCGGCGTAGTCGGCGGTCGCGTCAATGATGTGCCGGTTGAAGGCTAGCTGCGGCGTCTCGCTGTCCAGGAAGGGCTGCGGCAGGCGCGCCATGTCGCTGTCCAAGCCGACGCAGAGGAGGGAATCCAGCTTTGTCGCGCGGGCATTGTATTTGTCGATGGCGTTCATTTGGCGTTCTGGCTCCAGCTATAGGGATTATCCAACCAACGCTGGATGAGCGCGATTTGTTCAGCGTCCAGCAAGGCTGCCTCCCGCGCCTGTTCAAGCACGGCGGGAAAATCGGTCAGCGTGTGCAGTTGCAGGCGGGCTGCTTCGAAAGCAACTGATGCTTCGTCGAAGCCGTAGCTGATGATGGCGAGCACATCGGAGACTGTTGCCTTGGCGGCGGTGAGGGCGGCGACGGCGGACAGGCTGCTGCCGCCGGTCGTGACGAGGTCTTCCACGAGAAGCACTCGACGCCGGTCAACCGCTCCGCCTTCGATGCGCTGGGCTTTGCCGTGTCCCTTGCTTTCCTTGCGGATGAAGACTGATGGCGCGCCGGTGCTGTAGGCGAGGGCGGCGCTGTGGGGGATGCCGCCGAGGGCGACGCCGGCGATGATATCGTGATCAAGCGCCTTCGATTCGATCAAGGACTGGAAGCCGTCGATGACGATACGCCAGGCTTCCGGGTGATAGATCAAGGCGCGGTTGTCGACGTAGACGGGCGAGCGGATGCCTGATTTAAACGTGATCGGCGAAGCGGGACTAAAGCCGACGGCGCCGATATCAAGCAAGGCTTTCGCGATGGACTGCTTCAAACTCATGGTCATATTGAACCAACTCGTTTTCTATGATGGCGGCGGCGAAAGGACCGCGATAAACAAGGGCGGACCAGTATTGCCCGGCTTTGATGCCGAGGTCAAGATATTGGCGGAAGCTGGCGCCGTCCAGGATGCCGCCACAGGCGATAATGTCGATGTCTGTCTGAGTCCGCTGAATGGCGGCGCGCAGATGCCGGACCGCTGTGAGCGTTTCATCGAAGAGGATGCCGCCGCCGACGCCGGCTGGCAGTGACGGGTCGGCTGGGCTGGGCTGGGCGAGGGTGTTGGTGGCGACGATGGCGCGGACACCGACTTCGCCGAAGATCTGGACGAGCAGTCGGTATTGTTCGGCGGTCAGGCTTGGGCTGATCTTGACCCAGAGCGGAACTGTGAGCGAGCGAGCTTGAAGGGCTGCGATGATGGCGCCGCAAAGCTGTCGGGTCTCGGCTTCCAGTTGATGGCCCTGCGGATCATCTTCGGTATTGGGGCAGCTGAGATTGAGCGTGAACCAGTTGGGAATGACGTTCGAGTCCAGGAAGAATTCAATGGATTCGACGACATCGCGTTCTTGTTGATTAATATCGTCAAGGCCGGGCGTGACGGCGATGTTGATGCCGAATTCGGTTGGCAGTTGTCCCCGGCGATCGGCGAGGAAGCGAGCGGCGGCATGGGCGCCGGGATTGCGCAAGCCGACTCGGTTTTGCGTCGATCGCGCCGCGGCATCGCGCCAGATGACGATGCCGGGATTGCCCAGGCGCGGATGACGGGTGAAAGAGCCAAACTCGACGGGACCGAGCAGGGCAGGCAGGACGCGCCAGCCGGGGATGATGTTGCGGCGTTCTTCTGTGACGGCGGAAAGCGCGTCAGCCTCGTCCCCGAAGCCATCGCCTTTGACGAGGCCCGCGGCCAGGATGAGGCGCTGTGACAGGCGAACGCCGCCCAGGTCGATGGCTGTTTTGGGAAAGACAAGATGACGCAGGAGCTTGCAGCAGGACGCTGAGAAGGGCAGGCGCTCCAGCAGGCGCAGCAAGTTTATCGCGCTGTCGTGGGCGTTTTGAGCGGGCTGACGGAAGATGAAATGCTTATTCAGGCTTTGGCAGGCGCTGTCGATGCCGCGCAGCAGGAGGGCGCGCAATCCGGGTTTCATGCGACGTAGCCGAAGAGGTTGCGCCCGAAGCCGGCCGGGCTCAAGACATTTTCGCCATCATAAACTTTGGTGCCGCGAATCCAGACTTCGCGCACTTTGCCGGTGACGCGCATGCCTTCAAAGGGCGACCAGCCGCATTTGGTCAAGAGATTCTCTCGTTCGATGACAAAGCTCTCATCGGCGTCGACGACGGCGTAAGTTTTGGGAAAGGGCGTGATGCGCCAGATACGTTGTACGTTAAGCGAGAGCATATCGCAAGCCCTTTGCAGGGGCAGCCGCCCGTCTTTGACCGCTTGCAGCATGAGCGGCAGGGTCGTCTCCAAGCCCGGGACACCGTGGGGCGGGGCGTCGGATTCTTTTTCGGCGATGGTATGCGGCGCATGGTCGGACTCGATGATGTCAACGATGCCCAGGCGGATGGCGCGCCAGAGAGCGCGAATATCACTTTTGCGTTTGAGTTCGGGCTTCATCAGCCCGTAAGCGCCGAGACTTGGCAAGTCTTCTTCGGACAAAAATAGATGATGGGGACAGACCCCGACGGTGACTGGCAGCCCGTCGTTTTTGGCTTGCGTCAGCAGGTTGATTTCATATTCGCTGCTGATATGGAGGAAGTGGGTCGGCTGCCGATATTTGCGCACCAACTCCAGAATATTGCGGACCGTTTCTTCTTCGGCATGCACTGCTATCAGCCGGTGGGAAGACCAGGCGCGATAGTGCCGCTCGCGCATGGCGCTGGAATTAATCAGCAGGTCGCCGGTGGTCGAGTTGTTATAGATCTTCAAGCCGCAGACCTGGCGGGCGATCTTCTCGTATTCGGCGGTGTTATCGGCTTGGGAGGCGCCAAAGTAGAGGCCCCAATCGCAATGGGCGTCGCGATCGATGCGCCCGAGTTTATCGCTCAGGCGTTCTCCGTCGATGGTGGAGGGGGCGGTATTGGGCATATCAAAGACCGCCCAAAAGCCGCCGGCGATGGCAGCTCGGGTTTCGGAGGCGAAGGTGGCTTTATGCGCCCAATCAAGATCTCGCAGGTGGGTATGGGGATCAATCATGCCATGGATTTTGATCGGCGGCATCAGACATAAACTCCGCGCAGAACTTTGACCAGCAGCGCCATGCGCACGAACATGCCGTTTTCCATCTGCTCGAAATAGATGGCGCGCGGGTCGCGATCCATGATGTCGTGGTCGTCGCGACTGCCCATTTCGTGCTTGCGCGGCAGGGGGTGCATAAGGATGGCGTCTGGCTTGGCTTGGGCGAGCATTTGCGGCGTCATGACGTAGTCGTCTTTGATGCTGTCATACATGGCGGCGTCGCCGAAGCGTTCTTCTTGCACGCGCGTCCAGTAGATGACATCGGTCTCGGCGATGACATCCGCGAGCCTGTCCGTTTCCGCGACCTCGATGCCGTGCGATTTTACCAGGGAGGTGATATCGGCCGGCATGCCGAGACTGCCGGGCGAGACGAGACAGAGGCGGACATCGGCGGCATCGTAGTAGGCGATGAGTTTCGCCAGCGAGTGCACCGTCCGGCCGTGCAGCAGATCGCCGACGAGGGTGATCGTGAGATTATCGAGGGACTTCTTCTGATCGAAGATAGTGAAGATATCAAGCAGAGCCTGGGTCGGGTGTTCGCCGATGCCATCGCCGCCGCTGATGGCGACGGTGGGGTTGTCGATGCGCTGGTTGAGCAAGTCGAGGTAATAGGCGGCTTCGTAGGACGAGCCGATCTCCGGATGGCGCAGGACGACGACATCAGCATAGCAGCCGGTGGCGCGGACGGTATCCGACAGGTTTTCGCCTTTGTACATGGACGAGAAGCGCACGCCGTTGCTGACAGCGATGACGTCGCCGCCGAGCCGGCGCATGGCCGACTGGAAGGACATATCGGTGCGCGTGCTGGCTTCAAAGAAGAGCGATGCCATGACCTTGCCGGCGCAGAGTTCGGTCAGACCGCGATCCTGGGTGCGGATGCGCTTGCGGATGGAGGTGGCGGCATTGAAGAGGATTTCGAGGTCTTGCCGCTGGAATTGATCGACGGAGATGATGTGCTTGCCCTGGAAGTCGCCATTGATGGCGGGAGGCTGATAGGCGAGAGCCTGCCGGCTGATTGTGGAATTGTTGTTTGTCGCTTCTGCCAATGGTATCTCCTCATGCGCTTATAAGCTCGCCAGCCTACTGCTGCGTCGTCAACCTGACAGCGCGAAAGCAATTGACGTTGGCGGGTTTATTTTTTCCGCCATCCGCGCGGCGCTGCTGCCTAGCGGATGTGTTTCAAACGGCCGACTTAGAACAAGCCAACAACTTTGCCATCTTCGTCAATATCGACATTCATCGCCGCGGGGCTCCGGCCCAAGCCCGGCATGGTGCGGACATCGCCGCAGAGCGGGTAGATAAAACCAGCGCCGGCCGAAGCGCGAATATCGGTGATGGTGATGCGGAAGCCATCGGGCGCGCCTTTGAGTTTGGGATCGTCGCTTAGGCTGAGGTGGGTCTTAGCCATGCAGATCGGCAATGCGCCCAAGCCCTGTTCTTCATATTGGCGGATTTTGCGGCTGGCGATTGGGGCATAGTCGACGCCGTCGGCGCGGTATATCTCGGTAGCGATGGTTTCGATCTTGTCCTTGATCGGCATGTCATCGGGGTAGAGCAAGCGGAAGTCGTTGGGCATCTCACAAGCGGAGACGATCATCTCGGCCAGTTCGACCGCGCCAGCGCCGCCCTCCGCCCAATGACGAGCGACGGCCACGCCGGTGGCGCCGGACCCCAGGGCGATTTCCCGCACCGCCTGGATTTCGGAGGCAGTGTCATCAGCGAAGACGTTGATGGCGACCACTGGATTGACGCCGAACTTCTTCAGGTTCTCAAGGTGCCGCGCCATGTTAACCGCGCCCGCTTCCACATCGGGGACATTTTCTTCTTTGAGAGCCGGGTCGATCGGCCGGCCCGGGATGATGCGATACTTGCCGGTGTGCGCCTTGAGCGCGCGAATGGTGGCGACCAGCACGACGGCGTTGGGCTTAAGCCCGCTGACGCGCGACTTGATGTTGAAGAACTTCTCCGCGCCGATATCCGCGCCGAAGCCGGATTCGGTGACGACATAATCGCCGCATTTCATGGCGATCATATCGGCGATGATCGCCGAGTTGCCGTGGGCGATATTGGCGAAGGGACCGGCGTGAACCAGAGCCGGGGTATTTTCCAGCGATTGCATCAGGTTGGGCTTGATGGCTTCTTTCATCAGCACGGCAGCGGCGCCGGCCGCGCGGATGTCTTCGGCTGTGACCGGATTTTTCTTCTTGTCATAGGCGATGACCATTTTGCCGATGCGCTCGCGCATATCTTGCAGCGAGGTCGTCAGCGCCAGGATGGCCATAATCTCCGAGGCGACGGTGATATCGTAGCCGCTTTGGCGCGGGACGCCATCGAAGCGCTTGCCCAAGCCGATGATGACATTGCGCAGGGCGCGATCATTGAGGTCGACCACGCGGCGCCAGGGGATATTGTGGATGTCGATATCGAGCGCGTTGCCGTGATAAATGTGGGCGTCGAGCATGGCGGCGATCAGGTTATGCGCGGCGCTGATGGCGTGGATATCGCCGGTGAGATGCAAGTTGAAGTTTTCCATTGGCACGATCTGGCTGTAGCCGCCGCCGGCTGCCCCGCCCTTGATGCCGAAGGTGGGACCCTGGGATGGTTGCCGGACGGTGATGATGGCGTTCTTGCCGATGTGCTTCATCGCTTGGCCGATGCCGACGGTGGTGGTGGATTTGCCTTCGCCGAGGGGCGTCGGCGTGATGGCGGTCACATCGACGTATTTGGCGTCGGGGCGGGAAGCCAGCCGGTCGAGAGCCTCGAGGTTGACTTTGGCCACGTGTTTGCCGTAATGCTCCAGGTCTTGGTCTGGATCCAAGCCCATCATTTCGGCGATTTGGTTGATATGGACGAGGTTTGCGGACTGCGCGATGTCGAGGTCGGATGGGATGGTCATGGTCTGCCAGCTTTCAAAACCAGTGTCTGCAATAGGGATATGTTGAAACGCTCCATGCGATTGATTCATTGTGGCGAGTCAGAGCCGAGCGGGCTGCAAAACTCTTGGCGACGATTTTAACACGAAGGCGAGGTCTCGGCTTTCAATTCTCCGCCAGGATTCTATAATGCGAGGGGCGGACCATAAGTAGAGCGGGCAAGCCATACAACCCCAAACAGCAAAGACCCTTGGGCGCAGCCGGCTGGTGGCGGGCAGCCCGATATATTACGGCTGGATCGTGTGGCTGGTCGCCTTGATCGCGGTGAATTTCAGCGCGCCCGGCCAGAGCTTTTCCGTTTCCTTATTCATGGATTATTTCATCGAAGATTTTGGGCTGGATCGCAGTGTGGTCAGCGGCTTGTATGGCGCGGGCACCTTCGCGGCGTCGCTGAGTTTGACCTGGGTCGGGCGGCAGATCGACCGTTGGGGCAATCGCCGGGTCGGCTCGATTATCGGCGCGCTCTTCGCGATTGTGCTGGCTCTCTGCGCCTTAATCACAGGACCAGTGACGTTGTTTTTTGCCTTTGTTGGCTTGCGCGCTTTGGGGCAAGGCGGACTGACGCTGGTGGGCTCGACGGCGGTCGCCAACTGGTTCCGTCAACGGCGCGGGCGCATGATGGCGCTGGCGGCTCTGACCTTCGCCCTGTTCCAGGGTGTTTATGTCAATGCGCTGCGCTTGCTGCTGGAGGCTTACGATTGGCGGCAGGTATTTATAATGTTGGGCATCGGCGTGGCGGCGCTGGTCCTGCCAGCCGTCGGGTTGCTGATGCGGGACAAGCCGGAGCACTACGGATTGGAGCCCGATGCTTTTGCCGCGATCGCCGGTGCCGGCGCAGGGGAAAAGGTCAACCCTGAGGACAACTGGACATTGGGCGAGGCTTTGCGCAGTCCGATGTTGTGGGTGCTCTTGTTCGCGCGGATGCTGGCATCGGCTTGGTTGACGGGCTTGGTCTTGCATCAGGTGTCGATATTCGCGGACCTGGGTCATAGCGCGCAAGTCGTCACCGAGACCTATGCGCTGCTGTCCTTGGTCGCGGGCGGCTCGGCGCTATTGGGCGGATTTCTGATCGATCGCTTCAGCCCGAACCTGGTCGTCATTTTGAAATTGTTAGCGCTCATCGCGGCCGCGGTGTTGGCGATGTCCATGCGGGAGAGTTGGCAGTTGATGCTGTACGCGCTGTCCTTTGGCATGGTCATCGGCATCGGCTATGTCTTTGACGGAGCCGTCTGGCCGAATCTCTTCGGGCGCGAGTTTCAAGGCGAGATTCGTGGTTTTGTCTTCGCGGCGCTTGTTATCGGCAGCGCGATTGGTCCGGCGCTGTTTGGCGTCAGTTACGATTACGCTGGCGGTTACTCGCCGGTGCTTTGGCTGGGGGCGGGATTAAGCGCGATTGTGCTGGCGCTGTCATTAATGGTTCGCGCGCCACGGCGGCCGGAAGTTGCGGCCGGCTAATCGGCGGGCTTCAAGATCAGTACAGCCAGCGACGGCAGGCGCAGACTGATGCTGTGTGGCAGACCATGGCTGGCGATGTCTTCGCTGTGGACCCCGCCCAAGTTGCCGACATTGCCCCCGCCGTATTGTTCGGCATCGCTGTTCAGCGCCTCCGCATAAAAGCCGGCGCGGGGCACGCCGATGCGATAGTTTTCGCGGACGACCGGCGTGCAATTGAGGACTATGACGAGGAAGTCCTCCTTATCGTCGGCGTAGCGGATGTAACTGTAGATGCTTTGGTCGGCATCGTTGGCTTCGATCCAGCGAAAGCCGTCCGGCTCAAAGTCGACTTGCCAGAGGGCGGGCTGCTCGCGATAGAAGCGGTTGAGGTCGCGCGCCCAAGCCTGCATCTTCGCGTGATTCTTGTATTCCAGCAGGTGCCAATCGAGGCTGCGGGCTTCGCTCCATTCGGCGAACTGGCCGAATTCATTGCCCATGAAATTGAGTTTCTTGCCAACTTGCGTGAATTGATAACCAAAGAGCAGCCGCAAGCCGGCAAATTTCTGCCAGTAGTCGCCGGGCATTTTGCCGATCAGCGAACCTTTCATATGCACGACTTCATCATGCGAGAGGGGGAGCACGAAGTTTTCGCTGAAGGCGTAGAGGCTGGCGCAGGTGATCCGATGCTGGTGGAAGCGGCGATGGACCGGATCGTGTTCCATGTATTCCAGGCTGTCGTGCATCCAGCCCATATTCCACTTGAAGGTGAAGCCCAGGCCGCCAACATAGGTCGGTCGCGAGACCATCGCCCAGGCGGTCGATTCTTCAGCGATGGTGATGGCGCCGGGCGCTTCGGCATGGACGAGTTCGTTCACCTCGCGCAGGAAGGCGAGGGCGCCGAGGTTCTCGTGGCTGCCGTACTCGTTAGGGATCCATTCGCTGTCTTCGCGGGAGAAATTGAGGTAGATCATCGAAGAGACGGCATCGACGCGCAAGCCGTCAATGTGATATTGCTCCAGCCAGAAGAGGGCGTTGGCGAGCAAGAAGTTGCGCACTTCGTTGCGGGCGTAGTTGAAGATCATCGTGCCCCAATCGGGATGTTCGCCCTGGCGCGGATCTTCGTGGCTGTAGAGGTGAGTGCCATCGAAGTAGTTGAGGCCGCTGCCGTCTTTGGGGAAATGAGCCGGCACCCAGTCAAGGATGACGGCGATGCCGTTTTGGTGGCAGCAGTCGATGAAATACATGAAGTCTTCGGGCGCGCCGAAGCGGCTGGTTGGCGCGTAGTAACCGGTGACTTGATAGCCCCAGGAGGCGTCCAGCGGGTGTTCGGCGACCGGCAGCAGCTCCAGATGGGTGTAGCCCATCTCGACCAGATAGGGCACTAATTCTTCCGCCAGGTCGCGATAGGTCAGGTAGGCGCCTCGGTCCTTGCGCTTCCAGGAGCCCAGATGCAACTCGTAGATGTTCATCGGCTGCTTGAGCGGGTTGCTTTCCGCGCGCGCCGTCATCCATTCAGCATCGCCCCATTGGTAACCCGCAAGGTCGCAGACGATGGAGGCGGTGTCCGGGCGCAACTCGGAGAAGTAGCCGTAGGGGTCGGATTTCGCCGCGCGATAGCCCTTGTTGTGCGAGCGGACTTCGAATTTGTAGCGCTCGCCCGCTTTCAAGTCCGGCACGAAGATCTCCCAGATGCCGGCGTCGTTGATGTTCTCCATGGCGTGGGCGCGCGGATCCCAGCGATTGAAGTCGCCGATGAGGGCGACCTTGTAACAATTCGGCGCCCAGACGGCGAAATTGATGCCGCTGAGGCCATTGATGTTGCGTCGGTGGGCGCCGAGTTTACGGAAAATTTCTCGGTTTTCGCCTTGCCCGAAGAGGTAACGGTCATAGTCGGTCAACAGGGGTGGATAGCCATAGGCATCGCGGAAGGTCTCGCGCTCGTCTTCGATTGTGACCGCCTCGAAGTGATAAGCTGCGTCAGCCCATGTGAGGTCGAGATCGGCGATGAAGAGGCCCTCCTCATGCAGAAGCGTCATTGGCGCGCGGAGGCCGGCGTCGTCATTGATGAGATCGACCTGTTTCGCCCAGGGGCGAAAGACGCGAATCGACACGTCATCGCCGATTTGATGCCGGCCCAATAGAGAAGAGGGCGCGCCAATCTCGCCGGAGACCAAGGCGGTGATGGCGTCGGGGTGGATTGTCTGCGGCATCGGCGGTCCTTGCTGGGAACGGGCGGATATGCAGCGGTATTATAGCGGCTATGTCCCAGAATCGTAGGCTGCCCGTGAAACGGCCCGAGCGGTCCCGCCAGTTATTATTTTGCCGCGACGACGCCGAGAGATTTGTGCTCTTGTGACCCCGGTTTCAGAATTTGTGTCCGCCCGAAGGCGGAAACTATCGCAGGGCAATCGCTTCAAAATGATGACGCATGGGATGACGAAGAATCAAGCTGAAATTCAGCCACCGAGTACACCGAGTTAAAGTGAGGACACAGAAGTAAATCCAAGTAAATAATTGTAATCTAACCACCGAGTACACCGAGTTTTGTGAGGTTACAGCGAAGCATTTGAAACCTTTACATATCGCGTCAATCCAGCATCCTGTAGGGGCGAGCACGTGGCTCGCCCGCCAGCAAAACAACCTGCCAAAGTGTCGCATGACTTACTTTGTCTTACTGAGATATTAACAATTGCCTACTTTTCTCAACATCTGCCGCCGCCAGAAGGCAGAAATTGTCACTGCTGCCTAATTGTCTAAATAGCTTTTCTCTGTGTACTCTATGATACTCCGTATACTCGG
>JAJEAA010000037.1 GCA_022824365.1 Anaerolineae bacterium
ACTGACCTGGGACGCGCATAAATGGATGTTCCAACCGGTTGAGTGCAGCGCTTTGCTGGTCCGCGATCGTCATTGGCTAAGCGCTACGTTCAAGGAAACAGCCCATTTTCTCACTGATGCCGAAGCGCACAGCAAAGAAGAAGTTGGCGAAGAATTGAACTTCATGTATCAGGGCATTCAGTTAACGCGTTATTTCCGCGCTTTGAAATTTTGGATGAGCCTGAAAGTATTTGGCTTGGGCGCTATGCGGCGGGCGATTGAACGAGGATTTGAATTGGCTGAATTGGCTGAATCGCTCTTGCGAGACGCGGGAAGCTGGGAGATCGTCACGCCGGCGCAAATGGCGATTGTGACCTTTCGTTACAAGCCAGCTGATGGCGATGAAGCGCTGGCAAACCTTGTGACGGATGAGTTGCAGGACGCCATGGCCGCGAATGGATTCGCCTTCGCTTCGACCACCAAGCTCCGCGAGAAAACGGTCATGCGCCTGGTCACGAACAATCCGCGCACGACGCCGTCCGATTTGCGCCAAACCGTTCAGATCATGGGGCGGCTGGCGGCGGAACTGGAAGGGCGGCTCAGGCGGAGCGCTGGTTAACGCGCGAACCTGCATCGCAAAATCACCATAAAGACACAAAGACACAAAGATATTATTATTTCCTGAGTGAGGGTTATTTGTTGCCATGCCCTCAATTTCAGCATTCCGCTACCAACTGTACAGGCTATACAGATGGCGGGCAGTTGCTAAAATACGCTCTGCCCTGCGGGGCAATGAAACCATAAGACAGCATTGAAGGCGGCTTTGTGGACATCAGTTTCGTCGGGGTATCGCTGGCGAGTTTTCTTTTCATCGCTTTGGCGGCTTATCAGATCGGGCAGTTGGCGACGCGGTTTCACCTGCCGCTGATCACCGGTTACCTGGTGGCGGGGATCCTGTCGGGTCCCTTCATTTTTCAGTTTATCGAGAGCTTAAATGTCGAGGCGCTGCGCTTTTTGGACGAGACGGCGCTGGCTTTTATCGCTTTCGCGGCCGGCAGCGAGATGGCGCTGGATGAATTGCGCGGACGGTACAAGAGCATCGGCTGGAATACGGTGACGCAGATCGTCGCGCTTTATATTGTCTGCGGGGCGGCGATTTTGCTGCTGGCGGATCATATTCCCTTCATGCGCGATTTGACGCCGGCCGGCAAGATGGCGGCGGCGCTGCTGGGCGGGACGATTTTGGCGGCGAGGTCTCCTTCGTCGGCGATTGCCATCATCAACGAAATGCGGGCGCGCGGACCTTTCACCAAGACGGTGCTGGGCGTGACGCTGGTGAAGGATGTGTTGATCGTCGTGCTATTCGCGCTGAGCACATCGATCGCGGCGACGCTGCTGACGGGCCGGAGCTTCGATGTCGGTTTCATTCTGCTGGTGGCTTTTGAAGTGCTGGCGTCGATAGGGCTGGGCGTTCTGGTGGGGAACGTGATGGGGCTGGTCTTGCGCAATCATTGGGAAGATTGGCTGAAGATTCCGCTTTTGCTGGTCATCGGCTATCTGGTGTTCTTTCTTGCCGGGGAGCTGCGGCATTGGAGCCATGTCAACCTGCCGGTGGAGCTGCTGTTTGAGCCGCTGCTGATTTGTATGGTGGCGAGCTTTTGGGTGACCAATTGGTCGCCCTATCGGAGTGAATTGCGGCACCTGCTGCATCAGGTGGAGATGCCGGTATTCGTCATCTTCTTCACGCTGATTGGCGGCTCGCTGGATATCGGGATTGTGATGCTGCTGCTGCCGGTCACCGTGGCGATATTCGCAGCGCGTTTGCTGGGGCTTTTCATCGGCGGTTACATCGGCGGCGTGGTGGCGGGCGATAGTCCGCAATTCAATCGACTGACCTGGATGGCTTATATCACACAGGCGGGCGTGGGTTTGGGCTTGGCGAAAGAGGTGGCGAACGAGTTTCCCGAGCTGGGGAATGATTTCGCGACATTGATGGTGGCGGTGATCGTTATCAGCCAACTGACGGGACCGCCATTTTTCAAACACGCTATTCGTTTGGTGGGCGAATCGCACCTGCCCAAGGATATCAAGGACGACGAAGTGCTGGATGCGGTCATCGTGGGCATCGAGAATCAGTCGCGGCAGTTGGCGGAGCGCTTGCTGGCGCATGGCTGGCGGGTGAAGCTGATCGATGTGGACAAGAGCCACGTCTCAATGGCGCTGGCCAGCGATGGCTTGCGGCATGAGCATTGGCTGCCGGCGGTATCGGCCGAAGAAATAGGCAAGATCATCGAGCCCAAGACCGAGGTGGCGGTGACGATGCTGCCGGATGACGCCGAGAGTTTGAAGCTCTGTCAGATCTTCTATGAGGATTTCGGCATCACGCGGCAGATCGCGCGGCTCAATACTTATAGCTTGCTGGAGGACTTCCGCGAGTTGGGCGTGCATGTGCTGGACCCGACCAATGCCATGGTGCATCTGCTGGATAATTTTGTGCGAGCGCCGCAATTGGCTGCGATGGTCTTCGAGGATGACCCGGATCATGATGTGACGCAGGTGACGATCACGGATCCGAGCGTGGACGGTTTGCATTTGCGCGAGTTGATCTTGCCCGATGATGTGCTGGTGATGGCGATTGTGCGGCGGGGTCATGCGATTGTGCCGCATGGCTATACGAATTTGCACGTGGGCGATGAGCTGACGCTGATCGGACCGACCGATAGCCTGGACGAAGTGGCGCTGAAACTGGGGTATTAAAAGACTTTTGCCACAGAAGTAAAACCAAGTAAGTCATGCAACAGAATTCATGCTACCCCGGAACTCGTCCGAAAACTCCCCTCCCTCTTTATGGGGGAGGGGCCGGGGGTGGGGGTCTGAAAAACGACATCTCCGTATTTTCAATTACTTACTTGGAATTACTGAGAACACAGAGAAGATTGAGTACACAGAGTTTTGTGTTGGCTGGTTTAAGAAGGCGGCGTTGGTAAGATTACGCGCCGGCAAGCTCATCATAGAGATTGATTGAACAGGCGAAATCGGTAAAACAAGGAGAATGACGCGATGGCAAAGTTACCGGTGGCGATAATTGGCGGGGGACCTATTGGTTTGGCGGCGGCGGCGCATCTGCTGGAGCGGGGCGAGGCGGTCGCGCTCTTCGAAGCGGGCGATTCGGTCGGGGCGAGCGTGCTGGATTGGGGGCATGTGCGGATGTTTTCGCCCTGGGAGTTCAATGTGGACAGCGCGTCGGTCCGGTTGCTGGAAGAGGCTGGCTGGGTGATGCCGCCGGCGGATGAACTGCCGACCGGGGCGGAGCTATACGAGCGCTACCTGCGTCCGCTGGCGGAGTTGCCGGCGATGCGCGCGGTGATACGCACCGGCAGTCGGGTGACTGGACTCAGTCGACGCAGTCTCGATAAGGTCAAGGATAGCGGGCGCGATGGGGCGCCGTTTCAATTGCATACGGTTGCGGCGGATGGCGAAGAAGGGCTGCTGGAGGCGCGGGCGGTGATTGACGCCTCGGGGACCTGGGGCAAGCTGAATCCCCTGGGGGCGAATGGATTGCCGGCGCTGGGAGAAAGCAGCTTGAACGGGCGCATCGCTTACGGGATGCCGGATGTCAAAGGGCGTAACCGGGAGACTTATGCCGGGCGACGGGTCATGGTGGTTGGCAGCGGGCACTCGGCGATCAACTGCTTGCTTGATCTGATGCGCTTGAGAGACGAAGCGCCGGCGACGGAAATCGTCTGGCTGATGCGGGGCGACAACCTGCAAAAGGTCTATGGCGGCGGCGAAGCTGACGCTTTGGAAGCCCGCGGCCAACTGGGCTTGCGGATCAAGGCGGCGGTTGAGGCGGACGCGCTGGAGATTGCAGCGCCTTTCCGCATCGGGCGAGTGGAGGCAGAGGGCGCCGGTTTGCGCGTGTATGGCGCGGCTGATGGCGGCGAGGACAGCGTATATGCCGATGAGATCATCGCTTGCACCGGGGCGCGGCCGGACCTGGCGCTGCTGGGCGAATTGCGGCTGGACCTGGACCCGGCGGTGGAAAGCAGTCGCGCGCTGGCGCCGCTGATCGACCCGAATCTGCACAGCTGCGGGACCGTGCGGCCGCATGGCGAGGCCGAGTTGCGTCAGCCGGAGAAGGATTTCTACATCATCGGCATGAAGAGTTACGGGCGGGCGCCGACCTTTTTGCTGGCGACCGGTTATGAGCAGGCGCGGTCGGTTGTGGCGGCGCTCTGCGGGGATTGGGAAGCGGCGCGGGATCTGCGGCTGAATCTGCCGGAGACGGGCGTTTGCGTCACGGACTACGCCATTGACGAAGGATGCTGCGAGCCGGCGGGTCGGGGGCCTGAATTGCTTGCCATCGGCGAGATTGCGATTGGACCAACGCTGCGAGAAGGCCCGCGTTGCTGTTGAAGCGGAAGGCCTTATTCTGCTGGGCATCGTTCTGACATTGAAGACGATACAGAGTAGAACCAACAAAGTAATGAGAAAAATATTGCAAGGTAAAGAGAATGGCAAAAACCGTAATCGTTGTAGGGGCGACTCTGTGAGTCGCCCGCTTACAACATCCACTACATTTCATTTGTTGCATGACTTACTTGGTGTTACTTCTATATGGGGGTGGGGGAAACTTGGCGCCCCTATAACAGCACGAACCTCCGAGAAATCAAATGGCTCATAAACCTGAATATCGCTGTAAAACTCCAGTTTCCGCGTCAGATGCGGGTTACGAATCTGAGTCAGCCTATCAATGAGGGACACTGTTCTTATCTGAATGATTTCACTCCGCAAACTATCCAGGATTGACGCCAGCGTCTCCGGGTCTGCCAGCGCTGAGACAGGTAGAAGCGCATAATCGGCATCCAGTCGCCCTAGCTGCGAGATCAGCGCCGTCGCCAGCGAACAACAGACACAGCCGCCCGCCAGCCGTTGGCGCCTTACCCCATCTATCGCCAACGGCGCATCGCTATTGTCGATCAGCGCGAGGCGGTCAGTTTCCTCAGACAACATGTCAATGAGCGCCTGCGTGAACCTGGCTTTTGGTTGATGCGGCATCCCGGTGATGGCGATCAACTGCATGGCTAATCTCCCGCTGCGAAGGCTCCATCCAGCGCAAACAATGGGCGGTAGGCATCATGCCCGGCGCCATAAGTTCGATCCATCAAGGCAGCGTACTCGGCCGCATGGACTGGATTGCTGCGCCAGCGCACCCCGAGATATTCCGCCGCTTTGACGATGCCCAGCACACCGTGTTTGATCTCCTCAAAGGTGTAATCCGGCCCCACCGGGACGTACAACCAGCGGGCGAGGTTCGCCGCCGTTCCCCGGTGATCTGGCGCGCCGTCAGCGCGGAGCGCGGCATAATGCAAAGGTTGAATCTGTGGCAGCCAGCGCACAGGCGTATTTTCCTGCTCAACGTAGGCGTAAAACGTGGCGGCATCGCACTCCAGCGGAATCTGTACCGCGACCGCGGTCGCCAGCGCCAGACTGTTGGGCTCCTGCGTCGCCAGCCCGGCGGCTTCACGCAGACCGCGCCGCGCCTCCGCCAGATTCGCGCTTTGCCGCTCCGCCAGTTCCGGCAGACGTTCCGCCTGCGCTAATGCCTGCGCTGCGTTCGGGCAGTCAGCCGGTTGACGCAATGCTTTCACCTCTGCGTAGAGCGCCTCATCACTGAATGCCAACAGCGCGCCGGGGCGGTCATCAGTATCAGACAGATGCAAGCCGTAGAGCGTCACCGCCGAGCGCTCTGCCGCGCCGGGAATAGGCAGGGTGTCAGCGCAGTCGAGCCATGTCGCGTTCTGCGGCTGCCACAACCCGCGCAGCACCTGCGTCCAGGTGAAACGCGTACAGGACGCCGCAAGCCGCAGCTGCGCGTCAAAGTCCAGAAAGCGCGGTAGCGCCTTATGATGTTTGACCGACTCCGCCAGGTCATGGCTGGCATTCGCCGGGATACCGACCCATTCGCCTGGCTGTATCCCCGCCGCCTGATGCAGCAAGCGGCGAGCGCGGTAGGCATCGCGCGCCAACACAACCATTGCCCCGCCCAGTCGCTCCGACCATGTCTGCTCGGCGGACTCAAGCGTCGCATCGGCCTGTAACCTTGTATCGCGGGGCAGGGTCAGCAAATCATCCAGCGGCGGATGGGCGGCATAATCAGCGCCGCGCACCGGCAAACCACCCAGCGCCCCCACCGGGCAAAAACCGCCTAACCACAATGTTCCCCAGTCGACCGGTAAATTCATCGCGTTCTTTCTCCTGAATAACTAAGCGTTTTGCTGACAGTCCGCGCAAGCGCCGAAGAGCTGCAATCGACTGTCGGTGATGTGATGCCCACTCGTATCTTCACTGTGCTGAATCAGATCGTCCAGCGGTTGGCTGTCGAGATAATCCGCGCGTCCGCAGTCCAGACAGATGAACAGCATCATTAGCTCAGGCAGGGTTGGTACGAAGTGACTGCATCCCTGATAACCATGAACGCGGCGTATTAGACCCAGGCTTTCGAGCTTCTCGACCATGCGGTAGACCGTCGCTCTGCCGGTTTTCGGGCGCGACTGACGGGCGGCATCCCAAGCCTGCTCGGCGCTGAGCGGATACTCGCTGTGCGCGAAGATATCAATCAACGTCTCCTGAACTGTTGTCACGCGGAAGCCGCTCTCGTCGAGCGCGGCCCGCCAGTCTTCTGAATTGATCATTTTGCCGGGCATGAGACATCCAACTTTGCGTTTCTTATTGATACCACGTATCAGTTACATCCTTATTGATACCATGTCTCAATAAGGATGGCAACAAGGAATTTGAAACGAATTCAGGCTGAGTCGTCGAACTATAACAATACCTTTAACGCCACTCCCGACCTGTCGCGCTTTAGCGGAAACTTTCTTTCACCCGACCGCCCTTCATCATCGTGACTTAATACCCGTCTAACCCGCCCGCAACATACAGTCTTGCCCGCTTAAGAACCATGACATAGGCTAAGGAGTTATGTCGACCGCCTAGACTTCAGACAGGAACATCCAGATGGCAAACTCCGCCAAGCCAACCATACTCTTCACCAATGACGATGGCATTCGCTCGCCCGGCTTGTGGGCGGCTGTCAGCGCCTTTCGCGGCCGCGGGCGCCTGCTCGTGACCGCCCCGCGCGAGCAGCAATCGGGCATGGGCCGCAGCATGCCCCACTACAGCGAAGGGCGCATCTTCCCCTACGACGCGCCCATAGATGACGGCGATTGCGTCGCCTACGCCGTCGATGGCACGCCAGCCCAAGCCGTGCAGCACGCCGTGCTCGAATTGGTGGAGGAGCAGCCGGCTCTGCTTGTCTCCGGCATCAACTACGGCGAAAACACCGGCAACGGCGTCACCATCTCCGGCACGGTCGGCGCGGCTCTCGAAGGCGCCAGCCTCGGCATCCCGTCCATCGCCGTCAGCTTGCAGACGCCGCTTGACTTGCACAAGAGCCACTCCAACGATGTCGATTTCAGCATCGCCGCCGATTTCACCTGGCAGATTGGCAGTTGGCTGATGGATCACTCCACCTTGCCCGATGATGTCGATGTGCTGAAGGTTGATGTGCCCTGGGGCGCGACCAGCAAAACCGACTGGCGCCTGACCCGGCTGTCGCGCCGCCGCGTCTATTGGCCCACCCGTCCCGAGCGCATGGCGCTGCACGATACGGGCAAGCTGGGTTATCAATACAATAGCGACCCGGCCGCCGCCGAACCCGATAGCGATGTCTACGCCCTGCTGAACGACAAGATGATCTCGGTGACGCCCATCAGCCTCGACATGACCTCGCGCACCGATATGTTCCGCCTGACGCAGATCATGCTGGGCAAGGTGGTGCTGGGGCAATAATATCACCGCCAAGGCACAGAAGTAAACGCAAGTAAGTCGTGCAAAAACATCCTCGCGAAGAAAACTTCCCTTCCCTAGCTTGCTGGGGAAGGGACTGAGGAATGAAGTAGAAAAACGGCACTCTCATATTTTCAATTACTTGCTTGCGCTTACTGAGGATGCCGAGACACTTCGCTTGATCGACGCATTGCGCGAAAGCTTACTCTTCGCCAGCGCAATCCCCATCCGCGACAACATAATCAGCGCTGATCCAGCCTACCTGATTGCTGTATGCGATCTGGTGCCAGCCGTCCGCATAGCTCAGTGAGTTGAAAGCCGCGCCCTGGGGCACGCTGCCGATCACGCTTCCATCCGGTTGCGCCCGGTAGCGGAGCGCATGGGTCGTCGTTATGATGCAGCCCTCAACACCGGCGGCGGGATCATACTCAATTGCGCCGATATCGCAGGCTTCGCCTTGAGGTCGTGCAGTGCCGATTTGGTCCGTGACAATGCTTTGGTCGCAGGCGACCGCGTCGATAAGTTGGCTCACACGCAAAAGCGGGTGGTAGGGCGGCGCGCCATCATCGGTCTCCACCAGTCCGCCAAGTTTGGGATCACCCGTCAGCGCTGTGGCGCATGATCCGTCCGAGATCAGATTGTCTGTGTTAACCGCCAAGGTTCCAGCGCATTGGCCCCATTCGCCGGAGACGATGCTCTTACGCATTCGAATCGACGCGTCTTCATAGACGGTTATCGCGTTGCCGCGCTCGGCTGTATTCCCCATCATCGTGACATGCGTTATTTCAGCTATCGACGCAAGCGCCAGATTCAGCGCTCCCCCGAATTTCCGGGCACGATTGCCGCTGAATGTCGAATTGCTGATGACAAAATTCCCTGGACCGGAATAGTCTGTCAAGGCGCCGCCGTAGGTAGCCGCGTTGTCGCTAAAGGTACTGTTGCTGACTGTAGCGCTCGCTATCCAAAGGACGAGCGCGCCACCGAATTCCTCGGCTTCGTTCGCGTCAAACCAGCTGTTGCTTATCGCAATATCGGCGTCATTCATTCCCAGGACCGCGCCAGCGAATAGCGACGCCTCGTTCCCCCGGAGGACGCTATCGGTGATGTCCAGCTTGCCGCCGAATCCCCAGGCTGCGCCGCCAAATTCAGCCGTGTTCCCCGTTATCTCGCTGCGCTCAACTGTCACATCGCCGCCCTCTATCGCGATAGCGCCGGCCGCTTCCGCCTGATTGCCCCTTATCTCGCTGTCGCTGATCTTAGCGACAACTGCGCTCGTGCCGATTGCGCCACCGGCCTTCACGGCACTGTTGCCATCAATGCTGCTCGCGCTGATGTTCAGCGTGGCATCCTTCATATAGAGCGCTCCGCCATATTTCTGGGCGAAGTTCCCATCAAATTCGCTGTCCGCGACAGCAATCTCGGTCGCTTCAAAATAAATGGCGCCGCCGTGCCGGGAAGCGCTATTGTTGCTGAATTTACTGCCAATGATCGTCAAGGGCGCATCCTCACCACCGATAGCGCCGCCGTCGTAGTTCGATGAGTTTTCGCTGAATACGCTGTCGAATACCGTCAACTCACTGGCTTGGCTACCGATTGCGCCGGCCAGATTCCCGCTGTTGCCGCTGAATATGCTCTCGCGAATCGTTACCGTCGCAGCTCCCAAAACCAGCGCGCCACCGCCCCCTTGCGCGACATTGTCGCTGAAGGTCGATCGGATGATAGTTGCTGATCCGTATACCACATCGACAGCGCCGCCGCTCGAGGAAGCCTGGTTCTTATGGAAGACGCAGTCGCTGATTACGATGTCGCCATAGCTGACGGAAATAGCGCCGCCATTCGCCCCAAAGCCATTAGTGAACGTCAGATCGGAAACGTCAAGTTTGCCCTCTTCGCCTACGCGCAAGATATTGAACTCGCCAATTCCATCAATCGTATGGCCATTTCCGGCAATGGCGATTTCCGTAATGATCCAGGGAGATGCTTCCGTTAGCTTGATATCAGCGGACAGACTGATTGTGTCCGCGCCATCACCCGCCGGGCAGCCGCCTGTCGCTGTGTCGGTATTCGCCGCCTCGATCGCGTCCACCAGCAAACAGTCGTCATCGACCGTGATATCCGCCGCTCGCGCGCTAGGTATGGAAAACAGGCAAGCCAGCGCCAGCAACGCTAGAAGGACTGGTAGTTTCAGACCGGAATATGTCATATTCATCTTCATTTAACCTATCGACCGCATATCCCCTTGGAACAACTGCATTGTAATTTGGGCGATAACCGCTGGCAAGCCACGTTAAGGCGTCGTATGCGAAGCGCAGGTTGCCTTCCAGATTCGGGAGCGGCAGCGGGCTTAGGAAGTTGTGATGCGGCGGCCTCTTATGACCGCGCCTCTGCGGCTAATGATCCAATACCGCCTCCACCTCGCGCTCCCAACTGCCCGCCACGACCGCCCCATGCTCCTTGAGACCGCCGCTGGCCTCAGGACCGGTCAGGTAAGGTCGCTTGCCCAGGGGAAAGCCGCTCTCCGCCGTCGCATCCATCGCGCCATTGATGAAATGCAGCGCCACGCCGGCGCGCTCGTTCTCAGTCCTATTCGCCAGCGTGCAATGCGCCACGCCATAAGCGAAGAAAGCGACGCCGCCGGCCGGCAACTCTATCGGGAGCGCCTCCTCTTCTGGCGGATAGCAGCGGATATGATGGTCGCTGTAGGGATCGCGACTGTGCTCGTAGCGGACGCGGTAGCTGCCCGGGATGACGTGGATCGTGCCGTTGGCCACGGTCGCCTCATGCACCGCCGTCCACATCGCCGTGCCTTTCAGCGGATCGTCAATCCGAAAATAAGCGTTGTCTTGATGCCAGTTCGTGCCCATGCCCTGCTTGCCCGGCTTGATGAAGACCTGGTCGAGGTGCAGGACGACCGAATCGCCGATCAGTTGCCGCACAGCCGCGATGGCTTTGTCGGCGAAAGGCATGGCGCGGTAGAGATCGCTATGCGGGAACATGGGGCATAGCTGCCAGTTGATCTTGTCCGAGGCCGGCGTTTCGCCATCGCCGGCGGTGGCGACATTGCGCAACAAGCCAATGTCTTTCAGGCGCTCCAATTCAAGGCGCATCGCCCGAACTTCGCGCTCGGACCAGAACGCGTCTTTGGCGACCCAGCCCTCGGTCCGAAATTGTTCGATTTCATTCTTGGTGAACATTGCTCTCCCCCGCTCGCTTGAGCCGCTGTGACTTGTGCTTTCGGGCGACCTGGTAGGTCGCCCCTACAACTGACTTAGCATCCAGCAAATTCACCAGTCCCAAATCTCCCTACTCCCGGCGCAGAGCCTCGGCCGGCTTGAGCCGACCCAGCAGCCAGGCTGGATAAGCGCCCGCCAGCAAAGCCGCGGCCATCGCCACCAGCAGCGCTTCCAGCAATTGCGATGGCTGCGGCGCGAACTCCATCGTCCAGCCGAAGGAGCGCAGGTTGATGACATGCGTCAAAAACAGCGATGTCAGCAAGCCAATCGGCAGCGCCAGGAGGCCTGCGACCAAGCCCATCAGCCCGGTTTGAATCATGGCGAATTGCGTCAGTTGGCGCCCGGTCATGCCGGTGGCGCGCATCACGCCGTATTCGCGCGCGTCCTCCAATTGCAGCGCCATCAGCGCCGCCAGGATGCCGATGAAAGCCACCAGCGTGGTCAGCAGACGCAAGGCGATGGTGATGGCGAAGGTGCGGTCGAAGACTTCCAGCGCGCCCCGGCGCAGGCTGGCGTTGTCCTGGGCCAGCAGATCATAATCGGCGAAGCGCGCGCGCAAGTCGCTGATGACCGCGGCGGCATCGGCATCGGCGTCAATGAAGATGCCCAGCGAGCTGATGAAGGGATCGTTGAAGTAGCGGTCATAAACCGAGCGCGCCATGTAGACCGCGCCTTGATCGGTGCTGTAATCGTAGTAGACGCCAAAGACCTCGAAGGTTCGGGGACCGACTTCGGTATCCAGCGTGATGGCATTGCGCTCGCGGTCGATGCCGCGGCGGAAAGCGAAGCTCTCGCTGACCATGACCCTGCCCGCTTCCAGCGCCGCCTGATGCGCTTCGACCGGAACCTCGCTCCATTTGAAGCGGCGATTGTCGCCGGCGATATCGAAGTCGCTGGCGAGCAAATTGACCGGCGGCAGATCGGGATACTCCGGCGCGCTGACGATCACATGCCGCGCCGACGAAACGGTAGCCACGCCGGGCGCAGCTTCCGCGATCGCTTTCACGGCGCTATCCACATCGACGCTGGCGTTGTTGGAGGCGAAGAGCGGCGGCGAGATGTAGATCTGCGCGCCCAGCGATGTCTCCAGCCAATCGGCGACGGTCAAGCGGAAACTGCCGATCATGGCGCTGACGCCGACGATGACGCTGACCGCGACCGTCAAGGCGGCTACAGCCACGCCCGTGCGGCTCAATGAGCGGACGACGGCGCGGGCAGCCAAGCGCCCCAAGACGCCGAAGAGCGCCTCGCTCGGGCGAGCCAGCAGGCGCATGCCCACGACCAGCGCGAGCGGCGTAAACAGCGCGCCGCCGATGATTATGCAGAGCAGGGCGGCGAAACCCAGCGTCAGGCTATCGGGGGCGCCCAGCAAGGCAAAGCCCAGAATGATCAAGCCGACGGCCGCCGCCGTCATGGCCGGCAGCAGACGCAGCGCCGCTTCTTCTTCGTTCGAGCGTTTCATCACGCCGGCGGGCGGGGTGCGGGTGGCATCCCAGGATGGCAGCGCCGCCGCCAGCAAACTGGCCGCGATGCCGACCAGCGCGCCCTTCAGCAGCGTCAAGGGCGGAATGCTGATGCCCCGCACATTGACGCTGAAATAGAGATCGCTGATGGTCTGCGAGACCAGCGCCACCGCGCCGCGGCCGAATATGATGCCGAGCGCCAAGCCCAGGACCGTGCCGACCAAGCCGAGCAGGAAGGCTTCCAGCAGGATGAAACGGAAGATCTGCCCGCGCGTCGTGCCCAGGGAGCGCATGATGCCGATGGCGCCGCGCCGCTGCACCACGCTGAAATTGACCGTGTTGTAGATGAGGAATAGCCCGACCACCAGCGCCAGCAAGCTCATCGCTTGCAGGTTAAGCTCGAAGGCGGCGATCATCTGGTCGAGGGAATTTTCTTCTTTGACATCGACAAGCCGGAGGCCCGCCGGCAGCCAGTCGCGCAGGGGCTCCACTTCATTCGCGGCGAGGATGAGGTCGATGCGGCTGAGGCGCCCGCTCATGCCGACGATTTCCTGCGCGGTCGCGATGTCGCTGATGATGAGGTCGTCGAGCGCTTGGCGGCTGGCATTGTTATCGGGCTGCAGGATGCCGACCAGGCGAGCCGGGCTGAAGCCCCCGCCGGCGCTGATCCGCAGGCTGTCTTCGATATTCAGCGCCAGGCGACGCGCCAGGGACCCGCTGAGGACGACCGCGCCCGGTTCGGCGATGACGCGGTTCAGGGCGGTGAAATCGACGGTATCGTCTTCGGCGGCGAGGTAGGAGCGGAAAGGCGCTTCCGCCAGGGGATCGACGCCGAGGAGGCGCAAGGCTTGATCGCTGCCGGCGACGCGGACGATTTCCGTGATGACCGGGGCGCTGAGTTTGAGGCCGCGCTGGATGCGCAAGCGCCGGTAGAGCGCGGACGGGAAGCCGTTAGGACCGCCGACGATCTGGTGGCTGGCTTGGCCGACGAGGCTCTCGCTGCTCAAGCTGAAGGCGCGCCCGGCTGATTCATTGGCGATATCAATGGCGATGACGACAGCCACGCCGAGGGCGACGCCCAGCACAAACATGGCGCTCTGGAAGAGGCGCCGGCTGATATAGCGCCGGGCGAGCCGCAAGCTTAGAGGCGTGGTCGGGCGCATCAGCTAGAAGCCGAAGGTCTCCTTGAAGCGCTGGAGTTGGGCGAGATAATCGTCCAGTTTTTCGCCGTGGGGATAGACGGCGAGTTCGGTGGCGCGGTTGCCTTGCCAGCCTTCGATATGGGCTTCCCATTCGCTTTCGGGGGTGTTGGCTGTGGCCAGCCGGGTATGCAGGCCGACTTGATCGGCGCGGCCCGCTTCTTCGGCATAAGCCCAGAAGGCATCGCAAAGCGGCTTCGCCAGCTCCGGCGCGCCTTCCTGCGCCACGTAGCCATCGCCGAGGCGAGCAGCCCGCCGCAACACCACATCGGCGTAACCGCCGATCCAGATTGGAATCGGGGCAGCGGGCAGCGGGTTGATGCCGGCGTCGTCGATGGTATCGAAGCGGCCTTCGATATTGACCAGTTCGCGGGTCCACAAGGCGCGCAGGATGCCGATTTGTTCTTCGACGCGAGCGCCGCGGGTTTGGAAATCGTAGCCGAGGGAGTTGTACTCGACCTCGTTCCAGCCGACGCCGATGCCCATGCGGAAGCGTCCGCCGGAGAGCAGGTCAAGCTGGGCGGCTTGCTTGGCCACGAGCGCGGTTTGGCGCTGCGGCAGGATCAAGACGCCGGTCATGAAGCCGATGCGCTCGGTCAGGGCAGCCATCCAGGAGAAGAGGGTGAAGGGTTCGTGGAACATGTCCTTGTAATCGTAGGGGCGGTTATCGCCCCAGCCGTCACGGTCCGGGTTGGCGCCGAGGACGTGGTCGTACGCCAGCAGGTGGTGATAGCCCATGCCTTCGGCCGCCTGCACATAATCGCGCAGCACCGCTGGGTCCGCGCCTAACTGGGTTTGTGGGAATACAACGCCGAATTTCATTTTGATAATCCTTCCGCCTGAGATTGGGGCAATGCTAGCCGAGTTTCGGTTGAGATGCCATAGACATCGTTGGGGGCGGCAACGCCGGCAGTGGAGCGGCAGAAAACGCCAGTGAACGGCAGTGGGTATTGATACAGTATGTATACGTGGCGGGGGGGGGGGGTGCCACCGAGTACACAGAGGGTTTTTGGCGCAGGGACGCAGGGGGGCGCGGAGATTGAGGGTGGGGGGGATTTTTGCCACCGAGTACACCGAGTTTTTTCGAGGGCACAGAGGGTTTTTGGCGCAGGGACGCAGGGGGGGCGCGGAGATTGAGAGTGGGGGGGATTTTTGCCACCGAGTACACCGAGTTTTTTCGAGGGCGCAGAGGGTTTTCACCACAGAGGCACAGAGGGCACAGAGGGTTTTTGCCACCGAGGACACAGAGGCAAGAAGAGGGCGCAGAGGCGGGCGATCCAAGGATCGCCCCTACGGGTGGGGGGTGTGGTGTGGCGGACATCAGGCGAAGGCGAGGCGGGGGCCGGTGAAGTGGGCGCCGTGCCAGGCGAGGGCGGCGGCGATGACGGTGTCGTCGTGTTTGCCGGGGGGCGCGCCGTAGCGGTAGCCGCCGTTGGGCAGGGATTGCAGGCTGTAGTCGCGGAGTTCGGCGAGGAGGACGGGGTCGTCGAGGAGGGTGATTTCCCCCCGTTCGATGGCGAGGGCGAGGGATTCGATGAGGGGGGCTTTGGATTTGGCGGTGGTGTAGAAGGGTTTTATGGGCAGGCCGGCCTGGTTGAGGGCTTCGATGTTGGGTTCGCCGATGGAGTTGGCTTCCGCCCAGACGATTTTGGGCCGCCAGTGTTTGACGATGTTTTCGAGGCGTCCGCGCTGGTGTTCCCAAGAGGCGTTGTTGAAGCGATCGAGGGCGACCATTTTGCCGTTGGCGGCGTCGAGGACGGCGATGGCGGTGTAATCTTTGCTGCGTCCCCAGTCGATGCCGGCGATGTAGGCGTGGCCGGATTGTGGTTGATCGTAGGGAGCGGGGGCGGTTGCCTCTTCGAGGCCGCGGAAGACGCCGGTAGCGTCGCTGAGGAAGGCGGCTTCGTATTCGGTTTGCCAGATGAGTTCGGGGGTGCGGCGGCGGATGTCTTCGAGTTCTTCGGCGGCGATGAGGTCGTTATCGGCGGTGGGGAATTGGAAGGCTTGCCATTGGTCTTCTTCGGGATCGAGGCCGATGCAGTAGAGGTCGTAGAACCAGTTGCGGCCGCGGGGGGTGGAGAGGAAGAGGGCGCGGCCGCGGGTGGTGACGAGCATGGGGCGGATGACCTCAGCCCAGGCGCGGGGGTTGATGTAGGCGGCTTCATCGAGGACGACGAAGTCCAAGCCGTCGCCGCGGAGGTTATCGGGCTTGTAGGCGCTGCGGACGGCGATCATGCCGCCGTTGGGCAGGTCGATGCGGCGCTCGGTCTCGCTGATTTTGACCCCGGCGATGAAGTTCAGGGTATTTTTGAGATCGCGCCAGACCTGGTCGGTCATGGCTTTGGTGGGGGCGAGCCACCAGCAGCGATGGTTATTTTGCAGGGCGTGGACCAGGATGGCGGTTTTGCCGAGTTGGGTTTTGCCCCATCTGCGTCCGCAGGCGGCGATTTTGAAGCGGGCGGGGTGCTGCAGGATTGTCAGTTGGTTGTGATGGAGCGGGTCGAGTGTGAGCGTGCTGGCCGAAGTCGATGTTTGTGGGTTGGCGGTTCGCAAGGATTTGATCATTTTGGTTTTGGAGCTCCTGTAATTTGACGGTGTGGCTGATGACGGTATTGAGGGCGTTGGCGAGTTGGCCGGCGGAGGCGTCGGCGAGGGTGGAGTCGTCGAGATGGTCGAGGATGGCGAGGGCGCGGTCGAGCAATTTGAGATGGAGTTGGGAGAGGCGCTGGTCGAATTGCTGGTCTTGCTGCTGGGTGAATTGGGTTCGGAGTTTGTCTTCGTCTTTGATCCAGTTTTCGAGGGTGCCGAGGGGGATTTTGGATTGGGCGGCGGCTTGTCGGCGGTCGCCGTTGAGTTGGTCGAGGAGGTCGAGGGTCTTGATTTTTTGGTCGAGGGGGTAGCGGGTGGACATGTTGGTTCCTTTTGCGTGATTGGTTTAGGGACAGGCTAGCACAAGTGTTCTGTTAATGGGTGAACAAAGGTTCGCGCATTGGAAAAATAGAACGGGATTATAATTAATTACAAAGGCAGGGTTTTTTTAACCGCGGAGATTTTTCACCACAGAGGATTTTTGCCACCGAGTACACCGAGTTTTTTCGAGGGCGCAGAGGGGGGGAGATTTTTCACCACAGAGGCACAGAGGGCGCAGAGGATTTTTGCCACCGAGTACACCGAGTTTTTTCGAGGGCGCAGAGGGGGGAGAGATTTTTCACCACAGAGGCACAGAGGGCACAGAGGATTTTTGCCACCGAGTACACCGAGTTTTTTCGAGGGCGCAGAGGGGAGAGAGATTTTTCACCACAGAGGCACAGAGGGCACAGAGGGTTTGCCGCCGAGGGCGCCGAGAAATTTTGAGGTTGGGGGGGGTTGGGGGGGGGGGGAAATTGATTTGCGGGGCGGAATATGTTTAACTCTAGGGCAAGCGCGATGGGGCATGACATGGTTCTCAGACTTGGTTTCGCGGCAATAGCGCTTTGCTTGACGTTGGCCGGGGTTGGCGCGCAGGGTCTGCACGACAGCGCTGACTGCGTGGCGAGCCCGCCCGGATATATCACGCGCTGCGGTTATGTGACCTTGCCCCAGGATTATGGGGAAGCTGGCGCCGGCAAGGTCGAGATCTACTACAGTCTGATCCAAAGCCGGAGTTCGACGCCGGAGCCGGATCCGCTGGTCTATCTGGTTGGGGGACCCGGCAGCAGCGGGTCGCAACTGCTCGATACCTCATTCCGCGCTTATCTGCGCGCTTTCGCCGGGGAGCGCGATATCATCGTGATTGACCAACGGGGCACGGGCTATTCCAATCCGCCAATGTACTGCCGCGAGGCGCTGTTTCGCCTGGACGAAATTTTGCAGAGCCATCATGCCGAGCATGCCGAGTTGATCCTCGAGATCCTGACCGACTGCCACGGGCGGCTATCGGACAAGGGCGTGCAATTCGCGACTTTCCACAGCCAGAATATCGCCCGCGATGTCGTCAATGTTTTGCTGACGCTGGGCTTTGAGGAATGGAATCTGGTCGGGGTATCGTATGGTTCGCGCCTGGCGCTGACGATGATGCGCGATTATCCGGAGCGTCTGCGCAGCGTCATCCTCGATTCGGTGTATCCGCCGCAAGCCGATATTTACCTGGATGCTTATTACAATGGCGAGCGGGCGCTGGGGGCGGTTTTTGACGCTTGCGCGGCTTCGGCAAGCTGCGACAGCCGCTATCCCAACCTCGAGTTCGTCTTCTATCAGCTTTATGAGCGCTTGAATCTGGCGCCGATAGAGGCTGCGTTCAAGCCGCCGGGTTACAAAGAGTTGCAGATACCGATCAGCGGTTATCGGCTCTATGACTGGGTATTCAATTGGCTCTACGATGTGGACTCCATCAAGCTCATTCCGCGCTTGATTTACGAGTTGGCGCGGGGCGACGCGGAGGACGCGGCGCGGGTCGGCGTTATCCATGAAGCGTCCATGACCGGGCTGAGTTTGGGCATGCACTACACGGTGCAATGTCAGGAAGAATACGGCTCGGCGCCGGAGCGGGATTATGCGGGTATGCTGGCGGATTTCCCGCATTTGGGCGGTTACATGGCTTACCCGGTCGAGGGCGCGGCGACTCTGAGCCGGCTCTGCGAGCTCTTCGGCGAAGAAGCGCGGCCCCCGCTGGCGAATGAACCGGCGCATAGCGATGTGCCGGCCCTGCTGCTTTCCGGCAATTATGATCCGATCACGCCGCCGGTTTACGCGGAAATCGCCGAGGCTACCTTGACCGCCTCCTTTAATTACGCGCTGCCGCATATCGGGCACGGCGTATTGCGATCGCATCGCTGCGCTGTGCGGATCGCTCTGGCTTTCATAGACGAGCCGTTAATAGAACCGGACAGCAGTTGCATCGCGGCTATGCGCGCGCTGGAATTTGATTGAGCGGCGGCCCGGTGGTTGGCCCCTACGGGTGTTGTTCACCACAGAGGCGCAGTGGGCGCAGAGGATTTTTTTGCCACCGAGTACACCGAGTTTTTTCGAGGGCGCAGAGGGGGGGAGATTTTTCACCACAGAGGCGCAGTGGGCGCAGAGGATTTTTGCCACCGAGTACACCGAGTTTTTTCGAGTGCGCAGAGGGGGGGGCATGGTGGGGCGTCCCTACGGATGTTGGGTTGGAAACGCGGGCGACCCGATGGCTGGCCCCTACGGGTTTCGTTGTGAGTGAGTTCATTACGAGAGAGGGCGGGGAGGGCGCAGAGATTTTGCCACCGAGTACACCGAGTTTTTTCGAGCGCGCAGAGGGGGGAGCGTGGTGGGGCGTCCCTACGGATGTTGGGTTGGAAACGCGGGCGACCCGATGGCTCGCCCCTACGGGTTTCGTTGTGAGTGAGTTCATTACGAGAGAGGGCGGGGAGGGCACAGAGATTTTTGCCACCGAGTACACCGAGTTTTTTCGAGTGCGCAGAGGGGGGAGCGTGGTGGGGCGTCCCTACGGATGTTAGGTTGGAAACGCGGGCGACCCGATGGCTGGCCCCTACGGGTTTCGTTGTGAGTGAGTTCATTACGAGAGAGGGCGGGGAGGGCGCAGAGATTTTTGCCACCGAGTACACCGAGTTTTTTCGAGTGCGGAGAGGGGGGAGCGTGGTGGGGCGTCCCTACAAGTCATATTTCATTGCATCGTCGGCATTGAGCAAGCAGCGCGTAGGTTAGCCGTCAAGTTACTTGCGGTTAAAACGCTAACATCCTCTTTGTACTAAAAGGAGAGGAGGATGAACGATGCGAAGGCACACGAAAATCATCAAGTCTTGCCTCTGGCTGCTGATTGTTTGCGGGTTGCTGTCGGGCGGTCTGAGTTTGGGGCAGAGCCTGCCAAGCGCGGAGATCGCGATTGACGCGGCGGAGTCGCCGGACCCGCTGCACCAAGTGGTTTTGCCGCGACTTTATGCCATCATCGGCGCGGATATATCGCCCACGCTGGGGGACGCGACGCTGATTAATCGCTTCCGGTTTATCGTATCGCTGGCCATGGTTGACGCGGCGGCGCCGTATCATCCGACGGCGGTCGGCATGTATTCGCGCATACCGCGGCGGCCGCAGGAAGAATGGAGCGACTCGAATATCAACACGGCGATGCTGCACGGCGCTTACAACGCGCTTAAGGGTTTGCTGCCGGAGCGACGGAACGTCTGGCGCGATATGATGCGCGATGTCGGCTTGGACCCGGACAATAGGAGCGTTGACCTGAGCACGGCGGCCGGCATCGGCAATGTCGCGGGCCGAGCCGCGCATGAAGCCAGACTTTATGACGGCATCAACCAGACGGGGGATTATCAGGATACGACCGGGTATATGCCGGTCAACTCGGCTTTCGAGCTGCGCGATCCGTCCCGCTGGCAGCCGGGTTTGCGCCGGCAGGGGGTGGGCGTATATACGGTGCAGCATTTTGTCACGCCGCAGCTATCGAATATGGAGCCGATTGCGCTTTTCGACCCGCGCGAGTTGCGCGTCCCGCCGCCGGTCGCCAGCGATCCGGCGAATAGGGAGGCTTACCGGGCGCAGGCGGATGTCGTGCTGGAGACCTCGGCGAGCCTCAGCGATGAGATGAAATTGAAAGCGGAGCTCTTCGACAACAAGGTCGCTTCTCTCGGCTTGTCGTATATTCATCTGGCGGAGGAAATGGATTTGTCGCCGGCGGATATCGCCCGCGGCTATTTCCTCAAGGTATCAGCCTGGATGGATGCCTCGATAGTGACCTGGCAGGAGAAGCTGCGTTATGACGCGGTTCGCCCAAACAGCGCGATCGCTTATATCTATGGCGACGAGTTGGTGCGGGCTTGGGGCGGTCCGGGCGAAGGGACGCGGGAAGTGCGGGCGGATCAATGGCGAGCGTATTTGCCGGAGCCGGACCACCCGGAGTATCCCTCGGGCAGCACCTGCGGCTGTTATGCCCATGCCCAGGCTTTGCGGCGCTTCAGCGGCAGCGACGAGTTGAATTGGAGCGTCAGTTATCCGGCCGGCAGTTCGCGGATTGAGCCGGGGGCGACGCCGAGGCGGGATATGACCCTGACCTTTGAGACCTGGACTGATTTCACCGAAGCTTGCGGGATGGCGCGGCATTGGGCCGGGGTTCACTTCGTCGACGCGGTTGAAGCGAGCGCCGCCTATTGCAGCGCCTTCGGCGACAGCGCATACGAGTATTATCAAACGTTGCTGGATGGCAGCGCGGCGCTGCGGCCGCCGGCACAGGCTCTAGCGGCGGATCCCTGGCTGCAAGCCGCGAGGCAAACGACAGCGCCAACGGTGGTGGTGCCGGAGAATACCTATCCCAGCCCGCAGTCCTGCAAATACGCCGGCGACTCGGTCACGGTCACAGCGGTCAATAATGGCGCGACCTGCGAGGGGCTTGACGCGACTGAGTTATCGGAGTTGCCGGGCTTGTCGGATTCGCTTGACGCGGTTGTCATCGCCGGGGAATTGGACTTGGGCGCTCAAGTTTGTTTCAGCCAGCCCGGTTCGATTGTCATGCTGGAAGAGGGCGGCATTGAGCCCGGCTTCGATGAATTGCCGAGCTACCAGGCAAGCGACTTGACCTGCGCCTGGATCGACAAGCCCGGCACGGTGGCGCTGCTGGCGTCGCCCGGGCTGACAGAATGCGCGGTGATTACGACGGGGGTTCTGAACTTCCGCCGGTCGCCGGTCAGAGGAGAAGTTATCGGCCTGATCCAGAATGGCGCGCTGCTTCCTGTCATAGCGAGAACGCCTTATTGGTACAATGTACAATTCGGCGGCCGAGAGGGCTGGGTCAGCGGTGATTTTGTGCAGGCGAACAGTTTCTGTTAGGCGGGCGAGCCGGTGGCTTGCCCCTACGACTGGATTTTGCGGGCGAGCCAAGGCTCGCCCCTACGGTTGGGATTTTGAGGGCGAGACGGGCGACCCGATGGCTGGCCCCTACGATTGGGATTTTGCGGGCGGGGCGGGCGGGCTGATGGCTCGCCCCTACGGTTGGATTTTGCGGGCGAGCCAAGGCTCGCCCCTACAGATGTTGGATTGGGCGGGGTTGGAGGGTTGAAGGCGGGCGAGCCGGTGGCTTGCCCCTACGACTGGATTTTGCGGGCGGGGCGGGACGGAGTTGAAATGATTGGTTTGCGAGATATTGAGGCGGCTGCGCGAGCGGTCGCGCCTCATGTTCTGCGGACGCCGCAGCGGGGTTCGGCGGCATTAGGCGAATTCTTGGGCTGCGAGGTCTCGCTCAAGCTGGAGATGGAGCAGCACAGCGGTTCCTTCAAGACGCGCGGCGCTTTCCATCAGATGCTTGAGTTGGGCGAGGGGACCTTGAGCCGGGGGGTGGTGGCGGTCAGCGGCGGCAATTTCGCGCGGGCGGTCGGGTATTGCAGCGGGGCCCTGGGCGCCGACGCGATCGTCTGCATGCCGGAGAACGCGCCGGCGGCTTCGATCGAGGCGACGCGGGATTATGGCGCGACGGTGGAGTTGCTGCCGGATGCGGTGGCGGCTTTCGCCCGGGCTGACGAGTATGCGGCGCAGGGGCGCACCGCCTTGCACCCTTTCGACAGTCGGGCGCAGATCGCTGGCAACGGCGGGGCCGCGCTGGAGATCCTGGAAGATTGCCCGGGGATGACGGACATCATCGTCAGCATCGGCGGGGGCGGGCTTATCGCCGGCATCATCGCGGCGGTAAAGGCGGTGAAGCCGGGGGTTCGCGTGTGGGGCGTCGAGCCGGAGACGGCGCCGACGATGACAGCCGCGCTGGACGCGGGCGAGATCGTCAACATCAAGCCAGCCTCGCTTTCGGCGACGCTCGGCGCGCCTTTCGTCGGGCAGATGGCGCTGGATCTGTGCCGGGAGCATTTGGAAGATCTCATTCTGGTGAGCGATATGGATATGATCGCGGCGCAGCAGCGCTTCATTCGCGATGAGGATTTATGCCCGGAGTTGGCCGCCGCCAGCACGCTGGCCGCCGCCGAAGCGATCAAGGGGCGCTTGTCCGCGGAAGACAAGCTCGTGCTCTTGATCTGCGGCTGCAACGATTCGCCCGAGGATGTGGCTCGCTACGCGGGGCTGCTGGAGGCGGAGGGCAATCAGGCATAGAGGCGCCGGTAGAGATCGATCTGCCGTTCACGCGCGGCGCGCAAGGCGCTGACCGCGGCTGGGTCCGGCTGGACGAACCCGCTGATGCGCGGCGGGGGCTCGGCGAGCCCGGTTCCATCGAGAGCGCGGCGCAGCATCAGGGCGACGCCGCGGGCGGTGATCTCCGGTTCAGCCAGCAGCTGCAGGGGCGCATCGAAGGCGTTGGCGATTATCCCCGCCCAAACGGCCGATGATTGCAGCGCGCCGCCGCCCGCCATCACCAGCGCGCCTTCCGTTTTGAGCCGATCATGAATCATAGACAAGCGCAGCGCCACCGCTTCGAGGTGAGCCTGGAGTATATCGAGACGGCTGGTATTGCGGCGGATTCCGTGGATGGTGCCGGCGGCATTTGGCTGCCAGCCCGGGCTGCGCTCGCCGGCCAGCAGGGGCAGCACGGTCAAGCCGTGACAATCGGCCGGGCGCTGGTCCAGTTCGGCATCCAGCGTATCCGCCGCGCGCAGCAGGTCTTTCATCAGCCATTGATAGACGTTGCCGCCTTCGCTGGCGGCGCCGCCGACCAGGGGCATATCGGCGCAGACCAGGTAGCGCCAAAGCCCGGGCGGCAGAATTTCAATTTCCTTGACGACGCGCAGGGCGGAGGTGGTGCCGATGGTGAGGGCGATTTGGCCGGGGGAGACCGCGCCGGAGCCGATGTTGGCGGCCGCGCCATCGCCCAGCGCCAGGAAAAAGGGGACATCGCGGAGCTGGGACCAGCGGGCGGCGTAGTCGCCTTTTAAGCCTGATTGCGCGTTATCGTAGTCGGCGAGGGGCGGCAGCCTGGCGGGAAAGGCGTGGCCGAGCAGATCGCCGGCGTAAGTCCAATGCCAATCGCGCCGCTTGGTATCCAGCAAGCCGGACCAGCTTGCGACAGACAGGCTCATCGGCATTGCGCGGGCGAACCACTGGCGATACAGATAGCCGCCGATATCGCTGAGGCTATGGATTCGCCGCGCCGAGTCGGGCTGCCGGCGGCGCCAGCTCAGGTATTGGGCGGGCAGATAGGCGGAATGCAGCGGGCAGCCGGTCGCCTGGCGATAGGCGTCGGCCTTGCCGTCGAACTTCCGCAGCAGGGCGGGAATCTCGGCGGCGCCCGAGGCATCGGCATAGGTCAGGACGGGCGTACAAGCCTTGCCGGCGGCATCCAAGCCCAGCCAGTTGCCGACGAAGGTCGCCAAGCCGACGGCGCGAATGGTCGCCGCGGATGGATGCCGCAAGACGTCGTCGATGCAGCTTTCCACGAGGTTTTGCAGGGCGAGGGGATCCGCCGTCGCGCGGCCGGCCTTATCGGCGTCGAAGTCGTAGCGGCGGCTGCGGACGGCGCCGGGGATCAAGCGCGCCGCGTCGTCAAAGAGGAGCGCCCGGACGGATGAGCTGCCCAGGTCGATTACGAGGAGCGTCATGTTTGGGGGTTAGCCCCCAGGGGTTTCGTTGTGAGTGAGTTCATTACGAGAGAGGGCGGGGAGGGCACAGAGATTTTTGCCACCGAGCACACCGAGTTTTTTCGAGCGCGCAGAGGCGGAGTGGAATGTATGTCCTCCCTAAGATTCCGCATTTTCGTGTCCAATAAATCAGGACCACTACAGCCGCCGCTAACAGATCCAAGGCGCGATATCCACCGCTTGCGCCGCCGCCAAAGCCGCCGGATCCCCGATCGGCAGCCAGAAAGGACAATCCACAACCGCCACCTCTCGCGTGTCCGCCACCGCCGTCACAGCGTCAGTGATCTCAAATTCGCCGCGGACGCTCTGCCGCAGCGGGAAATCAAAGATGTCGCTGTTCAGCTTGTACGCGCCGATGTTGCAGGGCGCCGGCGCCGGATAGCTGCCCGGCCGAGGCTTCTCGTCGATGGCGCGGAAGCCGCCGCGCTCGTCCCGGGCGATGACGCCGTAGCGATGGTAATCGTCCCGCCGGGCGGCGAGGATGGCGAATGGCTCGCGGCTCAGCCGGCGCAGGCTGTCTTTGGCGAAGAGATCGTCGCCGTTGATGACGAGAAAGTCCGAGCTTTGCAGAGCCGCGCGACAGCATTGCAGCGCGTGCCCCGTGCCCAGCGGCGTCGGCAATTGCTCCACCAGGGCATAATTGGAGAAGAGCGTCTGCCGCGCCATGTAGTCCGCGATTTGGGATTTCAAATAATGCACGACGATGAGCGCGCGGTCGACGATGCCGCGCAAACTCAACAGAGACCAAGCCAGAATCGGGCGGTCCTGCAGCGGCAAAAGCGCTTTTGGGGTATCTAGAGTCAGCGGGCGCATCCGAGTGCCGATGCCCGCAGCCAGAATTATGCCGTCCATCGCCGCCGACGGTCAACGCAGGTCGTCATAATAAGCGCTGTCGCCTTCGTCCTCTTCGGCGAATTCGCCCTCGCGGAAGGAGGGGATGATGGCGTCGTCATCGCCGTAAAGATCGCGATAGCTGCCGGCATCGTCATCATCGAGGTCGTAGCCTTCGTCTTCGAGCTCCTCATCTTTCAAGTCAAGCTCGAGGTAAAAATCCTCAATCAAGCCCTCGGCGTCATCCAGCAATTCTTCGGCCTCGTCCAGGTCCTCATCAATCTCGTCCAGCTCTTCGGCATCGTCCAAGCCTTCCAGCGAGACAAACTCCGGCTCTTCTATCTCGGCCAGCAGCGACAGCGCGGGATTCAAATCCGGCGAACTCAGCGGCTCGTCCAACTCCGCCATGTCGTCGAAATCATCAAGCTCATCGATCGCGGCCAGGTCAGCCGCTGTCGGTTCGGCAATTTGATCGAGGTCGCCGCCGCGCGCTTGCCGCATCAGCAGATCGATCAGCGAGGCGGTTTCCGCATCCGGTTCTTTGCCGGGCGGCTCTGCCTCATTCCCGTTTGGGGCAAGGCCTGACAACATCATTCCGCTCCCTTCGCCAGGCTCAAACCAGCGTCTCTTTCACTATATCGCAAAAAAGGCGATGTAGCCGCAAATCGTCCGTTAATTCGGGGTGAAACGCGGTCGCCAGCAGATGCCCCTGCCGCGCGGCCACGATACGTCCATCGTCCAGGCGCGCCAGCACTTCGACGCCATCGGCCGCAGCCGTGACGACCGGCGCCCGAATGAAGACGGCATGAAAGGGCGGGGCGCCTAAACCGGCGATAGCAAGCTCCGTTTCGAAGCTGTCGATCTGCCGGCCGAAGGCGTTGCGATCGACGGCGATATCCATGGCGCCGAGGATGGGCTGTTCCTCAATGCCGATATTCTTCGCCAGGAAGATCATGCCGGCGCAGGTCCCCCAGGTGGGCTTGGCGCGGGCAAAGGCGCGCAAGGGACCCATCAAACCGTATTCGGTCGCCAGCTTGCCGATAGTGGTGCTTTCGCCGCCGGGGATGATCAAGCCGTCCAGGTCCTCCAGTTGATGAGGCAGGCGCGCTTGCACCGCCGCCGCGTCAAGTTGCCGCAGCATCTTCACATGCTCAATGAATGCGCCTTGCAAGGCGAGTACGCCGATTTTCATGTCCGCCTCGTATGCGTCGGCAAGGGAAAATATCACCGACTCCGCTGCTGATATTAGGCTGAAAAGTTGGAAAATATAAGCATCATATTCTATTATAAGTAGAACCAAGTTAGTCATGCGACAAATGAAATGTAGTGGATGTTGTAAGCGGGCGACTCACAGAGTCGCCCCTACAATAATTTCGGTTTTTGCCATTCTCTTTACCTTGCAATATTTTCTCATTACTTTGTTGGTTCTACTTAGTTGTGTTGGACGATGCGAGGCGGTGCAAGACATAGCGCAAGGTCAACGATGACGTCGAAAGGCTTATTGACGAATTCGAAACGGGAGAGAGGCCGGGCGTCGCCCGCAAATCACCACAAAACCCGCCAGCCTTAGCTGCCCCTCTCGGAGTGCTGTGTCGGCGGTCGGTGTCTACGCGACCTACGCGCAGCCCTTGTGGGAGAGGGGGCCGGGGGTGAGGGGGAGAAAAGCGACCAGCCCGCCTAGCCCAGCGTCTCCACCCGAATCAACCGCGCCAGATTTTGCCCGATAATACGAAACTCCCGCCCCAGCTTGAGTTGCATCGGACCTTCAAAGGGCGCGACATGGATAACATCGCAGACGCAGCCGGGCAGCAAACCCAGCGCCTCGACATATTGCAGCCGGTCGACCTCCCGCGTGATCAACCTGGTAACGCGGGCCCGCGCCCCCGCCTCCACATCAGCCAGCAAGACATCTTGCGCCGGCGGCAAAACCCCGTCAGCATCCGGGATCGGCTCGCCATGCGGGCAGACCCCCGGCCGGTTGGTCATCTCGTACATGCGTTGCACAACTGTCTCGCTCAAGCCGTGGCTCAGGCGTCCGGCTTCTTCGTGGACTTGCAGCCAGTTCAGCCCCATCACTTGCGCCAGGAAAACTTCGGCGATGCGCTGGCGGCGAATATGCTTCAGCGCTTCGACCCGCCCGGCATCGGTTATGGCGACGCCGTGATAACGCTGATGCTCCACCAAACCCAGCTTGCTCAAGCGGTTGACCATGCGGTTGACCGCCGGCGGACTGACCATGAGCGTCTCCGCCAGCTGCGAAGTGCTGACGTAATCGACTGGCTTGGGCTGCCTGTCGATGAAGCGGTAGATATCCGCCAGGTTGGCGCGCATCTTGCTGCTGAGTTCGCTGGACATAATCCTCGCCGCCGCTAAGACAATTGTCTGGCTGGGCTACAAGCCATGCTCGAGGCGCGTGATCAAGCGTTCGGGCAAATTGTTATCCATCATGCGGCGCTGGACCGCGCGGATGTCGTAGGGGATGCGCCGATGCTCGAAGACGCCGCTGCGCATATCCAGAATGCCATAAGCGGCATCCGGATTCTGATCCCGCGGCTGGCCGATGCTGCCCGGGTTGATTATCTGCCGCTGACCATTTAGCTCGCGCGCTTCATTGTAGCGGGGCGGGCTTGATGTCGCATTGCCGGAGCCCTCCGGCAGGCTGTAAATCACCGGTTGATGCGTATGCCCGACGAAACAATAAGGCGTCTCAAAATGCGGGAAGTTCAAGGTCGCCACCGCCGGCTCCAAAATATATTCCCAGATCGGCTCGCGCGGGCTGGCATGGGCGAGCGTGTAGTCGCCAATCACAAAAGTGACGGGCAGATGCTCCAGGAAACGCGTATTCTCCGCGCTTAAGGTCTCCTGCGTCCATTCCGCCGCGCGCCGGGCATCGGGATTGAAGGTCTTGATGTCCAGCCGATTCAGCGCCGCCCAGTCATGATTGCCCGCCAGGCAGAGTTGCGGCAGCGCCTTCAAACGCTCGACGCATTCGTTGGGGTCGGGTCCATAACCGACCACATCGCCCAGGCACCAGACGAAATCCCACTGCCCCTCGCTGTGTTTCAAGACCGCTTCGAAAGCGGTGTCGTTGGCATGAATATCGGAAATGACCAGGATTCGCATGACATTGTTTTTCAAGCTAAGTTTACGCTAGCATCTTACCATAGTTCGAGAGCCGCTGGCGATATGCGGACGCCTGACGGCAAGACGCCGCTTGGCATACGGAGCGCCTGGAAGCGTCCTGTGCTTGTCAAGCGGCTTCCGGCATGGAAGTCGCCATTCGCGAGGCGTCGCCGCGCTTGTTCCGGCAGTTGCGTCGACGCTGCCCGCCTTAGCCGCAATTGCCCTGCGGCGTCACGTAGTCGGCGCTGATCCAGCCCTGCAAGCCATAAAAATCCACCTTGAACCAGCTGTCCGTCCGCTCCAGCGCGGTCAGCGTCGCATTCTCCGGCAGCCAGCTATTGGGAATCCAGTCGACGATGATGAGCCCGCCGCCCGGCGATTCGCGGAAGTTGACGATTTCCGTGGTCGTCACCATGCAATTTTGCAAGGGACCCGTGCGAACGTTCGCCTGGGCTGAGCCGGCCAAACCCGGCGCCTGACCGTAGCTATTGCTTTGACCGAGCACTCTGCCGTTTACGCCGCCATCGAGCATGATATGAATGAATTTACTTTCGGCGACATCAGGACCGACCGAGACCATGACATTGCCGTCTTCCATTTTATAAACAGCGGCGAAACCGTCAGGCGAACTGGCGACCATGCCGACGCCATTCGCGTCGACCTGCGCCTGCGTCGCCGCCAGCGCAAAATGCCCCCGCGACTCTTCGTCGACGCGATAGACGGTGAGCCGCCCCGGTTCGCGGAAGAGGCAAGCGATCGCGCCCAAGGGCACCGCGTCAGGTATTCCGTCGCAAATGTCGCCTGGCGGGGGCGCGATATAGGCGGATGCCTCGTCCTCGTCCTCGTCCGCTGTCGGGCTGGGCGCCACGATGAATTTCATATCCGGCGGGCAGGGTCCTGTCCGAGTGTCCGTCAGCAGACTATGGGAATCGAGGATGTCGCGCGGGCTGTTGTCTTCAAAGGTGATGCAGCCTTCCAATGTCGTGGCGGGACTGGCGCCGTATTGATAAGGCGCGCCCGCGTATAACGCGCCAACGCCGCCGGTATTGCCGCGAATGACGCTGTCGCGGATGGTGACCTGCGCCGAATTATTGATGAAGACCGCGTTCGGCCAGGTCTCTCGCGCTTGACTGTGGTTTTCGATGAGAACCTTGTCCAGCGTGACAATACTGTCCTGCAAGATGAGCGGTCCGGCATTGTCGCGGAAGATACTGTTGCTGATGCGCATCTCCTTGTCGATGTATGTCAATATGGGGATGCGGATCGCGCCGGTCACCACCGCATTGTTGAGCCTGAATTCGCCCGCGACAGCGAAGATGTCGTTGCCGGTGGCGGCGCCGTCGATGGTATAGCCGTTGCCTTTGACGACGACATCCGACTCATAAGGAATGTGCAGCCTGGCGGTAGGCGCGCAGTCGCTTCTCAGGTTGAAGACCTGCGTTCCATAGACGAAGCCGCCGCTGGGCAAGCCGCAGGGCGCGATTGGCGCTTGCGGAAACTCCATGGTCGTTGAACCGCCGTTGCCGATCGTGCTGATCGTATCGCTGCAGGGACCTGTGCTGTTGTCGACGATATCCCCATACCAGACGCGCGGGAAAACGCCGTCGACGGTGAGGCAGCCGCTGAAGGTGATCCTGCCCTTTGTCGCTGTGCCGCCCCCGATATAGGTATCGTTGGCGCCGATGGCCGCGTTGCCTGAGACAATGGCCCGAAGCGCGATGTTGTTGATATTCAAGCTTACCGGACCGACAGTCTGTATGCCTGAGGGATGGCCGTGAGCAGTCGAGAAATATCGCCCGCGGACGCCCGTGAAGAGTACATTCGACAGCGAATGCGTGACGGCTGTGGGCGTTGTTGGATGGTCATTGCCAAGCCACAGGGCTGAGCAGTTCGTTTGGTCAAAGGTCACATTGCTGAAGGTGGCGGAATGCGCTGTATTTTGCAGGTCAACGGCGCTGTTGCCGGACACGCCGCCACCCTTAATCGTCACATTATTGAGATTGAATTCGACATTGCGATGGACTCTGATGGTTATTTTGCCAGGAGGATTAGCGCCACATGCAGTTGAAGTGCCGGTGATGGTGTGCCCGCCGCCGTTGATCGTGATTGTGATTTTGTCGGCGTTCGCGGTAATGGCGCCGAAGGTAAGCGTGTCCGTCATTGTACAATCGGCTGTCAGCGTATAGGTTGTGGTCACGGTGACAGTGGCGCCCGCGGTCGGCAAGCCGCAACCCTGCGCCAGCGCGCGCGGGGCGGCAAAGAGCGCGACGAGCAGGCAGATCAAGGCGAGATTGCGCATGTTTAATATATTTGATTTTGGTTGATAAATAGTTGTGAAATAGTCGGGGGGGGGGGATTATTCATGCGGCGGCCACTCCGAAGAGTTAATGGGATAATCAAGAAATAATACTACATAATGTAGAAATATCCATATTCGTGTCGTAGTGACGAAGTGCGAAGACGGCTGACTCAGCTTATAATCAACGAATAGCGTGATGATTTGCGCGCCAGACAAGATTCGAGGGGCGACCATGCGCGAGCACTATTTGGACGACAGCGTCATTCAACCTTTCTGGGACAATTCAATCGAGCCGCGTCTGGAGATCGACAGCGGCGATGTGGTCGTCTTCGACTGCCTGGAAGCCAACGGGCAGATCCAGCCCGACTGGACGGTCGAGGACTACCTGAATGTCGACCGCAGCAAAATCCACGCGCTGAACGGCTCGGTCTGGATCAAAGGCGCGCAGCCCGGCGATGCTCTGGAAATCGACATTCTCGATATGCGGCACAAGGGCTGGGGCTGGTCAGCGCATCGGCCCGGCATGGGCTTGCTGCCGGAGGACTTCGATTACACCTATTTTCATCAGTGGCGCATAGACGGCGAAACGATCACGTCAACCGAACTGGACCATATTCGGCTGCCCTTCGAGCCGCATCCGGGCGTCGTGGGCGTCGCCCCCCGCGAAGCCGGGCGCTTCAGCACCTTTCCGCCCCGCGCCAACGGCGGCAACCTCGATGTCCGCGATATGACCATCGGCGCGACCCTTTGGCTGCCGGTCCTGGTCGAAGGGGCGCTCTTCGCCACCGGCGATTGCCACGCCGCCCAAGGCCAAGGCGAAGTCTGCGTCACCGGCATCGAAGCCCCCATGATCGTGACGATGCGCTTCACGCTGCGCAAAAGCCGCAACTTGCCCGAGCTGCAACTGCGCCGCCCCAGCCCCATGAGCAAGCTCGATAAACGCGGCTGGCATATCACCACCGCCCACGGACCCGACCTCATGGAAAACGCCAAAAACGCCCTCCGCTACATGATCGACTGGCTCGCTGATAATCACCGCATGAACCGCAGCCAGGCTTATATCCTGTGCAGCGTCGCCGGCGACCTCAAAATCAGCGAGATCGTCGACGCCCCCAATTGGGTCGTCTCCTTCCACATGCCCCTGGCCGCCTTTACCGAGTAAGCAGGTCGCTGTAAATCCTGTCAAAGACCGGGTCGCGCAAAAGCGTAAAGCAACTTCAAGCGCGCATTAACACGCGACAGGCGCATCGACTTCTTCTTGTAGAGTTGATAGCCTGTTTCTTCTATACGTTAACTTTCTTGGAGACGGACATACACATTTGTCATTTGCGGAAAATGTCCTATACTATATTGAATTGAAATCATAAGCGTATGACTTAACACGGCGGTCGGAGAGGTTGAATCGTGCCTCAGCATGATTTGGAAGAACGAATAACGAGTTTGGAGCATAAGTTGGAATTCGTTGTGATGCGCGACGAGCTTGCTGAGGTAATCAGATCGTTGCATTTGCGTTTCGACAAACTTGAGAATCGTTTTGATACGCTTGAGAATCGTTTTGACACGCTTGAGAATCGTTTTGACAGACTGGAGAATCGTGTTGATGCAAACGGCGTCCGTCTCGATTCTTTAACGGTCCGTTTTGACTCGTTTGTAGATGAGCAACGTCTTGCCAGCGAGGCAAACGGTAAGGCATGGGAGAAGCTCGACGGTCAAATGACTGTGGCTGAGGCAGATAGAGATCGCCTCTTTAATCGCCTTGACGCAATACAGACTGCGCTGGAAAACAGAGGCATAGAAGTAGATTAGAGCTTCACCGTCGAGCCCGGGTCGACGGGAACCGCCGAACGCTTGCATGACGATTTTGTCTAACCAGACCCCAGCCAGAACATGAAACCACAGATCTAATTCGTTTGCCAGCGGTCAAGCCTGCCGATTCCTCACCCAAATAACCCAATACACCGGCCGACTCAACAGCCATAACAGCAGCATCGGCGCCAGGCCGAATTGCTTGCGACAATAAACCAGCATATCGCGAAAGAAAATGCGCGTCGCGAAGAAACTGCGCGTGGCCGATTTCTCATGATGGATGATCCGCGCCCCCGCCAGGAAGCGGCATTTCCGCCCCAGCCCTCGCGCCAGACTGTCCTCGGGGAAATACAGCAGCAAATCCTCGTCCAACAAAATATCCGCCCGCCGCATCATCATGCAAGAACCGGGCAGGACATCCACATCGCGGTCGCTCAGCCGATCCCAATCGCCGTAGAAATGCCGCTCGCGCGATTGCCGCCGCAGCGCCGGCAGCAGATAGCCCAGGACGCTGTGATCCAGCAGCAGGCGCGGAAAACTTGTCTGCCGCGAGCAAGTGCGCTGAACGCCGCCGTCCGGATAAAGCATCTGCCCGCTGACGCCAGCATAATCCGGGTTCCCCCGCAAGGTTCTCAGCATCAGAGCCAAGGCGCCCGGCGCGACTTCCGTATCGGGATTCAGCAGGAGCGCATAATCCGCGGTCGCGGCGCGAATGCCGATATTGTTGCCGCCGCAGAACCAGGTGTTCAGCGATTGCGCCAGCAGCCGCGCCTCGGGGAATTCCGCCCGAACCATCGCGGCGCTGCCATCGGAAGAAGCGTTGTCCACCACGATGATCTCAAGCCCAACCCCCTCGCTCGCCCGCAGCGAACGCAGGCAACTCCGCAGCAAATCGCGCGTGTTGTAATTGACGATGACCACGGAAAGGTCGGGCACAGACGCAGCCTCAAACGGAGACTCGGATACTTCATTCTACCCCAAACCTCCCCGCCGTCCTCGGCGGCAAAAATCTCAGTAAACGCAAGCAAGCAATGCAACAATCAGAAGGGTAGCGCAGGGGCGAGTCTTGAGTCGCCCAAATGCAAAATGGCGATGTGACGGGCGATCCAAGGAATCGCCCCTACGAATGTTGGGTTGGGGGTTGGAGGGGGCGACGTGGTGGGGCGTCCCTGCGGGTGGGCTTGGAAACGCGGGCGACCCAAGGGTCGCCCCTACAGATTTCGAAAATGAGAATCGCCGTCCTTTTTTGCTGGCGGGCGAGCCACGTGCTCGCGCCTGCGGATGGGATTTTGCGGGTGACCCAAGGGTCGCGCCTACGGGTAGGGGGTGTGGTGGGATGGGGTGGTGGAGGGGGGGACGTGGTGGGGCGTCCCTGCGGTGTGTTGGGTTGGAAACGCGGGCGACTCACAGAGTCGCCCCTACGGATGTTGGGTTGGGCGGGGTTGGGGGTTTGAGGGGGCGATGTGGTGGGGCGTCCCTAGGGCTGGGCTTGGGAACTCATACTCGATGCGTTATAGTAATCGCGGCAATCCAGCTAGAAGGAACACAAGGAGAAGCGCATGGTCTATCAGGCGGCGGAAGAGCGTTATGACAGGATGACATACCGGCGGAGCGGACGCAGCGGCTTGCTGCTGCCGGCCATATCACTCGGCATCTGGTGGAATTTCGGCGGGGTCGACGCGCTGGAAAACTCGCGGGCTATGCTGCGCGGCGCCTTTGATCTCGGCATCACGCATATCGACATCGCCAACAATTATGGTCCCCCGCCCGGCTCCGCCGAAGAGACCTTCGGCCAAGTGTTCCGGCAAGACCTCGCGCCCTATCGCGATGAGCTTGTGGTCTCCAGCAAAGCCGGCTATCTCATGTGGCCCGGACCCTACGGCGAATGGGGCTCCCGCAAATACCTCATCGCCAGCTGCGACCAAAGCCTGCGCCGGACCGGCCTCGATTATTTTGATATCTTTTACAGCCATCGCCCCGACCCCGATACTCCCCTCGAAGAGACCATGTCCGCCCTCGATCATATCGTCCGCAGCGGCCGCGCCCTCTACATCGGCATCTCCAGCTATACGCCCGAGCAAACCCGCGAGGCGGCGCGCATCCTCAAAGAACTGGGCACGCCCTGCCTGATCCACCAGCCCCGCTACAATATGTTCGACCGCCGGATTGAAGAGTCGGGCTTGCTCAACGTGCTCGGCGATGAAGGCATCGGCTGCATCGGCTTCTCCCCGCTCGATCAAGGCATCTTGACCAACAAATACATCGGCGATGTGCCCGGCGGATCACGCGCCGACAAGCACAATTGGGGCGACCGCCTGGCGCAGCAAAAACTCGACAAAGTAGTCCAGCTCAACGGCATCGCCAAAGCGCGCGGACAAAACATGGCGCAACTCGCGCTGGCCTGGACCCTGCGCCACCCGGGGATGACCTCCGCCCTCATCGGCGCCAGCCGACCCGAGCAAATCGCCGACGCCGTCGCCGCCCTGGACAATCTCGATTTCAGCACTGACGAATTGACCCGCATCGACGCCATCCTGGCCGACTGAGACTTTGCCTCGTCCGCCGGCTCCTGTTGCCGCCATGCGCCTTGAACGCTGTAATGCTTGTCCGCTACTCGGCAGCCAGCGCCTTTTTCTTAGCCCATCCCCCGGCCCCTTGCCCCATAGCAATGGGGAAGGGGAGCCTTTTACAGCGGATCCCGCAGCAATCTGCTGCGCTTCACATAGATTGACGCAGAAATCTGTATTATTTCGGCATAGTTTCGGTTAAGTTGACGCTAGATTCACAGTACCGGGCAAGCCTTGTAGGGGCGACGCTTGGGTCGCCCGCAAAACCCAAATTGCAGGGACGCCCTACCAGCCCGCCGGGCGCGCGCACATGATCTAGTATTCAGCAAAATCAGCACGCCGCGTTCATTCGCATCTAGCTTGGTCGCGGCAATTATGCGATACTTGGTTGTACCTTTTTTCACAAGCGACGAGACAGCGGGGCCGATGATCCGCATCACCTACGCCGGGGCTCAGGGCGAGCTGGCCGAAGCGATTCGCGATGATATCGGGACTGATTTTGACCCGGCTCATCCGTTGCTCATTGTGCTGGTCACGCGGCAAGCGGGCGACGATCCGTTGGTGGGGGCGGAGATAGAGCGGGCGCTGCGACGCGGGGACGGCATCGCGCCGCTGCTGCTGGACGATTCGCCTTTGCCCGAGGCGCTGAGGGACTTCCGGGCTTTGGACTTCAAGGGCGGTTACAATCGGGAGGCGTTGCTGGGGCATTTGGGGCAGATTTCGCGGACGGGGGCGTCCATCCGCCGAGCCAATCGCCGGGCGCTGGTCGTCATCAGCGGCATCGCGGTTCTGATGTTCGTCGTGGCGATCATCGCGCTTAGCAGCGGCCTGGTCGCTTTTCCGGTGGATGAATACAACGAAGAAGCCACCTTGCAGGCGCAATGGATTGACGGCTTGATCGGGGCGACCCTGGAGTACGTACAGCCGCGCAGCACCGCGGAGGCGGAGAACTTCGCCGCCACTTTTGAAGCGGCGCCGACCCGCCTGCATTTCTACATTCGGGGCACGGCGACGGCTGGCGCCAAGGAGGGCTAATGCCGACGGGAGACGCGCTCATCATCGGCGCCGGACCAGCCGGCATCAACGCGGCTTACGCGCTCGAACGAGCCGGGATCGAATACCGCATCATCGAGCGGACAGCGCAGATCGCGCCGACCTGGAACAGCCTCTATCCGTCGCTGCGGCTGAATACCTCGCGGTTTTTCAGTCAATTGCCGGGCCGCCGTTTTCCTTTGCGCTGGGGCATCCATCCCACCGCCAAGCAGTACTATCGCTACTTGGTCGACTGGGCGGCGGAGCAGCGGTTTTCAATCGAGCACGGCATCGAGGTCTATCGCGTCGCGCCGCGAGGGGACGGGGTCTGGCAGGTGGAAACCAACCAGGGCATCGAGACTTATCGCGCGGTCATCCCGGCTACGGGGGTGTTCGATAATCCGCAACTGCCGGATATTGAGGGCATGGATTGTTTCGGCGGCGAGATCATGCACTCGCGGGGTTTTCGCGATCCGGATCAAGTGCGGGGCAAGCGCGTCATGGTGGTGGGCACTGGACCCAGCGGAGCCGATATCGCGGTGGAAGCGGGGAAAGCAGCCGCGGACGGCTTCGCCTGGCTCGCCATTCGCAGCGGCATCGATCTGCGTCCGCGCAATCCCTACGGCTTGACGCGCCACGTCTGGATGATGATCGGCGAACGTCTGCCCGAGCCGATTTGCGTATGGCTGCAGAAGGAGACCGGCAAGCTGAAGTACGATCTGGGCGAATTCAGCGTTTGGCAGAGGCCGCCAAACACGGGCAGCGGGGTCGGTTATCGGGGACCGGAGCTGCTCAACGCGATGCGGCGGCGGCAAGTACGACCCGTGCCGCATCCGATTCGCTTTGACGCGCGCGGGGCGACGTTGGCGGACGGGCAATACATTGAGCTTGACGCGGTGGTCATGGCGACCGGTTTTTTGCCGGTCTTGCAGCAGTATATGGACATCGAGATGCAGTACAGCAGCGCGAGCTATTATCCGGAAGCGGGCTGCGATTGGGATATTGGCCCCAATGGCGTCCGCGGCTGGCCCCTGCGCGATATCAGCCAGCATCCCAACGGGCGGCAGGTGCTGGGGCATGAAGGCTTATATCTGGTCGGCGTCTTTTACAAGGGGCGGGGCGCCTTCTACAACATGACGGTCGAGGCGGGCATCGCGGCTGAGCAAATCCGGCAATATCTGGCGCAGCGGCGCTTTGTGCCGGCAGCGGCTTGAGCAGCCATGTGCCGCAGCGCTCTTTTCCTCGGCGCGCTGATCTTCGTTGTTGCGCTCGTCTTGATCTTGCTGCGCTTTCTTATCGCGGCGGCATTCCCCTCGCCCATGGTGGCCTATATGACGTTGGAGGATGGCCTGCCGATCGTCATCGCGCATGACTTGCAGCAGAACCTCAAACGCCGCCTCGATCATCTCTATCTGACCGACCCCTCGTTTTCGCCGGATGGGACGAAGCTGGCGCTCACGCATTATTTGCGCGTCGGGAGCGAGATCATCACGATCGACTTGGCCAGCGGCGCGACCGCGACGCTCACCGATTCCAACGCTATCGCCGAATCGCCGGCCTGGTCGCCCGATGGGGACTGGATCGCCTATGCCAGCAATCGCGAAGGGGACAACAACATCTATATCACGCGCCCCGATGGCAGGGACCTGCGCCGCGTCACGCCGCATCGGGCCGGGGACAGAGAGCCGGCCTGGTCGCCGGATAGCGCGATGATCGCTTTCAGTTCGAATCGCGAGGATGGCTGGGACTTGTACACGGTGGAACTCGCGAGCGGAGAGTTGCGCCAGTTGACGCGGCATCCCGCGCCGGATACCGCGCCGGATTGGTCGCCCGATGGCAGTCGCATCGTATTCGCTTCGCGCCGCGATGGCGCTTCGGCAATTTACCTGCTTGAGTTGGAGACCCTGGCGGTGAGTCCGCTGGTGGTGGAATCGCGCTACGACAGTTTGCCCAAGTGGACGCCGGACGGGCAGGCGGTGACTTTCGCCCGCTCGGTGGATGGTTTGTCGCGGATCATGCGCGTGGCGTTGGAGACGGGGGAATTGAGCGAGATGGAGTTGGGCGAGAGCGATGCCGATTCGCTGGCGTGGCGGCGGGGGTAGGGAGAGCGCGGCCAGGAATTGGCATCGACTGGGATCGGGACGACAGCTACAGGGATGAGAACAGGCGGTTCACGCGGGCAGACTAAAGCAATTCGCGATATAAGAACAAGTGTACTATCATGTGTTCATCCTAAGTTATTGAAGGAAGCGCCGCGCGGGTGGCTTGTGACAGGGCGAATCCAGCAGGCGCGATCACAGATCGGTTTGAAGTTAGGCGAGGTGGAGAGATGCCAGGAATTATAGGTTTTCCGCAGTTAGACCCGGGGTTTGTCGGTGGCAGTAGGCCGCCGGAGCCAGAAGAAGAACCAGCCACTAGCCCAGAGCCAATGCCGACCGTTCCGGACCCGGCGGTACAGGACTACGAAAACAACCTCTATCATCGACTTGGCCTCACGCCGCCGAATCAGACTGACCCGCCTAGTAGCTCGCAACCAACCGAGCCAGCGCTGCTGCCTGTGGATACCGGTGTACAGGACTACGAGAACAACCTCTATCATCGGCTTGGTCTCACGCCGCCTAGTAGCTCACAACCAACCGGGCAGGCGTCGAGTTCGGATTCCGGCGGGCAGGGCAAGACAGGTTCTTCTCAGACAGAAGATGCGCCCGGCACTGGTCAAGCCGCAGAGGATACAAGCGCTCAAGCGCCGCCGCCGGAAATTGCTGAGCATAAGGACGATTTTGGTGGCGATCACGGCATGGCTGACAGCATAAGCCCGGAAGGTCTATATGCCTGCGGAAACGTCGATATGCTCCTCGTAAAACAAGACATGGAAACGCGCCCCCTGACGTTTAGCCGTTGCTTTGAACAGTTCCCAACACCTCGAATTGCCTGTGAATTCTTGTATGCTGAAGTCCCCAATTGCAGTGATAGCGAGCTAGCCATGCTTCAAGAGCAGGTAGCTATGGGAGGGGGTAGCGACGATGAAAACGGTCAGGACTCCATCGGCAGTGGATCAGATATGTATCATGCTGTATATGTAGATGAGGAATATCTCGATCGTCAGTATGGAATTAAAGTTGTTTGGGGTGACAGCTATAGTAATACGCAAGCCAGTTCTCAAATCAACAACCTAGCGAAAGCCGTCGATCTTATCGTCAACTATCTCACTCTAGAAGTATTTGGGGGTGACAGGGACATAGCGCGGACTGCCTTTAAGCAATATTTAGGCAATTTGGAAGTTCATCTAGGAGCTGATGCCATCCTCGCTGACAGTTTGAAGATCCCGAAAAGAGACGCAGTAGACTACGCTATTGTGCCTCTGTACGGTTCGACAAACCAGAAGAAGATGTTTCTGGGAAGCGATGTGTACATCTCGACCATCGCGCATGAGTTCGGTCATGTTATAGATCTAAGCACACAGGTGTCGCGGAAATATGACGATAATGATGACGGCGTCCAGAGGGCATGGATAGACGAGACACAGACAGCCATGAATGACTTTATGTTGACACATGTAATTGAAGGATTTGCCGCCAAGCAGATTCCTACTGCTGAAATATGGGCAGATATATTCATGACGGCAGTTTTGGATCCGTCTGTGTCAGGCAAAACATATCAGGTATTCTCGGTGAAGGAGGAGTATATCGATGACCTTGGACTTTGGACGTTCTTCGATTGCGAATGCAATAACACTGAATGCAAGAAGTGTGAGTATCGGAATGTAAGGTGGCGAGATACGGACTGGGCTAGGGACGTAAATGTCCACCTGCGTGACCTGTTGGCGAAGCTACTAATTGTTGAACCCGGAGGCGAGACAGGTGAATAGAATCTTGGTAGTTTGCATTATGGTTTGGACGATATGGCAGGCTGGTCTGGCGTCCAGTGAGGAACGAGGTTGGGCCGCATCAATTGCATGGAGTCCGGACGGACAGATGATAGCCGTGAGTAGCACAAGTGGGGTCTGGTTTTTTGATACAGACTTCAATGACTCAGGACAAGTGTTTACGCCCGAATTCGAAGGACAGCCGGCAACAACGCTAGATTGGAGCGCTTCGGGTGAATATCTGGCCGCAGGGTACACACGGTTTGACGCTCCCATTTTGTCTGGCGGATTTCCTATCGTTATTATTGATGCCAGAGATCAAGAAGTGATCTCGATGCTGCGTTTGGATGATCCTCTCACCAGCACAGTGCGCTGGCATCCTGAAGACAATTTCATCATGGCGGGAACGCTGGACGGCACAATTCATATTTGGGATGCCGCGACGGGCGAAGAACGGTTTTCCTTCCAGGCGACTTTTGACCTAGCGCCTATCCACATACAGTCCGTGTGCTGGCTAACTGAAAGCACGGTGGCAATTTTAGGAACTCGAGAATCATATATTGTTGATGTTCAGCAGAATTCGTTACTGGAAACAATCGAACGCACGTATTTCGTGCAATTGGGCGACTGCAGTATCCAGGGCAACATGATCATGATCGGGGTGTTGGACAAGGTGTATGATCTGAGTGACAACATGGCAATCGCAAACATGTCAGTCCAAACGTACTCATCTGCAGACGGTTATGTCTTTGCAACGGATGTAGCGTGGTCGCCTGATGGAAGTCGGATCTTAATCAACGGCGAGGGTTGCCGGGTGTATGTTTTTGAAGGACAGAACCGTGACCTCTTGGCAGATCTAGAGGGAAGTTTTTCCGATGTTCTTGGCCTGCCGATTTATGTGGATTCGATTGCTTGGCATCCGGACAACAGCCAGTTTGCCATTGTCGGGCAATTCGATATTCGGCTATGGGATGGCGAGACATATGAACTATTGCGTCGATATGATGGTTTTGAAATTGGCTATCATGTCGGACCTTCAACGGCTGTAAGTTTAAACGAGCGGGAACGTATAAAGAAGATGGAAGCGGATGGCGTGATGTGTCCAGCGCAGTCCGCACCGTAGAGCATGCGGGGGCGTCGGAACAGTCCCTGCAAAGTTGAGTGTTGCCACTGTGATGTAATAGACGGCAGGCGCGAGAAAGAAATGCGGAGTTAATCAAAAGTTCAAGAAAAGGAAGGGAACAAATGTCAACAAGCTGGACAATCGCGATCGACTGGGATCGCAACGGGGACTTTAGCGGAGAGCACGATGATATTACGCAACGTGTTCTATTAGCCGAGTGGTTCGTGGGGATGCAGCGCCCCTACCAACTCACAGCAGATGGTTCGACGCTTGTGATGCGTCTGAACAACAAGGATAGACGCTATTCACCAGAAAACAGCGCTGGCCCGCTAAGCGGCAAGCTGGCGCCGCTGCGCCCGGTGAAGATCGAGTCGAACGACGGAACCACGACACGCACGCACTGGTCGGGCTGGATCGCCATGATTCTCCCCGTTGGCGGGAAGTACGGCAACCGTCAGGTCGATATCATCGCCCATGGCGCGATGCAGTTCCTCAAAACGACCGAGACCAAGATCGAGCTGCAGGAGAACCAGCGCAGCGACCAGATCATCGACGCGCTGGCGCAGGAGGTCATCTTCCCGCCGGCGCTGGCCGATGCCTGGGTCCTCGGCGACCCGAGCTACAGCAAGCTGGGCCAATCGACCTATCTCGCCAACCTGGAAGCCTACAGCGACTACGAAGAGGGCCTGCTGACGCTGAACATGGCCGGCGACAACTGGGTGCGCCAG
>JAJEAA010000033.1 GCA_022824365.1 Anaerolineae bacterium
TTCTGGCAGCGGCAGATGTTGAGAAAAGTAGGCAATTGTTAATATCTCTGTGTCCTCACTTTAACTCGGTGTACTCGGTGGCTGAATTTCAGCTTGATTCTTCGTCATCCCATGCGTCATCATTTTGAAGCGATTGCCCTAACAGACAGCCCCAAGGCAATCGTCTCATACTATTGTTACCACAAGTCCCACAGACGCTGCCCAATGCTTTACCCACCTCGATAAGGCTTGTTTTCCCGCCAGCGCCGCTTGGCTTCGGCGAGGCGGTCGCGCTGGATTTCCACGCCGATGCCGTAGCCATCGGGGACGGCGAGACTGCTATCGGGCGCAAGCTCGAAGGGCGGCTCGGTCAGGTCAGCGGCGAAGTAGCGGTCGGTAGCTGAAATATCCGACGGCAGGTTCACCGCTGGCAGCGCCGCGAAAGCGACATTGGCCGCCCGCCCGGCGCCGGTCTCTAGCATGCCGCCGATCCAAAGCGGCAACTCATTGTCGACGCAGATGCGGTAAATCTCCAGGCTTTCGCGGAAGCCCCCGACCCTCGCCGGCTTGAGATTGAGCACCCCGATCGCGCCGATTTGCAGCGCAATCTGCAAGTCGCTGGCGGATTTGACGCTCTCATCGAGGCAAACCCGCGTCTTCAAACGCCGCTGCAATTGGCCGTGATGGAAGATGTCGTCATGCGCTAGCGGCTGCTCGATCATGAGCAGGTCGAATTGATCGAGCTCCGCCAGGCGCTCGGCGTCTTCGGGCTCATAATCGCTGTTGGCGTCCAGCATGAGCAGGATATCCGGCTGAGCCGCCCGGACGGCCCGCGCCACTTCCACATCCCAGCCGCGCTTGATCTTCAGTTTGATGCGCCCGTAGCCTTCCTTCAGGCGTCTGTTCACCACGGCCGCCGTATCGTCCAGCGATGGCTGAATGCCGATGCTGACGCCGACGGCGGCTCGCCCTTCGGAGTCATGCCCGGGCGGGGCATAACGGGAGAAAAGGTCGGTCAGGCGCAGGTCGTTGCTCTTGGCGAAGGCGTCCCAAACCGCCGCTTCCAAGCCCGCGCGCGTATGATGATTGCCGCGGAACCGTTGGATAAGCGCAGGGAAATCGCGCGGGTCCGCGATGGTCTCCCCGATGACAGCCGGCAGCATAAATTCCATCAGGATGTGCCGGGCGGTCACGGCGGTTTCCTGGCCATAGCCGGGCCAAAGTTCAATCGAGCATTCGCCCCAGCCGCTGACGCCGGCGGTCGTCGTCAATTCGACGAGCACCGCCACCTTGTCGGTTTCCGCGCCGAAGCTGGTCTCAAACGGCGCCAGATAAGGCAGGAGCGCCGTGTGCAATTCAATGGAACGTATCGTAATGGGCTTCAAATGCTTCTCCTCCTTTGCGCGCCTTGAAAATAACGAGGCTTCGGCGAAGCTGCCTGGACATAGACAGCGCCTATTATAGCAGTGGCGCTTGCCAACGTAAACGTGGCGGCAGCATTTCTTGCGCCGGCGCGGCCAAGTGTCTATATTCTGTGGAGGGAAATCGACGAGGAGCATAAATAATGCGAGTCTTTGCCGGTGGGATCGAAACCGAGACCAACACATTTTCGCCGATGCCAACGGGCTTGGCCGACTTCGAGGTGATACGCGCGGCCGACCTCGATGAGAGCGGCGAGATGGGCGGCTTCGGCGGACCCTTCAACATCTTTCGTCAGCGCTGTCGGGAGCGCGGCTGGGATTACATTTTCAGTCTCTTCGCCTTAGCCCAGCCGGCCGGCACGACGGTTCGCGCCGTCTACGAAAGCTTGCGCGATGAACTCCTGGAAGCGCTGGAAGCGGCGCTGCCGGTCGATATCGTCTTGCTGCCCCTGCATGGCGCGATGGTGGCGCAGGGCTATGACGACTGCGAAACCGACATCGTCCGCCGCGCGCGCGAGATTGTCGGGCCGGATGTCAAGATCGGCGTCGAGCTGGACTTGCATTGCGATGTCACGCAAGAACTTATCGACAATGCCGATGCCGTTGTGATTTTCAAGGAGTATCCGCATACCGATATCAACGAGCGGGCTGAGGAGCTCTTCAGCATCATCGCTGACGCGGCTCAAGGAACGGTCAATCCGACGATGGCGCTTTACGACTGCCGCATGATCGGCTTGTTCCTGACGCCGTATGAACCGATGCGGAGCTTCGTCGATGCGATGATGGCGCGGGAGCAAGCGCCGGGTTTGCTGTCGCTCTCGCTGGCGCATTGTTTCCCCTGGGCGGATGTGCCGACCTGCGGCGCCCAGATGCTGGTCGTCGCCGATGACGATCCGGCGCTGGCCGCCGATGTGGCTCGTGAATTCGGCCAGAGATTCTTCGCCCTGCGTCATGCGCTTGACCCTAAGTCCCTGTCCCTCGATGACGCGCTGGACAAAGCGCTGGCGCTACCGGGCCGACCGGTAGTGGTGGCCGATCAAGCCGATAACGCCGGCGGCGGCGCGCCCAGCGACTCTACTTTTGTGCTGCGCGCCCTGCTGGAACGCGGAGTGACCGAGGCGGCGCTGGGCATGATTTGGGATCCGATCGCGGTCAAGACAGCGATGTCGGCCGGCGAGGGCGCGCAACTGGACCTGCGGCTGGGCGGCAAGATGGGACCGATGTCGGGCGATCCGCTGGACTTGAGCGTACGCGTCGCCGGCGTCATACCCGATATGCAGCAGTATTGGCTCCAAAACGATGGCGAACTGGCCATCCCCTGCGGCGACAGCGTCGCCCTGCATTGCCAAGGCATCGATATCATCGTCAACAGCGACCGTGGCCAGGTGCTCAGCCCGACAGTGTTCTCGAACTTCGGCATTGACCCCAAATCGAAACGGCTGCTGGTGGTCAAGTCCACGCAGCATTTCTACGCCGGCTTCGCCCCCATCGCGCATGAGATCATCTACATGGCGGGACCGGGCGCCATCCCGCCGCGCTTCACCGAGATCCCCTACCAGCGCGCGGACCTGCGCAAGTACCCCTGGCTGGATGATCCATTCGGCTGATAAGCCGGGCGCAAGAAAGTGACGATTAAGGCATATCCCTATTCATCCTCGCCGCTATACAGGTTGAATTGCAGGTACAGTTCCTCAAGGACTTCGAGTCGCTCGCGAGTCTTCTCCGGATAGCGCAGGGAGAGAGCGCCGAGCAGAGCGTCGAGCAGGGCGATCAGAGCGACGGTATTGCTGTAGAAGCGCAGGCGGAAGGGCACGATGAGCGCGAGGTCAGCGCGTTTGGCGGCGGGCGAGACGTGGCTGTCGGTCACAGTCAGCACGGAAGCGCCGCGCTCCCGTCCGACATCCATGACGGTCAAGGTCTCGCGGATGTAGCGGGCGAAGCAGAGGGAAACGATCAAATCATCCGGGCTGAGCGCGATCAGTTGCGCTGCGATAGGATCGATGCCCGGCGTCAAGACGCGCGCCTGCGGCCGGATGTAACGCAGGACGATGCCGAAATTGAGCGCCAGCGGGAAGGACGCGCCCAAGCCGATGATATAAACCTGCCGCGCCTCATCCAGCATATCGACCGCGCGGTCGAAGACCTGGGTCGGAACATGCTGCGGCAAGTCCAGCAGCGTATGCAGCTCATCGCGCAGGACGGTATTGAAGAGATGAGCGTCAGCCTCGTCCTCCGCCGACAGATAATCCATCAACTTCTGCGAGCCAACCTGCATGCGCTGGGCAATCTTCGCCTGGTTGAGGAATTGGCTGCGCAAGACCGATTGCAGTTCGGGGAAGCCGTCAAAGCCGAGCGCCTGGGCCGCGCGGACGACGGTGGAAGAATTGACGCCGACCGCCTCGGCGATTTCAGTGATTGTGAAGTGGATGACCTCGATGCCGCCTTCCAGCAAGAATTGCGTGACCTGGCGCTGGCTGGGCGAAAGGGAGTCGTGCTGCTGGCGGATAAACCGGATGATATCGTCTTGGGAGTGTTGCTCAGTCATAATCGCCTCGCCACAAATCGGTGCTCAAATATTTCAAGCCGGAATCACAAAGCAGGATGGCGACGCGCCCCCCGCGATGCTTTGACTTCAGCAGTTGCCGGGCGGCCGCCAGGTTCGCGCCGGAGGAGAAACCGGCGAATAAGCCCTCTTCCCGGGCGAGACGGCGCGCCATCGCCATCGCCTCCTCATCGCTGACGTTTAAGCAGCCATCGACCAGAACGCGGTCAAGCAGCGGCAACTCCGCCATAGTATAGCCGCCGCCCTGAATGCGGTGCTTGGGGCGGGTCACCGACTCGCCGGCGAATGCGGCCGCGCCAGTTGGCTCGACGACATAGCATTGAATGGCGGGGTCGACTTCTTTGAAGTAACGGGCGCAACCAGCGAAGGAGCCGCCGCTGCCGATAAAGTCGCAGAAGGCGTCGATGCCGCCGGATTGCCGCATGATCTCGGGGGCGGTATGTTGATAATGGGCATGGGCATTGCCGGGCAGTTGGAACTGATCGGCGCGGAAGGCGCCACGCTCTTGCGTGATCCGCTGCGCGACCTCTTCCACCCGCGCCAGGTCAGCGCCGGAGACTTGACCGGGGAGCGAATCCGGGCATTGATCGACCAGCGCGACCTCCGCGCCCAGCGCCCGCATCATAGTCGCCCGCTCGGCCGAATTGCCGCGGGACATGACAGCGACGAATTGATAGCCCTTGGCCGCGCAGACGATGGCCAAGCCCGTGCCGGTGTTGCCGCTGGTGAGCTCGACAATGGTCGCGCCCGGCTGCAAGACGCCGCTGGCTTCCGCCTCTTCGACCATTTGCAGCGCGATCCGGTCTTTCTTGGAGTAGCCGGGATTGAGGAATTCGACTTTGCCGAAGATACGCCCGTCCAGCCCGGCGGCGATGCGGGATAGCTCGACCAGGGGCGTGTTGCCGATGAGGTCGAGGGCGGACGAAGCGAGTTGGTTGGATGGCGGCACGCGGAGCATCCTTTGCTGGACTGTACCAAGTTATACTGCCCAGGCATTATAACGCACACCTTCAAATACGGTCTTAACGCGCCTCATTTTGCCCTCTGCGCGCCTGCGTCAATCACATCGAAACCCGTAGGGACGAGCCACCGGGTCGCCCGCAAATCACCACAAAATCCCCCAGTTTCAGCCCCCTTCCCTGATGCCTCGGGGAAGGGCCGGGGATGGGGTAGAAAACATGCCCCCTCCTCGATGCTATATACATACTGTATCCATACAGCGGAAAATTTTCCGGCGTTTTCAGGGGTTTTAGCGGCGCTTCTTCGGCGCTGTCGAATCTCATTGCCGCAGCCTGCCAGCCTGTGCTATAATTACAGTACTGACCAGTCAGTACTGTAGGCGAACATGGACAGCCAACCCCCAGACCCCCGCTCCACCCGCGACCGCATCCTCGACGCCGCCATGAATATCTTCAGCGCCAAAGGCTTCCACGATACCAAGCTGGACGAGATCGTCTCGGAAGCGAGCATCAGCAAAGGCTCCATCTACTTTCACTTCCCCAACAAGGAGAAACTCTTCATCGCCCTGGTCGATCAATTCGCCGATCTGATCGAGCGGCGCGCCCAAGAAGCCATCAAGCGCGAACCGCCTGGCATCGGCCGCGTGCAAGCGGCGCTGGAAGCCGTGCTCGAGACCTTCGGCAAATACCGCCGGCCCGCCAAGCTGCTGCTCGTGCAAGCCGTCGGCTTGGGCACAGTCTTCGAGCGCAAGCGCATGGAAGTCAACGACCGCTTCGCCCTGCTCATCAAAATCTACCTGGACGAAGCCGTGGCCGATGGCGGCATCGCGCCCGTCGATACCCACATCGTCTCCCACGCCTGGATGGGCGCCATCTACAACGTCGTCATCCAATGGGTCTACACCGGCGAGCCCAGCAAAGACGAAATCATGGACGCCCTGCTGCCCCTGCTGCTGAAGAGCGTCGACTATCAGCCCCCAAGACCTGACCAACAATAATGACTATCGCGCCCGGATCTACGCCCCATGCTCGCTGCCCATGCAAGTCGCTACTGAATAATCTCACCACAGAGGCGCAAGTAGAACCAATAAACTAATGCAAATTTCACTAAAGCAACGATCTGTAGAGGCGACATACCATATCGCCCGAAAAATCCGAAGAAAGTACAAGATATGCGATGATATTCTGCTCGCTGAAAAACTATCCTGTCCTCAGGATACTTCGGGGGAGGTCGGGTGGGGGGTAAAGTTACGCATATTCTCACTACTTTCTTGGAATTATTGAGGCGCAGAGATAATTCCTGGCAACAGTACAAGGGTTTATGACATGCAGAACACAGGCATACACAATCAACTGACCTATGAAATCATCGGCGCGGCAATCGAAGTTCACCGAATTCTAGGACCAGGGCTTCTGGAGCAACTCTACGAGGAAGCGCTTTGCATTGAATTGGAGCGCCGGAACCTGTCCTTCGAAAGGCAGAAGTCGCTGATTATCGATTATAAAGGGCATAACATCGGCAGTTTCCGCCTGGATTTGCTGGTCGAAGACCGCGTCATTCTGGAATTGAAATCTGTAAAGGAGATTCTGCCCGTACATGAAGCGCAGTTGTTATGCTACTTGCGCCTCGCAGACATGCCCATAGGATTGCTAATCAATTTCAATGTTGACGTTTTGAGGAGCGGAATCAAACGCATGGCATCTTAGAAGCTTTTCTCTGTGCCCTGTGCCTCTGTGGTGAAAAAAAGAAAGTAGTAAATCATGCCCAATCCAAACACCATCTGCGCCAAAAGCAAGTACCAAGAACCCGCACGAAGGTCCTGACCGATGGTATCAAGAGAATAGTCATGTAATCTTTTCTCTGTGCCTCTGTGCCTCTGTGGTGAAAAAGAAAAAAGAGCAACCCATGAATTCCCCTGCCCCCCGCGACGCCCCGCTCAACCAGCGCTATGGCATGCTACTCGCTTGCAGCATCCCCGCCAACGGCTTGAGCCTGCGCGGATTCCTCGCCGCCGCCGACGGTCAAGCCCGCTTCTACTGGGAGAGCGCCAACGCCGCCGTCTCCATCGCCGGTTCCGGCACAGCCGTTGAACTGATCGCCTGGGGCGAGGGACGCTACCGGCAAATCGAGACCTACGCCCGCGAACTCTTCGCTGGCGCCCATCTGGCAAGCGCGGACAATCAACTGACCCGGCCCCGCCTCTTCGGCGGCTTCGCCTTCCGCTACGACTTCACGCCCGATAACACCTGGTCCATCTACGCCCCCGCCATCTTCGCCCTGCCCCACTATCAGCTGGCCAGCAGCGGCGACCAGACCTGGCTGACCATCAATGCGCAAATCCCGCCGGAGGAAAAACCGGAGGCGCTCCTGCCCGATATACAATCGGCCCTGGCGGAGAAACTCGCCCAGCTCCAAGCCTCCGAACGCGAACGCCCCCATGTCAAGCAGAGCGCCCGGCAAAGCATCCATTATCCCATGGACTACGACGCCTGGGCGCGCATGATTCAGTCCGCCACCGAGCGTATCCGCGCCGGTGAACTGAACAAAGTTGTCCTGGCTCGCGCCGCTGAATTGCGCTTCGCCGGGCGGATTCGTCCCCTGCCCGTCCTGCGCTACCTCGCGGAGCATTACGCCGATTGTTATCGCTTCCTCTTTGAGCCTCGCCCTTATCACGCCTTCTACGGCGCCTCGCCCGAATTGCTGGCGGCCGTCCAGGGCAAGCAACTAAGGACCATGGCGCTGGCCGGCAGCATCGGACGCGGCGAGAACGCCGAAGAAGACCAGACCTTGGGCGCAGCGCTCATGGGCAGCGCCAAAGACCGCTACGAACACCAGATCGTCGTCGAGAAAATGCGCGCGCGCCTGGCGCCCTTCACCGCCGCCCTGGAGAGTTCGCCTCGGCAGCTGCTCAAGCTCAGCAATATCCAGCATCTGCATACCGGCATTCACGGCGCTCTGGAGAGCGACCTCGGCATCCTGCCCCTGGTCGAGGCTCTGCACCCGACGCCCGCTCTGGGCGGGGATCCGCGCGAAGACGCCCTGCCCCTCATCCGCGAACTGGAGCCGATTCCCCGCGGCTGGTACGGCGCCCCGGTCGGCTGGATCGACGCCCGCCTCGATGGCGAATTCGCCGTCGCCATCCGCTCCGCCGTCGCCCAGGAAAACCGCGCCTGGATCTACGCCGGCAGCGGCATCGTCGCCGAAAGCCAGCCCAAAAGCGAATGGGAAGAATCCGCCCTCAAATTCCGCCCCATGCTCGACGCTCACGCGCAGTTGGCCGAATGATTATCACCACAAAGACACAAAAGTAAGTGAAAGTAAGTCATGCAAAAAGGGACGGCGATTCTCATTTTCGAAATCTGTAGGGGCGATCCTTGGATCGCCCGTTACATCGCCATTTTGCATTTGGGCAACTCAAGACTCGCCCCTACACTATCCTTCTGATTGTTGCATTACTTGCTTGCGTTTACTAAGAACTTTATGGATTGAAAGGATGCGATTGCCAAGATGGTTTCCGAGAATCAGCAAACTCTATCTTACAGAATTACCGGCGCGGCTATTGAGGTCGACACGCAATTGCGCCTTTGTGGTTAAGGAATGGAAGCTACCATGCCCAACCCAAACACCATCCACGCCAATGCCTTCATAGACGCCCTGGTCGCCGCGGGCTTGACCCGGATATGCATCACGCCCGGCTCGCGCCACACGCCGCTGGTACTCGCCCTTGCGCGGCATCGCGACAGCATCGACATAAGCTCCCATCTCGATGAGCGCAGCGCCGCCTTCTTCGCCCTGGGGCAGTCCATCGGGGGCAGCCAGCCAACCGCGCTAATCTGCACCTCCGGCTCGGCCGCCGCCAATATCTTCCCCGCGATCATCGAAGCCCATCAATCGCGCATCCCCCTGCTCATCCTCACCGCCGACCGGCCCCATGAATTGCGCGGCAGCGGCGCCAACCAAACCATCGACCAAATCAAGCTCTTCAGCGACTACATTGACTTCTTCGCCGATGCCCCCTTGCCCGAACCCGATCCACCGCCGCTCCTCCTGCGCCACTTGCGCTCCCTCGCCTTCCGCGCCCTCAACACAGCGAAACGCGCGGGGGGCGTCGTCCATATCAACCTCCCCTTCCGCAAGCCCTTCGAGCCGACCGACGACGACAACCTGGATATCGACCACAGCCCACCGACCCAATTCAGCGCCCCGCAAGCAAATAGCTCGGCTGACCTGGCGGCGCTCCTGACTGCCGACCTCTTGAGCCGCCGCGGCCTCATCTATTTCGGGCACGGCAGTTGCCGGAGCGAAGCGGAACGGGCCGCCCTGCTGCCCTGGGCGCAGCGCCTGTCGGATATCACCGGCTTTCCCATCCTGGCCGAATTCACCTCAAACATGCGCTCCGGAGTGACTATCAGCGCCTACGAGAGTTTGATCTCCGCGCCAGCAGCCGATCTCTCTCAGGTCGAGGTGGTCATCCGCTTTGGCGCGCCGCCACTCTGCAAGCCCATGCAAGACTTCCTGGCAAACACGCAACTGCCCTACCACATCTATTGCAGCCGCGCCGGCGAATGGGCGGACGATACCCACAGCCTCACCCATCACCTGACCATCCACCCCGCCTCCGTCTCGCATTCCGACTGGGGCGACTTCCCGCCTGCGCCATCGTCGGACTGGCGCAACCACATATCCCGTTGCGACCAAATCGCCCGGGTAGCTATCGCCGAAGAAATCGCCAGCGGTCCCTATTTCGACGGCGCTGTGCTCTACGACGTTGTCGATCTCATATCGCCGTTCAGCTCGTTATTCGCCGGCAACAGCCTGCCCGTCCGTCATCTCGACCAATTCGGCATCGATGCTGACACGACGCTTTTCGCTTGGGCCAATCGCGGCGCTTCCGGCATCGACGGCAATGTCTCGACTGCTCTCGGCATCGGCGCGGCGCGGCATCGCAAGCGGCTGGTCGCTGTCCTCGGCGATATCACGCTCTACCATGACCTCAACGGCTTGCTCGCTGCCCGGCGCTGCGGCGTACCGGTTACAATCGTCCTGCTCAACAACAACGGCGGCGGCATCTTCCAGCGCTTGCCCGTGCGTGACTTTGAGCCGCATTTCAGCGATTATTTCATCACGCCGCACGAACTGGACTTCAGCCACGCGGCCGCGCTTTACGGTCTCGATTATATTCGAGCGGACGACCGGGCATCCTTCCGCGACGCCTTCAGCCGCTCCATCCGCGGAACAGCCTCCACCATCATAGAAGTCCGCAGCGACGCCGTCGCCGATCTGCAACGCCGCGCCGACATCATGGCAAAAGTCAAGCAAGCCATAAGCAATCTTGGGAAACTCTAATATGATGAATGCTGTTGTTTAATGCGAACTCGCCACAGAGACCTATAGATAATATCTTTGCGCCCTTAGTGATCAAAAAGCGTACAACAGGAGGAGCCACTCCATGACCACCACCGCCGAACAGCAAGCCCAAATCAAAACCGAAGACCTCATGCGCCTTGCCGATTGGCAAGAGGTCAAAGCCTACGACGACATCACCTACCACAAAGCCGAAGGCATCGCCCGCATCGCCTTCGACCGCCCGAATATCCGCAACGCCTTCCGCCCCAAAACCATCGACGAAATGACCGAGGCAGTCCTCCACGCCTGGCATGACGGCGAGGTCGGCATCCTCTGGATCACCGCCAACGGACCCAGTACAAAAGACGGCATCTGGTCCTTCTGCGCCGGCGGCGATCAGAAAGTGCGCGGCCATTCCGGCTACGTCGGCGATGACGGCGTCCCCCGCCTCAACGTCCTGCAACTCCAGCGCTATATCCGCAACATCCCCAAACCCGTGATCGCCGTCGTCCCCGGATACGCCATCGGCGGCGGCCACGTCCTGCACGTCTGCTGCGACCTCACCATCTCCAGCGACAACGCCATCTACGGCCAAACCGGTCCCATCGTCGGCAGCTTCGACGCCGGCTTCGGCTCCTCCTTCCTGGCCGCCCATATCGGCCAGAAGAAAGCCCGCGAGATCTGGTTCCTCTGCCGCCAATACAGCGCCGAACAAGCCGAGGAAATGGGCATGGTCAACACCGTCGTGCCCCTGGCCGAGCTCGAACGCGAAGCATTGCAATGGTCCCGGGAAATCCTGAGCAAAAGCCCCATCGCCCTCCGCTTCATCAAAGCCGGCCTCAACGCCGAACTCGATGGGCAGACCGGCGTGCAAGTCCTGGCCGGCGACGCCACCATGCTCTTCTACATGACCGACGAAGGCAGCGAAGGCAAAAACGCCTTCCTCGAAGGCCGCCAGCCCGACTTCAGCAAATTCCCCCGCCGCGCCTAAACGCCGCCCGTGACGCATGAATACCAGCAAAGGCATAGGGGCGACCAACCCGCCCGCAAACAACAATGAGCGACCTGAAACGCCCGCTCAATCCTGAGCCAAACAACATATTCCTCGCGCTCGAAGACACCAGCCTGACCTTCGCCGATGTCAATCGCCGCGTATCAAGAACCGGCGCAGCGATTCTGAGACATAGGCTCCTCGAGCCCGGCGACCGCGTCGCCATCCTCATGGCGAAACCCGCGCCATTCATCCTGACCCTGCTCGCCTTGATGCGGCTGCGCGCCATCAGCGTCCCCCTCAACACCCGGCTGGCGGCGAGCGAACTGGCTTGGCAGATCCAGAACGTCGATTGCCGCCTCCTGATTTGCGAAGCGGAGACGCGGACGCTGGCTGGCGAGACCGGCGCGAATGTGATGGAATTGCCAAACATCGATCGGGAGGACCCGGCGCCACAGTACGACGATTTTGGCATGATGAATCTGGATAACGACTTCGCCATCGTCCACACCTCCGGCACCAGCGGCAAACCCAAGGCGGCAACCCTGACCTGCGGCAACATCTATCACAGCGCGCGGGCATCGGCGGAGCGCCTGGGGCATACGCCGAAGGACCGCTGGCTCTGCGTCATGCCCCTTTACCATCTGGGCGGTCTAAGCATCATACTGCGCTCGCTGATTTACGGCAGCGCAGTCCATTTATCGTCGGCGACCTCCTTCGATGTTGATCATGTGAATCTCACGCTCAGCGCCCTTCCGATCACGCTGGTCTCCCTCGTGCCCACCATGCTCCAGCGCCTGCTCGACGCCAAGACCCGCCCCTGGAATCCGCATCTGCGCCTGATTCTCCTCGGCGGAGAAGCCCCCTCGGCCGAGCTGCTCGCCCGCTGCGCCGCCGACAATCTCCCCATCGCCGCCACCTACGGTCTCACCGAAACCGCATCGCAAGCCGCCACCGCCCTGCCCGATCTCGTCTACCGCAAACCCGGCACAGTCGGCAAACCGCTGACGTTCACACAAGTCCGCATCATCAACGAACGAGGCGAAGACGCCCCGCCCAATACCCCGGGCGAAATACTCGTTTCCGGCGCCAGCGTCATGCGCGGCTATTACAACGACCCCGCCGCCACCGCCAAGGCTCTGCGCAATGGCTGGCTCCACACCGGCGATATCGGCTACCTCGACGAAGACGGCGACCTCTTCGTCTTGCAGCGCCGCGAAGACCTCATCGTCAGCGGCGGCGAAAATATCTATCCCGCCGAAGTCGAAGCCGTCCTGCGCCAACACCCCGCCGTTGCCGAGGCGGTCGTGCTGGGCTTGGCCGATGCCGCCTGGGGTCAGCGCGTCGCCGCCCTCATCGAAACGCGGACGAGCCAATCAGCCGCGAGCGACGACATCATCGCCTTCGCGCGCCAGCACTTGGCTGGCTACAAGATCCCGCGCCAAATCGCCTTCGCGACGGCTCTCCCGCGCACATCGTCCGGCAAAGTCCAACGCCGTGAAGCGCGCAAAGTTTTCACCGATGCCCCTTAGCAAAGCCCAAAGCGGACATCAATACCATCTCGACATCATCGGCGAGGGCGCCCCACTGCTCCTCCTGCACGGCTTCAGCGGCGACTGTACAACCTGGCGCGCTGTCGCCCCCGCCATGTCACCGAACTATCGCCTCATCCAACTCGATATCCTCGGTCACGGCGCAAGCGACAAACCGGCCGCCGCCGAATACTACCGCATGTACGCCATCGCCGCCGATATCATCGACTTGCTCGATCAACTGCAAATCGAACGGGCGCATCTCCTCGGCTATTCCATGGGCGGCCGACTGGCGCTCTATCTGGCGCTGCATTATCGGACCCGCTTCATATCGTTAATGCTCGAGAGCGCCTCGCCCGGGCTGGCTAAAGCCGCCGAGCGCGAAGTGCGCCGCCAACGCGATGAAGCTCTCGCCGGCAAAATCGAAGCGCAGGGCATAAACTGGTTCGTCGAGTATTGGGAGGGTCTGCCTCTCTGGGCCTCCCAGGCAAACCTGCCGCCGACACTCCTGACCGAGCAGCGCCGCCAACGCCTGCGCAACGATCCCCGCGGCTTGGCTAACAGCTTGCGCGGAATGGGCGCGGGCGCCCAACCCAGCCTCTGGTCCCGCCTGCCAACTCTGACAATCCCGACCCTCCTGCTCGCCGGCGAACTGGACGGGAAATTTCGCCGCGTCAACGTGGCGATGGCGGAGAAGATCCCAGGCGCCAAGCTAGCCATCCTGCCCGCCGCCGGCCACAACAGCCACCTCGAGAATCCCGCCGCCTTCACGCAAGTCCTGCGCTCTTTTCTACAGCGCCTCTAAAGCCGCCTCCACGAACTCATCGTATTGCGCCTTCATCCGTCTGGCTGCCTCCGCGTCTTCAGCGAAACTCGCGAAATGCGCCAGGCGCGCCGCCCCCCACAAATCCCAGACCGGCAGCGAACTCGCCTCCAAGGCGTCATTCAGCGTCAGATAATCCGCCGTATACCTCTCCATCGCCTCCGCCCCCAGCGCCCACAGCATCTCCAGCCGACTCTTGCCCAGGTCCGCCAGCGGATCGCCCAGCATGGCATCCTCCCAATCGACAATCCCGCTCAGTTCATCGCCCTCCCAAAGCAGATTGCCGAGCCAGAAATCGCCATGCAGCAAAGCGCTCTCATGCCAGCGGAGCCCGCCCAGAGCAGCGCGCAAAGCGGCGCGAATCCGCCCCTCGCCCCGCCCCTCAGCCAATGCCGCCGCGACCGCATCCGACAGCCGCGACAAGAAAGAAAGGTCATGCTCAGCGATGTCCACCGCATGGATGGCGCCCAGCGCGCCCGCCAACTGCCGGCAGAAACTCGCGACATCCTCAGCCGCGAAACGGGGGGCGCCGCGGACGAAGGACGTAATCAAAAACGGCGGCTCATGATCCTCCGCCAGCGCCAGCGGTCCCGCCACCGGCAGTCCAGCCGCGCTTAATATCTGCAAGAGCCGATACTCATCCCGCGCGATATCCGGGTTAAAAGCCCGATCCGCCTCGCCATGCGTCAGCAATACCAACTGCTCCGCGCGGTCCTCGCTATCCACCCGGAGCAGACGCGCCCGCCGGCTTAAAGGCCGCAGACTCCGCAAGCTCCAGCGAGCATCGACCCGCTCCAAGACCTCTTTGATACGCGCTACTTCAATCTCCATAGCCCGGCATTGTAAGGTTTGTCAGGCACTCGATCAAAGCCATCCGTTCCTGTCACTCGTCAGCCTCCGTCCGGCAGTTTGGCGCCCCTTCAGTGGCGGAAACAGCCTGCAGTCATCCACCCTAAAGCGCCGCTAAAACCGCTGAAAACACCGGAAAATTCGCCGATATATCGATACAGTATATATACGGCATCGGGGGGGAGGGGCGCAGAGTTCGTATATTTGTCAGCGAAATTATCAGGCAGTCAGCATAGAGCCGCTGCCAGAGAGTATTTGTTTTCAGTTTGTTTATTGCCCGAAACGGACAAAGTCGGACACGGGAAAATGCTTTTCGGACAGAAGAGGCGGTTTTCCAGGCGAAACAGACAAAAGGCAGGCGGCTGCCGGTATGATTTTGGTATGCCGGCGCGGGGACGCAAATGCCTGCAGCGCGGGGGTCTGGCGACAGGGCCGGGATAGAGAGCGAGTTTAGGGCGGAGGGCATCGGTTGCGCGCCGCGGTTGAGAGCCTGGGATGATTGATCCATAGAGGAAGTGTATCATGATTTTGAGTCGGAGGAAAGAACAAATGTGCGAGATTTCTACCCCATCCCCGGCCCTTCCCCATTGCAATGGGGAAGGGGGCTGAGACAGGCGGATTTTGTGATGACTTGCGGGCGACCCAGTGGCTCGCCCCTACGATCGTTGCTTTAGGGGATTTGCATTAGTTTAGAGGTTCTGCTTCCGCGCGTCTGTGGCGAAGAACCGTCATACCAACGTCCAGGTCGCCGGCAGGTGGACGATGCCGCGATGCTCCATCCGTTCAAGAACCTCGCTGCTGCCGTGGACATCAAAGGTATAAGCGTAAGACACCGAGTCGATCACGGGCCCCGCCACTTCCCGCGCCACCACATCAATCCAGTACTGCCCGGGCAGCACATTGATATTCTCGATCCGGCACTGCAGCGCGCAGTCTTTCTCCAAGGATAAAGACCGCCGCATGGAGCTGGGCACATCAATATAGCTGACCACCGTGCCCGCCGGGTCCACAAGGCGCAGCGAGAAACGATAGCTGGGGGTCGGCTCGCGGACGCTCAGTTGAATGCGCGCATCGACCGTATCGCCGGTGGAGAAGCCGGTGATTTCCTCGCCGTCCGTGATATCGCGCAAGCTAATGCCCATAATGCGGAAGGCGCCTGTGCCCTCGCGCTGGTCCGCCTCCAGCAATTCTGTCCCGGCGATCACCGTCGAGCGGTCCATCGAGCGTTCAAAATAAGCGTTCAGGATGTCGCTCGGCGAGCCTTCAGCCGTCATCCGCCCGTCTTGCACATAGATCGCCCGCTCGCAAAGCCGCTCAATCGAATAAGGATTGTGCGTGACGAAGACGACCGTCACCCCGCTGTTGGATAGTTCGTCCATGCGGTTCAGGCATTTTTTCTGGAAATTGACATCCCCGACCGCCAGCACCTCGTCAATCAGCAAGATATCCGCGTCCACATTGACCGCCACGCTGAAACCCAGCCGCGCCTGCATGCCGCTTGAATACTGCCAGACCGGCTTATCCAGCCATTCGCCCAACTCGGCGAAAGCTTCAACCTCGGGCATCTTCACGTCCATCTGCCGTGACGAGAAACCCATGATCGCGCCCAGCAGCTTGATATTTTCCCGCCCGGTCAAATCACGGTGCATGCCGGCCGCCAATTCGATCATCGGGAAGAGCCGGCCATTCACTTGCAGGCTGCCGTATGTCGCCGGGCTGACCCCGGCGATCAGCTTGAGCAAGGTGCTCTTGCCCGCGCCATTCCGGCCGACAATGCCCAGGGACTCGCCCTGCCTCACGTTAAAGGAGATCTCCCGCAGCGCCCAGGGACCATAAGCCTCGCGGTCGCGCCCGTTGTTCCCGCGCAGGCTGTCGAATTGCCGCTGCAAGTAAGAGCGTAAGGGCAAGCCATAACGCTTCCATACATCCCTCACCTGTATCGCGTATTCCGCGCTCATATCACAGTCTCTCCGCCGCTCGCTGCCGGCTCTAAACCACATCGGCGAAGTAGCGCGACATAACCTCGTAAAGCGGATACGCTACCAACAAACCCACGCCGATCAAGAGCAGGCTCGTCAACAGCAGGGCGGTATCCGGCGGCTGCCCGAAAACCAGCACCTTGCGAAAACCGTCAATGATGCCCACCGCCGGGTTCAAGCTGTGCACGATCTGTAATTCGCTCTCCAATGTCTCGGCGCCATAGATCACCGGCGTCAATATCAGCCAGACCTGCATGATATGCTGGATGCCATGCAGCATGTCGCGGCGGTAAATCGTGAAAGCGGCAATGCCTATGCCAACCGTCCAACCCAGCAAAATCGTCAGGACGATCAAGGCCGGCAGCCACAGCCACGCCCCGCTGACAGGTATCCCGAAAAGCAGCAGCGTCGCCGCCAGCACGATGCCAGCCATGAGGAAATCAAAGAAAGTGGTCATGACCACAACGAAAGGAATGAGCTGCCGAGGCATCGGCATCTTCCGCATCAGAACGCCATTCGCCAAAACGCCATGCGGGATGCGAACCGCCGTGCTCTGAAACAAAGTCCAGGGCACGGTGGCGGCGAAGGTGAAAACCAGCCGCGGCGCGCCCTCCGTATCCACATTCACCAGACCGCCCAGAAAACTGTAAATCACGGTCGCCAATATCGCCGGAATGATCGTCCAAAGCGGACCCAAAAACGTCCGCCGATATCGCGCGCGTATGTCGCGGCTGACCAGCGAAATCAGCAGATTCCAATAACCGAACCATTGCTGCCTTCTATTCTGCGCCGGATTGTTATTTGACCACTGGCTCATTCCGCATCGAATTCCGTCATGCTCGCTTCACGCGACCATTATCACCCCTTACGCCCATTTTTACAGCCAGAATCCCCCCCGACCTCAACAACCCGTCCCGCCTTCGCAACCGACTTCCACAGCCAAATCGCCAGCGCGTCCCTGCAAAACCTTTGTGACCTTCGTGCCCTTTGTGATAAAAAATCTCTGTGCCTCAGTAGAACCAATAAAGTAATGAGAAAAATATTTCAAGGTAAAGAGAATGGCAAAAACCGTAATCATTGTAGGGGCGACTCTGTGAGTCGCCCGCTTACAACATCCACTACATTTCATTTGTCGCATGACTAACTTGGTTTTACTTCTGTGCCTCTGTGGTGAATAAAGACCTGTCACGTGTCCGCTAAGTCCCCGCCCGCCGCAGCAAACCCGCCATCTGCCCCCGCGCATTCTCCAACGTCGCTCGCTCCCCGTACAAAGCAGCGCCGAAGACAACGCGGATCCGCGCATCACGATACATGGGAAACATCATCTGAAAGGTCGCCGCCAGAAAATGCCGCCGGTCATGATCCCGATAGCGGCGCACAATCGGGTTGCACAGCGCCCGCCGCGATATCACCCCGCCCACCGCCACCGGCACAATCGCCAAGCCCGGCGCGTGCCGAGCGAAGATCGCCATACTCCGCGACCAGCCCTCCAGCGATGCCAGCGCCGCCTCCAGATACAAGCTCGGATCCGCCTCGATCTCCCCGCGCGGATACAGCAGCAGCGAGCCCCCGCCGCGCAAATGCCGCAACCCTTCCCGCACCGCTTTGTGCGGCTGCCCCGAATCCACCACGATGACATGCCGCCGAAACTGACTTAAGCCCGGCAAGATGTCAAAGTCATGCGCCATCAACTTGGTATCCCGCCGCGGCGAACACATCAGCAGCGAATGCGCATCGCCCAAGCCGGCATGATTGCCCACGAAGAGCGCCGGTCCGCTGGCCGGGATCTTCTCCGCCCCGCAGCAGCGCAGACCCGCCGCCCCGATGCCCAGCAGCCACTCGCAGGCGCCTTTCAAATCGCCATCCCGCGCGATCATGCCCTCCATCTTGAGACCGAGGCGCGTCAGCTCCAGCACAAACGGCGCGCAGACGATATGCAAGGCGGCGTTAATGAGCGGGTTATTGAAGCAGAAGGCACCCACGATAGAAGTTGACATGGCGCGGTAAAGGCGGAGGAAATTATTTATTGACGAGGCTGGCTGAGACAACATGGTTCGAGTCGTTGGAGAGGCCGGGAGGGGTGTTATCAAGGCGCAAAGATAGTCGATCCGAGTTGGAAATCATAGCCTCAGTCATGTGCGGTTAATACGAAAACCCCCTATTTTCAGGAAAACTTTTACAAGACTTTTACGTTATATTAGATATTAGCTGGAAGCAGGCTGTTGTGTGTTACTTGCCATTGCTCAAGGAGGCGAGATGTCTGCAATAGTTAAGTTTATCGGCAAGAACTTTGTTTCTATCGCGCTATTGGTCGTCGGCATCATAATTGGCGGCTATCTGATCGGCGCGACGTATAGTGTTCGTGATTTTTTCTTCCCCGAAACTGCCGCTTACGTGCGTTCGCCACATACCATCGTCAACAGCATAAATGGTATCGGACAGCTTGTGACAGTCACATCCGAGGTCGCCAAGACAGATGTCAAAGTCGAAATCCATGAGGGATTTCTTAATGCCGGATATTATAGCGCGAATCACATCGCCATCGGCGCGGTTGAAGCGGGCATCAACTTTGACGCCATTGACGAAAACAGTCTGCGATTTGAAGAAGATGTCTATACGCTGACCTTGCCCGCGCCGATCGTCACCAGTTGCCGGATCGAGCATATCGATCAAAATCAGCACTCTTTCACTCTGCTGGCAGCCGATTGGGACATGGTGCGGCAGTTAGCGCAGGCTGACGCGCTCATGCAGTTCGTTGAGGAAATGATTGAAAACGGCATTCTGGAACGGGCTGAGGAAGAAACGGCGCTACGGCTGGGCGACTTCGTGCGCGAGTTGACGGGCAAGCCAGCGCAGATCGAATTTGCGGCGCGGGACGGCGAGATTGAATTGCCGCAATCCTGCCAGCCCATCACGCCCAGCGGCTGGGAAAAAGATCCAAGCGGCGCCTGGAAACGAAGGAACTGATACCCAAGCTCTGCGCCCTCTCGCTTCCCTCAGTGTACTCGGTGGCTAGACTTACTTGGATTTACTTCTGTGCCTCTGTGGTAAAAACTCTACCCCCCGCCCGTCATCAACAAGCCCAAATGCTCGATATCCACATCTTTATTCCGCACCTCGCCGACGATCCGCCCCTCATACATCACCGCGATCCGATCCGACAGCGCGCGAATCTCATCCAAATCCTCGCTGATCAGCAAGATCGCCGTGCCCATATCCCGCTCCGTCAGCAGTCGCTGATGAATATACTCGGTCGCCCCGATGTCGACGCCGCGCGTCGGCTGGGCCGCGATCAACACGCCCGGATCCCGCGACAGCTCCCGCGCCAACACCAGTTTCTGGATATTCCCGCCCGATAGGCTCTTGACCAGCGTCTCCGTGCTCGGCGTCTTGATCTCGTAAGCTTTGATCGCCTCGCGGCAGGCATCGCGAATCTTGCGAAACTGCATGAAGATCTTGCCCCAGGTGAACTTGGGATGCCCATGATCCTGCAAGACATAATTCTCCGCCACGCTGAATTCTTTGATCACGCCGTCTATCATCCGCTCTTCCGGGATGTAAGACAAGCCGATCGCGTTCATCACCGATGGATGCGCATTGGTCACATCAGCGCCGTCCACCGTCACCCTGCCCGCGGTAATCTCGCGCAAGCCGGTGATGCACTGCGCCAACTCCTGCTGCCCATTGCCCGAGACGCCGGCGACGCCCACGATCTCGCCGCCGCGCAAACTCAGCGACACCCCGTCCAAGCCCACCGTGCCTCGGTTGCTCAAGGCGCTGACTTCCTCCAGCAGCAGCCGCTCCTCGCGCGGGTTGGGCGCGTTCTTCTCATACTCCAGCAGCACGGGCCGCCCCACCATCATCTCAGCCAGCTTGGGTCTGGTGGCTTCGCTCGTCGGGATGGAATTCACCCGCCGCCCATCGCGCAGCACCGTCACCCGCTGGCTGATCTCCAGCACCTCATGCAGCTTGTGCGAGATAAATACCAGCGCATGCCCGTCATCCGCCAATTGCTTGAGGATGCGGAACAAGCCATCGACTTCCTGCGGCGTCAGCACCGCCGTCGGCTCATCGAGGATCAGCAGCGCCGCGCCTTTATACAGCGCCCTTAATATCTCCACCCGTTGCTGCTCGCCGACCGCAAGCTGCCAAATCGGCAAGCCCGGATCGACCTTCAAATTATAAATTTCGGATAATTCCAGCACCCGCTCGCTGACCACATCCAGGTCGAGCCGCGCCCCCCGCGATGACTTCATGCCCAGCGCGATATTCTCCGCCACCGTCAACGACGGCGCCAACATAAAATGCTGATGAATCATGCCAATACCGTGCTGGATGGCGTCCTGCGGATTGTTGATGCGCGCCTCCGCCCCATTGATGCGGATCTGCCCTTCGTCCGGGTCATACAAGCCATAGAGCATCTTCATCAGCGTCGACTTGCCCGCGCCGTTCTCGCCCAGCAGGGCATGGATCTCCCCTGACCGCACATCAAAATCGATCTTGTCCGCCGCCAACACACCGGGAAATCGCTTGACGATCCCAGTCATCTCAAGCTGGTTGATGCGCTCATGCCCCGTCGGCAACAAGTTCGACTTCTGGTTTACGCTCTCTGCCATAAACAACTACCCTGCCCGCCAATGGAAATTTTGTAAGGCTTGTCCGCTACTGACCATTATGAGCGAGTTTTCGCGTGATAGCCTAGAAAAAATTGTATCATTCTGGCGCAGTCCGTCTCTAATTGACTGTTCCGGACATGGCGACGCTCCCCCTCCCTCTTTATGGGGGAGGGGGCTGGGGGGTGGGGGCAGAAATCCCCACAATTTCCCACACTACCGGACAAACCTTGTAGGGGCGATTCTGTGAATCGCCCGCAATTTACCAATCCCCACACACACCAATCCCGCAGGTGTTGAAGCCCCTCCCTCATTTTGGGGGAGGGGTTTGGGGTGGGGGGTACTACAATCCCTACCCCGCAAACTCCATCACCAGGCCGCCATTCGCCAGCGTCAGCACATAAGACTCGCCGCCCAGCACGCCCGACTGAATATGCGCGATCATTTCCGACAAGATGACCTCCCATTTGTAAACCTGGAAAGCCACCGCCGAATCGCCAGCCAACTCCGCTTGACTCGACTGCGTGCCGAACCAGGCCGCGCCATTCTCGCTGCCGACCGCGATTGGACCAACCACCATCTGCGCCGTGCCCGTCAATATATCCGCCCCGTTGGCGATATGCGTTTCCGCCGCTTCCGTCGCCAGCGGCACATCGCTGAAGGACTGGATATAGACGACATTCACAGTCGCCATCGGGTTGGACGCCGCCGCGCCGGCCACGAAGCCATCGACATAGAGCTTGGCATCGCCCACTTCAATCGGGCCAATCACGCCAATCACGCCGGATTCCGTCATTCTGCCGGCCACCACGCCATTGACGAAGCCGCCTTGGTAAGAATCGGCCGTATAGGCGAAGACATTGTCCAGGCCGAAAGTGTTCTCGTCCGTGCCCCAGGCGAAAGAAACTTCCGAGAATTCCGCCGCCAGCTCTTCCACGACCGAGCCAAACTGCGAGCCGTGCGCGATCACCAGATCGTAATCGCCCGAAGCCGCCCACTCGCGCAAAGCCACCGCCGCGTCATCCACGATGAAGGTGCCATCCTGGAAATCAAACTGGAAGGCATCCTCGCCCATCGCTCCCTGTATCGCCATCAACCCGTCATACATGCTCTGGCTGAAAGCGAGATCGTTAGTCGCGCTCGGCGCGACCGCCGCAACACGAAATACATCGTCCTGCGCCAAACTCGGCATCACCCCGATGAACAGGGCAACGATCAATGCAAGCAATACTGCTTTCTTCATGGTTATGCTCTCCTTCAATCGATACGCTCACTAATTTCGGGTGGGATTACCCGATAACAGACAAATTAACTGCGCCCCTACTCCCCGCGCTCATAGGGCCTCGTCAGCGCCGTCGGCTGCTCCTGACGCTTCGTGGCGAAAATCAGCGCGATAATCGTGATCACATACGGCGCCATCACCGCGAACTCCGACGGGATATCCGCCCCAATCACCTTGATCTGCAACTGCAGCGCGTTCACGAAACTGAACAGCATCGCCCCCGCCGCCACCGTCCAGGGCCGCCAGCCGCCAAAATACACCAGCGCCACCGCGATGAAACCCTGCCCCGCCGTCAGATTCTGCTGGAACAGGTTAATCAGCGCGATCGACAAGGAGGCTCCCGCCAAACCGGCCAGCATGCCGCCGATCGTCGTGGTGGCATAACGCACCCGCGTCACGCTCACCCCCATCGCATCCGCCGCTTCCGGGTTCTGCCCGACCGCGCGTATCATCAAACCGAAAGTCGTATTGTTCAGCACAAATGCCGAAATCGGCACTAGCGCGAAAGCCACATAAACCAACAAATTATGATGGAAAAATATCTCCCCGATGATCGGCAGATCGGTCAAAATGGGAAAGTTGATCCGCGGGAAACCATGCACTGACTTCGGCGTGCCCACCCATTGCTGGAAGAGCAGCTCGCTCAAACCCAGGCCGAAAAGATATACGCCGATGCCGCTGATGCCCTGCTTCGCCTTCAAGGTCACGCTGACAAATGCCATCGCCAAACCCATCAAACCGCCGACGATCAGCGCCACCAAGACGCCGAACAGCAAGCTCACCGGCTCGCTCATCGAGCCCGCCTGCTGCGCCGAGAAGACAGCATAGAAGCCGCCGAAAGCCCCCATCAGCATCATGCCGTCCACGCCCAGATTCAGCACGCCGCTGCGTTGCGCGAATGTCTCGCCCAGCGCCGCGAAGATATAGGGCGTCGCCAGCCTGATAGCCGAAGCGAAGACGCTGGCGGTGAAAATGTCATCCAGCCCCATCAGCTACCCTCCGCCTCATCTTGTTCGGGACTTCCCCCCAACGCTTTGGGGGGACCGAGGGGGGTAGGGGCCTCCTCCTCCACACTCACCCGCCGCTTGCTCCGTTGCGAAATAAAGATCTCGCTGCTCACCACAAACACCACCACCAAACCATTCACCGCCGTGATCAAAGACGCCGGCACCCCCAACTCCCGCTGCATCTTCTGCGCCCCCACCAGCAATCCGCCGAAGAAAGCCGACGCCGGGATCGCCCCGATGGGATTCAAACCGCCGAAGAGCGCCGCCACGATGCCGTTGAAACCGGCCGAGCCGGTGAAGCCCGCCGGCGAGCCATCTGTCTGCAAGCGATACTGCAAACCCAGCACCTGCACCACGCCCGCCAAGCCAGCGAAACCGCCCGCCAGAAACATCGAAAACATCATCTGCCGCTTCACATTGATGCCGGCGAAACTCGACGCCCGCTGGTTCTCGCCCACCGCGCGAATCCGATAGCCCAGCGATGTCCGCCAGAGAAAGATATAGATGATGACCGCCAGCCCAATCGCGATGATCAAGCCCCAATGCAAGCGCGTCCGCGCGAAGAGCCAGGGATCGCCAAGCGGCAGCGACAAACGCGGCAACTGCGCCGCCGTCACCAATCGCGCCGTCTTGGGAATATTATTGAAACCCGCCTCCGCCGGATCCAGCAAGATGCCATTCAGCAGGAAGTTCATCATCTGCACCGCGATCTGATTGAGCATGATCGTGCTCAAGATCTCGTTGACATCGAAATAAGCCTTGAGGAAACCGGCCAAGCCGCCGTACAAAGCCCCGGCCAAAAAGCCGCCCAGCAGCGATAAAGTCACGATTATCAAATCGAAAGCGCCGCGCTCTTTCGCCAACTCCGCCGGCACCCTCGCCTCGCCCAAGACCAGCGCCACTGTCACGCCCGCCAGCGCCCCCGCGATCATCTGCCCCTCGCCGCCGATGTTGATCATGCCGCCGCGGAAGGCGATCGTGATGCCGATGCCCACGAACAGTATCGGCGTCGCCTTGACCAGGGTCTCAGCCGTGGCGTTCTCGCTGCCGACCGCCCCCTCGAGCATGGCCGAATAAGCCGCCAGCGGGTCCGCGTTCAGCGCCACCAGCAATACCGACGCCACCAGCAGCGCCAGCAGCAACGCGATGATCACCGGCGAGAAATCAACCAGGCGGTTCAAACGCGCCGCCCAGGCTCTTTGTGACACTCGCTTCACCACAACCGCATCTCCGTCGCCTGACCAATCCGCGCGATAAAAGTCACGCGCGCCACCCAAATCTTATATAATGAACATAGTATGCCGTGGATTTTCCGATTCGCCAAATACTTCTCAATTCGGCAGTGTATCCATTTCGATTGAAATAGAAAAAGCTTTGCCGCCGAGGACCCAGAGTTAAATTGAGGTCGCAGAGAATCGTATTGGAAAATATGTCTTTTTCTTTGTGTCTTCGCTCATTGACGGTCAGTGTCGGCGGTTGGCGTCCAGGCGCCCTGCGCAACCTGCTGTGAAACTGAATCTGGGTAATTTGAATTTCAACCGACTTAGATACACTTCCAAAAACAACACCGCAATTTGAAAAAAATCCCAAGACCTTCCATAATAGACGCTAACAGTCCCAGGTCGTGTCTCTCGCGGCGCGTAGGGTTCCCTACTCGAAAAGTGCCTGGCGGCTGGTCAAGACATAGATAAGGAGACACGTAAAATGATTCAGTTTAACGTTAATGGACGAAGCATCTCCTACGACGGCGATCCCGATCGTCCCTTGATGAACTTCTTGCGCGAAGACCTGGGCATCATCTCGCCGAAGGATGGCTGCGCCCCCCAAGCCGCTTGCGGCTGCTGCGTCGTCCAGGTCGATGACAAAGCCATGCTCTCCTGCGTGACCAAGCTGGGCAAGATCGAGGGCAAGTCCGTCACCACCACCGAGGGCTTGGGCGAATATCGGCAAAATGTCTTCGCCAACGCCTTCGTCAAAGAGGGCGGTGTGCAATGCGGCTTCTGCATCCCCGGCATCGTCATGCAGGCGGACAACCTCATCAAGCATAATCCCGAGCCCAGCCGCGCCGATATCGAGAAATGCCTCACGCCCCACCTCTGCCGCTGCACCGGCTACAAGAAAATCGTGGACGCGATTCAGACCGCCGCCGATGCCATCCGCAAGGAAGAAGAGGTCGAGATGCCGGAGGTTGGCGGCGGCATCGGCACGCGCCTGCCCAAGTATCACGCCCAGGACCTCGTGCTCGGGCAGCACCGCTACGTCGATGATATCCGCCTGGAGGGCATGAAGATCGGCGCTCTGAAATTCAGCGATCATCCGCGCGCTCATATCAAGGCGATGGACCTGAGCGCGGCCGAAGCGCATCCGGGCGTGCTGCGCGTCATCACCGCCGAGGACATCCCCGGCGACAAGCACATCGGCTTGATCAAGCAGGATTGGCCCCTCATGATCGCGGTCGGCGAAACCACCCGTTATGTCGGCGATGTGCTGGCTTGCGTCGTCGCCGAGACCGATGACATCGCCCGGGAAGCGGTCGCCTTGATCGAGGTCGATTACGAGGTGCTGGAGCCGGTCACCGATATGCACGCGGCTTTGCTCGAAGACAGCCCCTCCGTGCACGAAGGCGGCAATATCTTGTCACAGAGTATAACCAGCCGCGGCGACCTGGAAACAGCGATGGCGGAAGCCGCTTATACCTCGCAGGGCGTCTACGAGACTCAGATGATCGAGCACGGCTTCATGGAGCCGGAAGCTTGTATTGCATACCCAAAGCCCATCCTCCCTAAATCCCCCCCGACGAGTCAGGGGGGACTTGCCGACTCAAGTCGTGATATCCCTCCCCCCCATCGCAATGGGGGGGACCGAGGGGGGGTTGCCGAAGACATAGGCGGGACCGAGCGGGGTGGAATAGAAGTCCTCTCGCAAGGCCAAGGCGTCTTCGAAGACCGCGTGCAAATCGCCAAGCTGCTGGGCTTGCCGCAGGAGGATGTGCATGTCGTGCTCGTGCCCAACGGCGGCGCTTTCGGCGGCAAGGAAGACCTCTCCGTGCAAGGTCATGCCGCGCTGGCTGCTTACCTGATGGGCGTTCCGGTCAAGGTCCGCCTGACCCGCGATGAGTCGATTCTGATGCACCCCAAGCGCCATCCTATCTGGATGGAATACACCATCGGCTGCGATGAAGAGGGCATGTTGACCTTCTGCAAGGGGCGCTTCGTCGGCGATACCGGCGCTTACGCCTCGGTCGGCATGAAGGTGCTGGAGCGCTCGGCCGGTCATGCCACCGGCGCTTACAACTTCCCCGTCACCGATATCGTCAGCACGGCCGTTTATACGAACAATCTGCCTTGCGGCGCCATGCGCGGTTTCGGCGTAAACCAGACGGCTTTCGCGCTGGAAAGCTGCATTGACGATCTCTGCGAGCAAGGCGGCTTCGACCGCTGGCAGTTCCGCTATCAGAACGCCCTCGATGACGGCGACATGACCGCCACCGGGCAGGTCATCGAAGCGGGCGCCGGCGCCAAAGCCACCCTCGAAGCGGTCAAGCACGAGTTCCATAATGCCAGGTTCGCCGGCATCGCCTGCGGCATCAAGAACACCGGCATCGGCAACGGCATGCCGGATTCCTCCAAGGTGACGCTGTCGGTTGTGCCTACCCCTCCCCCGGCCCCTCCCCATAGTAATGGAGAGGGGAGTAAGGATGTGTTGAAGTCTCCCCCTAATGCTTTGGGGGGAGATTTAGAGGGGGGTGTAAAGGTCATCATCGATCACGGCTGGACCGAGATGGGCCAGGGCGTGCATACGATGGCGGTGCAGACTCTGGTCACGGAAACGGGCATTCCGCCGGCTATGATCGAAGTCCGCGTCGAGACCGGCTCGGAGATGGTCACCGGCATGACCACCGCCTCCCGCGCCACCTCGCTGATCGGCAACGCCATCATCGACGCCTGCAAGCGCTTCAAGGAAGACCTGCAATATCACAAGCTGGAAGAGCTGGTCGGCCGGAGTTACGAAGGCGAGTTCACCGTCGACTGGACGACCAAGCCAGGGGCGATGGTCGAAAAAGTCTATACGCACTACAGCTACAGCTACGCCACCCAGGTCGTCATCCTGGACGAAGCCGGCCAGGTGGAGAAGATCATCGCCGCCCACGACGCCGGCAAGATCTTCAATCCCACTCTCTTTGAAGGGCAGCTCGAAGGCTCGATCCACATGGGCTTGGGTTACGCCATCAGCGAAGACCTGCCGATGGAAGGCGGTCATCCCAAGAGCACGATGCTGCGCAAATGCGGCATCCTGCGCGCCAAAGATATGCCGGAGATGGAGGTCATCGGCGTCGAAGTGCCCGATCCCTACGGACCCTATGGCGCCAAGGGCGTCGGCGAGATCGGCTTAGTGCCGACGGCGGGGGCGGTCGCGAATGCGCTGTATCAGTTTGACGGGGTGCGGCGTCAGAAGCTGCCGATGAAGCTGCCGCGCAAACGTCCCGCCCGCCGCGCCCGAGCGAATGGGGGGAATGGGAACAAGTCCTAGATGCCTCCGAAGGCAGAGAGAATACTGGCGCAGATGCGTCAGCGACAGCGCAACTGGTCAAGACGCGATGTTGTGAGAGTATTGCGGTGGGCTGGTTTCGTAGAAGAAACTGAACGAGGACGCGGAAGTCATGTGTTTTTCAAACATTCAGAATTCCGGCATTTGAATCTGATACTTCCATCCACCGATCCTGTCAGAATCTATATCGTCAATCGCCTGCTTGCTATAATGGATGAACTAAGTGAATTGGAACGAGACAAACTATGAACAAAGAATTGCTCGACCAGGCTATCGCGCTGGCGGCACGCGGCTATCAAGTCGGCGTTCAGCGGGAAGATGATGAAAACGGTAATCTTGTCTGGGTCGCGTTTGTGCCCGAGATGCCTTCTTGCTTCGCGCAGGGGGATACAGTTGAAGGCGCGATAGAGGCGCTGAAGACCGTTCGCGAAGATTTTATCTATTTCCTTATGAAACACGGCGTACCTGTGCCAGAGCCGACGTCGGCGCCCCTAGCGCCCGCTCAAATGGCGGCAACGGGTCAAACGGCAAAAACTAACGAAGGATGAAACATTCCTAAACAATGTAGGGGCGGCTTATCAGGTCGCCCGTTTGTTTCCTGGTTACCCGCCGGAAGTTGTTAGTTAGGGAAAATATCGCCGACGCGCAACTCAAAACCCGGCAGGACATCGCCGCCGGAGAGGGTGTCTTCCTCGTGGAGCGTACTGGCGCCGGCCTCGGCGTGTACGACTACCGTGCGGCTTTCCGGATAAACCAGCCAGACGAGGCGCGCGCCGGCATTTAGGAGTTGCATGACTTTCAGATGCGTGTCGCTTGTCTTGTTGTTGGGGGAAATCACTTCGACGGCGAGGTCGGGGCCTATTTCGTACCAACTGAAATCAGGTGCTGGCAGCGTTCGTGATTGGCTGACGAAGGCGATGTCCAATCCACGCACCGTGTCGCGACCATCTTCGTTGCGCTCGAGCACGAAGCCCGGATCGCCCGCTACGACTTCGCCCAAATTGCCGCGCCTGACGAAGAAAACGATCTCAGCCGTAAGGAACGCCACAACGAGTCCATGAATCCTGGTCGGCTTGGACATCTCGAGGAGTTCTCCTTCCACGAGCTCGATCACGCGGTCGAGATATTCTGGCTGCTCCATCAACTCGAAGAAGCGCTCGGCGGAGATGATTCGCTCTCTAACTTCCATGCCTTGTCAGACCTTTCAGCATTCTTGCTGACAGCGATATTATACCATTTGCGAAAGCGAACACAAACACGCGGGCAATCAGCCCAGGGCAATCGCTTCAAATTATTTTTTTGCCGCCGAGTATACGGAGTATCATAGAGTACACAGAGAAAAGCTATTTAGACAATTAGGCAGCAGTGACAATTTCTGCCTTCTGGCAGCGGCAGATGTTGAGAAAAGTAGGCAATTGTTAATATCTCTGTGTCCTCACTTTAACTCGGTTTACTCGGTGGCTGAATTTCAGCTTGATTCTTCGTCATCCCATGCGTCATCATTTTGAAGCGATTGCCCTAAGCCGCCCGCCCTTCATACGCGATGATCGTAGGGGCGATCCTTGGATCGCCCGCAAAATCGCCTCATTAAGTCCTTCTCTTTCAGAACACCTGTGCTATAATGACTCCTATCCCAAGCAACTGAGGACCGTCATGCCCAATACCGGAAACTTCTCAGACCATGAAAAACCCCAGGCTATGAACCTGCTCGATATCCATGACGACATCAACCCCGTCCCCTCTTTGCGGGCTTACCCGTCGCCGTTGGCGCAAAATGCGACTTTGTCCGAAAAGGGTTTTCCCTTGTCCGACAAACGGACAATGTCGCACAAAACTCTGACCAATCAAAAACTATATGATAATCTCGCCCTTACTCCCGATCCCTCCATTCAACGCCACCCTGCCCGTAGGCGCGCCCCATCAGGTCGCCCGCCTACGCAACACGCCATTGCCCCCAAACGGGAAAAAATTCTCTCCCTCATTATGGGATGCCCGCCATAGAGATGGCGGGATAAGGGTTTGGGGTGGGGGTATACGCGAACAAATAGCCGCCCATTGCCGCCAAAACTATGCTACCCTCGCTACATGACCCCTTCCACCCCAACCCGCGCGCCGCGCGCCAAATGGCCAGATGGCCGAAAAAACTTGCCCGCCGACAAAGGCGCTTCAGCCATTGGAATATCGACGCCGGCACTATCTGCTCGTCCCAACTGCATACGCGACCATTTAGTCGCCTGTTCCCGATCGTTTTCTGCTATCCTCGACATTATGAACGCCCAATCGCCGCATCAGCATTTAATCCGAAACCAGGCCATTCCTAATCCGAAACACAACCTTTGTTGCGCAAAATCCGCAATTTCAGCCCCCAAAGCGCCGCTGTATCCATACTGTATCGATAGACATCGGCTGTATTGTCATCATTTACTACCATATTTTTATCCTCAATATAGCCTCACTGTATCCTCTGTGTATCCTTTTATGTCCATTTTTTATCCTTTACTTCAATTAATTAATGCGCTTACAGGACAAGATGCTGGAAAACAGCTCGGCTTCTCTTGCCGAGTTCCGCAAGCGCGAGGGGCCAAATTACGACTGCCGGCGCTCTCTGCCACAGGTAAAATTACCGACGCTTTTCATGGAGAATCGCACAAGCCAGTTAAGGAGCATTCATGCGCGACCGACCGAATATCCTGCTCTTCCTCACCGACGACCACGGCGCCTGGGCGAACGGCTCTTACGGCAATCAGGAAGTGCGTACGCCAACGCTTGACGCCCTGGCCGCGACCGGCGCAAGATTCAGCCATGCCTATACGCCGACCCCCGTCTGTTCGCCGGCCCGCGCCTGTCTCTTGACCGGCAAGACCGCTTCCCAGGTCGGCATACATGATTGGCTGCAAGAAGCCATCCCCGAAGTCGGCGAGCGCGACTGGCTGGGCGCGACGCGGACGCTCTTCCAATATCTGTCCGCGGCCGGTTATCACACCGGCTTGAGCGGCAAATGGCACCTGGGGCAATCCCATCTGCCCCCGCGCGGCGCTGATTACTGCTTCGGCTTGCCCGGCTGGCAGGGCGCGCACAACGGTCCCTATACTTACGTCCGCGATGGCGAACTGGTCGACTTGGACGGCAATAAATCGAGCCTCATCACCGATCACGCGATCGAGTTTCTCGATACCGCCCCGGCCGATACGCCCTTCTTCCTCAACATCGGCTATATCGCGACGCATTCGCCCTACGCGCAACAGACGCACGATCCGACGCAGACGCGGAAATATCGAGATTGCGCCTTCAACGAGATACCGCCATGGCAGCCGCACCCCTGGGTCAAGAACGAAGGCGGTCCGAACGACTTGAGCGAGCAGGACTTGCGCGACCGTTACATCGGCTACTATGCCGCCGCGACTGAAATTGACGACAACATCGCTCGCGTGTTGGGCGCGCTGGAGCAGCGCGACCTGCGGGAGAATACGATCATCATCTATACCTCCGATCACGGCTGCGCCATCGGTCACAAAGGTTTCTTCGGCAAGGGCAACAGCACGCGCCCGCTGAATATGTACGAGATATCGCTGCGCGTGCCGCTCATCGCGGCCGGCGCCGGTATCGAGCCGCGGACGCTCGACCAGTACGTCGACCACTGCGATACCTTTCATACGATCTGCCAGTTGGCGAATGTGGATTTACCGGAGGATAGCTACGCCGGCGCCTCCTACGCTGACCTGCTGCGCGGACAAGAGGTTGACTGGGATAATACGCGCTTCGGCGAATACGGCGACTTGCGAATGATTCGCGATGAGCGCTGGAAGCTGATCCTGCGCTACCCCGAGGGACCGCACGAACTCTTCGACTTGCGTCGTGATCCGTCCGAATCGGTCAATTGCTATGGGCAGCAGCCCGCGGTCGTCGCCGAATACCGGGCGCGGCTGGAGGCTTTCTACGCCGAGCATGAGGCGGCGGCGCTGTCCGGCTTGCGGGTCAAGCAGCAGCCTTTGCACAACGACGGCAACGAAGCCTGGCGCGACGGCCGGCGGGAAGCGCGGGGCTTGCAGGTTTATTAGGGCCGTTCCAAAGATACTTCGAGAGAGATACCGTCATCGAAACCGAACTTCTCCAGCGTCACGACGACGCGCCCGCTCATCGGCATGACAAAAGCCAGCGGCAACTCGTCCGGCACGCCCATGGTGCTGTAAGCCATGACTTCCATGCCCTCCACCGTCGCCGTCACGTAGAGGTCTTCGACATCGCCGCTGAGCTTGTCCAGGTTGAGAATGAGGTTTTCGTCTTCTTCGGCGTCGAAAATGACCAGGTCGCGAATGGCTTTGTCATTCAGGGTGATCACCGTTTCGCCGTCTTCCAGCGCATGAACCGGATTGCGGCGGATGCGCAGCGCGCCTTGCCCGCTCGCGCCGCTATCGAAGCTGGAAACCACCAGGACATAAGTCGCCGCATGGTCGAAGACGAGGTTGCTCAGTTCAGCGTCAAAGCCGGAGCCGCTGTCGTCATCGAAGGCGAATTCGACCCCATCGGGCGCGACCACTTGCAGCACCGTATCAAGCCCCCCGCTGCTATCCAAGGTCGCTGTCAGGCTGTCGCCGGTCTCAACCGGCAGCGAAAAGTATTGCGTCGGCGCGTCAGAGCCCAGCGCGAAAGGCGTCGCGGCATCAAAAGCGATTGGCGCCGGGTTCGCTTCCGTGATGCTAATGACGAATTCGCCGTCGATCGCGCCCTGCGCCATCATCAACGGCTGGGCGGAAATCTCGAGCTTGTAGCGCCCCGAGTAGGGCAAAGCCAGCGGACCGATGATCGGGTCTTTCCGTCCGCGGCTGTCATCGCTGAAAGCGATGATCAAGTCCTCGCGGTTGATCAAAGCCAGCGCCGGATCAAAATCGGCCGAGGCGACGCTGATCTGCACGTAGGCGCCCGCCTCGCCATCGAAATCGAATTCAGCGCCGCCATCGACCAGGCGGCTCTCGATGACTTCGGCAGCGCCAATCGTGGTCGCGACAAACTCGACCGCCGCTTTGGCGGTGGCGGTCAAGACCAGCGAGGGCTGATTGCCCGCTTCGCGGAACACGGTGATGATGTAATCTCCCGTTTCGTCTTCCGCGTCAGTCACTAATTCGATGCGGACTGCGCCGTTAGCGTCAGCGGTCTTCTGTGTGCGATAGACCGATTCGCCGGCGAACATGACATCAAGCGTGATCGTTTCAGCCGGAGCCAAACCGCTGACCGTGACGAGATGGCTGGAGCCGAGCGGGGCCGCGGCCGGCTCGATTGACGCGGTGGCTTCGCTGACGGCGTCGCCGCTTTCCACTGGCGCGGTTTCTTCCTGCGGTTCTTCCATCGGCGCTTCCGCAGTCGGCTCCGCCGCGTCTTCAACTGTGACGACCGCGAAGACGGCGCCCCCGAGCTTGTCCGCTTCGACGAAGATGTCGACGGTATAGTCGCCAGCGGCCAGATCGTCAGCCGCGTTGAAGGTCATGATCAAGCTGCCCTCAATCGACGCTCGCGCCAGGATCGTATCGATCAAGACGCCATCCGCCGAGGTGATCTGCGCGGTGACGCCGTCAAAGGCGGATAGACCGCTGACGACAATATCGACTGCTTGCCCGGCTTGAATGGCATCGGGCTGCAACTCGAGCAGGACAGCGCGCTCGGCCGGCGCTTCAATGATAAATTCGCCCTCGGCGACAAGCTCGCCCGCTTCGTCGTAGACTGCGATCGCGTGGGGTCCCGGCGAGTCGCCCTCTTCGGCGAAGACCTGGAGCTCAATGACCCCATCGTCATCGCTCGTGTGAACGCGACGGTAAGCGACCTGCGAAGTTGCGCCGGCGGTAATCTCCAGCGTGTATTTTGTCCCCGCTTCCAGTTCGCCAATGCGAATGGTCTGCACCTTGCCAAAGGGCGCTGCCTCCGGGGTCACCGTGACATCGCCGAGAAAATCGACTTCGGCTTCCCTGCCGTCGGCAGCGGCTTCGGTCAGTTCAAAGTCGGCGCTCGCGATAAGCTCGCCGTCGCTGAGCACCTGCAAGGTATAGATTCCCGGAGCGTCGCCTTCCGTGCTGATGATGGGATAATCAATTTGCCCGTCGGCGTCGCTCATTTCGTCGCTGCTGAAAACGACATCACCCTGGAAGAGAATCTCAACATTATAGGGGCTTTCGGGCTTTAAGCCGCTGATCTTGATCTCGAAGGCTGCCTCCTCGGCAGGACCTGCTTCCGGCGTGACGCCCACCGTCGGCGCGTCTTGCGCCTGAAAGGGGAGGATGAGGGCGAGCAGAGCGCAGCAGAGGAGAATGAGTCGCGCGACGGGAAAACGCATAGCGCCATCCTTTGCTTGTTAGCTGTAGTTTCAATTCAACGCCGCCATTGTAGCCAGCGCTTCAATACAATTATAGGGCAAGGGCGCTGGCGGCAGGCGGCGCAATCGCGGATTTTACAGAGTGATTACAGCGTCTGCGGAGCCGTCTTTGCCAACCGTTCCCGAATAGCGTCCGGGCGGAGTATAATGCGCGCATGAAAGATGGGGCGGCTACGGCGGAAAACTGGGGAATAATCGGGCATGAGCGGGCGGTTGCTTTCCTGCGCCGCTCCCTTGCGCATGGTCGCAACCGTCACGCTTACCTGATCACCGGCAGTCCGGCGCTGGGCAAAATGCGGCTGGGGCTGGCATTTGCCCGGGCGCTCAACTGCGAGGCGGAGCCGCCTGGGCAGCGCCCCTGCTTCAGTTGTCGCAGTTGCGACGCCATCAGCCGCGGCAGTCATCCCGATTTGATCATGGCGGGCGCGGATGCTCCCCTCAAGATCGATGTTATCCGCAATGTCCTGCGTTTGCTGGCGCTGAAGCCATATAGCGCGCGTTACCGCATCGCCATTCTTGACGACTTTCACCTGGCGGCGCCCTTGGCGCAAGACGCGCTGCTGAAGACGCTGGAAGAGCCGGCGCCTCATGCCATTGCGATCTTGCTGGCAACATCAGCCGAGCGCGTCCTGCCCACCATACGCAGTCGCGCTCAACAGATCCCGTTGCGCCCGATACCGCAGCAACTGATCAAGAAGCAGCTTGTCGTCAGCGGCTGCGACGAAGAGCGAGCTGAACTCATCGCGGGCCTCAGCGGCGGGCGAATGGGCTGGGCGCTGGCGGCGGCGGGAGACGAAGCGCTGCTGGCTTTTCGGCAGGAAACGCTTGACAGGCTAAGCAAAGTCATTTCCGGAACGCGGCTGCCGCGAATAAGAATGTCGGATGAACTGAACCGCCGGGTCGGGCGGGACAAGGCGCAACTGCGCCGTGTACTGGAGATCTGGCAGAGCTACTGGCGCGATGTCCTGCTGATGTGCTGCGAGAGCCCGGTCAAACCTTGCAATGTTGACCGCCGCGCCGAAATCCGCGCGCTGGCCGGGCGCATCAGCGTTGAGACCGCGCGAGCCGCTTTGGAAGCGACCGGAGGAGCCTTGCGCGCCCTTGATACCAACGCCAATCCGCGATTGTTGCTTGACGCGCTGTTCTTGACTTATCCGGGTCTTGAGGCTTGAACCGATCTAGTCGATGGGGATCCAGTTCTCCGGTTTCTTGTCCGCTTCCAGGATCGAATCCGGCACGAGCAGGATCTTGCCAAAGCCGGGTTGTTTCTCCATTTTCTGGTGGGCCTGACGCGCCTGGCTCAAGGGCATGACCTGGTTGATCAGCGCGCGATATTTGCCCTTCGCCATATTGATCAGCACCGACTCGAAGTCTTTCGGTTTGATTGAGCCGCAGGAACCGTGCAGGCTGAGATTCCTCAGATAGAGTTCCATCGCGTTGAGCTTGGCGCTGGGCTTGGCGAGAGCGCTGGCGATGACCAGCCGTCCGCCGACGCAGAGCATATCGAGCGCTCCCTGCAGGTCAAGCTTATCGCTGCAATGCAGGACGAGGCTGGCGCCGTTTTCGTCGGTGGCTACTTTCACTTGCCGCACGTGATCGCCGCCCGCGTCTTCCAGCACGATGTCGGCGCCGATGTCGTGCAAGTCGGCGGCGAATGCATCTTCGCAGATGGCGATGACCTTGGCGCCGCGGACCGCGGCAATTTGAACGGCTGAGGCGCCGATGCTGCGGGCCGCGCCGTGAATCACCACGGTATCGGCTTTCTTGAGTTTGGCCTGCGTCACGAGCGCCAGGAAGGCGGCTGCGAAGGATGCGCCGGCCGCGACCGCCGATTGGAAATCGAGATCGTCCGGGAGGCGGATAAGTCGCTCGGCCGGCAGGACGCAATACTCGGCGTAGCCGCCGTTCATCTCAGAGCCGAGTTGCTCGAAAGCGGCGCAGACACGGTCGCCGATTTGCCAGCCAGCCGCATCATCGCCGAGTTGCGCGATCTCGCCAGCCAGGTCCGAGCCCAGGATATGCGGCAAGGGCTGGCGTATGACCAGGCGGCCGCTGCGGAGGAGCAAGTCCGATGTATTGACCGATGTCGCGTGAATTTTCACCAGAACTTCGCCGGGAGCGGGTTGCGGACGGGGCAGGCGCGTCGGCTTGAGGACGCGGGCTTTGCCTATTCTCTCCATGATGACGGCGCGCATGCTGCCGCTGTTTTGCGCCATGATGTTTCCTCATCATTGTCGCTGTGAATCGGGCATAGTCTAATGCAAGGCGATGCCCCTGTAAACGGCTCAGGCGAGACCGAAGCGTTTGGCGTTGCGCGCGCGGGCTTTGGCGATTTCCGCCTCGCGATTTCGTGGCGGCGCGGTTGTATGCAGGGAGCTGAGCAGGGCAGTCGTCGCCCGCGCCACATCAGCGACGGCGCGATCAAAAGCGGCTTGGTTGACGGTCGATGGCTTTTGGTAGCCGCTGACCTTGCGCACATATTGCAGGGCGGCCGCTTCAATATCGTCCTTCGTGCTGGGCGGGTCGTAATTGTAGAGCGCGCGTATGTTTCGGCACATCGTCCTATCCTTCTTTCAGTGGCGCCTGTCAGCGAAGTATAGCATTGGCGGGCGCTTCAGTCTCGGTGCAGCTCGGGCGTCAAACCGCGATAGGGCGCTGGCAGATAGTCATCAATGTCATCCAGAGCGAGAAACTCCCGCAAAAGCGCGAAGCTGTCTTCTTGCTTGGGATAATGGCGCTGCTTCCAGACGATAAATGGCGCCAGGTACAAGCGGGCGGCGCGGAACTCTTCAATGACCAGGCGACCGGTGACGCCGCAGCGAGAGACGAAGTCCTGCCGCTCGAACTCCTCCAGTAGCTTCTTCTTGTCAAAGGGAACGCGGCGATGCGCAATCAGTTCCCAGCCTTGGGCGCTGCCCTCCAGAATCATATAGCTCGCGCTGTGTTCGCCATCCAGCGGCACGCCAACCGAGCCCGGATTAAAGATCTGCCAATCGGCGACATGGCGCTCCATCGCTACATGGCTGTGCGCGGCGATAACAGTGTGTTCGGCGACGCCTCTGAGCCAGCGGCGGATTTGAGCGCCTGAGTCGCTCGGATACATCGCGGTCCAGGGGTCGCCGGGAATGCCGTGAAAGAGGCGCAGCGACGGCGCGTCGCGAAAGCGAAGCTGGAGCGTATCGGGCATAGTCGCTATGGTGTTGACCCACTTATCGCCAAGCTGCGCGTGCAGGTATGGCGGCATCGTGAAGCTTGACCAGTGCGCCGGGGCGCGGTCGGTACAGTAATCCAGGATGTATAGCTCATTGTTGCCGCGGATCGCCGTCCAGCCCCGCGCGGCGATGATTTCCATTACCTCACGGGAAAATGGACCCCAGTTTATGCTGTCGCCAGCCAGGACAACATGATCGACATCGTATCGCGCCATGTCGTCAATGACCGCCTGCAAAGCGGGCAGGTTGCCGTGAATATCGGCCAGAACCGCCAATCGTGTCATATCAGCCCTCCTTCAACCAACAGAAGCTGATACAGCGATGACAAGCGTATTCCGCAGTCAGGAGTCGTAGCCGTCGGGATGCCAGCGATGCCAATTCCAAGCTGACTCGATGATCCGGCGCAGGCTATTGTATTCGGTTTCCCAGCCGAGCTCGCGCCCGATCTTGTCGCTATCGGCGATGAGGACGGGCAAATCACCGGGGCGCCGGGGCGCTGACACGGCGGGTATGGGGTGACCGGTGACGGCGCGCGCGGTTTCGATGACTTCCAGCACGGAGAAGCCGCTGCCGCTGCCGAGATTGTAGACGCGGCTATGACCATCAGCCAGGGCCTCCAGCGCCAGGATATGCGCCCGCGCCAGGTCTTGCACATGCACGTAATCGCGGATGCAGGCGCCATCGGGCGTATCGTAATCCGTGCCGTAGATTTCGATCGCTTCGCGTTGGCCCAGGGCAACTTGCAGGACCAGGGGAATCAGGTGGGATTCGGGATCGTGAGCCTCGCCGATATGCCCGTCCGGATGGGCGCCGCAAGCGTTGAAATAGCGCAGGCAGCAATACTTGATGCCGTAGAGCCGGTCCATCCAAGCCAGCAGCCGTTCCGCCATGTATTTGGTTTCGCCGTAAATGCTGCCCGGATTGAGCGCCTCGCTTTCGTCGATGGGGATGCGCTTGGGCTGGTCAAAGAGGTTGGCGGTGGAGGACAGGATGAAGCGATTGACGCCGTGCTGGCTGGCTTGCTCCAGCACGTTGATGACCGTGTAGAGATTATCGCGCAGGTAGGTGAAAGGCTGCTGCATGCTTTCGCCAACGAGGATTTGCGAGGCGAAGTGCATGATGCCGTCGAATCGATGGGCGTCGAAAGCGGACCCCAAGGCCGCGCGGTCGTGCAGATCGCCGACGATGAGCGCCGCGTCGGAATGCACCGCGCCGCGATGGCCCATGCTCAGGTTGTCGTAGACGACGACTTCTTGATCGCGCTCAACCAGCATCTGCACCACATGGCTGCCGATATAGCCGGCGCCGCCCGTCACCAGTATTTTCATGTTGTGACTCTCCCTTTCGCCAGCCGATTATAGCCCGTTCGCCGCCAGCTTGAAACTTGCTCATCTGGATTGGGACGCAGGGCGATCGTTGGCGGAGTTTGCGTCGCCGGGCGGTTTCGCAACGTATTGTTACTGGCGGGCGAAAATGGTTTAATCTTGGGCGAGCGCGGTTGCTGGAGAGGACATGACGGACGAGGGCAAAGGGCAATGGACCGAGGCTGAGCGGGCGGCGCTGCGCAAGCTGATCCGCATGGCTTTGATCATGCTGCTGGCAATTATCATAGCTGGCGCCATCGCCGCTCTGCTCAGTTCGGCGCTGGGTACGCTTTGATTCGCATTGGGTGATTCGCGCTAGTATTCGGGGTATAATGAGGCGGAGGTAAAGGAGCAACCCTAATGATAGAAACGCCAGCCCGCGATGTTTTTGCCGTTATCACCGACTTTCTAGCGGAAGATCCGACCGATGAAGAGTTGCTCGCCTATAAGCTGCCGAAGGATCTGCAAGAGCGCGTGAGCCATCTGCTGTACCTCAACCGGGAGTCTGAGTTGACCTGTGAACAGCGGCATGAGCTCGATGATTACATGCGCGCCAATCGCATGATAAGCACACTGAAAATCAGGACCGAGCTTCGGATGCGGGGCTTGGAAGCGTGACAATCTCTGCACAACAACGCCGATATGTATTTGAACGGGCGGGCAGATGCTGTGAATACTGCCGTGTTGGAGCTGGCAGAGAACCTATCGCATTTCAGATCGATCACATTATCCCAATTAAACATGGCGGCGAAGATTTAATCGACAATCTTTGCCTATCTTGCGCCGAGTGCAATCGGCACAAGGGGTCTGAAGTCGCCGCGATTGACCCTCTCACTAAGGAGGCGACCAGGCTCTTCAATCCGCGTCAGCAGAACTGGCACGAGCATTTTCAAGTCAATCCGGATGCGTCGCTTGTCGGGCTTAGTCCAGAAGGACGGGCGACGGTCGCCGTGCTGCGAATGAATGAAACGCCGCGCATTGAACAACGCTACAGCGAAAGGCTGCTGGGCAATTACCCGTGCCAGAGCAATCCTTAACCCTCATCGCAAATCAAGCCAAGCAGCGGCTGGACAAGTTCCTGCTGGCGCATCTGCCCGGCTATTCGCGGACGCAGGCGCAGGCGCTTATCCGCGACGGGCATGTGCTCGTTGACGGCGCCGCCCAGAAGAGCGGCTATCGCTTCAAAGGCGGCGAGTGGGTCAGCGTTCGCATCCCGCCGCGAGAAGACAGCGCGATTGAGCCGGAGGACATCCCGCTTGACATCATCTACGAGGACGAGCGGCTCGCGGTCATCGACAAGGCGGCGGGCATGGTGGTTCATCCGGGACCGGGCAACGAAACGGGCACGCTGGTCAACGCCCTGCTGGCGCGCTACCCGGAACTGGAGGATATGATGGATGATCCGCAGACGCAGGACCGGCTGGGCATTGTGCATCGGCTCGACCGCGGCACGAGCGGCTTGCTTGTGATTGCGCGGGACAAAGCGACCCTGCTGGGGCTGATGGAGCAGTTTCAGGCGCGGACGGTGGACAAGGTCTACCTGGCGCTTTTGGAGAAGCGGCCCGCGTCCAACACAGGATTGATTGATGCGCCCATCGCGCGCGATCCGCGGCAGCGCAAACGCATGGCGGTCCGGCGGGATGGCAAGCCGGCGCAGACTGAGTTCAAGGTGCTGGATGATGATTTTCAGGGCGACCGGGCGCTGGTGAAGTTGAAGCTCTTGACCGGGCGGACGCATCAGATTCGCGCGCACCTGGCCTTCATCGGCTGTCCGGTGGTGGGGGATGCGGTCTATGGGCGCAGGAAGCAACGGGTGCGGATGAAGCGGCAGTTCTTGCACGCGCATGAGCTGGCATTTGAGCATCCGGCGAGTGGTGAGCGGATGAGTTTTGTGAGCGAGTTGCCGGTGGGCTTGCGGAGTGTGATGGAGAAGCTGCGTTAGGGGTTTGGGGATTCACCACAGAGGCACAGAAGTAAACGCAAGCAAGTCATGCAACAATCAGAAGGATAGTGTAGGGGCGAGTCTTGAGTCGCCCAAATGCAAAATGACGATGTAACGGGCGATCCAAGGATCGCCCCTACAGATTTCGAAAATGAGAATCGCCGTCCTTTT
>JAJEAA010000025.1 GCA_022824365.1 Anaerolineae bacterium
CGGTTTCTTCGGTTACGCCTACTATGTCGAGAACCAGGCCACGCTGAACATCCTCAACATTGAAGGCATCGAAGCCAACGCGCAAACCACCGATGACGGCAGCTACCCGCTGGCGCGCCCGCTGTTCATCTACAGCGATGCAGGCATCATGGCCGAGAAGCCGCAAGTCAAAGCCTTCATCAACTTCTACCTGGCGAATGTCAATGACGAGGTTATTGATGTAGGCTACTTCCCGGCGTCGCCTGCGGCGCTGGAGGCGGCCAAGCAAGCCTTCGTTGACGCGCTGGGAGACATGTAGGCAATCTGCCAATAGTTACTAAAGCGGGGATACGGTATCATCGTTGGCGCCGTATCCCTCGTCTTTTTGCCTGTATCTTCACTTAAGCTCCGAAGTCCAAATTAGAAGATCCGCGGAAAAGAATCCTGCTGGATCCAGCTTGAAAAAATGCGATGAGTGAATCACAACACCCGGACTTGACACAGCATTTCGTACAGCGGAAATCGCAAACGCTGAATCTGCAGCATCGCTTCAAGCTGCACGAAGTCCTCATTCAGTTGAGCCTGTTCGCCTGTGGCTTGCTATCCATCTTTACAACCATCGGCATCATCCTGGTCCTGGGCAACGAGTCGATCGCCTTTTTCACGCGTGACCAGTGGGTGAATACCAATCGCGCTATTTTGAGCGACATGGACGAGAGCGCTGCCGCATTCAGGGTGGAGCCGGGCAAGGCCCTCGAAGCGATTCATGTCGGCGGCGCGGTTCGCATCGGACAAGAGGTGATGGAGGTCCGCGAGTTTCACAATAATCGCTTTGAGATTGACGTGCTCGGCACGGGCGGCGGCTTCCGGCGCTGGTGCGCGACCGAGGATCAATTGGCGGAAAGCGGACATGCCCGGCCCCTGATCGTCAATGCGAGCCGGCCGATCAAACAAACGGAAATTAACGCCTGCGCCGAAGCGGGAATTTCGCCAATCGAGTTTCGCGTCGGCACGGATGCCTTGGCGATTGTTGTCAGCGCTGACAACGACTTCCTGACCGAGTTGACCTTTGACGAGCTGCGACAGATTTTCAGCGGCGCGGAAAACTGGTCCGATCTGCGCGCCGAGTTTCCGGACGAGCCGATCAAGCTGGTCATCCCGGGCGAAGATAGCGGTACCTTCGATTTCTTCGTGGAAGCGGTCCTCGATGAAGATCCCGACACTATGTTAGCCGCTGACCCGCTCATGTCCGAGAATGACAATCAACTGGTCGGCAGCATCAAGCGCAATCCGGCAAGCATCGGCTTTTTTGGCTATGCCTATTATCTGAATAATACCGATGATCTGCGGATTATCGCGCTGGACGCGGTCAGGCCCGAAGCGGGGACGGTGGAAGACGGCAGTTACGCCCTGGCGCGCCCGCTCTTCATTTACAGCGATGCGGACATCATGCGCGATCATCCGCAGGTGAAAGACTTCATCAGCTATTATCTGAACAACGTCAGCGATATGATCGTCGATGTCGGGTATTTCCCGGCGTCAACCGAGGCGCTGGCGAAGGCGAGCAATGAGTGGATCCGGGCGACCAAGGCGAGCGAAATGCCGGCGGTCAACCCGGCCGAAGTCATCGGCGAGCTCACCGCGGCGGGCAGCTCAACCGTCTATCCCTTGACCGAGCGCATCGCCGAGGCTTTCGTCAAAGATGGCTACCTGCCGCTGATGACGGTCGCGCGCGGCATCCGCGGCCAGAACACGATTGCGCCGCATCGCGCCGGCGTTTCGGTGGAGTACAATGACCAGCCAACGATCATCGAATTCTTCACCAATACAAATTGGATCCCGGCGATTGGTGAATTTGGCGTCATCCCGCTGATCAACGCCACCTTGATGACCAGCACGATTGCGATGCTGGTGGCGCTGCCGCTGGGCATCGGCGCTGCCATCTACCTGAGTGAATACGCCTCGCCGCGAGTGCGCAGCGCTTTGAAGCCGGTGCTGGAGATCCTGGCCGGCATCCCGACCGTCGTTTATGGCTACTTCGCGCTGACATTCATGACGCCATTGCTGCGCGCGGTCTTCGGCGTCGACATCGTGAACATCTACAACACTGGCTCCGCCGGTATTGTGGTTGGCATTTTGATCATTCCCCTGGTCAGCTCAATGAGCGAAGACGCCTTGCACGCGGTGCCGAACGCGCTGCGCGAAGCGTCGTATGGCTTGGGCGCGACCAAGCTGGAGACGGTGATCAAGGTGGTTGTGCCTGCCGCGCTTTCGGGCATACTGGCGGCTTTTATCGTGGCGGTCTCGCGCGCCATTGGCGAGACGATGATCGTGGCGATCGCGGCCGGCGCCGGTCCCAACTTCAGCTTCAGTCCCTTTGACTCGGCCGAGACAATGACGGGGCATATCGCGCGCATCAGCGGCGGCGACCTGAGCTATGACTCGATTGACTACAACAGCATCTTCGCCATCGGGCTGACGCTTTTCGCGATGACCTTCATTCTCAATGCGCTCAGCCGCGTCATCATCAGCCGCTTTCGGGAGGCTTACTAATGGCTGCGGGCAAAAGCAAACACTTCATGCCCGGCGAGAAGGAGTTCTTCCAACGCCTGGAAGCGCGGCATCGGCGCGGACGCTTCGGCCGGATATTCAACTACTTCTCGATTGGCGTGGCGGCGCTCGCTCTGGCCGCTCTCTTCTTCAATGTCGCCAATGAAGCCTTCGGCACGATCGGCGTGGTCAACACCATCGAGCCGGAGAGCTTGACTGACGGGCGTCCGCTGGAGACGCTGAACAATGACGAGTTGGCGCAGATCCTCGCCGAGAATGTCAAGGGGCGCCTGCGCGTCTTGATTCGCAATACTATCAGCAAAGTGCCGGTGGAGGATTTCACCAGTGCAAGCGTGGCAGAGATTGTCGGCGATACCAATGTCGACCCGGCGATCGCGGGCGAGCTGCTGAAAGCAATCAGCGCAGAGCAGCAAGCGAGTCTGCTGGCCAAGTATGCCGATCATGCAACCCTGCGCAACCTGGTTCTGGAAGAAGTGGTGGAGCAGCAGATTATCGCCAGCTTCCCGCTGGTCGATGCGATCTTCAACTTCGATACGATAAAGGCGGAGATCGAGGGACCGATACTGGAGGACTTCAAGAGGCGCGAGCGGCTTGATGATGCCGAAGTCATGGTCACCCGCTTCCACAGTTGGCTGCACAGCAGGTTTCTCGCCACGCCAATGTCGAGCACGCCGGCGCTGGCAGGTGTGCGCACAGCCCTGATCGGCTCGGTCGGCTTGATGGCGGTGGTAGTGCTGGTGGCTTTGCCCATCGGCGTGGGCGCGGCGATCTATCTTGAGGAGTACGCCCATCACGGCTTCATCAACCGCCTTATCGAGACCAATGTGCGCAACCTGGCCGGCGTGCCATCGATCATTTATGGCATGTTGGGCTTAGCCATTTTTGTTCGCGCATTGGCGCCTTTTACCAGCGGCTTGATCTTCGGATACAACTTTGACGCGCCGACGGTCGCCACGGCGATTGAGCGGATCGCGCCGGCTTTTGATGGCGCGCTCAGCTACGATGGCGGCCTTATCAGCAGCAATAGCGATGCTGTCGACGCGCAGATGGCGCAGCGTATTGTCGATACCTTCTTGTTCTATGGCAGGCCTAGCCTGACGATGCACGGCAATAGCGCTGTGCATGAGATGGCGGATTCCCTGGCGGAGGCGCTGAATGTCGCTGTCGATGCGGCGCCGGTCCGCCCCGATGAAGAATACGATATCGAGGTCCGCGGCGACTACTATCGGTTTGACGTTGCCGCCGACTCTCCCGTCAGCGATGATGTCTTCGACGAATTGATGGCAAGCCTGGTCCGCATCAATAGCTTCGCGCCGAACGGCCGCACCCTGGTCAGCGCCGGCTTGACGCTGGTATTGTTGATCTTGCCGATTATCATCATCAACGCGCAGGAAGCGATCCGCGCCGTGCCGTATACTATCAGGGAAGCCTCTTACGGCTTGGGGGCGACGCGCTGGCAGACGGTCTGGAATCAAGTTTTGCCAGCGGCTCTGCCCGGTATCATGACGGGCACGATTCTCTCGGTTTCGCGCGCGGTCGGGGAGACGGCGCCCCTGATTGTCGTTGGCGCGGCCACCTTCCTGGTGACTGACCCGACCAGCCCCTTCTCTCAGTTCACGGCGATGCCGATACAGATTTATCAATGGACGGCGCGCCCGCAAGGTCAGTTCGCCGATATCGCCGCCGCCGCCATCATCGTGCTGTTGGCGCTGATGCTGACGCTAAATGCCGCGGCCATCATCCTTCGCAACCGCTATTCGATAAGGTTCTAAGCCATGGCTCTGCGAACAAAAGAGACGAACGAACAAGTTCGGCGCGATGCCGATCTGGTGATGGAGTTGCGCCATTGCAGCTTCTATTACGGGGGATTCCGCGCGGTGGCGGATGTGAGCCTGCCGATCCATCAAAACAAGATCACCGCCTTCATTGGACCCTCCGGTTGCGGCAAGAGCACCGTCTTGCGCGGCATTAATCGCATGCTCGATTTAACGCCGGGCGCGCGCGTCGAGGGCGAGATCATCTACCGGGGCCGGAACCTGTATGACCGCGAGGTGGACCCGGTCGAGGTGCGGCGGCGGATCGGCATGGTCTTCCAGAAGCCGAATCCCTTTCCCAAGAGCATCTACGACAATGTGGCTTATGGACCGCGCTTGCTGGGCGTCAAGAAGAAGAACATCCTGGACGAGATCATCGAGCGCAGCCTGCGCGGCGCCTCGCTTTGGAATGAGGTCAGCGGTGACTTGAACAAGTCAGGCTTGGCTCTATCCGGCGGGCAGCAGCAACGGCTCTGCATCGCGCGGGCGATCGCGGTGGAGCCGGATGTGATCTTGATGGACGAGCCCTGTTCCGCCCTTGACCCTATCGCGACGCAGCGCATCGAGGAGCTGATGCGGGAATTGCAGCGGGAATATACCATCGTCATCGTCACGCATAATATGCAGCAGGCGCAGCGCGCTTCCGATTTCACCGCCTTTTTCAACATTCGCAAAACAATTGAAGACGGTCATGAGATCCGCTGGGGCGAGCTGGTCGAGTACGATGATACGGAGAAGGTCTTTGGCAGCCCGGCGCAGCAGGAGACGGCTGAATATATCGCCGGGCGTTTTGGTTAGAGCGGGAGACAAGACAATTGCGGGCGACTCACAGAGTCGCCCCTACATGTTCCAGGTTTTTGCGGTTGATTATTCGCCAGCCGCGTCCAGCGCCGCCTGCTGCTCGGCGATCATTTCGTCAGTGCAATGCAGGGAAGCGAGCCAAGCCTGGTCGTCCGCCTGACGTTGTTCGAGGGGGATGATTCTGCCGCGCCGCGCGATTGCCGCCAGCACTTCCGGGTGCAGCTTGGTCGTCCCGCCGCTCTCGATGACGGCGGCGGCTTCCGCCATCACCGCTTCGTTAATATCGATTCCCTGCGCTTCAGCCGAATCCAGATTGACGCCGACGAGGAGTTCCCCGGTCGTGCCGATGCCGACGCGCGCAAGCTCCACATCGCCATTCAAATACGCCGTCAGAATCCGCCCGAGATTGACGCCGTTCGCGTACATCGGCGACGAGCCCGCGCCGATGGTGGCGCCGTAATAGATCGCGCTGAAGCTGGGATAGAATACCGGCAAACCAATTTGGCTGGCGATTTCGGTGATGACGGGCAACCCGCTCGAAGTGATTGAATCAAGCGGGAGCAGGATCGCGCCGACCCCGGCATCCACCAGGCTATTGGCGGCCGGGCGCAAATCCGACAAAGAGACGACGCCGGCTGTATGTATCTTGATCCCCAATGATTCTGCGGATTTCATTATCTGTTCCGCGCCGTAGCGACCCGACGCATCGCTTATGCTGTGGATCACGCCCACCCGCTCAATGTCTGGATCCTGCATGAGCAGCACGGAAAAGGCGTAATCGTAAGACAGCGTGGCGGACACCCAGGCGACATGATCCGGTTTCACGCAGGCGGCTTCGGCGGCGATGCCACCCTCATAAGGCGTCGATACAAAGATCACCGGCGTCGGCATATCCATTTCGCTGGTCAAATGCACGGCGGTTTGGGTCACCGTCGCCCCACTTGTGATCAGCACGTCAACTTCTTTATCCAGCGCGTCTTCCAGCATTAAATTCACTGTCGGAAAATCAAAACCGGCGTCGCCCCAATAGATCGTGATATGCTCGCCTTCGTAGTCGCGCCGCGCTTCGAAAATGCGGTTCTCCTCCGTCGAAATAAAGCCATACGACTCCAGAACGTCGAGGATGGCGCCTTCAGTGATGTCGACGTTCGGCAGCGAACCGAAGCGCAAGATGGCTATGGTCGGATTGCCGTCGCCCTGCGCTAATGCCCCCAGCCCTGGCAGTAACGCGAGTACTAAAACAGTCAACAAGCATTTCCTAAACATTGCCCAACTCCTCCTCGCCAGTATAACTTGGACGGTCACGAGTAAACTTATTCCATTTTCAGTGTAGCACAACTTCTTTTGAATCCGCTCCATTTGGCGCGTAGCTTGGGAGTCCGATATGGGATTGGCGCTGAAACTGCGTCATAATGGAGAATCAATTGGCGGAGTGAAAGACGATAAATTTGACCGACATACAGCGGATCGGCGTACTCGCCCATCCCTCCCGCCCGGATACGCACCCGGTCGCGCGAAAGATAGCGAAGCTGCTCAGCAAGCGCGGCATCGCGAATTGGGTCTACACCGTCTGGGATGAGGACGCTGTCAAGGCGGATGTGGCGAGCGCCGATATTGTGATGGCCATCGGCGGCGATGGCGCCATGCTGCGCGCCGGGCGCGTCTGCGCTGAACAAGGCCTGCCGGTGCTGGGCGTCAATATGGGCTGGCTCGGGTTTTTGACCGAGATACAGCAGCCGGACGATTGCGAAGCCGGGCTGGACGCGCTGCTGGCCGGCGAGTACTGGATCGAGCGGCGCATGATGTTGCAAGCGACGCTGATGCAAGACCGCTCTACTGTCATCGGCTGCTACCGCGCGCTGAATGATGTGGTCATCAGCGGCAGCGTCTTCGGACGCATGGTGCAGATCGCGACGTATATCGACAAGCATTGGGCGACCACCTACAACGCCGACGCCCTGATCCTGTCGACGCCCACCGGCTCCACCGCCTATGCCCTGGCCACCGGCGGACCAATACTGCCGCCGGAATTGCGCAATATCCTGATGCTGCCCATGGCGCCCCATTTGAGCATGGACAGACCGATCGTGCTTGCGCGCGGGGCGGTGGTGGATATCGAGCCGACGCGGGAGAATCGCCACGCGGTCGTGTTGACAGTCGATGGCAAGGTCGAAGCGGAACTGGACGAGAATCAGCACGTCTGCATCACATCGGCCGAGCCAGTGAGCCAATTCGTGCGCTTGCGCGAACGCAATTATTTCTATCGCTCGCTGCTGGATCGCCTGGAGCCGCGCATCAACCGGCACGGTCCGCGGCGCATGACCTTCAATGAATGACGCCATTGGGCAAATGGCGCCAGGTGGCAAGAGAGACCGACCTGGAGCGAAATGCCCTACGAAACAGACAGCCCTCCATGATGCTTCGGGGAGGGGTAGATTGGAAGAGGCGAACATGGACGCCACCATCCAGGACGAGATTCATTATTGCGCTGTCCATCCCGATCGCGATACCGGCTTGCGCTGCAACCGCTGCGACCGCTATATGTGCGTCGAATGCGCCAAACGGACGCCTGTCGGTTATACCTGCCGCGAGTGCGTGCGCGGGCACGAGGACCGCTTTTATCAGGGCACGCTCCTTGACTACGCGCTGGTGGCGGCCGTCTCGGCTGGTGGCGGCGCGCTCACGATATTCGCCGCCTTGTTGCTCGGCGGCTTTCTAATTTTGGGATTCATCCTGGCGCCGGCGATTGGAGGGGCGGCCGCGCAAATCGCTTTGCAATTGACCGGACGACGCCGGGGGCGACAGAGCGCTTATGTCAGCGTCGGCGCTTTGCTCATCGGCGGCTTGGCAGCCGGCTATCTGCTGACGGGCACGGTGGGGATTTTCACGCTGCTTTATCTGGCGCTGGCTTGCTCGGCCGCTTTCGCCCGCTTCAAGATGTCAATTTAGGCTCGCCCGCTCCATCATGCTGGAAGAATTGCGCATACAGAACTTCGCCGTGATCGACCGGCTGGAACTGAACTTTGGCGCCGGCTTCAACGTCATCACCGGCGAGACAGGCGCCGGCAAGTCCATCCTGGTAGACGCGGTCGAATTGTTGCTGGGGGCGCGCGCCGACCCTCTAGTCGTCCGCGCTGGCAGCGAACGCAGCCGCATCGAAGGCCTGTTCAAGCTGGATTCTCGAGCCCGTCTGGCGGTTCAGCCCGTGCTGGAACGGGAAGACCTGGTCGACGAAGACGACGCGGATTACCTGAGCATCATGCGCGAGGTTCGCCGACGCGGCCGCTCGAGCGCGCGCATCAACGGCTTTCCCGTTCGCAGCGAAGTCCTCAGCCAGATCGGCGGCGCGCTGGTGGATATTCACGGGCAGAGCCAACATCTCTCGCTTTTTCGTCCGCGCTATCATATCGACCTGCTGGATCGCTATGCCGATCTGCTGGACCTGCGCGCGGGCTTGGCGAGAATGGTGAGCGAATTGACGCGGACGCAGGCCGAGATCCGCAACCTGCGCGACGATCAAGAATCTTTGCAACGGCGAGCCGATCTGCTGCGCCACGAACTGGAAGAGATACAAGCCGCCCAGCTTGACCCGAAAGAAGAGAACGAGCTATTGGATCAGCGCAATCGACTCGCGAACAGCGAGCAATTGGCCAACCTGGCGGCGGAGGCGCTGCGATCGCTCAATGGCGACGAGAACGCGCAAGCCGCTTCGGCAGTCGACGGGCTCATGACAGCCGCGGCGGCGCTGGCCAAACTGGCGGGCATTGATCCGGGCATGGCAGAGAACTATACGCAAGCTGAGGACCTGGCGCAGACTGCGCAAGACCTGGCTTTAACCTTAACCCGTTATGCCGACGAAGTGGAATATGATCCTTACCGGCTGGACGAGCTTGAAGAGCGGCTGGAGCTCATCAGGACTCTCAAACGCCGCTTCCGCTCCGAGAGCATCGACGAGCTCCTCGCTTATGCCGAGCGCGCCGCGACGGAATTGCAGGGCATTGACGCCAGCGATGAACGACTGATGGAGTTGGCGCGCCGCGAAGACAAGCTGATGCGTCAGATCGGTGATATCTGCGGGCGTTTGAGCCGAGCGCGCGCCCAAGCTGCCCAGGAGATGAGCGCGGCAGTGATAGACGAACTGGCTGACCTGCGCATGGAAGGGGCGCGTTTCGAGGCGCTGTTGGGCCAAGCCGAGCATCCGGCCGGCTGCATCGTCGGCGACCGGCGCTATAAATTCGACGCCAAGGGCATGGATGATGTCGAGTTCATGCTGAGCGCGAATCCAGGCGAGCCGCCCCGTCCCTTGGCCAAGGTGGCTTCCGGCGGCGAGGCGGCCCGCATCATGCTGGCGCTGAAACGTGTCTTGACCGCAGCCGATCAGACGCCCACACTGATCTTCGACGAGGTCGATCAGGGCATCGGCGGGCGCATTGGCGCGGTCGTCGGCGAAAAACTTTGGTCGCTTTCCGGCGCGCATCAGGTGCTCTGCGTCACCCATCTGCCGCAACTGGCGAGTTACGCCGATGTCCATTTCCAGGTGGCGAAAGACATGACCAGTCCCCATGCGGCGACCGAGGTGCGGCAATTGCGCGGCGATGATGAGCGCGTGGCCGAGCTGGCGGCGATGTTGGGCACGGCGGGATCGGCCGGCTTGCAGTCGGCGCGGGAGATTCTCGACGCGGCGCGGCGTGTGAAGGGGATTTAGGAATTCACCACAGAGGCACAGAGGGCGCAGAGATTGCATCGCGCATCTTTATGAGCCACTTGGTGAGGTGATGTGATAGAATGGCTGGGTTGACGAAAGGATGGGAGAGGATTGAATGAAGCTGGATGCTATTCTTTTTCAGATTGATGAAGGACTTATAGTTCTACCTACGTTCCAGCGAAGCTATGTGTGGAATCGAGAACAGGTTCGCTCCCTAATGCGTTCCCTTTATAGAAACTATCCCGTAGGCAATTTCTTAGTCTGGGAAACGAAATCCGATACAGCAATCGCAAAAGGCACAACAGGCTTAGACGGACCTGCGCATACTTTGCTATTGGACGGCCAACAGCGAATAACGTCGCTTTATGGCATTATTCGCGGCGAAAAGCCAAAGTTTTCTGATGCAGACGAAAGATCATTCCTCAACCTTTACTTTGATGTTTTGGAGCAAGAATTCGAGTTCTATAGCAAGTCAAAGATGACGAATAAGCATCGCTGGATACCAGTTACGGAACTAATGCAAAAGGGGATTGGGAAGTTTTTTCCGCTCTTTGCGGAGGATCCCAATCAAGCTGATTACGTCAATCGCCTTCTCGCGATACTGAGCATTAGAGATCGGGACTTCCACGTTGAAACTGTAAGAGACAATATTGCACCTAATAACGAAAAGGTAATTGACGTCGTAGTTGACATCTTTAACGAGGTGAACAGCGGAGGCAGGAAACTTTCAAAGGGCGACTTGGCACTAGCAAAAATTTCAGCGTATTGGCCTGAGGCGCGAGAAACAATGCAAGAGTATTTTGATAAATGGCAAAGTGAGGGATACAGAATTAATGACTATCAGTACAAGTTTGATTGGCTATTACGTTGTGTAAACGCTGTATTGACGGGACATTCCGATTTCGCAGAACTTGACAGACATGACTTCACCGCCAGCGATATTCAGGACGGATTGAAGCGAGCGAAAAAGCACATCTACAGTGCGTTAGGTCTTTTCGAGTGGCGTCTCGGTCTAGACCATCGGGAAGTTCTAGGCAGCCCAAATGCCCTGCCTGCGGTGATTCGGCTATTTGACAAACCTAACTCAACGTTAGATGAAAAAGAGCGAGACAGATTCCTGTACTGGTACGTACACGCCATGTTGTGGGGCCGCTATTCTGGCACAGTGGAATCGGTAATCCGTCAAGACTTGATGACTATAGACGAGAATGAAGAGGCGGTTGACGCTCTGATTGAACGGCTAAAGCAAGATCGCGGTAGTCTAAGAGTTACTCCGCAAAACTTCGCAGACTGGTCGCGCGGTAGTCGATTCTATCCACTTCTCTATATGCTTACACGGGTATCCGGTACACGCGACCTGGGCGTAGGCATCGGCTTGAAGGATGGAATGAAAGGTGACGATTTCCAGCTTCAGCTGCATCACATCTTTCCCAAAGCACATCTGTATAAACTAGGTTATGCCCGTAAAGACGTAAATGCCTTAGCTAACTTCACTATCCTGTTTCGGAAAACTAATTACCAGCTGTCAGACAGTTTGCCGGAAATATACTTTCCGGACTGTGAAGGCAATTATCCTGGTGTCTTGAAGTCCCATTGGATTCCAGAGAACAACAACCTGTGGAAAATCGAAAACTACCAAGAGTTCCTCGCAGCGCGCCGCGAACTGCTGGCCAACGCAGCCAACGACTTCCTCGACCAGCTATACCAAGGCGACATGCCCTTTGCCGATGCGCCTGAAGTCAACCGCGACCAAACATCCCGCCCCCGCCCCATCAGCATCGCCAGCGACGAAGAAGAAGCAGCGCTACGTGAAGCCATGGACTGGATGGAGAACAAGAGCCTGCCGCGCGGCGAATATGGTTTTGAACTGGTCACCGCCAGCGGCGAACTGCTGGCGACGCTCGACCTGGCTTGGCCACGCGGCATACAAGAAGGTTACAGTCGCCAAGCGGCGCTACTCATCAACGAGAGCGAGGAAACACGCAACATTGCTGAAGATTATGATTATAAGTGCTTTACTTCGCTGGCCGGCTTGCAGCTTTATGTGCGGGACGAAATTCTTGGAGAGCGCGAACCTGTGTAAGATTCCCCGCCAGCCCCTCGTCCATAACAAGTAGGACAAGCATCAGGAGCACCCGCCATGTCCAACCCGCATGATGGCGACCAAATGGAAAAATTCTTCGACTTCATTGTCAACGCCCCGGCCGATGAAACCTTGATCAAAATGGATTGCAACGACTGCTGCGAGAAGATCACCCAGTTGGCGGAGCAAGTCGCCAACGGCGCCGACCTCAGCGAGATCCTGCCGGAGATGCAGAAGTTCATGCGCTATTGGGGCGATTGCCGCGAAGAATTTGAAGCGCTGGTGGCAGTGCTGAAACAGGAAAAAGCCTTGGAAGGCTTCGACTTCGCCGATTTGGACCATTCAGTTTTTTCTTAGATTGCAACTTTAGATCACTGATTCGATATCATTCGCGCTCCCTTCCCTCATTTTGGGGGGAAGGGCTGGGGATGGGGGTTTGGAAATGAAGAAGGAACGTGTTGTTATCATCGGCTCGGGACCGGCTGGCTTGACCGCCGCCCTGTACACCGCCCGCGCTCAACTGGCGCCGGTGGTCATCGCCGGGGCGCAACTCGGCGGGCAGGTCGCCATCACGCATGAGATCGAGAATTATCCCGGTTTCCCCGATGGCTTGAGCGGGCCTGAATTGGTCGAGCGCATGAAAGAACACGCCGAGAACTTCGGCGCGGTGGTCGAATTCGACCTGGTGGATAGCGTCGATTTCAGCAATGGTTCGCCCTTCTACATCAAGACTTACGGCGAAGAATACCTGGCTGATGCCGTCATCGTCACCATCGGCGCGGACCCGCGCAAGCTGGGCGTGCCGGGCGAGGAAGAATACATCGGCGCCGGCGTCAGCTATTGCGGCACCTGCGATGGTTTCTTCTTCCGCGGCAAGGATATCGTCGTGGTCGGCGGCGGCGATTCGGCGCTGGAGGAAGGCATCTTCCTGACGCGCTTCGCCACCAGCGTCAACATCATCCACCGGCGGGACGAGTTGCGCGCCGGCGTGCAATTGCAGCAGCGCGCCTTCAACAACGAGAAAATCAACTTCACCTGGAACTCGGTGGTGGAGGAGATCGTCGGCGGCGATGGCGGCGTTAATGCCGTCCGCCTGAAGAATGTCCTCACCGGCGAGGAGACGATTCATCCGACCGAAGGCGTCTTCATCTTCATCGGGCACGACCCGAACAACGCCGTCTTCGGCGATCAGATCGCGCTCAATGAGAACGGCTACATCATCACTGATCAGCGCTACCGGACGAATGTCGATGGCGTCTTCGCCGCTGGCGAGATTCAGGACGAGATCTGGCGGCAGGTCGCGACCTCAGTAGGTCAAGGGACATCGGCGGCGATGGCGGCGATCCAATGGCTCGAGGCAAATGAAGAGACCTTGCAAGAATTGGAGGCGGCGCCGGCTTAAGCTACCAGGGCCAGATCTTGTCCCAGGCTTCCAGCCAGGTCTCCGCGCGGCTGTACATCTTCTGCGCCGGCTGGTCCAACTCGACATCTTCGCGCGGCACATAATTCATCATCGTGTCGTAGTGGCCGAACTCCACCGTGATCGTCACCGGCGACGCCGGCGCATAAGGCGCAACCGCGCTCAGATTTTGCAGCGCTTGATAGGCGCCTTCTTCGATCATTTCCCGGGCGCGCTGCGGCGCAATCTGATGGGCGGAGTATTTGGAAAGCCCGCGCTTGACCGCCACCGTCGTCAGACCGTCCCCGAGCAATTCGGTCGCTTCCCGGCAGACGGCGACATCGCCAGTCATCAGCAGCACCGGGCAGCCGTAATGCCCGCAGAGGGCGGCGTTGACCCCGATCTCGCCGACCAGGACATCGTTGAACCAGAGATTGCGGCATTGCGCCGATGAAATGGTGTGATTCAAAACGCCATCCGGCGTGTTGTTCCGCGCGTGATAGCCGACCATCAAGCAAGCATCGACGCCCTGTTCCAGCGGCGCTCGGTAGTCCGTCCAGGTATGGTGCGCCACGTATTCGCAAGCCGGGTCGAGCATATCCTTGAGCAGGGAATTGTAGCGCCAATCGCCGCCGGCGTTGTGGCCGTCGATGACGATGATCTGGCTTGCGCCGGCCCGCGCCGCGCCGCGCGCCGCCGCGTTGACTTCGGCGGTGTAGAGTACTCGCCCTTCCGGATAGCCCGCTTTGCCGCCCCCGACCTGATCCCAATTCACGATGCCGCTGACGCCTTCCATATCGCACATAATCAAGATGCGCATGCTGTCGCCTCTCCCAACCTATTCTTGAGCCCGGTTAGAGATTGTAGCGCAAATCACATGGAACTCGTTGGCGGATGAGAGCAGCGGTGGCGAGCCAGTAGCTAGGGGCGAATCTGCGCGAGCGTGATGCAGCGCCCGCCCAACTACCAATTTACCAGGGCCAGATCTGATCCCAAGCCGTCAGCCAGTCGTCGGCGCGGCTGTACATCTTTCCCGCCGGCTTATCCAACTCGACATTCTCGCCCGGCGTGTAACGCAGCGCGGCATCGCGGTTGCCGAATTCAACCGTGATCGTGACCGGCGACGCCGGCACATAAGGCGCGACCGCGCTCAAATCAGCCAGCGTTTGATAAGCGGCTTCTTCGATCATTTTCCGGGCTCGCTGCGGCGCGATCTGGCGCGCTGAGAACTTCGACAGTCCGCGTTTCACCGCCACCGTTGTCAACCCGTCGCCGAGCAGTTCCGTCGCTTCCCGGCAGGCCGCGACATCGCCCGTCATCAGCAGCACCGGGCAGCCATAATGCCCGCAGAGCGCGGCGTTTACCCCGATCTCGCCGACCAGCTCGTCATTGAACCAAAGATTGCTGCACTGGTAAGGCGCGATGGTGTGATTCAAAACGCCATCGGGCGTATGGTTGCGGGCGTGATAGCCAACCAGCAGGCAGGCGTCGGCGCCCTGCTCCAGCGGTTCCCGGTAGTGCGTCCAGCTATGATGCGCCACATATTCGCAAGCCGGGTCGAGCATATCTTTGAGCAGGGAGTTATAGCGCCAATCGCCGCCGGCGTTATGGCCGTCGATGACGATGATCTCGGTGGCGCCCGCCCGCGCCGCGCCCCGCACCGCCGCGTTGACCTCAGCCGTGTAGAGCAACCGCCCTTCCGCGTAGCCCGCTTTGCCGCCCCCGACCTGATCCCAGGTCACGATGCCGCTGACGCCTTCCATATCACACATAATCAAGATGCGCATACGAGAATCTCCTCAGAAACTTTGAAACACCGGAAACCAAAATTTTTACGCCCAGCCCACGGCGGCGTGAAGAAGCCACAACACCGCAGGCAAGCAAATTTGAGCGCTGATGCGGCAACATCAATCTGAAGCTCAACTAGCCCTTCAGCGAGCCCAGCGTCAAGCCCTTGACGATGTACTTCTGCGCGAATACCGCAAACATCAGCATCGGCACGATGGCGACGATGGACGCCGCCGCCATCGCGCCCCAGTTGATCGACGTATAGCCGCGGAAAGACGCGACCGCGACCGTGATCGTCTGCGCCTCGCCGAACGTCAGCGACAGCGCGATGGTCAGTTCATTCCAAATCCAGATAGCGGTGAGGATCGCGGTGGCCGCAATGCCCGGCGCCGCCATCGGGATATAGACATGACGCAGACTGCCGAAATGATTGCAGCCATCAATGCGCGAGGCGTCGTCCAACTCGCCCGGCACTTCGCGGAAGAAGCTGCGGATAAGCCAGACGGCGAAGGGCAGCGAATGCACCTGATAGACAAAGGCCAAGCCGATCTGCGTATCGTAAAGTCCGATGCGCTGGTAGAGCGCGTACATGGGAATGATGTAGAGAAATTCCGGCAGCATATACGCCAGCAGCAGCCAGACGCCGAAGAGCTTCTTGCCGCGGAACTTGAAGCGGTGAATGCCGTAAGCGGCGACGATCGCGATGACGATGGCGATAGCGACGCCGAGCGCGGTGACGTAAACGGAATTCTGGAATGCTTCGACGAAGCCGGGTTTGTCCAGCAGAAAGAGGAAATGATCGGCAATCGGCTCGAAGACAAGCTTCGGCGGTATCGCGAAGGCATCCCGCTGCGACTTCAGGGCGATGCCCAGCAGCCAGACGATAGGAAATAGCGTGATCAAAATCGCCGCCAGCGAGATGAGGTAAGCCAGCAGCCGTTCGTTTTGATCGCGCCGCGTGATAACCATTGCTAGTCCTCCGCCAATCGGTCATCAAGGCGCATATAAATGAGGCTGATCGCCAGGACGATGACGGAAAAAATCACCATGACGGTCATCGCTTCGCTCATCTGCAGGAAGCTGAAAGCTTTGCGATAAGCCATCGTCTGCATGACCTCGGTCGCAATTTGCGGTCCCCCGCCCGTCGTGCCGAAGATGATGTCAAAGACCTTCAATGTATCGATCGTGCGGAAGATGAGGATGGTATAAAGCACCGGGCGCAACATCGGCAGCTTGACGCGGAAGAAAGTTTGCAGGCTGTTGGCGCCATCCACGCGCGCCGCCTCAATCGGTTCCTGCGGCAAGCTCTGCAAACCCGCCAGCACGATGATGAAAACAAATGCCGTCTGCCACCAGGCGTCCACCATGATCACAGTCGCCATCGCCGTGCCGGTCGTGCCAAAGAAGGGCGATGGCGGTAGGCCGATTAAGCCAAGCAGGTAGTTGACAATGCCGAGCATGGGGTCCAAAACGATTTTGGACATCAGCGCCACGATAATGCCCGAGACCATCAACGGCGTCAGCAGCAGGGTGCGGATAACGCTCGCCCCGAAATCGAGGCGGTCGACCACCACTGCCAAACCCAATCCCAGCGCCAGCTCCAGAGTGGTCGCTACGATCGCGAAGAGGAAGGTCTGATAGAGCACCTGCCAGAACTCGACGCTGGTGAAAAGATCAATGTAGTTGCCCAAGCCGATGAAATCGAAGCGGACGCCCCAATTCCAGTTGTAGAAGCTGAGTACGACGGAGTATATGGCTGGATAGAGCGAAGTGACGGCGAGGACGACAACCGCCGGCGCGATCAAGTAGTAGGCGACGCGGTTGCGAGGAGCTGAGGGCATCTTAGATCCAATGGCTGATGCAAGTGGGTCAGCCAATGGCTGACCCCTACATACCTACCGCGAGTTGTAGGAGCGACCCATTGGGCCGCCCGCAAAGCAAGCAACGGCGAACCGACTTCCTTAGCCATCCATTTCGACGATACGCTGCTGCGCTTTGGCAGTGGCATCGGCCGGCGCCATGCCGCCGTACATATCCTGGATCGCATCGACGATGACGAGCGCGTATTCGCTCCAGCCTTCGCGGAAGACGACGGTTGTGCGCGAGGTCTGCATCGCTTCGAGCACAGTCTCGACATAGAGCGGATTCAGCGCGTCGACGTATTCGGCTTTGTCCCAGGTCGAGACGCGAGCCGCGCCGCCATGATAGGCGCCGATGACTGGCTCAATGTCCGCGCTGGTCATCCATTGGATGAAATACCAAGCCGCTTCCGGATTCTGAGAGTTGGCGGGAATGCCGATGCCCCACATCCAGTGGCCGGTCCAAGATGCGCCGCCCGCTTCGACTGGCGGCATGACGGAGTAACCGGTCTTGCCGGCGACCGCAGAGGCCTCCGGATCTTCAAAGCCGGGACCAAAAAGGCTGGCGTCAATGAAGAAACCGGCGCGCCCCTGCTGGAAGAGCAGGCTGGCATCGGGCCAATCGAGCGACTGCACGTTTATGGGACCGGCGGACATCATGCCGGCATAGTGCGACAGACCAGCCGTGACGCGCTCATCAGTGAGGACCGGATTGGACCAGTCGCCATCGAACCAGACGTTGTAAGGCAGGGACATTTCTGCTTCGCCCCAATTATTGAAGACCATGCCAGTGACGGTGTCCATAATGGTGTGGGAGCGGATGCCGCGCATGACCGCGCCAGCGACCGAGCCGCCGCTCGCCTCGGTGATGCCCTGCGCCGCTTCGATCAAGCCGCCCATCGTGTCGGGAATCTCGCCGTCTAGGTATTCATCAACAATATCCTGATTCCAGAAGAGGGTGTAGGCTTCAAAGGATACCGGTACCGCATAATCCTGCGCGTCCATATCGCCGGGCGGGTATTGCGTCGCTTGGGTGAAGCCAGCCGGGAAGTCGGCGAAATTGTAATCGGCAGAGGTCATGTGATCATCATTGATGAAGGGGCTTAGCGGATGGATCAGTCCATTGCTCCACTGCGTGAAGGCGGTCGAATCCATCGGCACCATGTAGACATCCATGACACCCTCATCAGCGCGCAATGCGACTTCCATGCGGTCGAAGTAGAGATTTTCGGCGAGCGCCTCGACGTTGACGGTGATCCCAGTGGCGGCTTCAAAGTCGTCCATGACGCTGCGCATGCCATCCAGCACAGGATGCTCGGGCATCAGAATCGTGATTTCGCTGCCCGCGAACTGCATCCAGTCAAGGTCGCCGTTGGCTTGCGCGGCAGGCGCCAGACAAACCAGCAGCAAGAGAACCAATACGAGTGTCTTCTTAAGCATCGTGCATCTCCTGAATATAGATCAATAGAAAATCACTGACTGACGTCAGAGTGACTCCAGAATTTAGCGTCAAAGCGTCACGCCTGCATAAGCCGCTTCCACATTGGCGCGGACGGTATCCACGAAAGCTTGATCGATTTCGGCATCGTGGAAAATACTGTACCATAAGCCCGCCTGCCCTACGAATTCCCGCATGTTCAGCAGCGCATGGCTAACATCGTCCCAGGTGATATCCATCGCTTCGGGGCGGATATCGACGCCGGCCCGCACGATGGCGTCCAGCATCTCTTGCGCCCGGTCATCGTGCAGCAGCGAGCCGACATAAATGCCCAGGCAGACCGGCTGCCCGTGTATGAACTTCTTGCCGGTATGGTATTCCAAGGCGTAAAAGAGGAAATGGTCGGCGCCTTCAATCGGCCGCGGATTCCAGCCCAGGTTGTGGAAAGCCGCCCCGCCCCAGCGATTCGCCAGCATCAGCGCGCGAATGCCCTTCTCGTTGACCTCGCGGATGTCATCGAGCGCATCCATCACCGTCGCCATCACCGCCTGCGCTTCATCGACCATCGCCTGGTCGTATTGCCATTTCTCCTCAACCATGCCCCGCTCTTGAGCATAACGCCAATCGGCATGCGCGGTGTGATAACAGAGGATCTCGCAGATGCCGCTGCGGTTGACCCCCGGCGGCGCATTCTGAATCACATCATAGTCGACATAGACCGCTTCCGGCACAGCCCAATAGACATAACGCACGTTGCCCTTGAAGCGCAAGCCGGTGCGATGTCCAAAAGCGGCGTTTACCGACATCGATGTCGGTACCTGGAAGAGCGGCAATTGCAGCTTCCAGGCGAAGAACTTGGCCACATCCAATGCCTGGCCGCCGCCAAGCCCGATGATGCTGCGGCATTCCGGGAGTTTGGCGACTTCGTCCTCCAGCTCGTCGCCGTCGATGGTGCTGACCAGGTAGGGACCAGCGAGATTGTCATCGAAATGATGTCCGAAGAGCGGCCAGAGGTCATCCATCGTGACGACGAGATAAGGCCGGTGCGCGATATTGGGCAACTCGGCGATAAGATTGCGACCGAAGATTGTGGTGAAGCCAGGGCGATCAAACATCTGTGATTCCTCGAATTGCTGTTAGACTGCAAGAAAGATACCAATAGTCCCAAGCATTTGTCAAAATATCTCAAGCGGCCATTGGCAGCGTTAAGATCTGCAAAGGCTCAGACCACGACAGCTTGAGGAGGATAGCCGCATGACGCTGAAAATCGCCTTCACCGGTACCGGTCACATTTCGCGGACGCACGCGCGGGCGGCGCAGGCAATGCCGGATCTGGAACTGGCCGCCATCGTCAATCATCGGCGAGAGTCCATGGCGGACTATGCGGCGCAATTCGGCATCACGCGGCAGTACACCGCTGTCGAAGACCTGCTGGCCGCCGGCGACATAGACATATTGAGCGTCAATACACCCAACTACTTGCATGCGCCGCAAACTATAGCGGCATTGGAAGCGGGAGTGCATGTCATGGTGGAGAAGCCGATGGCGCTGGACGCGGCCGAAGCCGAAGCGATGCAGCGAGCCAGCGAGACATCCGGCGCGAAGCTGCTGGTAGCGCATTGCTGGCGCTTTGACGAAGAAGTCAACTGGCTCAAGCAACAGATCGACGCGGGCAAGCTGGGCAAAGTCTTGCGCAGCCGAGGCTACGGCGTGCATGTGAACTGGGGACCGGGCGGCTGGTTTGTCGAGAAGCGCTACGCTGGCGGCGGCGCCCTGGCCGATATGGGCATCCACGCTATCGACGCCGCGCGTTACCTGCTGGGCGATCCGCAGCCGATCAGCGTCTACGCCAAGATCGCTACCGACTACACCGATTACGATGTTGATGACAGCGGGACGATCTGGATCAACTGGGACAATGGCGCGATGTCAATCATCGAATCGGGCTGGTGGTGGCCCCACGCCGATGGGCCCGAGGCGAGTACGCAGCTCTATGGGACGCGGGCTTTCGGACAGTTGTTTCCCACAAGGTTGGAAATCCCCGATCGTGAAGCCGAGGCGGTTGAGACGGTCGACCCCGGCTACCCGCCGATACGCGAAGAACATTGCCCGCAAGAGATGTATGACCGGCAACTGGCCTATTTCATCGACTGCATCCGCAAGGACCAAGAACCCAAGCCCGGCGCGGCGGAAGGTCTGGTCAATATGCGTATCGTTGATGCCGCGCTGGAAAGCAGCCGCAGCGCTGAGGTCGTCCGTCTATAAACTGGAAACAGCCCCGGTTAGCCCTGAGAAGTTCATCGCCCTATATGCCCAACCGACCCTTGGCCAGGACCTTGGCGAAGTGAATGTCCCTTCAGTTTGCTATAGCCCTTGCCGACTCCCTGCAAGGTTGACTATGAACCGAAATAAGGTATAGACTGAAATCAAGATGCAAGTCTCTAAACGAACATGACTGAGCATCGCAGACTACATTTTATCCCATTCAACTCGGAGGAAGATCGTGCGGAATCACACATTTTCGTGGAGCAGAGATTTGAGAGTTTTGCTGGCTCTATCCCTGCTCTTGCTATCGGCTTTGCCTTTCACAATCGTTGCGCAAGACATGATGGAAGGCGAGGTTTTCGCCAGCGTCCGCGTCTACGATGGCGTCGACCCCCTGGATCAAGATGATATTGTGCGCCTGACGACCGAAGGCTTCTTGCCCATCATGCGCGGGAGCGATGGCTTTGTCGGCTACTACCTGCTGCCGGCCGGTGATACCTTGGCCGCCGTCAGCCTGTTTGATTCGCCCGAGCAAGCCTCGGCATCCAATGAAAAGGCTCGCGATTTCGTCGCCGAAAACCTCGCGCCGCTGCTGCCCAACGCGCCCACTATCGTCGAAGGGGCGCTTGATGTGTGGTTTTTGGCCGCCGACGACATGATGCAAGATCAGGACTATGGCTCGCTCTATGCCGCCCTTCGCGTCTACGACAATTACGACCTGACAAATCGCGAAGAAGCCGTCGAGTTGGTGGACACCATCTTCCTGCCACAGCAGCAAGAAGCCGACGGTCTGTTCAGTTACTTCACGATGGACGACGGCGTGGACCGGGTGGCGGCGCTGACCGTCTATGACTCGGAAGAAAATGCGCTGGCCGCCAACAAATTGGCGGCGGATTTCGTCGCCGAATACATGACGGATTGGATAAGTGAAGAGCCAACTCGCATCAACGGAAGCCTGGGCTTGGCCGCTTTTGCCGCTGTGAACGAAGGCGCCAATCTGATCGACGACGCGATGGATGATGGAGTCTTCGCCAGCGTCCGCGTCTACGACGGCGTCAACCCGGCCAATCAGGATGAGATCGCGCGCCTGACGGCTGACGGCTTCCTGCCCATCATGCGCGAGAGCGATGGCTTCGTCGGCTACTATCTGCTGCCGGCGGGAGATAGGTTGGCGGCGGTCAGCTTGTTCGACTCGGCCGGGCAGGCCTCGGCATCGAATGCGAAGGCGCGCGATTTCGTCGCCGAAAACCTGGCGCCGCTGCTGCCCAACCCGCCGATTATCGTCGAGGGCGCGGTTGAAGTGAGTTATGTGACGGACGCTCTAGACATGATGGACGAGGGCATGACCTCCCTCCACGCCCTCTTGGCGATCTACGACGGCTTCGACATGGCGCGCCTGGATGAGACAGTGACATTGGTTGACTCCGTCTTTTTGCCAGACCTGCGCGAGAACGGCGGCCTGTTCAGCTATTTCGGGATCAGCGACGGCGTTGACAAGGCTGTCGCGCTGCGGATCATGGATTCCGAGGCGAGCTTGCAGCGAGGCTCCAACATCGCGGCTGATTTCGTGGCGGAATACCTGGCGGATTGGCTGCCGGATGATCCGCTGCAGGTCAGTGGATCTCTCGCTGTGGCGGCGCTAGCGGAGATTGACATGGGCGCCAACCTGATCGACGACAGCGTCTTCGCCAGCGTCCGGGTCTATGATGGCATTGATCCGGCCGATCAAGACGAGATCGCCCGCCTGACAGATGAGGGTTTCTTGCCTATCATACGCGAGAGCGACGGCTTCGTCGGCTATTACTTCCTGACGGCGGAGGACATGCTGGCGACAGTCAGCTTGTTTGATTCGGCCGAGCAGGCTTCAGCCTCCAACGAAGCGGCGCGTGACTTCATCGCTGAAAACCTGGCGCCCTTGCTGCCCAACCCGCCGAGGATCGCCGAAGGTCCCTTGTCGATGAACTACGTCGCCGGACTGCGCGGTTCGGATGATCACGCTGGATTTGGCGAACTATATGCCAGCATACGCTTCTATGAAGGCTTCGACCTGACGCATTTTGCTGAAGCGAATGACCTGGCCATATCGCAGCTCCTGCCGGCGCTGCAGGAATTGGGCGGTTTATTCGCGCAATTCGCCTTGAATGACGGCGAAGACACGGTTGTAGGCATCAGCATTTTCAGCAGCGAAGAAGCGGCATTGGCGGCTAATGATGTCGGCAAAGCCTTCACCACTGAACATCTTGCGGATTGGGCGCCCAACCCGCCGACCGGGGTCGCCGGCAAGCTCGCGATAGCGGCGCATGCGGAGATCAACATGGGCGAGAATCTGGTCAGCGCGATGATGGAGGGCTAGTCTATCCGGCAGCAGGTTAAACAGTGCAATTGGAGAGAGCGTGCCGGCTGGCGCGCTCTTTTTAATTCAGTTGGCTGTTTGCCCGGGTTCTACCCGCGCGTTGGCGAAGAAGCTTGCCAAAATCTCAGAATTCGCTAGATAGCCACCGTATTCTCGGGTTAACAGTCCCATCCTTATCAAGGTTTCGAGATCGCGATCGAGAGAGTTGTCGCTTTGAGTGATATCCGTCAAGTGGCCCGCGTCCCGCAAGTCCATCACATCAACTAGGGAAAGCGTAGTATTCGGGAAGTTTTCCGCTAAGAGGATCGCGAGGCGCATCCTTCGCTGCTGCACGGCAGTCATGGTTTCCGGGAAGAAACCCCGGATATAATCACGATATAGCGCTTGTAATTGAGCCTTACGGCTCATCGACAGTAACTGTTCGAGTTCTTTGCGAAAACCAGCCAGCGCGTACTCGATGAAGCCGCACAATTCAGCGGTCGAGGGGTATGCGCCTTCGATAAACTCTCCGTGAGTCTTCTGCAATTCGGCGTAATACTGCTGGCGTGTTTCACTGTAAAAATAGCTTGGAACATATGCGGCCGCGGCCGGTACACCTGCTCGCAACAGAAGCGCCTGCTCAATCAGCCGCGCCATCCGTCCATTGCCGTCGCCATAAGGATGAATCCAGGCGAAGTAAACATGGGCGACTACAGCTTTTACAACAGACCAAGATAGATTGTAGCCAGAGTAGCCGAAGCACGGCACACTGTCATCATTTAGCCACTCACAGAATTGCCTCAGCAGAAGCTCACAGTCGTCCGGTGGCGGTGCCAGATAAGTGCCAACTTCTACGTTGTAAGTGCGAATCTTGCCAAGGCTGGCCTCGTCCGCCAAGCCCTTCAGAATTATACGGTGATAACGATTGAAGGACTCTATCGAAAATTGCGCGTCACCGGATATGATGTCCTGCGCCACAACATCAAAGGCTTCGTCCATGTTCTGAATCTGAAGCAGATGGTCGCGTTTCAATGTGTCGAGGTTCACGGGCCCGCTTATGACTCTCAAAACATCGAGTTCGGATAGCGGGTTGCCCTCAATGGCGGTTGTGCCGTGTAACGCTTTCGCTAGGTATATCCTAATCAATATATCATGGTCGAAAGGCAGTAGCGGCAAGGCTTTGACCGTATTGATAGTGGCTTGAACCTCACCCATCAAGAGCCAAGTTCGCGGTGATATATGCAGTAATTTTGCCGGAAAACTAATGAAATCGTGCGTACCCATAATCGGCTGTCTCCCGAAGTCGATACGATCACCGCCGCGCGCTAAGCTTGTCGTCACACAAAAGCATTCAAACCAGTCAACTCCCGCCCCACCAGCAGCAGGTTGACCTCGTTGGTGCCTTCGTAAGTGTAGATGATCTCCGCGTCCAGCATCAAGCGCGCGATATGATTGTCGATGACGATACCATTGCCGCCCAGGCATTCCCGCGCCAATTGCGTCACGTATCGCGCCTTACGAGCATTATTGTATTTCGCCATCGAAAGAGTTCCCTCGCTGATTCGGCCGCTGTTGAGCAGGTGCGAGAGTTGCAAGCAGAGCGTCTGCATCAGCGTCACTTCGGTCGCCATCTCGACCAGCTTGTGTTGAATCAACTGGAAGCCGGCGATTGGCTTGCCGAATTGCTCGCGTTCTTTGCTGTATTTCAGCGCCAGTTCAAAGGCGCCAGCCGCCACGCCAGCCGCTTCCCAGGCGACGCCGTAACGCCCCAAGCCGAGCACGCGCGCCATATCGCGAAAGCGATTGACATGCGTCAGCTTGTTTTCGGCGGGGACGTAAACCTCGTCCAATTTGATATCAGCGTTGAGCACGGCGCGCTTGCCGATTTTGCCCCAGATATCCTTGATGGCGACGCCTTCAGTGTCTTTCGGATTTTCGATGACATAACCGCCGAAGTCCCCGCTGGTTTCGTCACGCGCCCAGATGATGAGCACATCGGCTATCGAGGCATTGCCGATCCAGCGCTTGGCGCCGTTGAGGATATAACCGTCGCCGTCTTTGCGGGCTCGTGTCTTCACCTGCGCCGCATTCGAGCCGACATCAGGCTCGGTCAGGGCGAAGGCGCCGATCTTCTCCAGCTTGACCATAGCGGGCAGCCAGCGCGCCTTTTGCTCCTCATCGCCAAGCAGGCCGATTGAGCCCATCGCCAAGCCGGAATGTACGCCGTAAAAGGTGCTGATGCTGCCATCGCCCTTGCCCAACTCGTACATGACCAAACCCATCTCGACAAAATCCAGGCTCGCCGCGCCATGCTCAAACAACACCCCGCCGATGATGGGCAGATCCACCATTTTGCGCGCGATCTCCCAAGGGAATTCGGCGCGTTCCCAGTAAGGGTTGATCTTCGGCAGCACCTCAATATCGACAAAGTCGCGCACTTCCTGCCGCAGCGCCTTTTGCTTGTCGCTGAAGTGCATATCGCAGTCGTAAAAGTCGAAACCGGTGAAAAGCGTCTCGTGTTGGTTTTCCATGGGGATTACGTCTCACGCTAATCTAATCATTATTCGATTAAGCATAGCATTGTAGCGTTGGGGAATCAATTCAGGTTCAAGCCCTTGAAGTACGATATCAAAAGCACAATGCGTCTATATTGAATCGTCAACCTGGATATTCCGCCCGGATGCGGGCAGGCGGAATTTTGTCGAGACTCCTCGCGCTGCGCAACCATTTTGGTTCTCTCCGATTAATGGCGCTGCAATTCCTCAGCCTGGCGGGAGTTGGCGTTGCCTGGCCCTACGTCAATGTCTATCTTACCGAGCTTGACTTCTCCGGCACGGCGATCGGGACCCTAGGCAGCGCGGGCGCGATGCTGTCACTGGTGTTAACGCCGCTGCTCAATCAATTCGCCGACCGCCACATGCTGCATCGGCGCTTGCTCATGCTTTACTTTTGCGGCATCGCGCTGGCAAATGTCGTTTTCGCCACCTCCAAACTGCACCTGGCGATCATCGCCGCCGTTGTGCTGTTTCGCGTGACGGTTAGCCCAAGCCTGACGCTGACTATGCAGCTGACGATGACGCACTTGATTCGCAGCGGGAAAGCGGTCCTGGGGCAGATTCGTTCCTTCGCTTCGATGGGTTTTGGCATCGGCAGCCTGATCGCGGGTCAATTGTTCGCCATCGGCGGCTATGGCTTGCTGTTTTGGGTCGGGGCCGCTTTCGCCTTGCTCAGCATCCAGATGACGACCGTCTTTCCACCCAAACCGAAAGTGAAGCCCAAAGCCGCCGCCGAAAGCAAACAGCCGCGCAACCGCGGATTTTATGTGCTCGCCGCCAGTCAGTTTTTCATCTCAATGGGCACCTATAACGCCTACGCCTTTATCTTCATCTATTTCAATCAGGACCTGGGCATACCGTCAGCGGATATCGGACTATGGGCGGCGATCTTGGGCATCGTGGAGATTCCCTTCTTCTATCTAATGGACGCGATCTTGCCAAAGATGCGGATTCGGATCGCATACATTATCAGCGTATTGGGCATCGCCCTCTTCACAATCGCCCTGGGCGCTGTGCAGACCTTGCCAGTTTTGGCGCTCCTGCTCGTCTTCCGGGGATTGGTATGGCCCGGCTTTCATCTCTCATCGTTTCAGCTGGTGAACGCCATCAGCCACCCCGGCAACGCCGCCACCAATCAGGCGCTGCTGCAGGTGACGATGCCCAGCATTTCGCTGCTTCTGACCGGATCACTTTTCGGCTGGGCTTTCGACAATCTGGGACCCGCCGTCTTTTTCGTATTCTGCGCGCTGGCCTGCGTGACCGGCGTCTGCATCGTGGTTGCTGGTTTTCGCTGGTTTGAGAAGAAGCCTGACATAGCGCGCTAGCGGTTACTGTAGGCGGCGCGCCACTCGTTTCGACATTTTGAGACATAAGTGTTACAATTGTGCCAGTCGTAGTTCGGAGACAGTCGTGGCTGGAAAAGAGGATGCTCTCCGCGCAAGCGGGGAAAGGTCGCAGTGGCGCAAACGACTTGGGGGGTCGGCCCCGCGCTGGGGCAAATTCTGGTTGCGCATCCGCCGCAACTGGCAACTGTACGTGCTGTTGATTCTGCCGCTCGCCTGGCTGATCATCTTCCGCTATGCCCCGATGTATGGCGCCCAGATCGCTTTCCGGCAGTATTCGCCGGTCTTCGGCATCGAAGGCAGCCCCTGGGTTGGCTTGGCCAATTTTGAGCGCTTCTTCAATTCGCCCAAGTTCGAGCCGATCATCGTCAATACACTTGTGCTGAGCTTTTATTCCTTGATTGCCGGTTTTCCTATACCGATTATCCTGGCGCTTAGCTTAAATCAAGTGAAGATGCGGCTGTTCCGCAACAGCGTCCAGATGATCACCTACGCGCCGCATTTCATCTCGACTGTCGTCATCGTCGGCATGCTCTTCCAGTTTCTGCACCCGCGCGTCGGTTTCACCGCCGTTTTGGCCAATGCCCTCGGAGTGAATGCGCCCAATTGGATGGGCGATCCGGGCGCCTTCCGCCATATCTTTGTCTGGTCTGGCATCTGGCAAGAGATGGGCTTCGGCGCCATCATCTATCTGGCTGTCTTATCCACGGTCGACCCGGCTTTACACGAAGCGGCGGTCGTGGACGGCGCCAACCGCCTGCAGCGCATTCGCTACATTGACATCCCGGGCTTGCTGCCGACTGCCATGGTCCTGCTCGTTTTGTCGACGGGGCGCGTCTTGGAAGTCGCCTTTGAGAAAGTCTATTTGATGCAAAGCCCACTGAATCTTAGTGTAGCGGAGGTGATCAATACCTACGTCTACAAAGTTGGTTTGCTCTCGCCAATTCTCGATTTCTCCTATTCGACCGCGATCGGTCTCTTAAAGGGGATCGTCGGTTTGCTGCTTTTGATCGCGGTTAATCACGCCGCGCGCCGCTTGACCCAAAACAGCGTCTGGTAAAGGACGATAAATGGCGTCACTGACGAGCTACGAAAGCAATATCAACAAGGTCAACGAATCCCCCGTCGACCGCATTTTCATGCTGAGCAACACCGCCTTTTTAGTTGTGATCACGATCATTGTTCTGTTGCCGCTGGTTTTCATCGTCAGCGCTTCTTTCAGTTCCGCCGAAGCGGTCATCGCCGGTCGGGTTACCTTATGGCCCGTCGATTTCAGCCTGCTGGGATATGAAACCATCTTCGAGCACAAAAAGGTCTGGGACGGTTTCGCCAATTCCCTGTTCTATACCTTCTTCGGTACGATATTCAACGTGGTGATGACCATCATCGCCGCTTACCCGCTTTCGCGGCAGGACTTGATCGGGCGCCGCATTATCACGATTGCTTTCATCTTCACCATGTTATTCAATGGCGGTTTGATTCCCACATACATGGTCGTCCGCGATCTGGGCTTGCTGAATACGCGGGCGGCGATGATCTTGCCGACCGGCATCGGCGTCTTTAATCTGCTGATAACCATCACATTCTTCCGCACGACGATCCCGCCCGAGTTGATCGAGGCAGCGCGCATTGATGGCGCCAGCGACTTCCGCATCTTCGGCAGCATTGTAGTGCCCTTGGCGCGGCCAATCATCGCGGTATTGGCGCTTTTCTACGCCGTAAACACGCATTGGAACACCTATTTTCAAGCCCTGATCTACCTGAAAGATCAGGAACTTTTCCCGCTGCAGTTGGTATTGCGCGAGATACTGATTGAGAACTCAATTGACGCCTCGATGCTGGTTGATGTCGAAGATCTGCTAGCGCGCGAAGGCCTGCGCGAACTGCTGAAGTATTCGCTGATTGTCGTCGCTAGCTTGCCAGTCATGTTCATCTACCCCTTCGTGCAGCGACACTTCGTCAAGGGCATAATGATCGGCTCGGTAAAGTAACGGCAAGCCTAATATCAGAAAGGAGCGCCGCTATCGACAGATTCTGGATGCGAGCTGTTTAATGACCTCCATATGCCGTGAAAGGAAACGAAATGAATAGAAGAATTTGCGCCTTTGCCCTTCTGATATTGGCGCTGGCTTTGCCATTTACGGTCGCCGGGCAAGACATGGTGTCAGCCCCTGGCGAATTTCCCATCGTCGAAGAGCCCATTACTCTCGATATCTTGATGCTCGGCCACGCCATCGTGGAAGACTTCTCCACCAATACATTCACCCAATGGTACAGTGAGCGCACCGGCATCAACCTCAACTTCGATATCTCGCCGCCAAACGAAGGTCAGGAAGTCCTGAATTTGACCATCGCCAGCGGTGACCTGCCGGATATCATGGTCGGCTTCACGGTCGATCCGTCGACCTTGGCGCTCTTTGGCCCCCAAGGGCTATTTCTGCCTCTCAACGATTTGATCAAGGAGCACGGATACTTCATCAAGCAAGTATTTGAAGGATCGCCGCAAGTGCGTCCGCTGGTCACCTCGCCTGATGGCACGATCTATGGCCTGCCGCAGGTCAACGAGTGCTACCATTGCTTCCATGCCCAACGCGCCTGGATTAACCAGGAATGGCTGGACAACCTCGGTTTGGATTTGCCGCAGACCACGGAAGAGTTCTTTGACGTCCTGACTGCTTTCAAAGAGCAGGATGCCAACGGCAATGGCGACCCCAATGACGAAATCCCCTTCGCCGCCGCCTCCACCGGCTGGAATACCAATATCGACGGCTTCCTGATGAACCCCTTCGCCTTTGCCGAGTTCTTGGGCAGCAACCGCTACCTGGACATGAACGACGGAGTCATCTCAACCGTCGCCAATACCGAAGGCTGGCGCGAAGGCCTGCGCTATCTCAAGCGCATGTACGATGCCGGGCTATTCGGCGAAGAGAGCTTCACCCAACCGCAAGAACAACTGAAGCAGTTGGTTGAAGGCGGTGACGCCAGCGTTCTCGGCTCAGTCGTCGCCGGTCACCCGGGGCAATTCGCGATTCTGGGTCAAGAGCGCTGGCTGAAATATGTCGCCATTCCGCCGCTCGAGGGTCCCACCGGCTTGCGTCAGTCACCCTACAACCCTTGGGGCGTCGGCTCCGGGCAATGCGTCATTAACGCGCAGACAGAGCATCCAGAAGTAGCCTTCAAATGGTGCGACGGCTTGTACGAACGTGAAACGACTCTCCGCTCGGTTTTCGGCATTCCACAATGGGAAGCGGCCGAAGGCGAAGACGGACAGTGGCAGTGGGCGGAAGAAGGCGCCGCGTCGCTTGGCGGTGATGAATTTGAAGCTATCTGGCATCGTCTGTCCACCTTCGGAACGCTGCAAAATGTCCACTGGGCGCAGCGCGGACCCAGCTACCGGCCCAATCACCTGCGCTTGGGCGAGGTGCGGCGCGATGACGCGGCTGGACTGGAAGTGGTTCTTTTTGAAGAAACCAATGCCAAAGTCGAGCCCTATGCCCGCGATATTGCCGATGTGATCCCGCCCCTGGCATACACCACCGCGCAAGCGGCCGAAGTGACTGATTTGCGCTTGGGCATTGATGACTACGTGGTGCAGATGATGGCCGAGTTCGTGTTAGGTCGCGCTGACCTGGACAACGATTGGGACAACTATGTCGCCACCCTGGAAAGCCTGGGCATCGATCGCATGGTCGAGATTTATCAGGCCGCCTACGATGCGCAGTATGGAGGCTAAGCAAGCTCAGTAGTACAAGCGTACTGGACGTAATCTCAAGGGGCGACTCATTGGGCCGCCCCTGCCAATCTGCATAACTATGAAGAAATTCCTAGGGGTCAGCCATTGGCTGGCTCTTTCGCATCGGAGGCAATCTAATACGCCAATGTCAGATCGTCTCGCCCAGCTTGACCGCCTGGAAGATGCGCATCCGCCGCAGGATCACCAGCAGAATCAGCATGATAAGCGCGAAAGTGCCCAGAAACAGGGCGACAATCTGCGCGATTTCCTGCCAAGCCATCGTGACCAGGTAGGGCGGCACTGCCCCCTCGAGGCTGCTCACGAACTGCATGTAGGGGATATAGAGCACGCTGACCAGCAAACCAATGCCCAAGCCCAACGCCAGGCCGATCACAATCAGCAAGCCCAACTCCCAAGCCACAGACAGAATCATCGAAGACTGCGATAAGCCGATAGCGCGCAGGATGCCCAACTCCACATAGCGCCGGCGATAAGAGAAGATGGTGTAGAGCAAGAAACCGACCATGGTCGCCAATGACGACGTGATGAAGCCAATCGAGAGCAGACCGAAAAGGCCCTGCCGCTCCGGCCGGGCTTGTTCACGATTGATCTTGGTGATCGGCTCTTCGAGGAGCACCCCGGCCGCGCCGCGTTCAATGAGGGCGCGGATGAAATCGCGCTCGTTAAAACCCGGCTCGATGCGCGCGATGACGCGATGCGCCAACTCCAACTGCGCTTGCTCGAAGAGATAATCCAGATTGCCCAGGAAAAGCGCGCCTTCCTCTTCGGGATAATAACGCGGGAAGTACTCCAAAGCGCCGACAATCTGCAAGTTGATCTTGTAAACTTCGCCGCCGCTGCGGATATCCACTTCGAGCAAGTCGCCGATTTCCAGCCCGCGCCCCTCGAGGAATTCGCTCGAGACCACTACCGAGTCCGGCTGCTGCGCCAGCGCATTGGTCAAGTATCCCAGGCGTATCGGCGCGAAATCGGGCCGCCAGAAGAGCACCGGTCCCAGCTCGGCGCGGTCGACGCCGACGAAACGCCCATCGACGCTGCCGGAGGTCAAGCGCGCGGTGGCGGTGTATTCGCCGATTCGGGTTGCGCTGGTGACGTGCGGCATGGCGGTGAATTCAGAAATGTGCATGTAGGCCGGTGGCGCGTCATTGCCGCCCCCAGCGCCGGGGAAGCCGCCCCCCGGGCTCTGGCTGTAGACCCGCACCGAGACATCGGCGGAGACGCGATAGAATTGCTGCTCATAAAGATAACGGTCGATCGTCCTGGCGAAGGACGCGGTGTAGATGCCCAGGCTGATCGTGCACACGAGCAGAATCAAAGGCAAATAGTAGGCGCCGGGCGAGCGCTCCAACTGACGCGTGACGATCAACAAGCCGACGCTGTTCGTCCACTGAATCAGCCAGGCCAGGAAGCGCAAGATCGGCGCTAGGAAGCGCAAGATAAAGAGAGTCAATGCGAAGATCGTCAAGGATGGCAGCAAGAAGACAAAAGGCTGATTGTAAGCGTCAGCGATATTGCGCGCGCCGCCTTCGACCTCGATCAAGGCGCCCTGCTGCACGATCTGATAATAGAAATAACCGATTAGCGCCAGCAGCAAGATATCAATGCCGAGCCGCTGCCACCAGGGACGGCGCAGCAAGCGCGATTGATCCATCTTGTAGCTGATGATGGTATGTCGGGCGGCGCCGATAGTTGGCACGACGCGGATGAACACGGTGAAAGCCAGCGCCAAAACGATGGTCGAGCCGATAGTGGGCGGCACGGACACGATGAAATGCTGCCCCCAGCGGAAGTCCATGAAGCTGCGCGTCGTGCCGATGAGTTGCGTGAAAGCCAGCGCCAGAGCGCCCCCGATGACAAGCGCGATGACCCCCATGATGACGCCTTCAACGGTGGTCAAGCCGACAACTTGAAAGGGCGATGTGCCGCGGCTGCGCAAGACAGCCGTCTCGTTGCGCTGCCCATCGACCACCAAGCCGACCAGCATGATGAGAAAGATGACGAGCAAGACGATGATAGGAATGCTGAACACCGTAAGCGTCAAGGTCATGACGATGACGACATTGCGATAGGGGCGCAGTTCATCCACCGGCGAGGCTTGAATATAGGTGCCGGCCAGGTATTGATCGGCGGTCTTCTCGGTCTCGTTGTGACGCTTTATGAGTTCGTCGACCCGGCTCGTATTGACCCGGCTGCCATCCGTGACCAGATACCAGACAGCCAAGTTGACTTCCGACTCGCTGTAAGGCGCCAGGCGCTCGCGGTAGGTCGCCTCGTTGATAAGCAGGATGTCTTCAAAGACATTCGGGCGATAGAACCAATACTCCGATTCTTCATCGCGGGGCCGCCAGATGCCGGCGACGCGAATCTCCGTGATCTGCAAGGGATCGTCCGGCTCGAGGCGCCAGTTGAAACCGTGGTAGATCTCGCCCGCTTGAATGCCGTATTCCGAGGCGAATTCCTGGTGGATCATCACATCGATGAGGCTGTCCGGCGAAGGATCCGCCGCCGTCGCGTAGCTGCCTTCGACGATTTCGATCTGCGCTTCGATATCCTCCGTCAGCCCAAAGCTGACATAATCGAGCGACTTATTTTCATCGCGATAGTTGGTTTCGCCGGCCGGGTAAAGGCGGAAGTTTCGCGTCTCCAGGTGGCGGACGAGCAAGGTTGTTTCCAAGCCCAGTTCATCGCCGCCCTTCTCGCGCAGATAACGATCAAGCTCAGCCGTCGCCTCAAGATTGACCGGCGTATTCCAGGAGCCGATGTAGCTGAAAAGGAAGGAGAAAGGCGGGCGGTTGACGCGGTCAGGTCCCTCCGTCAGGCGCTCGGTGAGCACGCGAAAGGCCACCGATTCGGCGTAAATGGGAATCGTCAGCACAAGGGCGACAGCGACGGTCAAGCCGACGATCGTCGCCAGCGAAAGCAATGGCTGCGCCAGCAGGCGCTTGATGGCGACGGTGAAGATGGCGCGGGTTCTTAAGATCATGGACCGATGACCGTTTGATTCTCTTCCGCGCCCTCGAGGATTTCCACCCGGCCCCCGCCTTCCAAGCCCAGGCGAACATCCACGCGCTGCTGCACGCCTTCGTTCTGCACCACGATGAAGTTGCGCCCGCTGAATTGCCGTATCGCCGAAACTGGCAGCCAGAGCACATCGTGACGTTCTTCGACGAGCACGGTGAAGGTCATCCGGTCGCCCACCTTGAATTCGTCGGGAGGCGGCTGCTCGTCAAAGCTGACATGCACCAGCCCGTCGGTCGCCAAGCCATAAGGCGAAGGCAAGCTGCCGATAGCGCCGGAATAGACATTGCCCGGCAAGCTGGCGCGCTGGATCGTCAACGGCATCGCCTCCGCTAATTCGCTCAGGTCATCGGCGTCCATCTCATCCGTGACTTCCAGAACTGTCAGGTCAGCCACGACCGCGATCGGCTCATAAGCAATCACAGGCTCGCCTGGGTCGGGCGAGAAACTGACCAGTCGGCCTGTCCGCGGCGCAATCAGTTCTGCTTTGGCAATGGTGTCTTGGATCTCGTCGACGCGCTTCTCCGCCCGCGTGACATCAAAACGCAACTGCGGATCAACGCCGGCTGTCAATTCGTCTATCGCCACCTGTGCCAGATCGCGCTGAATCGTGAGCAAGCGGATGTTCAATTCCTCACCGCTCGTCGGGGGGCTTGCCGCGCTCTCGATGGTGTGATCAAGACGCAACTGCGCCATTTGCAAGTTGAGTTCGGCGCGCTGGCTGTCGTAGCGCACTTTGCTATCGGCGCTCTCGAAAATGGAAGTCGCGATCGCCAGTTCCTCTTCCGCCGAAAGCAGTTGACTTTCCAAAGCGCGCGTATCAAGCCGCGCCAAGACATCGCCAGCCGCGACATCTGCGCCAGCGTCAACAAAAATCTCCAGTACGCGCCCGTCAATGAGGAAGCCAAATTCTTCCTGGACGACTGGCGAGATCCGCCCGAAGAAGCGGCGCTCATACGTGACCGTGCCGCTCTCGACCTGGTAGACCGGCTTGCTGGGCACGATCGGCGTGGGAATCGCGGTCGGCTCGCCCTGGGTGATGGCATCGCCGAAGGTAGCTTGTGAGGCGCAGCCGCTGAGGACAATTAGCGCCAGCATCAATGAGACAAATAAACGCACAATAAGCCTTTCTCGATTTCCGCTTGGGTTTATCGGTTAACGTCTTGGATTGTATCGCTTCCCGCTGCAAAGAGCAGGAACGGTGTCACATTCGCCTTGCCAGTATACAAGAAGTTTGCCATCTCTCTACCCATGACCTGTGGCGGCGTCAAAACTGGCTCATACCGCGCGCCGGATTACAGCGCCGGCACGAGCAAAACTTTCGATACATCCCCCGGCGCATTGAGCAGACGCTCAAACCAATCGCCGCCTTCCCCCAAGGGCGCCTCGTGTATCCAGGGATCGAGACGGATAGCGCCCTGCCCCAGCAAATCCAGCGCCCGGGCGAAGTTGGCCGGCGTATACGCGAAGGACCCGCGCGCCACGATTTCCCGCCGGATCATTTCCGCGGCCGGCATCGCGCTTGTCTCTTCATGCAAACCACTGAGCACAAGCGTGCCGCTGGCCTGCGTCGCCGCGACGCATTGCTCGCGAGTCACGGCAGTGCCCACAGCATCCACCGATACCGCCACGCCGGCGCCATCAGTAGCGGCTTTGACCGCTTCGGCAGTGTCGGTCTCCCGCGGTTGAATCGCGATCCCGCCCAGGGCCGTCCCCATCGCCAGGCGCGCCGGATCAATCTCGGCGATGAAAACGCGCGCCGCGCCTTTGTAGCGCAGCATCTGCAGCGAAAGCAAGCCGATGGGTCCGGCGCCGATGATGAGGCAATCAGCATCGGCCACATCGCCAGCCAGTTCAGCGATGCGCACGGCGCAACCCACCGGCTCAGCGAGAGCGCCGATCCGCGTATCCATGCCGGGGGGCAGCGCATAAGCCAGCTTGGCCGGCGCGCTGACAAGCTCGGCGAAAGCGCCCGGACGATGCGCGCCCAGCAGACGGCGATTCCCGCAAAGCTGGTTCAAGCCGGCGGCGCAAGGCGGGCAGTCGCCGCAATACCAAAGCGGATTGACCGTCACCAGCGCGCCGACTTGCAAATCGGGACGGAAGGTCGGCACGAGCGAACCCATCGCGACGATCTCGCCGGCGAATTCGTGGCCCATGATCAGCGGCGGCACGCGCAGGGCATTATGCCCCAGGTAGCCGCTCAGTTCCGAGCCGCAGATGCCGGCGTGCCCCACCTTGACGAGAATCTCATCGGCGGCCGCTTGCGGTTCCTCTTGCTCGCGCAGGTTCATCGCGCGCGCCGCTTCCCAGACCAGAGCTTTCATCTTGCTTCCCCTCGCGCTTGGCTATCGCCCTAGTCTATCAAGATTTGACCGAGGTTCAGCGCCTGAATTATACTCAACTGACGAGATTGCAGTTCTTTCAGTGAAGGAATCATTTATGAAAATCAAGCGAATTGAAGCGGTCAAAGTCAACTTGCCCGAGCGCCCGCTCAGCGTGAGGCCGCGCCGCGAAAGCTGGAACAAGACAGCTGAGGTCGCCAACCCCATGTCCTGGTACCCCCATGTCAAACGACACCGCAGCATGTGGACGAATACCGGCTGGGGCAAGGTCTTCGCCAAAGTCACGCTGGAGGATGGGACCTGGGGGCTGGGCTCGTCCATGCACGGGCGACCCGTCGCCGCCATTATCGATGACCATTTTGCGCCCCAACTCGAAGGCCAAGATGGTTTCGCCATTGAGCGCCTGGCCGATATGATGTTCCGGCTGAGCAAATTCTACGGCTCGACCGGGCTGGCCTCATACGCCATCAGCGCGGTCGATCTGGCGCTTTGGGACGCCAAAGGCAAGGCGCTGGGGCAGCCAGTCTACAATCTCATCGGCGGCAAACAGAAAGACCGCCTCTTCTGCTATTCCACCGGCAACGACCTTGACTGGTATCAGGAAGTGGGCTTCACCGCCCACAAGCTGGCTTGCCCCTACGGTCCGGCCGATGGCTTGGCCGGCTTGGAGAGAAATGTCGAGCTCATCGCGTCGGCGCGCGAACAAGTCGGCGCTAGCTGCGAACTGATGCTGGATTGCTGGATGGCTTTCGATGTGGATTACACCGTGCGCCTGGCGGAGGCGTTGCGGCCCTACAAGCTGAAGTGGATCGAGGAATGCCTGATCCCCGAAGACTTCGACGCTCACGCCGAACTGCGGGCGCGGCTCCCCTGGCAGACGCTGACCACCGGCGAGCACTGGTATACGCATGTGCCCTTCCAATACGCCCTCAAGCACAATCTGGTGGATATCCTGCAGCCGGATATCGAGTGGGTCGGCGGCTTGAGCGTTTGCCTGAAGATCGCGCAGGCCGCCGATGCCGCCGGCAAGAAGGTCATCTTACATGCCGGCGCGCGCACCCCCTACGGGCGACACTTCTCCTTCGCCATGCCGGCTGTGCCCTGGATCGAATATTTTATCGGCGAGGACCCCGGCGTGCCCTTGAGCGAGGGGACCTGGCTGCCGGGCATGAATCCCGCGGTTGATGGCTGGCTGGAAATTTCCGATGAACCGGGCTTCGGCCTGGGTATCCAAGAAGACTGGATCGAGCCATATTGGAATTGAGCGCGCAGTTAGTGGGAATTACTTAATTGCCATGCCATCCCACATCAAGAATTGATAAAACACCCCTTTCACAACCAACATTCGCCTTTAGTTCTAATCCTTGGTATAAGCGTAACCGTCCTGCTCCAACGCTAGAGCGATCGCCTCACTCAAATCACGTGTCCACTCCCTTCCAACCTGCCAACCTCGAGAAAAGAGTCTCCGCTTTCGTCTCACATTCACGCGCCGTTTAGCCTCCGATATATCCGCCTCACATTGTAAAGAGGCTACGTGGATATACCCTTGTGAATTGACCGTCGTTTCAATTAAGACTTTGGCCGGAGGGAGGGAGATACAACCTGTCGGCATTGATTTGAGCCATGCTATAAAACTCTTGCAATTGGCGAATCGTTTCTGCTCTAGCTGATTCGTGAATAGAAATGCCTCACCATCAACATCATGGTCGGGTTGGAGTACCCAATACTGTCCATTCTTCCCCGCCCGCGAATATATGAGCGTTATCTCCGCCATTTCTTGTATACGAGCAAGTTTCGTTTTGCGCGAAGCGATAGTCGCCGATTTTCGCGACGGGGCTAGGCTCTTCAGGTTCTCCGAAGCCCATTTCATAACCGCGATAGTTATATCGACATCCGCAATCGCATCATGCGCCTTTTTTGTGTCGATGCTCATGCGCTTTGCCAGGCTGGAAAGTTTTTGCCAGCGATACCGGTCATCTGCGGTATCCGAAACTCTTACGTTTTCGATTCTGCCTCTTCTCTGCCCTCTAAGGCCCGCAAGCGGCGACAGCAGCTGCATTGCGCAAGACACGCCGGCACGGGGTATGCGCTCAAGGCCGCGCCGGTCACAAATCGTGTCGAGAAACTCAACATCAAATTCCGCGTTCCAGCACACCCAGATTTTGCCTTCCAACACCTGTCGTATCTGCGGATACACGTCCTCAAATGTCGGGCATCCTACCAAATCGTCCGGGTGGATGCCGTTAATGTCGTAGGCAGACTTGCCATTCTCGTCTTGCTTGAGCAGACGCTGTGGTCGCTTGGGCATGATGAAAGTACTCGTGCCAACCGCATCAGTCGGCGACTTGGCTGCAAATGAGACAATCTCGTCCCAACGCTTCTGAATGCCTGTCGTCTCTACGTCAAACACGACCGCGTTCGCGCTAAGCAATGCCGGCAAGTCCGTGATGATTTTGCGAGCGTTTTCGCGGCTAATCTCCACCGTACCTTTAGTAACTGACATGTTTTCAAATCACTCCTTTCAGCGTATTTGGCTCACGCGTCACGTGTGAGATGTAATTCGGAAAGCGCACGTCTGCCTCGTTCAATCTGAGACGGCCAAGCCCAGCCGCTCATACTGCTCGCCGGGCGCATCGTTGGCTCGCATCAAATCGACCAGCATATCGACCATCCGCGCCTCGACCGCCGCGTCGTCGATTGGATTCAACTGCCCGGGATCGGCATCGGTGTCAAAGAGCATGGTCTCGAAATCAGCGATCCAGCGACCTGGTAGCGGCTGCGAGCCGATCTTCATCGTTTGACAATCTTTGGTGAACTCAAAGGGCGCCTGCAATTCGATATCGCTCAACTCTTTTACACTGAAGCGGTGGCGCATATGCGTCGCCATCAAGGTGTAATTGTAAAGTGGCGCATTGTCTTCGCTGGCGGCGGCGCGCATGTAGACATGCCGACCATCACTGACATTAACATGACCGCCGTGTATGCCATAGAGCGCGGCAGCGCGCGCCGGGCTGTCGCTGACGATGGTATCGCGCAAGGGTTGACCCTGCATATCTGGAGGCCGTTCCACAGTAAAGTATTCGAGTAGAGTCGCGGGCAGATCGATGGTTTGCACCAGGCTGCTGCGTCGTTCCCCTTCAATTCCCGCGCGCGGATCCCAGATGAAGAGCGGGGTGTTGGCCAGTTCGTTGTACCAAGGCATGCGCATCTTCGCCCACCAGTCATGTTCCCCCAGCAGGAAACCGTGATCAGTGTTGACGATTAGCATCGTATCGTCCCAGAGATTCAGCTCATCCATAACATCCAGCACTTTGCCAAGGTAATGATCGCACATGCTCATGAGGGCGGCATATTCATAACGCATGTGCTGCACTTGCTCCGGCGGCTCGCTGATACGCTCGTAGGGCGGCCAGTCAAAAAGCGGACCGTCATACTCGTGCGGATACATTTCTTTCCAGCCGGGCTGCGTGAAGAAAGGCTCATGCGGATCGAATGTCTCCAACTGTAAATACCAGTCGTCCGCATCCGCGTTCGCGCGCATGAATTCGATGCCTTTTGCGAAGGTTTTCGCCTGCGGCATCAGCGCTTCTTCGTTGATGTAACTGCGGTTGACTTCATCCTGCAAGCGCGTGCGAGCATACCGATTGTCATCACGCGCGACGCCGGCGTCCACGACGCCCTTCCAGGGATCGCCCTCTTGCCCGCGTACGAACTCGTGCGTCGTGAAGCGCGTATGATAGGTCGCGCCGCCATCTTCCCAATAATGCTGATGATCGGTCACGATATGCGAGTGGATCCCGTTCGCGTCTAGGATTTCCGGCATCGAGTCGTCGAAGGGCTCGAGCGGCCCCCAACTGCGGTGCAGGAAGTTATAGCGGCCCGTATGCAATTCCCGCCGCGCCGGCATACAGGGCATGCTGCCGATGAAGGCTTTATCGAAAGTGACCGCGCGCTGCGCCAGCCGGGCGAAATTGGGCGTATGCACCCAATCGCAGCCGTAAGGCTCCATCAGCCGTCGGTTCAGCGAATCAAACATAACCATGATAGCTTTCATAAGCTGAAGCTCCTGAATATTCGGTTGTAAGACAATAGCGCAATGTATAGCTGGCTTGCCAATTGCCGTCTCGCTTTGATATGATAAAAAGTGTTAGCGGAGAGGGAGTAAATCGTGGCCGCCATTCCAAACCAGCAGCGAATGCCCAGCATTTCCATGGACGGCTTGGTTACCATTGTCGGCGCCGTGTTATTGTTGCTCGCCATCATATACTTCAATAACGACTTACATTATCGCTTGGACACCAAGATCGACACCGTGCGCACCGAACTCAAAGCCGACATCGACACCGTGCGCACTGAACTCAAAGCCGATATTGACCGCCTGGAAGCCGACATTGAAACCGCGCGCACCGAACTCAAAGCCGATATTGAAGCCGTGCGCATGGAGCTAAGCGCGGACATACAACGCTTGGATGATCGTCTGTTTGCCATCGTCAGTCCCCCTGTACAACAAGAAGAAGATGCTTCCTAATGGAGCGCCACTGCCATGTCAGCCCTTCAAGCCGCTGGTCAAGCCGCCGCTGACGAGGAAACGCTGTAAGAAAATATACAGAATGATAACGGGCGCCACCGCCATCACCGAAGCCGCCATCAACTCCGCCCAGGCGGCGCCCTGCTCCTGATCAAAGACGCTAAGCCCCAACTGAATCGTTTTGAGGCTGTCCTCCTTCACCACAACCAGGGGCAAGAGGAAGTCATTCCAGGACCACAAAAATGCGAAAAGCGCCATCGTGCCCATAACCGGTTTGGAATTGGGGACCAGGATGCGCCAATAGACGCCGATGCGGGAGCAGCCATCGACAATCGCCGCTTCTTCGATCTCTTTGGGAAAATTCAAATTGTCGAAGAAAGATTGCCGCGTTGGGCAAGCTTACCATGTACCCCTCCTCCTTGCAAAGACAAGCAATCGTCTTTAAGCGACCGCCGCCTTCAACGCCTGCGCCGCCGCTTCTTCCGCCTCATGCGCGTTCAAGACATTCTCGCGTATCTCGGCGCGGAGGTCAGCAATCTCGCCATCGACCAGCGGGAAGTCAGTCTCCGCTTGTGTCTTGAGCGCCTCCAACCGGTCGCGGCAAGCGATGATCTCGTCCAGATGCTCAGCGCCGCTCTCGATGAACAAGTCGGTCTTGCGGTCGATGGCTCCGCGCGCCTCGTCAAGCATAGGCAGTTCCTCCGGCAGCAGACTCTTGTGCAAGCCTTCCCATGCCCGGCCCGCTGCTCGATACGCTTCAGCTGCTGCCTTGAGTTGGGAATCACCCAAGACCTGCGCCCCCTCATCCAGAAAATCGGCGTAGACATCGCGCTCGGCTTGGGCAGTCTTGCCGAAAGCCGGCCCCAGGAAAGTATAGGCGCTGGTCAGCGCGGCCAACAGCGGACGCCCGCTCGCGTACTCGCGCGCCCAACTGCCCTTGCCCTTCTTCGCCAGCATATCCGCCCAGTGCTGTAAAGCGCGCAGACCGAAATTCTTGGCGGAGCCCTTCGGCGGCTTCTCAGTCATCAGCGCAACGCAATCGGCGATGCCGGCGCGGATGGCATCGGGCAACTGCCTGTCGTCTGGCGCGCCCAGAAGAATCAGACGCTGCCGCTCCTTTTTGATGCGCCCGCGCGCCCGGTCAAGGTCCGCCGTCCCCACAGTCAGCGGCACGCGGCTGCGGTCGGAAATATAAGCCTCGCCTTTATCCGGCTCATAGCCGTAGATAACCAGCGGCATCCCGCCCCACATGCCCTCGTCATAAGCCAAAGCGTTATATGGCAGCAGCCACATATCCGGGCTGGCGACCACCGCGCAACCTTCTTCCAGGGCGTCGATGAGGTTCTGGCGTCCCTTGTCGGCGCTGGTCGTCTGGCGCAAATCCCGCGGCAGTTTCAGCCGATCGAAGATCCGCTCCACCGGATCAAAAGTGTTGCGCGTCAGCAGGTTGACTTGCGGATCGTAGCCCTTGTAATGGAAGGTGAAATAGCCGAAAGTCACGCCGCCGCTTATGCCGAGCAGCATCGCTTCCGTGTATGGCTCGCCGGTATGCGGCGCCTTGACGCCCTGATAATCCAGCGCATTGCGGATTGAAGCAGTATCCCAATAGCGACCTTCGAACTGAGTGTAGTTGGCAAGTGTGGGCATGTGCTCGCTTCCTTTGACGCTCGTTTGTCAATTGCCAAACAGTATAAACGAATGCGGGAAGACTATGTGAAAACTGCGACATAGTCCCAGGAAACCCAAATATCAGAAGCTAATAAAGCAGCTCCGCTTAAACCGGCCGAGATATTACACTGTCAATGATCCGCTTTCGCAGCGCGCGCAGCGCACGGTGATATATCGTTCTGCGGTTTATCTGAGTAGATACCACATATTTCCAGCAAAGCCTCTTATACCAGTCAAACCGCTTGCGACCGAACCATGTGTCAGGCGGCTTTCTCCCGACGCCGCCTCTTTCATCCTCTAGCAAATACTCGCTTCTCGAATACTCTTCAGACAAAAACGCAAAGCAGGGGAAACCAAACAGATGATGCAGTTTCGCGCAGGACGCGCGCTGGCTCCAATTGCCAAAACCTACATGCCACCTGCGTCTGTCCCACATCACTTCGAATTGCTCCATCATCGCCACAGTAGATCTTTTCATGACAAAGAAAGAGCCGCGCACCGTGTCATACTGAAAATCTATTGGGGGAATCCATGAAGAATGCGCATGCCAATAACCTTCCTTCGCATGGTATGCGCTGCGCTCGCTATTGCGTCCGTTGCCGACCAGAATGATCTGATCCGAAAGCAAGCTGATGGCGGCTTGCATAAAGTCCATGCGTAGAATCTGAACATCATCGTGCATGAAGACGATGTAGTCATAATTCCGCCAAATGCCCGTTTCCAGAAACTGCTGAAAACAGCCCCAGTCATAGCCATAATTTGGTCGAATCAATATACGTTCCGCCGGTATATGGTCGTATACCGCCGCCGGTATCGCATCCTCTGGCCGGTGAGAAATAACATAGACATCGGCCTCTGCCAGACCTCCCAGTTTTTCAAAGGTTGCTGGCGGAAAATGCCAGCCAGTCACACAGACGCAAACCGATCCGGTCATGTAAACATCATCCTGTCTGTATACTACCGCTTCCTGGCCGCCGGCCTGATTTCCGCCAATGCCTGTTACTTGCCCGGAACTTGTCCATTGGCCGCCTGGCCGTCCGTCCAGGCATCGACCGCCTGGCCCGAACCGCCGACAAGTATATCCAAATCCACCCCGCGGTCAGCGCCTTGCGCGTGATCGAGAAAGATCCGCGTATAGCCCCGCGCATCGTCAAAGGTCGGTCCCCGCCACTCCCGCCGGCGGCGCTCCAATTCCTCCGGCGAAACATCCAGATGCAAGCGGCGAGCGGGCGCATCCAGCTCAATCATGTCGCCTTCCCGCACGAGCGTCAGCGGTCCCCCGATAGCCGATTCCGGCGCGACATGCAGGACGACCGCGCCATAAGCCGTGCCGCTCATGCGCCCGTCGGAGATGCGAACCATATCGCGCGCGCCTCGCTCCAGCAGCTTGCGCGGCAAACTCATATTGCCGACTTCGGGCATGCCGGGAAAGCCTTTCGGTCCCACATTTTGCAGCACGAGCACCGAATCTTCATCCACATCCAGCGCCGGATCATCAATGCGCCTATGGAAGTCCTCCAGCGAGTTGAAGACGATGGCGCGCCCGCGATGCCGCAGCAAGCTCGGCGTCGCCGCCGATGGCTTGATCACAGCGCCATCCGGACAGAGGTTGCCGCGCAGCACAGCGATGCCGGCCCGCTCTTGAAAGGGCTTGTCAATCGTCGTGATGACCGCATCGTCATAACAGACCGCGCCCTCGGTATTGGCCGCATGGCTCTCGCCTGTCACCGTGATGGCATCCAGGTCGATGACCGACTCGAGGTTCTGCAGCACCACAGGCAAGCCGCCGGCATAATAGAACTCCTCCATGAGGTATTCCCCCGCCGGCTTGAGATTGACCAGCAGCGGTATATCCGCGCCCAGCCGGTCGAAATCATCCAGTTGCAAATCGACGCCGATGCGCCCGGCAATCGCCAGCAGATGCAGCACAACATTGGTCGAGCCGCCGATGGCCGCGTTGACCGCGATGGCGTTCTCGAAAGCCTTCCGCGTGAGGATATCCGACGGCTTGAGATCTTCGCCGACCATCTTCACGATGCGGTTGCCGCTATAATGACAAAGGCGGCGCCGGCGCGCGTCAGGGGCCGGTATGGCCGCGCCCCCGGGCAGCATCAATCCAAGCGCCTCGACCACGCAAGCCATGCTCGATGCCGTGCCCATCGTCATGCAATGCCCATCGCTGCGGGACATGCAGGTCTCGGATTCAATGTAATCAGCACTGCTCATGTTCCCGCTGCGCCAATCATCCGTGAAGCGCCATTTGTCGGTGCCCGCGCCAATATCCCGCCCCTGAAACTTGCCGTTCAGCATGGGACCGCTCGTCACCACGATCGTGGGGATATCGACGCTGCAAGCGCCCATGACGGCGGCCGGCGTCGTCTTGTCGCAGCCGACCAGCAACACCACCCCATCCAGCGGATTGGCGCGGATCGACTCTTCCACATCCATGCTGACCAGATTGCGGTAGAGCATGGTCGTCGGGCGCATCAAAGTCTCGCCCAGAGACATCACCGGGAATTCCAGCGGGAAGCCGCCCGCCTCCAGCACACCCCGCTTCACATGTTCGGCCAAGATGCGCAGATGAGCGTTGCAAGGCGTCAACTCCGACCAGGTATTGCAAATGCCGATGACCGGACGCCCGTCAAACATCTGCTGCGGCGTACCCTGATTCTTCATGCGGCTGCGCGCTTTGAAGCCGGCTTGCCCGCTCTGCAAGAACCAGTCATGACTGCGTAGGCGCATTGCGATTCTCCTTTTGGATTCGGCAGCTTGCGGCAAAGTATAGCAGAATCACTTATCAGCGATAATTCGCGTTTCCTCTCTCATAAGCGCGCTTCACCTTTTACTAAGCGCAAGCGAGGACTAAACTGCTGGCATGAATCGCCGTTCGCAGCGCCAACCTATCTACTACGGCTGGTATATTGCCGTTGTGTTGGCGATCACAGAAACCGTCTCCTACGGGGTGATGGTCTATGCCTTCACCGTTTTCATCAGTCCGATGGAAGCGGAGTTGGGCTGGTCGCGCTCCGCGATTTCCGGCGCCTTCTCGCTCTTTTTTCTGGTCTCGGGCGTCTTCGCCTTTCCAGTCGGCTATTGGCTGGATAAACATGGCTCGCGCCTGCTCATGACGCTCTGCTCGCTTGGGGCAACCGTCATTGTGCTGCTGTGGTCGCAAGTGTCAACACTGCCGGAGTTCCTCGTCATCATGGCGCTTTTGGGGGTTTGCGCCGCGGGAGTTCTGTACGAACCGGCCTTTACCGTGATCGCAACCTGGTTCCGGCACAATCGCGGAACCGCCATGGCCGTCGTCACTTTCGTCGCCGGCTTCGCCAGCACCATCTTCGTGCCGCTCACAGACGCGCTGCTGGTGGCATACGGCTGGCGACAAGCCGTCCTGATACTCGGCCTCATCCTGGGCGCAATCACCATCCCCTTGCACGGCCTGCTCTTGCGGCGGCGCCCGTCAGATTTGGGGCTGTCTCCCGATGGCGAATCTCAAATAGAGAAACCAGCCAAGGAGAAGTCGATTGAGCTGGGTCAAGTCCTGCGTTCGCGTTACTTCTGGATACTGACGTTGGGCTTCGCCTTTTCCACCTTTAGCCTCTACGCCATCCGCTTCCACATCATCCCTCTGTTGATCAGCGTCGGCATTCATCCCAGCAGCGCCGCCATAGCCAGTGGCGCAATCGGCGTGATGCAAGTGCTTGGGCGCTTGTTCTTTGCGCCTATAGAGCGCCGCGTTTCCAGCAAAACCATGGCGATTGGCGTCTTTGCCCTCGCGACGGTTTCTCTCGCTATCTTGATGCTGGGCACAAGTCCGATTCTGATAATGCTCTTCGTCGCCTTGTTTGGGATGGCGATAGGCGCGCATACCCTGACGCGCCCGCTAATGGTCGCGGATTCATACGATACGGCTTTCTTCGGGCGCATCAACAGCGCCATGGTCATCTTCGTGACGGTCGCTATCACCGTCGCCCCATTTGCCGCCGGTATCGTCTTTGATCTGTCAGGCTCCTATCAGCCGGTGCTGCTGATGGTGACGGGATTCTGTATCGTCGCAGTCATCCTGATTTCCCTGTTGCCCCGGAATAACTGATACGCCGAGAGGAGCGCGCGACGCTTTGATGCCGATGTAGAAACGCCAGCCAAAGTCGTCAAACAGCTACCTGGTCGCCCAACCAGCCCCGGACGCGCTTCAATGCATCGCTAGGGCGCTATTATAGTTCCTCAGCGATGATTGCCCGGATCTCGGAGTTTCGGATGCTCGCTTGTTCTGACTTGTCGATTATGGCGGCGAGAATAACTTCAGAATCTGGTTCGGCGAAATAAACTATTCTGAATCCGCCACTTTTTCCTCGTTTAGCTGCTGGATTCTCCAAGCGAACCTAATAGACGTGAATAGCTAATCCCGTCAGTCGCTCTCCTGGCCGCTCTCCTGCTCCTAATCTCGCAACCAATGGAACCACTAACGCGATTAAGTTTCGGTATTTTCTATTGAGTCGTATGAATTCCTTATTGAAGCGCCTGCTGGTCCTCGCCCGCGTCGTCATTACTTTCCATCTCACGCCTGACTTCTTCAATAAGCTCCTCAAAAGGCGCGGTTTCGCCCATCAAAGCTTGTCGCACCCCAATGCGTATGCTCTCCAAAACCTGTTCTTTTGTGGGTTCCACTTCCCCCGCCACACCATCCAACAGGGCTTGTGGATCACCGGGAGCGTGTTCCAGTATCTCCGATTGCCTATCAGACATTTGCGTGTCCTTTCCATATTAGTGGCTAGATTATAGCATAGCGACGTGTCAATAATCAATGCTCGCCCAACCTCCCGCCAGTCGCGCTTCGGTCTCTTCCCAACCCCGGACGCCCGAGGTGGCATCAGCCGCTTCGATATTACAAGCCGCCACCGCGCAAGCTCGGCGCGCGCACTCCGCTAGCCCGTGACCGCGTAACATAGCCGCGAGCAAACCGGCATAAGCGGCATCGCCAGCGCCGGTCGTGCCAGCGATCTCCACCTGAAAAGCGGGCTGCCATGTCATCTGCCCAGCCCAGTCCCCAGGCGCCTGACCAATCCCGCGCAAGAACGCCAGCCGATTCTCGTCAGGCGCGGCGCGCAAGTACAAACCGCGCTCGCCCAGTTTGAAGCCCCCGATGCCCGCGCCCAACGCGAGCAGCTCATCCGCCAGGTCCGCCAGGTAGTCCGCCGTCAGCCTGTCAAACAGCTCGCCGCTCCAGCGCTCAAGATCCCGGCGGCGCAACATCATCATGATCTCCTCAATGCTCGGGACGAAAATGTCCACATAAGGCAGGCAGCGGCGCAATATCGACCGCCAGCCCGCCCGTCCGCTGGCCGAATCCGGCGGCGGCAGCGACATATCAATCGAGGTGATGACGCCGGTGTCTTTGACCGCGCGCAGCAAATCGAGGAAACCCGCGCCATCGTTCGCGTACAGTCGCGGCAGCAAGGTCGGATAACCCAGATGAAAGAGCTTGGACCCCGCCACGACTTCTAGGTCAATATTGTCCAGATCATAATCCTTGTAGACGCCGGTGTTTGTCAGCAAGGTGCGGTCATGGTTCTGCGGCTCAATCACCACGGTATAGGGGCTGGCAGCGCCGGGCAAGACCTGAAACTTGTCGGCTAAGCCCCTGCCGAAACCGTTCACGTAATCGACTATGGCCTGCCCCACCCAGTCATCGCCGACCGCCGCCAACAGATCTACTTTGACGCCCAGACGGTGCAGCGCCAAGCCCGTATTCGAGACAGCGCCGCCGGTCGAGTAGGAGATGGCGCCGATCTCGAAGACCTTGCCCGCGCCAATCACCTGCTCCGCTTTGAGCATGGACATATCGGGCAGGATGTCCAAGGCGACATGTCCAGCCACAACGATGTCAGTTGCCATCTTTCGCATCCGCTAGCAGCGCCGTCGCGGAAATCAACTCGCCGTCAACGGCAAAGCCCTGATGATTGTTGGCATAAAGCGAGACGGTCAGCGCTTCGGCATCCGGCGGCAGGGTCGGCACATGATGCCATTCGCCATAGAGCCGCGCGATCTTCACGCCGTCGACATAAAGATGAGCATGGCCCTCGCCCAAAACGGGGGCTTTGTCGATATTCTGCGGCGTGAAAGTAAAATTGCTGGTCTGCAGCTGGAGGTTGTAGCTGCCGTCCCCCAAGGCGACGACGCGCAGGTCGATCGTCGGCGCGGTGGCGGCGTCCAGGTTGATGACCCGGCTGGGATCGTGCATGAGCATATCCATCGGCGTATCGCGGTAGGGATTGCTGCCTTCTATGATGGGCGTCCAATAGATATTAAAAGTCATGAAACATTCCAAATCGCCGCCAAATACCTCGCTCTCGCCGATGACGAAGGAATAGCGCCCAGCCTCCGATTCAGGATGCCACAAGGCGACCGTGTATATGGCATCTTGCGGCGCCTGGAAATAGAAGTTGTCCCAATTCCAGAAATGGACGCCGCCAAATGGCTCATAGAACCAAGCGGGCGCATCGCCCAGGGGCACGAGTTGCGCGCCATGCCCTTGCGGGATTAACAGGCCCCCGGGCAACTCCGCCGGCAATTCCCGCGGCAGGCTCGGACCCAGCACAGCCATCATGGGCGTGTAGATATCCCGGTCATCCTTGTCGCTGGCGGGGATGCTCAAGCTGATCAAGATGGATTGACCGGCTTCCGCCTCAAAGCTGAAATAGTCGATATCGTCAGCCGGGTAGACGTTGCCGAAAAAAGCGTAGGAGATGCGCGGGTCCGGCACTAGCCAAGGGGCGGCGGCGGTGGTATCAGCGAATTCGCAATAAGGCTGATGCGCCTTCACAACCGGCAGCTGCAATATCAGGAGAAGACAGAATAGCGCTTTGCATTTCCTTATCAACGCTGTCATCATTTCCTCCCTGTGATGATGAAAACGGCGGTCATTATCCCGGCTGCCGCTCGCAATCCATCCGCTCCCGTGTGATCAAGCAGCGCTGGTTCAGGGCAACATTGCTGTATTCGTGATAATCGCCATTCAGCCAACTGACGATGACGCGCTCGATCATGGCATCGCCCAAGCCAAAATGCAGCAGGATTTCATTGCCTGCTCCCAGGCTCGAGCCGGATTTTAGCTCCTGCAACTGCGACAGGCCATCGCTGCGCAGGACACGGACGCGCGTCCCGAGGGCGTCCCGGTCAATCTCGCCCCCGCCCTCCAACTCAAAGGCAATATAGTTGTTCAAGCTGCCGGCCGCGCTGACATTCTGGAAGAGCCGATGCCCGCTATCCCAAAAGGTCAGGGCATAATCAACGCTGCCGTCCCGATTGTAATCGGCACTGCTGAAGCCCATCGTCGCCGCCTTGCCATCGCTGAACAGACCCTGGTCAACCGCGCTGAAGCTGCCATCGCGCCGATTTCGGTAGAGCATATCGGGATACTCATAGTGCATGCCGGCCTTGCCGTAAATCGGCGAGATGCCGGTCGCCGCCAAATACAGATCCAGCCAGCCGTCATTATCGTAATCGAAGAAAGCCGTGCCCCAGCCAACCGCCTCGCCTGTACGGTAATCGACGCCGGCGCGCTCCGTCACATCGGCGAAAGCGCCATCGCCATCGTTCTCCAGCAATACCATCGACCGGACCATGTTCGAGACGTAGAAATCCAAATCGCCATCGTTATCGTAATCGCCTGTCGCCAACCCCATGCTATGCGCCACCGCATCGGCCCCCGCCCGCGCGCTGACATCCGTGAAGCACCAGCCGTCGCAACCGGGTCCATCATTGCGCCAGAGCACATTGCCCAGCGCATTGACTGCCTTGTCGTTCACGACGTAGATATCCAGGTCGCGGTCGTTATCGTAATCGACCCAACTGACGGAGAAACCGGCGCCGAGCAAAGCCTCAAATCCCAGCAAGCCGGAGACATCGGTAAAGCTGCCGTCGCCATTGTTGTGATACAGAACATCGCGGCTGCGGGCGAAATCAGTGATCTCGCAAGCGGGTACGCAAGACCAATTCGCCACGTAGAGATCGAGGTAGCCGTCTTCATCGTAGTCGCCGAAGGCGGCTGTGGTCCCCTTGCCATTATCGCCGACCCCCGCCGTTACTGTCACATCGGCGAAGCCGGCGCCCCCGAGGTTTCGGAATAGCCGGTTGGCGCCCATATTCAGCACATAGAGATCGCGCCAGCCATCATTGTCATAATCCGCCCAGACCGCGCCCCCGCTCGGCACATCAGGCAAGCTCAGCCCCTCGCTGAACTCCGAAACGCTGAAGCTGCCATCGCCATTGTTGCGGTAGAGCGCATTGGGATCGAGATTGCCGGTCACAAAGAGATCAACCCAGCCGTCCCGATCATAATCAGCCCAGGCGCTGCCGGCGGCGAGGTAGCCATTCTCGTAAGGACCCGGCGCGTTCTCATCCCAGATGGCGCGGTGCGTCGAATTGATGCCGGCGCTTTCGCTGACATCCACGAAGAGCAAACTGTCTTGCAGCAAGAAAAATAACAAAAAAGCGGCGACTGTCGCTACCATAGACGGCTTCCACAGCTAATCGGCAATTTGCCCGTCGCGCAACGTAATGATGCGATCAACATATTCATCAACGATCGGATCATGGCTGGAAAGCAAGATCGATATCCCTTTCGCCCGCACGAAATCTTGCAGCACCGCCAAGACCTGATGCGTCGTCTCGCTATCCAATTCGCTGGTCGGCTCGTCCGCCAGGATCAAGTCAGGCGATGTCACCAACGCCCGCGCGATGGCGATTCGCTGCTGCTGCCCGCCGGACATCTCATACGGCCGGTGGTCATAATAATCAAGCAAGTCGACCCGCTCCAGGCTATCGAGGATGCGCTTGCGCCGGTCTCCCCGCGGCAGGCCCCCCAGCCGAGCCATCACGTCAATATTCTCATAAGCCGAGAAGCTCGGCAGCAAACCCATCTGCTGAAACACAAAGCCGATGCGTTCCCGCCGCCAAGCCGTGCGCTGCGCCTCGTCCAACGCGCCGATGTCGACGCCTTGTATCCAGACCCGGCCCCTCGTCGGATTGTCCAGACCGCCCAGACAATTCAGCAGCGTCGTCTTGCCGCTGCCCGAGCGCCCGCGCAAGGCGACAAACTGTCCGCGTTCGACTTCAATATTGATCTCGCGCAAGGCATGAACATCCCCGCCATCGGAAGCGTATACCCGCCCCAGGTCTTCTGTCGCAATCGCCTTGTCGCTCATCATTTCCGCCCCTTCAAACGCGCCAGCAAGCCCGCTGAAGCCTCGTTCTCCTCGCCGCGGATCTCCCGCTCGATCTGGATCTCGGCTTGCGACGATGTCTGCTCCAGATTCTGCGCCGGCCGAATCAGGATGCCGCCCTCGGTGACTTCCATCTCAACCCGATTCTGGAAACCCAACTCCTCCCGATATTGCTTGGGGATTTGCAGACGCCCGGCCGAATCCAGCACGATCAACTCTTCAAAGTGATCCTCCCAGGAACCGTCATCGCCCACAGTTGTAATTGTCGACGCCAATGCGCGCTCTTCCCCTTCCTTCCTTGTGGGGGAAGAGGCCAGGGGATGGGGAGCACGCCGCCGCACCGTCTCGCTCGCCAGCTTGCCATCGCGGATTTGCACCACCCGCTGCACATGCTGCGCGATCGTCGGGTCGTGACTGACGATGCAAATCGTCAAACCATCCTCTTCATTCAAACGCTTGAGCAAATCATAAACTTGATCCGAAGTCGTCGAATCCAACTCGCCGGTTGGCTCATCCGCCAGCAGCAACTTCGGCTCATTCGCCAAAGCCACCGCGATCGCCACTCGCTGCTGCTCCCCGCCGGAGAGCTGAATCGGACGGTGATCGCAGCGATGCGGCAGGTCAACCTTTTCCATTAGCTCGCGCGCCCGCCCATCCGCCTCGCGCCCGGTCCGGCCCGCCAGCGTCATCGGCAGCTTGATATTGTCCAGCGCCGACAGATAAGGAATCAGGTTGCGGCTGCCCTGCTGCCAGACGAAGCCGACCTCCACCTGGCGATAAGTCGTCAATTCCCGCGTGCTCAGCTTGAGCAAGTTCGCGCCATCGACGATCACCTGGCCCGCCGACGGCATGGTCAAGCCGCCCAGCACATTCATGAGCGTCGTCTTGCCGCTGCCGCTGGCGCCGACAATGCCAACCAACTCGCCGCGCCCCACCGTCAGGTCAAGCCCCTGCAGCGCCATCACCTCGATATCCGCCACTTTGAAGATCTTGTACAAATCATCGCAGATGACAAAGGCGCTCGCCTCTTGCTTGTTCTGCATTGAGCCAACCTCCCGCTCTCCTGCCAATGCCGCGCCAATTAGACAACTTGGCGCAGACATTATACTCTCTAATCGCCGACAGATTCAGGGGGCAAATCACGCGGGAATGGTTAATTCCGAAGATATGAGAACTACGCCAGGCAAACAAAAAGCCTCTGTACCCTCAATTCAACTCTGTGTCCTCGGTGGCAAAGTTTTTTGTGTTGCAACCGAAATGGATACACTCCGAACATTAAGCCACCTGACAGCAGCGCCGCAAACATGTTAGCATCAAGCAAGCGACAACCCAACGAGACGACAAATCTCATGACGCCTCCCAACATCCTCTTCATCGTCGCCGACCAACACAACGCCAAGGTCCTCGGGCATCAAGGCCACCCCGACGCCCTGACGCCCCATCTGGATCGCATGACCCGCGAGGGCTGCCGCTTCGATAAAGCCATCACCCAAAACCCCATCTGTACGCCCAGCCGCGTCTCCTTCCTCAGCGGACAGTATCCCCATAACCACGGCTACTACAGCTTGAGCGGGCGCAACCCCGGCGGGCTGCCCAACATCTTCGGCCACTTCCGCGCCGCCGGCTATTTCACCGCCGCCATGGGCAAAATCCACTGCCCGGAATACTGGGTCGAAGATGACTGCGATGTCTTCCACGAGAGCAATTCCTTTACCGCCGGCAGCGTGGTCGGGCGGTCGGGATCCTACACGCGATTCCTGCGCGAACGCGGCGTCGAACATCTCGAAGACCATATCCTCTTGCCGGAATTCGGCGAACGCGGCCGGCAAAGCATTGATAGCCGCCCCAGCCCGCTGGCTTTTGAGGAAGCGCAGGAAGGCTGGCTGGCAAACACCGCGATTCAAACGATGGCTGAAGCACAGAGGCGCGCCCAGCCCTTCTTGCTGCACGTCAGCTTCCCCCGCCCGCATCAATGCACGACGCCCTGTCAAGAATTCTGGGATCTATACGATCCGCAGCAGCTTAGCCTGCCCCCCAACGCCGATTATGATATGTCGATCGCAGTGAAGGCGCCGCACATGCAGGCTTCGGCGCGACGCTGGCGCGAGAGCGACTGGCAGCTCTTCGAGCCCAAAACTTTCGAAGCCGGCCGCCGGCGCAAACTGCACGGCTACCTGGGCGCGGTTAGCCAGGTCGACGCGGCCGTCGGGACTTTGCTGGACCACCTGCGCGCTTCCGGCTTGGCGGAGAACACCATCGTCGTTTACAGCTCGGACCACGGCGACTATGCGACCGAGCATGGCATCATGGAGAAGGCGCCTGGCATCTGCAGCGATGCCATCACGCGCGTGCCCCTGATCTTCTGGGCGCCGGACCGGATAGACGCTGGCGGTGTCATTAGCGATATTGTCGAACTGGTCGATATCGCCAATACGCTCTGCGCCCTGGCTGGCATCGAGCTGATGGAGACCAGCGATGGCCGCGATATCAGCCCCATGCTCGCCGGCGAACCGGGCGATCCCGACCATCTCGGCCTCACCGAATTCGCCTGGAGCAAAAGCCTGCGCAAAGGCGATTACCGGCTGGTGCATTATCCCCGCGCCATGTTCCCCGCCGAGTATCCCGACGGCTTCGGCGAGTTATACGACCTGGCGGCGGATCCCTGGGAAATGCGCAATCTATATTTCGAGCCCGACTATCAAGACATCGTAGCGGAACTGCGCTCGGATCTGCTGGAGTGGCTGATCACCACGACGCGCCCGGGCACGGTCAGCGGCGTCAACAGCGCTCGCTTCGGCGCGCCCGCGCTCAACCGGCAGCGGCGGCAGCGCTATCAAACGGTGGTGAACCGCGACGGCAAGATCAATCCGCGCCGCCTGCGCGACCTCGAGAACAAGAATTATCTATAAAGTTGGCGAAATGTCACAAGCGCAACGCTCTCCACTGCTCCTCGGCATCGACCTCGGCACACAAGGCTTGAAGGTCATCCTGGTCGAGGCAGCGCCCGCCCGCGTAATCGCTAGCGCCAGCGCGCCGGTCGAGAATCTCGCGCCCGCCCCGGGCTGCCTGGAGCAGGAACCGGAATCCTGGTGGACATCGCTCTGCCAGGTCACGCGACATTTGCTGCGTGAATACAACATTGCGCCGGAAACCATCGCCGCTATCGGGCTTTCCGGCCACATGCACTCGATCGTGCCCCTGCGCGCCGACGGCACGGTCCCGCGGAATTGCATCGTCTGGGCGGATACGCGCAGCCAAAAGCAAGCGCAGTTCATCAAAGAGACCGCGTCGACCGGTTTATGGAACCCCGCCATCGCCCCCTACAGCCTGGCAAAAATTCTGTGGCTGCGCCAGCATGAGCCCAGCGTCTACCGCGAGCTCGACAAAGTCCTGTTCTCGAAAGATTATCTGCGCTTCCGCCTGACGGGCGACATTGCCGCCGACTTCTCCGACGCCTCCGGTTCGCTGATGTGGGACTTCGCCGCCCGCCAATGGGACGCCCGTTTGCTCGCCCAACTCAATCTGCCCCTGAGCCTGCTGCCGCCTGTCTACGGCTCGGCGGAAGTTGCCGGTCATCTGACTGCGGAAGCCGCGTCTGACTTGGGCTTGTCAACGCATGCGCTGGTCGCTTTTGGCGGGGGCGATGCCGCCTGCGCTGTCATCGGCGCTGGCATTCCCGCTCGCGATACCCTCATGATCAACGCCGGCACCGCCGTTCAAGTCATCGAAATCCAGGATGCGCCGACGCCCTTCCACCCCGAATCCGCAGTACGCTATCTATTCGAACTCGGCGTGGACGGCAAGACCTTCGCCATCGGCGCGCTCAACAGCGCCGGACACTCCCTGAATTGGTGGCGCGATCTGGTCGATCCGTCCTTGACGCACAACGAATTTGAAGCGCTGGCGGCGGCTCAGCCATCCGCCGTCGATGGTCCGCTCTTCCTGCCCTATCTGCAAGGCACGGGCACGCCCTTCCTGCTTGATGGTCCCTACGGCAGCTTCGTCCAACTCTCGGCCACCGCTGATCGACACACGCTCACGCGCGCGGTGATGGACGGCGTCGCCTTCGGCATTCGGCTCTGCGCGGAAGCCTTGGTCGGCGAAGGCAAGCTGGCGAATACGAAGATGCTGCTCACCGGCGGCCTGCCCAAAAGCCCGCTGATGCGCGAGATTATCAGCAATGTGATGCCCGGCCAGGCGATATTTCGCGGCTTCTCCGATATGTCCGCCCTGGGCGCCGCCGCTCATGCCGCCGTTGCCGCGGACCTCAGCGAAGATGCCGCCGCTTTCCTGGCCGATTTCGATTATGGTGAATTGACCTCCGCGCCCGACGCCGCCTTGCAACCGCATTATGAAGCAGTCTACCAGCGCTACAAAAGCTGGGCGCTTCGTATTACCGGCGCTTGATTGCGGGATGTCTCGCTCATTTGCCCGCTTCAAGCTCGTCCAGGCGCGCCCGTAAGGCTTTCTCTATCAAGGCCACCGGCAGTTCCGCGCCCGGTTTGATGTGCAAGGTCGTGCCGGAGATCCAGACGCCAGCCGCCTTGAATTCGTCCTTCATCGCGACCGGGATGGCTTTGCTCATGGTGTGGAAGCCGATGTGTTTCTTGGCGGCAGACATGGCGACGAAGTCCTTCTTCAAACGGAAAATCGGGATCTTGTAGCTGACGCGCTCGGTGCAATCGGGCGCGACCCGCCTGACGATCTCGCGCAAATCCTCCAAAGTCTCGCGGAACCCATCCGCTTGCGCCGCCAGATACTCGTCCACTTCGGCCGGCGCGTGTCGATTGGGTTTAGGTCTACTCATCGCGAAAAGCCCGCTCCAGCTCGGCGATATCCAGCTTCTTCATTTTCAGGAAAGCGGCCGTGACTCGCCCGACCGCAGCCGTATCATCGCTGGCCATCATCTCGCCCAGCCGGGTCGGCGTGATCTGCCAGGAAACGCCGAAGCGATCGGTCAGCCAGCCGCACTGGCTTTCCGCCCCGCCGTTAGTGGTCAGAGCCTCCCAAAGCCGATCCACCTCAGGCTGATCATCGCAGTTGATGCAGAGCGAAAAAGCGGCGTTGGGCTTGAAGAAAGTGTTGCCGTTGATGATGGTGAAAGCCTGCCCCGCCAGTTCAAAGTCGGCGAACATGATGTCGCCTGATGGACCAGGACCCGCTTCGCCATGGCGAGTGATGTTGAGGACGCGGGAATCCGGCAGCAGGGAAGTATAAAGATCGAGCGCTTCTTCAATGCGCCCGTCAAACCACAGATTGGCGACGATCTTCTGCATGGAATTAGTCCTCCATTTTGAGTTCCACAGTGAACGACTTCATCGATTTTATCTTCTCCCCGGCAGCGCCGGCAAATTGGCAGACATCGCAGAAAGCGACCGGCTTGCCATTTTCGGGCATGATGCTCCCGCAGATGACGCCTTCGCCGCCCTCGATGATGATGGAATCGATGATAAGCTCGCGCGCTTTGACATCTTTCATTTGCAGCAGTACCTGACGCGCCTGGTCAGCGCCGCGCATTTCAAACTCGCCGACGATCTGCCAGCGGATGTCGTCGGTGAAGAAATCCAAGATCGCCTCGACATCGGACTTGGCGTAAGCGATGTTCAAGTCGCGCAGTAGCGCTTTCTTGGGCGCGTCCTCGCAGTCAGCGTGCACGGTGATCTTGGGCATGGTTGGTCGCTTCATTCGAATTTAGTCGAGATTCCCCGGACCAAAACCATGCGGCAGCAACTCAGCCAGCGTCGTGGTCAAATGCAGATTGCCATCCAGATCGGCCAGCAGCACCTTCATCCCCGGCGAGAACTCAAACATCATCTGCCGGCAGACACCGCAAGGCGACCCGCCATCCCGCGTGACCACCGCCACCGCCTCAAACTTACGATGCCCTTCGCTGACGGCTTTGAAGAGCGCGGTCCGTTCGGCGCAGACTGTCGGCGTAAAGCTGACACTTTCGATGTTGCAGCCGGCGTAGACTTCGCCATCAGCAGTCAGCAGCGCCGCGCCAACCCGATAATTGCTGTAAGGGTTATAAGCGTTCTTGCTGCCTTCGATAGCGGCAGCGATCAAATCCTGGTCGCTGATAGAGTCCATATTGCCCTCCTACTTGCCATGCGCCGAGACGGTTTCGCCTCCCATAATACCGCTGTCGCTCCCCTTCTCGCTATCCGCCGGTTCTGGCGCAATCTTGCTCACTTGCACTTTTCGGATGCGATGCCCGTCTATGGAGAGCACGGTCATGCTGAGTATGTCGGAGTTGATCGTCTCATTGGCGCGGGGCACTCTTCCCAGCGTCAGGTAAATATAACCGCCCAGCGTATCAGCCGCGCCCGTGTCGATCGAGCAAGCCAGCAATCCGTTGAGATCGTCCAGGTCCATGCTCGCGTCGATAATATAAGCGCCTTCGCCGACTTCGACATAATCTTCTTCCTCGCCGAAATCGTATTCATCGCGGATCTCGCCGATGATCTCTTCAATCAGATCTTCGATAGTCACCAGACCCGATGTCCCGCCGTATTCATCAACCACAATCGCCAGATGCACATTCTTCTCTTGCAACTCCTTCAAGAGGGCGTCCGCGCGCTTCGTCTCCGGCACGAAGTACATCGGGCGGATCAAATCGAGAATCTTCTGGCTCTCAAGATCATCGCGATTCTTCAGCACCGTCAAAATATCCTTGGCGTTCAGCAGACCGATGACAGTGTCGATGCTGTCTTCGTAAACCGGTATGCGCGAAAAGCCCGATTCAACGAAAGCCGCCAGCGCGTCCATAATCGTATCGCCGATCTCCAGCGCGACGATATCGATGCGCGGCGTCATCAACTCGCGCGCGCTGCTTTCGCCCAGCTGCAGCACCGAGGCGATCATGTCCTTCTCCTCGTCTTCGATGATCCCGCCGCTATGGCTGGCATGGACCAGGGACATGATCTCTTCTTCCGTGACCAGGTTGACCAGGGCGTCGCTGCCGAAAAGCCGCGAAATCAGCCGGCTCAGCAGCAAAACCAAAGCCGTCAGCGGCGAGACAAGCGTCAGCAGCAGGCGCATCGCCGCCAGCGAAAAGCGCAGCAGGCTATCCGCGTTGCTCGAGCCGACGGCTTCCGGCACGAGGTCGCCCAGGACAAGCGTCAAGCCAGCGCCCAGCAGGACCGCCGCCAAAGCCGCCGCCAACTCCGCCCCGTCCCCGCCGCCCGCAAGCGGCAGGATCAGCAGCAGCAGCACAACAGCGATAGCAAAGCGCGTCAGGAGATGCGCCACGCTCACCGTCATGCTCAGGCGCAAGCCATTCTCAGTCAACTTGAGGAAACGTTGAGCGCTGGCCTCCCCGTCATCGGCGCGCTTCTGCATATCCGCGCGGGAGACATTCTGCAGCGCCGCGTTAATCAGGCTCAGGCTAGCATGAATGCCAAGAGCGATTATGAGCAGGAACAGCAAGCCGGTACTTTCGTCCATCACCGGCCTTTCCCGGGCGAAGCGAGTGGGAAAGCAAAATCAGCCGAACGCTGCCCTCCGTGATCGGCTTTGAAGATATGCGCTATGTGCGTGGGACTCCGTGAGGGAGGCTCGGCTAAGTCGTCCACAACTTTTTCAGAACTCAGTTGGCACAATGGCGCAAGTGTACCACAACTGTTTCCCTCCCCGCAAGTCACGCGAGAGACAGCCCCAAGGCAATCGCTTCAAATTATTTTTTTGCCACCGAGTATACGGAGTATCATAGAGTACACAGAGAAAAGCTATTTAGACAATTAGGCAGCAGTGACAATTTCTGCCTTCTGGCAGCGGCAGATGTTGAGAAAAGTAGGCAATTGTTAATATCTC
>JAJEAA010000003.1 GCA_022824365.1 Anaerolineae bacterium
TCAGGGCAGTGAAGTGTTGGTGGCTAGAGCCGCGGGGGTACACCCGGCATCATCCCGAACCCGGCAGTTAAGCCCGCGAGCGCAGATGGTACTGCATTGGAGACGATGTGGGAGAGTATGCCGCCGCCAACGCTTCTCTGCTTTGCCCGCGCCCTCTTTTGTATTGAGCGATCGCCGCGCCAGCAGTGGAGACTCTCTCTTTAATTACAGGTCAGAAAAGCTATACATGAATCGAAAGTAATATGCGCTGCCCGATGCGACATGAAGCGCGAATGTCAACATGGCGGCACAAAAGTTGAACGGGACAATGCGCTTAAGCGCAGTGTGCGCGTCACTGGCGCTTTTGTCCTTGGCAGGGGGTAAGCTCGCGAAAGCGGATCGCGCGGCATTGACGATGATGTAGGAGGGAGTATGTCGTCGCCAACATTTTTCCGCCTTGCCGCGCATTCTTTTTTTGTTCCTAAACAGGTGACTGGAGAAATCGTCTCTCTCTTGGTCCTGTCGCTTAGAATTCCGACAACGTTTGAATGTAAAATCGAAGGCCCGATATGACATGAAGTCCGAATAGCAGCATTGCGACAATAAAACGGAAAGACAAACTCGATTGAGACAAATCGCTCTCGTCTGCCGCGAGTTCTCTTTCAATCGAATACCGCTCAACCAGAAAACTAAGCGTTGCGAACATGAGTACAAAGACCGCAATATAACTTGTCCACAAAAAATTGCCAGCCGTCAGCCGAGGACCGCCTTCGTAGATCGTTAGCGAAATCAACGCCCCCACCACAAAAATTACCCAAGACAAATTTAGAAACAGATGCCGACGCGCTTCGACGCGATACAGCAGGTACACCGCTGCTGGAAAAACTATAGACAGAAGGATTTGAAAGGGAATGCGCCACAGAGGCACGTGATGAGCCAACACAGTCAGAAATCCGATTCCAATACTTGAGCCATCGGCAAGATTTATGTAAGTAGACAGGTATAGCGCGCCAAGCGCGAGACAAGCAGGCAGTACGAAGCCAATAGTCAACAGAGCCCAATCAACGCTCCGATGGAATCGGTAGCGAAAAATTGCGAAGAGGCACAAGCCCGGTATCAAGGCTATCGTGTAGCTCGGCTTTGCCGATGTCGCCAACATCAGCAATGCGGCTGAACTTGCCGTCACACTCCACCTGCCTGCCTTTCCATATATTATTGAACAACTTGACTGTCCACCGGATCGGGGGCAAGTTGAGGAGCGCGCGGTGGGGAGGGCGAACTGCCGTTCGAAAATCAGCAAAGAGAGCAAGGCCAGTGGCGCGAGAAACGGGCGCAGCGCAGCCATTGTTGGACTGTGATAGACAACTGGATTGAAATACCCTAGCAAATATTTGTTGTCGGTCCACAAGAGGATAGGAGTCGTTATCATTAGGCCGAGCGTCAAAAGCAAAATGATATAATTCGGCAGTTGACGGCGCGATGCCCGCCTCAGCTGCCAGAAGATAGGCAAAGGCACGAGCGACAAAAATGTGAGCGCCGTCACGAGGGAAATATGCTCTCTGCTTGCGGATGGGAGCAGTTCATGGTAGAAGCGGACAGTTTCGTGGAATAGTTGATGATTGATATAGTCGATATCAATAGTGCCAATTGCAAGGTAGTAGTGACTTTTGAAGTCCGGGGAGTTGATAGCAATCGACATGACTGGCGCAATCAAAAACGCGGCAAGCGCTAACAAAACAAGGCACAAAGCGATGTTCTTCGCTATCTTTGACAGGCGCATACGATAGTCTCTTGGACTCGTTCCGACGGTTGAGATGGCTGACAGTATAGTTGCTTTGGTTGAACGTGACAATGCGCCTCCAACAGTTTACTATTCTGCCGCGCCCTCCTCTGCTATAATTTCAGGATTGCTCTTTAATTTAAACTTCTCCTACATAGGCGGCAGACAAGCGCTTGATCTCATGAGCTATCAGAAAGCCCTAGTATTCCTATGTATCCTCGGATTCTTCACCATCAATGTCACAAGCTTAAATGACAGGCCTGTAAACCTTGACGACCTCGACTCCATAAAACACTTATACGGACTTTCGTACGCGGAATCATTCAATTGGCTGCAGACTATCGAGAGCGTTGCCAAGCACAGTCCGGAACATGTTCCTGCCTACTATCTGGTCTTGAACGCTTGGCGCATGTTGGTTGGCGATGATCTTTTTCTGGCGCGCCTGCTCTCGGTATATTTCAGTCTGGTCACCTTGGCAGTGACCTATCGTCTGGCGCTGCTGACACGAAATCGCCATGTGGCCGTCGCCGCTCCAGTGATTATGGCGCTCTTGGCGTATTTCCAGTATTACTCGCAGATTGCGCGAGTCTACTCCTTGTTGCCCTTGGTCAGTGGCTGGGTGCTTTGGGCTTATTGGCAAATACTTTCTTCGCCCGCGGCATCCCGAAAGAAATGGCTGTCTCTCTTCGCATCGGTGGCGACAATCCTGTACGTACACTACATCGGCGTAGCGCTTCTAGCGGCGATCGCGCTTTATCACCTGTTCTTCGCGCCGAGGGATCGTCGCTGGTGGAATGTGGTCCTCGTAGTAGCCGCGGCCTGCTTGCCCTTCATGCTATGGTTGCCCATTGCTGTCAGAGGATTCACGCGTAGTCAGCCATCGCTGACAGATTCTGCCCTGGGCTTTGCCGATGCCTTAACGGCTCTGCTGCAAATATTTTCTAACGGTCTGTGGTTCTTGCCCCCGGTCACGGCTGTAATTCTTTGGCTAAAGCGCAAAAAACTGAACAGCGGCGAGCGCTACCTGGCGGTAGTTGCCCTGGCTGTCTTCTTGTTGATCTTGTCAGCAAATGAAGTCACGCCGATTCTTATTGCAAGGCGGCTGCGATACACTATAGTGCTGGCTTTGCCTCTGAGTTGCGCCTTCGCTATTGCCGTATTTCAATTGCCCGGCCGACAACTGCTTTACATCACTCTACTGGCTGTGTGGATCGCTTCCTCGGTTCTGTTCGCTGGCTCGCAGGAAATAGAGGTCTATACGAACCGGCACTCATTAGACTCTGATCTTGTCCCGCATTACCAGGAATTCATATATGAAGCCGACAGGTTTCCGGCTCACAATGAGCCCATCTTGAGTTTTCTGCCTCGCGCAACCTGGGCGACAAGCTGGAGCTTACCCTACTACCGCTACCAACTTTCCGACTGGAAGCATGTCATAAATATGTCGCGCGATAATCAGGGGCGACTGAAAATTGAAAGCTCCCTTACCACCTATGCCTCGGCCAATGCGATAACCTTAAATAGCCAGGGTATCTGGTTGATACATAACCCCACGCTTGTCAGCGAATCGGCGCTGGAAGAAGACTTCGGCTGGTTTACGCAAGTTTTCCGCTTCTGCAAACGCTACCTGGAAAAGCCGGAGAGCATCATCGACTACTATCTGAAGTCATCGATACCCTGTGAATTGGTCACTGATGAGCAGCCGCTTGCCATTCGTTACGACAACGGCATCGAGCTTGGCAACTTGATATACGATCGGACCTCGGATTCGCTGACCGTATTTCTCCGCTGGCTGCGTACAATTGACAAAGACTATTCTTTCACCTTGCAGGTCTTCGACGAAAGAGCGAACAAGCTGGCGCAGTTTGACAAAGTCATAAGCGGCGATCCCATTGACATCGCCACCTTCGATTTGGCCGCTTTTCCCGCGGGCGATTATGTCGTCAAGCTCATCGTTTACGACCGCGAATCGATAGCCAGCCAATCCGGTCTACTCCTGAGCGACCAGCAGCCATTTGAACGCGCGGTGGATGTTCTGCAGTTTAGCGTTTAGGACTGATGCTGTTTTCAGATGCTATGCCGCCGACTTCATACTACAGCTACGTCCTCTTTTTGATTATCTTACTGATGCCGATTTCGCCATTATCCTGAGCGCCCCCGGATGACAAACATCGCCGCAAATAGGCTCACACTTCCCCTCAGCGTCATCGGCTTGTTTCTTCTCTTCGCCTTGGGCAGCGCCAATCTCAAGATCTTTCCCATAGGCAATGACGAATACAATTCCTTGAGCCACATCGAGCAGCCGGAAAGCGGCACGCGTTATGACCTCGCTGGAACGGTGCAGAGCGTTATCGATCGCAGCCAACAGCACAGCCCTCTTTACTTCCTCCTGCTCAATGTTTGGCGCACTTTTGCCGGCGCCGATCTATTCGCCCTCCGTCTGTTTTCGCTGCTCTGCGGGCTTCTAACTGTGGCTGCGACATTTCAGCTCGCGGCCGCATGCTGTGATCGCCAAATGGGTTTGGCGGCGCTGCTTGTCATCACCTTCCTCGCTTATCATCTCTTCTACAGCCATACGGCCCGGATGTATACGCTGCTGCCGCTCTTCTCCGTCTGGGTGATATGGTCGTACTGGAAGGTCATAGCTGAGACCGGAGTTATTCCCCGGCGGCGCTGGCTGTCTTTGCTGGCGTCAGCCGCGCTGATTCTTTATCTGCATTATTTCGGCAGCATGATTCTGGCCGCCATCGGACTATACCATCTGCTATTCGTGCCGAAGCATCGGCGTTGGTGGCTGGTAGCCCTCCATTTGCTGGCGGCCGGTTTGTGCTTTTTGCCCTGGCTGCCGGTTGCCATTGCTGGCTTCTCGAATCGCATCAGCCTTGCAAACGCCCGCTTGCCTGTGCTCGAGTCAATATTCACGTATTTCCTGGTGTTCTCGAATGGTCTGTTTTTCTTGCCGCTGTTGACGGCCGCCTTCGCCGCGCGCAACTACAGTCGCCTCAACCCTGCGGAGAAATTCATTCTGCTCATTACCGCTTTTACACTTCTGCTAGCGGTTCTGGCCAACGAACTCACGCCGATTCTGGTGGCGCGGCGCATGCGCTACATGACCGTCCTGACCGCGCCCTTTTGTTGCAGCCTCCTTATCGGCTTGCGTTTTTTGCCCCGCTGGAACCTCATCCGCTACCCCGCGCTCATTCTGTGGATCGCATCGTTCGTCGTCTTCTCCCGCTCCGATGCTTTGCTTCACTACGCCAACAAGCTGGAGCAGAACCTGCACAAGATGCCGCATTATCAAGACTTCATCTATGAATCGGAGCGCTTGCCCGGGCACAACGAGTTGATCCTCAGCTTCCATCCGGATTTGATAATCACAGTAACAAAGACATTGCGCTATTATCGCGCGGCGCTGGCGGATTATGCCCATCTTGCGCACATTACTTATGACGCGGCGGGCCAGGTCTATATCCAGAGTGTATTGACTCCCTACGCCAGCTTGGACGCCATCGCCGAGAATGCGACTGGCATCTGGGTCATCCATGATCCGCAGCAGACAGATTTGGGCTCGCCGGATGTAGTCACGGACTGGCTTGGCGATCACTACCATGCTTGCCAGCGTTTTGTCGAAAAGAGCAACAGCGTCATAGATTACTACCTGCGCATCAATGTTCCTTGCGGCTTGGTCACCGCCGCCGCTCCCTTAGGCATCCGCTACGACAACGGAACCGAACTTGGCAATCTGCTCACAGAGCAATCTACCGGCGCGCTGCGGGTGTACTTGCGCTGGCTGCATACCATTGATGCGAAATATTCCTTCACCTTGCAGGCCTTCAATAAGCAGGCGGAGAAAGTTCTGCAAGCTGACCGTGTGATCAGCGGCGAGCCGGTGGATATCGTCCAGTTCGATATCTCGGCTTTGCCCGCGGGCGAATATACGATGAAGTTCATCGTCTACGACTTCACATCCGGCGCCAGCCAGCCTGGCGCGATCTTAAGCCGGTCTGAACGTTTCGAGCGCGAGATTGAAGTGGCTCAATTTTCTGTCGGCCAGTGACTGATCAGATAGCCGCTTCACCATTTTTAATCGTGAATGCGTCTTCAAGCTTGTCCCAGCGGCTAACCAGACTTATGCTAGTAGCTGGCTCGTTGGCGTATCGTTCACCGTATTGGCAATTGAACGTAACCTGGAGTACCGCGCATGCCCGGACAACCTCTAATTCGCATCATCTTAATCTGCCTGCTGTCGCTGTCTACGCTAGCGGCGCTGGCCATAGGCGAGAAAGAAGAGGACGACGCGCCCGCTGCTTCCTTCGCAGCCGACCCCGGCTCAGTTCAAATCATCAACGCTGAGGGCGGTCCTGTCATCATTTCCGGCGAGCTGAATTACACCAATGCCCTTTTCACCAGCGGGGTGGCCGAACCTCTGGTCATCCTGGAAGACCAGGCCGGTTTCATTGATCGCGACGAGTACTTCATCTTCCCCCTCGAATCCCAGGTCAATGGCCAGATAACATCCGACTTTTTTACATCTCCCTTCTCCTACAGCCTCGCTTTGCCCCTCAATCCGGCCGGCAGCCTGCGCGATGTTGATAATGACGGCGAAGAAGACGCCGGCGTCATGGTCTTCTCCATCGCCTATTGGACGAACCTCTTTGGCGGTCCGCTGCTGGAAAAATGCGATGTGTACGGCGGCGGCTGGTCAACCGGCTATGCCTCCACACGCGCCAGCAAGGACCCGGCTACCCGCCACGAAATCGTCGGCGGCAAGTTCGTGATCTACGCGCCCGAAGCGGGGCAGGGCTTCCCCAACGGCTTCGGCGAAGATGGCCTGCTCTTCACCGCGGACGACCCGATCATCACTGTGCCTCAAGGCTATTCCGTCGTCGATATGGATAGCGAGCCTTTTGTTTTTGACCGCGCCGCCCGACCGACTGTTGATCTCCTTGAGCCAGAAGAAGCCGCCATCAAGGACTTCTCCGCTCTCAGTTACAGCGAAGCCTTCACAGCTATGGTCGATCTTTTCCGTCGCGAATACGCCTATACCGAACTCTACGAGCTCGATTGGGACGCGCTGGAAGAGACCCACGCGCCGCGCTTCGCGGAAGCTGAAGCAGCCGAAGATCTCGACGCCTATGCCCTGGCCATGCGCGACTTCCTCTGGGAAATCCCCGATGGTCATGTCAGCATACCCCTGTCGCATCTCAACGACCTCTTCCGCGAAGAGACTGACGGCGGCTTGGGGCTCTCGCTTTCCGAGCTTGAAGACGGGCGTATTGTCGTCAGCTACTTGCTCGATGGCGGTCCCGCCGCCAAGGCCGGCATGCAGCTCGGCGCAGAGATTCTGGCTTGGGATGGCGGCACGCTGCAAGAAGCGATGGACCGCGAGTTCGTCTGGGCGCATCAGGCTCTCAGCACCGAGCATACCTTGCGCCTGCAACAACTGCGTTATATCACCCGCTTCCCACTTGGCGCCGAGGTCGAGTTGGCTTTCCGCAATCCTGAGAGCGAAGAACAAGAGTCGGTCACGCTCACAACCATCAGCGAACGCGCCAGCTTCAACAACTCGTCCTTCTTCTCCGGCATTGAAGGTTGGGAGCTTCCGCTCGAATTTGAAATTCTGGATAGCGGCTACGGTTACGTTGCCATATATTCCTTCAGCGATGATGAACGCCTCACCATTGAATTGTGGGAGCGCATGATCGAGACCTTCAACAGCGAAGAGTTGCCCGGCATCATCATCGACATGCGGCACAACGGCGGCGGCAGCGGCTACCTGGCTGATCAACTCGGCGCTTACTTCTTTGACGAAGAGCATATCCTCGGCTATTCCAGCACCTACAACGAAACCATCGGCGACTTCTACTTCGATTCCGGCTCCGAGGATCGCTTCTGCTTGCCCGAAGGCGAGGAGCACCCGCGCTACACTGGCGAAATCGCCGTCATCATCGCGCCCGGCTGCTACAGCGCCTGCGAATTCTTCTCCTACAATCTCACCATCGATGACCGCGCCACCATCGTCGGCCACTATCCCACCGGCGGCTTGGGCGGCGCTATTGATGACTTCCTTATGCCGGAAGACATCAGCGTCCGTTTCACCGTCACCCGCGCTCTTGATGCTGACATGAACATCCATATCGAAGCTCAAGGCGTCCCGCCGACTGCGCGCGTTCCTGTCACGCTAGAAGCCTTGACCAGCGATGGCGATCCACTGCTGGAAGCGGCGGAGGCGCATCTGACCGATATTATCCTGGGCGAACTCATCGACGGCGGCGAACTGTCCCTCGGCATCGGCAGCACGGAAGTGCAGGCGAACGGCGTGGTCGGCCCCGAGCAGCGCGTCCGTTATCGCGTCACCCTGCCTGCCAATCGCACCGTCAGCGTCTTCCTCAACGGCGAGGATGACACGGTAGATACGGTGCTGGGCATTTACGATCGGGAAGGCAGCCAACTCCTGGGCGAAAACGATGACGCCGATGAAGACAGCCGCAGCTCGGCCTGGACCGACCTGGCAATTGGCGAAAATGCCGGCGTATTCTTGTTTGAAGTCCGTATCAAAAACAGTAATGAGATTCAGCCTTTCACGTTGAAAGTGGTCGGCGTCGAGCCGGAAGAAGAATCCGAATCTGAAACGGATGAATCGAGCGCGCCGGAAGCTGCTGAAGACTCCGAAGACGAGTAAACGACACCGGCTCCTAACATGTCCGCTAATCCCACACGCGCTCGTCCACAATCTTGCGAGCCGCCGGGTCGATGCTGCCCGCCGCGACGATATTCACGGCATCGATCCGCAAGCGCGCCGCCTGTTGCGCCAAGGCGCTGAGCTTCTCGCCGATGCCTTCGCCGGATGCGCCTTCGCGCAATTCGAGATTCACTGTCACCACATCGCGATTCTCTGGTCGTGTGATGACTACCTGTATATCTTTGATCTCGGGGAACTGCATCACCGCGTAACCCAACTGATTGGGATGCAGGAACATCCCGCGGACCTTGATGGCGTCGCCGCTGCGCCCAAATAGTCCGAGCAGTTGCTGCCCCTCGCAACCCGGCTGTGGCGCCAATGCGCCGAGGTCGCCCGTGCCGAAGCGAATCAGCGGATAGGCTTTGTTCAATGTGGTCGCCACGATCTCGCCGGTTTCGCCGTCGGCCAAGAGCGCGCCCGTCTCCGGATCGCAGATCTGCAAGTACACGCTCGGCATGATGCAGAAGCCTTGCAAGCCCGCGCGCGTATAACCGACGACGCCCAGATCGGCTGTGCCATAAGCCGATGTTGTCTTCATGCCGTATTCGCCTTCGAAGCGCTCGCGTTGGCTGGGCGTATAGGGCTCGGCTGAAAACAGCGCCTTTTTCAGCGGCAGGGCGTCGGCGCCCATGCCCATCTCAGCCGCCTTGTCCAGCAGCGTCATCAGATAACTCGGCTGGCCCACGAAGCCGCTCGCCCCCAGCGCCATCATCATCATAATCTGCAGTTCGGTATTGCCCGGTCCGGTCGGAATGACGGTGGCTCCGCAGGCGCGGATCGCCTCATCCAGCAGGATCCCGGCCGGCGTCAGATGATACATGAAGGTATTAAGCACGCGGTCGCCCCGGCCGATGCCGATGTAGCGGAAGGGCGCCAACTGCGCGTCCGGATCAGCCGGCGGCGGCTGCGGATCATAAATTGGACCCGGCGAGATATATATCCGCGGCAGATCGGCCGGATCAATTGTAAGGAAGCCACCAAAGGGCGGATTCTCCCGGTGAATGTCCACCAGGGAATCTTTGCTCAAGACCGGAATGCGGGCGAGATCATCCGCGCCGTTGATGTCAGCCGGTTCAAGCCCCGCCTCGTCCATCAATCCGCGTATCGCCGGGGCATGGTCATAGGCGTGCCGCACCAACTCACTGAGGCGTCGATCCAAATCTTTCACTTCATCTCTCCTCGATTTACAGTTGATTCAATGAGGTCCGCCTGGCAGACGAGCAAAGCAATATGGCGTCCAAGGGAAGCGTTGCCGCAAATGGGGGGACCAATCGGGACGATCTGCGCCGCAGCCGGAATTTTCTTGGAACGAGAAACATTTTTCCTCCGACAAATTCCGACTGCATGGGATTGCTTCCTCGAACGGGAAGCGGACAGCGCGCGCCAAGAACGCTCAGATCGAGCGAGCGGGGGAATTATCGATAATCGTTTATCGATAGGCGGAGAACTTTTTTCTCTCATAAAACGAGCGTTTATTGATAATTTTCTGCGGCGCGGCGGATCTGACGCGTTCGGACAGCAAGCCAGGCGTCGGTCTTGTGGCCAGCGGGAAAAAGTTTTTTGGCCATCTGGCCATTTGGCGCTGGCAGATCGCGAGCCGAGGCGCCGGTCTGGGGCGGAGACAATAATGTTCATGAAATCAGGATAGCAGATTATTGCTATGAATGGGCGACCAAATGTTCGCGTATCCGGCGCAAAAAGAAAATCACTTATTCGCGCTTGCGAACTGCCGTCGAGTGTTGCGAACTTTAGCCCAGCCAGCGCTTGCGCCGCTTGTAATGCTTCACCTCGCGGTAATTCTTGCGCCCGCCGGCTTGATTCAGTCCTAGGTAGAATTCCTTGATATCTTCATTTTCGCGCATCTGCTCGGCCGGTCCATCCAGCACGATTCGCCCGTTCTCCATCACGTAGGCGTAATCCGCCAGTTCCAGCGCGGCGCGGGCGTTCTGTTCGACGATCAATACCGAGACGCCCTCCTGTCGATTGATCTCGTGGATGATCTCGAAAATCTGATGCACCAGCAATGGCGCCAAACCCAGCGATGGCTCGTCCAGCATCAGGATCTGCGGATGGGCCATCATCGCCCGGCCGATGACCAGCATCTGGCCCTCGCCGCCCGAGAGATAGCCGCTGACGCGCTTGGACAATTTCGCCAGCGCCGGAAAATAATGATAGACCCGCTCCAGATCGGCGCGGATATGGCGGCCGCCTTCATAGACCATGCCGCCGACGCGCAGGTTCTCTTCCACTGTCAAATGCCGAAAGAGCAAGCGCCCCTCGATCACCTGCACCAGACCCTTGCGCACGACATCCTCGGCGCTCAAGCCATTCAGCCGTTCCTCGCCCCAGAGGATTTGCCCGCGCGTCACCTCGCCGAGCTCGGCCGTCAGCAAGCCGCTGATGGCTTTCAGCGTGGTTGACTTGCCGGCGCCGTTGGGTCCCAGCAGGGAAACAACCGCCCCCGGCGCCACCTCAACTGTGATGCCGCGCAGGACCAAAATGACGCTGTTATAGACCACCTCGATGTTGTTGACCGACAATGTCTTGGTGGTGGTTAGTTCTTTGTGACTTTCTGCGACAGCCATATCGTATTTTCGGGCGACCCAAGGGTCGCCCCTACATAGTCTTGGGCTCCAGCGGGCGACCCAAGAGCCGCCCCTACATCCAAGTTGTTCCGAGGGAGGGTTATGGTGCATACCCACATTTACCACTCCCGAGACGCGAGTTAGAGGACCCTCTACTGCCCCCGCAACTGCGGCACCGGCATGAAGTCGGTCAAAGGCACAATGATCGGCACAAACATCTTGCCGGCCGGTCCATCCACCAGCAGCGCGTCGCCGGGTTCGGTCGCCGGACCGGACATTGTCGTGTTGGCGTATTTCAGCACAGCGATTCGATTCATCGTGGCGTCGCGCATGCCTTCTTCGAAGCGGTGGTGCATCAAGCCGCCCAGTATGGCGTAATCCATGGCTTCCACCGTCTCGCGAATATCAGCGCCAGTGACGGCATCAAGGCTGCCTGCGCGGTTTGCCGTGCGGACGTAGGTCTCGATGATCGAATCGACGACGCCCCAGGACACCAAATAGGCGATATTCTGTTCGGTGGGACCGCGTTCGTTTATTGTGAACTGCTGATAAACGAACTGTACCGCCGGGTGACTCAGTTCCGTCCACCAAAGGAATGGCATCGAGCCAAACATGCCATCCACCGAGGGCAGGCCATTGGGCTTCAAAACGCGCTGGCCGAGTAAGCCGACCGTAGTATCCATCACCCAGTTGACGCCAGCGAGCTTGATGTCTTCTTCCAAGCCCAGGTCCACCAGCGTGCCGGCGATCAGCGCCGGACCGGTCGCCAGCGAATTCGTATAGATGATATTGGCGCCGTCATCGATGGCGTTCTGCACCTGTGTCAGGATGTCGGTATCGGTGGGCAGGAAGAATTGCGGTTCCGCCAGCACCTCAACGCCAAGACCGCCGCAGTATTCCCGCGCGGCCGGCTCCGTGCCCGCGCGCCCAAAGGCGTTGGGCCAGGTGACGAATCCGATGACCGGATCGGGGAAGACCTCGGGGCTGGCGGCGACAAACTGACAGAAGAAGCCGAACTGATTGATGTAGAGCGGGTTGCTGGCGTAGAGCCAACCGGGCGTCTGACCATCTTCGCCGTAGAGGCTCTCAATCGAACCGGCGGAAATGAAGGAAACGATCTCGTCTTCCGCCAATTGTTCGCGCAGCAGTTCGCCATCATCGGAGCTATACAGAAGCAAAAGATCAAGCTGGTCGCCATAGGTACTGGTGAAGCGGTCGTAAGCGCTCTGAGCCGCTTCCCGGCTGCCGCCGGTATCTTCATAAATCTGCGCCAATTCCGCGCCGCAAACGCCGCCGCGGCCGTTCCAGTAATTCACGGCATCGGTGACGGCAGAGACCACGGGTTGAGTGATGAAGGCATAGGGCCCGCTCAAGTCGCCGAAGTGAAAGATGTTGATGGTCTCTCCGGTCAGATCCACTTCGCATTCGGTCAAATCAGAAGGATAGTCCATCATCTCCTGCGCCAGGCTCGGCAAGGTCCCCCAAGCCATCAGCAGCAGGACAAGCAGCAAACATAGTCTCTTCATGATATTCCACTCCTTTGCCCGATCCATTCGTTCGCGTCAAATACTAGACGAAGCCTTGCTTTACTTAGCTTATGACAAAGCGCGTCAATAGGCAACCAAGCAGTTCCAAGAAAGTACTCATAATTGGAGAGTACAGTTATTTGGACAGGTTTCGGGCGACATACAGTGTCGCCCCCACAGTCGACTTGATTTCCGTTTTCTCATAACTTATTTGGAACTACTTAATAAGAGTAGGGACGCAGCTTCCAAGCCACCTTGAACACTTCCCAGCGGTGGGCGATGCCCCGCGGCTCCAGCACCAGGAAGACAATCAGCGCGCCGCCGAAGACAATTGGATTGATCGCGCTGGTGATATTGACGGCATCAATAAAGGGGAAGAGCTGCGGCAGCCAATCCGAGAGCCAGGGGCGCAAAAATGGAATCAATGCCTCTTGCAGGGCGCGAATAAAGACGACGCCAAACATCGCTCCCAGCGGGAAGCCGGCGCCGCCGATGATCAGCATGGCCAACATCTCAATCGATACATCCAGTTCAAAGGCGTTCAGCGACAAGCTGTTGCGCTCATAAGCCAGCAGGCAACCGGCGATCCCGGCATAGACCGCGCTGAGAAAGAAGGCGCGCAGCTTGTAACCGAAGACGTTGATGCCCAGCAACTCGGCCGCCAGGTCATTATCGCGCACCGAGATGAAGGCGCGGCCGGTGCGCGTGCGGATGATATTGCGCGCCAGGAACATCAAGAGCACCGCCAGCGGCACGATGATGTAATACATGGCAATATCGGCGGCGAAGCTCAAGGCTTTGCTGCGCCGGATTACCGCGGTAAACTCGCCGCCATTTTGGGCGCGAACCGCCACTTGGTACTCGCCCGCCTTGCTCGCGATATACGATAGCCCCGTCACATTGCCGTCGCTGTCTTCGCTGACGCTCATGTAGACATCGCCATAGGGTATGGCATCGCCAGCGGGGTTAATCAGTTCGATGACCGGGTAGGCGCCCGTCAGCCCAGTGAAATCGACCGAAATCACATCGACAAGATAGGGGTCGCCGGCTTGGAAAACGAGGGGCTGGTCAGCATTAATGGGGTCTTCGGCATAGGGGGCGAAGGGACCGATCATCGGCGCGGGCACGCTGAGCGGACGGGTGCCGCCGGTCAAGTCTTCCAGCGGATAACGCAGCACCCAGGGGATAATGAATTGCGCCGCCAGGGTCGCCATCGCCAGGTAAAATCCCTTGACCCGCAGCGATGGCAAGCCAAAGAGCAAGCCGACCAAGCCCGTCAACAGCGCGCTGGCCGGCAGCGCCGTCCAGAAACTGAAGCCCAGCTCCCGCGCTAATATTGCCGAGCCGTAAGCGCCGATCGCCATGAAGGCGGCGTGGCCCAGGGAAATCTGCCCGGTATAGCCGACCAGGATATTCAAGCCCTGCACCGCGATGACGAAGATTGATATGCGCGCGATCAAGCCGATATACTGATCGCTGACCCAGCCCAAGCCCAATGGTCCCGATACCGAAACCAGCGGCAAGAGCAGCAGCGCCAGAAAAGCCAGATTCTTCCAAAGCTTGTCCCGCGCCGTGCGGTCGACCGACATATCTTCTTCGTAGGTCGTGTCGAAGACACCTGCTGGATGGATATTCGCCATCGTCGCTCCCGTCTCGGTTCGCGCTCTAAATGCGCTCGATGCGTTTCTCGCCGAACAAGCCGTCGGGCCTGATCACCAGCACCAGCATCAAGACCAGATAAGGCGCCAGGTTCGTCCCCACTTGCTCGGATGAATTGAGCAGAGTGCCAAATTGCTCGACCAGGCCGATGATGATCCCGCCGATCAAAGCGCCGCTAATCGATTCCAAGCCGCCCAGCAGCACCGCTGGAAATACTCGCAGCGCCACAAAGCTGATATTCAGCGACAAGCCCACCGCGCCACCCTGCAAGACGCCGGCGATGCTGGCCAGAAAAGCCGCCACCGCCCAGGTAATCGCCAATATCACCCGCACGCGCAAGCCTACTGATTGCGCCAACTGCTGATCTTCCGAAGTCGCCCGCATCGCCAAGCCCACGCTCGTATAGCGGAAGAACAAGATAAAGCCGACGAATGCCACAAGCGCCAGCAGGAAGGCGATGACAAGCTCCACCCGCACAATCGCCACCCCGTCCAAGACATCGCGGAAGGCGTCCAGGCGGATCGGCCGGAAGCGGCTATTCGTCTGCGGGTCGACGAAGACCGGCAGGTTCAACTCGACTGTGCCCCAGGCGATCTGCGTCACGCCGTGCAGCACCTCCGCCACCGCCAGGGTCATCAGGACCGCCGTGAATAGCGGCTGCCCGATCAGAGGGCGGATCGCGAAGCGCTCCACCGCCAAGCCCATCAATATCGCGCCGGCGAATGTGCCCGTCAGCGCGTGCAGCCACTGCCATTCGATGCCGCCGACCGTCATCAGCGCGGTCAGGACGATGATGCCGCCGAGAGTAATCAGCGGATTGCGCCCTTCGCGCAAGTTCCGCCAGCTCACCGTCGACATGATCATCAACATCGTCGCGCTTGAAAGCAAGCCAGCGCCGAGGAGGGAAATCTCGCTGACCGTGAAAAAGCTCCAGAAGATCATGCCGCCGACGACCATCATCCAGCCGTGGGCGAAGTTGAAAACGCCCGAGGCTTTGTTGATCACGACAATGCCCAGCGCCACAAGACCATAGACGCCGCCGACCAGCACTCCGGAGATCAAGGTCTGCACGATGCGGGCCGCCTTCTTGCCCGCCAGTTGATCGCCCAGGAAGAGCAGAATCGCGACCGCCGCAATCAGATACAGCGCCCAGGTGAGTTGTCGTTTATTTCGATTGATGAATTCGGTCACAAGGGGCGTCCTTTAACGATCATTTTGATGCTTGCGGGCGACTCAAGAGTCGCCCCTACACTGTCTCGTATTTCTTTCGGGCGACCTGATACATCGCCCCTACATTGTCTCGTGTTTCTTTCGGGCGACGTGATAGGTCGCCCCTAAAAATTCTTGACTGTGTGGTGAAATCAGACATCCGCCACCCGCAGTTCCGTCTCCACTGTGCCGGTCCGCCCATCACGATAGCGCACTTCGGCGCTGACATGCACCTGCCGCCGCCCGCTATATATCGCCGCCAGCAGATCCTGATACTTCTCCTGCAAAGCGCCTCGCCGCAGCTTGCGCGTCCGCGTCAGTTCGGCTTCATCGGCGTCGAATTCCTTGTGCAAGATCACAAAGCGCTTCACCTGCGAATAGTCCGGCAGCGATTCATTTACCGCTCGCAGTTCCCGCCGAATGATCTCATGGACCTCGTCGCGCTGCGACAAGTCGACGTAAGTTGTGAAGGCGATGTCGCTCTTCTCCGCCCAGCGCGAGACATTCTGAAAATCGATGACGATGATCGCAGACACAAAGGCCATCTCCGCCCCGCCTATCGTCATCATATCCTGCACGTAGGGGCTGAACTTGACTCGCCCTTCAATGTACTGCGGGCTGAAACGCTCGCCGGTTGACAGCTCGATCAGGTCGTTCACGCGCTCCAGGTAGATCAAATGTCCGGTCTTCTCATCCATGTGGCCGGCATCGCCCGTGTAGTACCAACCATCGCTATCCAGCGCTTCGCCGGTCTTCTCCGGCTGCTTGTAATAGCCTTTGAAGCGCGCTTTGGTGCGGATCAGAATCTCCTGATTCTCGGCGATCTTGATCTCGACGCCGGGCACGATCACACCCACCGTCTCGAAGCGCACATCGCCGCGCAGGTGCACCGTGCCGAAGGTCTCGGTCGAGCCGTAAAACTGCCGCAGTTCAATCCCGATCGCGCGGAAGAAGCGGATAATATCCGAACTCAACATCGCCCCCGCCGTCAGCACATTCCGCGCCCGCGTCAAGCCGAGCTTGTCCCGCAGTGGCTCAAAAATCGCGTACTCGCCCAGCCAGCGCGCCAATCTCAGCGGCGGCGGAATTGCGCGGTGTTCATCTTCCAGGTCGATAGCCCGATAGGCGATCGGCATGAATACCCGATACATCAGCCGGTTCAGCAAGCTGCTGTCATTGATGCGAAACTGCACAACCCGCGCCAGATTTTCCCATACGCGGCTGGGAAAGAGCAAGCCGGCCGGCGCGATCTCGCGCATATCCGTCGGCACTGTCTCCGGTCCTTCGGGGAAGTTCACCTGCACGCCGTTGAGCAGATGCGTGGCGAAGCCGAAAGCTTGCTCCGCCAGCCAAGCCATCGGACTGAAGGACAGCCAATTATCCGATTGCCGCGAATCGACATAGCGGTCGTTCAAGGCGTGCCCGTAGACCAATTGAAAATGCGTCACTTCGGCGAATTTGGGCAAGCTCGTCGTGCCCGATGTCATGCTCAGGATGATCGTATCCATCGCCTTTGTTCCGCGCGCCATCTCATCGAACTTGTCCGGCGCCTCTTGCCGATGCGCCGCCCCGATTTCTTGTAAATCACGCAGGCTCGCGAGCCACTCATCGTCATAAGCCCACATCCCGCGCTCTTCCCAATAGATGACCTTCAGTATCTGTTGATTGGCGGCTTTGAGTTCGAGCATCTTGTCCACTTGCTCTTGATCGCGCGCGCAGACAAAGGTCGCGTCGGTCGAGTTAATCACATAGTGGATATCCCGCGGGCTGGCATCGCTGAAGACGCAGCAGGTCATGCAATGCAGGGCATGCGCCGCGATCTGCGCCCAATACATCTCCGGATCGTTCTCGCCGATGATGACCAGAGTATCGCCGGCTTTCAGCCCCAGCTTGTCCAAGCCCATGCCGAAATTGACGACGTTCTCGTAGACCTCGTTCCAGGTGTATTCTTGCCAGATGCCGTAGCGCTTCTTGCGCTGCGCCACCGTCTCCCCCAATTCGGCGACCCGCCGCAGAAAACCTTTCGACAGCGTGTCTTCCTCTGGCGGCGCCGGCTTGATCGGATGCGTCAAGCTCGATGTGAAGACCCGGCCCGGCGTCGCCGCCCGATAGGGGATGCCCCGCTCTGCCGCCACCATCTCAAACTTCCTCTTCGCCCAGGTAGGCGCTGATGACCGCTTCGTCTCGGCTGATCTCATCGGGCGCGCCTTCGCCGATTTTGACGCCGAAATCGATCACCGCGATGCGATGCGATATATCCATCACCAAGCCGATATCGTGCTCGATCAGCATGATGGTCGCGCCTTGCAACTCATGAATATCCAGGATGAAGCGCGCCATATCCTCTTTCTCTTCCACGTTCATCCCCGCCATCGGCTCATCCAGGAGCAGCAGCGTCGGCTCCAGCGCCAGCGCCCGCCCCAGCTCGACCCGCTTGCGCAAGCCATAACTCAGCGTGCCTACGATGGACTTGCGGATATGCTCCAGCTCGAGGAAGTCGATGATCTCTTCGACCCGCCGCCGATGCGCGATCTCCTCCCGCTGCGCCGCGCCCCAGAACAGCGCCCCGCTCAGCATGCCGGTCTTCATGTGGATATGCCGCGCCGCCATCAGATTGTCCAGCACGGTCGCATTGGTATAGAGCGCGATGTTTTGAAAGGTGCGCGAGATCCCCAGCGCTGCCCGCTTATAGGGCGGCATGTGGGTGATATCGACGCCTTCGAAGATGATCCTGCCCGCCTGCGGTGTGTAGAAGCCGTTGATGCTGTTGATCAGGCTCGTCTTGCCGGCGCCGTTGGGACCAATCACGGCGAATATCTCGCCAGCCTCGACCCGGAATTCCACTTCGCTCAGAGCCTTGATGCCGCCGAAACTCAGCGAGATTTTGTTGACATGCAGCTTCACCGGCATGTGACACTCCCGGCCGCCAATCCAGTCAGACGTCTTCGACGGTGAGAAACTCAGCCTCGGGGGACAAGCCAGCGAGGCCACTACAATATGACACAAAGATAGCAGACCGCGCCCAAGGCGGCAAATGAACCTGCCCAGGCTTCACAGTTGCGCGAGCAGCCAGTCTCTGATCGTGCCGATGATTTGGTCTCGTTCGGTCTCGTTGACCAGTTCGTGCCGCATACGATCATAAATCTTAAGGGTCACATCGGCGGAACCAGCTCTCTCCGCCAGAAATCGCGAGCCCGATGCCGGCGTCAGATGATCATCGCTGCCGTGGAGCAAAAGCAGCGGCGTCTCGATTTCCCCCGCTCGCCGGCAGATCTCCCGGCTCAAGCAAACCAGCGCCGCCGATGTCCCCACGCGCCACATGCCCTTGTCCACCAGCGGATCTTCGCGCCATTCCTTGAGCGCTTCCGTATCGCCTGTCAACACTGTTAGCGAGGTCGGCGGCGAAAGCCTTAGCTTGGGTATATGCCGCGCCGCCCACAGACAGAGAGAGACCAGCCAGGCCGGCTGCGCGTATTCGACGTGCGTCGCCAAACCCGTCAGCGCTATCCCCCGCAGCCGCCCCGGAAAGCGCAGTTCAAATCCCAGCCCGATCAGCGAGCCCATGCTGTGGCCGAAGAGCAGAGCCGGCAAGTTGGGATTCTCAGCCCGGGCAATTTGATAAAGTCCTTCCAAATCGCGAACCGGCAACTGACCATCCGGCACGTAGGCGCGCGCGCCGCCGCTCAAGCCATGCCCCATATGATCGATGCCATAGCAAATGAAGCCGACCTCGGTCAGCGCCGCCGCCACATGCCGATAACGCCCGCTATGCTCGCCCAAGCCATGCGAGATGAAAACGATGCCGCGCTTGTCCTGTTTCTCCGGCTGCCAGACGCGATACGCGATCGCGATGCCGTCGGCGTTTACGAAACTGTCTTCGCTTTCGATCATAGATATCCGCCAGGTCAAATGGTCGAGTCGCCCACCCAATTATTCTAGCGCATCGAGACGCGCTCTTATGCCTCTTGCCAATTGATTGAGCTGCTCCTCGCCGCAGCGCTGCTCCAAGGGCGCGCCAAGATGCCGGAAAATACGATATGCGCGATCTTCAGGCGCCTGTTCCGGCATTCGCGCGACAACATGAAAATGAACATGCGGATGATCAGGAGATTCGGCGAATTGCATTACGTAGGTCTTGCTGCAGCCCAACTCTTGCTTCAGCGCCAGCGAAACCTGCCGCAGCAGCGAGCCCAACTCCAGCGCTTCATCCGCCGCCAACTCATCAATGGCTTCGGCATGGCGGCGCAGCACCAAGACAAGCCAGCCCAGATACGAGCTGTTATACGCTTGTACGACATCCCAGGATCTGCTGCGATATATCTCATCCCATAGCGGCGCCTTGCCGGCATTACGATCATGGATACGTTGACAGCTGTTGCATGTTGACATGACGCTCTCATCCTTAAGCTCGTTTCCATTGATACAGCGAGCGGCGCGACATTTCTCCCCCGGTAGCCGGGGACTCGCCGCAAGCCGTTTCCCTTATTCGCGTCCGCCGTCGCCTGGACTATAATCAGCCACTGCTATTCCAGAATATCGCAGATCGAGGTTACATGACCGCAGCAGCATCGCAATACCGCGCCCTCGCCCTCGTCGGCATGCCCGGCGCTGGCAAGACAATCTGCGCCGAGCACCTCGCCCGGCGCGGCTTCTTCACCCTGCGCTTCGGCGGGGTCGTTGTCGATGAGGTCCAGCGCCGCGGTTGGGAGGTCAACCCGAGCAATGAGCGTATCGTCCGCGAAGAATTGCGCCGGCAGCACGGCATGGCGGCTATGGCTGCAATCTCGCTGCCCGCCCTGCAAGAGGCTCTGACCATGCGCGAGCGCATTATCATCGACGGCCTCTACAGCTTCAGCGAGTACAAACTGCTTTCGTCCGAACTCGGCGCGCCGCTGCTGCTCCTTGCCATTGTCGCCTCCCGCCGGCTGCGCTATCAGCGCCTGACGCAGCGCCCGGTCCGCCCCTTGACCGCCGCCGAAGCCCGTGAGCGCGACTTCCGCGAGATTGAGATCCTCGAGAAGGGCGGTCCCATCGCCATCGCCGATCACACCTTGCTCAACGATGACGCACCCGCCGATCTGCTTCGCCGCCTCGATGCGCTGCTGGAAGATTTGGGATTTCTGCCCTGACGCTTGCGCCGCGCCGTAATCATCGCGTATAGTATTAGTCGATGCCGTTGCGGTGGATTGAGGAGTGCATGACCGCGACCGACTCGATGCAAGAATACCTGGCTGAGGCTTATCGCATCGCCTACTATCAGCCTGATGAGCCCTTTGTCTCCACCTCGTCGCTAGCGGAAGAGATGCACGTTTCGGCCCCCGCCGTCACCCGCATGGCGCAGCGCCTGAAACGAGCTGGCTACCTTGAGCACGAACCCTATCGCGGCATCCGCCTGACCGAAGCCGGCGAACGCGAAGCCCTCGCCAATATCCGCCGCCATCGGCTGGTTGAGTGTTTTCTCGTCGATGTGATGGGCTTCGGCTGGCACGAAGTCCACGATGACGCCGATGATCTCGGCCTGGTCGTCAGTGACCTGCTGGTCGACAAGATTGACGAGATGAGCGGTTTTCCCAAGCGCTGCCCCCATGGCGAACCTATCCCCAGCGCCGATGGCGTCATGCCTCGCGTTGTCGATTACCCGCTCTCCGAAGTCGAGGTGGACCATGACTATGTCATCAGCCGCGTCCACACGCACGACGAGCATCGCCTGCGCTACTTCAGCGAGTTGCGCCTCGAACCCGGCAAACGTTTCCGCCTCGTCATGCGCGCGCCCTTCAAAGGCCCGCTCCAACTCCAGGTCGATGGCCAAACTCACTTCATCGGTCATGAGCTCGCTGGCGTCTTGCGCGTCTGCAGCGAAGAAGAATACGCACTCGTTTAGCCCCGGCGCCGATGACACCCATCCGCTCAGGACTTTTTCGCGCCCTTCCGCGCTGGTTCACCGCTGCGGTCAGCCACTGAGGCAAAACCATGATCACCGATTGGCAGCGCGCCCGCGAGCGCTTCAACCATGGGACAGTCCCCGCAATCATCCGCGACCTCTATCGCGGCGACCCGGCTTCGCTTCGTTTAATCAGCCAAGATTATAATATCGTCTACCGCTTCGAGGCGGCCGGACGCGGCTACTATCTGCGCGTCTGCCATGTATCTCTGCATCCAATGCCTGAAGCGCGGGCGGTCATGCGCTTCCTCCGCTTCCTCGCCGCCGAAAATGTACCCGTCGGCGCGCCTGTCCCCTCGATCAACAACGCCTACATCGAAACGCTCGCCGATGGTTACTACGCCGCCGCTCAAGTCGAAGCGCCCGGAATCAACCTGGAGCGCCGCCTGCTCGACCTGTCCGTCTACCAAGCCTGGGGCAGGTCGCTCGGCAAGCTGCACGCCGCCTCCCGCCGCTTCCAGCCCGAGCCGGTCAGCGATTACCAGTTCCCATCCGTCCAGCGATTCTGGCGCAATATCGAGCCGACCATCCGCGGGTCCGCTCCCGAAATTCAGCGCGTCTACGCCGAGTTGAGCGACTGGATGGGCAGCCTGCCGGATCATGACTACGGCCTCATCCACGGTGACTATCGCCCCGGCAACGTCATCTGGGACGGCGTCACCGCCCGGACCATCGACTTCGACGAACCCAACTTCCACTGGTACATCGCCGATGTCTGCCGCGCTCTGCTCGAGCTTCACGAGCAGCCGCTGGCTCTGCGCCGACGACATCGCGAAGCCTTCATGCGGGGCTATTCGAGCGAGCATCAAATTGATGATTGGTGGCTGAGTCAGTTGCCGTACTTCGCGCAGCACCGCGCCCTGCTCATGCACGCCTGGGATGTGCAGGAGGGCGGGGATTGGAGTGGCGTGCTGGACTGGGTGTTGAATCGGGTGGGGTGGTAGTTAGTCTAACGCTGTCGTTTTCCAAGTCTCGTGTTTTTCCTCTGTGCCCTCAACTCACTCGGTGTCCTCGGTGCTAAAGAACTGCGATATATTCACCAAGCTCATAATCCCCGCCCATACATCCGCCCGCCGAACTCCCCCGACAGCGCGTCGTCCAGTTCATCCGCATAAGCCGCCAAGCGGCGAATGATCGCATCGGCCTCGGCCGCGTCCAAACCGGCCAGCAAGCGCTCATGATACAAATAGACCACATCCTCATGCAGGCCCAGCGCCGCGTTCGTCAGTTGCAAATTCAACTCCAGCAAGCGCCGATACAAAGCCAGCAGATTGCCCGCCGGCAAGTGCATGATCGGCGATAGGACTTGCAGATAGCCCTGCTCTTCCGGCGTGAGGTAGACCTCGATCAGCGCCGAGCCGCGCTGGAAATTCCAGCCGTAGCCCCGCGCCACTTCCATCCGCGCCGCCGCCGGATCCACGCCGATCGCCGCCAAGATGCTCTCCACCGCCCGCAGCGACAAATCCAACTGATCCGCTGATTCGTCCGGCCTGTCCTCGCCACGCCCGAAGAAGCGCCCCATTTAGCTCGCTCCCTTCTGCGCCAGAGCATAGCCACAGCGCAGGCAGCGCCCGGCATAGCCGCCCACGCGCGCCCCGCAGCCCCGGCATGGCGGTCCCGCATTCTCGCCGTAAAGTCGCATCAGCGCCTCGCTCTGCGGCGCCCGTCCATCACTAGCCGCCAGCCGCGCGCCACAGGTCTCGCAGGTCCCGCCACCGAAGAGCAGCGCCCGCGCCAAACCGCCGCAAGCCGGGCAATATCCTGCCTTCGGCATCAACTGACGCTCCCGCCGCAGTTGCTCCGCCAGCGCCAAAACATGACTTATCTTCAAGGCGCAGACATCCCCGCCCGCTCCGATGTTCCGCGTCAATATCCCCAGCAAATGTCCGTTCTCATCCACCAGCGGATTACCGCCGGCATCGGGCAACTGTACCGGCGCGATATTCGTTTCCAGCCAGTGCCCGCCCGCGCCGCGTTCGCCAGCTATCAAGAGGCCGCGCAAGCGAGCGCCGCGATAAGCCAGCGCCACGAAAGCCGCGTTCTCCGCCAGCATCGCCGATGGCGCGGCCGCCGGCTTTCGCGCCAGTTCCAGGCCGGTCGCGATGAAAGCGAGATCGTAGAGCGGATAACGCCGGAGGACGCGCGCGCCGAACTTCCGCTCGTCGCCCAGGCTCACAGTCATTTCTTCCGCGCTGCCCACGGCGTAACTCGTAGTCGCCAGCAATCCGTCGCGGCCGACGAAGGCGCCGCTGGCCAAGCCGTTGCGCCCGCCTTCCAGGCCCGCCACCGCCGGCCTCCGCTCCAAACTTGTCGGACTCCCGCCTTCCCGCCGCATCGACGGCAGGCGCTCGGGCTGCGCCGGCGACGCCAGCAACTGATTCAAGCCTTGCCGAATCTGCAGATTATCCGGTTCGCAAGCCAGCGCCCGCTCCAGGCAGCGCCGCTTGTAGTCGTGATCTTCCTGCGCCTCCGCCAGCCAGACATAAGCGGCCGCCCGCCCTTTGGCATCCAGCGTCGGCGCCTCAGCCAAACGCCGCAGCAGCGCGGACCCCGCCTCGACCTGGCCGTCTTGCATCAGTTGGATCGCCCGTCGCAATTCCTCCTGCGCCATCGTCACTCCCGCCATCATCGCGCAAACTTCATTCTAGCGCGATTCCGCCTCGCCCGTGCGCCAGCGCGGTCGTGATGACAATACAGGCTTGCCAGACAACGAAAGGTATCTTATTCCTCTGTGTCCTCTGTGCTCTCTGTGGTTAAATCGTGTGACGACTATACATTCAAGAAAGGACGTCACATGCAGATCGAAGGCAAATTACGGGATATGGGCTTGACGTTGCCGCCGCCGATCAAAGCGCCGCCCGGCATCGTCTTGCCCTTCTCTTTCGTTCGCGTCCACGCCGGCATCGCCTACATCTCCGGCCATGGACCGCAAAACGCGGACGGCTCAGTTGCCGGTCCCTTCGGCAGAGTCGGCGTCGATGTCAGCATCGAGCAGGGCTACGAGGCGGCAAAAGCGGTTGCGCTATCCATGCTCGGCAGCCTGAAACGCGAACTCGGCGATCTCGACCGCGTGTCCGCCTGGCTGCGGCTTCATGGCATGGTCAATTGCGGGCCCGATTTCGCGGCGCAGCCGGCTGTCATCAACGGCTGCTCCGATCTCATCCTGGCGCTTTACGGTCCCGAACGCGGCGCCCACGCCCGCTCAGCCATCGGCATGGCCTCCCTGCCATTTAATATGTGCGTCGAAATCGAAGCCGCCGTCGCCATCGATTCGCGCTGACGCCAACGGCGAAATTCACCTCCGTTCAGACGCGCTCCAGCAGCAGATTCATGTACCCGTCCACCTGCCCGCGCCAGCCGGACGGCACATAGGTCGTGCTGTCCATTTGAAAGACCAGCGCCTCGCCCTCGAACATTGCGCCGGCCTTCAGTTCATCGCGCTCATACATCTTGATGGCGCCGTCGATTGGCGACAACTTCTCGCCAAAAGATTCGGCCGCATGCGGCTCAACCGCCACCGCGTCTAGGCCCGGCTTGTCGACGCTTCCCAAGCCCTGCGCCCGTATATTGATAATCTCCACATTCCGCCAGCGCATGGCATGCCCGTAGCTGCGTTCGTGCTCGGCGTGGAAAGCCTGAGCCGCCGCGTCGCCAAAGGGGATATTCAGTTCATAAGCCTGCCCCTCATAACGCATGTCCAGGCTGACGATGAAGCGCATCTCATCGTCCCGGATCCCTTCCCGTTCCAGTTCCGCCCGCGCCAGATCCAGCAATTCGCGCCGAATGTCTTTCAGAGCGGCGATCGCGTCCTCATCGGCGCGGCGCATCACCGAACGGCTGTATTCCACCGCCACATCCGCCAATAACAAGCCCAGCGCGCAAAGCACACCTGGCGCCGGCGGTACAAGCACTCGCGGTATCTCCAGCCGGTCGGCCGCCGCGCAGGCATGAAGGGGTCCCGCGCCGCCAAAAGCGACCAAGGTGAAGTCACGCGGATCATAGCCCCGCGCAATCGACACATGCCGTATTGCCCGGTCGATATTGACCGCCGCGATATCGATAACGCCCTGCGCCGCCTCGATTATCGTTAAGCCGGCTGCCCGCGCCAGTTCCTCAAGCGCCCGCTCGCCCGCCGCGAGGTCCAGCGCCATGTTGCCGCCGAGGAAGCGCTCGCTATCCAGCCGCCCCAAAATCGCGTTGGCATCGCTAAGCGTCACTTGCTCGCCGCCCAGCCCATAAACCGCTGGACCCGGGTTTGCGCCCGCCGATTCCGGACCCACGCGCAGCGCGCCGCCGGCATCCACACGCGCGACCGACCCGCCGCCCGCGCCGATCGTCTCAATATCCAGCATCCGCACACGCAGCGGCAAGCCATCAATCGATGATTCCGGCCGCGGCTGCGGCTCGCCCGCCACCAGCGCCACATCCGTTGATGTTCCGCCCATATCCAGCGTGATGATCTTCTCGTGACCGGCCAAACGCGCCAAATGAAAAGCCCCCATCACGCCGGCCGCGGGCCCGCTAAGCGCCGTATGGATCGCGCCCTCGCGGATCCGCCGCGCCCGCATCACGCCGCCATCGGACTTCATGATCCGCAAGGAGGTCGCCGCCGGCAGCGCCTCTTCCAGCTTGCCGATATAGCGGGACATGACAGGCCGCACATAGGCTTCCAGCGCGACCGTGCTCGCCCGCTCATACTCGCGGAATTCCGGCAGGACCGCCGATGACAGCACCACCTGCCAATCTTCACCGACGATGCCGCGCTCGAGGATTCGCTGTTTGATCGCTTGTTCGTGCGCCGCGTTGACATAGCTGAAGAGCAGGCAGACCGCAATCGCGTCAACCTCAGCGCGCGCCACTTGGTCCAACACCGTATCCAGCCCGGCTAATTCCAGCGGCATCAATACCTCGCCGCGAAAATCCAGCCGTTCCTCCACCTGATAGCAGCGCTCGCGCGGGATCAGGGGCGGCGGAATCCGCGGATGAATTTCGTAAAGCACGGGCCGGTCTTGCCGGCCGATGAAGAGCAAATCACGAAAACCGGCTGTCGTGATCAGCGCTGTTCTTGCGCCCTTGCGCTCTAAAATCGCGTTGGTGGCTACAGTTGATCCATGCGCCACTTGCGCCAGCGCCGCCAAACCGCCCGGCGTGATCGCTTCCAAACCAGCCAGCATCGAAGTCTCCGGCTGCCCCGGATTGCTCAGCAGCTTGTGAATCTTCAGTCGCCCGCTGTCGCTCAGCACAAGATCGGTAAAGGTGCCGCCAATATCCACACCCGCTCGCATCAAACCCGCCTTTCAATGTCCAGGCCTCGTTTCACATACCAGCCCATCATACCATCTGCCAGCCCGATGTACTGTCCTCGACCGCTTTGACATCCGTCGCCTGACTCGCCGAAAAATGATCTTTGCATCCTTTGCGCCTTCCTGCATTTGTGTTGATGCGTGTTCGGCGGAATCGCCAATACATCGCTTACATTCCTCATTGACGCTTCTTACATGCCGTTAGCAATCTTCATATACCGTCATCGTATCCTGTAATCGTATCGAGACAGTACGCAAAGGAGACAAGAAATGATGATCCGTACTCGCAGTCCCTACTTCCGTCTGGTTGACGACTTGCTGAACGATGCCCGTCCCTGGCTGACCGGCGGCTCGGAAGCGCGCGATTTCGGTCTGGCCCTCGATGTTGAAGAGACGCCGCAGGCTTACACCGTGCGCGCCAACCTGCCCGGCATCAACCAGGACGACATCAGCGTCAACATCCACGAGGACGTCCTGACGATCAGCGGCGAAAGCGTCGCCGAGAACCGCGCCGAAGAGGGCAAGACGCTGATCCGCGAACGCCGCTTCGGCAAGTTCAGCCGCAGCTTGCGCTTCCCCGCCGTCGTCAACGGCGATGCCGTCGAAGCCAACTTTGAGAACGGCGTGCTCAGCATCACTCTGCCCAAAGCCGATCACGTCCAGCCGCGGCAGATCCCGGTCAAGGTCGCCAGCAACGACAGCTAAGCCGAGGGACCAATCAATAAGAGAGCGGTGGATATACGTCCATCGCTCTTTTCATTTCACCAACTGGTCAAGCAGCACATCAATGTAGAGGCGTCCTTGGGTCGCCCCTACAAGGCTTGTCCAGTACTTGGTCAAAGCTATCGCTTTTTTCTACCCCATCCCCCGCCCCCTTCCCCGAACCACCATGGAAGCGGAGCGACACTGGGGGGATTGGCGCGCCTTCAAGGTCGGAAACAGCCCGCAGTTATCCAGCTTAAAACGCCGCTAAAACTCCTGAAAACGCCGGAAAATTTACCGCTGTATCCATACAGTATGTATATAGCATCAGGGGGTAGCGGACATGTTTTCTACCCCATCCCCCGGCCCCTCTCCTGCCATCTCTAGTGGCGCGTAGACACAGCCACTTCTGGCGGGCATCCAGCAAGCTAGGGAAGGGGAGCGCTCCTTGAGGAGTTGTTTTTCTCACGGCTAACCTGGAACTACTGAGTTTTATATTTGCCAGCGAGGTTATCGGGCAGTCGGCATAGAGCCGCTCCCAGAGAGTATTTGTTTTCAGTTTGTTTATTGCCCGAAACGGACAAAGTCGGACACTGGAAAATGCTTTTCGGACAGAAGACGCGGTTTTCCAGGCGAAATGGACAAAAGGCAGGCGGCGGCCGGTATGATTTTGGTATGCTGGCGCAGAGGCGCAAGCGCTTGCATCGCGGGAGTCTAGCGACAGAGCCGGGATAGAGAGCGAGTTTACGGCGGAGGGCATCGGTTGGGCGCCGCAATTGAGAGCCTGCGATGATTGATCCATAGAGGGAGTGTATCATGATATTGCGCCGAGCGAAAGAACAAATGTGCGATATTTTCTGCTCCTTTCCCGCCATCTCTAGTGGCGCGCAGGTCGCGTAGACAGCACCAGGCCACCGACATAGCACTCCGGGAGGGGGAGCTAATTTGGCGAGAGTCGTAGTTTTTCGTTGAGCGTCGCAAGGACCTTGCCTTCAATCAGTAATTTTCGGAGATTTTTGAGTGTGCTTTACGTAAGATCTGCCATAGCGGAATCATCAATTTTCATTCAATCGCGCGCTTGTTCCCGCCCCCAGCCGCCACCGCCCGGCGTCTCGATCAACACCCGATCGCCCGCCGCCAGCGCCGCGCTATACTTCCCGCCCACGGCTTCGGAGCGTCCGTCCCGAATCACCGTGTTCAGGCCGCGTTCGCCCGGCGCCCCGCCCTTGAGGCCATAGGGGGCGCGCAAGCGTCTCTCGCTGTTCAGCGTCACCGTCGCCGGGACCAGCAGCTCATACTCGCGCAGGATGCCATCGCCGCCGCGATGTCGGCCGCCGCCGCCGCTGCCGTCACGCAGTTGATAGCGCAGCACCCGCAGCGGCAGGCTGTACTCCAGCGCTTCGACCGGCGTGTTCAGCGTGTTGGTCATGTGGCAATGCCGGCCCGACAAACCGGAACCTCGGCTCGAGGCGCCGTGCCCGCCGCCGATCGTCTCGTAATAGACGAACTGCTCATCGCCGACCGCGCCGCCGAGGGCGACATTGTTCATCGTCCCTTGCGATGCCGCTGGCAGCAACTCGGGCATAGCTTGCGCCAGCGCGCCCAGGACGGTATCGACGATGCGCTGGCTGGTCTCGGTATTGCCCACCACCACCGCCGCGGGAAAGCGCGGATTCAAGACGCTGCCCGCGGGCGTGACCACCTCGACCGGCTGAAAGCAGCCGTGGTTCACTGGAATGTCCTCATCCGCCAGCAGGCGCACGCAATACCAGGCGGCCGAGCGCACGATCGCCGGGACCGCGTTCACATTGCCCGGCGCTTGAGGCGCGCTGCCGGCGAAGTCCACGCGCATGGCCGCGCCATCAACTTCAATCCGCGCTTGAATCGGAATCTCGAATTCCGCCTGCCCATCGCCTTCCATCGCGTCGCGGAATTGATAGACGCCGTCCGGAATGCGGGCGATGACGGCTTCGGTCATTTGCCGCGAATAGGTCAGCAGCGCGGCGGCATGCTCGGCTGTCGTCTCGACGCCATGCTCGATCATCATATCGGCGATGCGGCTCTCGCCGATGCGATGGGCTGCCAGTTGCGCCTCCAAATCGCCGATCCGCTCCTGCGGATTGCGGCTGTTGGCCACGATCAGCGCCAGCGCGCCTTCGTTCATCCAGCCGCTGAGCTTGAGTTTGAGCGGCGGAATGATGATGCCTTCTTGATAAAGCTCGGTGCTCAGCGGCGCCGAACCCGGCGTCATGCCGCCGACATCAGCGTGATGCGCCCGGCTCGCCACAAAATAGCTCAGCTCGCCGCCAGCGAAGATCGGCGAAATCATGGTGATATCGGGCAAGTGCGTGCCGCCGTGGTAGGGATCGTTGAGCACGACCACATCGCCGGGGAAGAACTCCTCGAACTCGGCGACAGCCGCCGCTACCGATGCGGGCATGCTGCCCAGATGCACCGGTATATGCGCTGCCTGCGCGATCATGCGCGCTTCGGCGTCGAATACGGCGCAGCTGAAATCCAGCCGCTCGCGGATATTCGGGCTGAAGCTGGCTCGCCGCAGCGCCAGGCCCATCTCCTCGGCCGCGGCCGCAAAGAGATTCTTGAAGACTTCCAAACTTATCGCATCTACTGGCATCTTGCCTTCCCTTGCCCTCGTGTCGTTTCCGAAACTAGCACAGTTCGCGCCCGCTGCAAAGCCAGCGACCCTCGCCGATTCTAAGCCGAGGCACTATGATGCGGACGAGCGCATGACAGATAGTTGAAAAATCAGGGAATATTCCAGTGAAAGTGTTGCTCTTCGCCAATGGCATTATCAGTCACGGCGCCATGATACAGCGCGCGCTGGCTGAGGTCGGCGCAGCCCGCATCGTTTGCGCGGATGGCGGGGCGCTGCATGCGCGGGAGCTGGGATTGAAGCCGCATACCATCATCGGCGATCTTGACTCGCTGACGCCGACGCAAGTCGCTGACTTCAAAGCGGCCGGCTGCCAGATCCTGGCGCATCCGGCGGAAAAGGACGAGACCGATCTGGAGTTGGCGCTGCTGCATTGCCGGGATATCGGGGCGGAAACCGTGACGATTCTCGGCGCCTTGGGCGGCCGCTTCGACCAGACAATCGCCAATCTGCTCCTGCTCACGTTGCCGGCTCTCAGCGCCATGCGCATCAGCCTGGTTGACGGCGAGCAGACGATTCGCGTATTGTCGCCGGGCGCGCATCGGCTGGACGGGCAGGCCGGCGACACGATTTCGCTCATCCCGCTAAGCGCCAGCGTTGACGGCATCATCACGCGGGATCTGAAATATCCGCTGCGCGATGAATCCCTGAGACGGGGACCGGCGCGCGGCGTCAGCAATGTCATGCTGTCCGAGCGAGCCGAAGTAGGCTTCCGCCGGGGCGCGCTGCTGCTCGTGCGCACGATTGAACGCGCCCGCCAAATCACCGTCAGCAAGCGCGACGCCTTCGGGATTGAGCAACTTTCATATCAGGGCGTACTGGTCATGCAGGACGAGACTTGCCTCTGCATTGACGCGAAATTCGCTCTGGCCGATCGCGACCTGGGTTATATCCAACTGCGCCGCGGCGACCAATTCCGCGAGTGGTTCTACAGCGATCGCTGGTACAACATCTTCCGCGTGAAAGATGTCGATAGTCTCGTCATCAAGGGTTGGTACTGCAATATTACGCGCCCGGCGCAGTTCGGGGCGGGGCAGGCAGCGGCGGAAGACCTGGCGCTGGATGTCTTTGTCTATCCCGATGGACGGACGTTATTGCTCGACGAAGCGGAGTTCGCCGAACTGAATTTGGCAGCGCATGAGCGGGAGAAAGCGTGGCAGGCGGTCGCGTCAATCAAAGCGCTGGTCGCCAAGCGCCTGCCACCATTTGATGAGATACGGGACGAGTGATAGCGGTGACTATTCGTTTGCCGCGCTCACTCCAGGTCCGGGCGAATCACCAGGACAGGGACGTTGATATCGTGCATGACTTTATTGGCCACGCTGCCGAAGACCAGCCGCGCCAAGCCGGAATGACCGTGGGTGGTCATCACAACCATGTCGGCTTTTTCACCTTCGACATACTCGATGATATGCTGCGCAACACCGACTGCGTCAATGATGTGCAAGCGGCAATCCACATTTTCCGCCCGCACTTCGTTGCGCAAACCAAGCAGATGCTGCTTGATCTCCTCCCGAATACGGTTGGCCAATTCGTATTCCCCGGCGATGGCCAGAGAATCGACAAATTCGTGCATAGGCGGCGTGAAAATGTGAAGCAGGATCACTTCGCCCCCGCCGATACGCGCGAAGTCAACGGCGTAAGGAATAGCGCGCTCGCTCCAGGCGGAACCATCGGTCGGCACCACAATCTTGTTTAACGGACGGTGATGAAACATTTGAACCTCACTCTCGCAGTCAACAATACTATTTTCAGTATAGCATAATTTCTTAGGCAACCTTCATGCCTGCTATTGACTAAATCGACATAAGCCGTATAATCTTGCGGGGAAATCTGTAAAAATCTAAGTAATCATCTATGAAAGATAGCAAGTTCACCCAACTTTCCGTCGCGCGGAATCTCAAGATCGCCATGTTCCACCTGGGTTCGGGCATGGCGGATGTTTTGACGACGGGCGTCTGGAACCGGATCATGGTGGCTGATTTGGGGTTCAGCGCCACTCTCGTCGGTTTGCTCACGGGTTTGCGATATTTTCTGGCGCCGCTTGGGGTGATCGCGGGGCGCTTTTCCGATACGCACACTGTAGGCGGTTTTCGGCGTCTGTTCTGGATTTGGCTGGGCCGCGCCATGATGGCGCTGAGTACAATGACGCTTGGCTTCTCGACCGCGGAGTTGGTGCGGCGAGCGCAGGCGGGCGCGGCTGATGAGACGCCGCTGCTGCTTTGGCTGGCGCTGGTCTTTTCCTTTTTGCTCTTCAGCCTGGGCAGCGCAATATCGGGCAGCACCTTCCTCGCGCTGATATACGATCGGGCTGGGGAAGGGCAGCGCGGGCGCGCGGTTGGTTTGGTATGGACTTTTTTGTTGATCGGCTTCGCGGCGGGGGGCTTGTTGTTCAGCATTCTGCTGCCGCCGGAAGACCTGGCTGGCGAACTCGGCTTTTCGGCGGGTTCGGTGCTTACGCTATTTCTCGTCACCGCCGGTATTTTGTCGGCGTTGTGGCTGTTTTCGCTATTGGGCGAGGAGCAGCGCAATTCGTCCATTACAAAAGTTAAAGCCGAGGAGCGCAGCAGCTTCCGCCAGGATCTTTCACTGGTATGGCGCAGCCGCGTCATGACATTCTTTCTCCTTTACCTCGCGCTGTCCATGCTCTTCGTTTTTTTGCAGGACACCGTACTGGAGCCCTTCGCCGGCGAAGTATTTGGCATGGAAGCTCATGTTACAAACCGCTTCGCCGCCTACTGGGGCAGCATGGCAATTATCGGCTCCTTCGTCGTGCTGTTCTTTTCGGGCAAGCATCCCTTATTCACGGACGGCAATCTGGCGCGTGGCGGGATCATTGCGCTGTTACTGGCATACGCTGTATTCGCCCTTTCCGCATTGGCGGAGTTGCGTCCGCTGGTGACGCCGGGCTTGGTGTTGCTGGGCGTCGGCATGGGGATCTGGAATATCGGCACCTTGGGCATGATGATGAAGATGAGCCCGGCTGGCCGCGCTGGCACCTTCCTGGGCTTCTGGACGCTCTGTGTCACCTTCGCGCGGGGCGCCGGCGTCGCTGGCGGCGGAATCGTACGAGACCTTATGCTGAGCATCACCGGCCAGCATACAGTCGCCTATGGGGCGGTATTCTGCTGCGGCTTCATCGGCTTGCTGCTCGCATGGTTCGCCCTGTGGAAAGTCCGGCAAGGAGAACAAAGGGCGAGCAAGCGCTCCGGCGACGAACTTGCGGCGGTACTCTCACATTCGCTGGATTAGGCGGGCGGGCCTGCGGGTCAAGCGCGGTCGCTCATAAGCGCTTCGACATCGGTATAGCCCATGATGTTATGCCCGGCATCGACATAGATGACTTCGCCGGTGATGCGTCGTGACAGGTCGGAGGCGAGGAAGAGCGCCAGATCGCCGACATCATCCTGGCTGACCAGTTCTTTCATCGGCGCGGTGACTTCAGCATAACGCAGCAGATCGCGGAAACCGGCGATGCCGCCAGCGGATAAGGTCTTGATAGCGCCGGCGCTGATGGCGTTGACGCGGATCTTGCTCGGTCCCAGGTCGGCGGCGAGATACATGGTAATCGCTTCCAAAGCGGCTTTGGCGATGGCCATGGCGTTGTAGTTGGGGACGACCGTGCGCGAGGCGTTGTAGGTCAAGCTCATGATGCTGCCGCCGTCTCGCATAAGCGGCTCGGCCCGGCGCGCCATTTCGATCAGGCTGGCGGCGCTGATATCTATCGCGCTCAGGAGCGCCTCCCGCCGCAGATCGACGAAGCGCCCAGCCAGGGCATCGCGCTCGGCGAAGGCGATCGAATGCGCCAGGACATCAAGCCTCCCATATTTGTCTTCGACGGCGGCGAATACGGCGTCCATCTCCGCGGCGTTCCCGACATCGGCTTGGAGCATCAGTTCACAACCGATCGATTCGCCGAGGGGGCGGACGCGCTTCTCGAGCCGGTCCATAGCGTAGCTCAAGGCGATGGTCGCGCCTTCGCGATGCAGAGCTTGGGCAATGCCCCAGCCGATGGAATTCTTGTTGGCGACGCCGAAGATCAGCGCGATTTTCCCGTCCAGCAAGCCCATGTTGTCCTCGCTAATGTTCTAGTTCGTGATTCATTTGTCTTGCCCCTTACCAGCGAGACGTCGAACTTTGGATTCCACCAATAGTATTCGCGCGCTCAGGTTTGCGCGTCCGTCCTGAGCTTCCTTTTCGCTTTGATGGTGTTGACTCATTTGACGGTCTAACCGGCTATTGACATCCCTGTTTTGAGTGTTGACCGTTGTTTCAAGTTTGCTGATGCGCTCTCGTTGTTGGTCAAGCTCTCGATAGACAGCATGACCCAGCAACCGATAAGCTGTCCAGACGCCTCCCAAGACCGTAAACAAGCCGGCAACGAATCCCAAGATCAGATTGTGGTCGATCATCTGACGACACTCCAATTAACCGAAAGCGTCGAATCCGCTAAGATCAACCGGTTCTAGGATCTCACGGTATTTTTCATTTGTATAGGCGACCAACTTCTTGAGGTGGTTGGCATCACGCTCGTCGAATATTTTCGGTCCGCCCCATATGACCAGGTTTTGTCCATCGACCTCTGCATCCCGGCCGAGTCTGCCAGGCGAACCAACCAACGCAGCGGTACAGATCTCCACCCAGCGTTGCGGGGGCATATCAGAAAGCACAAATACCTGCCGGCTCAACTCGAGATCGTCAGCCTCCGGTGGTTCGCTCTGTTGTTCGTCATGCCGAGTGATTGTAATGCCTTCCCATTCGTTCATTGCACCCTCCTACTGGCTACCAGACAGTATTTGCCGCCTCTGGATGCGCCGTCGGATTTCACGTTGATTGGGAGAATCTTAGCGCATTGGGCTGGCTCTTGCTAGACCACGTCCGCATTGACCGCGCCCGCGCAAACTGCTAATCTTCGAAATATAGAACGCCGAATTAACGGGTAAGTTGCGTCTAGGCGGAGCCGCGAATGGCTGAGACAGAACCGATAGTTGTTACGCTCGCGATGGACTTCTCCGATGAGATTGTGGCTGAGTTGCGGGAGCTTTCGCCGCGTTTGCAGATTGAGCGGCACTTTCCGACGGTAGCGCCCGATGTCATCGCGCGGACGGAAGTCCTGTATACAACCGGCTACTTTCCCGAGCCGGAGCAAGCGCCGAAGTTGCGTTGGATACAGATGAACTCGGCGGGCGTGAATCACGCGCTGCACCATCCGGTGGTGCGGGCGGAAGACATTGTGGTGACGACCGCCAGCGGCATCCACGCCAGCAATATGGCGCAGTACTGCCTGATGGCGATGTTGATGTTCAACTACCGGATGCGTCTCGCTTTCGAGTTGCAGGGTCGGGCGGAATGGCCCGATGAGCCGCACCGGGTATTCATGCCGGTGGATATGGACCGGCGCACGGTGGGCATCGTCGGTTATGGCAGCATCGGGCGCGAGCTGGCGCGGCTGTGCTCGACGATCGGGATGACGGTGCTGGCGTCCAAGCGCGATATCAGCAATACGGCGGAAAGAAACGCATTCGCCTTGCCGGATATCGGCGATCCCAGCGGGGATATACCGGATCGCATCTATCCGGCGGCGACCATCGCCTCGATGGCGAAAGATTCGGATTATCTGGTGGTGACCGCGCCATTGACGGAGGCCACCGAGCATTTGATCGACGACGAGGTGCTTAACGCGATGAAGGAGACGGCTGTGCTGATTAATGTCGCGCGCGGGGCGGTGGTGGATGAGAAGGCGTTGATCACGGCGCTTTCGTCCGGGCAGATCGCCGGGGCGGCGCTGGATGTCTTCGAAGAGGAACCGCTGCCGAGCGCCAGCCCGCTATGGAACCTCGACAACGTCATCATCACGCCGCATCTTTCCGGCTTCACGCGCGATTATCACGACAAAGCAGCGCTAGTCTTCAAAGAGAATTTGCGCCGCTACTTGGACAATCGCCCTCTGCTCAACCAGATGGATCGTACCAGGGGCTACTAGCGGTCCACACTTCAGGCGCGCAATTCCGCTTTCAGGCGATGCCGCGCCGCGCCGATGATCTTCTTGCGGATCTTGGCGGCGTTTTTGTCTGTCAGCGTCCGATTGTCGTCCTGGTAGGTCAGGGCATAAGCCAGGCTCTTCTTGCCAGGCGGGATTTGATCGCCGGTGTAGACATCGAAGAGCCGCACATCTTTGAGCAAGCGTCCGCCGGCTTGACGTATCACGGCTTCGACTTCGCCGGCAGCCAGATCGGCATTCACGACGAGAGCGATATCTTCGAGGACGGCGGGCGTCGTGGGGAGCGGCGCAATCGTGTGCAGGCGCTGGTGCTGCTGAATCAGCGGGGCGACTTGAATTTCGCCGCAGATCACCTTCGCGTCGGTCAGCTTGAAGCGGGCTGCGACCTCGGGGTGAAGCTCGCCAAAACTGCCGATGCGTTCACGACCGATGTACAGGTCGGCCGAGCGACCGGGATGAAAGCTGCTGTGGCTGCCGCGCTGGACGCTATAGTCATTGATGTGCAAGCCAGCGAACAAGCTCTCGATGACGCCCTTGAGGTCGTAGAAGTCCATATCCGCGGAGGCATCCGCGCCTTGCCACCAAGGCTCATCGCGGGGACCCGTCAACAAGATACCAAGATGCAGGGGCTCTTCCGGCAGCAGGTCGCCACGCCCGAGATAGACTTTTCCCACCTCGAAGAGTTGCTGCGATGACTGATAACGCGCGTTGTTGACGGCGCTTTCGAGCATGTTGATCAGCAGCGTCTTGCGCAGGACATCGCGTTCGCTGGCGGCCGGATTGGCGATTTGGACGTGGTCGCCTTCCGGCAGCGATGAGCGCGCGCCAGCGGGGATCAGCATCGCTTCGCTTTCGCGGCTGGTGAAGCGATAGCTGATGACCTCATACAAGCCTTGCCCGACGAGGATGTCGCGGATCCGCTCTTCAATGATGACGGTGGTATTCTCCCATTGAGGCGGCATTTCGTCAGCCATGATGCTGTTCGGTATCTTATCGTAGCCGATGATGCGGGCGATCTCTTCCAGCAGGTCGGCTTGGCCGACGACCTTGTCGTTGTTGATATCCAGACGATGATCGGGCGCGGTCGCGCGGATGACATCGCCAATGAGCTCGACTTCAAATTCAAGCCGGCGCAGCGCGTCAGCCGCAGCCTCCAGCGCGACCTCCATGCCCAGCAGGCGATTGACGCGCTCTATGGGCAGGTCGATCGTGACGGTCTCGGGCGGCCGGGGATAGTGGTCGAGGACACCGCTCGCGACCGTGCCGCCGCCGATTTGTCGCATCAATTCGATGCCGCGCCCGCAGCCGAGGATGGCTTGGGATGGATGGACGCCGCGGCTGAAGCGGGTCGAGGCTTCGGTATAGACGCGCTGTTCCTTGAGCGTCTTGCGGATGCCGATATTGTTCCAGGCGGCCGCTTCCAGCAGCACGTTACGCGTGGAAGCGCTGATTTCGGTTTCGCCGCCGCCGATGACGCCGCCGAGGCTGAGAGCGCCGGCTGTATCAGCGACCAGGATCGTCTCCGCGCCAAGATCGCGAAGGACATCGTCAAGCGTTTCCAGTTGCTCGCCGGGCTCGGGCAGGCGCGTGATGATGGTTGGCCTGCCGCCGGCGCGCTCGACCAGCTTGTCGTAGTCGAAGGCGTGCAGGGGTGTGCCCAGTTCAAAGGTGAGGTAGTTGGTGACATCGACGATGTTGTTGCGCGGGCGCTGGCCGATGAGTTTGAGGCGATGCTGCAGCCAGAAGGGCGAGGTCTTGACTTCGGTATCGCGCAGCAGAGTCAGCGTGAAGCGCGGATTCAGTTCTGGCTCGCGGATGTCGATATCGACTTGCCCGGCGATCGGCTCCCCCCCCGCCAGGAAATCAAAAGAGGGATAGCGCAATTCGACATTGAGGAGGGCGGCGACTTCCCGCGCGACGCCGATCATGCTGAAGCAGCGCGCCAGGTTAGGCGTGAATTCGATATCCAGCAGGACATCACCGAGCGCGTCAGCCAGAGGCGCGCCAGCGATGTAGCTGTCGTCATGATCCATGACGATGACGCCTTCGTGCTCATCGGAGATGCCCAGTTCTTTTTCCGAGCAGACCATGCTCTTGTTGTAGATGCCGCGCAACTCCTTGCCTTTGAGCGTCATGCGCTTGGCTTTGTCGCTGTGGCCGTCCCAGACGGTCGCTCCTTCCATGGCGAAGGCGCTCCAGATGGGCGGGTTAATCTCGCCTTGGTCTTTATAGCGGAAGAGGTTGGTCGCGCCGGTGACACATTGTTCCAGTTCTGCGCCGCCATAGTCGACCATGGCCAGCACCAAACGATCAGCCTGCGGATGCGCCTTCACTTCGACGATGCGGCCGAGCAGGATTTTGTCACGGTCCCAGACCAAGTGGTCCGAGCGCGGCATTTGCAGGCCCGGGACCTCTTGCTGTGGCAGTCCAATGTAGCGGATATGGGTGACTTCCAGGCCGGCGACGGTCAGGCGCTCGGCGAGCGATTCGACCGGGACATCAATATCGACATAATCTTTGAGCCATGAGATGGGTACGAGCATTTTCAGTCTATGCCTTTCACGCGAAATCGCCGGGATTAGAATTGCTGCAAGAAGCGCAGATCGTTGCTCCAGAAGTAGCGGATATCCTGGATGCCGTGTTTGAGCATGGTGATGCGCTCGGGACCCATGCCAAAGGCGAAGCCGCTCCATTCGCTGGGGTCGTAGCCGCCGTTGCGGAGCACGGTCGGATGCACCATGCCACTGCCGGCGATTTCCAGCCAGCCGGTGTATTTGCAGACGCGGCAGCCCTCCCCGCCGCAGAGGAAGCACTCTACATCAACTTCCATACTGGGCTCGGTGAAGGGGAAGTAAGAAGCGCGAAAACGCACTTTCGCTTCGGGGCTGTACATGCGCTTGGCGAATTCGGCGATGGTGCCCTTGAGGTCGCTCATGCGGATGTTGCGCCCGATCGCCAGCCCCTCGACCTGGGTAAATTGGATTTCGCTGCGGGCGGTGATTTGCTCTTGCCGGTAGCACATGCCGGGCAAGATGACGCGGATGGGTTTGCTGCCTCCGGCCCCAAGCTCGCGCATGGCGCGGATCTGCCCGGGCGAGGTATGGGTGCGCAGGAGGACTCGGCTGTCGCTGGTGTAGAAGGTGTCTTGCATATCGCGGGCCGGGTGATGCGGCGGCAGGTTGAGCAGCGTGAAGTTTAGCTCGTCTTCCTCGACATCGCGGCTTTGATAAACGTGGAAACCCATATCAGCCCATATCGACTGAAACTCGCGATGGGTGCGCGTGGAGGGATGCAAACCGCCACGACGGCGCGGATGGGCCGGCAGGGTGATGTCGATATCGCCTTCTTCCAGGTCCCGCGCCATTGACTGGCTCCGGATTAGCTCTTCCCGCGCATTGAAGGCCGCGTCGAGTTCAGCTTGCAGGGCGTTTACTTGCTGGCCGAAGGCGGCGCGTTCAGCCTGTGGCAAAGAGCCGATCTGCCCGAAAAGCTTGCCGACAGCGCCGCGTCGGCCCAGATATTGACTGCGCCAGGCAGCGAGGGTCTCACTATCCGTAACGCTCTCCAGCGATTGCAGAGCTTCTCCCCGGATCTGCTCAATTGGATTGGACATCCTTATCTCTCTTTCTGTTGCGTTGGCGCGCTGATTTGCATGAAAAAACGCCCTCGATCCCATTAGGGACGAGAGCGCAATGTTCCCGCGGTACCACCCTGATTCGGCGCTTGTCAATCGCGCCGCGCTTCATTCGTCCTGTCACGCCGGACCAGCGGAGCGGACTACTCTGGCCAAGAGAGGCCGTTTCATCCGTCGGCTCGGAAGTGAATTCCGCAACTGCCTCCGCGGCCGCTTTCAGTCAGCGGCGGCCGCTCCCTAATCCGGCAGGCATCGGATGGTACGCTTGCGGACTGTCTTCGTCATTGCTTTTGATGTATTTTCGATTATAGGCATTATCGCGCGGTCAAGCGCTGCATGTCAAGCGGCGGCTTTGCGGCATCGTATAGTCAACATTAAGAAGCGGGAATCGTGATCGAGCCAAGCTCCAGCATCTCCGGCACGTAACCCGGGTTGTCTTCCCAGGCGAAACGGTCTCCGGTGCTCTTGTGGTATAAGATCAGCATGAGACGATATTGTCCTGGCGGAACCCCCGATACATCAATCGAGAATCGGCGCAAGCTGCCTTCATGCACCAGCGGGAGTTCTAACTGCGAGACATTTTCCCACTCATTGCTGATCAATTGAAAAGACAGCATGTGACCTTGAAGTTCAATGCCTTCGCGAGCGTCCCAGCTGTCGACGAAGATGACCCGTTGCCCATCTTTTGCGAGCGTTAATCCATACAGCTCATGATCGATGAGCGCGTTGCTATGGCGCGCCAAGATATCGGGCATTTCGCACTGCAAGTCATCCCACATATATTTAACGACCAGCAGCCTGTGGTTTGGTTCTACAGAGTGGCACGCTTCATAATTCAGCCCGTCAAAGATGTCGTGGAGTTTCCGCGCGTCCGTGGATTTAACTGAGGAATGATCATAGAAGATCCATACAGAAGATTCCTTAACAGAATCCTGCTGGGCAAGCGTCTGGAAGATTTCCAGGTTGTTGGTGTTTCGCAACGGCAAACCAAATCTCCCAAAATACCAGTGAGCCTGAGAGTAGCCTACAATATTACGTGAGACAAGCAGATCTTCTTTGAATCCATAGCCCAGTATCAGCCCGGTATGGCCGGAATTCCGCGCCATTCGCGATACAATTTGCCACGGTGGTCTATAGAAATGCGACGTCCGTCCGGCTATATAGGTCCGCCAGTTCGGAACCGATTCGTGAAAGGAAATGCCCGACAAGACCCAAAGAAATATGAGCAGTCCCAGCCAGGGCTTAAGGCGGTACAAAGCAAAGATGCCGGCGGATGCGAACAGCGCAAAAAGCGGCAAGCTGGAAAGCAGAAATCGCATGCCTGACGACGACAAATACCCCGTCAATTGGGCAAAGGCGGCAACCACTAGCAGAAAAACCACGATCATGAACAAATAGGGCTTGATTCTAAATGCTTTAGTCCCAAAGCCGATGCCTAGCCCGAGCAAGCTCAACGCTGTGAAGAGAATGGCATTGCCATTGGCAAATACACGTAAGGTACTCTCTAGCGCCAGCAAGCCATTGTAGTCAACATCGACCCAACGTTTGGCGCTGTCCCAGAACACGGACAAAACCGGGGCGATCCAGGGCAGTAAGAGCAGAAGGGCAGCACAAATCGCGAGCGGCGAAATGAGCCATCGTCTGTCTTTCGGCGTCAGTAGCAGGTGATATACGCCTAGCGTGAGGAAAAACAGCGCGGAGAGAAGATGAGTGTTGGCGAGCAGATAGCTTGCTAAGAAGAGAGCAAAATAGTCAATCTTTGATGGAGCGCGTCTCCCGTAATGGATGCGCAAGTATTGCCATAGCACGATCGCCGCGGTAAGCACAAGCAGCGGATACGGGCGCATGTGCGGCACGTAGAAGTTGTAGAGAGCATTACTCGCCACAATGGCAATGGCGAAAAAGCCGGCTGCTTTCCCGACGAATTCTCGTGATATCCGGCATATCACCGCCATTGCAAGCAAACTGATGAGTATCGAGAGTACACGACCGGTTGCGATCTCGTATGAACAGCACTTGCCCCACAATTGCAGCAGAACGAAGTATAGCGGTGTATGTACCGTGTTCGCGCTCCGGAGCGCCGTGAATACGTCAACGATCGACTGTGTGCCTGACTTGGTCCAGGCGGCGTAATACATAGAAAAGTATTCATCAAAAGTCGGAGGATAGAGATCAATAAGACGAAACGCGAGCATAGCGACGATAAGGAAAACTGGAATCGCCCATATCCAGTGGTCGAGAAAGCGACCTTTTGAGATAGTCGCACTGGTTTGCGGTTGATGACGGAAATCTCGCATACGAATAGTCACCGAGATTGGCGCATGTCGCTTGATAAATGCGCATAAAGCGAAAGAACGCAATACAGAGCGTCGAAGCGCCCGTGAATCAATTGATCAGTATTGCAGGAATTGTTTCTGTACTGAATCAGCTCTGTCAAGATAGCGTGTTGACTTTCAATGGACTTCTACATTCTGCAGGAAGAGCATGTACGGCGGGCCATCTGCATCATGTTGCCAATTGAGCGTCTGCCCTGTATGCCGGTCATATACTATTGCCACGAGCCTATAGTTTCCCGGTGGAACCTCGTTGACATCAATCGCGAATTGTTGCAGTTCGCCTTCTCGTGTCGGTTGCAGATCCAGCTGGGCAGCATTGCGCCACTCTGCAGAGATGAGTTGATGGGAGATTTTCAGGCGGTCAAGCGCCTCTTCGCTTCGCGCTATCCATCTGTTGGCGAAATACAATCTTGACTTATCTTCCGACAACTCGGCGCCGTAGGATTCATAGCGCAGCGGATCAACCTGATTGCTCACGATGACCTCCGCTGGCTGGCAATCCAGCGAAACCCAACCATATTGCACCGTCTCCGTCCATACCGGCAAACTCACTCGCTGGCAAGCTCGATAGCCTAGGGCGTCCATCGTCTCTTCGAGCGCTGCCACATCGGCGTTGTCAATACTCGATGTCTGATACGCTAGCCAAGGCGAAATACGGGCGCCTCTATACAGTCGCAGGTATTCCTCAAGCCACTTCGCCGCGCCAACCATCCGGAATTCAATGTCTCGGCTCAGGAACCAGTGATCGCTTAAACTGTAAATTGAATATCGATTTGGATACATCTGCGTATCCGGAAGCATGTAGGCGATCACGTGCGCCGGATCATCGGATTGCCGCGCTGTGCGGCTTATCAAATGCCAAGGCGGCAGTTTGTAACTACGTATGCGACCCTGGATGTACAGCTTCCAGTCGGCTGTGCTCGCGAATATCAGTCCCGCGATTATCCAAAGGCACAGCAATGCGCCCAGAATTCTTCGTTCGCGATACAAGGCGTACAGGCCGGCCGCCTGAAACAAGACGGCGATGGGGAGGCTTGCCAGCAGGTGCCTCATCAAGCCTGCGCTAACCGACCCTGTGACTGTGACTGTCAAGGCAATGCTGAGCAAGAGAAGCCCAAACAGTATTCCACTTCGCCGCAGGGCAAGGCATTTCCGGCGC
>JAJEAA010000012.1 GCA_022824365.1 Anaerolineae bacterium
CTGGCAGCGGCAGATGTTGAGAAAAGTAGGCAATTGTTAATATCTCTGTGTCCTCACTTTAACTCGGTGTACTCGGTGGCTGAATTTCAGCTTGATTCTTCGTCATCCCATGCGTCATCATTTTGAAGCGATTGCCCTAGCTGGTAATTCTGAATGATAGCGGACTTTGGGCGGAGATGTCACAGGTTTTCGCCGCAGAGGCGCGGAAGTAGTTCCACGCAAGCAATGCGAATTTCGCTAATGCAACGATCGGCAATGCTCGCTTTTCGGCGACCTCGAAGAATCGCGCACATTTGTTCTTTCCTTCGACTCAAAATCATGATACACTCCCCCCTATGGATCAATGTTCGCAGGCTCTCAACCGCGGCAGGCAACCGATGCCCTCCGCCCAAAACACGCTCTCTATCCCGGCCCTGTCGCTGGACTCCCGCGATGCAGGCGCTTGCGCCCCCGCGCCAGCATACCAAATTCATACCGACAGCCGCCTGTCTTTTGTCCGTTTCGCCTGGAAAACCGCCTCTTCTGTCCGAAAAGCATTTTCCAGTGTCCGACTTTGTCCATTTCGGGCAATGGACAAACTGAAAACAAATAGTCTCTGGGAGCGGCTCTATGCTGACTGCCCCTCTAAGGAGCGGGCGCCTTTGAAAATAGCGCGAATCTCAAAGCCCCCCACCCCCCCCCAATGCTATATACATACTGTATCGATACACCGGAGAATTTTCCGGCGTTTTCAGGGGTTTTAGCGGCGCTTTAGGCTGGATGATTGCGGGCTGTTGGCGAAGTCGAAGGGACGCCAAACTGCCCGGCGGGAGCCGACGACTGACGCGACCGAGTGCCGGACAAGCTTTGTAGGGGCAAGGTCGAATTGTCGCTATAATGTGCGCTGGTAGACAGGCTTAAACGGAACTTATATGAGCACAGAAAATCCCCACATCCAGAGCTTGAAGCGCGCCGGTTATCGCTTGACCCAGGCGCGGCTGACGGTGCTGCAGGTGCTGGAAGAGGAGCGCGGCCATATCACCTCGGCCGATGTGCTGGCGAAGGTGGAACGCGTCAATCCGGCTATCGGGCGCGCCAGTGTCTTTCGCGCGCTGGAGTTATTCACGCAGTTGGGCATCATCCGGCCCACCTATATCAGCAGCAGCGTGACGCCGACTTATGTCTTGATGCACGGCGGGCATCATCATCATGTCGTCTGCACCGAATGCAAACGATTCTTCGAATTTGACGACTGCGATCTGGAGGCGCTGACCGCCAATTTGCAGGCCAGCCTGGACGTTCAAATCAAGGGACATCTGCTGGAGTTTTATGGTCTCTGCGCCGACTGCCACGTTGCGGATGGGAGGGGGCCAGCGTGAATGATGTCGTCATCGTCAGCGCTGTGCGCAGCCCGATCGGCAAGATTCGCGGGGCGCTGGCTGCCATTCGCCCGGATGACCTGGCGGCGTTGGCGATCAGCGCGGCGGTTGAACGGGCCGGCATTGACGGCGACCTGATCGAGGAAGTCTACTTCGGCTGCGCCAATCAAGCGGGCGAGGACAATCGCAATGTGGCGCGGATGGCGCTGCTGCTGGCCGGTTTGCCGGAGACGGTCGCCGGCGTCACAATCAATCGGCTTTGCGCCAGCGGGCTGAGCGCGGTGAATCAAGCGGCGCGGGCGATCAAAGTCGGCGAAGGCGAGGTCTTCCTGGCCGGCGGCGTCGAGAGCATGAGCCGGGCGCCCTACTCTCTCCCCAAGAATCCGGTCGGTTTTGGTCCTTCGGGCAATGTCACCGCTTGGGATACGACCCTGGGCTGGCGTTATCCGAATCCCAAACTGGCGGCGCTGTATCCGCTGGAGGCCATGGGCGAGACGGCGGAGAATATCTACGAGTTGAGTTGCGCCGGCGAGATCGCGGGCGGCGAATTCACGCGGGAAGAGCAAGACCGTTTCGCTCTGCAAAGTCAGGAGCGGGCGATAGCCGCGATTAACTGCGGCCGCTTCCAGCGAGAAATCCTGCCGGTTGAGATTCCGCAGCGCAAGGGGGCGCCGCTGGTGGTCGATACCGATGAGCATCCCTTCGCCCGGCGGACTGAGGCCGGTTATGAAGTGGCGACCAGCTTGGAGAAGCTGGCGGCATTGCGCCCGGCTTTTCGTGAGAAGGGCACGGTGACGGCGGGCAATTCCAGCGGCATGAACGATGGCGCCTGCGCGCTGCTCCTGATGTCGGCGGAGAAAGCCCGATCCCTTCGCATCAAGCCGATGGCTCGCTGGCTTGGCAGCGCTGCCGCCGGCGTCGATCCGCGCCTGATGGGCTTGGGACCGGTGCGCTCAACACAAAAGCTGCTGGCGCGCCAGAGCCTGAAGATTGAAGACATCGACCTTGCCGAAATAAACGAAGCCTTCGCCGTGCAGGCGCTGGCGGTGATGCGCGAGTTGGGATTGAGCGAAGCAATCACGAACGTCAACGGCGGGGCGATCGCCTTGGGGCACCCGCTGGGCTGCTCGGGCGCGCGCATATTGACGACGCTGCTGCATGAGATGAGGCGGCGGGCGAACGCGGGCGAGCCGATGCGGTATGGCTTGGCGACGCTTTGCGTGGGCGTCGGGCAAGGCGAGTCGACTTTGGTTGAGCTATTGCCGGAGATAACATGAAACGCGTGCCGCAAATGAGCGCGGCCGAAGCGGCGCGGCTGGTCAAATCGGGCGCCGTTATGATGGTCGGCGGCTTCGGCATGACCGGTACGCCGGTGCATCTGCTACATGCCCTGGCGGAGACCGAAACGCGCGACCTGACCTATATCGCCAACAACATCGGCGAGCCCGGCTTGGGCGGCGGGCGGATGCTGCGCAATGGGCAGATCAAAAAGGCGGTCGGCTCCTACTTCACGAGCAATCCGGAAGCGGTGGCGGCGGCGCAGAGCGGCGCGATCGACTTCGAATTGATGCCGCAGGGCTCGCTGGCGGAGGCGATACGCGCGGGCGGCGCTGGCATCGGCGGCTTCTATACGCCGACGGCGGCCGGCACGGTTTTCGCCGAGAGCGGCGACAGCAAAGTGATTGATGGCGCGACGCAGGTCTTCGTGCGCGGTTTGCGCGCGGATGTAGCGCTGATACGGGCGCGGCGGGCGGATGAGGCGGGCAACCTGATCTATCGCATGACCGAGCAAAACTTCAACAAGGCGATGGCGACGGCGGCGGACCTGGTGATCGCCGAGGTAGACGAGATCCTGCCGCTGGGCGCGCTGGACCCGGATCAAATTCACACCAGCGGCAATTATGTCGATGTACTCGTGGGGGCGAAGACGACGCTGGCCGACCTGGGCTCGTCGGCGGATATTCGCGCCAGCGGCAAGGCGCCAAGTCCAATGCGGCTGACGATCGCGCGGCGGGCGCTGAAGGAACTGAAAGCGGGCGATGTGGTCAACCTTGGCGTTGGCATGCCAACCCTGATCGCCGATCTGATTAAGCCGGAGCACGGCATCATCCTGCATACGGAGAATGGCATGTTGGGGCTAGGTCCAGCGCCGGAGGCGGGCGGCGCGCTTGATTATCCGGTGAATGCCGGCAAGCAGCCGGTGACAGCATTGCCGGGCAGCAGCTATTTCGACAGCGCCGATTCCTTCGCCATGATCCGCGGCGGGCATATTGATGTGGCGGTGATGGGCGGCTTGCAGGTGGACGAGCGCGGCAGTCTGGCGAATTGGGCGGCGCCGGGCAAACCGCTGCTGGGCGTGGGCGGGGCGATGGACTTGGCGAGCGGCGCGCGGAAGCTGATCATCACGATGGCGCACTGCAATCGCGATGGATCGCCGAAGATCCTGCCTCAATGCAGCTTGCCCTTGACGGCGGCCGCGGCGGTCGACCTGCTGATTACGGAGTTGGCGGTCTTCGCCTTTGAAGCTGGCGAGATGCGGCTGGTCGAGTTGATGCCGGGCGCTACGCTGGAGGAGTTGCGGACGAAGACAACGGCGAGCTTTCGCATTTGAGCAAGCGTTACTGTACGATGCCGGCGGCGGCGTAAGCATCGGTCATTTCGCGCCAGCGCCGCATGAGTCGCTTCGTGTTTTCGCCCGGGGCGCCAGCGCCGATGGTCGCGTCATCGACCCTGACGATGGGGAGGACTTCTTTGATGCTGGAGGTCAGAATCACTTCCTCGGCGTCGTAGTATTCGTCCAGCGTGATATCGCGCAGTTCGATTTCGTCCGCGAGCAGCTTGATGACCTCGGCGCGGGTGACGCCGAGCAGCAGGCTCCTGTCCGGCGTGATCCAGCGACCATCTTGGTAGATGAAGGTATTGCTGCGCGTGCCTTCGATGATCTTGCCGGCGACCGTGTAAATGGCATCGATGGCGTCGGGTACGCGCCGCTCCGCCTTTCTCTGGGCGATGATGCCGGGAATGTAGTTGATCGTCTTGGCTTCGGGCAGGACGCGCCCCTGCTCGACCGTGGCGACGGACCCGCCCCGTTCATGCGCCGAAGCGGGCAGCGTATGAAGCGGCGTTGCCATAACAAGCAAGCGCGAGTCGCCGCCTGGCATGAAGCCGTTTGGGCTGTCCCCGCCGGTGAGCACGATGCGGATGCCGGCTTCGGCGAAAGGATTGCGGCGCAGCGTCTCGAGCGCGATCTCGGCGAGCTGCTCGATATCCCAGGGGCAAGCCAGCTCGATGAGGGCGGCTGAGCGCTGCAAACGGCGCAAGTGAGCGCCCAACTGAAAGGGGACCCCGCCGTATGTACGCAAGTAATCGAAGACGCCAAAGCCGCGGAGGATCGACAAATCAGTGGCGGGCAGGCTCGCGCTGCTGGCGTCAACGTATTCGCCGTCGATGTAGAAGACGCTCATGAAGTTTCAAGCTGTGCTGGCCGGAATGATATCCCAAATTATAACAGGGGCGCGGAGGTTTGTCATTGGCTCGCGCCTGGAGACCGAATGCCGCGCTTGGAGCATTAGATAGCGCGCCGCTCTGCCGGCCGCCTTCTGCGCCTAAGGTGATGAATCGTCGGATTACAGCCGATGCCGTACTTGCTAGAATGGGAGCATGAAGCGAACTTTCCTCCGAACCGTCTGTCTGCTTGTCGGCTTGCTGCTGGTCCCGCTGCTGCGAGCCGAGAGCCAGAGCGCGGAGCAACAGTTGCTGCTGCGGATTAGCAATCTGCGGGGCAACCTTGGTCTATCGCCTTATATGTGGAATGGCTCCCTGGCGCAGGCGGCCGCCAATCACGCGGGCTGGCTGGCGCAGACAGGCATCGGCAGCCATCGGCAGTCTGATGGCTCGCTGGCGGCCGATCGGGCCCGGCGCTATGGATACGCCGGCGAGCGGGCGCACGAGAATTACTACATGGGCGCGGACGGAAGCGTAGAATCGGCCTGGCGCTTCTGGCTGGGTTCAACAATCCATTACAACAATCTGACCAACCCGCTCTTGACGGAGATTGGCATTGCCAGGGCGAGCGCGGACGGCAGAACAGCCTATGTGCTGGTATTCGGGCGGGATTCCGGGCGAGGCGCGCCTCAAGCGGGAAACAGCAGCGCGGCGGGCAGCGGAGGACCGCCGGCCTATGTTTTGGGTCTGGACGAAGCGGGCAACATCAGACATGAGGTGCAGCCGGGGCATACCATCGGCGATATCGCCTTGATCTATGGCTACACCTGGGACGATATCCCGGCGATGCTGGAACTCAATGGCATGACCGCGGCAGACATACGCCTATTGCAGCCGGGCAGCGAATTCCTGGTGCCGCCGCAAGATGGCACCTTCACGCCGACTGTTGCCGCGCCGACTGAAACAGCGACCAGCGCCGCCACGGCATTACCCACGACAGCGGCGACCAAGATCCCCGCCGCCACGCCAAGCGCAAAGCCCTCGGACCCCGGCCTCCGCGCGGCTACGCTTGCCATCCGGATCCCCGTCATCGCGACAGAAGTCCCGAAGCCGCATAAGCCCGAGATCGCGGATGGAGTCCCATCAGCGATAGCGCAGCTTGCCATTTTGGGGGCGGCAATACTGGGACAGCTAGGCATCCTCGCTGGCGCTGGCATCGCCTTGTGGCGGCGATCCCGCTAATTCCGGAACGGAGTTGCGCGAGGGCTTCATTTGGTGATCGAGCGCCACAGTTTCAGTCAGTTTAACAACCAATTCGTTCTGCATAATCGCCATTTGTTCGATACTGTAGTCTTCCCCGTCGGTCAGCCACCAGCGGAATAACTCCATACAAGAGTTGATGAGATGATTTAAGGAGACTTCCAGTGGGATTGTCTCCCCATCCCGCGCCGAATAGAGCCCCGTCATCCATTGCATGATCTCTTCCCAGACCGGTTTCAGCGCTGGATGATCGCGCGGCAGGCTCAAGCCGAAAAGGCAGGCGTCCCGATGCTTATCAAGCGCATTAAAGAGAGCGAGGGACTCTTCGTGAAGCGTCTCCGCCGATTGCACCACGTTCATGAATTCCGCAGATATGGCGAGCAGGCAAAACGTCGCCAACTCGTCCTTGGTTCGAAAATGGCGATAAAATGTCGCGTAGCCAACATCCGCTCGCTCTGTGAGATCTCTGATCGTAAAATTGTCGTAGCCCTTCTCCAGCGAGAGTTGTATAAGCGCATCGCCCAGAGCTTTTCTGGTGCGAACTATGCGACGGTCCAGTTTTTTCATGGCTCAATCATCACTTTCATGAACTGCGCTAGCCGCAGCATTTTGAACGAAGCGCCGGCGGGAGCGACCAAGGCTCGTCACAATACCCGGCAAATCGTCAACTAAGTCTACTAATATACATACTTTAGAATATTGTCGCGTCAGTATCACAAAATATGCGCTGAACTGAGACAATATTTCCTGAAATATCTTGAAATACTGTCTGAAATTGGCGATAGTCGGGGGCAAGAAGCGGGAAGGTCAGGATAATGCGGAAGCGTCCACGAGCGAAATTGACAAGAAGCGCGAGCCAAACGATAATGGCGATGGTATATCACTTTGAAGATTGGGGCGCCAATGGGTGGCGGGCCACTGAAAAATTATCGCGATTGGGTATTGCAAGCGCAGACCAACGATGCTGAAGCTCGGAACGACGCTTTTGATCATCTAGTGCGTGATTTCCAGGGCATGGTTTATGGCATCGCCTATAGCCGCCTCAGTGACCGGCAGTTGGCGGAGGATGCGGCGCAGGAGGCCTTCCTGACGGCATACAAGAGCATCATGCAGCTCAAGGATGTCAGCGCCTTCCCCGCCTGGTTAAAGCGAATCGCGCTGAGCAAGGCTGATCGCATATTGCGCCGGCAGGGCGCAGTGCTGGATTCGCTGGACGAGCGGGAACACCTGGCTTCACAGGAAGCGACGCCGGAAGCGCAGATGGAAGAGGCCGAGTTGCGGCAACGGCTGCGACTGGCGGTGGCGGCTTTGCCCGCTGCCGAGCGTGATTTGACGCAGGAATATTATCTGCTAGGCGAAACGCAACGGGAAATATCCGAGCGCCACAATATCCCGCTGGCGACGGTGAAGAAGCGCCTGCAATACGCGCGGGAGCATCTGCGCGGTTTGATTATCGGCTTCAATGAGAGCTTTGATCGGGCGATGTATCAGGAGCCGCAGCAGGAGTTTCAGCCTGTCTATATCAGTCGGCGGCGGCCCCCACCCCAAACCCCTCCCCCAAAATGAGGGAGGGACTTTTTCGCTGAGGATGAGCCTGTGAGCGCTAAACTCCCCTTCCCTCTTTATGGGGGATGGGGCATTAGCTGCCTGGCACGATTTCACAGGCGCCTTGGCGCATACAGGTCCAAGTCATATCGCCGCCGTCGAGGTGCAGCTGAGCGTCCATGCCTTCGAGAACGGCGGCCATCGCCGCGACATAAGGCGCGGAGAAGCTGGTGCCGTTCAGCGCCTTGTAGCCGTCATTCAGATGGGTGGTATGCACATCGCGGCCTGGCGCCCAGATATCGCCGCCTTTGTTGCTGAAGCTGCTGCGAGCGCCGTCCGGATCAATGGCGCCGACAGCGACCACGCCTTCGTAACGAGCCGGGAAGCCGGGCAGCGCGCCGCCGCTATTGCCGGCTGAGGCGATGACAGTGACGCCTTTTTCCATAGCGTAGTTGACAGCGTCTTCCGTGACTTGGGAGCCGACCGCGCTGCCAAGCGAGAGGTTGATGATATCGGCGCCTTCATCGGCAGCGTAAACGATGCCGGCCGCGACATCGGCCATGGAACCGCTGCCGGAGGGACCGAGGACGCGCACCGGCAGAATTGACGAATTGGGCGCGAAGCCGGCGATGCCGATGCCGTTATCAATGTTGGCGGCGATGATGCCGGCCACCGAACAGCCGTGGCCGAAGACATCTTCGGGGTCATCATCGTTGTCGACGAAGTCATAGCCGTTATCGAGGACACGGTCCGCCAAGTCTTCATGGCTCAGGCAGACGCCGGTGTCGATAACGGCGACGGTGATGTCACTCAACTCATCCATATCGTCCCAAGCCGTCTCGGCCTGGATATGCGGCAGCGCCCATTGCCGGTCGTAGTCGGGGTCGTTGGGCGGGTTGTTGAAGGCGACGCTGACGATGAAATCTTGCTCGACCAGTTCGACATCGCTATCGAAAGTGAAGTTCAGGCCGAAGTCCGCGGGCACATCAACCACCCAGATTTCAAGCTCGTCAATGCGTTCAACGATGGCACCGCCGATGCGGTTGACATATTCCCATTTTTCGTCGAGGGGCGTATTGGGATCATAGTGGATGACCCAATTGCCGCTGGGCTGGGCGTTGTAGACGGGCGCGATGCGCGTGCTATCGGGCTCGCCGTTTGCTCCGAGGCCGCGGAGGATATTGCCCGGCGGGAATTCGCTGGCGCCAGCGGGCAGGCTGACCGCCAGGATTAGAAGCAGGCTGAGGCTGAAGATCGTAAGGCGGCGAATTGATTTCATGGCTCGTCCCTTCATCAGGCAAACGATATTAAAATCACATTGTAGCGGTTATGGTTCTCATTACGCAAGAAGGCGGCGAAGCGTCGCAAGTTCGGCGCGGGCGGCCCGTTTGATCTAACCACAGAGAACACAGAGGGCACAGAGAGATTCTGCGGCAGGTATGACCTGGCGGGTCATCCGTCCGCATCCGCAGGGCTATTCGTGGCGGCAGCGATTGACCTCGAACGCGAAGATGTCGTCGCGGGCATAGCCTCCGGTGACATCGAGGGTCATCTGTTCCTGAGCAATCTGGCTCAAATCGAGATCGGCGTAGAGAATCGTCTCCTCGCCATAGATCGGCTCGACCAGGTATTCGCCGGTGGGCGCGATGACGGCGCTGCCGCCGTTGAGCAGAAGCGCTGAAGGCTGGTCGCGCAGGTTAGCCGGCAACTCAAGCTCGGACGGGAAATCGGCGACGGGCATGATCCCCCCGATGGCGAGGGTGAAGACGCGGGCTTCGAAAGCGTAATGGCGGCTGGCGATTTGATGAATCTCTTTGACAGCGGGCCAGAGCGCGATATGGATGGCTTCGTTGCTGATGTGAAGCGCCTGGCGCGCATGGGGCATCCAATGTTCCCAGCAGACCAAGCCGCCGACCCGTCCAACGGCGGTATCGACCGCGCTCAAGCCGGCGCCATCGCCTTGCGCCCAGACGAGTTGTTCGGTGAAGGTAGGGCGGAGCTTGCGGTGATGATTGACGATGTCGCCATCGGCGTCGATGGTGACGATGCTGTTGTAGAGGCTGCGGTTGCCGCGACCGCGCGTGACCTTTTCATTGATGCCGAGGACGAGGACGATGCTGCCCTCGATGGCGGCGTCCTGCAACTGGCGCATCTGCGGGCTATCGATGGCGATGCTGTTGGCGGCGAGCCGGGCATAGACTGCCTTGGTCGGCGCGTGGTCCCAACGGGCGTAATCAACCGCGTAATCGAGCCAGGCGGGGTAACCGGGAAAGAAGGTCTCGGGGAAGGCGGCGAGTTGGGCGCCTTGCCGCGCCGCTTCGGCTATGAGCGAGAGGGCTTTGGCGACGCACTTGTCGAGGTCGTAATATGCCGGGCGCGCCTGGATGAGAGCGACGCGGATAGTCATGCTCGCGCTCGCCGACTATTCGGCGCTATCGAGGACAGCGCGGACGCGGAATTGCTCGCCATCGCTATCGGGGGCGTTGGCGACGACCGCAGCGACCGGCAGCGGGACGGCAGCTTCATCGGCGCGCATGACGTTGGTCAGCGGCAAGACGGAAGACGTCGGGTCGATTTGCGAGGTATCGATTTCTTGCAGCTTTTGGAAATAGCCCAGGATATCGGAAATCTGCCGTTGGTATAAGGCGACCTCGTCTTCGCTTAATTCCAGGCGAGCCAGATCGGCGATGGCGCGGACGTCTTGGGCGCTGAGGCTGGTATCGGCCATAGGTCGGTCTCGCTAGCATAAGCGTTCAGATGTATAGAAGTGTAAACGATCGCGCGCGGCGGGAACAGGTTAGGTTAAACACAGAGGGCGCAGAGATTTCCCGAGCATGGCGGTAGGAATTAGGTCGGACTTGCGCGCCAAGTGGCTGGCGAGCGGGCTACGTTTAAGGCAAGTATTAGGTAAACTGAAAGCTGTTAGTCGAAGGAGGACGTTTATGAGAGCGACGGTCAAGCGAGAAGAAGCGCTGCGTCTGCTGAAGGTCGAGCACGAGGCGGTCGGCGCCTTGATCAATGCGCTGACGGACGAGGAGATGACGCGGCGCGATACGATTCAGCATGGTTTGTACTACGATCAGGAATGTTCGTTTAAGGACCTCTTGGCGCATTTGATCTGCTACGAGCAATACACGGTCGAGGCGATAGACGAATGGCGCAAGGGTCGCGAGCACTGGGCGATTGCGGCGGTGAAGGATCCGCGGCGGGGGCGGGGGATACATTATGGCGGGATCGCCGAGCGCGCGCATCTCAGTCTGGCGGAGCAACTGGAAGAATATCGGCGGATCAGCGCGGAGTTGGAGCGGGCGATAGCGGCAATGAGCGAAACGGACTGGCGGGGCGGGGCGCCCTATGCCAGCGTCGACGACGCCGACCTGGGCGGCATGATCGAGAGCATCATGGTATTGCCGCCGCGGCCGATGTACCGTCACTTGCCGGTGCATGTGCCGGATGCGGCGAGTTATATCCGCAGCTTGCGTTAGCGCTGGCATGGATCGAAATGCCAAACGCGTCTGATAAGGGCTTTGTCGCTGTGCTATAATGCGCGGCTGTTTGGCTTGGACTAGAAGCGGGAGAGCGGCGACAAATGGGTATGAGGGGCTGCCTGGCGCTGTTTATCAGCATCGCCGCGCTCGCCGTAATGACGAGCCTTTGCTCGCTGACGACATTCAGCTTGTCGCAGCAGACGGTGATTGACCTGAATGCGGCCGGCTTCCGCGTCGACGATCCTGTCGTCACGATCCGCTGCGCGCTCACTGGCAAATGCGAAGATGAGGCTTTGGCGGCCGCCGAAGCGGCGCCTCTGCTGATATTGACGCCGGCCGCGACCTTCTACATGACTGCAGCGCCCGCTATGACTGCCGCGCCTGCCGCAGCGACGATGCCTCAGCCGACCCCAACTGAAGCGGTCTTGGCGGCGACAGCGGCGCCGACGCTTCCCCCGACGCCCACAGAGACGGCGCTGGACTTGCCGCGCATCACTGATCCGCGCGCGCTGACAATTCTGCTCTTGGGCATCGACCAGCGGAGCGCGGCGAACGAGCAAGGACCTTTCCGCACCGACACAATGATCCTGGTTCACATCAATCCGGCGCGGGGCACAGTTGGCGTGTTATCGCTGCCGCGGGACTTGTGGGTGGAGATTCCCAATTACGGGCCCGGGCGCATCAACACCGCCAACTTCCTGGGCGATAGCGATGCCTATCCAGGCGGCGGCGGACCGGCGCTGGCGATGGAGACGATCGCCGAGAATTTCGGCATCCGCGTGGAGAAATACCTGCTCGTCAATTTTGACGTCTTCACATCGGTGGTGGATTTGCTGGCGCCGGATGGCGTGATGGTGAATGTGACCGAGTACATTAACGATCCGGATTATCCCGATGAGTTCTACGGGACGATGCCCGTGACATTCGAGCCGGGCATGCAGCGGATGGATGCCGAGACCTTGTTGAAGTACGCGCGGACGCGCAAGACACAGGGCGGAGATTTCGACCGGGCGCGGCGTCAGCAGCAAGTGCTGGACGCGGTGCGAGCCGAGGTCTTGAGCGCGGGCGGCATCGTCAACTTCGTGACGCAGGCTCTCCCGCTTTGGCAGGAGTTGCAGGGCAACTATCGCACTAACCTGGAGTTGAACGAGATCATCGCACTGGGCCGGCTGATGGGCAGCATCAAGCGCGAGGACATCCGCTACAGCGTGATCGACAATTATTACGCCTCGCTTGGGAAAAGCCCGGCTGGCGATGATGTGCTGATTCCCGACTTCAGCGCGATACGCGACCTGACGCTGCGCACCTTTTACCCCGGGGCGCAGTTGACGCAGGCGGAGATGAAAGCGCGGGCCGAGGGGGAAGCGGCGCCGATCTTCGTGTACAACGGCACGAATATTGCTGGGCTGGCAGGGGCGACGCGGGAATGGCTGCTGGCGCAAGATGTGCTGGTGACGGGGATCAACAACGATGTGACATCGGGCCGCTTGCAGACCGAGATTCGGGTATACGGGCGCTTTGACGCGACGGGCGAGTATCTGGCGCAGTTGATGGGTTTGCCGGCGGAGCGCGTGCGCCGCAGTGGCGATGGCTTGATCGTCGAGGGCGTGCTGGTGGCGCTGGGATTGGATGCGCAGACGATTGTTGGGGGTTGAGCTAAGGAGCCAAATCGCTCGAAACTGGACCCGGAAAAGCGAGCGACCTGATAGGCCGCCCCTAGGATTATCCTTTTGATTTCGCATTACTTAACTTAAAGCTACTGTGGAAACAGAGAAAATGGTTTATGCTGCCTTATATACGCAGGCTGGATCTTTTGCCTGTACGCCAGCCGCCGCCGCGCTAAGCCAGGATATGTTACAATATAAGTAAGGTATTTCTTTAGCAGGACCGGCGTCATGGACGAGCAGCAGACACCCTTGGCCAAGTTAGTTTGGTTGGATCCCTACACGAGCAAGACCCGCGAACACCCGGTATGTGAAGGCGACAAGTTGACGATAGGGCGCTCGGCGCTGAACGATATTCAGATCGCCGAGGGGCATATATCGCGGCAGCACGCGGTCCTCGCTTGCCAGGATGGCGCTTTCACGATTGACGATGTCGGCAGCGCCAACGGGACCTTCGTCAATGGCGTGCAGGTCTATGGCGAGAACGCGCTGGCGATCGGCGATGAGGTGCATCTCTTCGTCTCGGTGCTCAAGCTGCTCAGCGCGACCGACCGAGGACCGCGCGACGCCGCCGACAAGGTATCGGCAGTGGCGGGCGACCGGGCGAGCTTGCGCGTCACGCGGGGACCGCAGCAGGGGCAGGTATTCGCCTTGCTCAAGGAAGAGATGTACATCGGCCGCTCGACCCCCAACTCGAATTGGGAGGTTGCTTTGCAAGACCCGACCGTTTCTCGTCCGCACGCCTTCCTGGTGAAGGAAGGCCATGCCTGGAAGATTTACGACCTGGGCAGCATCAACGGCACCGCGGTCAACAATCAGCCGGTGACAGGCGGGAAAGCCAAGACGCTGCGCGATGGCGATCGCATTGTCTTCGGCGGGACGATGACGGTATTCCACACCGGCTTCCCGGCGCAAATCTCCACCGGCGAAGCGCTGAAGAAGGGTCAAACATGAAAAAACCGAATATTATTCTGATCATCGCCGATGACATGGGTTACGGCGATTTTGGCATTTTCAACGACCAGATTTCTTGCACGCCGCATTTGGACGCGCTGGTGGAAGAAGGCATCTGCCTGACGCAGCATTATTCGGCGGCGCCTGTTTGCACGCCGGCGCGGGCAGCGCTGATGACCGGGCGTTACGCGCAGCGCACCGGCAGCATCGACACCTTGGAGGCTCGCGGCCTGGACCGCCTGCGCCTTGACGAGACGACCATGGCAGAAGTCTTGGGTGGAGCCGGTTATGCCACCGGCTTGATCGGCAAGTGGCACAATGGCGCGCTGGACCGGCGTTATCATCCGCGGGCTCGCGGCTTCGATGAATTTGTCGGTTTTCAGGGCGGCTGGAATCCTTATTATCGCTACCGGCTGGATCGCAACGGGGGCATTGAATATGGCGACCGTGACAGCTACTTGACCGATGTCTTCAGCGATGCCGCGCTGGATTTGATCGAACGGCATCAAGGCGCGCCCTTCTTTCTGCAACTGGCCTATAACGCGCCGCATTTCCCGCTGGAAGCGCCGGATGCGATCGCGCAGAAATATGTCGAGCGCGGCTTCAGCCTGGGCGTGAGTTTGCTCTACGCCATGATAGAGGTGATGGACGCGGGCATCGGCCGCATCGTCGAAAAGCTGGATGCGCTGGGCATCGGCGACAACACCATCCTCATCTTCACCAGCGACAATGGGCCGGCGCTCGGCGACTGGAATGGCTTTTCACAGCGGCGCTTCAATTACAACTTCAATGGCGGCAAGGGCAATACTTACGAAGGCGGCATCCGCGTGCCCTTGATATTGCGCTGGCGCGATGGCTTGCCCGGCGGCGTCCGCAGCAGCGAGATGGCGCATTTCACCGACTGGTTGCCGACGCTGCTGGGCTTGGTCGACGTCGATGCGCCGGCTGATCTCGCGCTGGATGGCGTCGATATCGCGTCGATCTTGCGCGGTGAGTGCGGCGAGACCTATCCGCAGCGCTTCTGGCAGTGGAATCGCTATAAGCCGATGGCAGCCTGTAACGCGGCCATGCGCGATGGGGATTGGAAGCTGCTGCGGCCGCAGATACCGGAGGCGATGGAGGTCAGCCCGATTGACACAGCGCATGACCATGCCGTCAAGTATTTTCCCGAGCATTACCATGGTATTGTGCGCGAGCCCGAGCCGACGCAGATCGTGCCGGAGCCGCCGCCGCCCCTGCTCTTTAATATCGCCGAAGATCCCTTCGAGCGGAACGATTTGGCGGCGCGGCATCCGCAGAAAGTAGCAACGATGGAAGCGGCGCTGGAACGCTGGTTCGTCGATGTGACCGGGATTTGAACTGGGCGGGACCGTCACCGGGTTATTTAGCACAGAGGCAGATGTAGGGGCAAGCTATTAGCTCGCCCGCAGATTCCGCAGTGCAAATGCGCGAACGATCAGGCAGGCCGACTCTAGGCATTTATTTAATAGACGTGATGGCGGCGATGCGTTAGAGTATTGCGGTGACATAGCCGAAAGCGGCGAGGCGGATAAGACCATGACCCATACTCTATTGTGTGAAAACGCCGATCTGGCGACTGCCGTCGGCATCCTGGATGACTGGACGGCGCATCGGCTGCGGCTGCGGCATCAGCCGGGCTTGGCGCTGGGCATCGTTTACGCCGGCGAATTACTCTGGGGCAAGGGCTATGGCCTGGCGGACCTGGAGGCGGGTACGCCGGTCACGCTGGATACGCGCTTCCGCATCGCCAGCATCACCAAGACTTTCACGGCGACCGGCATATTGCAGTTGCGCGATGCCGGCAAACTGGGTTTGGATGACCCGGTCTCGCGGCATCTGGACTGGTTTGACCTGCGTTATGAGGATGCCCCGGAAATCACGATACGCAATCTGCTGACGCATACAGCCGGCTTGCCGCGCGACTCCAAGAATCCCATGTGGACGGAATGTGACGCGCCAACCTGGGACGATTTTGTCAAAGACACCCGGTCGCGGACTTTGACGCGCCCGCCCTACCAGAAATTCGCCTACAGCAATCTGGGTTACTCGCTGCTGGGCGGGATCATCGAGGCGGTATCGGGGCAAGGCTGGGCGGATTACCTGGGGGCGAATGTCCTGGATCCGCTGGACATGAGCGAGACACGGCCCGCGCCGAGCGCCGATGATCCGCAGCTGGCGACCGGTTATAGCCGCGAAAAAGACGGCAACCGCCGCGACGCCTTTCGCTTCTGGCTGATGAAGGGCTTCGAAGCATCGGCGAACTTCGCCTCGTCGGTGAATGATCTGGTCAAATACGCCGGCTTTCATCTGGGCTTGGCTGATGGCGCAGTGCTATCGCCACATACGCTAACCGACATGCACCGCGTTCACTGGCTGAACGACAACTGGCAGGGCGGTTATGGCTTGGGAATGGGCTTGCATCGCAGCAACGATTGGGAGATCAGCGGGCATGGCGGCGGCTACCCCGGTTACTTGACCGCCTTCAGTCTCTGCCGCGAGCACAAGGCGGGCGTCATCGCGCTGACCAACGCGCTGGGCAGCGATCCCCATGCCTACGTCGAGCAGGCTTACAAACTGGTCTTGCCCGAGATCATCAAGGCGACGGCGGAGGACAAGCCGGCCGCGCAAGAAGATTGGGCGCGCTATGTCGGCGTCTACGAGAGCGAGTGGGATCGGCAGAAGGTGGTCATCCGCGAGGGTCAGCTGCAGATCGTCAGCCTGGAGTACCTCGATGACATGCCGACGATATTGGAGCCGACCGATGAGGCGGAGGTCTTCACCTTGAAGCAGGCGGGCCAGTCGAACGAGACGCTGCGCTTCGAGCTGGATGATGACGGGAATGTCCGGCGCATGTGGGAGCGGAACGAGTATAGTACGCGGGTGGATTAGAGACTAGAAAATTGACCACAGAGGACACAGAGAGCGCAGAGGAAAGATTATGCCCGTAATCGGAGCCGAGAAACTTACTGACATCACCGCCCAAATCCTGGAAGCGGCCGGCGCGCGAGCCGACTACGCCGCGATTGTGGCGGAGCATCTCGTGGACGCCAACCTGGCCGGGCACGATTCGCACGGCGTCATCCGCACGCCGCATTATGTCCGCTCGATTGAGAAAGGCGATCTGAAGCCGACGGCCGCGCCCGAGATCATCGCCGAGACCGATTCGATGGCGCAGGTCTGCGGCAATTGGACCTTTGGCCAGGTCATCGCCAAACAAGGGACCGAGATCGCCATCGACAAAGCGCGCGCCCAGGGCATCGGCTTGGTCTCGATGTATCACGAAGGGCATACCGGCCGGATTGGGACTTATGCCGAGATGGGCGCGGCCGCCGGCATGGCGTCCATGATATGGGATGGCTGCATCGGCGGACCGCGTTCGGTGGTGCTGCCCTTGAATGGCACGGGGCGCAAGATCGGCGCCAATCCCATCGCCATGGGTTTCCCCAGCGCGGCGCACGGCGCGGTCATCCTCGATTTCGCCACTTCGATATCGGCGGCGGGCAAGGTGATGGTGGCGGTAGATAAAGGCGAGCAATTGCCGGGCGACTGGATCGTTGACGCCGATTGGCAGCCCACCAGCGATCCGACGCAGTTGGCGAAAGGCGGCGCGTTGCGGCCCATGGGTCTGCCCTACGTCGGGCATAAGGGTTACGCGCTGGCGATGATGGTGGGCTTGTTCAGCTTGATGGCATCGCTGCCGTCAGACGCTCAGCCGCCCCTGGAAGACCGCTGGGGCACGGTGATCCTGATGATCGATATCTCGCGCTTCGGTCCGGTGGATGTCTTTCAAAAGCAAGTAGATGCGGTCATCGCCTTCGTGAAGGAAGATCCGCTGGAGGGCGAGGTCTTGTATCCGGGCGAGGTGGAAGCGCGGCGACGGGCACAGCGGCTGGCGAATGGCATTGACTTGCCCGCGGCCACCTGCGCTGAGATCAGCGCCTGCGCCGAGGGACTGGGCGTCGCTGTTGACGAGTAGCGCTGATTCGACTGATTTTTCAAACTATGCCATCCCAAGCTGACCTCTACGCGGGACTGCGCGCCGCGGCCGACCTCGAGTCCCGACGCGACCTCGCCCTGCAACTGCTGGCGCGGACGAACAGCCGGCAATACCTGGATGAGTGCCTGCGCGTTCTGAAGTCAGAAGCGCTGCGCGCGCTGCTGGACGAATCGCATCGCGGCCCATTGCGCGAGAAATATCTGCGCTTCCACGCCGATGGCAAGCGAGACAAAGCCGGCATGCTGCGCGAAGCCCTCACGCGCTTGCTGGCGCATATCGAGCATCCGGACGACGCGGACATCTACAAGCTGGGCGTCGAGACCTATTATTTGCAGCCGGTTGACGACGTGGCGCAGAACTTGCGGGCGGTCGCGCTGGCCGGTTTGGCGCCGATTGACCCGCCCCTGGCTTGCTTGTATGCGGCGCGCTTCCTGGGTGAGCCTTACACCTCAGTCTTCAACTGCGAGCCGGCCATGACGGCGGTGGATGTGCTGGTGGCGTCAAATCAGCGTCTGCCGATTTATCAGTTTCTGCTGCGCGATGGAATCACGATGGCGCGGTCGGCGCGGGGCGAGCTGACCGGCAAGGCGCTGGAATCGCTCGGCGAGGATTTCCCGCTTCATTTGTATGAGGCGCTGATTGAGCAATACAGCGAGATCGACCAGCCGACCGCCTCGATGGGCATCATCAATTACGTCATCGAAAGGCGCGCCGAGGAGCTTTATGATCGGCTGGAGACTTTAATCCTCCAGTCCCTGGATTTTGACCTGCGGCGTTATGGCTTGGTGATGATGGCGGCGGCGCGTGATGATGATGAACTCAGCGATCGGTTGCTGCGCATGGCGCGGCTGGCGCGGCGGGAGGATCTGCCGCTCTTCATCGAGGCGCTGGAAATCTGCCAGCATCCCGAGCGCGACGAGACGCTTGCTCAGTTACGACGCAGAACATCGGATGGTTGAATATCTTATTTGCTTCGATACGCGATGATTCAGCGGATTTCTGCCCTGAATATGTGGGCCAGCGCCCCTTCAATTTGCAGCGACAAGTTGTTCAAGAGCGCCGCGGCCGGCACTTGATCCAGGACCGACTTGGCAACCAGGACATCAAGCGTCGCGAGGAATCGTCCCCGCGGATTTAACGATAACAGGTGGACTCCCTCTTCGCCGCCACAAGTTTTCGCGCTGTGCAGATAGACCGTCGCGGATTCCGCTTCTTGCGTGTAGCCATAGCTATCCAGCCACAGTCGCATGAAGTCGTCCCGCCTTGCGGCATCAGCGGATGAAGCATCGGCATAGACATCAACCCAGAAGCCGAGGGCGGAAAAGAATACCGAATCATCGCATCCGCCATTGGCGATTTGCAATCGAGCGCGGTATTGGTGCCCGTATTTCGCGGCAAAGGTAGCGAAACCATTCTGCAAGTCTTCCGCCACGGACGCCGCCGCCAGAGCCTCGGTCGAGAAATAGCCCGTATGCTCATCGACAAGCGATAGAACAGGCGGCAATCCTTTAGCGAAAGTCTCGAAGGCAGCGATCACTTCTTCTTGAGTGGCTGGCGCGATTTTTGCCTCATTGCTGTCGACGGCGCTTGGATCGGTGATGATGATCATCGTTTGTAGCGCCTCGCCCGGTTCGGTGGCGGTCGCCGGGTCACGCTCGCGGATGGCTTCGACCACCTCCTGCCCGGCCAGCACATCGCCAAAGATAGTGTGCTTGTAATTGAGATGGGGCGTTGGCGCGGTGGTGATGAAGAACTGCCCGCCGTTGGTGCCGGGTCCGGCATTTGCCATCGCCAGCAGGCCGGGCCGATCGAAGGTGAGGAAGCCGACCGGTTCGTCGCCGAAGCGATAGCCGGGTCCGCCGCGGCCGGTGCCGGCGGGGTCGCCGCCTTGCGCCATGAAGTCGGGAATGACGCGGTGGAAGGTGGTGCTGTCGTAGTAACCTTGCCCCGCCAGGAAGACGAAGTTGTTCACAGTGACTGGCGTCAGCGATTCGTAGAGATCGATGTAGATCGCGCCGGCGCTCGTACAAAGGATGGCGCGGTAGTCCTTGCCCGGTTCCAGCGCGTTTTCAGCCGCTTTGAATTGCATCATGGTCAGCGGCGCGGGCTCGGCCGCGTCACAGAGTTCTTGCGGCGTTTGGGCGTCTTGGGCCGCCAGGGTCGACGCGTAGACAGCGATTAACAGAAGCGCGAGCAGCGGTCGTATCCGGTTCACTAGGTCATCCTTTGCGCGTTTGAGTTTGAAATCTGAGGCATTGTGCCTGAGACCTTGTCGCATGCCTAGTCGAAATCAATGCAGCCGCATATTGCCATTCAGTGGAGAGTGGTGAATCTCAAGGATACAGGACAGGACATATCCCGAATTCCATGCTGCGGGGATTCACCACAGAGACGCAGAGGTTTTTGGATGGCAAGGTCGAAGTTGTCATATCTACGGCATTCGCCATTCCTGTCGTTATTGGCATTATAGGGGTCTTTGCGGGCGGCCTTGGGGTTTGTCGGCGGTTGCATGGAGGCGGCGGGAGCAAGCGCGAGGGCATCGGATTGTTGATTTTTATTAGGATTATATCTGACATTGTCCATTTGTCGGACATGGGAAAACCCTTTTCGGACAAAGTCGCATTTTGCCCGCGGCGCAGATTTTTGCGGCGGCGACGGGCGCGCCTGCAAGCGGGCGGGGTTGAAGTCGGCGTGATGTGGAGCAGGTCCATGGCCTGGCGTTTTTCGGGGTCTGAGAAGTTTCTGGTATTGGGCATGACGGTCCTCAGTTGCTTGGGATTGAAGCTATTATAGCACAGGTGTTCTGAAATGCAAGGATTGAGCGCGGCGATTTTGAGGCGTGGCGAAAATCATGGACATGCCGCTCGTTTCTTCCGCTCCCTGCCGCCATCTCAGTAGTTCCAAGTTAGTCATGCGAAAAATGACAGATAGCGGATGTTGCAAGCGGGCGACTCACAGAGTCGCCCCTACAATGATCTCGGTGTATTGCCATTCTTTTTACTAGGCAATAATTTCTCATTACTTTGTTGGTTCTACGTCTATGGCGAGCAGCCTCAAAATGAGGGACGGGATTCAGGGTGGGGGGAACTCCAGGCAATTCACCACTCTCATCCAGCGTTGGAGATTTGACAGCGTTGGCAGCTTTGTTAGAATCCCTGCTTTGTAACTGCGAGACAAGGACCTGAGCATGAGCCGATTCCCCGGCTTTCCGATTGAGACGCAAGCTTTCCTGCGCGAACTGCGGGAGAACAACACGCGGGAGTTCTTCGCCGATAACCGAGCGCGCTTTGATGAGGTTATCAAGGCGCCGGCGCTGGAGTGGGTGTCGGCGATGGGCGCGCGGCTGAAGACGCTGGACCCGGACATCGTGGTGGATACCCGCCTGAATGGCAGCGGCTCGCTGATGCGCTGGACGCGCGATACCCGCTTCAGCAAGGACAAGTCGCCTTACAAAGTGAATATCGCCATGATGTGGTGGCATGGCGCGGGCAAGAAGATGCAGCATCCGGCCTTCGGCATGCAGATCAGTCCGGATGACGCCGGTTTAATGGCGGGCATGTTTCAGTTCCCTAAGCCAATGCTGGAAGCCTATCGGCAAGCGGTGCTGGATGACGAACTGGGCGAGGCGCTTATCGACACGGCGCGCGCGGTGGAAGCGGCCGGCTACAGCCTCAGCGGCTTGCATTACAAGACGACGCCACGCGGCTATGACAAGGAGCATCCGCGGGCGGAGTGGCTGAAGTATAACATCCTGCACGCCGGCGGCCACGGCATCTCGCCAAGCGTGATCGCTTCGCCAGAGTTGATCGATGTCTGTTATGATAGTTTCGAAAAGTTGGCGCCGATTCATCACTGGCTGGTCGCCGTGCAGGAGCGTTATGGCGGCGTATAATGCGGACGGCGACGCTTCGCTTTACCACTATGATTTCCACAGCATGTTGCCTATACTTCGCACATCTTACGCTGGAAAGCGAGATACCCGCTGTAATGCGCTATACGCATACGTCTAACCAGCTAGCACTTCTGGGAGCCTGAGTTGAACCGACGCCTACACCGAGCGATCCTTGCGCTCCTCATGTTATTGCCATTCAGCCTAGTTTATCCGCAAGAATCCGGCATCAGCCTGGATATCATCGGCATCACCTCGACCGATCTGTCGCAGGTGGCGATCCACGCCAGCGTACTGGATTCCAGCGGGCAGTTGGTTTCGGGATTGGAGACCGAGAATTTTTCCATCGGGGGAGACCTGGCCGGCTTGGCGGAGGTCACCGGCGTCGAGAATGTCACCGATGACGATTTGGATTTTGCCAGCGTCCTGGTGATTGACACCAGCAGCAGTATGGCGGACCAGCCCTTGACGCAGGCGCAGGCGGCCGCGCGCAGCTACCTGGAGGCGCTTGGCTCGGACGACCCGGTCGCCATCGTCACTTTCAGCAGCGATGTCCGCCGGGTGGTGGATTTCACGACTGACCGCCAGCGCTTGATCAGCGCGATTGACACCCTGGCTTATGGCGGCAAGACCGCCCTGTATGACGCGACGCTGCTGGGCATTGAGACCGCTATTGAGGCGCCGCTGGAGCGGAAAGCGGTGGTCATCCTCAGCGATGGCGGCGAGTACGGCGATGTCAGCGAGCACAGTCGCGATGAGAGCATCCGCGCCGCCACGATCAACGGTGTGCCGGTGTATTCGATTGGCTTGGGCTGGCATATTGACCGGCGTTTCCTGGAGTCGATTTCGGGGGAATCCAACGCCGAGTTTTATGATTCGCCGGAGCCGGAAGAGTTGGGCGATATTTACCGCAACCTGGCATTTCTCTTCCGCAGCCAATACATCGTCAGCTTGAGCGTCGATGTGCCCGCCGATGGCGAGCGTTATGACTTCACGCTGAATGTGATGACCGCCGATGGCCAGACAGCCTCGGGCGAGGCCACGCTGCGCGCGCCGATACCGATACCGCTGCTTTTCTTGCCCGATGATATCTTCGCCGAAGCCATCGCCGAGGATACGCAGATCACGGTTGAGATCCGCGCCGACCAGGATATTGAGAGCATCGAATATTCCGTTGACGGCGAAGTGGTCTCGACCGATGAGACGTACACGATCGAGCCGGAGACGCAGCAGCCGGGCGAGTATCAGCTGGATATCACGGTCGAGGATGTCGAAGGCGATGTAGGTCAACTGAGCACGGAGTTTGAGGTTGCCGCCTTGCCGCCGAGTGTGTCCGACGACTTTGAGGCGGCGCCGCAAGAAGAAATCGTCGATGCCGAGGTCATCTCGGTCGATGCGGGCGGGCAGACCGAGATCACGCAAGTCGAGTTCATCGTTGATGGCGAGGTGGTCAAGGTCGATAGCGAAGCGCCCTACGACTTTGACCTGGATCCATTCGAGTTGCCGCCGGAAGAACATACCTTGAGTATCAGGGCGACCAACGCCGGCGGGCAGACGACAACGGTGGAGAAGACCTTTGAAGTCGAGCGGATACCGCCGCGGCTGGAGATTGAAGGGCTGACCGGCGACACGGTGGTCAGCGACACGATCAGCGGCAGCGTCATCGCGCTGGGCCAATCGCCGATCGCCAGCTTGAGCCTGGAACCGGATGTCGGCGCGGTGGTCCTTGGCGACCGGCTGGATTTCCTGCTGGACGCGGCTGAGTTGCCGCCGGGCCGCAACACCATCGCCATCCGGGCAGTGGATGAAGCCGGGGCGGAAACGGTGGAGACGATCGAGTTTGAGGTGGCCGCACTGCCGCCGTCGGTCGCGCTGAGCGGCGTGGCAGTGGAGGCTGTGATCAGCGGGCCCCAATCGGTTGACGTGGAGGCCGGCGGGCAGACCGACATCACGCGCATCGAAGTGTCCTACGATGGGGGACCGGCCGAGCCGGTCGAGGCGGAGAGCTTCACTATACCCGCGGAAGAATTGGGCGACGGCGAGCATGAGGCGCTGGTCTCCGTGACTAATGAGGGGGGCGAGACGACGACAGTCAGCCTGCCCTTCACCGTGCAATTGCCGCCGACGCCGACCTTCACGCCTTCGGTGACGGATACACCGCTGCCGACAGATACTCCAACTAGCACCAATACGCCCGAGCCGACGGCCACTGCCACCAATACACCATCACTGACGGCGACGCCGGATGTGAATGTGACGCAGACGGCGGAAGCAGCCGAAGCGCAGACGGCGACCGCATCGGCGTCGACCGAGACGCCTGTGCCAACAGAAACGACTGTGCCAACTGCTGTCCCAACGGATACACCTGCTCCGACGGAGACGTCCGTGCCGACTGCCATCCCAACAGATACGCCTGTGCCGACGGACAGGCCAAGCAGTACGCCGGTCCCAACAGACACAGCTGTACCAACAGATACGCCCGAGCCGACTGCCATCCCAACCAACACAGCCGCTCCGACGGAGACGGCGATACCAACGAACACGCCAACCGATACGCCTGTACCAAGCAATACGCCAGTTCCGACAGACACACCAAGCAGTACCCCAGTCCCAACGGACACGTCTGTGCCGACCGATACACCAACCGACACGCCTGTACCAACGGATACGCCTGAGCCGACAGCCATCCCAACAGACACACCTGTGCCGACCGATACGCCAACTGACACGCCGGTTCCAACAGACACGCCTGTGCCGACCGATACGCCAACTCAGACGCCGGTCCCAACAGATACGCCCGTGCCGACCGATACGCCAACTCAGACGCCGGTCCCAACAGATACGCCCGTGCCGACCGATACGCCCACCCAGACGCCGGTCCCAACAGACACACCTGTGCCGACTGACACACCAACTGACACGCCGGTCCCAACAGATACGCCCACCGACACGCCGGTCCCAACAGATACACCTGTGCCGACCGATACGCCAACTGACACGCCGGTCCCAACAGATACACCTGTGCCGACCGATACGCCAACTGACACGCCGGTCCCAACTGATACGCCCGTCCCGACAGATACGCCCACCCAGACACCGGTTCCAACAGATACACCAACTGACACGCCGGTCCCAACAGATACGCCCACCGACACGCCGGTCCCAACAGACACGCCCGTCCCGACAGATACGCCCACCGACACGCCGGTCCCAACTGATACGCCGGTGCCGACAGATACGCCCACCGACACGCCGGTTCCAACTGACACGCCGGTGCCGACCGATACACCCACCGACACGCCGGTTCCAACTGACACGCCGGTTCCAACTGACACGCCTGTGCCGACGGATACACCAACTGACACGCCGGCCCCAACAGATACGCCCGTTCCTACAGACACGCCGGTTCCAACTGACACGCCCGTCCCGACGGACACACCTACGGACACGCCGGTTCCAACAGATACGCCCGTCCCGACTGACACACCTACGGACACGCCGGTCCCAACCGACACATCCGTTCCTACGGACACGCCCACCGACACGCCTACGGCAACCGATACTCCGACGCATACCGCGACGGCGACGCCCACGCTGGACAGCAGCGCGACAGCCGAAGCGGAAGCGAGTATGACGGCGGTGGTCCAGAGCACGCTGAATGCGGAAGCCACGGCGCAAGCGGAAGAGGAAGAGACGGAGCGCCCGACCGAACCGCCAACCGAGTTAGCGCCGGCCGATACCGATGTGCCCACCCAAGAAGCGGTCGTCGAGCCGACGGCGCAACCGACGCTGACGCCGGTGACGATTACCGAGATTGAAGCGCCCAGCGCGGACGAGCCGGATACGCGCGACACTGCCTTGGCCATCGGCGCTGTGGTCATCGGGTTGCTGCTGCTGCTGGTCCTCTTCCTGATCTCGCGGCGGACTTAGCGCAACGAAAGGACTGCGGCAGGCGTATCCAAGATAGACAGTCCGCGCCAAGTTATTGTTGAGGTTGAAATGCGCGAGTTCCTGATTCGAATCTTGATCAACGCGGTGGCCATCGCCGTCACCGCCATGTTGATACCGAATATCCATGTTGCCAATAATGACATCGGCACCCTGCTCACCATCGGCTTGATATTCGGTATCGTGAATTCCTTGCTCAAGCCCCTCGTCTTCCTGTTGACTTGCCCGGCGGTTCTATTGACGCTTGGTTTGTTCATCTTCGTCATCAACGGCATCATGCTTTTGATCACGGATTCGCTGGCTGGCGACCGACTGGTCATCGAGGGCGGCATCTTCACGGCTATCCTCGGCGGTATGGTAATGGCGGGCGTCTCGATCCTGCTGGAGAGGGTCTTGAAGCTGGATGACACGCGCGACAGCGGCGCAAAGGTGACGGTCATCGGGTCTGACAAGCCGAAGCGCGACTAAGCCGCGCCCTTTTGATTGTTCCGAAGACTGGTATATTCGTGTTCACCGTCCGTCGGTGAAGACGAGAAGACCACTTGAGCGGAAGCAAGATCACTGTTTGCTGGGTCAGCAGCGCGCGCTATCGTCACCCGCTGAATGCGGTTGACGCGCGTAAATGGCGGCTGCTGGCGGAGATGCGCGACTACGAGTTCCGGGTCATCGGGTTTTCCAGTTCGCTGCGCCCGCGGCGCTTCCATGAAGGCGCGCGCTTTTATCTGCTGCCGCAAGCGTCGATATCGCCCCTGCGTTATCTGAGCATGTTCGCGCTGGCGCCGATTCTGCTGGCTTATCTTGCGCTGCGCTACCGCGGGAGGATCATCGTGGCGCAAAGCCCCTTTGAAGGCGCGATTGGCGCGGCAGTCAAAGGATTTCTCCGCATTTTTGGTTTGCGTCCGCGGCTGATCGTAGAGAATCACAATAACTTTGAAGAAGATCTATTCATGCAGCGGCAGGTCCCGCTGGAAGGGCTGTATCGGCGGCTGATGCTGGCGGCGGCGCGTTACGCTTTTCGTCATGCGGATGCGCTGCGCGTCATCTCGACATCGACCTCTGAGCGAGCGCGGCATTATGCGCCATCGCTGCCGCAAGCGCGCTTCATGACCTTCAGCGACACCGATGTCTTCCGGCGGATGGCGCGCACGATACCGGTCGAGGAAGCGGTCGACATCGTATATGCCGGCGTGTTGATTCCGCGCAAAGGCGTACATTATCTGCTCAAAGCCTTCGCGCGATTGGATGCGCCGGGCGCGCAACTGCATTTGGTCGGCAAGGCTGAGAACGGCGATTACGCGGCGGCGCTCCGGAAACAGGCGGCGGAACTGGGCATAAGCGAGCGCGTTCATTTTTGCGGCGCGGTATCGCAGGCGAAGCTGGCGCGTTACTTCGCCGGCGCGCGTGTCATGGTCTTGCCTTCGCTCTCTGAAGGGTTGGGACGCGTGGTGGTGGAGGCGATGCTGCTCGGCACGCCGGTCATCGGCAGCCGCGTGGGCGGCATCCCGGATCTGATCGTGCCAGGCGAGACCGGCTTGTTGGTGGAAGCGGGCGATGAAGCCGAGTTGCTGGAGGCGCTCAAGCAAATTTATCGGGCGGATGTGAAAGCGATGGGCACGGCGGCGCGCGCTTTCGCCCTGGAGTATTTTTCGCCGGAGAAGTATGTCGACGGGTATCGACAATTGTTTGAATTGGCCACTGAAAACACAAGGACAAATCAAGCGCAATCGTGAATAACGGCAATCCACTCATCAGCGATAGTGTTCCGAAGCTTATCCGCAAAATCGGCCTGCCAGTGGCTATCGGAGTTTTGTTCAGCAATTTGTATCAATTGGTGGATACTTTTTATGCTGGCTTGCTATCGAAAGAAGCTCTGGCGGCGCTGGCATTGTCCTTTCCACTTTATTTCATCATCATCGGTTTGGCGAGCGGCCTGGGCACAGGCGCTTCCGCTTTGATTGGCAATGCGCTGGGAGCGGGTCAAAGAGAAGAAGCCGCGCATATCGCCGCGCAAGGAATCACGCTGACCAGCCTGCTCAGCCTGTTCACCGCGAGCATCGGCATCGCCGCCGCGCCGAGCGTCTTCCATATCCTGGGCGCCGAAGCAGACGCCATTCAATACAACATGAGCTATATCGAGCCGATCTTCCAGGCCACGCTTTTTTTCAATCTGGTATTCATGTTTCATGCCTCCCTATCAGCGCAGGGGGAGACGCGCCCTTTTCGCAACCTTGTGATCCTGAGCTTCTTGCTGAATATCGCGCTTGATCCCTGGTTCATCTACGGCGGCTTCGGTTTGCCAGCGATGGGCATCGCCGGGGTTGGCATTGCGACCGCGCTGATCCATGTCATCGGCGCGCTTTACCTAGCTGCTGTCGCTTGGCGCTCGCATCTGTTTCGTTCCTTCCGCATCGCTATGCTGGCGCCGGACTTGACGCGAATGTCGGGCATCATCCGGCAAGGGCTTCCGCCAGCGCTGGACCTGAGCACGGTTTCGATTGGCGGCTTCTTAGTAACCTATTTCGTCAGCCGCTTTGGCATAGAAGCGGTAGCCGCCTATGGCATCGCCAGCCGCCTGGACGGGCTGATCTGGATTCCGCTGGTGGGCTTGGATGTGGCGACGCTGGTGCTGGTGGCGCAGAACAACGGCGCGCGGCGCTTTGACCGGATGTGGCAGACCTTCAACACGGCGCTGCGTTATGGGCTGATTTTGATGACCGTGAGCGGGATCATCGTCTTCGTCTTCGCCTACGAGTTGATCGGCATCTTCACCGATGAACCAGCGATCATCGAGATCGGCGTGATGTACATTCGCATCAGCGCCTTGGGACTTTGGGCGAAGCCACTGGGTTTCATCGGCTTCGCGGCGCTGCGCGGCATCAAGCGGCCGCTGCTGCCGATGGTCATCAGCATCACGCGCATGATCGTGCTGCCGGCGATCGCGCTGTATGTTTTGATCGCCTTGCTGGGCGGGGACCTGCTGAGCATTTGGTGGACGATCATGTGGATTACGGTCGGCGCCGGTCTTGTGGCCTGGTATGCCGTGCGTCGGCTGATGCCCCGGGGCTGAGTCAGCGCCGCACAAGCAAGGTGGTGAGGTATGCGTATCGCCGTCCGGTCGGCTGGCCCGCGCTGGTATGGATGGGCAGAATCTTCAGGGGCTCGTCTTCGCGCGGGATCTCGTACATGCCGAGCAGTAGCGGATAGTCATCATCGGCGATATCGCAAGGTATGGTCAGTATGCGTTCGTCAAAGTAGAGCCGGTCGGGCTGCCATAGCGAGGTGAGATAAACGCCGCCGGGCATGTCATCGGCATTGGCGATACCATTACCATCCGGTCCGGCTATTACAAGCGTGGAACTGTACAGTTGGTCCAAGGCGACCTCGGTCGACCACCAGGTATCGACCGAAACTTGAGCGCAGGGTTGCACCTGGTGATCCTGATTCAGGCGCCAGTCTTGCAAATTGATATCCGTGCCGAAACGCCAAAGAGGCGCCGCAGCGGGAGGATGACGGCGATACTCCAACACTTCAAGGGGAAAATAGTAGGTCTCGCCGGGAAAATCGATTGCGCTGTACAGCGTGAATTCCGATTCAAGCGCGTCGAGCATATTCCGCCCGCCTTGATAGGGTGTGGCTTTCACCAGCCAGAGCCTCTCGTTTTCGCCGAGATAGTCACGCGTTCGCTGCCAATCGTCATCGCCATATCCGGTCGCCGTGAAATCCGCGTCGAACATCGGCTCGACGAACTTATCATTGGCAAAGGGTTGCGCGCTGAGGGTGAAGACATCTTGCTCGGTCAGCCCGAGGGTGGCGCGCTCGCGCAAGAAGTAGTTGATTGGGACAGTTTCCCATAGTTGCCCCGCCACTACCAGCAATCGGTCGCGCCCGGGCTGATAGCGCTCTTCAAGGTACGCGGCGATTTCCCAATAACCGGCATTGCCGACGAGGTAGCGAAATTCGGTGACGAAGGGCAGGCAGAAAAAGAGGAGGACGAGCAACTGCAGATAACGCGGCATTCTACGCAAGGCGATAACCGCGGTAAGCGCGAGGCTCGGCGCAAGAATCAAGAGATTGCGCGGGGTTAAACTGGTCGTGAAGGCGTTGACCAACATTGGCAAAGCTAGTATCACTAGAGCCGAAAGAACCAACCAGCTTTCGCGCCAGAAAGCAGGAAAGCGCATACGATAATCCAGCCATGAACCCGCCGGCGCCTCCGCAGGAGCGGGAACGGAAAAGAGACTGAACCGGCCAGATAACAGCTTGATCGGCACAGTCAGGATGCCGCCAAGCAGTAGGAGCAGACCAAGGCTTTCCGGATTGGAGCGAAACCAATCGTAAAGAATCAGCAAACCATCCCAGGAAGACTCCACATTGTATGCGATCACGCCGGCGCGGTCGACATAATTGATGTAAGTTCGGTAGCCGATGAGAAGCGCCAGGACGGCAAATAGCACGACGCCACGACGATACAATTCGCGATCCCAGCGGACGAAGACGATGACACAGATCAGTTGCGCGGCGATGACAAAAAGTATGAAAGGATGGGCGTAGAATGGCACGGTCGCGCAGAGCGCGGCAAAGGCGCCTCGCTGCAAGTCAGGTCTCTCTATGAAGAGCAACAGCGCCCAAGGGAAGCTGACCGCGCCCAGGATCAGCAGAGCGTAGGGACGCGCCTCGTGACTATGAAAGGTGAAGATACCGAGTGTGCCGAGCAGCAGGAGCGCCAGCCAGCCAGTATGCCGATCGAAGAGCGCGGACGCCAGGCGATAAAACATGGCCAGGGTCAAAGCGGTCAACAGCGTCGAAAAGTAACGGACGATATGCTCGTGGTGCCCAAACAGGTGCACCCAGATATCCTGGAGGAAATTCTCCGGCAGCAGTGTACCTAGCGGCCGAAAGATATGAGGGAAGAAGCCGACCTGATCAATATTGGTCAAGGCAAAGTGGACGACCCAAGCTTCGTCTTGTCGATAGGGGCGCCCGTGGAAATGGCGCGCCTGCACCACGATCAGGAAGAGGATCGTGAGAGCCGCCAGAAACAGCGTGAACAGGCGCGATCGGGCTTTCGTTGTGTCCATAGCAATGACGGCATGATAGCATATTCGCTTGATTCGGAAAACAATCGCGGCGGGGGATGCAGTTGAGATGAAATATTCAAGAACAATCGTCCGCTGCGCCTCCTGCGATGGTTTCGGCTGGTTCGATGGAGACGGGGAGGACCAAGCTGAAGACTGCGATTGGTGCGCTGGCGCCGGCTATGTCTATCGCGAAGGCGGGCGCGATTCTGTCATCCCGCGAGCCGATTACGCCGCCCTGGCGGAAGAGCTGGAAGCGCTGGAGCTGGAACGGCTGCGCGAGCTGGGTTATCAGGGCGCGGCGAAGAAACCCTGGCAACAGCGAATCCGCAAGGACACCCAGCTCGGCCGCAATCCGTACAAGGAGCCAGAAGACGACTAATTGTCGCCGGCGTCTGACTGCTCCTCTGTTGGCGCGCGCGCCAGCGCTTGAAATGCTTGTTCGAAATCCATCACTCCTCCTTCGTTTCATATATTGAATACAAATGTGATCCGCATTTAAGCGGGATCAACCTTTATCCGTAGGGCGCCGCTGGCGTAGTTGCCGATCAAGCGGTAGAGGAATACATCATGAATTCCAGTTGGCAGATCACTCAAAGTTAAGTTGATCTGAGCGTCGGCGACATCGACTTGACCACGCGCGCCGACCGCGCCATTTTGCAGGCGTAGCCAGGCGAGGGCGCGATCCCGGCTGATGAGATCGACGCGGCAGTTGATGACCGGGTCCGCATCGGCGGTGGTCAATCGGCTCTCGCTGACCGTCAGCGGCCAGCTTCCGAAATGGTTCAGCACATCGCTGGCGCGCTGCTGGTCTGGCAGATTGTGACTGCGCAGGTGAATCCGCGACCGGCCTCCACCGACCGAGACGCCACAGGTAGCGGCGCCGAGCGCAGCCCGCGCGACCTCGTCCAAGAGCGTGACAGGGAGATTTCCATTGCTGATAATGTCCACGACTTAGATCTCCTTCACCCAGAATTGCGGGTGCATGTCGACTACATCCATTCTGGCCGTGTTGCCCGCTGCTGTCTTCCAGCGGAGCTTGAAAGTATGGCTGCCCGCGCTAAGCTCCGTGACCAGCATGACGAAGGAAACAGGAGCGTGTATCCATTGGCTGCGCGGATTATCGCGGATGATGCCGTCATCAGCGATATAATCGACGCCGTCAACAGCCACATTAAGAAATGTGCCGCGCCCACCCACCCGACTCTGCAGGGTGCCCGTGAAACCAACCAGGACATCGCCGCCGTGCGTCATCAGCGTCAGGGAGAACTTGTCGGCATCCACATCGACGAATTCGTTCGAGGTAGTAGTCAGAAGTTCGGCGCCGCTGACGACTTTTTGAGCGCTATTGTCCAGACGGTCCTTCAAGTAGTTCTGGTTGTCGCGCATATAGGTGTTGAGGTCCAGCGATGTCAGCGGTTCGCTGGACCAGGTTTTGGGGTTTGTCCATGCCATTGATATGTCCTTTCAGCCTGAATAGCGTTCGACACAGTATAGCACATTAGTTCTAATTATGGGCGGCTATATTCTCGTATTGGGACGATGATGTCGAAAAAGTCTTGAATATGCCCTTTGCGAGCCGAGTTTATGGCGCTGATGTCAGGACACGCTTATAATCTAGGCGGGGTACCTCCCACGAAGATACATGCGAAATAGTTGACGCGATGCGGATTGAACTGTTGCTCTTTCTTTCTTTTCTGGCTTTGGTCATTGTCATGATCGCCTGCAGCGCGCCGCGCAGACCAAGTCCGGCAATGACCTCCACGCTATTCTCGCCTTTGTCCTTGACGACCTATGATCCGCGGCTGGTTGGCCGCGTCAGCATGGAAGCTGACATCGCCACGACAATGATGCCGGCTAAGCCGCGGCTTCCGGAGCTCGAGATTTCGCCGCCGCGCTGCTTCCGGACAATCGCGCCGCAACTGACTTGCGTTGGCGTCCTCTACAATCGCGCGAGCAGCGCTCTCAGCGAGATCAGTCTGGCGGCCAGATTCAGCGTCGATGACAGTATGCCTGGCGCAGGGAATGTATTCCTCGTCGAGCAAAGGCGAATTCCAGCCGGTGAGAAGGCGCCGTATCGCCTGCACTTGCCGGACGCCGGGGACGAAGACGCTGCGCTTGAGATTTCGCTGGCGGACGCCAGGTTCGCGCCGGCGACCGAGTATGACCTGACATTTGAGGAGCAAGGGGCGGCGTATGTGGAAGCGGAAAACAGTTACCGCTTGCGGGGCTTGCTGTGGAACGAGAGTGATGCGACGGTGACAGATATGAGGCTGGTAGTCACGCTGGAGGATGGGGCGGGCGCGATAATTGGCTACCGCGCCCTAGACTTGGCCGGAGCGCTAGCCGTTAATGCTTCGCGCGCGGTGGATATCTCGATCACGCCGCTGGAATACAGCGCTGAATTCGGTCACCGGGTGATAGCGCAGGCGGTTCGCGCGGATTAGCCCTACCCCACTCGATATTACATGCTTTGCTTTGCTGGAATGGGCCTCAGTCGAGCGCTGCCAGGTAGCGATCCAATTTGGCGAAGCAGGAATTCAAGCCCGCCTCGACGCCCATCTCGATCACGGTATCTCGCGCTTCCTTGCTATCGTAATGCGTGCAGTTTGACACAATCGTCGCGCCATCGGCTTCTTCGAATTCAATCACGGTGCGCGCGCCAGGCATGTCGTCGTTGGCGTTGCCGTCTTCGTCGGCGAAAACATCGACGGCGGTGAAGCGACGCAGCGCGTCAATCTCGCCGTAGATCATCTTGCCATAATAGCGATTGTCGTCGGCGTCTTCAAAGCAATAGAACCAGGCGCCGCCCGGGCGGAAGTCCACCTCGCATATTGGCGCGGTAAAACCTTCCGGGCTCCACCAATGCTTGAGATGTTCCGCTTGTGTCCAAACCGCCCAGACCCTTTCCAGGCCGGCGGCGAAGCTGCGCCTCACTTTTATTTCGGTAGCGGAGGGTGTGCTGAATTCACTTATCGCGGCCATCCTGTCTCTCCAGACTCTGTACGCTCGATTTGGAATCTCTTATCCGCCATTCTCTGGCTGCTTTATCTGCCCGTCCCGCACATGAAGCAACTGCGCCGACGCGAGGAAGGCGCGGTCAAAGATATCAAGTTCAGTTGTTGTGAGCAAGGTTTGCGCTCCGCCGTTCAGACGGTCCAGCAAAAAATGACGCCGCCTGCTATCCAACTCGGCCACCACTTCGTCGAGCAGGAATAGCGGATACTCGCCCATTTGGTCGCGCATCCATTCGAGCTCGGCGAACTTCAGCGCCATGACGGCGGTGCGCGCCTGTCCCCGACTGCCATACAAGCCGCAATCGCGATCGTTGATGAGGAGGCGCAGCTCATCGCGATGGGGACCGGCCAGGGTGACGCCGCGCCGTATCGCCTCCCGGCGTCGCTTCAGCAGATGTTCAAGGAACTGCGGCTTGATCTCTGCCGGACTTAGCTGCCGGTTGAGATCCAGGCCGAGCAAGTCAAAAGAAAGCTGCCCGCCTTCGGCATCGGCGCGAGGCATGATGCTCGGCATGTACCGCAGGCTGAGGGTTTCTTTGCCGCCGGTGATCGCTTGGTGCGTATCGCGCGCTTTCACCTCTAGCTCGCGCAGGAATTGCTGGCGTCCGGCGATGATGATGGCGCCGCTGCTGGCCAGTTGTTCGTCCCAATACTCCAGTTCGACAGCGCCGGCGCGCTTCTCGCCGATGCGCTTGAGCAGGGCGTTGCGCTGTGGCAGGATCTTCTCGTATTCGTTCAGCGCCAGGAAATAATCGATATCAACCTGGCGCAGCGTGGCGTTCATGAAGCGGCGGCGGTCGGCGGGCGCGCCTTCGACCAGGGACAGGTCCTGGGGCAGGAAGAGCACGACATTGAGCAAGCCGACCACATCCATCACCCGTTTCTCGACGCTGTTATGCTTGACCGACTTTTTGAAGCGCGGCGCGCCGCTGCTCATATCGAGCATCAGCGTGATATCCAGCTTGTCATAAGCGCTCGCCTCGCCGCCCAGCTCAGCCGACAAACGGGCGAAGGGAATGGGATCGCTTTCCGTGCGCCAGTGGATCAGCTGCCGGTCGCTGGTAGTATAAGGCGAGGAGGAGGTGGCCAGGTAATAGATCGCTTCGAGGGCGCTGGTCTTGCCTTGGGCGTTATCGCCATAGAGGACGATGGGACGATCGGCGGGCAGGCTCAGTTCGAGCCGCGCGTAATTGCGGAAGTTGGTCAGCGAGAGGTGATCGATTTGCATTCGTGATCGGGTTCCGCCTGCGAGACAATTGCCATTGTAAACCCGCGGACGTTACAGCGACAGGCTTTCCGGGCGCTAACTGGCCGCCCATTGCGGCAGATAGGCGTCCTCGATGATCTTGACTGTCTCGCTGCTGGTCAGGTCATGAATCCAGACTTCGGGCCGGGCCGGTTCGCCGCTGGCGGCATCGGCGCGCAACGGGAAGCGCTGCATCACCAGCCGCTGGCCGCCGGCATCCCAGCGGAAATATGAGGTGTTGTAATCAGGATCATAGGCGACCGCCTGCCAATCTTCCGCTCCTGCAGATAAGTCCCGCAAGTAGACCTGATGCCCGGGTGTCCAGCGTGAATCGGTGTAGCGGCGGGCGATGGCGACTGTGCGCCCGTCGGGGCTGAACTGCGCCGCCACGTCATCAATGGGATCATTTGAATCGGTAAAGGCGGCAAATTCACGCTCCGCCAGGTCGGCGATCTGCAGGTGGCTGTAGAACTGATTATCGCGGAAGGCCAGGTCGGGGAAGATGACTTGCCGGCCGCTGGGAGACAGTGTGCCCATGGCGCCATGAGACGATGGGATGAAGCGCAACTGCGGCTCCTCTTCGCCCCGGGACGCAAGGTCATAAATCAGAATGCCCGGCTGCGATGCATCGGCGCTATAGAAGGAGACAGTATTACTGTCGGCTGACCAAATCGCGCTATGCCCGACAATCTGATTATCATCTATCAGCGGGATGGTTTCATAGCCCCCGCTAGTCATATCGACCAGCCAGATGCGCGACAGACCAAAACTCGCGCCCAGAGCTTCGGCGCGCTGATAGGCCAGCATATCGCCGTTCGGGCTGAAGACCGGCGCCGTGCAAAGGGCGTTCAAAGCGGCGCAATCGACCAGATCGCGCGCTTGTCCGCTGGGCATATCCAGCAGGCGCAGGGTCACGCTGCCGCTGCCCGCCCGCTCGGCGTAAGCCAGCCAGCGCCCGTCATGGCTGATATCAAAGTCGAAGACGCCGCGTTCGCTGTAGGTCAACTGCTGCTGATGACCGGGCTTGTCGATATCGGAAAGCCAGACGTTCTGCTTTGCCGCCAGCGCCGGATAGAGGTAGGCGACGCGGGCCGGTTGCCGCGCTGGATCACTGAGATAAGCGCCAATGGCGACGCCCATCAGGCATAAAGCCACGATGATGAAAACGGCGATATCCAGCTTGTCCAGTTTCATATCGGCGCCTGACGGTCAGGGATAAAGATAAGGTTGACGCGGTTCTTCAACCGCTTCGATGCTGTCGGCGAAGAGGACGGGCATGATATTGCCGCCGAAATCAGCCGCCTTCAACTCGCCCTGCACCCGCACCCAGGCGCCGGCTTCAAAGTCGGGCGCGGCGGGCGCGCTGACCGGCATGCCGATAGGGAAGGCATCAGCGACGCAGCAACTCATGGTGAAGCGCGAGATCATAAAGCTGTCTTCCGCAAAAGCGGGCTCGCGATAGACGAAGCCGATGACATCGGCAGCGGTCCCGTCAAAAGCGGCCGGCGATGCGGCGCGGTCAAATTCGCGCAGCCAGTCCAGGATGTTGCGATCGAGCGGGTCGCGCTGGAAAGCCGATGGACTGGCCACCCCCACCGGGCTCAGGCTGATGCCGCCGTTCACCGCTTCAATGCCGAGCGAGCGCGATGGTATCAGCAGCGCCAGAATAAGGGGCAAGGCGACGATCAGCAGAATGTCCCAGCCAATCTGGAAATGCTCATGACAATCTTCATCGGCTCGTTTCAAATTGCTGTAGACGTTGACCAGCGCCAGCAGGATGAATATGGCCGCGCCAGCGACCGCCAGCCAGGCGAATCGCTGATTGATGTAATTGCTCAGGTTGCCGCTGATGATGAGCCAACTGAAGTAGGCGCCCATGCCCAGCAGGATCGCCGTCTTCGCCCAGGCGATGCGAAGCTTCTGCGGCGGCGCGTCGTGGTGGTGGATGGCTGTCATTGGCGGATTCTCCCGCGGAGCTTTGGCATGGCGCGGAACTCCAATCTTCAATCCAAACTCAATAGCCCAGAGCGAGGTTAAGCAGGACGCCCGCCAGCAAGTTCAGCATGAAGGGCAGCAGGATGAGATAAAGCACGATGCGCGGACGGAAGACGCCGGTAAACATCAGCGTGCTCTTGATATCCACCATAGGACCAAAACTGAGGAAGCTGACGATGGCGCCGGTGGTGAAGGTATTAACAAAAGCCAGCGCCAGGAAGCTGTCCACGGTCGAGCAGACGCTGAGAATAAAGGCGAGCACCTGCATAAACAGCACGGAGAGCACCGAGCCCGTGCCGAGGGCGAGCAGGCTCTCTTGCGGCACGAGCGTTTGCATCAGCGCCGCCAGAGCTGAGCCGAGGATGAGAAAACGCCCCATCTCGAAGAACTCGTCCGAGGCGATTTGCAGAGCGTGCAGCAGCTTGGCGCGCGCGGAGGCCGACGCCTGATGCTCGTGGCTATGATCATGCTCCTGAGCCAGCGGCTTCAGCGTGGCCGATGGTTTGGCGAAAGTCCCGATGACCAGGCCCACGGTCACCGCGACCAGAATCGTGATGACGATGCGGCCGATGAAGACGGGACCAAAGCCGAAAGCGATATAGGTGCTGGCAAAGACGATCGGGTTCATGAACGGGGCGCCCAGGAGAAAAGCCACCCCCAGCGATACCGGCAAGCCCTTGTTGAAGAGCCGACGCGTCACTGGGACGACGCCGCATTCGCAAACTGGAAAAGCCAAGCCCAGGAAAGCGCCCATGACTGTCGCCGCCAGCCGGTTGCGCGGCACCAGGCGCCAGATGTCGTCCGCCTTGACAAAGGCTTCAATCAAGCCAGCGGTGATGGAGCCGAGCAGCAAGAAAGGCGCCGCTTCCACGAAGATGCCGAGAAAGCGAGTGGCGAAGACGCCGATAACGAGCGTGTAATCAATACCGCTGCTGATCGCCTCGTAACCGGTCGCCGCCAAAAAGAAGACCAGCAACAGGGCAAGGGCTAACGGTTTGAACGCGCTTAAGCCAGGACTTTTTTCAACTGCAACTCGCATCGCTGCCATCTGTCATTTTCTCGGTCCACCAGCAGGGGCACGGAAGCTGAGAAAGAATCATTTGGTTTCAGACACATTTTAGCAGATGTCGGCGCGAATTTGCCGCGCCTTATTTCTGTTCGGCGGGAGGGCGTCGGCTACACGAGAGCCGCTCACTGCTGCTCGCCGGATTTGCTCATAATGACGCCGATGATCACGCCGAGCATGGCGCCGATGGGCATGCCGTAGAGCACATCGCCCAGGCTGTAGCCCAAGACGACGCCCAGCGCCAAGCCGACGATGACGCCGACGGCAAATAGCGGATTGGGATGCGGAGCTTTCACCTGCCGTCCCTCGAAATGCGCCGACGTTTAAGAATGTCCCTGGGCGCCGTTATCGGGCGCTCTTAAGGCGCCGACGCGATAGATGGTCTGATAGTCCTCAAAGCCGGGTCGCAGTTTGCGCGCCGGTATCGGCTCGGCCTCGACCAGGTCTTTGACTCGTTGCCAGGTCTCAGCGCTGATGATGATTTCGCCGGGCTCGGCATTTTCTTGCAGGTACTTGCCCACATCGGGCGCTTCGCCCAAGGCGGCGAATTCTATGCGGTTGGCGCCGCCGACCATACCCAGCACCGAATGCCCGGTATGGATGCCGATGCCGAAGTGCAAGCGCTGGTCAACATCCAGCAACTCGTGGATGGCTTGCGCTTCCGCCAGGATGGCCTGCGCCGCCCGGACCGCGCGCAAGGCGTGATCGTCCTGATGATTAAGCTGGGTGTTCCACAGCGCGGTGACCGCATCGCCCAGGTACTGATCGACGATGCCGTCGTGCCTGGTTATCGCATCGCTGGCCGCGCCCAGATAACGATTGACGATGCGCATCAGGTCTTCTGGCTGCAAGTATGCGCTGAAAGCGGTGAAGCCGCGGACATCGGCGAACATGGCGGAAATGGTATGCTCGGCAGGGCTGGTATCCAGTTCGCTGATCGAGCCGATATTCGCCAGCAGCGCCTCGGGAATGAAGGTGCCAAGCAGGCGGCGCTGTTCTTCCTGTTCCTTGCGCTCGGTGAGATCGTCGATGACGAGGGCGACGCCATGGCTGACCTCATCGTCGCCGCGCAAGGGGCTGGCGACCACTTGCCAATATCGTTGCCGGCCATGATGCTCGAAGCGCTCCGCCCAGATATGCTGCATGCGCTCGCGGCGCACGAGCTCGATATATTCGAAGAAACTCTCGGTTACATGAGGCAGCACCTGGTGTAAATGTAGGCCGACGGCCTCCTCGTTGCTGGCGCCGGTGATTTCCTCAGCCGCCTCGTTACAAACGATGACGCAGTTCTCGTTGTTGATGGTGATGACGCCGGAGCCGATAGAGGCGAAAATATTCGAAAGCCGCACTTGCATCTCTTCGATTAGCGCCATTTGCGCGCGGATGTCTTCGAAAAGGCGAGCATTCTCGATGGCGACAGCGGCTTGCTGGCCGAAGCTCGTCAACAAGCCGAGTTCGTTTTCTTTGAACAAGCCCGCCATAATGCGGTTGTCACAGTAGGCGACGCCGATGACTTCATCGCGCGCTTTCAAGGGCACGGCGAGGATGCTCATCAAGGAAAAGCCAGCGATGCTTTCGCTATGGCTGAATTTGTCATCGGCGCCAGCGTCCATAGTCAGCAAGGGCTCGCCGCTTTCGGCAACCATATTGATGACGGACCAACTGACGATGCGCCCGCCAGCGGCGGTCTCCTCCGCGCTCAAACCCCGCGCCACCTTAAATTCCAACTCGCCCGTCTCGCGGTTTTTCAAGACGATATAGCCGCGCTCGGCCTGCGTCAACTGGATCACAGTTTCCATAACCTGGTTGAGGACTTCGTCCGTTTCCTGCGGCGAGTTGACGAGGGCAGTCGTCTCGGCCAGGCGGCGCAGTTGCTGCAATTGCATGTGGCTATCGACCAAGCCCACCGCCAACTGGTCAATGTTGGAGCGCAACGTCCAGAGGCGATCAATGGCATTGGCAGGCAGGCTGATACCGCGCCGGCGCAACAACTCCTGCTGCTGTTCCAGCAAGGTCTTGATTTCATCGGCGCGTTGTTTCAAGCCGCGAACTTCGGCCTGAATAGCGCTGAAACCTTGTGTCTGCGCTTGCTGGCTCATCAGCTTCGAAACACCTCGTAAGCTTTCATCGCTACCGAAAGGCCCTTGCCGACGATGGCGTCGCGCGGCCGAAATTCATAAGCGAGCGACCCGTTCGAATTGTCGCGAATGTGATCCAGCGTCTCCTGCCCAATGGTGATGCTGCCACGGTTGGCGTTCTCCTGAACGCGTTTCGCCGTATTGATGCTATGGCCCAGCGCGGTGAATTCCCGCCGTTGAAAGCTGCCTACATTGCCCAGGGTCGCCACGCCGGTGTACATACCGATGATGTAATAATGCGGCCGCGGGTCAATTGACATTTTCGCGTAAAGATCGACGAACCGATCGCGCATCAACAGCGCGCATTCGAGCGCTTGCTGGGCGTGGTTCTGTTCCGAATTCAACTGAGTATTAAAAAGCGCCATGACCTCGTTGCCCATATATTTATCGATGATGCCGCCGCATTCGTGGATGCAGGCGGTGGCGACCGCTTGATATTGGTTGAGGAGTCTCAATTTCTCGCTGGCAGTCACATCGGGCAAGGTCGTCCAGGGGCGCACATCGGCGAAGAGGCAGGTGACCTCGCGCCGGACGCCGCCCATCTCGATATTGGCAATCTCATTGATTTGGTCGACCATGCCCTCGGGCAAGATGCGTTTCATGGCGCTGATGGTGGTCTCATGCTCGTGGAGGTGGGTGACATCGTCCATCACCAAGGTGATGCCCTGAGTCATATCATTCCTGTCTTTCAGCGGCGACAGGGAAAGCGCCAGCGCGACCTGGCCGCGCCGGGGCAACTCCGCGCTTAATTCCAGCGACTGTTCGGAGTTGTTCTCTTTGACCAGCGCCAAATGCTCATCCAGTTGCAGAGCGGTGCTCTGCATCACATGGTCAACCGCAAAGCCGACCGCGGCGTCCGGCGGCACCTCCAGGATTTCGCCAGCCGCGCGATTGAAGGTATGCACACAGTCATTGACGTCGATGGCGATGATGCCGCTGCCGACCGACGAAAAGATGTTGTCCATCAACTCTTTGACCCGCGTGATCTCCGCCAGGATCTGCTCGGCGCGGGAGTACATACTGGCGTTGACAATGGCGACCGCGGCTGTATTGGCGAAAGCCATCATGAGGTTCAACTCGCGCTCGGTGAAGATCCCCGATACCAGGCGATTATCAACGTAGACGACGCCGGTCGTCCGCCCTTTGTATCGCAGCGGCACGCAAAGCACGGAACGCAGCACAAAATTGATGATGCTCTGGTTGTTGGCCAGCCGCTCGTCCTGGTAGGCGTTATCAGCCAGGAGCGGCTCGCCGGTTTCGATCACCTGATTCACCACGCTCATGCTGATCTGCGGCCGTTCTCCGCCGGACATGCCCCGCCCCATCAAACCGCCTTCGCTGCTGATACGGAACTCCAGCTCGCCACTGTCTTCGTTCTGCAAGATGACATAGCCGCGTTCGGCTTGCGTCAGCACGATGACGAGTTCCATCGTCTCCTGCAAGACAGTATCAACATCAAGCGAGTTGGTGATGCGAGTGGACATCTCGGAGAGGGCGCGCAACTGCCGCAATTCGGTCTGTTCGCCGAGCACATTTTTTTCCAGGCGCTTAAAGTCGCCCTTAAGTTTGTTCAGACTGTCGATGATGGTAGGCGGCATCGCCAGCCGGCGGCGGCGCAGCAACTCCCGTTGAGATTCCAGGGTACCGCTGACCTGATCGATCAAGCTCTCAAGCTGTCGCAGTTCGGCTATTAGATTGGTCGTCTTCGTCTGCGTTTCCGCCATGCGCGCTATTGACCTCTCAGCATTATCGATGGCGGCTGTCATCGTTTAGCGCTTCTGCGCCGCCACTGCTAATAATACAATATCAAAACATGACTCCACAGCGCGAACGTTGAGACTCATCCCACTGAGAGCCGACAGAACCGAACTGCCGCATGCCGCGCATGAGCCCTGCCGATGTATTTCCTTTGTAATCAGTATACTGCAATTCATTACCAGTCGCATAATGCGGCTTATTGTCGCGTCAATCGCAATTGGCAGGCGGCAAGGCGCCAGTCCGCTCATTCGCTCAATGCCAAGCGCGCCGCCCGTCGGCCGATTTCGACGGCGTAATTCGTGCCCCGATCCCAGGGATAGACCTGCGACATGCTGGCCCAGTAGATGCCCGGCAGCGGCGTCTTCAAGGCGGGGATCTTGCGACTATGGTTCAGTTCAGGCACCGGCTGCGCATAAGGCGCGCGCCAAACCCAGCGCTTGCGGATCCACTCGCGCTGAAAGGCCGGATTCACTTTGGCAAGCGCCGGCAAGAAGCGTTCCATCAAGGCGTCTTCGCTGAGCTGAAAATACTCATGTTCGGGCGGGACATAATCGCCGCAGTAGACGATATGGTCGCCGCCATAATGCTCGCGGGAGATGTAATTGCTGTGTTCCACCAGCGCCAAAAAGGGAAAGGCCGACTTGGTTTTGTCGGCGGTGGTCGCTGGCAAGTTCAGCCAATAGGTGTCATCGGGCATGAGCGGCTGCTTCAGCGCCAGGACAAGGCATATCCCGCCTATGCTTTTCAGCGCCGCCGCTTTCTCGCCATAGGCGGTGTCGCGCAAGCGTTCAGTCATGCGCAGCAGCAGGCGCGGTGAGGTAGTGCTCAAGACCCGGTCATAAATTCGCCAGTTTCCGCCGATACACAAAGCCGGCGCGCCTTCGCGCAGGTCAATGCCTTCGACGGGGGTCGTGAGGTGTATCGCCGCGCCTTGCCCGCGCAACTGCTCGGCAAGCTCGTCAAGGAAGGCTTGAAAGCCGCCGGTGTAGGTACCGAGCTTAAGCGTACGCTTGACGATCCGCGCCCACATAAAAGACATCGGCACCTGGTCATATAGGTCGGCGAACTTGCCGATGAGAAGAGGCTTGAAGAATTTCTCATAAGCTTCCGCGCCCATCCAGCGGCGCATCCACGCATCGGCAGTGACGCGCTCAAAGGGCTGCCAGCTTGGCGCGAATTTGATCGCCATGCCCGCGAGCGCCATGCGCAGGGTGGCGGGAAGCGAAAGCGGCAGGAACAGCGCCGATGGCGATATCTCGCTGCGGACGATCTTGCCATTGACCCAATAGCTCGTCTTCGGGCGCGGGAAGATGATCTGGTCGCGGACCCCCATTTCTTCAGCGAGCGTCAGGATGTCATCGTCGGTGGCGAACCAGTGATGGTAGAACTTCTCCAGCGTCCAATCCCAGTTATCGTCCTTGAAGCCGGCCGCCAAACCGCCGACGCGGTCGGCCGCTTCATAGATAGTGACTCTGTGCCCGGCGCGACTGAATTCCCAGGCGGCGGCCAAGCCAGCCGCGCCCGCGCCGATGATGCCGATTTGCAATTGTGTCATGCTCTGCCAGTGGTAAATCCGTCGGTCGCAACTGTTGATTGTACAGGCGGTCGAGCGAAATTGCGCGGCGAGCGCAGCCTGAAGTTTGCCGCGCTAGGTGGCATAAACATCCTCGCTCAAGCGCCAGCTGGCCCGCGCCTCGAAGTCGAGCGAGCTGCGGAAACCCTCACGAAAGCGGAAATGGGCGGCTGCTCCGATCATGGCGGCATTGTCCGTGCACAGCGCCAGCGGCGGCGTCCAAAGCGGCAAGTCCAGCGCCGCGGCCAGCTTCCGCCGCAAGAGGCTGTTCGCGCTGACGCCGCCGGCCAGCAAAATCGCGCGGACGTCGAAGTCAACCGCCGCGCGACAGGTCGTCCTTACCAGCGCTTCTGTCAAAGCCTCTTGAAACGACGACGCCACATCAGCGATGTTCACATCGTCACGCAGCGCCGCCGCTCGCTCATCTCCCCGTTCGCGCTTGCTTCTGCGCGCGGTCGGCTGAACGGTCACCGCCCGCATGACCGCTGTCTTCAAGCCGCTGAAGCTGAAATCATATTCGCCGTCTGTCTTGGCGATGGGAAAGCGAAAGGCCCGCGGATCGCCATCTCGCGCGGCGCGCTCTATCGCCGGTCCGCCCGGAAATGGCAAGCCGAGCAGCCGCCCGACCTTGTCAAAGGCTTCGCCGGCCGCGTCGTCTATCGTGCCGCCGATGCGTTGATAAAGTCCGTGATCTCGCATCAGCGCCAACTCGCTGTGCCCGCCGGACACGATCAGCGCGAGCAGGGGAAATCCCGGCTCGGCGAAGTCCTCCGCCAGCCAAAGCGAATAAATATGCCCTTCCAGGTGGTTGATGCCCAGCAAGGGCAACCCAGTCGCCAGCGCCAACCCTTTGGCGAAGTTGATGCCCACCAGCAGCGAGCCGATCAAACCCGGACCCTGCGTCACAGCGATGGCGTCCAGGTCGGCGTAGCTCGTATTCGCCTCGGCGAGCGCTTGAGATACTACCGCGCTGATGGCTTCGGCGTGGGCGCGCGATGCCACCTCGGGGAAGACCCCGCCATATTGGGCGTGCAGGTCAATCTGCGAGGCGACGATACTGCTGCGGATGCGGTACCCGTCCGTGATGACCGCGGCGGCGGTTTCATCGCAGGAAGTTTCGATGGCGAGGATCGTGATCATGCCGGCATTGTAGCACTGAAATCGGGCGGCGCGGATGTATAATGGGTGGCGAGAGAGGCGCGTTGCGTGGAAAGGCGCGATATGTACAAGTCGTTTCGGGTGAAGAACTTCCGCTGTTTCAAGGACTTGCAGATCAACGATCTGGGTCGGGTGAATCTGATTGCGGGGAAGAACAACACGGGCAAGACGGCGTTGTTGGAGGCGATGCATGTCCTGGCGGGCACCTACAGCGGCCAGGTTTTGCTTCGCAACCCTGGACTTCGCAGGGCGTTGCTACGTCCTGAGAATGAGAGTGAAACGCGTAATCAGTTAAGTTGGTCGACGATCTTTTTTGGTCTAAACACAAGTCTCGCTATAGAACTATCAGCATCCGAGAGAATCCCAAATCGGACTATGGACAAATCTCAATCAAGGATTGAATTATCGATTCAAAGTGTTTCTTTCTCCAACGATACTGATGATGAATCGAGATACAAAAGCTTCGGCTATCAGTACGATGTACTTCCGGATGACACGGACATTCTCAAGCTCTGTCCTAGCCTTGATGGACGCCCTACATATCTTGCGCTTATTCACTCGGGCATTGTGTACCCGCGGCTCAAACCCAGCCGTTTCCGTCCCAGCCAACTCCTTCACGCTAGGACTGGCGCAAGCGCGCGCGACATAGAGCGACGATTTAACAGAATCCAAAAGGCGAAGAAGATTGATGCGCTGGTTACCGCCCTAGAACTTATTGAGCCTCGAATTAAGGATGTACGCATCAATACCGACGGTTGGCTTTCGCATCTGATGACGGACATCGGTCTTGATTATATGATCGCTATGTCAGAATCCGGCGAAGGCATGAATCGTCTATCAGACATCATACTTGCTATGCATGAGGCTAAAGGCGGCATCATCTTCATCGACGAAATTGAAAACGGCATCCATCACTCAGTACAAAATAAGATCTGGAAGACTATTGGCGAAGTTGCGCGCGAGCTGGACATCCAAGTCTTCGCCACCACGCACAGCCTCGAAATGATTCGTGCAGCCTACGAGGCTTTTACGGAAGCGGGCAGGCTGGATGAATTTCGCTATCACCGTTTGAGCGAAAGTCGCAAAACTGGAGGATTACGAGCCACAACCTACAACGAGTTGGATTTGGAAGCCTTGGCAGCCTTTGACTTTGATCATGAGGTTCGTTAATGGATGAGTTGATTCCAGAGGGTAAAACCCGGATTCTCCTGGTAGAAGGAAGCGACGATCGTGTTTTCTTCGATAGATTCGTCAATCATTTGGCGGAAACTTCGGATGCGCAGTTCAATGTTACAGAGCTTTCCATCATTGAATACGGCGGTAGAGACAAGCTTACGCTGCGGCTGCGCGAGCTAAAAAAGGCGGATAACTTTGAACTTGTAACCCATATGGGAATTGTGCGCGATAGTGACTTTAACACCGACGCTTTTCGTAGTGTTCAAGATCGAATCAAAACTGTGAACAACGATGGACCACCACATATCCAAGTTCCAAACCAACCAAGTGTACCGTCTGCAAATGTTCCCCAAGTCTCAGTGCTAATTGTGCCATCTGTAGAACGCGAAGGCATGCTAGACGACCTCGTAATGGAGGCGCTGACCATTGATCCCATCGCATCCTGCGTAAACGAATACTTCAATTGTCTCCAAAGCGCGGAGGTGCAAGTTGTGCCCGAACGAGAAACCAAAGCGAAGATCAGGACCTTCTTGATCGCGAAAAACGTAGATCGAGCGACTGCCGTCTCGGGCATTACTGATCGCTTATTCCTGTCAGACGCTTACGAGACCAGCCTGTGGCAAGAGCACCACCTTTGGGAAAGCCCAGCCCTGCAAGAGACTCGCGACTTCCTGACTCAACTCCTCGATTAGCAATCTCAAACAGTCCGCAACCGAACACCCATCACTCGCGCTAAAGTAAGTATAATAAGCTTAAGGTATACGACCTTGGAGCCGCGGCCATGACCTCATCGCTCGCCAACCAGACCAACCGCCTCCCTTGGATACTCGCCGTAATCGCTGGCGCCCTGCTCTTCATCGCCTTCTCCATCTGGGGCGGCATCCCGACCGGCGACCAGGCGAGCTTGTTCTGGGTGCAAGTCGCGGTACTGTTCCTGGTCCTCTGCGCCTTCGCCCTGCTCTTCTGGCATTTGCTGATACGCCCTTTGACGCCGAACCTGCGTCAGCCGAAGATCGACACACTGCCCGCGCGCCTGCGCCAGAGCATCGCCCTGTTCCAGGCAGGCGGCGCGTTGTCGATAATCGTGGGCGGCGTTTGGGATGAGATTTGGCACCGCCAATATGGCATTCCCTTTGGCGAGGATTTTTTCTGGCCGCCGCATTTGTTGATGTATTTCGGTTTCCTCACGTTCATCGGCGTCGGCTTCTGGGCGCTGCTCTATCTCAACCGTAAGCTGAATGGCAACTTCCAACAGCGCTTTCGCTCGAATCCAATCATCGGCGCGCTCATTCTTGGCGCCGCGTTCATGCTTTACGCGCTGGCGGCCGATCCCTTATGGCATTGGACCTTCGGCGAGGATCTCACCGCCTGGAGCATTCCGCACTTGATCATGCTGCTGAGTTTCATCGCGTCGCTTTGTATGACCGTCTTCATCCACAATTCTACGATCCCGCCGCGCGATTGGCGGACGATTCTCCAGTTGCGATACCGCGATTTCCTGCCGCTTCTCGCGCTGGCTTGCTGCCTTTTGATCTGGCTGCAGTTGATGCTCATCGATTGGGACGCGACCCGGACGGGCGTTCAGCCGGAGTGGGTGGGCTTGTTCCGGCCCGAGTGGTTGCTCGCGGCGAACCTCATCGCCGGGACGACCTTCACAGGCATCATCGCCACGCGCCTGATGCATTGCGCTGGCGCCGCCACCGCCGTCGGCTTGCTGGCGCTGGCGATCCGCTTCAGCCTGATCCAGCTATTCGCCACCGATCTGCTGTTTTATGTCGCGAATATCGTGGCGCTTTTGCCGCTGCTGGCCATCGACCTCTATGCCTATTATTGTATCAAGAGCCGCAAGAGCGAGCCGGAATGGCGCGGTACGGCGCTGGCGGTTATGGCCGCGATGCTGCCCAATGCGCTTGTCATCCGCGATCTCTACACCCTGCAAACGACCGATAACCTGGCCTATGCCCTGGCGGTTGTGGTCACGAGTATCGCGATAAGCTGGTTCAGTTGCCAGGCGGCCAACGCCATGTCTCGCAAGCGGCAGGCAAACCTCGCGGCCGAGGGCGAAGGCGCGATGATAAAGCCGCGAGTCAGTTTCGGCCTGCTTGGCGGTTTCGCCATCTTCATGATCTTCTTCATCATGACGGCAGCGCCACCCGTTTGAGCCTGAGATGCTCGGCGGCAATTGACAGATTCAAAACGGCGCTGCGACACACTGTAATCGGCAGGCTCATAGATGTACTCCAACTGCGCGCATGATGTTATGCTATCAGCGCTGGGCGGCGGCGCGTGGCTTGCGCTCCTTGCCGAGGCTGTCACAGGTCTATTCACTATAGAGGCGCAGAGGGCACAGAACTTTGCTTAGAATGTTGGTTTACTGCTTGAGTCTGGCGGCGATTGCGCTGATGTTGTCGGCATGCAGCGCGATCGAGTTGCGCGAGCGGATGGCGCGCGGAACCGCGACAGCGGCGGGACCGGCCGCTGAGGCGCAGGCGACAGTGACAGCGCTGGGGGCGACGGCGGAATCTCTGGCAGCGGTCGGAACCGAGTGGGCGCCGACCCTGAGAGCCTTGGAGACGGCGGCGGCTCTGCCCGCGTCGTCGGCCGCGCCGGTGGCGACAGCGGCAGCCTTCAACTCGGCGGAGGCGGTCGTTTATGGCAGCGTGCCGGTGGACAGCGACCGGCTGAATACGATTGCGGCGCTCGCCTTCGACGCCTCGGGCGATTTGCTGGTCAGCACGCGCGCGGGCGAGATTTATCGGCTGAGCGACGCCGATGCTGACGGCTTGGCGGACGAGAGCCGGCTCATCTTCGCTGACGAGGAAGAAGCGTTGCGGCATGTCGCGGGCATATTTTGGCGCGGGGAGAGCATCATCGCGCTCAACGGCGGGCGCCTGAGCCGGCTGGACGACAGCGATGGCGATGGCGTATACGACAGGGTTACGCCTTTGGCGGAGGCGCTGCCGGCGGAGGAGACTGCCCTGCTGGCGAGCAACGGCATCGTAGAAGCGCCGGACGGTCGGCTCTTCAGCGTCGACATCAAATCCGGCGAGATCCTGCGAATCATCCTGCGCGAATAAGTGAGTCGCCTCGGACAAGTGTATTGGAGCACAGGCAACCATGGACTTAAAGAATAATGCTCGCTTCGAAATCGCTAGCAGCATCGCGGTCTTCGCTTCAATTGCGATCATGGCGCTGGAGACATTCGCCCTGCCTACGAGCCTGCGAGAAGCGCTCTTTGTAGCGGATGTCGCGCTATCGCTGGGCTTTCTCATTGAATACCTTTTTCGAGTTGCGACGGCGGATAACAAGCGCGCGTACATAAGCAGCTTCTACGGCATCATCGATCTGGTCGCCTTGCTCCCGATCCTGATTCACGCGGCCGCCAGTCTGCGCGTGCTGCGACTATTGCGTGTGCTGCGCGTATTACGCTTGCTGAAAGTGACACGCTACACAAACGCGCTGGACCGCTACCAGCAGGCGCTGAAGTCGATCGCGGCGGAAGCGACGCTTTTCGCCAGCGTGGCCTTCGTCTTCATCATCGGCTTCGCCTTCCTGATTTATGAGGTCGAGCATGACGTGCAGCCTGGCAAATACAGCGATATCTTCGACGCCATCTGGTGGGCGGTGATATCGCTGACGTCGGTGGGCTACGGCGATGTCTTCCCGGTGACCACAGCCGGGCGCTTGCTGACGTTGGCGATGGTGCTGACGGGCATGGGCATCGTCGCCGTGCCGACGGCGCTGTTGGCGTCCGCGCTGAACCAGGCGCATAACGAAGAAGCCTGAGCAACTGAAACGACCGCTCGTCCGCTGATTGGCGTACCGCCGGGCTACGCTTGCTTGCCGCCGCCCGCGATTCTGCGTTATTCTTTGAGCAGCACCTGGATGAGCGAGGCGGATGATGGCTGAGATCATTGCGCAGGCGGAAGCCATAACACGAAGCAAGAGCGAGCCGGCGCCCAAGCCGCGGCGCTACGACTACGATATCGTCATCATCGGCTCGGGACCGGCCGGGCACCGCGCGGCGATACAATCGGCGAAGCTGGGCAAGCGCGTCGCCGTCATCGAGAAGAAGACGCTCATCGGCGGGGTCTCGGTGAATACCGGCACGATCCCGTCCAAGACGCTGCGGGAAGCGGTGCTGCATCTCTCCGGCTTTCGCCAGCGCAGCATCTACGGCGCCTCCTACACGGTCAAAGAGAACATCACGATGAACGATCTGCTGCTGCGAGCCGATCATGTCATCCGCCACGAGATCGAGATCAACAAGCACCAACTGCAGCGGAACGGCGTCCAACTCTTCGCCGGCATCGCCACCATCGTCAACGAGCATACGGTGCACCTGAGCTTCGTCGGCAGCAAGGGCGAAGACGAGTTGACGACGCGCTGCATCATGATCGCGGTGGGCACGACGGTGGTCAAGCCGCCGGACATCCCCTTTGACGGCGAGACGATCTTCACCAGCGACGGCTTGCTCAAGCTGGATCATCTGCCGCGGACGCTGACGGTGGTGGGCGGCGGCGTCATCGGCTGCGAATACGCCTGCATGTTCGCCACGCTGGGCGTGCGCGTCACCTTGGTCGAGGTCAACGAGCGGCTGCTGACTTTCGTCGATCACGAGATCGTGGACGCGCTGGTCTATCACATGCGGCAGCAGCGCGTGACCCTGCGCCTGGGCGAGAATGTGCGCAGCATCGAGATGAGCGAGACGCGCTATGGCCGGGGCGTCAAGACGCGGCTGGAGAGCGGCAAGGAGATCGTCACCGAGATGGCGCTCTACGCTATCGGCCGGCAGGGGGCGACGGGCCGCCTGGGTTTGGAGAATGTCGGCATCGAGCCTGACCACCGCAGGCGCATCCGCGTCAACGAGCATTACCAGACCGAGATCCCCAATATCTACGCCGTGGGCGATGTGGTCGGCTTCCCGAGCCTGGCATCGACCTCGATGGAGCAGGGGCGGATGGCGGCTTGCCATGCCTTCGGCAGCGAGCATCAGAGCATCCCCGAGCTCTTCCCCTACGGCATCTACGCCATCCCGGAGATTTCCACCGTGGGCGCGAACGAAGAAGAACTTACGCAGGCGGGCATCCCCTACGAGATCGGCAAGGCTTATTATAAGGAGATCGCGCGAGGGCAGATCATCGGCGACACTATCGGCATGCTCAAGCTGGTGTTCCACCGGGAGAACCACAAGCTGCTGGGCGTGCACATCATCGGCGAGGGCGCGAGCGAACTGATTCACATCGGGCAGACGGTGATGGCTTTCGGCGGCACCGTCGATTATTTCATCAACACGGTTTTCAATTATCCCACGCTGGCGGAGTGCTACAAGACGGCGGCCTTTGACGGGATCAATCGGATCATGTAGGGATTCACCCTAGCCCCCATCCCCCGGCCCCTTCCCCCACAAGGAGGGATGGGGAGATTTCTTCGCGAGATTGTTTTTCGCATGACTAACTTGGTTGTACCGAGAAAACAAGCGGCGCAATCAATGGCCGCGGGAATACTTTTTTTGGCCATCTGGCCATCTGCGCTCGGCGCGATCTGGTTGTTAAGGCGCACTGAGATCAAGGTAGCAGAGTTTGGAGCGCTATAGGCGACTGTATGTTCGCGCATTGGAATTTTCTTACGTTGGCGGGGTGGCGCGCCCTTCACCCATAAGCGGTCCGGCGGGCGACACAAGTGTCGACCCTACGATTTGCGGGGTGGCGGGCGACCCGATGGCTCGCCCCTACATTATCGCTCGCGCCCCCACCCCAAACCCCTCCCCCATAAAGAGGGAGGGGCTTATAATATACGCAGAGACACTGAATAGCTCCCCTTCCCTCATTTTGGGGGCAAGGGGCTGGGGGGATGGGGGCATGAAAAACCGGCTCTATTACGGCGACAACCTGGAGATATTGCGCAATCGGGAGTATTTCCCGGATGAGTGCGTCGACCTGATTTACCTCGACCCGCCCTTCAACAGCAACCGCAATTACAACGTGCTTTTCAAGTCGGAGAGCGGCGCCGACAGCGAAGCGCAGATCACGGCTTTCGAGGACACCTGGCATTGGGGCGAGACGGCGGAAGCGACTTACGACGACCTCATCGTGAACGCGCCGCACAAGGTGGCGACCGCCATCGAAGCGCTGATGAACCTGATCGAGCGCAACCAGATGATGGCTTACCTGGTGATGATGAGCGCGCGGCTGGTGGAGCTGCATCGGGTCTTGAAGTCGACCGGGAGCTTGTATCTGCATTGCGATCCGACCGCGAGTCATTATTTGAAGATTGTGCTTGACACGATTTTTGGTGTTGAGAACTTTCGAAGCGAAATCATTTGGAAACGTGCTTCTGCGCACAGTTTAGGTGCGAAGCAATGGTCAGCCGTACACGATGTGATACTAATGTATAGCTCCAGTCAATCTTGGTGCTGGAATGTGGCATACGAGGCATATGACGAGAATTACTTGAAAAAATTCTATCGACACAAGGACGAAAGAGGCACGTATAGGATAGACAATTTGACTGGCGGGAAGGCTGGCGGCGCTGAAGCATATCAGCCTTGGCGCGGTAGAAGCCCGTATAGAGGTCGTGCCTGGGCGCTGCCGAAGTACCAGAGATTTCCAGACTGGCTAAAGGAACTACTTCCAACAGAGCCTGAGTGGAATAAGTTAGGTATTCACGTCAAGCTCGATCACTTTGATGAGCACAAGATGATCCACTGGCCAAAAAAAGAGGACGGAGTACCTGGCCTAAAGTCATATCTTGAAGGTAAACCGGGCAAGATCGCTGGCGACATGTGGACAGACATTAACTATTTGGTAGGCAGTGCAAAAGAGAAACTCGGATACCCGACGCAGAAGCCGGAAGCCTTGCTGGAACGCATCATCCGCGCCTCGTCGAATGCAGGCGATGTCGTGCTCGATCCTTTCTGCGGCTGCGGTACGGCGATTGCGGCGGCGCACAAGCTGGGACGGGGCTGGATCGGCATCGACATCACGCATCTGAGCATCGCGCTGCAGAAGTATCGCCTGCAAGATATGTTCGAGTTGGTCTCGGGGGCGGATTACGAGGTCATCGGCGAGCCGGCGACGGTGGATGGGGCGCGGGAATTGGCGCAGGATTCGGCCAATGAAGGGCGCTATCAATTCGAGTGGTGGGCGCTGTCGCTGGTGCGGGCGAAACCGGTGGGCGGGTCGGCGGGGTCGCGCAAGGGCAAGAAGGGCGCCGACCAGGGCATTGACGGCATCATCAACTTCTTCGATGAAGACGAGAAAGGCAAGAAGAAGCCGCAGACGGTGGTCGTGCAGGTCAAGTCGGGCAAGGTGAATTCGGGGCAGATTCGCGACTTGAAAGGCACGGTCGAGCGCGAGGGGGCGGCGATTGGCGTGTTCATCACGCTGGAGCAGCCGACGCAGGCGATGAATAAAGAGGCGCTGGCGGCGGGCTGGTACGAGTCGCGGACCTGGGGGGCGAAGTATCGGCGCTTGCAGATTCTGACGATTGGGGATTTGTTTGATGGCGCGGGCGTGGAGATGCCGCCGCAGCACGGGACGCATCAGCGGGCGGCGCGGTGGAGGCGGGGGGATGTGAGTGAGGACGGGGAGAGTCAGCGGGATTTGATTTAGGTTTGCCACAGAGACACAGAGGGCACAGAGAAAAGATGAATGAAAAGACGACGAAAACTGAGTTGGCGACAAAGACGGACTTGCAGGCGGTGGAAGCCACGTTGATTAAGTGGATAGTTGGTACGGGTATCGTGGTGTTTGTTGCGCTGCAAGTCCTAGTCAGGCTGACGTGAGCGTCGCAGGTAAGTCGCGACGTGAAATGTTTAAGGGATAGGCGTACCGCTACTCAGACTTTTTCTCGCCCAGTTTGTCGCTGGAAGTTTGTCGCCGCTTAGGATATTCGCCCTTCTCCGACGAGTCTGTTCTAGGCGTGGCATAGGGATTGTTGGGATTATCAACGGCATACGGATGAAGTGATCCAGCACTATTGTCGTATGGATGGTAGGTGACAAAACCCCTCTTTGCAGCTTTACGTTGCCACTCTTGCCACTTTTGCTTATGCGTCTTCTTTGGCTCAATTTTCATCATTTTTACTTCTCCTTTGGTAAAGAACGGGTAGATGTTTGCTGGCCAACCCCGGGGGACAGTTGGCTCTTTTCTTTCGCCTCCAATACAAATTTCTCTACTTGTTCTTTGCCGAGGTCTTTTCTGTATGGTGCTGATATAAGTGAATGAAATACGTGTGAGGCGCCAACCCCTATCGCCCCATATCCAATAGCATCAACACACGTGGCAATACCTGGGTGCAAGATCGTGTAAATGCTATAACCAAAAGCTGACGGGCCTGCAATTAGGAACTCAACACCAATACCGTCATTCGCCAATTTCTCATCAATCTCTTGAACCATACCCGGATTCAGAGATAGTTGTGCTGCATAATAACCATTCAGCGTCAAACCTCTTGGGCGCAGGTATCTCTGTTCAAGATTATGCAAACGAACATTACCGTAAACTTCAGCTATAGTGTTTGCAATGTCTTCTGCCAGAACAAGTTTTTCCTCGATAATCTGTGCTTGAGAACGCTGCACAATCAGATCCCCGTCGAAAACGTTGCCAGCGTGCAGCACATATGAATTGTCACCTAACTCACGAATCTTGCTAACGTCGTCGCTTTCAAATTCATAAGCCATAGGAGGAATGCCCCACGTGATCATGTGATCAGAAGCGAGCACAGCTCCCTTCCCATTGTCGAACAATGCTGCTATACAAACGGTCATTTCAACTATCCTGTATTTTCAACGGCTAAAGGAAAGCTGAAAAGAATCTATACCTTTGCCAAAATTATCTATCATTCAAGAGGCTTTTGCAAGAAATTGCTTTAGAAGAACAGTTATAGTACACATCTACTAGATATACGTAAAGGGATGTCTTTAAGTGGCAATGGGGGAAGTTAGCGAGCTATGTATAGAATGCGATTTCGCCACTTCCCTCCATTCCTCTGTGGTGAAGAAAAACCTAAAGCCCCGCCCGCGCCCCAGCAAACACGGACTTCACGCTCTCCCGATCGCGCGCGAAGAGCAGACCCGCGCTGACCTCGAATGCCAGTTCGTCCGGCAGGTCCTTCACCTCGAAGGGGCGCGTCTCAGCCTTGTCCAGCCGATTCAAGGCGAAGCGCTCCCACTGCGCCAGTTCGGTATCGATGGCGGATTTCTGGGCGTCCTCAGCAGTGGCAGATGGCGGGCGACCTGGTAGGTCGCCTCTACCGGCGTCGGAGTGAATTGGGGGGTTCGCGTCCGCGCCCACCGGGGCATCGCCCCATGCCGCCGGCGGCAGCTGAAAATAGCGCTCGCGCATCTCGTTGATGCTGAGCAGCGGATAGGCGGCGCGGATCTCGGCCAGGCGCGCTTCGGTATCGGTCGGGCGGATGTCGTCAAACTCGGCGATGAGGTCGCCGGGGTAGAAGGGCAGCAGTTCGGCGCTGATCTTCTGCGCCAGGCGGACCAGCTTGGGCCAGAGCGCGCGCTCGATGAATTGGCGCTCGGCGACTTTGGCGTTGGCTTCGGTGGCGTTCTCGCTGATCAAGCCGACCGGGATGCCGAAGATATTGAGGATTTCGTCGCGCTGGGCTTTGCGCCCTTGCAGGAAATCGAGGTCGGTGTGGCTCAAGCCGATATTCTGCCATTCCATATCGCCGCCGCGCAGGAAAGCGGTCCGGCGGGCGCTGCCGCCGTAATGCTGGCGCCATTCGCGTTTGACGCGCTCGAAGTCGGTATCGCTGATGAAGTCCTTGATGCTGACGATGCCGGCCGGCACGCCCTTGTCCTGGCCGAAGGCATTGCGATTCCAGTCGGCCATGTGGCGGTCGCTGAGCACGGCGCAGCGGGCAGCTGATATGGGCGAAAGGCCGTAGAAGTCATTGCTCGGGTGCCAGCGGCGGAAGTGCAGGACTTCGATGGCGTCCAGCGGGATGTACTGCCCGTCGATCTCGTAGATGTAGCCGGCCACCACGCGCTGCGTATCGGGCACGATGCTGACGCGGTCGGGGCGCAGGATCCAGATCTCGCGCGGGGCTCCGCTCGCGTCGCCGGCGAGGAACCAATAGGCATTGCCCTGCAGCTCAAGCGAGCCGATGGTCTGTTCGAGCAGTTCGAAGCCGCTGGTCAGCGGGTTGGGATTGCCCAGCAATTGCTCGAGCGGATGATTGTTGATGCCGATGCGGCGTTCGCCCTCTAGCCGGAAGACGCGCAGAGGGACGAGGGCGGCCGCTTCCGCGATGCGGTTGATGGCGATGTAGACCCAGGGCGATTGTTCGTAGACGCGACCCGAGTTCAGGTCGATGGGGGGACCGAGCGGGTAGCGATTGTGGGTCGCGACCGCTTCGATATGGGGCGCTTGCACCCGCAGGCGCTCTTGACGGATGTTGAAGAACTTGCTGAGCCAGTTGAACATGAGATTTTCCTCCAATGCGGTTTAGGCGCACGCTATCACAGAGCCGCGATCTATGGGAGACCATATGTTCTATTGCTGGTAAATTATAACTTATTTCGTACCAAGAGCAGTATCAGCTCAGCAGCCGAAGTTCAAGGCGCGGACGATATCGACGAGGACCGGCAGATCGCACCAGAGGTTGAGCACATCAATGACGGTCAAAGCGATACAGAAGAAGCAGATAAAGACCCCGGCCAGAAAACCGATGCCTCCCGCTATCAGCCAGCGGAGCCGGCCGCGGCGGGCTTTGCGCGCGACAAAGGGATCGTAATCGTGGTTGGGGGGTGGGGGCGGCGGAGGCGCTGGCGTCTTACGCTCTTTCATATTGCTGCTTTTGCAGACAGTGACATGTCGGCGCGCTGCTGGAGCCTGGCGGAAGATTGGCGATGCGCTTCACGGCGCCGGCTCAGCAGCCGAAGTTCAAGGCGCGGACGATATCGACGAGGACCGGCACATCGCACCAGAGATTGAGGACGTCAATGACGGTCAAAGCGATGCCGATAAAACAGACGAAGGCCAGCACGAAGAAGACGAAGCAGCCCAGGATCAACCAGGGCGACGTGCCGCTGCTTTCTTCGCGGACGGCGTAGGGATCGTAATCGTAGCCGGGCGGGTATTGCTGTGGCGGCGGATAGCCGGGCGCTTGAGGATAGTAGCCGGGTTGCTGTTGTGGCGCGGGCGCTTGCTCGGCATAGGCGGGATATGCCGGCTGCTGCGCGTAGGGATCGGATGTTGCGGGACTTGGCGACGCGCCTTGCAGCCCGTAGTCGCTGGGCGGCGGCGTGTAACTCGGCGGTGGCGCGGGCGTTTCCGCTGGGGGGAGGGGCGGCGGCGTGGGCGCGGGCGGTTCCGGTGTGGCGGGCGCAGGTACTTGCGCGCCGTGGTATAGCTCAAGGGCGAGCGTGACGGTTTCGCCCAAGCCGATCATATCGCCGTTTTGCAGCGGCGTGACGCCGGAGACGCGCTTGCCATTGACGAAGGTGCCGTTGGTGGAGCCGAGGTCTTCGATGGTCATGGTGTCGCCGGAGCGCATGAAGCGCAGATGATGGCGGCTGGTTTCGCGGTCGTTGATGACAATATCGTTGGTGATATCGCGGCCGAGCGTGGTGACTTCTTTACTGATTTCGAAAGCCTGATTGGGTTGCGGACCGCGGCGCACCACCAAGCGGAAGTTGTCAGTTTGCTCCATCATGCCCTCCTCGGTGGGCGAATGTTCTCGCCTGGCGTCAGCCTTGCCTGTTCGCTAGTTGGTCGCTGCTCGCGTCCAGGCAATTGCAGGGTTGCCCGCGTCGCGTCGGCTTCGGGCGCTAAGACACTTACCGACACATCATGCAGGATTAATATCGCATTATACCGTGTTTTGGCAAATTTCAAGCAGTTGCGTCCCTATCGTTCAGGCGCGCTAGATGAGCCAGCGGGCAGCCACAAGTTCAGGAAAGCCGCGCCATCGATCCAGCGTCCGCCCGCCATAAGCTCCCAATGCAGGTGCGGTCCGCTGCTGCGGCCCGTGTTGCCGCTGCTGCCTATGACTTGCCCGGCGGCCACTTGCTGTCCGGCGGTCACGTGAAGCTCGGAGAAGTGAGCATAGCCCGAGTAGAAGCCCAAGCCGTGATCGATCAGCGCGTAATTGCCGCGGATCTCCAGGCGATCGGCGAAGACCACACGGCCCGCCGCCAGCGCACGGATTGGAGTGCCGACGGGCGCTACCTGATCCCAGCCGGTATGCCGAGTCGCGCGCGCGCCGTTCAAGACGCGAAAGCTGCCGAAAGGCGAAGTCAACGGGCTATCCAGCGGCAGCTCGAAGCCGGATCCGTCCCAGAGCGGCTCGGCCGACGCCTCGGCTGTGAGCGCGGCCAGGGTATCCAATTCGGCTGTTTCAACGGCGGCGTCGGCCAGGTAGGCGCGATCGGCAGGCAGATCAAATTCTTGCAAGATGTAGCCGGCCGATTCAACCAGCAGGTCTTGACTGAAGCTCACCGTATTCCCGCCCTTTTGGACGACGACCGTTAGCTCATAGCTGCGGGGGGGCGCATCCATATCGACAGCGATCAAGGCGTGCCAAGCATCGGCGCCCAGCGAGAAGAAAGGTCCCTCGACGCCGCGGAAGCGGAACTGCGCGCCACTGATGCCAGCGCCCTTTAAGCCAATGAGACCGCTGCCGCCTTGCGTCAAGGAAGCGAAGTAAACGTTGAGGGTGATGCCTGAATTGTATTGGACGCGGGATGGCAGCGGACGCGGCGCCGGTTGAAATATCGCCGGGAGCTCGCTTTGGGCGGCGCTACCCAAGGCGAGTACACTGATGAAGCAGAGAAGCAAGAATCGGACTCTTAACATTTAGCGTGGCGTCAGAATCAGGACTGAGTTATGCAATTCAGAATGTCTATTCTAGCGCTTGAGGACGTGAACTGCGAGCAAGAATGCTGCGTGGCGGGCGACCCAAACGTCGCCTCTACATCTATACTATGCGAACGCGCGTCGAAGCTTAGGCATCACGCTCGGCGGCGGCGCGCATTTCCGCCAGGTGACGCGTCTCGTGGGCGCCACAAGCGCGTATCGCATCAATGAGACTGTATTCTTGAAAGAATGGATTGCCGAACGGGGTCTCCATCAGCGTCAGGGGAAAAGCCAGCACCACGCCACGCAGTTGGTCGCGGACGCGTTCCCATTCGGCAAGCAGGTCTTGCCAGCTAGTATCGGCGCGGTCCCGCCGCCGCAATTCGTAGAGGTCGGAGGCCGAGGGCTGCCCGCGCAGGTCGACACTGAAGGGTTTGTCGTCAATGGCGCAATGCAGCGCGGTGATCATATCGGCTTCAATGGCGGTCAAATGGATGATCAAGTCGCGAACGGTCCAATCGGAGTCGGCGTGGACGGGCAGCGTTGAGGACAGCGTCTCGACGAATGCGCGCGCGCCTGATCGCCGCTCGTCAAGTTGGGTGATCAGGTCGCGTTTGACCTGAGCCAGGTTATTCATTTGTTAATCCCCCGCCCCGCTTCATACTGATTATAGCGCATATTGCCCGGATATGGCGCTATTGCTGCAAAGTAGGACGTTTCAGACGATACTCGGAGACGTATTGATGTGCGGTCGAACTGGCGGCTGGTCCCGGCTCGTTTCGTCGGCCGCTGTAGTGGACGACGCAGCGGGCTGCCCGCTTGATGATATTCACATCTTCATTCCAGCTTCGCCAAGCGCTTCTTCGCGCGCTCCTTACGCAATCGCTTGTTCCGCCGACTGAGATGCTCGTGCATCTCAAGCAGATAATCAAGTGTCCGCGCTGCTTCGTCCTCACCGACGCGCAGCAGTTCCGGACAACGCTCGCGCCGCTGAGCCGTCACTTCGTAAATCGCGAGCGCCGCCGATACCGAGACGTTCATGCTCTGCGCGATGCCCACCATCGGGATCGTCACCAGCTTGTCCGCCAGGGAAATCGCCTTCGCCGATAAACCGGTCTTCTCATTGCCGAAGAGCAGCCCCAACTTCGGCGCGCAGAGATCGGCTTCGTGTATCGGCGGGACTGCCGGGTCAATCACGGTCGCCGCCAATTGCCAGCCCTCGTTCTTCAGCTCGCGCAGCGCCGCCTCCGTATCATGATAGACACGATATTCAAGCCACTTGTTGGTGGCGGTGGAACTGTTCTTGCCGACTTCCTTGGGGTCGAATGCCGGCTGCTTCTCAAAGATGACATTGATCCGCTGAATGCCAAAGGCGTCGCAACTGCGGGCGATGGCGCCCAAATTATGCGGGTCGAAGACATCTTCGATCACGACGGTCAAACCCGATTGTCGCCCCGCGGCGACTCGCTTTAACTTCTTGAGTCTCTCTTCGGTCGGCATGGCATCAATGAAAGATGCAGCGCACCTCCAATGTAAAGTCGGGCAGAACATCCTCGCCGGTCAAAGTGTCATTAGGACCGAAAACGTCGCGTCTGATCTTGCCCTCTTCTGTCTGACGGCAGACCTCGACGCTCTCCTGTTCGGGCAATACGATCCATACCAGCTTCGCGCCATTTCTCAAATAGATCTCGGCTTTCTCCCGAGTTTTTTGGAGCGTGTCCGTCGGCGACAGGATTTCGACGGCCAAGTCAGGCATCACAGGCACATAGCGTTTGGGAAAGGGCGCTGGCGCTTTCATATGACTGACGAAGGCGACATCGGGGGCAAGCAGGGTCAGTCGATTGCCTGGCGGGTGATAGCCTGTCTCCACGGTGGCGCGACCTAAATCATGTTCTCGGACAAAAGCGCGAATGTAGCTTCCCAGATTGAGTGAAAACTCTCCATGTTCCCCGCCCGGCGGCGACATTTCAATTAGCGTCCCATCGATCAACTCGTAGTGCTTGTTTTCGTTGTCAGTATGATGGGAGATTTGCCAGACATCATCTATATCGTAGACTCGCTGTCGCAGTTCCATCACCTGCTCGCCTTTCACCATCTCCAAAGAGAGCATAACATAATTTTATTCCTCTGTCCGCAAAGGCAAACTCGCGCCGCTGCTGCACAACCCGGCCAAAACCCGTTATAATCAGATAAAACTGGTTATTTCAAGGTTGCTTCTAATGATTGGTAGCACAATAGGCGTCCTCACCGCCGGCGGCGACAGCCCCGGCTTAAATGCCGCCATTCGCGGTCTCGGTAAAACCGCCATCGATCAACATGGCATGCGGCTGATCGGCATCCGCGACGGCTTCCGCGGCTTGATGCAAAACCGAGTCGTCTGGTTGGGCGCGGATGATTTGAGCGGCATCCTGACCCTCGGCGGCACCATCCTCGGCACCAGCCGGGACAAGCCGCACAAGATGCCTATCGGCGGCAAAAGCCGCGATATGACCGATGTCATCGTTGAGAATTACCAGCGGCACCACCTCGAAGCGCTGGTATGCCTTGGCGGGGGCGGCACGGCGAAGAACGCTTGGCGCCTGGCGCAATTGGGCCTCAACATCATCTTCCTGCCCAAGACTATTGACAATGACGTCAGCGGCACTGATGTCACCTTCGGCTACGATACCGCGCTGAATATCGCCACCGAAGCCATCGACCGCCTGCACTCGACCGCCCACAGCCACCACCGCATCATCGTCTGCGAGATCATGGGCCATAACACCGGCTGGCTCGCGCTGGGCGCCGGTTTGGCCGGCGGCGCCGATGTCATTCTCATCCCGGAAATCCCCTTCGACACCGAAGCCATCGCCGATTCGATCCGCGCCCGCAGCCGCGGGGGCAAAAGATTCAGCATTGTCGCTGTTTCCGAAGGCGCCATGACACAGCGCGTCGGGGAGAAGCTGCACAGCGCCCGCGCCCGCATCGCCAAAGCCGAAGCCGATATGGTCAGTAACGCCGATGACAAAGCCAAATACCGAGCAGCGCGGCAGCAGCGCCGGGAAGCTCGCGCCGACCTGGCCGAGATCGAAAAAGAACGCAGCGGCGGCACCCAGTTGCTGACTCAGGAATTGGAAAAACGCACCGGGTTGGAATCCCGCGTGACCATCCTTGGTCATATTCAGCGCGGGGGAGTGCCTTCGCCAAAGGACCGCCTACTGGCCACGCGCCTCGGCGTCTCCGCCGCCAATTGCATCGCCGAAGGCATGTCGAATATCATGGTCGGCGTGAAGGGCGACGGGGTTGCCGCCGTGCCCTTGGAAGATGTCGCTGGCAAGCGCAAGAATGTGCCCCTCGATCACCCCTGGCTGCAAACCGCCCGGGACCTGGAAATCTGCCTGGGCGAAGCGATGTAGGTTAACCCGCGGCCGCCGTTCTCACCCGCGCCACAACCGCCTGCGCCGCGCTCGCCATCAGCGACACATCGTTCATCACCGTGACGAACTCATAACCCCGCCCGACCATCTCAATCGCGTGGTCCGTATCCGCCGAGAACAACCCGGCCTTAATGCCATGCTTCCGCGCCGATTCCAGAATCGCGTCCAGCGCCGCGTCCACGGTCGCATCATCCGATACCAAGCCGGCTTTGCCCGTCATGCTCAAGCGCAAATCGCCGATGCCGACGAAGACGCCATCCAGCCCGGGGACGCTCATGATCTCGTCGCGATTATCATAGCCGGCCTGCGTCTCGATCATGGCGAAGGTGATGACCGTGTCGTTGGCATGTTCGGCATAATCCGCGCCGGCGTAAACCCGCGCTCGCGTCGGTCCCAGGCTGCGGTAGCCCAGCGGCGGAAAACGACAAGCGCCGACAAAAGCCTCGCATTCCACGCGCGTCTCGATCATCGGGCAGATCACGCCATAGGCGCCTGCGTCCAGCAAACGCATAGTATCGCCGGGAGTATTCCAGTTGACCCGCACCATCGGCACGGTCTCGGTTGTAGAGATGGCTTGCAGCATCTGTATCGCCGTCTCCATGCCCATCATGCCGTGCTGCATATCGACAACCAGGCTATCCCAGCCGGAATGCGCCATGACCTCAGCCGACCAGGTGCTGGGGCTATGCAGCCAGCCGTTGAGCACCGGCTTGCCTTCCGCCCATAATTTTCGCACGCGATTTTCCCGCATATTCCGCTCTTCCTCCGCTCAGCTAAACTCGCCGCCGATTATAGCCGCAGGGTACTAAGTTTCCCAAACCCTGGTGGTGATAGGATGTTTATCTGTTACAATCCCGTGTGTCACTCAGGAACATGGAAAATGAGTCTCCCGATGGCTGGTACCCTCAACACCTCGAAATAGCGTCCGATTTCTTCCTTGTCGTCGTTTCAGCACGCTCGCGGCGCGGGCTAAACCAAATCGCTCTGCGCCCGTCCCAATTCGGTGTTGTCCTCTGAGGGTATCTCGCATGTATTCCAGCAACATCAACAAAGTCATCTTCATCAACTTCTGCCAGCGCTTCCATCTCTATGTGCACGCTGTGGCGCTGCTGCTGCTGGCGCGCGGACTGACGCTGGTGCAGATCAGCCTGATCGAGTCGATCATGATTTTCACCATCTTCTTGATGGAGGCGCCCACCGGCGTCTTGGCTGACCGTGTGGGCAGAAAGTGGTCGATCTTCTGCTCCACCTTTCTGCTGATGAGCGCCGAGTTCCTCTTCATCTTCGCCCGTGATTTCAACTGGTATATCGTCATCGCCTTGCTAACCGGCACGGGATTTGCCTTCGCCTCCGGCGCGATAGAGGCGCTGGTCTATGACAGCCTGCCGGAAGAAGGGCGCGAGGATGCTATGAAGCGGGAGATGGGCCGCCTTGGCTTCTACGCCCAAATCGCCTTTGTCATTGCTCCCATCATCGGCGGGCTCATCATCGGCGAGGCGCGTCAACAAGACTTTATCCCCGCTATCGCCTTGACCGTGGCCGCTCTGCTCCTCGGAGTGATTGTCTGCCTGACCTTGCGCGAGCCAGCCAGCCACACATCGGAGAAGAAGCCCGGCAGCGTGGAACTGTTCCGCGATGGCGTCTCCCTGCTGCGTCATCACAAGCGTCTACGCCGGCTGGCAATGCTAGTCGTCCTCACCGCGCCCTTCACCGGCGCTATCGTGACGACCTTGGGTCCGCCTTATTTGGTGCAAAACGAAGTATCGCCTTTCGCAGTCGGCGTGGCGCTTTCCGTCGGCAGTCTGCTGGCGGCTTTCACACAGCGCTATGCCTACAAGTTCGAATCGTCGCTGGGGCAGGCGCGGGCGATCGCGGTGCTAATTCTGCTGCCCGGCGTTTTGTACTGGCTTTTTGCCGCGGTCGTCGGACCCTTCGCGACCTTTTTCGTCATCATCCTAATATACGGCTTTAACGACATGAAAGGACCGCTCTTCTCCGCCTATCAGAATGCGCTCATCGAGAGCAAAAATCGCGCGACGGTCCTGTCATTGATCAGCATGTTCACCAGCCTGTTCTTGGCGCTGGGCTTGCCGATCTACGCCGCGCTGGCGGAGCAATCGCTGGAACTGACTTTTGTTGTCATGGGCGCCGTGATATTGATTGCCGCGCTGTTCCTGCGCGTCCATCGATTGCCTCTTTCTACCCCGCCCCCGGCCCCTCCCCAAAGCATTGGAGAGGGGTGACTCGGCATGCGAAATGATGCGCGTAGAGCAACCTTAGGCACGTGTCATTTGAGCGAATAGACGGCGCGCTTGGTGTAGACCGCGCCGCTCGGCTGAAGGTCGCTCTCGTACAAGACAAACTGCTCGACCCGAAACGGCTCGGTGTAGAAGTCCAGATGCGCATTGATCCACTTGCTCGCCAGTCCGCGCCGCAGCGGTTTCCGGAAGCGCATCAGCGTGATATGCGGATGGAAGCGCCGCCGCTCCCGAATGAATCCTTCGCTCTCCAATGCCGCGCCGACCGCCTCATAGACAGCGCGCAGCGCCAGCGTATTCTGCAAGCCCGCCCAGATGACGCGGGGCCGCGCTTCAATCGGAAACTGCCCGACGCCTTCAATGCGCAACTCAAAGGCCGGGGCATCCACCTGCGCCAGCGCGCGTTGATAGGCTCGCGCTACCGCCTCCGGCACATCGCCGATGAAGTGCAAGGTCAAATGCAGTGCCTCGCGCCGGGCCCAGCGCCCCGGGGGCAGGTCGTCCTGGCGGAGGCGCAGCACTTCGTCTTTGACAGTTTCGGGCAAGTCAATCGCGACGAATAGGCGGGGCACGGGTTCACCTCATTGCTAGGGTAAAGCTAGTATAATCGGCGACGAAGAAAATCGTGCGGCGCATTAGGCGCTATCGTAGACTGATAATGAATGACTTGGCGCTTGCCACCATGTTCACCGGCGCGGTCATCCTTATATGGGGCTTCCGCGCCTTTCGCAGTCACTTCGTCAATGTCCTCTTCTTCAAAATGTACAGCCGCTACTCAACCTGGATCTTCGGTTTCGTATCGACTATCTGCGGTCTGCTGATGATTCTTACAGGTTTGGCCGCCGCCAATTCCATGACCAACGAATTGGTCGAGATTTTGGCGAAGAGCGGACTCTACATCTTCGGCATTGGCTGGGCGCTCTCGCTGATCATGGAAGGCATCGACCGGATCCATTGGCGCATCCAGCCGGAATCGAAGCCCATCGCCTTGCGCGCCAAGCAAGGACTCATAACAGGGCGCAAGCACAAGCGCAAAGCCAAGACCTCCGACATTGCGGAAATGGAAGACCGTCATCCGGATTCCGTCATCGATTCGGCAGATGCCAACACGACAGAGCTTCGGGGCGACTCTGTGAATCGCTCGCGCTGAAATGCGCCGCCCCTAGGGCTCGCGCAAATGCCGCAGCCCATCCTCGTCCGCCACCACCACATCTCGCGCCATGCCAATGAACAGCCCATGCTCGACGATGCCGGCGCGGGACTTCAACTGGCTCGCGAGAGCGGCCGGGTCAGCGATGGGACCGAAGTCGCAATCAAGGATGATATTGCCCTGGTCGGTCTGGTAGGGCTGGTCGCCATCTTGACGCAGAACGGGCGCCGCGCCCAGAGATTGCAGATAGGCGGCCTGTGACTGCCAGCCGAAGGGGACGACCTCGACCGGCACCGCCCAGGTCCTGCCCAGCCGGTCAACCAGCTTGGAGTCATCGACGACGATGACCAGCCGGGCCGTCGCTTGGGCGACGATCTTCTCGCGCAGCAGGGCGCCGCCGCCGCCTTTAATGAGATTGAAGTCGGGATCGACCTCGTCCGCGCCATCAATGGTGATGTCGATGCGCGGCTGCTCGGCGAGGGTCGTCAGCGGGATGCCGAGCTCAAGCGCGGCCGCTTCGGTGGCGAGGGAGGTGGGCACAGCGAGGACATCGCGCAGGTCGCCGCTTTGGATGCGCCAGGCGATGCGGCGAGTGGCGAAGATAGCGGTGCTGCCGGTGCCCAGCCCAATAATCATGCCCGATTGAAGGAATTCGGCGGCGTACTCGGCCGCTTGTTGTTTGAGCGTTTGAACGTTCATGTCAGGCATTTTACGACAAAATGGCGCTATTTTCACGGCGGCGGCTCGGCAAGAAGCGGACGCTCGATATGCGGGTTTCGGACCGCGTCAATGATCGACCGTGATGATGGGCCATCTGTCGTTAGTGTCCTTAAAGCCCCTGAAGTTACCCAAATAAGCCCCCAAAAAGACGCGGAAAATCGCGCAAATTGAACAGCTGTATACATACAGTATGTATATGTGGCTGGGGGGGTGGGGGGTATGGGGCGCGTTCTGGCATTTTGGCGTTTCGCGCGGGCTTTGGCGCCGATTTCAGGGGGAGCGATCGAGTGTCCATGCTGATGAGAGTAGCATAATTTTGGCGGCAATGGGCGACTATATGTTCAGGCATCAACAGAGATTGGTGAGCGCAGTATTAGAGCACAAAGACAGGAAGGCGCAAAGCCGCAGCCCACCGCGCCTGATGCTGGTTGATTTAATGCCACCACTGATATTCCGGGTTTTCGATGTTGGCGAGCAGGTCGGTGGCCCAGTTCAAGTATCCTTCGCTACCTGTGGGAAAGATGGCAGTGACAGCGGCAATCTGTTGCTCAAGGCAGGCGCGTTCTTCGACCAAACCGTAGGATCCTTGCCCGGACAGGTGTCGGTGTACATGGCAGGCCTCATGGGCGAGGCTGCCGACGATAGATGTCATGTCGCCGAAGGAGTGTTCGACGCGAGATGGCGGGACGTGCCAGACTCCGCTGTGGCTATACACGAAAGAGAAAGAAGCTTGTGGATCGTAGCGGACCTTGGTCAGGCCGTCGATGATATAGGCGTACCAGTAGGGCGAGCGGTCGCGTATCAGGTCCAAGGCGCGGTGAAGCTGAGCCACGAAACTATCGGGACCTTCGATCTCGATACCGTAATGCTCGCACTGATTAGTATGGAAGGCGATATAGCCAGTACGCCATTCCTGATCGCTTTGACACAGCCAGCCTATTTGGCAGCAGTTGTCGACGCTCTCGACGGTATCGCTATCGATGGCGGTTGTCTCTGTAATCTGCGGTGTGACTGGGGGGCCGCACTGATTGTTCTGGTAAGCCCAGTAGCCGGCTGTCCATTCGTGGTCGTTAGCGCATTGGCGGTCGACGAAACAACAGTTGTCGATTTCTGACTGCGTGGAAACGCTAGCCTCAACGCGAGTGTGGGCTACCCATTCAGCCATCCAGACATCATAAGGCTTTCGGTTGATTTTGATCCATCGGTCTGATATGCCCAGGACAAGCAGGGTTTCGCCCGCTTCGGCAGTCGTCACGACTCTACTATCGAGGCTAGGGGCGGCTCGCAAGTTAGTTCTGAATTTCGCTTGAATGTAGTAGTCTGTTTGCGCCGTGACGATGGGCAAGGCGAGCAGCAGGGTGGCGATCAGTACCGGGTAAAGCAGCTTCCGAGACATGATGTCTCCTTTGATGTGTATAACGCGGGGAGTATAGCGCAAACTAAGGATGTTGGCTTTTTTTGCAACCTGCGGACGGGGCTTAAAAAATTCCGGGAAAATTCAGGCAATTTCCGCTCAATGTTGTCTGATTCGGTGGATTAGCCTAGTCGCAAGCGCCGTCTGTCGCGCCATATCGGAGTCGTTTTGCTATATCGGCTCACGACTCTCGAATCGTTATCGTGCCAAGCTCCAGCATCTCCGGCACATCACCGGGGTTGTCTTCCCAGACGAAACGGTCTCCGGTGATCGCGTCGTACAGGATCAGCATGAGGCGATATTGTCCCGGCGGAAGCTCGCTAACATCGATTGCTGCTTGAGTCAATTCGCCTTCTCGCGTCAGTTTTCGGTCCAATTGCGTAGCATGGTCCCAATCGCTCGAATGTAGCTGGAACGAGATTTTTAGCCGGTCGACTGTTTCTCTATTTTGGGCATTCCAACTGCTGGCGATAAACAATCTGGAGCCATCCTCGCTCAACTCGGCGCCGTAGAATTCATAGCGCAGCGGATCAACCTGATTGTTCACGATGACCTCCGCTGGCTGGCAATCCAGCGAAACCCAACCATATTGAACCATCTCCGTCCATACCGGCAAACTCACTCGCTGGCAAGCCCGATAGCCTAGGGCGTCCATCGTCTCTTCCAGCTTTTGCAGGTCGGCATCATCAATTTCCGATGTCTGATACGCTATCCAAGGCGAAATGCGGGCGCCTCTATACAGTCGCAGATATTCTTCAAGCCACTTCGCCGCGCCGACCGTCCGGAATTCAATGTCGCGGCGGAAGTACAAGGGATCGATCAGAAAGTCTGGGATCATGTAGGCGATCAAGTGCGCCGGTCCATCGGATTCTCGCGCTGTTCGGGTTATCAAGTGCCAAGGCGGAATTTCGTAACTCCGCAGGCGGCCCTGGATGTAAAGCGCCCAGTCGGCTGTGCTCGCGAATATCAGTCCCGCGATTATCCAAAAGCACAGCAATGCGCCCAGAATCCTACGAACACGATACAGGGCGTATAGACCTGCCGCTTGAAACAAGACGGCGATGGGGAGACTTGCCAGCAGGTGTCTCATCAAGCCTGCATCAAGCGTCCGAGTGATTTCCGCCGTTAAAGCTATGCTGAGCAAGAGAAGCGCGAACAGTATAACGGCGCGTCGCAGGGCAAGGCATTTCCGGCGCCAGCCTGCCGCTGCGCCTGCTACAGCCAGTAGAACTAGAAACGGGCTCCCATTGAAGTTTACATTGAACCAGGCTGCGAAATTCGTCCAAAGATCGTCCGCTCGCGGACCGTGGCCCGCAACCGCACGTTCGACGCCCGATGTAAACAAGACGAAAATGAGAGGACCAGCCAGCGCCAAGCCGGCAATTGCAGAGACTGGCGCCAGCAACCACCGTCTGTCCTTACGAACAAACAACAGATGATAAAGAGAACAAAATACGTATAGCAATAGACCATATGCGTGGATGCTAACGAGGGCGGCGCAGGCGAAAGCAAGCGCGACATAATCCCTGGGCCGCGAGGCGCGCTCTAAAACCGCGATACGCAGGTAAAGCCATAACACCAGCGCGGAAAGGAAAACCAGGTGCGGGTAATAGCGCGCGTGCGGGATGTAGAAAGCATAAAAGGCATTGCTCGCCAGGATAATCATGGCGAAGGTCGCGGCCACGGGCGAAACCGCGTCCCGCGTTAACCTGTAAATCATCGCAAATGAGAGCAGGCCGGCGAAAATCGTGAAGGCGCGCGCTGCCGCTAGCTCATGTCCTACAAGGTAGCCCCACTGATTCAACAGGAGAAAATACAGAGGTCCTTGGTCAGGCGATATCGCAGCTAGCTTATTGAGTACATCAACCGGCGAAAAGGTCGGTTCTCCATCCCAGCCCGAGGTTTTCTCCGCAATCCAGTCCGAGGTTATCTCTGCAATCCAGCCCGAGCTTAGCTCTCCAATCCAGCCCGAGGCTACTAACGAGTTGTACGCGTCCTTGCCGAGTATATACTTGTCGATCTGGGGAATGCTAAGGACAGCAACCAGAAGCATCGGCGCCAGAGCCAGAATCCAGTGCCCAAGAATGTCTTGTTTCTTCATCGACATCAGCATACTCAAGTAAGAACTCCGTCAAGCGGCGGCTATACAGCGTCCCAAAGTCAACGTTAAGAAACGGGAATCGTGATCGAGTCAAGCTCCAGCATCTCCGGCACATCACCGGGGTTGCCTTCCCAGACGAAACGGTCTCCGGTGATCGCGTCGTACAGGATCAGCATGAGGCGATATTGTCCCGGCGGAACCTCGCTAACATCAATTGCCGCTTGACTCAATTCGCCCTCTTGCTTCAGTTGGCTATCCAATTGCGCGGCATTACGCCAATCGCTCGAGAGGAGCTGGTACGAGATTCTCAGTCGGTCGAGCGCCGCCGCGTTTTGGGCGTTCCAACTGCTGGCGATAAACAATCTGGAACCGTCCTCGCTCAACTCGGCGCCGTAGAATTCATAGCGCAGCGGATCAACCTGATTGCTCACGATGACCTCCGCTGGCTGGCAATCCAGCGAAACCCAACCGTATTGCGCCATTTCTGTCCATACCGGCAAACTCACTCGCTGGCAAGCTCGGTAGCCTAGAACGTCCATCGTCTCTTCAAGCGCTCCCACATCGGCGTTGTCAATACTCGATGTCTGATACGCTATCCAAGGCGAAATGCGGGCGCCTCTATACAGTCGCAGGTATTCCTCAAGCCACTTCGCCGCGCCAACCATCCGGAATTCAATATCGCGGCGCAGGAACAAGTCATCGACTAACATGTAAGTTGAATATAGGTTCGCATACATCAACTTGTCCGGAAGCATGTAGGCGATCACGTGCGCCGGATCATCGGATTGCCGCGCCGTGCGGCTTATCAAATGCCAAGGCGGCAGTTCGTAACTACGCAGGCGGCCTTGGATGTACAGCTTCCAGTCGGCTGTGCTCGCGAATATCAGTCCCGCGATTATCCAAAGGCACAGCAATGCGCCCAGAATTCTTCGTTCGCGATACAAGGCGCACAGGCCGGCCGCCTGAAACAACACGGCGATGGGGAGGCTTGCCAGCAGGTGCCTCATCAAGCCTGC
>JAJEAA010000017.1 GCA_022824365.1 Anaerolineae bacterium
CGAGTACACCGAGTTAAAGTGAGGACACAGAGATATTAACAATTGCCGACTTTTCTCAACATCTGCCGCTGCCAGAAGGCAGAAATTGTCACTGCTGCCTAATTGTCTAAATAGCTTTTCTCTGTGTACTCTATGATACTCCGTATACTCGGTGGCAAAAAAATAATTTGAAGCGATTGCCCCGATTAGCATTGTAGCACAGCGGTCATACGTTCGGCAAAGCGCGCCGATTCGATACCTGGCAATTGCCTCGTCCAGGCGTTATGCTCTGCGCGGTTCTGTTTCAGGCGGAGGAAGACACTATGCCCAGGATGACAGGCGCCAAGCTGCTGGCCGAAACCGTATATGGCTATGGCATATCGCACGTATTCTTCATGCCCTACATTGCGCCGCGCGCGCTGATGGAGATGGAGAAGCTCGGCATCAAACGGGTGCAGACACACGGCGAGAAAGCCGCTGCTTACATGGCCGATGCTTACGCCCGCGTCAAGCGCGCCCCGAGCCTGTGTATGGCGCAGTCGGTCGGCGCGGTGAATCTGGCGGCCGGCTTGCAAGACGCCTGGCTCTCCTGCTCGCCGGTGGTCGCGATCACCGGCCGAGAGCAACAGCCGCGTCAATTGCGCCACGCCTACCAGGAAGTGGATCATCACGCGCCCTTCTCCGCGGTTACAAAATACAGCGCTTACATCGCCAAAGCGGAAGAGCTGTCGCATCACCTGCGGCAGGCCTTCCGCGCCGCTGCCACTGGCACGCCACAGCCGACCCACCTCGATCTGGAAGGCATTGATGGTGGCGGAGTGGTTGATGCCGAGGCGGACCTGGAAGTCATCGTCGAAAGGCAATTTGCCAATTTGCCGCCCTTCCGCCCGGTCGCTGATCAAGAATCAGTCCTTGCCGCCCTTCGTCTCTTGGAATCAGCGAAGCGCCCGGTGATTGTCGCCGGCGGTGGCGTAACCGCGTCCGATGCCCGCGCCGAACTCGTGGCGCTGGCGGAAAAATTGTCGATTCCGGTGGCGACCGCGCTCAATGCCAAGACCATGTTCCCGCCAGATCACCCCCTGGCCGTCGGCTTGCCCGGCTCTTACTCGCGCGCCTGTGCCAATCAGATCCTCTGCGAAGCGGATTTGGTTTTCTATATCGGCAGCCACACCGGCGGGCAGCTCACCAACAATTACACCATCCCGCCGCCGGGCGTCCGCGCGATTCAACTCGATATCAATCCGGCGGAAATCGGACGCAACTATCCGATAGAGGTCGGCTTGCAAGGGGACGCGCGCGCCACACTGCGGCAAATGCTCGGCTGCGCCGATGCTGGGCCCGCTCGCGCGGATTGGATTGAGCGCGTCCAGGAAGTCCTTCGCGCTTGGTGGGAAGAGGCCGGTTCGCCTTATCATTCCGAGGCCGAGCCTATCCGCCCCGAGCGCCTCTGCAAGGCTTTGAGCGAGCATTTGCCGGCGAACGCGATCCTCGTATCCGATACCGGGCACTCCGGCATCTGGACCGGTACCATGCTTGATTTGCGGCATCCTGAGCAGTCATTCATCCGCTGTTCCGGCTCGCTCGGCTGGGGACTGCCGGCCGCCATGGGCGCCAAGTGCGCGGAGCCTGACCGCCCGGTGCTCTGCTTCACCGGCGATGGCGGCATCTGGTACCATCTGGCGGAGTTGGAAACGGCCCTCCGCTGCGGCATCAATACGGTAACTGTAGTCAACAACAACCACTCGCTTAATCAAGAGCAGGCAGGTGTGGAAGCGGTTTATGGCGGGCGCAGCAGCGGCTCGGATGAGTTATGGCTGTTTGAGGATACGGACTTCGCCCCGATCGCCGAATCGATGGGCTGCCTCGGCATCACCGTGCGCAAGCCGAGCGAAATCGCTGGCGCTCTGGAGCAGGCTTTTGCCGCCGGTCGTCCGGCTGTGATCGATGTGAAGACCGATGTCGCCGGCATCGCGCCGCTGGCTTGGACGCCGGACATGTTGTAACGCGTCGCGGCATTGCTGTTCTCTTATACGGTTGGCTCTTGCGATTGGCGGGACAGAACCGGTAGTGAGCGCGGCAGGATTCGAACCTGCAACCAATTGATTAAAAGTCAACTGCGCTGCCATTGCGCCACGCGCCCAAACAGCCCCGCAGTATAGTCAGATTTCGCGCAAAATTCAAGTCAGTTCTTCCGCGGGCGGCAGCGCCAGAAACCGCATCTTTCTTGCCCTAAGTTAAATTGTCCTAATCTGCATGTCCATATATACTGAATGTTGATTTGCCGGACCTAGCAGATAATCGCGCACTGAGGGATATATGGCGGAGCTACAACCCCTGGAAGCGGCTGTCACTTCGGTTACAGCTTTGCCTTTGCGTCGTCTCGGTCGCCCCGTCGGTCGAGACGATTTGTTGCGGTCGCTCCTCTTGCGTTTGCGTCAGCGCCAGCAGTTGGTCTTGCACGGGGCTGCCGGCGCCGGCAAAACCACGGTCGCCGCTACCATCGCCAACGTCTACTTGCAACAGCACTCGCGCCCGGTCCTGTGGCTTAGCGCGCATAATCCCCCGCTGGTCGAGTTGATCGTGCGGGCCGCCCGCGCCTACGGCAATGTCGATATCGCCAATGCCGAAAATCCGCTGGGCGAAACGGCTGGCGTCAAAGCCTTGCTGAAAGAGAATCAGCCGCTGCTGGCGCTCGATGGCGAAATAGAGTCCGCCGTCTTGGCATCCTTTGTCAAGCGCTGCGCGGCCGATGTTCCCTTGGTTGTCACCAGTACGGCGCCGCTTGCCCAGGGCGATTGGCGCAATCAGCCGATTGGCAATCTCGCCGAAAGCGACGCCCTGCGCTTGTTTAAGCAGAAAGCCGGCATCAAGAATGGCGATAACGACGCCGATATCGCCGCTCTCGCCGCCCAACTCAAATTTGCTGCCTTTCCCCTGGCTCTAGCCGCGCGCAGTATGATTATCGCGCGGCAATCGCCGGCCGAGTTCGGCGAGACCATAGCGACGGCTCTGGAAAGCCAGGACGATAATGCGCTGACTGCGACCCTGAGCATCAGCTTCGATGGCTTGAATGAGCGCTTGCGCGACTTGCTGCTCTTCCTCAGCGCCACTGTAAGGGGTGAAGCCTCTGTCGCTTGCCTCAATCTGCTCAGTGGCATCGCGACCGAATCGATTGATATGTCGATGACCATCCTGTCACGCCTGTTTCTGGTCGAGCGATTCCAACTCGCCGGCGAGGCCTATTACCGTTTGCCTCCGGTAGTCCAGGACTTCCTGCAAGACTGGGCGCTGGAGCGGGACCGTTTCGATGCCTTGCGCGCCGATATCGTCGATACCTCGCGCGATTACGTCGATGTGCACGGCCGCTCCGATGACGCTGTCATTCGTCTCATTACTGAATTCGAAAATCTGCTCGCTACGGCCGAATGGGCGGCGCAGAATGACGATCCCGAGTTGGCTGCCGATCTATCCCAAGCGATCCAACCGTTGGAAGGTCTTATCGCCGCGGAAGGCTACCGCTACGAATTAATGCGCCTTCATGCCATACGCGATGGCGAGACGCTGGAATTCGAGGATGTGCCCGAGGAGGAGCCGGCGCTCGACCAGGTCGAAGAAATAACGACTCAGGCCGAACCGGAGGTGGAAACCGACGATTTGCCGTTGGCAATTGGCGCTGACGAAGAGCCGACATACGTCAGCAGCGAAGAACTCGATAGCGAGCAAGCGCCCAGGTCTGATGAGCCCGGCGCCATCGACGATTCGACTTTCATTCGCCTCGATGACAAAGACCTGCAGTCGGTGAACATCGACCAGTTGCGCACCGCCCTCAATGTCGCCAGCCAAAACAAGGAAACCGCCCGCCAACTGCAGATACTCAAAGCTATCGCCCGCATGCAGATCAATCAAGGGCGCGAGAAAGATGCCGTCGCCACTTATAGCGATGTGCTGGAAATCTACGAGAGCAGCGAGGACAAGGACGGCGTCCTCGAGACCTTGGACATGATCGCTGGTCTTCTGGTCAGCAACCAAACCACGCCGGCCGCGATCGAGCAGGTCAAGCTGCGCACTGCGCTGTCATTCGCGCGTCAACACGAAGATACGCAGCGTGTCCTGCAAATCCTGGAAGCTGTCGGCAAGGTGCAGATCGGCCAAAAGCGCGAGAAGGATGCGGTCGCGACGTATAACGAGGTCCTGGCCATCCACGAGAAGGATGAAAACAAGAAGGGCATACTGGAATCGCTGGATATGCTGGCCGGTTTGCTCGTGCGCAGCGATTCAGCCGTCTCCGCCTTGGAGCATGTCCAGCGTGGCTTGCACCTCGCCGATGAGCTGGATGATGATGAAGCGGCGATGTTCCTGCAAATTACCCGCGGCGACGCGCACAAGGAACTGGGCGAGGCGTCGATCGCTGTTGAAGCTTATGAACGGGCATTGACCAAAGCGCGCCACCGCGACGACTCGCAGAACGAGGCGCTCATCCTCTACAAACTCGGCATGGCATATCTGGACGCCCATGAAGAGCGGCGGGCGATCGAAATGCTGGAAGACGCCAACGATCGTTTCAAGGAACAAGAAAAGCGCGATATGGAGGGGCAGGTATTGCGCGGCTTGGGCGAGGTCAACCTGAAGCTGGAGCGCTGGACCGAAGCTGTCAACTTCCATACCTCCGCGCTGTATATCGCCCGCGAGCTTGGCGACCAGACGACCGAGGCGCGCCAGCTACGCCATCTGGGCGAGATATTGATCAAGGCGGAACGCTTGCCCGAAGCTCTGACCCGCTTGCGTCAGGCGCTGCACGTCGCCTACGAACAGCAGAACAAGGCCGATATCGTCGGCGTCATTGCCGAACTCGTGAACTTGATGATGCGCAACTTATTTCTATCGTCCATCGCCGAATTGCTCATTAACGACGGCCTGTCCTATGACCCGGAAGACCGCGAGCTCCTGCGGCTCAAGAGCGAAGTCGCCGGCGCCAAGGAGCGCGCTGCCGCACGCGGCGTCGGCTTGGCTGTCGTCGCCGGCACCGCGCGTGAATACGCCGCGAACGCCTACAACTACAATTAAACCGCTTCTCTCAAGTAGAACCAACAAAGTAATGAGAAAAATATTGCAATGTAAAGAGAATGGTAAAAACCTTAATCATTGTAGGGGCGACTCTGTGAGTCGCCCGCTTACAACATCCACTACATTTCATTTGTTGCATGACTTACTTGGTGTTACTTCAGTTGACGCCAGTTTGACATGACAAAGGGAACGGTGAAATTGGGGACATGGCAACCAATTATCCTGACTTGGGAATACTACCTGACTTGGGAATACTAAATGTAGGGGCGATCCTTGGATCGCCCGCATCAGATTCTCCGGACAAGTGGGATAATACCCTCGTTATTCACCACTCCCATGACAAATCAAAAAGGGACGGCACTTTCGTACCGCCCCTCGTTTTTTCGTCGCAGTCGAGCACGGCTAGTTATTCCGCAGCTTGCAGTGGTCGGGCAAATGCTCAAAGACGTCTGTGAGCGCCGTGTTGTGGTCAAGATGCTCGCCGATGAGTTCGAAAGGCGATGCCTGATAGTCTTCGGCAAAGACGACCATCCAGTTGCCGTCTCTCCCCTTAACCCAACGCCCGCCATAATTGTGACGGATGGACTCGCCAAGGTAGGCGCCGAATTTCTCCCGCAGCAGGGACTTGTCTCGCTCGTCCAATTCCGCGCGGTGCTGCTCAATATATGTATCCAGCCAGGACACTGAGTCCGCGGAATAGTCCAACTGAACCTCTTCCTTCTCGCTCAATACATCAATGACCAACTGCGCGTCTTTCTGCAATTCCAGTGAATCTGCAATCTTGTTCAAGACGGAAGCTCCTTTTCAGCCCACCAGTGATACTGCGTCGAGAATCGAACACGATTAACCGCCGCGATTAGTCAGACAAAGCGTGTATCACGCTTCTTACCAAATTCGCCAAACTTGTCACGGTTATGTTGACAAGCCAACAAAAAACCAATCGTCATGATTGGTTCGCTTGAGCGGGCAACGGGATTCGAACCCGTGACCTTTTCCTTGGCAAGGAAATGTTCTACCGCTGAACTATGCCCGCATCGTATCGCGCAGTCTAACCAATTCGATTGGTATTGGCAAGCCCAACTTTCTCCGCTAGCAGGGGGCGCGCGCTGAATTCGAGGCGCATTCGCCATCTTCGCATTGCGCTTCGCCTATAATGAACCTGTCGCGGTCTGATCCTTTTCGATGCGGATATGTATCCAAGACAGCAATACAAATTCTTGTTCAACCCCTATAACAGAGACCTCGTCCTCTCCATTGATGGCGGCGGCATGCGTGGGGTGATTGCTCTGGCTATCTTGTGCTGGCTGGAGGAACAGACGGGCAAGCCGGCTTATGAGCTATTTAAGCTGGTCGGCGGGACGAGCACTGGCGCCATCATTTGCGCCGGCTTGGGCTTGCGCATGAGCGCGCGCGAGATCATGGACGAGGTGTATAAAGCGCGGCTGCCCAAAGCCTTCAGTCGCGCCAAACGCTTGCGCTGGCTGCGCTTCCTGCTGAATGGCTTGCGCCACCTTTATCCTTATGGTCCCTTTCTCAAGGCGCTTGGTCCGCTCGGCGAGGGCAAACGCATGGCCGACCTCAATGGTCCCACTGTCTTGCTCACCACCAAAGACCTGCGCACCAGCTCAACCTACTACATCATCAACGCCGGACCGGGCGCGCCTCTATTCGCCGATTGGCCTCTCGCCGGCGCGGTCGCCGCCAGCGTAGCGGCGCCCCTCTTCTTCCCGCCGGTGCAAGGCAACCTGGTCGATGGCGGCGTCGGCTCCTTTGGCAATCCCTGCCTGGCGACCTCGGTCGAAGCAGTTGAATACCTCGACATGCGCGCTGAAAACATCATCCACATCTCGCTGGGCAACGGTTATTTCCCCAATACCCAAGGCGAGGGCGCCGGCAAGGGTTTCTGGCTCAAATCCTGGATTGAATATGTGATCGCCGAAGGCTTGGACGACGCCGCCATGCAGCAAGTCTTTATGACCCGCGCCATCTACCGCTCAATGGACTTCCGCCGCTACAACCCCGAACTCACGCGCGAGAACATCGAGCGCAACCTCGGCTTGTCGCCTGGCGATGTTGATCCGGCTGCCTTGGCGCTGGATAGCAATTCGATGGCGGAAATTGAGTTGATGGAGCAGATCGGCTACACCTACGCCGCCAAAATCGACTGGATGAAAGAACGGGCGCTGCCCTGGAATACTGTCGGCGGCCAGGCCGAGCCGGGTTATGAGCACACCGACTGGACCAACTCGCCCTTCGCCGCGCAGAAATTTTAGTCGAGTAATCTCGAGAATCCGCCAACTCCACAAAATGCCGGGGCGACTTAATGGGTCAGCCGCAATCGTCGGAATTGCCGCCGTCGAATTGAGCGCGTCATCGCAATGGAGCGCGAGTTGCTGACTTTTGCGGCTCCGAAACGATCCAACGACACATGGTATGACAAGCGCAAGAAGTGCGTTTGACTTTTCCAATAAGTGAACATTTAGCCGCGCATGAATAGAACAAATGGTCTATACTGCGAAAGTGTCGTTGAGAAGAAAGGAGAAAAGACCGGACAGTGAACGATATCCGGCGAGCGAATTGAGGAAGCTCGTCGAAGGAGGGGTGCCGTGCGGACCGGCTTGTGACAGGGCAAAGTCCACACGGCAGTTTCACAGACCTGCTTGATGTAAAGCAGGGCAAGTTCATTATACAAGAGAAAGCGACGAAAGTCGAAAAGGAGAAAAACATGGCTTGGACAACCCCCAAGACCAATTGGGCCACCGGCGAACTGGTGACTGCTCAGGATATGAATGCTGTTGGCGAGAATCTGGCGGAATTGGGAAATCTGCGATCTGCAGTGGCGGTCTACACAACGACGGAGGATATCCGTGCAAATGCTTCTGGCTTTGTCAATGTCGATGACAAAAATCTGAACCTTACGATTTCAACGGCAGGAGGGGATGTGCTGGTTCACTTTTCTGGTTCGGTGATACGTTATGGTAGTAATGACCTCACTGGCTATCTTGATATTGAGGTCGACGGCAATCGACAAGGTGGTAATACTGGCATTTTACGAGCCTGGTTTTCCAACAGGACTGCAGTTGCGAGTTTTACCCGCTTGATTCGGAATTTGAGCCCCGGATCCCATAGCTTCAAACTACAGTGGAAGGGCTATGGGATCAGACTGTATTCGGGCGCTCAATTCTGGGTGCGTGAGATTTAGCCTACCTCGCTGCAAACAGAAATAGCAAGAAAGGAGAAGCGATATGCCCAATGACATGCGCGACTACCGCGATTATCAGAAGCGCAAGCTGAGCGGCAGCGTTGATGGGCGCGGCATCAAGGTGGCGGCGAACAGCAGCCCCGGCACGGTGATCCACACAGCGCTGAGCAGCGTCGCCGCCAATGAATGGGATGAGATCTTCATCGGGGCGGTGAACGCCTCCGGCTCGGACGTCAAGCTGACGGTCGAATGGGGCGGGACGAACAGCCCGGACGATCACATCGAGGTCACGATACCGGCTGAGAGCGGCTTCACCGAGGTGATCCCGGGCCACGTCCTGCAAAATGGCGCGGTTGCGCGCGCCTTCGCCGCGACGGCTGATGTCATCGTCCTGCACGGTTACGTCAACCGCTATCAGCATATCTAGGAGGGGATGATGCCGAAATTAGCAGGCGATCATGTACAGGTGCTGGTGGGCGGTTACGAACTCACCGGCGACAGCAATCGCATCAGCATCGATGAAGGACGCGACCTGTTTGACATCACGGCCTTCGGCGATGCGGCGCGCAAGTTCAGCCCCGGGCAACGGATGATAGCGCTGCAGCACGCCGGCTTTATGAACAGCGCGGAGGCCGGCTCGCATCCGGTGCTGCAGGGGGCGGCTGTGGACGGTTTGTTCTCGCTCTACCTGGGCGAGAATGCGGCGCCGACGGTTGGCGATCCGGTCTTCAGTCTGCTGGCGCGGCAGGGGCGCTACGGCACGCTGCCCCAAGTCAACCGGATGATTCCTTTCCAGGCCGGCTTTGCCAATCGCGGCGAGGACGGCGGCTGGGGGATCGCGCTGACGCAGCCGCTGACTGTAGTCGGGACGACTTCCGGGACGGCGGTGGACAATGGCGGCCCCAGCAAAAGAGGCGGTCTGGCTTGTCTGCATGTGCTGACAGCGGCCGGCAGCGATGCTTACGGCATCACGATTGAAGGGTCGGGCAGCGGCGCATTCGCTGGCGAAGAAATAACCTTGGCGACCTTCATGCTGGATGGAAGCGCCATCGGCTCGGAGTTGGTCAAGATCGATAGAAGGATCCCCCGCTATACCCGCTGGAAGGCGACGCGCAGCGGGTCGGCTGGGGATAACGTCAAAATCGCAATTTCACTGATTCGCAAGTAGAACGAAAAGCAACGCACAAGAAGGAGAAAAGCAAATGGCTCTATCAGGCGATCATGTCATCGTGAAGATGGACGATAGCGGCGGCGCGCTCCGCCAGTTCGCGGACGGCGATATCCGCAGCATTGACCTGGGGCAGGCTTATGACCAGTTCGATGTCACCGGCTTCGGCGACGAGGTGCATCAGTTTATCAATGGGCAACTGCGCGCGCCGGTGACCATCGAAGGCTACCTGACGACCGAGAGCCCCAGCGGCACGCACACGGTCATCCAGGGCGCCTTCGCGGCTGGCAGCCAGGTCACGCTGGAGGTGCAGGTGGGCAATAACGCTGCGCCTGCCGCGAGCGACCCGAAGTACAGCGGGGAGTTTCTGATCGGGAGTTATCGGCCGCAGATCATGACCGGCGGCGCGGTGATGTTTACCGCGACCTTGAAGCCGGCGACCGGCGATGCGCCCGCATGGGGCACGGTGTAGTCGGGTTCGCTTAGACTATAGGGGATGCGCGGCGGCTTGTGACAGGGCGGGCTGCGCATCCCCGCTTATTCACAGACTGGGTTGATGATTGGCAGGGAGAGAAGAAGATGTCATTTACGGGATTCTCATCGGATCAAGAAGGCTCGATCATTTATGATGGCGAGAAGTTCATCATCAACAATCCGAGCAAGGCGCCGGAGAACTTCAATCCGGGCGGAAAGCCGGTGGTCGGCTTGCCGGAAGACCATCCGAGCCGCTTGCAGAATCGTCCGCAGTCTACGACAACCACGCCGCCGGGCGCAGATTCTCCTTCCAAGTCTCAAAGCGATTCCGGCAGTGACAAAGCCGACAAAAAGAAAAAGCCTCAGAAGCCGACTGCGAGCCAGCCGTCCACATCCGGTTTTCCGCAGGACATCGAATGGGAGCCCGACATCAGCGCCTTTGGGCAGGTAACATTTATACCAACAGCAGCGGAAGAGATACGGGACATCGGTGAGGACGGGCAACTCCAGCCCGATACTTTGCCTGAATCCGTGGCGCCAGCTTGGCAGGGTAACACGCCTTTGACCCTGGGGCAAGCGCAGCATGTCGACCATCTGCTGACGGTTGAGACTGATCACTTGGCGCGGGAGGCGCTGATCACTATGAAGCGGGAAGGGGCGCCGCCGAGAAGCCAATGGAAGGACTTTATGGCGCAGTACGCGTTATGGAGCTGGGACTCGGAGTCGGATGCGCTGGCCTGGGCGACGCTCGCCACAATCGCGGAGTCGGATTGGGATGAGTGGCTGGGTCATGCGGATACGCCTCTGGTAGAGACTATCGCGCAAGACCAGGCGAATGACTGGATCGAGGGCCTGGTGGTCATCAATGCCGAGACAGGCGACATCTTGCTCGACGTGACAGGTGTTGTGAGAGCCGATGGTTCGCAATATGTGGGCTTGCAGGACACCGATGTGGAGGCCTTGAAGGGACTTGAGCTAGTCTTCGTGCATAATCATACGGAGGAAGTCGGGGCATCGGATGAAGA
>JAJEAA010000009.1 GCA_022824365.1 Anaerolineae bacterium
TCATCGAGGTAGTCTACAATCAGCAACGTCCCCACAGCGCATTGGACTACCAAACGCCGGCAGAATTTGAGGCAGCCTGGTTTCAACTCAACTCCCTCAAATTTCCCGAGATTTTGTGTCCAATAATTTAGGACCACTACACCCCATCCCCCGGCCCCTTCCCCGAAGCATCAGGGAAGGGGAGCCTCTTACAGCGAATCCCGCAGCAATCTGCTGCGCTTCACATGGATTGACACAGAAATCTGTATTATTTCGGCATAGTTTCGGTTAACTTGACGCTAGATTTACAGTACCGGACAAGCCTTTTAAGGCTCGCGTTTTCTCATGACGAAGTTGGCGCATGTATTCCTACATTTTGGATTAAGGATACGCTAATCAAAGGTTTTGGCCTTCGGATCTTAGTACAGAATGTAGCAAGAACGCGGGCACAGTTGAAGGAAGCTGTGTGATGACCGCCGGGAGAATCGCTGATATAAACTGACGGGTCTTATCGCAAGCCGCTCGGCGGCAGCGAAAAGAACTGACGCGCTCGCAGAGAATAACAAGCCTTCTCCTGCCATGAGCAAGGGAGGTTTGTCAAAAAAAGAGGAGCAGAAATCCATGAGCCGCTATCTTTCCAAGAGCGTACAGAGCTTGCGTCCATCGGGCATCCGCCGTTATTTCGACATCGCGGCGACGATGGATGATGTGGTGACGCTGGGCATCGGCGAGCCGAACTTCGTGACACCGGCGCATATCCTGGAGGCGGGCGTTCAAAGCTTGCGCGATGGTCATACTGGTTATACCTCAAACGCAGGCGTTTACGAATTGCGAGCGGCGATAGCGAATCTTGTCGAGAGCAGATACGGCATTCGTTATGAGGCGGAAGACGAAGTGCTGGTCACGGTAGGGGTAAGCGAGGCGCTTTACCTGGCGCTGAAGGTCTTGCTGGATCCGGGCGATGAGGTGCTGGTGGTGGAACCTTGCTTCGTCGCCAATCCGGCGCTGGTGGAGACGGCGGGCGGCGCGCCGGTTATGGCGCCAACTTATGTCGAAGATGACTTTCAGGTGACCGGCGAAGCGCTGGAGGCGCGGATCAGCCCCCGGACGAAGGCGATTTTGCTCAGCTATCCGAGCAATCCGACCGGCGCGGCCTTGACGCTTGAGCATCTCATGCAAGTCGCGGAGGTGGCGGAGAAGCACGATTTGGTCGTGATCTCGGATGAGATTTATGAGCGGCTGGTGTATGGCTTGCCGCACATCAACTTCGCCACATTGCCGAATATGTTCGAGCGCACGATCGTCTTGAGCGGCATGAGCAAGTCCTACGCGATGACCGGCTGGCGCATCGGCTATGTCACGGCGCCACGAGCCTTCACCGAAGCGATGTACAAGATTCATCAGTATCTGATCATGTCGGCGCCGACGATGGGGCAGGCGGCGGCGCTGGAGGCGATACGTCACGGCGAGAGCGATGTGGAAGAAATGCGGCAGGCTTATGACAGGCGGCGGCGTTTGATCGTGGACGGATTCAACCAGCTTGGCTTGACTTGCTTTGAGCCGCGCGGCGCCTTCTATACCTTCCCCAGCATCGCGATAACGGGGATGGACGATGAGACATTCTGTGAAACGCTGCTGGAAGAAGAGCGGCTCGCCCTGATACCGGGCAGCGCCTTCGGCGAAAGCGGGCGCGGCTTTGTGCGGGCGAGTTACGCGACCAGCGAGGCGAATATCCTGGCGGCGCTGGAGCGCTTGGAGCGGTTCCTTGCAAGACGCGGGCTGTTGCAGGCGAAGGCCGCGCCGGCGCTTGTATCGTGAATGAAATCGATTTGCGCTGGGGGGACGCAGTGGATCGCGTAGACAGCCGTTAGGCCGCCGACAGAACCCGCTGGTCGCCCGCAGATTTATGATTCACATTTTCGGGCGACTCAAGAGTCGCCCCTACAAGGCTTGTCCGGTAGTGGAAATCATACGCGAAGACAGCGGGAATAGCGCCAAATCAATACAAATTAGCTCCCCCTCTCTTTGTGCTGTGTCGGTGGCTTGGTGGCTGTCTACGCGACCTGCGCGCCACTAGAGATGGCGGGAAAAGGGCAGAAACTCGCGCACATTTGTTCTTTCCTTTGGCGCAAAATCATGATACACTCCCCCCTATGGATCAATGTTCGCAGGCTCTCAACAGCGGCGCGGGACCGACGCCCTCCGCCGAAAACTCGCTCTCTATCCCGGCTCTGTCGCCAGACTCCCTCGATGCAGGTCTCTGCGCCCCCGCGCCGGCATACCAAATTCATACCGAAAGCCGCCTGCCTTTTGTCCGTTTCGCCTGGAAAACCGCGTCTAATGTCCGAAAAAACATTTTCTTTGTCCGACTTTGTCCGTTTCGGACAATAAACATACCGAAAACAAATACTCTCTGGGGGCGGCTCTATGCTGACTGCCTGATAACTTCGCCGGCAAATATACAACTCAGTAGTTCCAGGTTAGCCCTGAGAAAAACAACTCCTCTAGGAGCGCTCACCTTCCCTGGCTTGCTGGATGCCCGCCAGAAGTGGCTGTGCCTACGCGCCACCAGAGATGGCGAGAAGGGGCCGGGGGATGGGATAGAAAACATGTTCACTACCCCCCCCCCCCCCGATGCTATATAGATACTGTATCTATACAGCGGCGAATTTTCCGGCGTTTTCAGGGATTTTAGCGGCGCTTTAGGCTGGATGACTGCGGGCTGTCTCCGCCATTATTGGCGAAGTCGAAGAGGGCAAACTGCCCGATGAGTGACTCGAACGATGGCTTTGACCGAGTACCGGACAAGTCTTACAGACTATCAGGCGAATGTTATTTCCTGATTTCAACCGACTTCGATACACTACCTAATTGTCAGACCCTTGCGTCTGCGAACTTTTGTGCTACCTTAGTGTTTCAAACGCGTCAAGCAGAAAGCAAGTCATGAGCGAATGGAAGACGGTCATCGGCTTGGAAGTCCATGCCGAAATGGAAACCGAGAGCAAGATGTTCAGCAGTTGCCCGGTGGTGGACAGCGTTGAGGCGGCGCCGAACTCGGCAGTGGATCATTTGTCGCTAGGCATGCCGGGCACGCTGCCGGTGATCAATATGCAGGCGATGGAATACGGCATCATGGCGGGTTTGGCTTTGAATTGCGAGATCCCGCCAATCAATCAGTTCGCGCGCAAGAATTATTTTTATCCCGATCTGCCAAAGGGTTATCAGATCAGCCAGTACGACCGTCCGCTGGCGGTCAACGGCTACGTCAACATCGATATCGGCGGCGGGCGCGCCAAGAAAATCAGAGTGCGCCGGGCGCATATGGAAGAAGACACGGGCAAGCTCAGCCACGTCATGGGCGGCAGCCTGGTCGATTACAATCGGGCGGGCGTGCCATTGCTGGAGATCGTATCCGAGCCGGATATCAGCAGCGCGGAGGAGGCGGCGAGTTATGCGCACAAGCTGCGGTCGATTCTGCGCTATCTGGGCGTCAACAGCGGCGACATGTCCAAAGGGATATTGCGCTTCGAGGCGAATGTCAGTGTGATGCATGAGAGCGATACGGAACTGCGGGAGCGCACCGAAATCAAGAACCTCAACAGCATCCGAAATATGGCGCGGGCGATTGAATACGAGGCAGAGCGTCAGATCAAGCTGTACCGAAACGGCGGGACCGTGAAGCCGGCGACGCTTGGCTGGGATGAAGCGGGACAGCGAATAACGATTCAGCGTTACAAGGAGCGCGCCGATGAATATCGTTATTTCCCCGAGCCGGATTTGCCGATCCTGGAAGTGAGCCGCGAGTGGGTGGAAGAGCTGCGAGCCAAGCTGCCCGCCCTGCCCGATGAGCTGCAGCGGAAGTATGCGCAGGACTACGGGCTTAGCGTTGACGATGCCGCTGTGCTGACCGCGGAACGAGCCGTCGCCCGCTATTTTGAAGCTGTTGTAGAATGTGGCGCCGAGGCAAAGACGGCCGCCAATTGGCTGACGACGGAGTTGTTCCGCTTGATGAACAGCAAGGAGATCGAACGGGAAGATATAGGCGGCATCCCGATAGGCGCGAGCGGTTTCGCCGGCTTGCTTTCACTCGTGCAGGAGGGCGTGATCAATCAGAGTACGGCGAGAAAACAAGTGCTGCCGGCTATGTGGAAGACGGGCAAAGAAGCGCGGGCGATCGTCGACGAGAGAGGCTTGGCGCAGGTATCGGACGCTGGCTTGATCGGCGAAACGGTGGATCAGGTCCTCAGCGCCAACGGGGATATGGTCGAGCGCTACCTGGGGGGCAACGAAAAGGTCATCAATGCGATATTTGGCCGGATAATGGGGGCATTGCGCGGCAAGGGCGACCCGGCTATTGTGCGGGAAACCTTGCTGGAGCGGCTCGAGAATCTGAAAGAATAGATCAGAATTTTGGGAGAAAACAACATGACCTGGCATCAGACAATTGTTGTGGGCAACCTGGGCGGAGACCCCGAACTCCGATACTTGCAGAGCGGACAAGCGGTCTGCAATTTCAGTGTGGCAGTGACTGAGCGCTGGCGCGACCGGCAATCCAACGAGCAACGAGAGAGGACAACCTGGTATCGCGTCGCGGCTTGGGGCGCGCTGGGCGAGACCTGCAATACTTATCTCTCACGCGGACGGCAGGTCATGGTCATCGGCAATGTATCGGCGCGCGGCTACGTCAACAATAATGGCGAAGCGGCGGCGTCGCTGGATATGACGGCGCGAGAAGTGCGCTTCCTCGGCGGACGCGGCGACGGCGACCAGGGCGGAGGCTGGCAAGGAGGGGGCCAGCGCGGAGGCCAGAGTGGCGGTCAGCGCGGCGGGGGACAGCAAAGCCAGCAGCGCGGCGATCGGGCGTCAAATTATCCGGATTCGCCGACGACCATCGACGACATCCCATTTTAGTCGCTGGCTGATTCAGCCAAGCTTCAAGATATCTTGTCCGATACTGCAATCGACCTCGCTGGTCAAAACGCCCTCGTGACGGGGGCCGGCGCGGGTCATGGGCGAGCTATCGCGCTGGCTCTGGCCGGGAGCGGCGCGTCGCTTGCCGTGAGCGATATCAACATTGAGCGGGCCGAGGCAGTCGCCGAGCGGATTGAAGCGGGTGGCGGACGAGCGGTGGCGCTGCATGCCGATGTGTCCAACCGCTTTCAGACGGCGAATATGATCGAGCGGACACGGGACGCATTCGGCGGGATAGACATCATGGTGAACGGAGCCGAGATTTTTCATCCGGAGCCATTGCTTAGCATTGACGAATGGAATTGGCGCCGGCAACTGGAAGTAAATATCACGGGCGCGTTTTTCTGCCTGCAACTGGTCGCGCGGGTGATGGCGGATGAAGGCGGGGGGACGATTATCAATGTGATGCCAGCGGAAGCGCTGGGGTCAACGATCGCGAGCGGCATCGGTTATTTGACGGGAAAGGCCGGTGTTTTCGCCCTGACGAGGCAAGCAGCCCGGGAATTGGCGTCAAGCGGCATTCGCGTCAATGCCATCGCATTCGGGCTGGAAGAAGACTGGAGTCTTCCTGCGGAAAGTGGCAGTTTGGCAGTAGAGTTGTACGACGAACCAGGAGGGATTGGGAGCGCCGCGCAATTTCTATGCTCTGAGGCGGCGCGTTCGATCAGCGGGCAGGTCTTGGTTGTCAGAGGGCGGCAAGGCGCTCTTGACAGATAGGCGAGATCAGTCGCCGGTGGAGCCGAACCCGCTTGATCCGCGCTCGCTTGCGGATAGATCTTGCAGGGAAGTCACAAATTGAAGCGCCCCCGTATAGACCGGGACGACAAGCAACTGGGCGATCTTCTGCCCCGGCCGGATGTGAAAATCATCGACGCCGAGATTGACGAGCAGGATTTTCAGTTCGCCGCGATAAGCGCTGTCGATCACGCCGGCGATGCTGTGCAAACCGGCTGAGGCGATGCTGGAGCGATCCTTGACCAAGCCGACATAACCATGCGGAATCTCCAGGTGCAAGCCGGTCTCGACCAGCGCGCGCTGCCCGGGCGGGACCAGGCAGTCGCCGGTGGAAAAGAGGTCATAGCCGGCGTCGCCAGGGCGTGGCGCGGCGAAGTTGATGCCGAGGGCGCGCAGTTTTTCGTTGCGGTAGACACGCATGGCGACTCCTATAGCAAAAGAATGCGGCGAGCGTAATCGTGAGCCAGGATGCGCCAGGGCTCGATATTCCAGTAGCGGCGGGCGGCGCCTGATGGCGATGGCAGCACGTAGAAGCGGGTCCGGCCCTGGCAGAGGTCTTGCCAACCGTAGGCGACGGGACTGGCAGCCGGAAGGCGATTGAAGGCGCGCCAGGCGGTCTTGCTCGTGAAGGCAAGAACCTGCGGCTGAAAGCGAGTGATCTTTTGGCGCAGGTGGTCCGGCTGGAAGTCGCCGGGGCGCAACTGGCTATCAGCGCCGGAGACGGATTTCGCCAGATCAGTGAGGCCGATTTTCAAGCCGAGCAAGGCGCGGAATTCAGCGGGCGCGAATGGACGCGGCGTTATTCTCGTGCGGCAAAGCGTAGGCCAGAATGCGTTGCCGGGGTTGGCGTAATAGGCGCCGGCGCTGGCTGATACCTTGCTCGCCGCTGTGCCGCAGAATACCAGAACCAGCCCAAAGTCAAGCAGATCGGGCAGGACGTCAATCGTTCTCGTCGAGTTTGCCATCGACAGTCGCCAAATTCTTTTGATGAGCTTCGGCGTAGAAGGTATCCAGCGCCGGGGGCAGATCGAAGTTCCGGTCGCCGCTCAAGGCGCGCAAGTAAGCGATGGTACCGGTCAGAGCGGCGCGCCCCGAGTACGAGCCATGCGAAGGTATGGTTTGCAGGAGGTCGTCCCTGGCAACCCAAGCTTCCAAGCCAGCGAGCCACTCATCAAGAGTTTCAGCGTGATTGACAACCGGCAGCGGCGTCTCGATGGCGTCGCCGCCCAGAAGCAGGCCCCATTCGGGAATCCAGCCGACGATGCAGTCCGGCGTATGCCCGGGCAGATGGCGCAATTCCAGAGTGAGGCCGCCGAGATCAAGAGACAGAGTTGTGCTGAAACTGAGGTTTGGCGGGACGAGACGCACGGCTTCCCAACGTCCCGCTTCTGCCAACCTCATGCGGCTCAGTGTTGCCGGCACATCGTCGTCGAAGCGGTGCCGGCATTCAGCATGGCCGACGATAGCGGCGGGCGTCCGCGTGAAGCCGCTCGTGCCCCAGCAATGATCCCAATCGGCATGGCTATAGACTAGATGAAAGGGTTTGTCGCCCAGGACATCGGACAGCGCTATCACATCGCTTGGATGCGCCAGGCTGTCCCACACAGCCGCGTAACGCTCGCCCATTACAAGCGTGCCGCGCACTGAGAAGTCGGGGTATTCTACCTCATACAGCCAAAGGTTTTGGCGGATTTCCTGCAAGTGAGGCATGACTTTCCCAAGAAGCCGCGTTAAGAGCGCCGGCGACGATCCTCGTTTGTGATCAAGCGCCGCGACAAAGCGAAGACATTATGTATTACTGCAGATCTACTTCAAGGTCGGGCGTCAGTTGGAAGGCGTCAATGACCGCGAGCGAAGGCATCTCGGCATGATCGGCCGAGAGCAAGTCTTCATCGACTCCGGCGAGACGCAAGTTGGCGACGTGCAAGCGATTGTCCGCGCCGTTGAGCATGACCAGAAGTCCGCTTTCCTCGTCGCCATCGAGCGATCTGAAGCGGTAGGAGACCTTGTAGCCCGGCGCCCCGGCGACCTCAACAGCTTGAACCGAGCGCGTCTTGATGCCAGCGCGTTGTTCTACAATCCAGTCGCTGGCGTCATCTTCGCTGTTGACCGCCACATCAAAGGTCGCGACCGCCAGCGTCGCCCCTTCGCCGATGATGGTGGCGGGCAAGCCGGGCGCGGCATCGGTGACCTCCCATTCCGAGGGATAACGGAGGATGTGCTTGTCGAGATTATCAAAATAGACATCCCAGCCAAAGGGAGCGTCGGCGTAGATGGGCAAGCGCTCGATGCCGTCGGCGACGCCTTGCAGGATAAACTTGAGCGCTTGCGGCGCATTTTCCGCCATGATGACGCGGGCGGAGTAGATATCGCCGGCTTCCAGCCAGGATTCTTGGCGCGCGATCATGTGAGAGCGGCCCCGCGACAGGTTGAAGTCGATTTGCAGCCTACCGTCGGCGGTTGTCTTGCGGCTGGTTTCGTCCCAGGTGGAGTAGCCGCTCCAGGTTTGGTTAAGCCAGGTTTTATCGAGGAAGGCGCTCAGGGCGTCGAGATCGGCAATGCCGGCGTGGTTCTTGCTAATCCGCACTTCGACGACGCTCAGGTAGGCGCTGTTGGCCAGGCTGGCGCGCAGTTCGTCGGCCGTATTGCTGCTGCTGCCAAGGACCCAGCCGGCCGGCGCGGCGATGGTGAACAGGCCTGAACTATGCAGATACTTGCTGTCGAAATCGATGGTTGAGATATCGGGGGGCGCGGGCAGGGTCGGCGCCGGAAAAGGAGTGGGCGCGGCGGATTCGCTTTCGAAATCGCCTTGCGCAATCTGCCCGGAAAGCATCGGAAGGATCAAGCTCCCGACCATGGCAATGGTCATGACGATTCCGATGATATAGGTAAAGGTCTTGGTCGTTTTGCTCATTCGGATGCTGCTCCGGTAGCGCGGTCAAAACGGCGTCATCATACCGCAAAAGCCGAACACTGTTAAGCAAGACTTTTTCCCTCTATAATCCGCGCCGATCGAAAAGCGATCTTTGCAGCTCGCTCGAACCTGAGAGCGCGGCGAAAGCCGGCAGACAGCCATCTATACGACAAAAGAAAGCGAGAAACGGCATATCCATGACCGAGGCAAATTTTGTCAAACGACCGTTGACCTTAAATGACGCGGCAGTTTATGTGGACACCGTCAACGCGATAGCGCAGCACATCGGAATCGGGGACAGGATTCAAGCGGAAAGCGCGCTGCTGGAATGGCAGGAGCCCGGTTTCGATCTCGGCGGCGCCTCCCTGGGCATCTTTGATGGCGGGATATTGGCCGGATACGCGACATTCTGGGCGACGGCTGAGACGCCGGTGCGGCCGGGCTTGCATTGGGGAGTGCATCCTCATTATCAGGCGGCCCAATTGGATGGTTTGCTGCTGCGCTGGGGACAGGAGCAAGCGGAAGAAGTCATGCGGCGCTGCCCGCCAGAAGCGCGTTTCAGCCTGCGCAGCGGCGCGCAAAAGGGCAATGCGTATGCTGAGGCGGCTCTGGAACGGGCCGGTTTTCGCGAGAGCCGCTCATTCTACGATATGGAGATAGAGATGACGGAACGGCCGACGCCGACGCCTTTTCCGGCTGGCATCAAACTCCGCCCCTATTGCCATGAGCGAGATTTGCCGCTATTGGTTGATGTGGTGCGGGACGCCTTTTCCGACCACTTCGGTTATATCGAGGAGCCTTTTGAGAAAGACCTGGCGCTCTTCCGGCATTGGCTGAACAATGATCCCCACTTTGATCCCGAGTTGGTGTTGTTTCCGGTGGCGGAAAGCACGGGGGAAGTAGTGGGCTGCCTGATCGGGCTAACGCAGGATTATCGCGATCCGGCGGCGGGCTTCGTCGATACGGTGGGGGTGCGGCGAGCTTACCGGCGGCGGGGCTTGGGGACGGCGATGCTGCAGCACAGTTTCGCCATGTTTTGGGATCGCGGGAAGAAAAAGGCGCATCTGGATGTGGACGGCGAGAGTTTGACGAACGCGGTGGCGCTGTACGAGCGTGTGGGAATGCGCGTGTATCGGCGTTATGCGGTGTACGAGAAAGTGTTGCGCGAGGGGGTCGAGTTGGCGAAGGTGGCGCTGGAGTGAGGTGATCATGGATTTGCAGTCAGGCTACGCGGAGATCAATGGCGCGCGGCTCTATTATGAAATGGCAGGGAGCGGAACCACTCTCATCATGATCCATGCGGGCGTCGCCGATTGCCGGATGTGGGATCATGAGTTTGAAGCCTTCGCCGACAGTCATCTGGTTATGCGCTTCGACATGCGCGGCTACGGAAAGAGCCTGCCGGTCGAAGGCGACTTCAATATCCAGGACGACTTGGCGGCGCTGCTGGAGATGCTGGAGATCCCCTCGCCGGCAATTTTTATGGGATGTTCCATGGGCGGCGGACTCGCGATTGAGTACGCTCTCGAAGAACCGGAAAAAGTGTCGGCGCTGATCCTGGTCGGCAGCGGCCCGCCGGGGCTTGAGCTCGATGCGGAAGGACCTGATGAGCTGTTTGCGCAATCGGAAGCGGCATTTCAGGCCGGCGATATCAAGCGCGTCGCTGAATTGGATATGCAAATCTGGTTTGATGGCATGGGACGCCGGGCGGAAGATGTCGATGCGCTCGCCCGCCAAAAGGCTTATGACATGGCGCGCCTGGTGACGGAGCATGAACTCAAAGACATCGGCAAGCACGTGCGGAAGTCCTTTGAGAAACCGGCGGTTGAGCGTTTGCATGAGTTGACGATGCCGGTCTTGGCAGTCGTGGGCGAGAATGATCTGCCCTACTTGCGGCTGGCCGCGGATTATATGGTTGAGCATCTGCCAAAGGCGAGCAAAGTTCTGATGAAAAACGCGGGGCACCTGCCGAATATGGAGCATCCGGAATTGTTTCGGGCCAGCGTGACCGAGTTTCTGGCCCGGATCTGAATTATTCTCAATTCCGAATTGACATTGGCAGATGACAGCCGCGAATGACAACGAAGACCGTTATGAGGATATTCTAAAGCGTATCGCCGAGCGCCAGCCTTTCGGGAAGAAGCGACGGGAGGCGTTGCCGCAGAGTCCTCACGAGCGCGCCCTCGACCGCATCAACGCTTATGACTGTCTCGCGGAACTGACGCGGCAGGTTTACGATCACTGGCTCTGTTACGGGCCGAAGAGCCTGCGCGGATCGGCTTGGGCGGGGGTCGTTGTTTGGGCGCATCACAAGGGCTATCATGGTTATCAGACGCTGACCTTGCACGGCGTCTGGGCGCATTACGCCGATGACGACATCCTGATCAGCATCGGCAGTCGTGAATTGCCTTATGGCGCTCCGGTATATGACGCGGGCGTATTTCGCGTCGCCATCCAGAACAACTTCAGAATCTATTATGATGACAGCGGGGGACCGCCGGACGAAGGCGATCGCTTGCATTATCGCCGCGCCTTCGGCGAGGAGGATCGCTTGCGACTGCGTCAAACGCTAAGAGAATTTGTGAAGCGGTGGCGGCGCGAGATGGGGACCGGCTAGTCGTCCTCGTCTTCATCCTCGAATTCGATATCAGTGGTAAGCCCGGACGCGGCCAGATCGGCGAGTGAGATGCCGCCTTCATCTTCTTTGACGAGCATGCTGACGCCTTGTTTCAGTTTTTCGCCGCAGACGAGGCAATCGGGATCGCGGCCGATATCAATCCAGATGCCGGTATGAGGATCGTTCTCTTGGCCTTCGATGATCTCCATAGCGGTATTGGCGACGATCAGGGTATTGGCCGGCGGGGGTTCATGGGTGGGGGCGCCGCGGAGCAACTCGTTGATAATCAGATCGGCCTGGATACCGGCGACCTTGGTCACATTGACCCAAAGGCCGGGTTCTGCCTCCAAAGTTCCGGTTTCGTCGATCATGCCGTAGTCGAGTTCGCCGACCGGGTTCATGGAGACCATGACGCCGTCGCGGGTGGCTTCTGACCAGCAAGCGTAACAAGGACCGTCAAAGGGCTTGATGATGACGTGGTCTCCGCCTTCGCCCCGTTCGTAGACGCCGGCGTATGAGGCGCTGAGACGTTTCTCGAGGCATTTCTCGTTGATGGCGTATTTGATCTGCTCGTGGTCCACCGCGACGACCAGGATGTCGACATCATCAAGACAATCCCAATGGTCTTCTATCAGGCCTTGGCGGACATCGACATTCGCGTCTGGATTGCGGTTGAGGATGAGGTCGGCGACAGCGCTGGCTTTGTTTTGGCCGATGTAGCGCAGATCAGCGACATGACGAGTGATATTGCCGCGCTCGAGCAGGTCGTGATCTACGAGGACAAAGTTGGCGACGCCGCTCATCGCCAAGCTGAGGGCGACGAAACCGCCGCCGGAGCCCAAGCCAACGACCGCGATCTTCTTTTCGCCGAGCCGGTCCAGGTTGTCCGAGCCGATCAATCTTTCGACGCGTTCCCAAATATCAGCCATGTCACTCCGCCTCTTTGTCAGTGTCTTCGTCGTCGGCGCGCGCTTGCGTATCCGGTTGACCGGCATCATTGGCGCTTTCCGCCCCGGGGTCATCAGTCCCGCCGTTGGGGTCCTCGTCGATCGGCCAGTCGTCTTCGCCCAGGACGACGGGAATAGAAACTGTCGGCGGCTGCCGCAGCCCCATGTCGATTTCTATCGCGACAAGGTAGTCGATGAGGTAGTTGTCGCTGGTCCATTGCCAATCCGGGGGGGCTTCGATTGGCGTCGCGACTTGCCACAGTTTTTGGAAGGTCGCCACCGGGTCCATCAGATCCAAGCCGTTCACGAAGGGTGCCTTGTAAGCTTTCGGCGGCGAATGGGGATAGTCGTGCTGGGTGACAAACAAGAGAAAGAAGCTGCCGCCCTGGCGAATAGTGAAGAAACAGAATTCCAGCGGCACTTCGCCATCGCATTCGTAGAAGAGCGTGCGGACGAGCAAGCCGTCATCGACCATGGCCAAGGTCTCGCTAGTCAGACGGTCGGCCAAGACGACGTGCCAGCCATATTTCATCATCTGCGGCAACTCGTCGGCGGGCACAACTTTGGGATGCACGGGCTGGAATACGCGCACGTCGCGGTGGATATACCACCAATCGACGCGCATATCGACGCCGTTTCCCATCGGAACGGTGATGTAGTTCACAGCCAGATCAGCATCGCCGATGGTAGGGGCGTGGCCGACCGTGACGATGGGCACGAGCAGGGAATCCATACCGAGCTCGTCGTCATCGAGCCAGGATAGCGCTGTCATCAAGTCGCCATGGCTCGGCTGGATCATTGAGCCCGGCTGTTTGTGCCAGTCGCCGAGGTAGCGCAGAGGCACATCGAAGCGGTCGATAAGGGAATCGGCGCCGCGGTGCTGCTCGCGATGAAAATGCCAATTCTCTTGCAACCACCAGATGACTTCGTCCTGCAAGGCGTCGCCTTGTTGAAATGTGTGGGAGCGGCGGACGGCGGTTTCATCGGGGGAAATGGTATCGAGCACGTAGATGGTGGGCAGGCCTTCGGGGGTATCGTCTTCCACGATGAAGCCAACCATAGCTTCGCCGGTTTCATCCGCCATATATTGACTGGCGGCGGAGAGCATGCGTTCGACCGCCCGCTGCGACAGGACTAGGTTGGGTACGATACCGCGTGAAATCATCGCCATCCCCCGCAAGCGCTTCCTGATATGTTCAAACTCGATGTGGACGAGTCTGAGGATTTCCGGCTCAGCCCGCGCAGCCATGTTCAGCGTCTCCGACGGCGGGGCAATGGCGTGCTCGCTTTGATGCGTTCTTCGATGCCGGGCCAGTTTCCAGTCGAGCGCCAGGTGTAATAGGCGTAGAGCCATTGAATCGCCCAACCGCCGACCGTTACAGCGGTGGACTTGGATGGATTCCAGCCATATTGTTCGCCATCTTTGGGATTAAAGAGGCAGAGTTGTCCATCTTCGTATTGGTGTTTTTCGCTATAGATGCGCGGTTTAATGCAATAAGCTTCGGCGGGCCGGTTGGGATATTCCTTGGGATAGACAAGCTTGAGGCTATGATTGGGCGAATCGAGGATGCTCATGTTGATCTCGACATTGCCTTGCCAATAGAGCAAGCCGCCAAATGGCGGGACGACCAATTTGAAGGTATTGCCGAAGGTGGCTTTCATCGCCTCGACTTCCCATACGAGACGGGCGGAGACATTCTTGCGCGAGCCCCACCAATTTGACATAGACTGAACTCCGATAATGAGTTTAAGTCGTCCTGCTCAGTCAACTTTATTGTTTATGGCGCAGAATGTCTAGGTTCAGCCAGCGGCAAATGTCAGTTCCAACTTGTGTTTCGGCGCTTTAAGTTTGCTTGCCGTCTGACGATGCGGGCGCCTGTTTAACCGAGCGAAACTTTCGCGCCTGTCGCGATTAATCCCAAGACGCGCGGCGGAAGAACAAAAGCCGCTCGCAGACGATATTTTGATATTTACCAGTGGCGTGGACAGCGCGGATGAGAGTCTGATAAAACAAGAAGGTCAACGGGTATGGAAAGGCTTGGTTACCTGATTACCGTTCCGGTTGACCTTCGTCTATCTAGCCAAATCCTATCGCGGATTGGCAGCCAACGCAAGGAGTGTAGGAAATGTCCACACAAAATTTACTCCGTCTCGTCATGATTTTAGGGTTCATGATTCTATCCCTGTTGCCCGTTGTGGCGCAGGGGAATGATGCGCTCACTGTCTACTCGGGCCGCAACGAAAGCTTGATCGGTCCCATTTTGCAGCAATTCACGGAAGATACTGGCATCGCCGTTGAAGTACTCTATGGCGGCACAAGCGCAGTCGCCAATCAGATCCTCACCGAGGGCGAGAACAGCCCGGCCGATGTGTTTATCGCGCAGGATGGCGGGGCTTTGGGCGCGTTGGCCGCAGCTGAGATGCTTCATAGACTGCCGGAGGCCACGTTGGAGCGCGTCTCCGATACAGCATTTGTATCGCCGGACGGCGCCTGGGTGGGCTTGAGCGGCCGAGCGCGCGTCCTGGTATACAATCCGGAAACGCTCGAAGAGTTGGGGCTGGCATTGCCGGAATCGATTCTCGATCTTACTGAGGAGCAGTGGCGCGGGCAGGTCGGCTGGGCGCCGACGAACGCCTCCTTCGTCGCGAATGTGACAGCCATGCGTGTCCTGCTGAGTGAAGACGAAACGGCAGGTTGGCTGGCAGGAATGCTGGCTAATGACGTGCAGGCTTACCCCAAGAATACGCCCATCGTGCAAGCGGTGATCGATGGCGAAGTGGCTGTCGGCTTGGTCAACCACTACTATCTGTTCCGCTTCCTGGCGGAAGACCCGGATATTACGTCCGCGCTGCATTTCTTCCCCGGCGGCGACCTTGGCTCATTGATCAACGTGGCCGGCGCCTCAATTCTAAAGTCAACTGATCAGCCCTATGACGCCCTGGCGCTGGTCGATTACCTGCTCGGCGATACGGCGCAGGAGTACTTCGCAGCGGCGACCTACGAGTATCCTCTGGTGGATACGGTTGAGCCGTCGGTTGACGTTCCGGCGCTGGAGGACATCGACGCGCCTGATATTGATCTGTCGGATCTCGCAGATCTGCAAGGCACGCTGGAAATGATCGAAAACAGCGGCGCGCTGGATTAGCGTCTGATTTGGACTTATGAGGGCGGGGAAGATTCTCGCCCTCGCCAATTGCTCACAGGCAATCATGCAGCTATCGAGCCTTATCCCACCTGGAATGCGAGTTAACGGACGGCGCGG
>JAJEAA010000022.1 GCA_022824365.1 Anaerolineae bacterium
TTCTGGCAGCGGCAGATGTTGAGAAAAGTAGGCAATTGTTAATATCTCTGTGTCCTCACTTTAACTCGGTGTACTCGGTGGCTGAATTTCAGCTTGATTCTTCGTCATCCCATGCGTCATCATTTTGAAGCGATTGCCCTACCAATCAGCCGCAACAGGTCTCCCGCAGCTTGGCTTTCTGGATCTTCCCCAGAGCATTCGCGGGAAACTCCTCCGCAAACAGGACGCGCCGGGGGGCTTTGTAGGCGGCCAGATCTTGGCGACAGAAGGCGATGATCGCCTCCGCATCAACCGTCGCCCCAGCCCGCGGGATGATGACCGCGACCACTTGCTCGCCCCATTCGTCGTCCGGGCAGCCGATCACGGCGCAGGCCGCCACCCCCGGGTGCTCCATCAGGACAAGCTCCACCTCGGGCGGATAAACATTCAAGCCCCCAGTGATGATGAGGTCCTTGGCGCGACCTTTGAGCGTGAAGTAGCCGTCAGCCTCGCGCAAGCCAATGTCGCCGGTGCGCAGCCAGCCATCAGCGCTGAAGGCGGCGGCCGTTTTCTCCGGCTGACCCCAGTAGCCTTTGAAGACATGAGGCCCCTTGATCTGGACTTCGCCGACCTCGCCAGCGGGCAGGGGCGCTTCGGTTTCGGGGTCGACAATCCGCGCCGAGACGCCGGGCAGCGGCATGCCCACCGAGCCGACGCGCCGCTCGCCCCGCAGCGGATTGGACAGGTTCATGCCCGTCTCGGTCATGCCATAGCGCTCCAGCAGTGTGATGTTGAAGGCCTCTTGATAGCCGAAGAAGAGATCATCCGGCAGACGGTCGGAGCCGGAGGTCATCAGGCGCATGTGGCTGAGGTCAATGCGCCGTCCGCCAGCTGCCTGATAGAGGCGGCGGTGCATGGTCGGCACGCCCATGAAGACGGTAAAACGCCGCGAGCGCAGCAATTCCAGCGCCTGCTCTGCAACGAAAGCCGGGCAAAGCACAGCGGTCGCGCCAGCGTGCAAAGCGCCATGCAGAGCGACGACCAAGCCGTGCACGTGGAAGATGGGCAGGGCGTGCAGCAGCGCATCATCTTCGCGCCAGCCCCAGGCTTCGTGCAGCGCGGCGATATTGGCCGTCAGATTGCCGTGGCTGATCTGCGCGCCTTTGGGGCGGCTGGTGGTGCCGCTGGTGTAGAGCATCATGGCGGTCTGGTCGGGGTCGCTGGGCAGGGCGTATTGGCGCTCCGGCGAATAATCCAGCAGCCAGTTCGCCCCGCTATCCCCCGGTTTATAGAGGTATGTCGTCTTGCGATGATCGGGCAAGGCATCGGTTATGGGATCGAGCTTGGCTTGATCTTGGGCATCGGCGATGAGCAGACGCGCGCCGGAATCAGCCAGAAAGTAGCGCAACTCGGCGGCGGGATAAGCCGGATTCAACGGCAGAAATATGGCGCCGATTTGCATGGCGGCCAGATGAAAGTAGATGAAAGGCAGACACTTGGGCAGTTGGACGGCGACGCGATCGCCCGGTTCGATGCCCAGCGAGAGCAGGTAGTCGGCGCTGCGATTGACAGCCTTCGCCAACTCCCCATAAGTGATGGGAGCGCCGTCGATGAATTGCAGGGCGAGTTTGTCGGGCTGGTTGCGACAGTGGTCTGCAATTGTGTTCAGGAACATTGTCATTCTTTTGCCACCGAGTACACCGAGTTATTTAGAGGACACAGAGGATTTTTATCACAAAGGGCACAAAGACACAAAGGGCGCGAAGAGGATATGGCAAAGCGAGCGGGCGGTATTCGGCCGGCGTCTCAGCGGGCGAGGAGGATGACGACGGAGCGTTCGCGGACTTGGCGTTTGCTTTGGTCTTTGAGCATGACCTCCTTGCCCGGCGGATAGCTGTCGGCTGGCGGGGCGGCGGCGGTATCAACGAAGAGACGCCAGGCCAGCTTGCCGGGGGGGCGGGGCAACTCGAAGGCGGCGGCTTCCCAGTGGGCGTTCATGATGATGTAGATGAGGTCGGCGGGGGCGTCGCTGTCGCGCGCTTTGGCGCCGCAGAAGAGGACGGCGAGTTGACGGCTTTCCTGCGACCAATCGGGCGCCCAGGGCTGGGTACCATGATAGGAGACGCTATCGCAGCTGAGACCGCCGTTGCTGCCGGGGTCGGCATGGTATTGCAAGAAGGCGCGCCGGCGCAACAGCGGGTGGGCGGCGCGGAATTGAATCAGGCGGCGGACGAAGTTGTAGAGCGGCTTTTGCTCAGCCAGCCGCTCCCAATCGAAATAATTGATAGGACCATCATGGCAATAGCTGTTGTTGTTGCCGCCTTTGCTCTGTCCGATTTCGTCCCCCATCCGCAGCATCGGCACGCCTTGGCTGACCAGGAGCAGACTGAGGAAGTTTTTCATCTGCCGCCCCCGCAGCTCCTTCACCGCCGGATCGTCGCTTTCGCCTTCGACGCCGCAGTTCCAACTGAAGTTGGCGTCGTTGCCATCGCGATTGTCTTCGCCATTGGCCAGGTTATGCTTCACGTTATAAGACACGAGATCGCGCAGGCTGAAGCCATCGTGGCAGGTGATGAAATTGACCGAAGCGCGCGGTCCCCGTTCGCCGTAAATATCGGGCGAGCCCTGGAGCCGCGCCGCCATCGAACCGACCAAACCGGGATCGCCTTTGACGAAACGGCGCAGGTCATCGCGGAAGCGGCCGTTCCATTCCGCCCAGCGGTCATAAGCCGGGAAGCTGCCCACTTGATAAAGACCGCCCGCATCCCAGGCTTCGGCGATCAGTTTGGTATGCGCCAGGATGGGGTCGTAAGCCAGCACTTCGAGCAGAGGCGGGTTGGGATGAGGATTGCCTTGCGGGTCCCGCCCCATGCTGGAAGCGAGATCGAAGCGGAAGCCATCGATATGGAATTCGCTGACCCAATAGCGCAGGCAGTCAAGCAGCACGACCCGCACGATGGGATGGTTGCAATTGAAGGTGTTGCCCGTGCCGCTGAAGTTGTAATAGCTGCCGTCCGGCTTGAGCAGGTAATAGATATTGTTGTCGATGCCGCGATAAGAAATCGTCGGTCCCTCTTCGTTGCCCTCGGCGGTGTGGTTCAGGACGACATCCAGCCAGACTTCGATGCCGTGCTGGTGGCAGGTTTTGACCAGTTGCTTCAATTCATGCGCGGGCTGCCCCCCCGCGGCGTAAGCGGCTTTGGGGGCGAAGAAACCGATGGGATTATAACCCCAGAAGTTCTGCAGCGGCGCGCCGGTTTCGGGGTCTTCATTGTCGTTGTCGAGCTCGTCAAATTCGAAGACTGGCATCAACTCGATGCAGTTGACGCCGAGCTCGAGCAAATACGGGATTTTCTCGCTGACAGCGGCGTAGGTGCCGGGCGACTCGACCGCCGCCGACGGATGGGCGGTGAAACCTCGCACGTGCATCTCATAAATGACCAGGTCTTCCAGCGGGGTGTTGAGTTGCTGATCGCCTTCCCAATCGAAGTCGTCGTGATGCGGGCGCGCGCGGTAAGGGTAGATGCCGTTCCGGCCGCCGGATAAACCCCAATGCTCAAGCCCGCCGATGGCTTTGGCGTATGGATCGAGCAGGATCTGCTGGGCATCGAAGCGGTGCCCGGCCGGCGGATCGTAGGGTCCATCGAGGCGGAAGCCGTATTCGATATCGGTCGGGTCCAGGCCGATGACGGTCATGGCGTAGACATCGCCGGTGCGGAAAGAATCCAGAAACGGGATCTCGACCAGGGGCTGCTCCGCGCCTTTCTTAAACAGGACCAGGCTGCAGGAGGTGGCATTGCAGGACGAGATGGAAAAATTGATGCCATCCGGCAGGATGGTAGCGCCAAAAGGCCGAGGCGCGCCGGCGCGAAACTTGTAGTCGCCCAGGGCGTAGCTTGGGAATATCGTCATTGCGCAGGCGCGAATTGAATCGTCTTCATAGTCATCATTATAATCGACATTTGCGCTGAAGTGACCAGCATCTGGCGCCGCGCCGCGAAATTATGTAGGGACGAGCCACCGGGTCGCCCGACTCCGCCGTAAAGCGCGTCCCGAAAATTCTCTGTTTTTGAAAAACTGTATAGATAGAGTATGTACACGTAGGGGGGGGGTGGGGGGGTGATTGCTCATTATCGTTTCTACCTGTACTGGTCGCCGCGCAGGTGTTCATACATATAATAGGCTGGCTGATAATCCATATCGCTGGCTGGAATGATTGATTTCTCGCCATATTTATCCCAGAGTTTGTCCAATACAGCTTGCAATTTCGCCGCTCGCTTATAGGCATTCGGGTTTTCCCATACCCCCCATTGCCAATAACGTTGTCCAAATTTGCTTAGACCAACGCCGATTAATCTCACAAGCTCCCCCCGCAACCAAAACCGATCAAACAAGTCTACGGCGGCAGCATAGATTTGGTCGTCTCGGTCAATGGGATTATGAAGCGTCATCTGTCGGGTGAAGGTGGAGTAATCCTCCCAACGCAAAGTGAGGGTTACAGTGCGCCCGCACAAGCCCGCTCGCCGCACTTGTCGCCCGACTTCAGCAGACAAGCGCCGAAGGGTGAGTTTAAGCTCGGTTTCGTCGTTGGTATCGCTTTGAAAAGTCATCTGTCGGCCAGCCGATTTTTGAGCCGGGGGAGGCACGACAGGGCTGGGATCTATAGCGTTGGCATGATACCACATATCGCGGCCTGGCTTGCCGAAGCGTTTGCCAAGCATATCTATTGAGCTGGCGGCAAGCTGCCCTATAGTCTTCAAGCCGAGTTCTTCCAGCGCTTCTTCGGTTCTTGAGCCGACGCCCCAGAGCTTGCCTACCGGCAAATCTGCCAAGAACAGTTTTTCGTCGCCGGGCGGGACAACCATAATCGAGTTAGGCGGCTTGTCCTTTTGCTGTTGGGATTTGCCAAAAGCATTCGCAATTTTCGCCACGAGTTTGTTAGTCCCCCCGCCGAGGGAGCAAGGCAAAGAAACTTCTGTGTTAACGCGCCGCTGAATATTGCGAGCGATTTCGTCGATGGGATCCCGCAGTATCGTCACATCAACAAAGACATCATCAATCGACGTGGGTTCGACAAGGGGCGCTGCCTCCAACAAAATATCCATCACCGCTTTAGAGCGCGCAACGCAAACGCTAGGACTTGGGCGGACAATAATCAGATCCGGGCAGAGCCGAAGCGCCTGAGCCATTGGCATTGCTGATTTTATGCCGAATTTACGGGCTGGATAAGAAGCCGAAGCCACTGCGCCGCGCTCGCTGGGTTTTGCGCCCACCACGACGGCTTTGCCTTTTAACGTCGGGTCGAGTTGTTCCGCTACAGAACAAAAAAAGGCATCCAGATCAAGGTGTAAGATTTTGCGTGTTTTCGCCATACGCTTGACCAATCTCTGAATTGGGAAACGTATTAGAACACATATTCTAAGTATGAACAAGTGTTCTGATTTGGCGATTGAGGAAGACAAACGAAAGGCAGAAAATGATGTAGATGCGGCAGCTATCGAGGAAGCGCGAAAGTTGCCAACGCAAGAAACTAGTTATCAGAAAAGGCTTTGCTGGCTCGTTGACTCAAGCGGAAGCACAAGAGTCGGGTCATCGTTCGCAGGACTATTCACTCGTGTTGATACTTCGTGGAATGTAAGTTGCTCAGGACGCGGTCCGAACATCAAAGGCTGCCACTCAGGGGGCTTGAGTTCACGCGGGGCTAACCACAACTGATAGTCTTGCGGCTCGATAATCACGGCCATGCGATGATGAATCGGGCGAATTTTTTCGTTGGCCTCGGTGGTCAAAATCGTGCAGGTATGCAACCAGGTTTCGTCCGGTTGTTTCCAACTTTCCCACAATCCGGCAAAGGCGAAGACTTCGCGGTCGGCATGTTGAATATACATCGGGGTTTTCTTATTGCCTTGTTTCCGCCACTCATAGTAACCGTCCGCGGGAATCAAACAACGACGTCTCTTAAACGCGGCGCGAAACGATGGCTTCTCCGCCGCCGTCTCCGACCGAGCGTTGATCATTCGATAGCCGATTTTTGGATCTTTCGCCCAAGACGGCACCAGCCCCCATTTCATAAAGGAGAGGGATTGTGGGTCACGATCCGTAATGACGGCTACCCGTTGTGAAGGAGCTATATTGTATCGCGGCAAATCACAGCCTTCGATGCTTGCGAGCTTAAAGGCAAGTTGAATAGAATCAGGGTCTACCGTTAAAGTAAAACGTCCGCACATCGTCTATTCTTGTCCTTCGCGTCACTTGTCCCAATAGCAACATTAATACCAGGTTTGTCACACTAAAACAAGCTCGCAAGGAAATGTCGCCTTCTAATGCTTTGAAGAGAGGCTTGAACTACTTCTGTGCCCTCTTTGGTTATAATCCCGTTCTATTTTCCCAATGCGCGAACATATAGTCGCGTATAGCTAGAACTTTTGTGCTAGCGTGAGCCTACAACAAACACACAAAAGGACTCCCGCCATGCCGCCCAACTACACCCTCGACCAAAAAATCGACGCCCTCAACCTCCTCGACCAACACGACGGCGACTTCCTCCGCGTCAAAGCCCAAACCGGCATCCCAGTCAAAACCCTGCGCGGCTGGCGCGTCGACCAGGACAACCTGCGCCAGCAATTCGACGACCGGCAGTACCGCTACTTCGCCAATATTAAACACGAACTGCTCAAGGACATGCTCGAATCCTCCCGCGACATCATGAAGAAAATCAAGAATGGCGACCACCAAGGCATCGCCGTCAGCCAACTCGCCTACACCCTCAGCACCCTGCTCAATAACGCCAAACAACTGGAGGAACACTATGAAGACCTGGCCGCGGACGCGGAAAACCAGCGCAACCGCATCGAATATGTCTACGACAATCACGTGCAGGATGCCCCACCCTGGGCAACAAGAAATCCTCAGGAGCCCAGCCCGCTTCAAAGTCCTCGCCTGCGGAAGACGCTGGGGCAAATCGGAACTCGGCAAAACCGACATCCTGAAGGCAGCCCACCTCGAACACAAACGCTGCTGGTGGGTCGCCCCAAGCTACAAAATGGCGAGCCAAATCTGGCGCGATCTCGTAAGCGCCGTCAAACACCTGAAAGACATCGTCATCAGCCAAAGCGAACGCCGCATTGACCTGCCAAAAGGCGGCATGATCGCCATCCGCACCGCCCATCTTCCCGATAAACTCCGCGGCGAAGGCTTGGATTTCGTCGTCCTCGATGAAGCCGCCCGCATGCCAGCGCATATCTGGGACAATGTCATCCGACCCATGCTGACCACGACCCGAGGCTGCGCCCGCTTCCTCAGCACCCCCAAAGGCCGCAACTGGTTCTGGGAGCGCTATCGCGACGGTCTTGACTCCCTCCAAGAAGAATGGGCTGCCTTCCAATTCAGCACCGCTCACTCCCAACTCGTCCACCCCGACGAACTCGAAAGCATCCGCCATAACACCGCCGAGCATATCTGGGAAACCGAATACGAAGCCAAATTCGCCGACGACCACGGCGCCGTCTTCCGCCGCATCACCGAGACAGCCGCGCCCCCGCCCTACGACCAGCCCCAGCCCGGCCACGCCTACGTCGCCGGCGTCGATTGGGGACGCAGCAAAGATTACACCGCCATCGCCGTCCTCGATGCGTCAAACGGCAAAATGGTCGCCCTCGAACGCTTCAATCAAGTCGGCTGGGAACTCCAGCGCGACCGACTCACAAACATCGTCAAACGCTGGCAGCCACAAGTTGTCTGGGCGGAAGCCAACGCCATCGGCGAACCCAATATCGACGCCCTCATCCGCGAAGGCTTGCCCATCCGCCGCTTCTACACCAGCGCCAAATCCAAAGCCCCCCTCATCGAAGCCCTCGCCCTCGCCATCGAACGCCAA
>JAJEAA010000032.1 GCA_022824365.1 Anaerolineae bacterium
CTGGCAGCGGCAGATGTTGAGAAAAGTAGGCAATTGTTAATATCTCTGTGTCCTCACTTTAACTCGGTGTACTCGGTGGCTGAATTTCAGCTTGATTCTTCGTCATCCCATGCGTCATCATTTTGAAGCGATTGCCCTAGCCGACGTAATTCAGATGTTTGCCTGACGTCTGCGGTATATTATAGGGTTGAAGCCGCGCCAATGAACCGGAGCATCGTCTTATGAATATGGTAGAGATTATCGAAAAGAAGCGCGATGGAAATGCCCTGAGCCAGAGCGAGATTCAACGTTTCGTCAACAGCTACACAGCCGGCGTGATTCCGGATTATCAAGTCTCGGCGCTGCTGATGGCCATATTCTTCCAAGGCATGAACCGCGAAGAAACCGTCCACTTGACGATGGCGATGGCTGAGTCCGGCGACATGCTCGATTTGAGCGATATCACGCCCTACGCGATCGACAAACATTCATCCGGCGGCGTCGGCGACAAGACGAGCTTGATCGTTCTACCGCTGGTGGCATCGTTCGGCCTGCCCATCGCCAAGATGAGCGGCCGGGGTCTGGGCTTCGGCGGCGGCACGCTGGACAAACTGGAATCGATCAGCGGCTACAATGTCAATTTGTCCGAGGCTGAGTTTCGGCGGATTGCCCGCGAGACCGGCCTAGTCCTCTCAGGGCAGAGCAAGTCCTTGGCGCCAGCCGATGGCAAGCTCTATGTCCTGCGCGATGTCACCGGAACAGTGGCCAGCTTGCCGCTTATCGCCAGCAGCATCATGAGCAAGAAACTGGCCGCCGGCACAAATGGGATCGTTTTGGATGTGAAGTTGGGTTGCGGCGCTTTTATGAAGACGCTCGCTGAAGCGCGCGCGCTGGCGACGGCGATGGTGCAGATTGGCCTTGACGCCGGCCGCGATATGGTCGCGCTGCTTTCGGATATGAATCAGCCGCTGGGCGTGGCGGTTGGCAATGCGCTCGAGGTCGCCGAAGCTGTGAGGACGCTGCGGGGCCACGGACCGGAATATATCCACGCCCACTGTGTAGAGGTCGCCGCGCACATGCTGCGGCTGGCTGGGGGTGGCGAACGCTGGAATGACCTGGCTCAAGCCCGCGAGGAAGTGGACCAGCGCTTGAAAAGCGGCGTCTCCTACGAATCTTTCCATCGTATGATTGCGGCGCATGGCGGGGATGTCCGGCAGATTGAGGATTTGGATCGCCTGCCGCAAGCCCGCCTGCGTCACGACCTGCTGGCGACCGCGAGTGGGCATGTCGCCGCTATCCAGGCCGATACGGTAGGCTGGGCGACGCTGGCGCTGGGCGCGGGACGGGCGACCAAAGAAGATGACATTGATCACGCGGTGGGCATCGAGGTTCATGCGAGCGTTGGCGATTCGGTCTCTATCGGCGATTGCCTGATGACGATTCACGCCAACGATGAGACAAACCTGGCGGCGGCGCTGGATCTGCTGAATGGAGCCGTCGAATTTAGTGATGAACCGGTTGATCCCTTGCCGCTGTTCTACGGTGTGATAGACGGCAAAGACAACAACTAAACTAGCCGTATGGCTCTGTCGGCGCTGTGATGTCAGCAGCCGTTTTGAACGTGCTCCTCGAAGGTCCTAGCGAAATTGTGATAATGGGAATTATCGCAGGCGGCGCGAAAATAGAAATAATCCGAGGGCTCGGGATGGATGACGCCGTGTATGGCGGAGAGGCTCGGGCTGGCGATGGGACCGGGCGGCAAGCCAACATGCAGATAGGTATTGTAGGGCGATTGCGCGTCTCGGTAATCGGCGCGCGTAATCTGTGGCCACCAGCTTCCCCGCGCGCCCTGCAGACCGTATTGCACGGTGGGGTCGGCTTCCAGCGCCATATCAATGGCGTAACGATTGCGGTAGACACTGGCGATCAGAGCATGCTCGTCCCGCCAGACGGCTTCCCGTTCGACGATCGACGCCAGCGTAACAACCTGGTAAAGCCTCAGGCCTTGCGCTTGCGCCGCCTCCCGCAGCGGCTCGCCGACGCGTTCGCGGAATGTGCTCAGCAGAATATCACGCAGCCCAGTCGGCGAGATATCGGGCGGCAGTTGATAAGTATCGGGGAACATAAAGCCCTCCAGCGAGGCGCCCTGCGGAATCTCCGCCCAGGCAGCGAAGTCTTCGGGAAGCGCGGCCTCGCGTTTGACTAGCGCGAAGAACTCCGCGCCGGTGAAGGCGAATAGATCGTTCTGGTCTATGGCGTCGGCCAGTTCTTCGAGGCGCGCGCCTTCAAGCGTTCGGAAGGGGATGAAGCTCTTGCTGGAATCGGTCAGGATCTCCGCGATCTGCTTGATAGATTGCGACTGCTTGAGGAAGTAGACACCGGCTTCAAAGCGGCGGTCGTAGCCTTCCACGATGGCGTAGTCGACAAATAAATCCGGATCGCGGATTAGCGCCGCCTCTTGCAGCGCCGCGGCGATGGCGAAGGCGCCCGTTCCCGGCGCTATGGCAAAACGAATTGGGTGGTCTTGATCGCTGAAAGGGGCATCGAGCTCGGCTTGGCGATTCTCCAGCTGTATTCTCAAAACCAGTGTCTGCGCCAGTTCAACGATTTGTCCGCCGGTGACAAAATACAGACTTGCGACGATCAGGCCGCAGATAATCACAAAGAGGATCAAGCCGAGGAAAAATCCGTCAATCAAGCGTCGCAAGACTCATGCCTCTGCAATTTGCCTAAAGGATACGGCAGGATCAGTAACAGCTTCACTATGCGCCTAGGATTGTGCGAAGGCGGTGGTCTCTTGAATCTCGGCAAGCTCGGCGCTAATCTGCGCCGAATCAAGCGAGCGGACAATGGTTACCCAAGACTTTCCTGGCTTGAGCAGAATAGGATCGCCGTCGGGGAAGATGAGACGCAAAGCCTCGCCGCGGCTTTGACTGCGTCGCCACCACAAGCCATGATAAAGCCGCCCCTCCCGCATGACATAGGCCGCGCCCTGGCCCCAAAGCGCTACCTGATAAGATTCATCGATGGATCCCGGCGTGAACAGATCCGGGCGACGATTGTGCGTAACTTGCAGGATCACCAGGTTATCCGCCCATAACTGCGTGTCGTCTTCGGCATCTACATGCGGAACGCCATCGGCGTAACGGCGGTAACGCTGGCTGGTCTCATCGTACTGCCAGCGTACATCGGTTCGGTTGTACCAATTGATGTAGATATCGCGGGCCGGCTTGCCGCCATCGTTCGCCTGCAAATCAAAGGCGAATCCATTGGCGCGATAGCCGTAATTCTGATTGCGCCGCGTGGCGAGCTCCCACATCTTGTTTGTATCGCCGAAGAGAGTGTGCTCGTAACCCAGGTCGACGATACTGTCGTCGCGGCAGAACCCGCCATTATCGCAATTGTCGCCAAACGACGGTGAGATGAGCAAGGGGCGGAAGGGGGCGTTTGTGTAGATGTCGTGGATCGGAGCGCTGGTGCCGGAGTAGGCGAGCAAGGCGGCATACATGCTTATCAGTTCAATATCGAGCAGGCGGGCGCTGCGGATAGAGCCGACTTGTTCCGGAGCATTGTTGCGGAAGATAGCGGCGAAGCGCGTGACACCGCCTTCCGCCTCGTACTCGTAGACAAGGTCCGCCTGATTGATGCCGCGTTGCGGCCGTACCTTTGGCGGCCAGTTGGAAATCTTGACGATCAAATTACGCCGTTTGAGCGCTTCGTCGTTGGGGTAGGGCAAGCCGGTAAGCGGGTTTATGCCTCGCGGATACTCCCAGGGACCGATCTCGATTTCCGGCGCCGGAGCAAAAGCATCGCCGATAGCGTCAGCGACGAGCGATGGCGACCGCAGCCGAGCCGAGCCGGACGCGGAGCCTTGCTCCTGATTCTCAAAGTTGTCATTCTGCCCAAAGCTCGGACCGCTCAAGACCGCCAGGCCAAGGACTGCCACGAGAATAAAGAGCAAAGATTTCCGCATAGATCTACGCATGGATGTCCACTTTTCCGCTGCCAATCTCTTGCTGCCATTAGTAGTATATGGAAGCGCCACTAAAATCGGCAAGGCGAAGAACGTATAATTTGCCGAGCGTAGTCAAAACGTCATCTTGCGGCGGAGTAACGATGGAACGTCGACGGCTGTTGATCAGTTATGCTCATCCCGATGATGAATCCTTTGGCTTGGGCGCGGCCGTGCCGAAGTGGATAGACGATGGCGTCGAGGTGTATTTGATCTGCGCTACTAACGGCGATGTCGGCACAGTGCCCGACGAACTGCGCGGCAAATATGCCACTGTAGCCGAGTTGCGACTGAGTGAATTGGCCTGCGCCCGCCAGTATCTGAAGTTCAAAGAGGTCTTCATGCTGGGCTACCGCGACAGCGGCATGCCCGGCAGCGAAACGGCGCGCCACCCCGATTCGCTCGCCTATCTTTGGCGGCATCAACCTGAGCGCGTGACCGCTGATGTGATGGCGGTTATGCGGCGGGTCAAACCGCAGGTTGTTGTGACCTTCAATCGTTACGGCGGTTATGGCCACCCGGATCACATTGCGATACAGCAGGCGACCCTGCGCGCCTTTGAATGCTTGCAGGCTGACGGCGCGGACGCGGGCTACCAGCCGCGGAAACTCTATTACGCCAGCTTCCCCAAATTAACCGTACGCCTGCAGATTCTCAGCGCCTGGCTAAGAGGGCAGGACCCCAGGCGCATGGGTAGAAACAAGGACATCGACATCATCAAGATACTCGAACATGTCGAGCCGGCGCACGCGCGCATCGCGATTGCCCAATACTTTGATGTATGGGAGAAGGCGAGCCGCTGCCACGCCAGCCAAGGCGGCGGACGCATCAGCCGGACATCACGCCTGTTGCGTCGGTTGCTTTATAACAAGCAAGGCTTCACGCGCGTCTACCCGCAACCGCCGCGCGATCGCGTGGACGAAGACGATCTCTTCGCCGGCCTTCATCTCTAGCCCTGCGAAGAGGCTTTATGGCAGCGCTGTATAGGCTTCCGAGACCGCCGCTTGCCCAGCAGCGCTTTGCACCCAGCCGAAGAAATGAAAGGTATCGGCGTTCGGCGCTTCCCGCCCGATGACATACATGGTCGAGCGGAGCGGGTAGCGCCGGTCATCCACGCTGCTTGCGGTCGGGTAAACCCCCTCAATCGCCAGAACTCTCGCGTGGTCGTCAACCATGCTCAGAGGCAGGTAGCCGATGGCGCCGTCCAACTCGCTGACTTGATGCAGCGCGGCGTCAAAACCAGGCATGAGCAAAGTGTTGCCGGTGATGGGATTCAGCCCCATGACCATTCGCCGAAACTCGTGATAGACATCGCTGCCGGGCTGATAGCTAAGCGGCCTAATCTCCATCCGTTCCCCGCCGAAAGCGCTCCAGTCGCGTTCTCGCCCGCTGAAAACAGCGCGCAACTCGTTGATCGTCAGCGCCGTGACGTTGTTTGCCGGGTTCACTATAATGGCGATACCATCCAGCGCGAGCGGCGCGGCCCAGATGTCATCGCGCGCAGGGGCATGGCTGCTGACCAGGTAGTCGATATTGCCCTCATCCAATTCCGCCATCAAGGCGCTGAAGGACCTTTCTCGGATGTCTACAACGCTTTGATCGCGCGCCGCTGAGTATCGCCGCGCGAGGTCTTGCATGAGCTTGTAGGTGGCTTCAGTCGAATACAGTATCAGCGCGGGTTGGACGGTCGCGGGCGTCGCTGCGGGAGACTTCACTGTGCAGCCAACTATCGCTGCAAAAGCTACGATAGCCAATGTTGTCCGGGCCTGCCTCATTCCCTGTATCGCCTACTCGGTGGACAGATCGCGCCTCAGATAGCGCGGTAAAAACCTTGCGGCGTATTCTCGCAGCGAGCCTTCGATGATGGCTTGGCGCATATTCCCTACATGCCGGACGAGGAAGTCGATATTGTGCAAGCTAATCAGATAATACGCCAGTAGTTCCTTGGCAACGAGCAGGTGGCGCAAGTAGGCGCGGGAGAACCGGCTCGAATAATTAACGAGCGCGCTGTCAATAGGCGCCTCATCAGCGCGGTAACGCGCGTTGCGGAGGTTGACGCGGCCGTCATGAGTAAAGGCGGCGCCGTGCCGGGCGAGGCGCGTCGGTATCACGCAATCAAAGATGTCGATGCCGCGCATGATCCCCTCAACCAAGTCATCCGGCTCGCCAACGCCCATAAGATAGCGGGGCTTGTCACATGGCAGGCAAGGCAGCGTTTGATCCAGGGTCGCGATCATCTCTTCTTTGCTTTCGCCTACAGCCAGTCCCCCTAGCGCATAACCCTTCAGGTCCATCTCCGTGACGAATCTTGCCGATGCTTCTCTCAGATCGGGGAAGACGCCGCCCTGCACGATGCCGAAAAGCGCTTGTTTGTCGTCATCGGGGTGCGCGCGCCGGCAGCGCTGCAGCCAACTGTGTGTGCGCCCGATGGCTGCTTCAACCTCCGCCCGGTTCGTCGGCGGGGGGCATTGATCAAAAGCCATGATTATGTCGGCGCCAAGATTCTGCTGAATCTGCATGGATCGCTCTGGCGTAAGGCGTTTTTGGCTGCCGTCGATGTGGCTGCGAAACGTCACGCCATCTTCATCAATCTTGTTGATGTCCGTCAGGCTGAAGACTTGGAAGCCGCCGGAGTCGGTCAGGATTGGTCCGTCCCAACGCATGAATTCATGCAAGCCGCCGAGGTCGCGAATCAGCTCATCGCCGGGGCGCAGAAACAAATGATAGGTATTCGCCAGGATCAGTTGAGTGTCAAGCTCTTCCAGGTCACGCGGGGGCACGGCTTTGACGCTTCCGGCCGTGCCAACGGGCGCGAACGTCGGGGTCAATATCTTGCCATGTGGCGTATGCAAGATTCCTGCGCGCGCCGCGCCGTCAGTGGCGACGACCTCGAAATCAAATGACATAGCGACACCTGAATAGAAGAGTTCGAAGCCTGTACTCTGCGTAACCTGTGATCTTGTCTTTTCGCAAGGCGCCCCTGCCGGCTTGCGCCAGGAGGTCATTTATACTAACGATAGTATAACACAACCGGCATTAAGTCTGGCACGGCTAATGACGGCTCGTCTGGCAGCGATCGCTCTCGCCCGCGTTGGCGGGTATCTTTAGCCGCCACTATACTGTCTACTCAGTGACGCATAATGCTGAAACCGGCCGCGCCACCGAGTTGGAGAGCCAATGCTGAGAGAAGCGCGAAGAGAACGGCTGTCATCCGCATATCCCAGTCGTGTGATCATCGATTGCGACGCCCTGGCGGCTAATGTTCGCTGGATCAAAACCTCGATCGGCGCTGATGTCGCGCTGATGGCGGTGGTAAAGGCAAACGCTTATGGGCATGGCGCCGTCGCCGTCGCCGACATTGCCTTGCGGAATGGCGCTGACATGCTCGCGGTCGCCAATATCAGCGAAGCGATCGAACTGCGCGAAGCTGGCATCGACGCGCCGATTCTGATCTTGAGCTTCCTGCCGCCGGCGGTAGCTCCTGTCGCGGCCGAGTTGGGTCTCACTGTCACGATCTATGACTTTGCGCAAGCTCGCGACTATCAGTCCGCGCTCGAAAACGGCTGGTCCAAAATATCCGCCCACATCAAAGTAGACAGCGGTATGGGTCGGCTGGGCGCGCCAATTGCAGATGCGGATGCGCTGTGTAACTTCGTGCGGGAATTGCCCAACCTCGAGCTTGACGGCATTTATACGCATTTCTCGGCGGCTGATGATGACCGGCAGCATACCTCGGAACAGCTTGCGCGATTTCAACATGTGCTGGATCGCGCGCGGCGACGCGGGCGCCGTTTCAAGCACGTGCATGCCGCCAATTCGGCCGCCCTGCTGACCTGCCGGGACAGTCTCTTCAATGTCGCCCGACCGGGACTCTTGCTCTACGGATTGAATCCGCTCGGGCGTGGCCGGGCGCCGGATGGGCTGCGGCCCGCGCTATCCTGGAAGACCTCAATCGCCCAGGTCAAGACCTTGCCGGCGGGTTCACCGGTGGGCTACGGCAACAGTTATCGCACGCGGGGCAGAGAGACGATCGCGGTCCTGCCTGTGGGCTACGCCGATGGCTTGCGTCGATCGCCGCGAACTTGGCGGGAAGTGCTCGTCCGTGGCGCGCGCGCGCCGCTTGTGGGACGCGTAAGCATGGAGAAAGTGACGATCAACGTAAGTCATATCCCCAATGTGTGGATTGGCGACGAGGTGGTCCTGCTGGGCAAACAGGGCGGGGATGAAATCAGCGCCGACCAGATTGCCGAGTGGATCGGCAGCATCAATTACGAGGTGGTGACATCCCTCGCGCCTAGAGCGCCACGTACATTGGATCTGTCGTAATATCGTAACCCTAAGCCCGCAACAGGCGGCGCAACTGGGAGACGATTGTTTCTGGCGGGACTCCGAATTGGTAGCGCATGATCCAGCGCCCTTCTTGATCTAGCAAGAATGAACCGGCGGTGTGATTGATCAAGTAACCTCCAGTCGAAACCTCGCCGCTGACTTCGAAAGCCAGCCCCAATGGCGCGCCAAACGCGCGGACCTCTTCTTCGCTGCCTGTCAGAGCGATGATGTCGTCAAGTTCGCGAAATGAGAAATATTCGCGCAGCGCAGTTGGCGTATCGCGCGTGCCATCAACGCTGACAAAGACGAACTGGACTTCGTCCGCCAACTGCCCAAGTTGCGCTCGAATTCGTTGAAAGTCGTTCAATGTCAGGGGGCAGATATCGGGACAATGGGTGAAGCCGAAGGTCAGCAGCACGAACTGACCCGGCAATTGGCTGAGGTGCGTGAGCTCCCTATCCGTGTTTGTCAGCCCAAGGTCCGGGACGGCAATTGGCGGATCAATCGTAATCGTGCCATCGTACTCGTCCCTGGCGATGCCGTCGATGCGGCTGCTTTCGACATCGTCGTTGCGCAGTCGATCATGGAGCAAAACGATAGCAAGAGACGATATCCCGATGATCAAGCCGGCAATAAGACCGTATAGAGTCAGGTGGGCGAGGCGAGGCCTGCCGCGGAATTTTGATGGTCGATATTGCATCAAGTTTCGCCGATATCACGGACAGCACAGTGCGCATGATAGCAAGTTCGCGCCGACGCATACAGACGTAAAGCGCATAGTTCAAAAGCGAAAAGAGGCTGCCGGATCGTTGCGGTCGCCCGACAAACCCGCTACAATGAATTTGCCGCAAGGAGAGAGATTTCGCTTCCGCGCGAAACGCCGAAGGGGCAAGCGACAAGTACGCCAACTTGCGTGAAACTCTCAGGCAAAAGGACCCTTGAGGCAGGAATCTCTGAAGGTCATACCAACCGACAGGGCGCATTCTCGGCATGAGATGCGTCCGTTTCTATTTAATGCGCTAACAGGAGTGTCACATGGGCGACTGGAAAACTCCCGCAAATCTCAAGTATTCCGAATCCGATGAGTGGTTCGCCCTGGACGGCGACATCGTCACTATCGGCATCACCGACTACGCGCAAGACCAGCTCAATGACATTGTCTATGTCGAATTCAGAGACCCCGGCGACAGCATCGACGCGGGCGATTCCTTCGGCGAAGTTGAATCGGTCAAAGCGGCATCTGAGCTATATAGCGTTGTCCCCGGTGAAATCACCGAAGTCAATACTGCCCTAGAGGACGAACCGGAGACCGTCAATGCCGATCCTTTTGGCGCTGGCTGGATGGTCAAGATCCGCGCGTCAGACTTAGCTGGCCTGGACAGTCTGATGGATGCCGCCGCTTACGACGCCTACTGCGACAGCCGCTGAGCCGCCAGCCAGTCGAATCCGCATACTCCAGCGAGAGGCATAAAAAGACGTGAGCTACATACCGCATACACCCGCCGAAACCAGAGCCATGCTGGCTGAGATCGGTGTCCGATCGATCGACGAACTCTTCGAAGCGGCCCCGCAATCTCATCGCTTCCCCGCTCTCGACCTGCCGCCGCCCATGAGCGAGATGGAAGTTGCCGCCGAGATGCTCGCCATCAGCGAGGCGAACGACCACGGCCAGGACTTCGCCATCTTCCGCGGCGCCGGCGCCTATCATCACTTTATCCCCTCGGTCGTGAACCATATTCTCCTACGCGGCGAATTCTACACCGCCTACACGCCTTACCAGCCCGAGATATCGCAGGGCACACTACAAGCGACGTACGAGTATCAGAGTATGATGTGCGCGCTGACCGGCATGGACGCCGCCAACGCCAGCCACTACGACGGCGCCACCAGCCTGGCTGAAGCGGTCACCGTCGCCCTTGAAGCCTCGCGCCACAGACGCAGGAAGGTCATCCTCAGCCACGCCATCCACCCGCAATATCGCGAGGTCGTGCGCGCCTACCACCAGGGGCGCGATATCCGCATCATCGGCGATCGCGGTCGGGGTGAAATCGTTGATCTGCTGGAAATGCTCGATGACAACACCGCCATGCTCGCCTTGCAATACCCCAACTTCTTCGGCCAGATCGACGACTTGGCGACCGTCGCCGAGGCGGTGCATGAAGCGGGCGCCTTGCTGGTCATCGTCGCCAACCCGATGGCGCTTTCGCTTTTCAAAAGCCCGGGCGAACTGGGCGCCGATATTGTCGTCGGCGAGGGACAATCTATGGGCGTCCCGCTCGGCTTCGGCGGACCGTATCTGGGCTATTTCGCCATCCGCCAGAAGTATGTGCGCCGCATTGCGGGCCGCATCATCGGCGAAACTCGTGATGCCGATGGCAAGCGCGCCTTCGTTATGACCCTGCGTCCGCGCGAGCAAGATATCAAGCGGGAGCGCGCCACCAGCAATATCTGCACCAACCAGGGCTTGATGGCGCTGGCCGCTTCGGTCTATATGGCGCTGATGGGCAAGAACGGCTTGCGCCAGGTCGGCGAGCTCAACTACCACAAGGCGCATTACGCCGCCGAGCGGATCAACCGGCTCGATGGCTACAGCGTCGATATGAGCAAGCCCTTCTTCAACGAATTTGTCGTGGCATGCCCACGCCCGGTTGAGGAAATCAACACCGCCTTGTTGGAAGAGGGCATCATCGGCGGTTATGACTTGGGTCCGCACTATTTCCACTTGCAAGACCACATGCTAGTGTGCGTGACGGAGACGAATGGCAAAGACGAAATCGACCGCCTGGTTGAGGTGATGGGAGGCTTGGGATGATGGCCGGATACCTGCCTGAGCAGGCTCTGCAACCATTGATCTACGATATCGGCGCGCCCGGGCGCAGCGGCGTCAACCTGCCTGAGTGCGATGTGCCAAGGGCGACGCTGCCCGCCGAATTGACGCGCGATGATCTGCCCCTGCCGGAAGTAGGCGAAGTGCAAGTTGTGCGTCACTTTGTCAAGCTCAGCCAGCTCAATTATTCCATCGACCAGGGGCTGTATCCGCTGGGCTCATGCACCATGAAATACAACCCCAAGATCAACGAAGACGCGGCGCGCCTGCCCGGCTTCGCCCAGCTGCACCCGCTTACTGACGAAAGCGGCGCCCAGGGAGCGCTCTTCCTGATGCACGAACTGCAGGGCTGGCTCGGCGAGATCAGCGGCTTCGAGGCCGTCAGCCTGAGTCCGGCGGCCGGCGCCCAGGGCGAATTCGCCGGCATCTTGATGATCCGCCAATATCATATCGACCGCGGAGAAGGCCAGCGCGATATCATCCTCGTGCCCAATAGCGCGCATGGCACCAACCCGGCTACCGTCACCATGGCCGGCATGGAAGTGCGCGAGCTGCCCGCCGACGCGCAGGGCAATGTCGATATGCGCGCGTTGCACGCCGCTTGCGAGGGCGATCTGCGCGACCGCATCGCCGGCATGATGATCACCGTGCCCAGCACTCTCGGCTTGTTCGAATCGACTATCCTCGAAGTCATCGAAACCGTACACGACGCGGGCGGCTTGATGTATATGGATGGCGCTAATATGAACGCGCTGATGGGCGTGGTCAAGCCGGGCGAGCTAGGCTTTGATGTCATGCACTACAATCTTCATAAGACCTTCTCCACCCCCCACGGCGGCGGCGGGCCGGGCAGCGGAGCGGTCGGCGTCAACGAGAAGCTCAAGCCCTATCTGCCGGGACCAATCGTGGAGGTCGTTGCCGAGGAGGACGGCGATACACCACCCCTCTACGGCTTTGTCATGCCGGAGAAAAGCATCGGGCGCATGAAAGCCTTCCACGGCAACTTCGGCATGCACCTGCGCGCTTATGCCTACATCCGCGTCTACGGCGATAGCGGCATCCGCGATGTCACGCGCTATGCCGTGCTCAACGCCAACTACCTGCGCGCTCGGCTGATGCGCAGCTACCGCGTGCCTTACCCGCGTTATTGCGGGCATGAATTTGTGCTGGAGGGGCATATCGAAGGCGTCGACGAGGTGCACGCGCTGGATATCTCTAAGCGGCTGATGGACTACGGCTTTCATCCGCCGACCAATTATTTCCCGCTGATCGTGCCCGAGGCTCTGCTCATTGAGCCGACCGAGACCGAGGTCAAAGAAGACCTTGATGCCTTCGTCGAGGCAATGGAGCGGATCGCCGAGGAAGCGCGGACCGAGCCGGAGACCCTGCTCAACGCCCCGCATACAGCGCCGGTCCGCCGCCTGGATGAGGTCCGCGCCGCGAAGGAATTGGTGCTCTGCTGCGCGCCGGCTCTGCCCAGCTATAGCTAACCCGTTTGGGCAACGGGTGACAATCGCAGAATCCTGATTGATGGCAGATAAAAGGGTCCGCCTGAGAGGTCGCCCCTACACGACCTGCGAAGGGCACATTATCATCAGCCTTGTTTTGCCCATGCCGACTAGCAGAACCGCCTTGTGAACGACCTGCTCAATATCTTCATCGACAACATGGTCCCCGTTCTCGCGATCGCGGCAGTGGGCGTCGTCCTGCGTCGGCGTCTGAATGTCAATCCGCCGATGATTTCCAGCATGATGTTTTATGTCTTTTCACCGGCTTTGGCATTCAACGCTGTGTACACCCGCGATGTCAGCGGCGGCGACTTTCTGCGCGTATATCTGGCGACCCTTGCGCTACTTGCCGCGATCACCGTTTTCGCCTTCATTTTCTTCCGCTGGCTGGAAGTGGCTGTGTCTTCGCGCCACAAGATCAAACCGGGTGAACGCGTCACCACGCTGGTCTCCACCTTCGTCTTCAATGGCGCCAACTTCGGCATTTCCATTGTCAGTTTTGCTTTCGGCGCTGAGGCGCTGACCTACGCGGTCATCATCTACATCGCCGGCTCGACCGTGGCCTGGACCTTGGGCGTATATGTCTCTTCGAATGGCCAGGCATCCATGCTGAAGTCGTTTCGGAGTGTATTGCGTACGCCGGTTGTCTATGCGCTTGTCTTGGCGTTTGCGTTAAAGGCGGCCGGCATAAGCGAGTTGCCGCCAGCGCTCGCCCGCACATCGCAACTGCTGGCCGACGCCTCGATTCCCTTGATGCTGGTGCTGCTCGGTCTTCAGCTTGGTGGTTTTCGCAAGCCTGATCGCTGGCGGTTATTATTGTCAGGAACAGCGATACGCTTGCTGTTGGCGCCGGTCGTCGCGATCGCAGTCGCGTCGCTTTTCGACTTGGATGGCGCCGCGCGCTTGGCATTCATTTTGCAAGCGGGTATGCCCACCGCCGTTCTGACGATCATACTCGCTTATGAATTTAATACGGATAAAGACTTGGCGCTCAATTTGATCATGACAACCACCTTGATCAGCCCGATAACTTTGTCGGTGATCATCTACTTGCTGCAGAAAGGTGTCATTTAGGTCGCGAATGGATGCGACGAGCGGCAATCGCCCCCGGCGGAATACGTTATGGAAGTAGATTTTATTGATGACTTCATACCTGATTGGAATTGATATCGGCAGCAGCGCCTGCAAGTGCATGATTGTCGATACGACCTTGCGCGTTGTCGGCGAATCCGAGCAGCCCTATCCAACGCGCTATCCTCAAAGGTCACAAGCGGAACAAGACCCGGAAGATTGGTACCTTAGCGCTTGTAGAGCGATCCAATCTTGTTTGGAATCGAGCGGAGTAAAAGCGAATAGCATTATCGGCCTTTCAATCGCCGGCCCAGCCCACAGCGTTGCCCTTATGGACAGCGGTGGCGCCATCCTGCATCCGACAATTCATTGGTCGGATCTGCGCAGCACAGCGCAAAGCGACCGGCTCGAAGCTGACTGCGGCGAGACAATTTTCCGGACCAGCTTGTGCCGCGTCAACCCGGCCTGGACCTTACCGCAATTGCTATGGCTCAAAGAAAACCGACCGGCGACATTTAAGCGTTTGCGTCGCATCCTGGTCGTTAAGGATTATGTTCGATATCGACTGACGGGCCGCTACCAGACCGATGTCTACGACGCCATCGGCACACAGCTTTATGATGTCCACGCTGGCGTCTGGTCAGAAGCCCTGCTCGGTCTGGTCGGGTTGCCTGTGGACTGGCTGCCGGAAGTGCGGCCCGCGGTTGATATCAGCGGCGGCTTGACGCCAGAGGCGGCGCGCGCTACCGGCCTGCTGGGGGGTACGCCAGTGGCGGTGGGCAGCGGCGATTCCGTCGTGGAGGCGGCCGGCATCGGCGCAATCTCGCCCGGACATTGCGTCCTTAAACTCGGTACAGCCGCCAACGTCAATCTGGTGATGCGTGAAGCGAGAGCTTCTCCGGGCGCGATCGTCTATCAGCATGTGGTTGAGCCGCATTGGTTCGCCATCACCGCCACCAATTCGGGGACTTCCACTTTGCAGTGGTTCGCCGAGACATTTGGTCAGGTGATGGCATCGGCCAGCGGCAAGCCGGCGCACGAGCTGGTTGAAGCCTTGGCAGCGGTTTCAGAGCCCGGCGCGCGTGGCCTGCTTTTCCAGCCCTATTTGCAGGGCGAGCGGTCTCCACACTGGGATCCGCACCTGCGCGGCGGTTTTATTGGGCTTGATAGGCAGCATCGCTTGGAAGACTTTGCGCGAGCCGCCTTGGAAGGCGTGGCATACTCGCTGCGCGACTGCTTCGAGCTCGTCAGCGTTCTGGGCGATCCGGTTACCAAGCTCTATCTGATCGGCGGCGGCGCGAAGAGTCGGCTCTGGAGTCAGATCGTCTGCGATGTCATAGGTCGTCCATTAACCAAGCCGGTTGTACAATCAGCCGCGTATGGCGCCGCTATGCTGGCTGGTATCGCCACCGATGTTTTCACTGGGTGGTTCGACGCTCAAAATGCCTGCGCCTTGCCCAGCGAAGACTTGCGGCCGGCCGAGGCAATGCGGCAACTCTACGACAACGCTTTTGGCGCGTACCAAGCGCTGACGCAAGTGCTGCGCCCTCACGCGCGGAACTTGCGGCGCAGTGCAAACGAGGAGCGTTAAATGCAAAGCCTTAGCATCCAATTGCCCCAAGTACCCGATATCGCGTCCCTTGACGCCTATGATGCGGATCTGCTGAGGGACTTGTATCGGCGAATGGTCTTGATCCGCCAATTCGAATTGAAGGTCAACGACCTGTTCTTGCAAGGCATCATGCCGGGCACCATTCACTTGTCCTTGGGCCAGGAAGCCAGCGTCGTTGGCGCTTGCCTGGCGCTGGAAGCTGATGATGTCATCACCTTGACGCATCGCGGGCATGGCCAAGCATTGGCAAAGGGTGTCAGCGCCGCTGCCTTGATGGCGGAACTCTTCGGCAAAGAGACCGGCTGCTGCCGCGGCCGAGGCGGTTCGCTGCACGTTGGCGACATGGCTGTTGGCGCGTTGCCGGCAATCGCCATCGTCGGCGCCTCCTCGCCTATAGCCGCTGGCATGGCCTTTGCCTTCAAACGGCAGGCCACAGGCCAGGTTGCCCTCAACTTTTTTGGTGAAGGCGCCGCCAATAAAGGCGATTGGCACGAGGCGCTTAATCTGGCGGCAGTGTGGAAATTGCCCGTGATTTTCCTTTGCGAAAATAATCTCTACGGTGTGTCGACGCATATAACAGAAGTGATGGCCATCGAATTCGTCGCCGAGCGCGCCTCGGCTTATGGCATGCCCGGCAGTACGATTTACGGCAACGATCCCATCATCGTCTATGAAGCGGTCAAGACCGCGGTCGAGCGCGCCCGAGCCGGCGGCGGACCAACGCTCATCGAATGCCTGACCTATCGCCGCGGCGGACACAAACGCGATGACCCGGGTACTTATCGTCCGCAGGAGGAGATGGAGGCCTGGTTCAAGACCGATCCTCTGCCGGCCTTTCGCGCTCGGCTGCTGGCGGACGCGCGCATTTCACTGTGCGAGATTGAAGCGCTGGAAGCCTCCGTCGCGACCACAATCGACGCTGCCGTCAACTTCGCGCTCGATAGCGATGCTCCCGCTATAGAGTCTGCTTTGGAGCATATCTATGCTGACTGACAATGCCGCGCCGGCCCAATCCGCGCGGTGTGAACTCACGGTCGTGCAGGCGCTTCGCGAAGCCTTGCGCGAAGAAATGCGCCGCGACGAGCTGGTCTTCGTGCTCGGCGAGGATATTCGTATTGGCGGCTCTTTCTTGTTCACGCTGGGTCTGGTGGAGGAATTTGGACTAGAGCGTGTTCTCAACACGCCGATTTCTGAAGCCGGCTTTGTTGGATTGGCAATTGGCGCCGCCATTCAAGGCCTGCGCCCGATCATCGATTTTCAGTACGGAGACTTTATCTTCACCGCCTTTGATCAGATCATTCAACAATGCGCGAAACTGCGCTACATGTCGGGCGGTCAAATCAGCATCCCGCTGGTGTTTCAACTGCCGACTGGCGCTTCCGGGCGTGGCGCCCAACATGCCAATTCGGTGGAGAGCGTTTTCTATGGCATCCCCGGGCTTAAAATCGTGACGCCGGCCACACCTTATGATGCCAAGGGGCTCTTCAAATCCGCTGTGCGGGACAACAACCCGGTGCTATTCTGCGTACACAAACATCTATATGGCAGCAAAGGGCGCAAGCTGGCGGAAAGTAGCATCAGCCGCGGCCATGTTCCTGCTGATGAATACCTGATTCCACTGGGCAAAGCTGATATAAAGAAGCCGGGTAGCGACATTACCCTCGTCGCTAACGGCCTCATGCTGCACCTCAGCTTGAACGTGGCGGAAGCCCTTGAAGGCGAAGGTCTGAGTGTTGAAGTAGTTGATCCGCGCTGCCTGGCGCCCTTTGATACGCAATTGGTGATAGACTCTGTTGTCAAGACATCGCGCCTCGTGATCGTGGAGGAGGGCAGTGAGCAGGGCGGTTGGGGCGCGCAATTGGCGGCGGACATCGCCGGCCAGGCCATCGGCTATTTGGACGCTCCCATCCTGCGGGTCGCGACGCCCAATACGCCGATCCCGTTTTCGCCTGTTTTAGAGAACGCGGTCATCCCCGATGAGGCGCGCATCCGCAAGACGATCCTCGAACTGATGGAAATGTGATATGCGTGTGGAAGTCCTGGTCCCCCAGATAGGCGAAGCGGTTGCCGAGTTGGCGCTCGTCGCCTGGCACAAACGCGAGGGGGATGCCATTGAAAAGGGGGACCTGCTCTTTGAGATCGACTCGGATAAAGCGATCGTCGAGGTGGAAGCCTTTGTTGGCGGGACCCTGACCCAAATCATTGCGCCCGACCAAAGCGTCGTTATGCCGCAGCAGGTCGTCGCAATCATTGAAACTGCCGAATACACGCGCCAAGCTATACACACAGGCGCGGGCTCGGATGTCCAAAAGCCACCGCATGCGCTGGAACATGACAACAGCACAGAAGTGGCTAGGCGGGGACCGGAAACGCTGATTCAGGGCAAGAAATCTGGCGACAGCCCCAAGGCAGTGGCGCGGCCCAAGATATCGCCCAAAGCGAGGCGCTTGGCAAAGCAGGCGGGCATAGACTGGACTGTGATCACCGGCAGCGGCGCCGACGGGATGATCGTCGTAGGCGATGTCGAACGAGCGATAGAGGCGCTGGACGCGCGTGAATCATAGCTTGCCCGGGAACTATACGAAATTCGTTCATGATATAAGGCTTGTCCACTACTGGAAATCATACGCGAAGATAGCTGGAATAGCGACAAATCAATACAAAATAGCGGACAATCCTTGCGAATCTCAGTAATTCGCTACGACTCCCGCCAAATTAGCTCCCCCTCTCGGAGTGCTGTGCCGGTGGCCTGGTGGCTGTCTACGCGACCTGCGCTCCACTAGAGATGGCGAGAAAAGGGCAGAAACTCGCGTACATTTGTTCTTTCCTTCGACGCAAAATCATGATACACTCCCCCTATGGATCAATGTTCGCAGGCTCTCAATTCCGCCGCCCAACTGACGCCCTCCGCCCAAAACTCGCTCTCTATCCCGGCTCTGTCGCCAGACTCCTGCGATGCAAGCGCTTGCGCCCCCGCGCCGACATACCAAAATCATACCGGCAGCCGCCTGCCTTTTGTCCGTTTCGCCTGGAAAACCCTGTCTAATGTCCGAAAAAAGTTTTTCTTTGTCCGACTTTGTCCATTTCGGACAATAAACATACCGAAAACAAATACTCTCTGGGGGCGGCTCTATGCTGACTGCCCGCTAACTTCGCCGGCAAATATACAACTCAGTAGTTACAGGTTAGCCCTGAGAAAAACAACTTCTCTAGGAGCGCCCCCCTTCCCTGGCTTGCTGAATGCCCGCCAGAAGTGGCTGTGTCTACGCGCCACTAGAGATGGCGAGAAGGGGCCGGGGGATGGGATAGAAAACATGTTCACTACCCCCCCCCCCCCCGATGCTATATACATACTGTATCTATACAGCAGCGAATTTTCCTGCGTTTTCAGGGGTTTTAGCGGCGCTTTAGGCTGGATGACTGCGGGCTGTTTCCGCCATTATTGACGAAGTCGAAACGGCGCCAAT
>JAJEAA010000020.1 GCA_022824365.1 Anaerolineae bacterium
TGGCAATCCGAGCCGATGAACTTCTTCCAATACTTCATACGCCGCGCCCTCTTGGTGACTCCGCTTCTGCTGGGCATCACCGTGATGGCTTTCCTCATCGCCAACCTCATCCCGGCCGACCCCACCATCGCCAACCTGCCGCCCAATGCCCTCAACGATGAAGATACTATCGCCGCCTTTCGTAAGAAGTGGGGCTTGGATAAACCGCTGCACGAGCAATACCTGACCTACCTCGGCAATCTGCTGCGGGGCGACCTGGGCACTTCCATCAAAACCCGCAAGCCGGTCGGCGAAGATATCAGCCGGCGCCTGCCCGCCACAATCGAGCTGGCGACGCTGGGCATCATCTTTGGCATTGCGCTGGGCGTCGGGCTGGGCTTAGTCTCCGCGATATGGAAGGACAGTCTGGCGGATTACGCCGCGCGGGTAATCGCCTTCATAGGAATCAGTTTCCCCGTGTTCTTGCTCGCCCTGATATTCTTGACCGTGTTCTACGCTCAAATGCGCATCGCCGCTGGACCGGGACGGCTGGATATCATCATGCGCCCTCCCCCGACCGTCACTGGCTTGTTCACCATCGACGCCTTGCTCGCCGGCGATCTCAAAACTTTCAAAAACGCCTTCGACCATCTGGTTCTGCCCGCGTCCACACTCGCGCTTTATATCAGCGCCATCATCTCGCGCATCACCCGCTCCTCCCTGCTTGAGGTGCTGAACCAGGATTATATGCGCACCGCCCGTTCAAAGGGTCTGCGCGAGCGTTATGTCATCGGCTTTCACGGCCTGCGCAATTCCTTGATTCCGGTAGTGACGGTCATCGGTTTGTCTTATGGCAATCTGCTGGTCGGCTCGATACTGATCGAATCTATCTTCGCCTACCCGGGCATCGGCTTCTATATGTTCCGCGCCAGCACCTCGCAGGATTTCCCGGCGATTATGGGCGTCAGCCTGTTATTCGCCTTCATTTATGTCGGAGTGAATTTTGTCGTCGATATCATCTATTTCTTCCTCGACCCGCGAATTCGAGTCGCCTAGCCGAGCGAAGCAGGCGCTCTATCATCTGCGGCGCAATCCGCTGGTCCTGCTCGGGCTGATCTCGGTCATCCTCTGGACGATCATCGCCTTCATCGCGCCCGATATCGCCCCCTTCGAGCCGCTAAAGCAAGATCTCGTGAACCGGCTGCAAGCGCCCAACGCGCAATTCGCCATGGGCTCGGACGAGCTGGGGCGGGATATATTCAGCCGTGTGCTCTGGGGGTCGCGGATTACGATACCAGCCGGTTTGGCGGTGATCATCATTGGCAGCACCCTCGGCGTCATCATCGGCGCCATTGCCGGTTACGCCGGCGGGATCATCGACGAATTGCTCATGCGCCTGACCGAACTCTTCATGGCCTTCCCCTTCATCATCCTGGCGATGGCGGTGACGGCGGCGCTGGGACCGGATATTCAGAATGCCGTGATCGCCTTGAGCGTCGTCTGGTGGCCCCGCTATGCCCGTGTGCTACGTGGCTTGGTGCTGGAGGTCAAATCACAAGAGTATGTGGAAGCGGCGCATAGCGCTGGCGCAAGCGGCTTCTACGTCCTCTTCCGCACCATCTTGCCCAATTGCATCGCGCCCGCCCTTATCCTCGCCACGCTGGATATCGGCACGGCCATCATCAGCTTCGCCGCGCTCAGTTTCATCGGCTTGGGTCCGGAGCCATCATCGCCGGAATGGGGGCGGATGGTCAGCATCGGCATTGACTTCTTCGATCAGTGGTGGATGTGGCTCTTCCCGGGCTTCGCGATCGCCAGCCTGGTGATGGCTTTCAACTTCATCGGCGATGGCTTGCGCGATATCCTCGATCCGCGCCTGCGGGGAGAGTAGACTGGCAGACGGGGATATCCACACTTGCTAGATCGTCGGCGCGACGCCCGTCCAATCGAAGACGACGCCGATATACTCGTCTTTCTCATGTTTCAGCCCGTCGTAAGCTTGCTGCGCCTGCTCCGGCGTCAGCGTATGACTATGCAGCGGCGAGACCTGCAAGTCTCCGTTGCGGATGAAGTCCAGCGCCAAGGCGGCATTGCGCGAAATCGAATGCTTGACGAAAGGATCATGTGGCACCGGATAGCGCCATTCGTGCGCGCCTTTGAAGGTCAGGTTGCCGCGGCCGTCAAGGTGGACATGCTGCAGCACCGGCGTCAGGTCGGTTTCGTAGGCGCCGCGGGGCGTGCCCAGAAAGATGACCTCCCCATAGCGCCCGACCAGTGGCAGCGCCGGGGGCAGCGCGCGCGGATTGCCGGTCGCTTCGATCAAGGTCGTCACGCCAGCGCCGTCGGTGATGGCGGCGACATCCGCTTCGACAGTCGCCGGGTTCAGCGTCAAGGCATGAGCGACGCCGCATTCTCGCGCCAACTCGACGCGCTTCTCGCTGAGGTCCAGCCCGATGACGCGCCCGCCTTGCAAGCCCGCCAATTGCGCGGCGAAGTTGCCCACCAATCCCAAACCGGTCACCGCGACATAATCGCCAAGCTCGATGGTCGAAATCCGCAGCGCCGTGAAGGAGACGCAGATCATCCGCGTGAAGACAGCTTGGGTCAAGTCCATGCCAGCCGGCGCCTTCACGCAGAGCGCGCGCGGGTCGGCGGTGTCGATGCGCTGGTACTGGCAGTGCCCGCCCATGCTGTAGACGATATCGCCCGGGGCAACCGCGCTCACTTTGTCGCCCGCCGCGACCACCTCGCTCACAGAGGCGTAGCCAGGCGTCTGCGGGAAGCTGAACCAGGCTTCCACGCCGGACAGACAAGCCAGTTCGGTGCCGGCGCTGATCAGCGAATAACGCGTCTGCGCCAGGACCTCATAATCGCCGAGCGGCAGGTAGTCGCTGTCGAGCGCTTTCACTTCAATGCTGTCCGGTCCGGTGAATACTACGCTGGTGTTTTTCATACGCCGCTGTACTCCTCCGCGCGCCCTTGCGCCAGTCAACTAAACTGCGGGATTGTAAATTGGGCTACTTGCTACCCGAAGAGAATACCACACCTTGGATACACCAGTTGCAAAAATCTGCGAACTCTGTCCTTGCTCGGCCGTGGCGGCCCCCACAAAATCGGGGCAAGTTCACCATAAGGATGGCGGGAGCGTGTTGGGAAAACGCGCGGCATGTCCACGATTTTCGCCACGCCTCAAAATCGCCGCATCCAGCTCTTTCATTTAAGAATATATGTTCTATAATATCTACAAGCCTAACGAACTGAGTGCCCACATGCCCAAAACCAGATACTTCTCAGACCATGAAAAACGCCACGCCGTGAACCCGCTCCATATCCATGACGACATCAACCCCATCCGCCTGCGTACAGGATCACCGTACCCTTCGCCGTTGGCGCAAAAAGCCGCCCCGTCGACAAATCGCGACTTTGTCCGAAAACAGTTTTCCCTTGTCCGACAAACGGACAATGTCAGACAAACACCTAACCAATAAACAACAATATGATAATCTCACGTTTACCCCCGCCTCTCTATTCAACCGCCGACAAGCCCCAACCCCGCCCTCTGTGTCTCTGTGGCGAATCCCCCAGTATGGAATTCGGAATATGCCCCGTACCCTTGAAATCCGCCACTCCCGCAACGGCACGGCTTTTGGGTATGGCGCAGCCCAACAACAAGCCTATAATCCACAGATTCAACTATTCGCAAAATTGATACTGAGGAGGACCCGCCATGACCCTTGATGAAAAAGTCAAAGCGATGGGCATCGATATCGAAGACTTCACCCCATCCGCCACCCTCGCGCCGGCGACCCGCATCGGCAACACCGTCCTTGTCTCTGGACACGTATCCACTGGCTACCAAGGCAAGCTCGGGCGCGACCTGGATGTCGAGACGGGCAAACAGGCGGCCCGCGTCTGCGCCATTGACCTGCTGAAAGCCGCCTACACCATCACCGGCTCGGTGGACAAACTGCGCGTCCGCAGGCTGCTGGGCTGCGTCAATTCCATGCCCGAATTCACCGACCAGCACCTGGTCATCAACGGCGCTTCGGAGCTGTTCTGGGAGCTTTACGATGGCGAGCTGCATGCCCGCAGCGCCCTCGGTTTCGCCTCCCTGCCCAACGGATTCGCCGTCGAGATCGAAGCTATCTTCGAGATCGTCGACTGAGCTTGGCGCGACAAGCGACTCGTAATCATCGCTGACAGGACTTAGGCTGGAGCCCAAGCCACCGCCACAGCGAAAGAAGTCCCTCCCTGATGCTTCGGGTCGCGTAGATACTGACCTTCGGGAGGGATTTAGGGAGAGGTAGTTCCGCTCATGCTGGCGCGCATCATCAATCCGATTCGCAATTTCAACCCGCAAGCGCGGCTCTTTTTCATCGTGCTCGTGGGCATGTGCTTTGTCGTTGATGGCGTCTATACGGTGCTGCTCAATCTCTATATGCTGCGCCTGGATTATGGCACGGAGTTCATCGGGCTGGTCAACGCGGTCGGTTTGCTGACCTTCGCCAGCGTCAGTTTGCCGGCCGGCATCTTGGGCTCGCGCCTGTCCACTACGCTGCTCATGAAGATCGGCGCCGCCATCAGCGTTATCGGCGGTTTGCTGCTGCCCCAGGCCGAGTTGCTGCCGCCGGGTCTCCGTGAGAGCTGGCTAGTCTTCCACTACGCCCTGATGCTCACTGGCTTTTCTCTCTTCTTCGTGAATGGCGCGCCTTACCTGCTAAACGTGGTCGATACGGCCTACAAGCATCGCGCCTTCGCGCTGAAGACGGCGGGCTGGTCTCTGGCGGGTTTCGCCGGCAGCCTGGTCGGCGGTCTGCTGCCTGGCGCAATCGCGGCGCTGCTCGCCACGACGCTGGACCACCCGGCGCCCTATCGCCTCACGCTGACCTTGGCGAGCGCCGTTATGGCGCTGTCCGCTTTGTGTCTGCTCCGCGTCCGCCCGCTGCCACAGACAATTGAGCCGGCCGAGATAAGGGACGACAGCCCGCGCGAAGGGCCGAGTCTGACCGGCGCGCTCATCATGCTCATCGCTGTAATGACGATCATCCGGCTGTTCCAGGTCGCCGGCACCGCCACCGTACTGGTTTACTTCAATGTTTACATGGACCGGCAGCTGGCTGTTTCCACCGCCATGATCGGCGCCATCGCCGCCTTGGGCCGCTTGACCGGCGTACCCACCGCCCTGCTCACGCCATCGTTCATCGGGCGCTGGGGGATCGTGAAAGTCGTCATCGGCGCGTCCTTGGCGACCTCGATATGCCTGCTGCCAATAGCGCTGGTCGAACACTGGCTGGCCGCGGCGATCGGCTTCATCAGCACAATGGCGCTGACCTCAATTCGTTATGCCTCTTTCGTCGTCTACATCCTCGACCTCGTGCCGAAGCCGCAGCAGTCTATCATGGCTGGCAGCGGCGAGATGGCGGCTGGCTTGAGCTTCGCCATCATGGCGCTAGGGGGCGGCTTGCTGCTTTCGCTCTTCGCCTTCCGCGATCTATTTCTACTCGGGGCGCTCTTCTCCTTCTTCGGCATGGCGCTCTTCTGTCTCTACGTCTTCGTAAGCAAACCAAAGCGCAAGCTCAAGCCAGCGCTCTAAAGCCAGCAGGAATAGATAAACGCTTTCCTGGAGCGACCAACGATCGCCATCGTCGGACCCGCCGGGGCGCCCGCTGTCGGAGCTATTCAATTGGCAGTTGCGGGTGTCTCTAGGAGGCAACTGTTTTGCCAGCCGCTTCCAAAAGCGCGATCACTTCGCCGCGATCAGTCTCGTCCTCAAAAGCCGACATGGCCAACTCCAAGGGACTGCGACCGTTCACCGCTTCACGCGCGCTCAAGTCCGCGCCCCGCTCGAGGAGATATTGGGGCACATCGGCCAGAAGCCGATACACGCCAATGTCTTCCGTCGCCTGCGTCATATCAGGCAGCGGATCGAGCAAGACTTTGGGACCAAAGCAGATGGCAAAATGCAGCGGCGTATAACCGCGGACATCGGTCGCGTTCACATTCGCGCCCGCATCCAGCAGGGCATCCATCACATCAATGTGCCCGCCCTGCGCCGCCAGATGCAGGGGACTCAAGCCAGCCCCCAATACATGATCCGCTGCCGTCGCTGCGCCAGCCAGGCCCGCATCGCCAGTCAGAAGCGTCCGCGCCGCCTCCGCATCGCCCATGATGCTGGACCAGAAGATATCGACCGCCCAACCCAGATGCGCCAGCAGATGCCGGACGCAGGCGTAATTGCGGCGGTAGGCGATATCGCGCAGGGGCGTCGTCCTGCCGTATTTGCCGCTGCGTTCATAGGAAACCAGCGGATCAGCGCCATAATCCAGGTAGAATTGAATCGACTTCACATCGCGACAGAAAGAGAGCAAGGTGCTGGGACCGGGTCCTATCTCGTTCACCAGCGCCGGGTTTTCATCCAGCCAGGCTTTCACGCTGTCGCCGTCGCCCAGCCAGGCGCAAGCCCAGACGTCCTTTTCCGCGCCGCGCTCCAGCAAGAACTCCACCATGCCCAGCGCCGCGTATTCCGGCATGAAGTCGGCCAGATCGATGGCGTGGATCAGCGCATTGAAGCGATATTTGTCATCGCGGGCGTTGATATCGGCGCCATGCGCCAGCAAGAGATCGACCATGTCCTTGCGCCCGTGCATCACCGCCACGTGCAGCGCCAGGGCATCCGCGCCCCAAAGCGAGCTGCGGATGTAGCCGCTGGCATTCGCCAAGCGTCCGTCTTCGCCGAGCAGCCGCTGGACGCCCTCGATATCGCCGGTTTTGGCCGCGTCGAATAGCCGCATGACCTTCTCGGTAAATTGATTGTCCCGCGAGGGGCGCTGTGCTGATAAGTCGTTCAAGTGCCTCATCCTTTTCTTCAATTGTTTGCGCGCGTGGTGCAGCCGCGTCTTGACCGTGCCCAGCGGGATCTCCAGAAATGACGCGATCTCCTTCTGCGAATATTCGTTCATGTAATACAGCAGCAGGACGCTGCGCTGCGCCGCCGGCAAGCTGTCGATCGAGGTCCAAAGTTCGTCTTGCCCGCGCTCAACATAAAGCGCCGGACCCGCGACCGCCAACTCCGCCACATTTTCCAGCGAGACCCAGGCCGGTTCCTTGACGCGCAAGCGACGCTGCGCCTGCGTGTATACGATGCGCCTGAACCAGCCCGGGAAAGCGGCGGCATCGCGGAGCTTGATCAGATCGCAGTAAGCGCGGATGAAAGCGTCTTGGGCCGCGTCTTCCGCCTCCTGCCAATCGCCCAGCAGGACGTAGGCATAACCGACTGCCATATCCTGAAAACGTCGTACCAGTTCTTCGAATGCGGGGCTGTCGCCTTGTCGCGAGCGGATCACTAATGGGGCTAGTTCTTTCATAGTCACTCCTTGCGTTCACTGCCACTAACTCAAAGAGCCAAATCGCGCGGCGAAGGTTCATTTGCCGTCCTGGAATTCCGTAGCCCATCTGCCATTTCATGATGCAAGATTCCTGGCTAGAATCATATCTATGATTCAGCGACAGAGGCTAGCGTCATTATGCACGACTCGAACAAAGCGCCGACAACTTCATCTATAAACAGTTTCCGGGACTTGTTGACGCGGTTAGGCGGTCAAGCGGAAAGCACGGCGCAAAAGGGGCAAGTTTTCGAGCGACTCGTCAAAGCGTTCCTCGAACAGGACAAGGCGCAGTCCGACAAATTCGACAAGGTCTGGCTCTGGTCAGAGTGGGAAGGCAATCAGAACCAACACGATATTGGCATAGATCTGGTAGCGCGTGAACGAGACAGCGGCGAACTGGTAGCCATCCAATGCAAATTCTATCGCCCGGGGACAGCCATTGCTCTTGACCAACTGAATAAGTTCCTCGCCGCCTATTCGGTCGATACTTTTTCAAGGGGGATCTTTGTATCCACTAGCGGGAAATGGACGGCCAATGCTGAAAAGGCGCTAAGTGATCGAAAAGACAAACCTGTATCGCGCTGGGGTCCAGATGATTTCGAAAAATCGTCTATAGATTGGTCGAAATTCAGCTTCGACCGCCCAAGCGAAATGGCGCAGAAAGAGCCGAAAGCGCTCAGGGAATACCAGAAAAAAGCGCTTGATGATGTTATCGAAGGGTTTAAGGAACATGACCGCGGCAAGCTGATCATGGCTTGCGGTTCGGGCAAGACTTTCACCGCGCTGCACATTGCCGAGCGAATGGCGGGCGCTGGCGGCAAGGTCTTATTCCTCACGCCTTCCTTGTCCCTGTTGTCACAAGCGCTCGGTGATTGGACGCAAGACGCCGACCTGCCCCTGACGACCATCCCGGTCTGCTCCGATGCAAAAATAGAAGGCGGGCAAAGCAAAGACAGCGAAGACAGCGAAGACATCTCCATCTATGATCTGAAATGGCCCGCATCCACAAAACAGGATGAATTGCGGCGGCGATTTGAGAGAGCCAGTCGCGGCGACGCGATGACGGTAGTGTTCTCGACCTATCAATCACTGAATGTTGTATCGGACGCGCAGGATGCGGGCTTGCCGGCTTTCGACCTCATCATCTGCGATGAAGCGCACCGCACAACGGGCGTAAGCGGATTGACGGAAAACGACGAATCCAACTTCCAGCGCGTTCACGATAATGATTTTATCGCTGCGGCAAAGCGCCTTTATATGACAGCCACGCCCCGCATCTATGGCGACCAGGCGCGGCGCAAGGCGAATGAAAACCAACTGGTATTGGCTTCGATGGAGGACGAAAAGATTTACGGTCCCGAATTCCACCGCCTGGGTTTCGGCAAGGCAGTGGAAATGGGCATCCTCTCTGATTACAAAGTCGTTATTCTCGACGTAGATTACGATGAAGTTGGCGAAATCCTGGACAAGCCGCTTTCGGATGACGCCATAGAAATTGATATGGACAACGGGGCGCGGATGGTGGGCAGTTGGAACGGGCTGCGCAAGCGCGGTATGGACGGCGTTGACTTCAGCGACGATCCGGGCGCCGCCAAACGCGCCGTCGCTTTCAGCAATAAGATCGCGCAGTCCAAGCGGTTCCGGGATTATTTTCCTTTGGTCATCGACGAATGCGTCAAAGCCGGCAGCCAGATCGCCACAGATACGCCCTTGCGTTGTGAGGTGCGCCACGTCGATGGCACACAAAACGCCCTGAAACGCGCCGACGAACTGGCTTGGTTGCGCGAACCGACCGAAGACAATACCTGCAAAATCCTCAGCAACGCCCGCTGCCTGACCGAAGGCATAGACGTGCCCGCCCTCGACGCCATTTTATTCATGCACCCGCGCAAATCAGAAATTGATGTGGTGCAGGCGGTAGGCAGAGTCATGCGCAAATCGCCGGGCAAGAAACGCGGTTACATTATCTTGCCTATCGCGCGAGCGCCCGGCGTCGATCCGCAGGAAACGATCAGCGGCAGCGCCTACAAAGCCGTCTGGCAGGTCATCAACGCCATCGCCGCCCATGACGACCGCTTCGAGGCGCGGATTAACCAACTGAAATTGACAGCCGACCAAGCCGCTGAGGATTATACCCGCGACCGCGACATCGCTGACGGCTCAAGCGACGAGGACGAGCGCGAAGACAACCTGCCGACGCAACTGCCCCTGGAAATAAGCGGCTCCGCCCAATATCGCGATGCTATCTTGGCTATGCTGGTCGACAAGTATTCCAATCCGCGCTACTGGGAGACCTGGGCTGACAAAGTCCGCGAGATCGCGCGCCGCCATGAAGCTCGCATCCGCGCCCTTTTGCGTATGTCCGACACCGGCATCGGCCCGATATTTGACCGCTTCCTGGCCGAACTGCGCGGCAATCTGAACGACGGCATCAGTCGGGAGGACGCCGTTTCCATGCTCTCGCAGCACCTAGTCGCCAAACCGGTCTTTGACGCCCTCTTCGCCGACTTTGATTTTGCCGAGCGCAACCCGGTTTCGAGAGCCATGCAGGGCGTGATAGACGCGCTGGCTGATCGCGGCCTGGAGAAAGAAACCGCCGGCTTGGAAGAGTTCTACCGCGATGTGCGCATCAGCGCTGAGAACTATGATAACGCCGCCGGCAAGCAGCAACTGGTGGCCGAACTCTACGAGCGTTTCTTCAAAGGCGCGCTGCCGGAAGAAACCTTCAAATCGCTGGGCATCGCTTATACACCGGTTGAGGTGGTGGATTATATCATCCGCAGCGTCGAAGACCTGCTGAATATGGAGTTTGCCGTTTCCCTGGGCGATGAAGGCGTGCATATCATCGATCCCTTCGTCGGCACCGGCACCTTCATCACCCGCTTGCTGGGCAGCGGCCTCATCAAAGACGACGACTTGCCGCGAAAATACGCCGCCGAGATACACGCCAACGAGATCAACTTGCTGGCTTATTACATTGCCGCCATCAATATCGAAGCGACCTATCACGACAAAGCGGAAGCCGGCGAATACCAGCCCTTTGAGGGCATCGTCCTGACCGACACCTTCCAGGCTTACGAATCCAGCGCGCCAATCGACGAGATGTGGTTCCCGGAGAACAACCAGCGCATCGCCCGACAGAAAGAACTCGACATCCGCATTGTCATCGGCAATCCGCCTTGGTCGGCGACGAATAATCGAGCTTACCCGTCCATTGATGGGCAAGTAAAAGAGATGTACGCGAAGCCCTCTAACACCAGCCACCTTTCAGCTTTGTATGACCCTTATGTGAAAGCGATACGTCTGGCCTCCGATTGGATCCAAGACGGCGAGAATGGCGGCATCGTCGCCTTCGTCACCAATGGCGGTTTTATCGACTCGAATGCCTTCGACGGTTTTCGCAAGACAATCGCAAACGAATTTGATGTGATCTATTGCTATAACCTCAGGGGGAATGCGCGCACATCCGGTGAACGCCGTCGTGCGGAGGGCGGTGGTATGTTTGATGCCAGCGCTCGCGCCGGGGTTGCTATTCTGTTTCTTGTGAAGCGCTACCCGCCCTCTCCTCCTGACGCAGCCATTCCAATCAACTACCGTGATATCGGCGATTATCTAAAGCGCGAAGAGAAGCTGGCGCTAGTCGGTCAGTCGCGCCTCTCCCGAACCGATTGGCAGACCATTAGACCAAATGAGCATTATGATTGGATCAATCAGCGGTCGAGCGTGTTCTCTTCCATGCGCCCGTTGGCCGGCGGAAGCTCTATATCCCCCGCACCAGTTTTCTTACTGGGCACTCTTGGAATTAAGACAAATCGAGATGCTTGGTCCTACAATTCGTCGCAAGATACTTTGCGAGATAGTATTCAACGCAGCTTGAGATTCTATAATGCGCAAGTTCAAGCGTTTCAAGATTCATCACCTGCGGGCAAAGTCTCAGAAAAAACTAAGCAAGCCAAAGCCCGCGTCGCCAAGGACGACGAGCAGTTTCACTGGGATGCGCGCAACTATAGAGACGTCGCCAATGGAGTTAGGTATTTCGAGGACGAAGATGCATACCGGATCGCATCATATCGCCCTTTCTTTAAGCAACGCTTGTATTTCGACCGTAATTTGATAAACAGTGTTTATAAACTTCCCGAAATGTATCCCAATGCCGGTGCGAAGAATCTAGGAATCGCGTTTTCTCGAGAAGGTTCGGTAGCTCCGGTTCATACATTTATGACAGAAAGCATTATTGATTGGCATTTAACAGGCGATACCGCATACTTTCCGCGCTATCGTTACTTGATTCCCAACCGTCCCGCGAAGCAAAAGTCATTCCAAGACGCCCAACTCCAGCGCGTCTCAAACATCAACCCGGCCGCGCTTTCCGAGTTCCGCGCGCATTACGGCGATAGCGGGATCAGCGAAAACGATCTCTTCTATTACACCTATGGGCTTCTGCACTCCCGGCAATGGCGCGATACCTTCGCCAATGATTTGGCCAAGTCGGCCGCCCGCATTCCCATGGCGGCTTCGCTGGCGGACTTCCGCGCTTTTGTCGCCGCCGGGCGTGAACTGGCGGACTTGCATGTGAATTACGAAACGGTCGAGCCTTATGCGCTGGAAGAGATTCACGCGCCAAATTGGAATGCGGACGCGCCAGCAGCTTACCGCGTCGAGAAGATGAAGTATGCTGGCAAACAACGGAACGCAGATAAATCCACCATCATCTACAACGCCGGCATCACGCTGGCGGGCATTCCCGCCGAAGCGCATGACTACAAGCTCGGCACGCGCTCGGCGCTGGACTGGCTGATCGACCGCTACCGTATCACGACCCACAAGAAAAGCGGCATCACCAACGATCCCAACGACTGGGCCGATGAAGTTGGCGAGCCGCGCTATATCCTGGATCTCATCAAGCGGGTGACGACGGTGAGCCTGCGGACAGTGGAGATCGTCAGCGGATTGCCGGAATTGCCTATCTGAAGCTTGTGAGATTCAAACAAGCCGCCTCCGCCCCGGAATCCCGGCGAAACCAGCTCCGCTCCAAGCCACCCCATCATGGTGGATATCCAACTGATGATACAAACTCTCGGCGATGCTGTCGTCGCGCCAGTCATAATCGGCAACCGCCGCGAAGGGACTCTGCGCGGTTCGTCGTCCGCGGCTGCCATCCCCAATGGCGAAGGTGTCAATGACGATGCGTTGCGCCCCCGTCTCCAACAGCCGCTCAGCGAAAAGATCCGAATATGGCAAACAAGGCGAGACCGCAATCTGAACGTTTATGCCCCGCGCAACCGCCAGCTTGACCGCCTCCAGCCGCCTCTCCACATGCGACCGCGCCGGTCCATAAGGCAGGTCGCCCCGGTCGGTCTCGATGGTCATGCCCAGCCAGGCGTATGGCAGCGCCGCGATTAGTTCCAGGTCATCCGCCACCACCGGTCCCCGCGTCTGAATCAGCAGCAGATCGAGGTCATCATAACGCGCGAAGACCTCGAGGCAGCGCCGCGTCAGTCTTAGCTTGCGCTCAATCGGCTGGTAGGGGTCGGTCACCGGGCTCATGAAGATGCGCATGCCCCGCCGGTTCCGCGCCCGCGCCAATTGCTCGTCCAGCAGCTCGGCCGCGTTCGCCTTGATGATGAGAACATCGCCCCAAGCCTCGCCCTCGCGCCGGGCGAAATGCCAGTTGGGCAGCATCGGCGCGTAGCAGTAGGCGCCGCAATACAGCTTGCCGAATTGGCAGCCGGTCGCCCAGGAGAGGCTGTGCGTATAGGGTTGCTCGCCGGCGGTGAGGAAGCCGCGCTTCTGCGGCGTCAGGATGGATTTGGCTTGGATTGTGCGGATGCGCATTGCCATAGTGTAGCGAAGTTTCGCGGCAAAACTTACATATTACTCTCGCTTTATTATCTCGACGTCCTCTATAGCAGTCGGTTGTCAAATAAGCCCTCGACATTCCCCCGCCGCCCGGTATAATATCCCGTTGCATAATCTAAGGGAGCAAGATCATGCCCGGCAAGCGCAAAATCACCGGCGTCAAGCCGCTCTTCGGCCAATCGCGCAGTAAAGCCTTCAACACCGTCAAGCGCAAGTTCAAGCCGAACCTGCAAAACAAACGCATCTACGTGCCCGAGCTTGATCGCTGGGTGCGCGTCAAAATCACGGCGAAAGAACTGCGGACCATCGACAAAATCGGCTTCATGGAATTCCTCAAGCGGCGCAACATCCCGCTCAAGCAGTTGCTCTAGCGCCGTCAATCGCATAACGGAAACGCTATAGTTTTACGGGCGATCCAGGCAATGCCCCGGCATTTTCTATTTATCAGGACGGCAGAACCAGCCTACATGAGAATACGGCAAATTACGTTTGTTTACGACAATCCTCGCCGGCCTTATTACCAAGATCTGTCATGAATCTCCATCACCAATCTATCCTGAGGCGCATCCAGGCGGCGGAGCCGGGCCGCGGACAGACCACACAACGCCCGGAACACCTCGGCACAGCGCGCCGATGGTATGGCCTCAAGAATGATCAACGGCGGCGGATCTTGCTCGATTTCTGCGCTGCTCACAAGGACCTCAGCTTCGATAATTGGCTGGCGTTGATCGACAGCTTGTATCAGGGCGAGTCTTACGAAGAACGCTGCGCGCCCCAGACGCTTTTCCGCAAATACTCGCGCTATCGCCGGCGGCTGTCCCTGGCGCAACTGGATGCCTGGCTCAGCTGCCTCGATGGCTGGGCGGAAGTCGACAGCACTTGCCAGACGGTCTTCAGCGACAAGGATCTGCTGGCGGACTGGGATGGCTGGTCCGCCCTGCTCCGGTCATTGGCGGCGGACCCCAATGTCAATAAGCGCCGCGCCGCCCTGGTGCTCTTGACCGCGCCCATCAGTCAATCAGACGACGAGCGCATACTCGACCTCTCGCTTGAACTGATTGACCAGCTTAAGGCGGAGAAGGACAAGCGCATCAGCAAAGCGATTTCCTGGCTGCTGCGCAAGGGCATCAAGCAGCATCGAGAAGCGATCGCCGCCTACCTGGATGCCAATGCCGAGAGCCTGCCCGCCATCGCCGCCCGAGAAACGCGCAAGAAGCTCGTCACTGGCAAGAAATAGGGCGAGACGCGGCATTACATATCGGCGTAATAATCCTTGACGAGATAGTGAGTATCGCGGGGCGGCCGCGAGGTATAGGGGACCTGCGGCGGAATCTCCGGCAGCTCAATCGGTCCCGGAATCACATCTTCGTAGGGAATCGCCCCCAAGATATCGCGGATGACATTCAGGCGCAGCCGGCGTTTGTCGTTGGAGTTGACCTGCCGCCAGCGACATTCGGGGATATCGGTGTGTTCGATCATGGCGTCCTTCGCCCTTGTGTATTCCACCCAGCGGTTGCGCCCCTCGATATCAATCTCGCTGAGTTTCCAGCGCCGCGAAGGATTAACCGCCCGCGCCTGGAAGCGGCGTTCCTGCTCGTCATCATCCACCGAGAGCCAGTATTTGAGCAAGATGATGCCGTCATTAATCAGCAGCCGCTCGAAATTCGGCGCGTCGCGGAGGAAGTCCCAATATTGACGATCGCTGCAGAAACCCATGACGCGCTCGACGGTGGCGCGGTTATACCAACTGCGGTCGAAGAGGACGATCTCGCCGGCGGCGGGCAAATGCGTGACATAGCGCTGGAAGTACCACTGCGTCTGCTCGCGGTCCGATGGCTTGGCGAGGGCGACGAGACGAATATCGCGTGGCTGCAAAGGCGCCATGATCCGCTTGATGGTGCCGCCTTTGCCAGCGGCGTCGCGCCCGTCAAAGGTGATCATCACGCGCATGTCGTGGTGCTTGATCCAATATTGCCACTTCACCAACTCGAATTGCAGCCGAAGCAGTTCTTTCTCATAGAACTTCCGGTTGAGACGGTCGGGGCGTTTTGCCTTGCCAGATTTCTTCTTTGACATGCGATGCTCCAATAAATCTATTCATATCGCTCACAAGGCATAGCATACCCGATTTTGGCTGGCTCTGTCACCTACCTCGCTGGCGCCGCCGCTTTCTCACCGGCCTGAGAATACGCAGCCCTTTGATATGTACTATAATCCAGCAGGGTCAAAGGGGAGAACGCGACAGCAAAACCATGACAAATGAAGCCAGTCCATTTCGTGCCTTGGCCCGCGCCAAGAAGCCCAAGCCGAACTTCTTCATCGTCGGCGCGCCAAAATGCGGCACGACCTCGTTGCACGAATACTTGCAGCATCACCCCGATGTCTATATGCCCTATTACAAGGAGCCGCATTTCTTCGGCTCCGATCTCGATGGCTCGCGCTTCCGCCAATTCCGGGATCGGCCGGAGAAATACCTCAAGCTCTTCCGTGATGTCCGCGGGGAAAAGCGCATTGGCGAATCGTCCCCCTGGTATCTCGCCAGCGAGCAAGCCGCCCGCGAAATACACAGCTACGACCCGCAGGCCAAGATCATCATCATGCTGCGCAACCCGGTCGATATGATGTATTCGATGTGGTCGCAATTCCGTTACAGCGGCAACGAGCAGATTGAAGATTTTGAAGAGGCGCTGGCCGCGGAAAACGAACGGCGGAATGGCAAACGCATTCGCCGCGCCGCCCATTGCATCACGGGCCTCTATTATCGCCGGATGACGCGCTTCGCCGAACAAGTGGGACGCTATTATGACACCTTCGGCAAAGACCAGGTGATGGTCATCATCTTTGACGATTTCCGCGCCGATACGCCTGGTGTCTATCGCGCCGTTCTAGATTTCCTCGGGCTGGATACCTCGGTCAAAGTTGACTTCGGCGTCCGCAACCCGAACAAAGAAGTGCGCCTGGCTTGGCTGCAAAAGCTCATCATCAGCACCGGTTTCTCCCTGATGCTGCTCAAAGACCGCCTGACTTACCTGGCGACCACAAGCCGGCTGATGCCCTACAGCTATCGCACGCGAGCGGTCGAAGGCGTCATCTCGGCTTATACCCGCTACGAACGGCGTTCGCCCCTGCTGCGGGCAACGCGTCAGCGCCTGGCTGATGAATCGGCCGACGAGATCGACGCGCTGAGCGCCCTGCTCAATCGCGATCTGTCGCACTGGTACAAGCCGGGCGATGATCGCCCCCCGTCAGCAAGCGCCGGGACACCGACAGCGGCCGTGCGCAAGAGCAAGAGGCGGCGTCAGCTTGTCCTGCGCGCCATCAGCATCTTGGTCACCGTCGCCTTGCTAGCGGTGCTGGTTGGCGAAGTGAAATGGGACGAATTTGATCAACTGCTGGGGCGTATCCCAGCGGTTAGCTGGGCTGGCGCTCTGCTGGCTTATTTGGCGCTGAACCTTTTCCGCGCGCTGCGCTTTCGCGTTTTGCTGGATAAAGGCGATACGCCCTGGCGCTTGCTGGCGCCGATCACGCTTTATCATAATTTTCTGGTGCGCGCCCTGCCTTTTAAATTGGGCGAGCTCTCCTACATCGCTCTGCTGCGATCGCGCTTGAATTACTCGATGGAAGAAGGCTTGAGCAGCCTCTTTGGCGCGCGCATCCTGGAATTGCTGATCATCGTTGTGGTCTTCGCCGCCGGCGTCCTGACGACAGCCGAGGCTTTAGCCGCGCAGCATGACCAACTGCTCTTTGTCATCATCGTCACATTTCTGTTGAGCGTCTGCGCCCTGTACTTCGGCGGCGCGATCATCCGCGCCTTGCGCGGGGCACTGCTGCCGCCCTTGCTACGCTTGGCGGGAAGACAACGAGATCTCGTCACTATCATCGAAACCCGCTCGCTGCATCTCGCCGGGGAATTCGACCGCATTCGGCAACCGCGCCTCTTTCTCACCGCGTTCTTCATCTCCTGCTTCACCTACTCTTCATCCTTCCTGACGAATTATATCTTGCTGCGCGCACTGGGCGTCACGCTCGATCTCTCGGCGATGATCGCCATCATCAGCATCGGCATGTTCGCCTCCGCCTTTCCCTTAAACGTCAGCGGCTTTGGCGTGGTAGAAGTGGCCTGGCGCTTCGGCCTGGTCCAATTCGCCGGTTGGAACGAATCTGACGCGACCGCGACCGGCTTTCTCTTGCACGGATTTCAACTCTTTGCCGCGGCCGCCTACGGGCTGGCGGGCTATCTCATGATTCACCTGAGCCCGCGTATGCCAGCGGCGCAGGACGACGATCTGCCCGCGAACTGAAAGGATGTCCCCATGTCATATGACTTTGACGCTGAGGCTATGTACCGCATGCCAACATATTTCGGTCCCCGCACGGGACCACGGCGCGGACCCGACGGCCAGCGTTTTGACAATCGCGATACACCGCGCAGCAGCATCTTCAGCCTGAGTTTCCTCACAGATGCCGCCCAACTGGAAGCGATGCTGCCGCCGGGCTTTCAGCTCGAGGGCGACCCGGTTGTCACCGTCAGCGCTTCTTACATCAGCGAGATCGAATGGCTGGCCGGGCGCGGATACAACACGCTGGGCGTCTCCTTTCCAGCGCGCTACAAAGGCAAGAAGGATTCCGTGCGGGGCCAATTCCTGACCGTGCTCTGGGAGAACCTGACCGACCCCATTATCACTGGCCGCGAAGAACTGGGCTTCTCCAAAATCTATTGCGAATTGCCCTCGCCCCTCCACTTGCGCGGCGAGTACCGCATCACCGCGAGTTGGCTGGGCTTCAAGTTCCTGGATATGCAACTGACGAATCCGCGGGAACTCGCGCGCGACGAGATCGACGAACTCCAGCAAAGCGCGAGCAGCGAAGGTATCCTGCATTACAAGTACGTGCCACGCACCGGCGAATGGGGCAAAGCCGATATCGCCTATGCCACGCTGACGCCAACTGCGGCGCCAAATCGCCGAATCCTGGAGCACTATCTTGCCGATGGCCAACTCGAATTCCACCGCGCCCGCTGGGAAGATATGCCGACGCAATACAATATCGTCAACGCCTTTGCCGATCTGGAGATTCACGAGTATCGCGGCGCCAGCCTGACCAAAACCATCGGCGGCAAGGACCTCAGTGACCAGCGAATACTCCAGTGACGACAGAACAGGAGAGCAATATGTACGACTTAAATGGCAAGGTCGCCCTGGTCACCGGCGCTGCCGGCGCAGGCGGTCTGGGGCGAGCGATTGCCCTGCGCCTGGCGCAAGAAGGCGCCGATCTGGTCATCAACGACTTGAGCGAGGACAAAGCCCCGCGGCAAGGATTGCCCGCTGTCGCAAGTGAGATTGAAGCGTTGGGCCGACGCGCTCTGCCCGTTTATGCCGATGTCTCATCCTCGCAGGATGTTCAGCGGATGGCAGACGCCGCGCTGGCTGCCTTCGGGCGGATTGACATTCTGGTGAACAATGCCGGCGCGCCAGCCGGTCGCGACCGTGTGCCAGTCGTCGAGCTCGAGGAAGATGCCTTCGATCTAATCCAGCGCGTAAACGTCAAAGGCGCCTTTCTCTGCAGCCGGGCGGCCGCGCGGGCGATGTTGGCGCGGGGCGAAGGCGGCCGCATTATCAATATTTCCTCCACCGCGGGTCGGAAAGGCGTCGCGCGTTATGCCGCCTACTGCACATCCAAATTCGCCGTGCGCGGCTTCACGCAGGCGCTGGCGCTAGAACTAGCGCCGCATGGCATCACCGTCAACGCCATCTGTCCGGGCCTGGTCGCTACCGAACGGATCAATGATATCGCTTCGGCTTTGGCGCCAGCCGGCACGAATATGGCCGATTACCGCCAGGGGATGATGGAGAGCGAGATCGCCGGCATCCCACTAGGCCGCATGACCGAACCGGACGATATCGCTCGCATGGCTGCTTTCCTGGCTTCCGAAGAAGCAGCCTTTCTCACGGGCATGTCCTACGTCGTTGATGGCGGCGGGCAGATGGATTGAACATGTCTAGCGAAGACGATCGGAGAAATGCAACATGAAAAAGGGACGCCTGGCGGGAAAGATCGCCATAGTAGTTGGCGCCGGCTCGCGCGGAGAGCCAGTCGGCACCGGCTATGCCGCCTCAATGCTCTTCGCGCGTGAGGGCGCAAAAGTCTTGCTCGTCGATTATGATCGCGAACGCGCCGATGCGACTGCCCGCGATATCGCGGCGGCCGGCGGCAACGCCAGCGTCTTTGAAGCCGATGTCACAAACGAAGACGCCTGTAAAGCAATGATCGACGAATGCCACGCGCGCTACAACGGCCTGCACATCTTGTTTAACAATGTCGCTACCTATGGCATGGGTATGGTCACGGAAGTGGACGCCACCGATCTCGACGAAGCTTTCAGCATCAACCTCAAGAGCATGATGCTGACCTGCAAATACGCCATTCCCTTGATGAGCGCGAGCGGGGGCGGCTCCATCATCAATATCGCCTCCATTGATGGCTTGCGCGCTGGCTTCAGCCGGAATGTGCCCTACGCTGTGACCAAAGCGGGCGCAGTGCAATTATCGCGCGTCCTGGCCGTGCATCACGGGCGCGATAATATCCGCGTCAACTGCCTGGCGCCCGGCCATATCCACGGCGCGTTTGTGCGTCATCTTGATGAACATACACAGTCCCTCCGCCGCAAAGTCGGTCCGCTGGGCACGGAAGGAAATGCCTGGGATGTCGCCTGGGCCTCTGTCTTTCTCGCCAGCGACGAAGCGCGCTGGATATCCGGCGTTGTCCTTCCCATTGACGCAGGTCTTCTTGCCGCAACGCCTTTATCCGTTTTGGACAATATCCTCGAGTGACATTCCACAGAACGTCTGTATTTATATGGTCATTTGTATACTTAATGGAATGGTAATAATAGAATCGCGAACCGCAATCAATTCGTAGATCCGAAGACTCCTTTGAGATTCATGCACTCTCACGCTCCGCCCCGGTATGACCATCGAAAAAGCTTGCCTCTGCCCAAACTTAGAACATTCGTGCGTTAATTCAGGGCCGCATCCCAGCCCGCCTCGCCTCAATCCAATTCGACGAAAATACTTGCAAGCAGCAGCGAAATCTTATAGACTGTATAAATATAGCGAGTGCAACTTAAGTCGAGTCACTAGTCCACAAGAGCATGAAACAGTGATGCTGGTGCTGATAAGCTGAGCGCTGATCATCTCTCTGCAACTTCAGCGGCAGATTTACCCTCTTTTGCAGTTGAAAATTCGCGGGGGCAGCCTCGGATAATAATCTGAAACCAGCAGAAGTTTTTCTCTCCAGCTCCAAAGGCAGAGGAGAGGTGACCGCCTCTCCTCACAAGTGACCGACTAACGGTCATACCCGTTGTACTCTCAGGCGGATCGGTCCGTGTTCGCGCAAGAGCCGATCCACCGAGCATCCGCGGCACCCTGCTTTTTCGGGTGTTCCGCTTGTCTTTTATTATAACAAATTGCAGAAGGTTAAACAAGCATTTGTGCGAAATAAAGGTTAAAGAACCATGAAAAAAAACGCCATCGAGAGACATAATTTGCTGCTTAAGCGCGCGCTTGACCTGGTGAGAGCGGGCATTTCTGTGATTCCGGTATGGGGAGATGCCGCGCCGCGCGAGCCGAAGAAGCCAACCATCAAATGGCGCGCTTACCAGAAACGGGCCATGACCGAAGCCGAGGTAAAAGGAGCATTCGCTAAATCCAGCGAGGCGCTTGGGATCGTATGCGGCCGCGTATCCGGGCTGATCGTGATCGACTTCGACGATCATTTACGCTACCGACGCTTCTGCCGTCACCGTCCAGACCTGGCCGCGAGCTACACGGTTAAGACACGCCGAGGTTACCATGTGTATTTCCGCACGAACGAGAAAGTACCGACGCATCAGTTTGATGGCGGCGATATTAAGGGCGAGCGATCTTACGTGGTAGCGCCGCCGTCAGTTATTAATGGCTTCGCCTATCGTCGAGTCAGCAGAAGCAATGCGATTAGAATAGACAAGGCGGTCATCGACAGCTTATTGAACTACTTCCATCTGGATATAGAGCCATTGGACACATCCGTCAAACTCGCGCGGAATGACAGAGAGATTGATCTGACCACGTTATACCAGCGCTTGGCGCCGCGGCTCGGGCGGAATAATGCTTTGTACAGAGCAGCGTCAGCAGCTAGAGATCGGGGCATAGATATAACTGAGGCTGAAGCGCGCCTGAGTCTTCTGCATGCACAGGCGGGAGGCCATGCGGGCCACAAGTATGAGACTATCAGCGATCGACTACAAGAAGCGCAGAGGACAGTTCGCAGCGCCTACAGAAGGAATCGCGCCGGAAACGAATATCGTGCTGGCCTGCCGAATTCTGTGAGAGAGACGTTATTAAAGGAACAAGGATCAACCGTAGTAGCTCGTCTTCTCGATATTTTGTATTTGGAGGGCTGGCAGGCTGAATCTTATTTCACTTTGCGCGTAGCTATAGCGGCGAGTCAGAAGTACGGCTTGAACCGGAAGAGTGTGCTGCAGAGTTTGACGGGTGAGTTGAGTACGTTTAACGGGCGGCACATCATAGCTAGAAGATATGTAGAATACCTGGACATCAGGGGACTTTATTCTCGTAAGCGCGGTCGGCCCGTCGAGCTGGTGTTTCAGATGCCGAGCGCCGGGCGGCTTCTTAGGGTGCTGGGTGTTAGCGTGACGCCATCGGATCGTGTTGACGCGCGGGATGTGAAATCGGCTCATGCCTATCGACGGGCGCTGCATCGGGAGTACATTCGTCGCCTGTCTCCACGCCTTCCAATGCGGGTGATGGCGGAACGGCTGGGTGTAAATGCGCGGACCCTTCGGCGCTATAACAGGGAGCTGGGTGTCAGCGCGACGGCGCATGTGGGTCGATTTGCGTTGAGTTGGGAGAACTTGCGCTGCCTGCCGCGGCGGCGACGAGGTGATGCTCGTGGCGCGACCGCCGGTTATTGGCTGGAGACACCTGAGGGCTATCGAACGCCGGCTTGGCGGCATATAGGCGCGGCGATGTTGAGACGGGGCGAGTCCGGTGTTCAGGTTTGCGCCCAAGGGACTTCCGCCTGGTCTTTGGAGTCGGCGCCGAGTACGCAAGTCCGCTACGAGAGATTGTCAGTCGAAGAGTTTATAAGGTTGCGTGTCTTGCGCGATGAGAACGAGCCGGCAGCTGGGACCCGCGGCACTGTGAAGCGTTTGTGGGATCGCGCTAAGTCCTTGGTCTCTAAGCTGCGCTATGAGCGGCTGCGCTTGTCTTACGAGTCGGTGAGCGCCTGCATCGCTGAGGACAAGGTGGCTGAGACGATCGGCGGCTATTTGTGCGCGCTGGATGACCGCGGCCGAGAGGTGCGGCGGCCTGCTCGGCGCGGCGTGGCTTATCGGATGCTGAAACAATTCGGCAATGGCAATGTATATCTAGCGCTGCGCGACAGCTATCGAGAGATGATGCTGACGCTGGCCGGGCACGCTGCCCGTGGTGACGAAGAGCGTGCCAGCATCGATCTGCTGGCGCCGATGTTAGCCTAGAATGGGAGCTCGTGTGGCGGTATAGAGCGGATGGCATACCGTTACACGTGTAGCGATAAGCGGTGAAATATAACAGGGGCGTATCGACTGATGCGCCCCTCGGCTTTTGTGGCTGAGGACAAGACAGGTTTGAGTTGCTCGTATATGAGAGCGGCGGGACAGCAATCACAAGCATCATATTTGGTTAAGGTAGAGGCGCTCTTGGGTCGCCCGAAAAACCCCGCGAAATTACAAGATAGACGACGATATTCGGATCGCTGAAAAACTGTCCTGTTCCCAGGCTTTTGTGGGGAGTGGAGGGGTGCCGGGTCCTGTTTAGTTGTGGCTGTCGTCGAGATCGGTGATTAGACGCATCAACTGACGTATCTCGGCTTCGATGAGGCGGCGGATCTTGGGTTTGTTGTTGGGGTCGAGCGAGCTGATTTCTTTGCGCAGTCTGTTTCGCCATTGACTGGCATCGGCGGCAAGGCGGGCCATCGCGTCTTTCTTGCGCTTTGGCGAGCGTACCGTTACTCGTGTAACGCTATCGAGCGCCGCCTTCATTTTTCGCAACTCGCCCTCAGTGAGGTTCTCGTCATCGCCTTTGCGCCAGAGGTCGGCCGGCAAACGCAAGAGCGCCCGATATTGCCGCAACTGGCCCGCGTGTGATAAGCCCATGGCATTGAGCAGGCGCTCGCCCTGTCCGCGCGGAATCCGCCAGCGGGCGCCATCAGCAACTTGCGCGTAGAATGCTTGCTCGTTCTCGCTGCCATCGATCGTGGCGAAGTTGCTCCAGCCATACAAGTCCATCAGCAAGAGAGAGAGTTGCCGGGCGCGGCTGATCGCGTTGAGATTGTCGCGGGCATTGTTCTCGCTGGCTTGCCGCCAGACATCAACTTGCTTGACGATACGCGCCGGAATCCTCGACCAGTTCACCAAGCTGCCATCCGGCCGGCGGTCGCCATCGCCGAATTTCCAATACAGCAGATGGTATGCCAGCCAACGACGCTCTCCCGTTTCAATCTCGTAGTGGTCGTCATGGCGCACCAGACTTATCGGATTCGACAAGCCGTCCCGGCGAATGCTGGCGGCCAGATCAACGACTTTCATCAGACTCTGTTCTTTGCTCGAAGGCGGCTGCTCGGCGGAGACCGTATCGCCCTCGTCGCTTTCGGCTTGTTCGCCGCGATGAGTGGTTGCGCCGCGCAGATAAGGCGCTATATCGAAATTTTTCTGGCCCGTCTCGAGTTGAACTTCGATAATCCAGCGCTCAAAGATGTCGACCAGATTCCGCGGATGCAGGGCGAAGATATCGGTCAAGTCATGTGGGATGGTATAACGCGGCTGTATCGAATTGGGGTGAATCTCTTGAATGCTTACCGCTTCGATCGCTTGAAACTCATTATCAGCCGCGGCGATTTCCAGCGCCAAATCCCCCAAACCGAAGCCGATGGCATCGGCAGTTTTGGGATCGAGCGTGTTAGGATTGGCTGAGAGCAGATTCTCTTCGCCCTGGATTTTCCGGCGCCGTTCACGGCTGCTCATAGATCCGCTCCTCCAACTGCTCGACCAAGTGCCAGGCGTCCTCAGCCGTGCCGCTGCCAGGCGCCAGGGAAAAGACGGTGCGCCGGGCGCTGGCGACTTCGGTCCAAATCGTCCGGACCGGCAACGGCTTCCACACCAGGCTGCCGAAGGTGTCCTGCAAGCGGCGCAGGTTGTCTTGATGCTCAAGCGTTCGCCCGCGATACATCGTCGGAACGACGCCGAGCACTTTGATATCGTTCAGATTATATTGCTGACGGATCGGGCTGAACTGATCCTTGTGCGTCAGGCTCTCGCGCAAGCCGTCAAAGCTCCATGCCTCGCATTTTGTCGGGTAGATGATGCCGTCAGTCGCCATATAGATGGAGGAGTGCAAAAGCGATGGGGTCGGCGAGGTATCGAAGAAGACGAAGTCAATAGCGTTGCGCAGTTGGTTGAAGCGCTTGAGCACGGTGAAGGCGTCGGAGATATTGCCGGCGATGCTGCGCGTCTCAATATTTGAAGGCACCACCAGCAATTGACCGCTCGTGTTATTCGCCTCATCGGGCACGTTGAAGCGCTCGGCCGGCACGGGCCGCAACACTTTCTGAAAAGGCGCGTTGCGCACGATGAGGTCGTAAAAGCCCGGCTCTTTTGATAACCCAAAGGCGATTGTCGCATGGCCCTGCGGATCGGCGTCAACCAGGATGACTCGCTTCCCCCGGATCGCCAGGCCAGCGGCCAAGTGAGTCGCGAGCGTGGTCTTGCCGACACCGCCTTTTTCATTGAGCAGTGTGATGATCTTCATAGGGATGCCCTATTCTTGCGCGAATTTCTCGGTCAACGTGTAAACATAACCTGTTACACCATTATTAAAGGTAAATATATTGCGCTGGAAGGTGCCGTTTTCAACCAACTCGTCCATCATATTGATGAGATGAGGGGTCTTCTTGCGGTTGAGCCGGTTGACGATTTCGGTGCGGGTGAGGGGTCGTTCGCTTTGCGCAACGATGTCTATCATCATTTGCCGCGTTTCGGTCAGCGGACGATGATCTTGAGACATAAGCAGATACGCTCCGTCATTTAACTGTATAGATACTATGCAAGTATAACGGGATTATGAGCAGCGCGCAAGAAGATTCGAGAAACTTTGCAAAAATGGAAAAGATGCAACCGAAGAGAAACTTTGTCTTCCTCATGCGAGAATGAATGATGATATCAGCTTGGCGGGTCTGTCAATGGATTAGCGCTGCAAGGTGGGGTCGAAGGCGTCGCGGATGCCATCGCCGATGATGTACAAGCATAGTACAGTGGCGGAGATCAGCAGAATGGGGAAGATGATTAGATGAGGACCGTGGCGGAAGTATTGGATCGACTTGGTGAGCATATTGCCCCAGGTCGCTTGCGGCGGCTGTACGCCCAATCCCAGATAGCTCAGGGCGGATTCGGCGAGGATCAAGCCGGCGATGCCCAAGGCGAGCGAGATCACCGTCACCGAGATGAGGTTGGGCAAGATATGCGCGAAGATGATGCGCCAGGGACTCGCTCCAAGCGCTCGCGCGGCGATGACATATTCTTTGGCGCGCACGGAAAAGGTCTGCCCTCGAATGAGGCGATAGGTGCCAGTCCATCCCAGCAGGCCAACCGTGATGATCAAGGATTCAGCGCTAAATGACAGGATCGAGGAAATCAAGATCAATAGAAAGAGAAAGGGAATTGAATCGATGGTGGTAACAACCCAGTTAAAAAAATCATCCACAAGCCCACCGAAGTAGCCGGATATCATGCCGAATATCATGCCGACGAAAAGGGAGAAGGCGGCGCCAAAGAAGCCAATGCCCATCGACACGCCGCTGGCGTGCAATAGCCGCGCCAGTTGGTCGCGCCCGATGTCATCCGCGCCCAATAGGTACCCCTTTTGCAGCGGCGGGGTAAATTTGTCCGCGGTAGTTGGTTCGTTGGGATCGACGCGCATGACATAATCAGTGATGAAGGGGGCGAGGACGGCAACTAACGTAAGCGCCAGGATGAAAGTCAGAGCAATCATCGTCAGCTTGTCGCGCCATATCGAGCGCAGCGCCTTGCGGGTCAGCGATTCGCTGGCAATAATTGTTTGGTGGTCCTTATCTCCCGAATTAATTCTTCGATATGTCATGGCCGACGGCTCACCCATCTCATTCCAGGCGGATTCGTGGATCAATCAAGGCATATAGCATATCCGAAAGCAAATAGCCAAGGATATTGGCGATTGCGGCATAGACGACCACAATCATCACGACGGTGTAATCGCGCCGCCCCGGCGCCTGCACGAGCAGCCGGCCCACGCCAGGCCAAGAAAAGACCGATTCGGTAACAGCCGCCCCGCTAAGCAAGAATGTGATGGATGGTCCCAAAAAGGTCGCAATCGGTATCAAGGCATTGCGCATGCCATGCCGCAGCCAGATGAGACGTTCGCTGAGGCCTTTTGAGCGAGCGGTGCGAATATAATCCTGCGATACGACATCCAGCATCGAAGCGCGCATGAAGCGAGAATAACCGGCGACTCCCCCCGCCGCCAGCACAATCGTCGGCAATATCAGATACTCAAGCCGCTCCTGAATGGGAGGACAGGTATCGGACAGGGTCGTTTTGCAGCGCCCGCCCAATGGCAGGATGCCCAATATCGACCCGAAGACCAGCAACATCAGCAGACCCAAGCCAAAATTGGGGATGGAATTGACAATCACCGCGCCGATCCGGCTGCTCTGATCAAACCAGCCGCCATGATTGACCGCTGCCAGGATCCCAATTGCAACACCCAGGATCAAGCCGACCAGGAGCGACGTCATGCCTAATTCCACTGTCGCTGGCAAGCGCTCGACCAATACATCAATAGCCGCTCGCTTGTAATAGATCGAACTGCCAAAATCGCCACGAATGATGCCGCGCGCCGTGCCCGGCGGCAAGGGGCGGATCAGGACCTCGCCCGTGGCTTCATCCACCAAGGGCTTGCCAGCTTCGCTCAGCAGGGGCGCGTAGAGATCGACTAATACCGCGCTATCCGCCAAACCATCGCCATCACGGTCCCAGCGCATCCAGTCATCGCCCAGCAGCCAGCGCAAATACTGCACCGGCAGCGAATCATTGACCCCCAGTATGTATTTCAACTCCTCGCGTTCGCGCGGCTTCATGCGATTGTTGAATGCCAATATCTCCACCGGTCCGCCAGGCGCCAGCGACATCAGCCAATAAGAAATCAGCGTGATGCCAAAAAATATCGGGATGGATTGCAGCAGGCGGCGGATAATGTATTTGACCATGGCGGCTTTCCAAAATGATCAAGAAATAGCAGTCCCCGAGTCCGAACCCGGGGACTGTCGTCTGGCATGGCTGCCAGGGACTAGCTCTCGGCAATCGTCCAGGCGTCGATATTCCAGCGCGCTCCGCCAGCCCGCGGGGCCCAGTTTTCGACGCTCGTCTGCGCCGCCAGCAGGACGTTGCTCGTGCTGATCCAGATCCAGGGCGATTCGTCGCGCAGGATCTGGTAGGCTTCGCCATACATGGCTTTGCGCGTCTCCAGGTCGCAGCCCGGCAGGTTGCGCGCGTCTTCAATTAACTCGTTCAAGCGCGGGTTGTTGAAGGATTGCGTGTTGTAACCTGAGCCAACGACATCGGCGCCCGGCAAGAAGATATCGGCGATGCCGTTGGGATTGGCCGGCGTCGCCAAGCCCCAGAATACGCCGATGGCATCATAAGTCTGTGCTGTGAATTCGCTGACCAGCGTGCCAAATTCGACGAACTCCAACGTGATATCGAAGCCAAGCTCATTCCACTGATCCTGCAGAATCGTGTAAAGCGCTTCCTGAGAGGTGTTGCCGGCGTTGGTCTTGACTGTCAGCGCCAGCGGCGCGCCTTCTTCCGCGTGCATGCAGCCGCTGCATTCGCGCACGCCATCGCCATCGCTGTCCGCGAAGCCGGCTTCGTCAAGCAGGGACATCGCCTTTTCCGCGTCAAATGGGTAGGGCTCCAAGCCAGCCGGGAAGCTCCAATCGGTCGGTCGGACGTGTGAAGCCACCGGAACGCCGGTGCCGAAGAAGGCCCCTTCGTTGACCTCGTCGAAGTTCATGCCGTAGTTCAGCGCTTGCCGAACGCGGACATCGCCCAGGATCGGGTGGCGGCCCTGGTCGATCGGGTTGCCATCTTCGTCCAGGCCGTCTTGTGGATTGCTGGGGTCGGCGATATTCAGCGAGAGGAAGCGAATTGTGGCAGCTGGCGTCTCGAAGGTCTGGAATTCGCCCGCCGCCCCGCGCGCCTTGACGTCATCGCGGTTGGCTTGCGGCACACTGTCGACGAAGGTCAATTCGCCAACGAAGAATTGCTCCATCTGCACAACCTGATCGGTCACGACTTTGTAGACCCAGCCCTGCGGGATGACCGCGCCCAACTCGGCTTCGGGATAATCGGCATTGGCGAGCAAAGTCGTCTGTTCGCCGGGGCGGAAGTTCGAGAAGACGAAGGCTTCGCCGCCGCTGACGGTTGGATTCAGGTTGTAATCGTTCTCGTCCATGCCGGCATAATCGTCGCCATAAACCTCTTCAAAGATATGCGCTGGCACCGGATACACCGGATTGAGGGTGTCGATCAGCGTACAGTTCGCCTCGTTAAATACGATAATCAGGGTGTGGTCGTCCACGACTTCAAAACTGGCCACGCTGTCCTGCAACTGCTGGCGCGGGGATGTAGTCTCGCCACTCAGCGTCGCCTCGAGGAACCAAGCCACATCGCCAGCGGTGATCGGCACACCATCGCTCCAGGCCAGGTCATCGCGCAGGTGGAAAGTATAAGTGACGCCGTCCTCGGCGATATCCCAACTGGATACCAAGCCACCCTTGGCCCCGCCCATGTAGGCGATCGTCGCGGAATCGACGCCGATGAAATCAGGAAACATTCGGTTGATGACATCGTAAGAAGTGCCATCATTGGCGATAATCGGGTTGAAGGTGGTGGGGTCATCACCGAAATTCGGTTCAATGATGGGCCCGCCACTGCCCATGTCTTGTGCCGCGATCGGTACGATGAGCGTTGCCGTAAAGACGAGCAGCGCGACTATAGTTGCGATACGAATGAGTCTGTTCATGGGTGTTGTTCTCCTTGAAATTCTCATCGCGGTTCCGGGGGAACTGGAACCCTCAAATTTATTCTAACAGTGGTTTGATTAAAACTCAAATTATCAAACGATGACCGCTTCGGCAGGCTAGGGCTGGTCCACATCTCGCTCTATAATGAACCCATGGAACGTGAGATGATGAGAATGACTGCGACGCAGTCTGCCTTGGCGCGACAGCCGCTGGAACGCAAGATCTGGCTGGAAGGCCCGGCCGGCAGCGGCAAGACCAGCGCCGCGGTCGCGCGGCTCTTGCGGTTGCTGGAAGCCGGCGCGCCAGCCGAATCGATCTTGATCTTCTTGCCGCAGCGCTCGCTGGCTCAGCCATACATTCGGGCGCTGCGGGAGCAATCGCGCTATAGCGGCGGGCAGGTCGCCATTCATACCATCGGCAGCTTGTCCCTGCAACTGGTCGAAATGTTCTTCTTCCTCGTGGCGGAGCGCGCCGGATTTAAGCATCCGCGTGATCTGCCGAACTTCCTCAGCCTGGAACTGGCGCAGTATTTCATGACGCGGGCGATCGAGCCGATAATCGACGCGCGTGATTATTTTAACAGCGTGCGCATTGACCGGGCGCGGCTCTACAGCCAGATCGTCGACAATATGAACAAGGCGGCGCTGGTGGGCTTTCCCCTCAGTGAGATCGGCTCGCGCTTGAAAAGCGCTCTGGCCGCGGCTGGCGGCGGCGTGGAGCAAGCGCATATCTTCGATGACGCGCAGACCTGCGCCCTGGCTTTTCGTCAGTATTGCCTGGCGCATAATCTGCTTGATTTCTCGCTCTACCTCGAGGTCTTCCGCGACCGCGTTCAGCTTTTGCCACAGGCGCAGGCCTTTCTGCGCGGGCGCTACCGGCACCTCATCGCCGACAACGTGGAAGAAGACAGCCCCGCTTCGCATAGCCTCCTGGCCGGGCTGGTCGAGCACTGCCGCTCGGCGCTGATCATCTACGATCGCGATGCCGGCTTCCGCCGCTTCCTGGGCGCGGACCCGGAGCATGCCCGGCGCTTGCGCGATGTCTGCGATCTGCGCGAATCTTTTGATGAGAGCCTGGTCATGCAGCCGCCGGTGCGAGCTTTGGGCGCGACGCTGGCGGCTCAACTTGGCGCGGAAACCGGCGCGGACGCGGTAGAGAATGACGCTGACCCACGGCTGGCATTGTTCACGGAAGCGCATCGTTATCACCCGCAGATGGTGGACTGGGTGGCTGATGAGATCAGCGAGTTGGTCCATGAGAAGGGCGTGCCGCCGTCCGAGATCGTGGTGCTGGCGCCCTTCATGTCCGATGTCTTGCGCTTCGGCTTGTTTGAGGGCTTGGAAAAGCGCGGCGTCAAAGCGCGTTCACATCGGCCCTCGCGGGCGCTTCGTGATGAGCGGGCGGCGCGTACGCTGCTGACGCTGGCGCGGCTGGCGCATCCGCAGTGGGGCATGTCGCCGACCGAATTTGATATGGCTTTTGCTTTGATGACCGCCATCGATGGGCTGGACCTGATTCGCGCCAAGCTGCTGACAGAGATGCTCTACCGCAGCGGCGAGTTGGGTCCCTTCGCCGGTGTGGAGTCGGCGGCGATGCAGCAACGCATCACTTTTGAATTGGGCGAGCGCTATGATCGGCTGCGGCATTGGCTGCAGCTGTACATTGAGAGCGGCGGCGTGGACGCCATCGATATCTTCTTCCGGCGTATCTTTGGCGAGTTGCTTTCGCGCCCGGGCTACGGTTTCCACGGCGCCATTGATGCCGGCAATATCGCGATGAACCTGGTCGATTCCGCCCGCAACTTCCGCTGGTCGCTGGACTTCATGAGCCGCTACGGCGACGAAAGCGATCTGAGCCTGGATTATGTGAAGATGGTCGAGCGCGGCCTGATCGCCAATTTCTACTTGCGCAGTTGGCTGGCTGAGGCGGAAGACAGCGTATTAGTCGCGCCAGCCTATACTTTCTTGCTGAAGAATCAGGCGGTGGATTATCAATTCTGGCTCAATATCGGCAGCGAGGGCTGGTCCCGCCGTTTGTACCAGCCGCTGACCCATCCCGAGGTGTTAAGCTTGGGCTGGAGTACCGGGCGCATCTGGACCGAAGATGACGAGCAGGCCTGGAGCCGGCGGACGCTGAGCCGCCTGCTGCTAGCTTTGACGCGGCGCTGCCGTGCTGGCGTCTACCTCGGCTACAGTGAGCTCAGCGAAAGCGGTTATGAGCAGCGCGGCTTGCTGCTGGAGACGATTCAGAGCCTGCTGCGCCGTTTATCGCGCGAGCGGGAAACGCCTTAGCTATCGAACTGGAAAAGCGAGCAGCCGCCATCGAGTGTCAGGATGCTGCCGGTCATATAGGCTGTCTGCGGGCTGGCCAGATAGACGACCGCTTCGGCGATCTCTTCCGGACTGCCCGGTTCGCCCAGCGGGATGGCTTTGGCGACGCGGGCGGCGTATTGCGGCTCCTCGCGCAATTGTCGGCCCGCCAGACCGGCTTTGACGATGCCCGGCGCTACCGCGTTGACGCGGATACCCTGCGGCGCCAGTTCCCGCGCCATCTGCTTGACCAGCATGTTGACGCCGGCTTTGCTGACGGTGTAGGCGCTGATCTCGGGCCAGGGGATTTCGGCGACCCAGCTTGAAGTCATGATGATGCGCCCTTGTGTCCCCTCGGCGACCATGCGGCGCGCGGCCGCCTGGCAGACGTGGAAGCAGCCGGTCAGGTTGATATCCAGGTGGTTGCGCCAATTCTCGGCGCTGATTTCGAGGAAAGGCTGGGCATCGACGATACCGGCGTTGGAGCAGACGATGTCAAGCTGAGGGAGATCCGCGACGGCTTGGTCGACGGCGGTGCGGTCGCGGACATCCACCTCGGCGTATTCGACACCCGGATCGTGGGCGCGGACGCGATCGATAGCCGCTTCTGCGTCCGCTTGTGGGACGATATCCCAGATGGCGACATGCGCGCCATTCTGCGCTAGGTGCCGCGCCATGGCATTGCCGAGATCGCCGGCGCCGCCGGTTACGATTGCGGTTTTGCCCTTGAGCATGGCTGCTTCTCCTTTCTTCCGGCCTGTCTCTTGCCCGCCAGAACGCCGGCTCGACGGGCCCTCAGCGCAGCCTCGACAGGATCAGCTTCGCTCGCTCCCATTCGCGATTCACCGAAGCGTCGAGATCAAAATCGAGCCCCAGGCTCAAGAACTCATTGATTCGAACCTGAAAACCCCGACTGCCGGGATGGATCTGTCGCCGCGCCATGTTCGCAACGGTATCGCAGACTGCCTCTTCCGCCGTCCATTCCACTTCATACTCGCGCCACACCCAGACGAGCCATCTTTGTTGATGGCAGCTCTCATGCACAATAGTGCCGGCTGCGCCTGCTGCGCCTGAAGCAAGATGGTCGTTGGACAAGTTGATAGAATGTTGCAGTGGGCTTGAAGCGCCCGATGGCCGTTCCCTGATCTTGCGCGTTGCGGTGATGGTGTAGGCATACCACTCCGGCGCTCTTCTCTCGAGTAGAGCGAGGGCTGACTTTACCTTGGCGATAAATGTCGGCGACCCTTCGAGAATCACGCCATTGAAAATCTCTTGTATCGGCGAACCGCATTGACCGCCGTGCCTTTCGTAATGGAATCTCCCCTCGAGCCAGTCAAAGTCGAACGTGCAATTCCAGCCATGGAAGCAGCAACTGGGTCCTTCGCCTGGTCGAGTGTTATGGGGTGAAGGATGAACGCATACATTATTGGCATAAGCCCATTGCCCATTAGCCCAGTCCCGGTCGCCGACGCAGTTCCAGCCAGTCAAGCAGCAGTTGTCGCCGCCGCCCGACCGAGATTGAACCGGCGCATTGCACTGATTGCTCTGATACGCCCAATAGCCGTTCAGCCACTCCTGATTAGTATTGCATTGCCGGTTCACGAAGCAGCAGTTGTCGATTTGAGACGGTTCGCTTCCCGCCGGCTGCGCTGATGTCTCTTGCTGGGATTGCGCAGGCGTCGCGCATTGCCCATTCTGAAACGCCCAATAGCCGTCGACCCACTCTTGGTCTGACAGGCACTGCCGGTCCAGGAAGCAGCAGTTGTCGATGTTGGACGGCCGAGTCGTGTGATTGACCGCTGGCGCCGTCGTCCCGCCGGGCGGGCTTGCGCTGATCCGCGCCGTACGGGCCATCCAGCCGGACGGGATATTCAGCCAGCAATACGCGCTGCCCTGCGTGGACGATGACACCGGGAAGGAATCGCCGGCGGCTGCTCGGCGGACCACCGGGCTATCAATGCTGTGCGACTGTCGGATGTTCATTGGCCCGCTGGCATAGGCGATACTGTCAGGGTAGCAATTGCCTTGCGCGGCGGTTCCTGCCGCAATCGCGAGGGCAAGTGTGGCAAGACATAAAAATAGCGCCCGCCTGTTCATGAGCGTGTCCTTCGCCAGCGACTGCACGTATACCCAATGCGCCAGAGTATAGCGAAACCTCTTTTGTGCGCCAAAGGCAGTTGCAGGCGCAGGTCTTGCCCTGTTACACGGGCGACGGTCTTCCGAGCCATGAATGCGAATACTCTTGAGCGGCTGCCCTTGGTACATCCGATCGCCATCTTAGCCGAAGAGCGCCCGCGCGCAAGCCACCGAACGCGCCGGCACGTTTAGCATGAAGCCGCTATCCGTGACTGCCAGCGCTTCGCCATCGACTTCCACCGGATCGCAGACGAACGCCGACTCGAGCGTGCGCCCAGGGAATCGCAATCGCTGCTCGACCGCTTCTTCGCCCAGATTGCAGGCATGCACGATGAGCCCGCGGCCATCGGCGGCGCGCTTGAGTTGCAGTTCGCATTCGCCTTCGGGCTCGGCGCGCATGAAGGTTCCGCTTTTGCCGAGTTCCGCGCCCGGGACGCGCAGGATCAGCGGCGGCAGGCTGGCATTCAGCGCAAAGCGAGAAGAGGCGGCTGAATCGTAACCGGCGCTCGAAGTCAGACGATAGCGCTGAAGGATGGCTTGTCCCTGGCTGGCTTTGAAGTTGGTATCCCAGTGGTTGTGCAGCGCCCAGGAGACGAGCGTTGCCTGGCGGGCGTCAAGCCTTTCCGCCCAGCGCCCGGTGGTGATGCCGCCGACCTGTATCAGCGGCGAATCAAGCGGGACGAGCGTGACGGAAGCGTCGGCATCGCCGACTTCCGCCCAGCGGTGGATGCCGTACCAATCGCGGCAGGAGCCGGGCAGTTGCTCGCGCTCCGGTTCCAGCGGAACGCCATTCAAGTCGAGGTGAAAAGTATGCCCCCCAAGCGCGAGCGGGAAGGGCACATAGACCGCTTCAGCCAGAGTCACGAATTCTTTGTCGATGAGCAGGTCGATATGCAGCGCTTTATGCTGGTGGGGCAGGCTGTAGCGGACCTTGACGCTTTTCGCGCCGCGAGCCTGTAAACGGGCTTCGATTTCGACGCGATCGGGCAAGCTTTGCGCCGGCATGATCTCAACCGCGCTGGGACCGCCCCGGCGGAAGGGTGTATCTTTGTGGCGGAGGCCGAAATCCTCGCGGTCGAAATCCAGGGCGAAGATGGCTCGGCGATCATCGGGATGGTCAACCCATTCGTAGATGTATTGCCCGAAGCGCCAGAGGTCGTCGGCATTCACGAGTTCGCGCTGAAGTTCCTTGTCGCGCCAACTGAGCAGACCGCCAGTGACCGGGTCGAGGCGCAGACGATACCAGCGATTCTCTATCGTCCCTTCGCCGACCCTAGCGACGCTTGCAGCATCGATTGACTTTGGCGCGACAGTCGCGTAGCTGAAGGCGGGCAGCGTGACATCAATCATCAGGTCGGAGGGCGTATCGGCGATGAGGGGCGGGTCTTCGCGGTAGTTGCCGATGAGGAATTGCTCAAGTACGCCGTAGGGAGCGGCGCCGCCCATATCGGGCGGGATGGGATAGCGGATATGCCGCTCCCAGCCGCAGGTGTTCAGCACCAGATAATGATAGTTATCAGGCGCTTCGGCCGGGTCGGCGCTGATGTATTGCCCCCAGCGGCGCCAGGCATCGCCCTCGGGCGTGCCGCCGGTGATATTGCGAGCCAGTTTGCGCCCGGCATCGGCGATGAGCTCGTGCGTCAGCCCGTAGCCGCCGTAAGCGAAACTGGCCTTACGGTTGTAATTGGCGCGGGTGAAGGGCGAATGGGGACGCCGAATGCTGGCGAAGCCGCCCCAGGTATGCTCGTCGTAGAGCGAGACGAGATGCCAGGCTTCTTCGATCAGGTCCTGATCGACATCATCGACCTGGGTCGCCAGGAAGTCGAGCAGGGGCAGCAACTCTTCGGTCTCCCGGTTGAGGCTGGTTTCGTAAATCGACGAGCCGACGCCGTCCGCCCACCAATCCGTCCAGTCGCCGCGCCATTCTTCGAGCGATTCGCCGTAGTCCTCGCGCAGCATGCGCGCGAAGCCGTCGATGGTGGTGAAGATGAGGCGTGGCTGGCGACCGCTGGCGTTCCAGTCGCGGACGAAATCCGCCATGTGCGGCAGGGGCGGTCCGTTGTCGACGCGGGCGGGATGGGTGATTTGGGCGTAGAGGAAGTCGTAGGGATAATCAGCGCGCGCTTCCAGCTTGGCGATTTGCGGAGGCAGCAAATCATCGACGTAATTCATATCGCTGAGGCCGTAGCGGAAGATGCCGTAGAGATAGTGCGGTCCGTTGTATGTGAGCAGGCGGCCGCCGCCTGGTCCCCGCCACCAGAAAGCGTTGAGGTCGGGCTGTGGTCGCGCGCCGCGGTGCATGTTGATGGACATGGTGAGGGCGTCGATGCCGATGGCGGGCAGCAGATCCGCCCAGAGCCAACTGACGCCGTTGACATCGCATTGCATGGCGGCGCTGATATCAATGTCGTAGTCAGCGCGCAAACGCCGCACGGGCAACAGGGAGCGAAGCATGGCGCCGGCCGAGAGCATAGGCGTCCAGTGATATTGCATGCCGGCGACCGCCATTTGACCGCGTTTGTGCAATTCGAGGAAGCGGTCGATTTGGGCGGCCGGGCGCTGCTGGAAGTAGCGCTCGACGAAAGCGGTGACCTCGCAGGTCCATTTGTAGCGGGCTTCTTCGGGGTAGTCGGCGCTGGCTTCGCCCAGTTCGATGGCGCGGTCAATGAAGTCGAGGTGCTGGCGGAAGACGGTGTCCTGATGGTCGGTGTAGCCGATATCGGTGTGGGTGTGGCTGGTCAGGTAGATGCGTTTGATTTTTGGCATGGCGGCTTTCTGTCAAGGCTTCACTGGCTTGCGATGCGCTTAAGTTAGCATGGCTGGCAGAAGTCTACATGGCATTAGAAACAGAAACGCCCCGACAATTGCCGAGGCGGCGCAACAGAATTAGAGACAAATCACTCAGCCTGTTGACTTAGCCTTTATGGGCTTCGCATTTTTGGGTTGAGTGGCTGATGGTTCTTGCGGTTTCTGTCGGCTGGCTTCGGGGCTCTGCTTGAGATTCGCAGGCTCACGCTGCTCGGGCGCGGGTCGGGTCGGGTTCTCGTACCAGATCCAATCAACTTTTTCGGACATTCTAAATCCTCCGTGTCCTGTTCAACACGATTCTGAAAGAGCCCGTTTCGGAACTACGGCCATCATCATTGCTGAATTGGAAAGTAAAACTGTATAGTCCATCCACAGAATACCACAGGCGCCAAATTGGGATGACATGAATCGCCTTTGTCGAAATACCCCTGGATCGTGGCCTAGGCTCATTGTACCACAACTCACGTCCATTTGGGTCGGTAAACGAAATGTGCATTTTATCCAGGAAGTCATGTACATACCACGCGGTAAGCAAGTAGAGTTCTCGGGGCAACGGAACTTCTTCTGGTTCACTATGGCCATCAAAATCCTTGCGTTTTCCTTTTATGGCTACCGAGTACTCAGTGACGGGCGCGCCTATACGCTTCCCGCTCGTTGGATCATCCTCACTTGTTTCGATTTCCCAAGTCGCTACAGACCACAAGTGCTGCATACGCTCTCCATTTGCAAATTGCGGAAAATTATCAAGCGATCAGCACGCGCAAAACCTGGCTGTGCAGGGGACCGTTGCTGGCGATGATGCCGTTGCCGCTGAGGGGCGGACCGCCGTTCCAGGAGGTAATCTTGCCGCCGGCGCCTTCGATGACGGGGATGAGGGCGACGATATCCCAGAGGTGCATGATGGGGTCGAGCATGACATCGGCGTAGCCGGTGGCCACGAGGAAGTAGCCGTGGCAATCGCCCCAGGTGCGGTTGAAGCGCGTCATGCCCATGAGCTGCTGGAAGGCGATGCCGTTTTGGTATTGGCCAACATGAATAAAGTCAGTGTAGCACAGCACAGCGTCGCGCAGTTCCCGCGTCTTGCTGACCTGCGCCAGCTCGCCATTGAGGCGGGTTTCGTCGCCGTCGCCGATAAGCATGTGCGAAGTGACGGGGTGATTGATCGCGCCGACGATTGGCTGACCGTCTTTCATTAAGCCGATGAGCGTGCCGAAGAGAAAAGTGCCGCTGATGAAGGACTTGGTGCCATCAATGGGGTCGAGAACCCACTGATATTCGGCGTCTTCGTTGTGCGCGCCGAATTCTTCGCCGATGATGCCATGATCGGGAAACTCCTTCATGATCATCTCGCGCATCGTTTCTTCAGCCTGACGGTCGGCGATGGTGACGGGGGATTCGTCGGCTTTGGTCTCGACGGCGACGCCGCTGCGGAAGTAAGTCATGATGATATCGCCGCTGGCGCGGGCGAGCTCCCGGCTGAAATCGACAAATTCCTGCATGGCATCTTACTCCGTCAATGTGCCTTTGGTGCTGGGCACGCCAGCCCGGCCCGGATCAATGGCCACCGCTTGAGCCAGGGCGCGGCCGAAGGCTTTGAAGAGCGCCTCGGCTTTGTGATGGTCGTTGCGCCCGTAGAGGACTTCGGCGTGCAGATTCATCTTGCCGTGGGCCGCGATCGCCTCCAGCGCGTGCAAGACGAGGTCGGTCGGCATCTGCCCCATGAGGGGCGTATCAAAGTCGGCGGTGATGACGGCATAGGCGCGGCCGCTGAGGTCGATGACGACGCGAGCCAGCGCTTCGTCCATGGGCACGTAGGCGGTCCCCATGCGTTGGATGCCGGCGCGGGAATCGAGCGCTTCGTCAATGGCTTTTCCCAGGCAGATGGCGATATCTTCAATCGTGTGATGGGCGTCGATGTGCAGGTCGCCCCGGGCTTGGACGCGCAGATCGAATTTGCCATGCAGGGCGATATGCGTCAGCATGTGGTCGAAGAAGCCGATGCCGCTGTTAATCTCGGCAACCCCGGCGCCATCGAGATTGAGCGTCAATTCGATCCCCGTCTCTTTGGTATCCCGCTTGATTTCGGCAATTCGCTCGATCATGGCATTCCCCTTCGCCTCGAAATGTAACACAGAATGACGTTGAAAACAGGGTATGGCGCTTGAATGTCATCTGCCGAGCCATGCAGTTTAGGAGCGCTTTTTGCCACCGAGTACAGCGAGTTATAGGAGGACACAAGTAAAACCAAGTAAGTAACGCGACAATCAGAAAGATAGTGTAGGGGCGACTCTTGAGTCGCCCAAATGCAAAATGGCGATGTAATGGGCGCTCCAAGGATTGCCCCTACAGATACCGAAATATCAGAATCATCGTCCTTTTTTTGCATGACTTACATGCTGCTACTTCTGGGTCCTCTGTGGCAAAAGCGTTTGAGCGCTGACTTCATCCCAGCGCAATTGCGCTCATTACTTCAAGCAGGCGGTCGATTTGCTCCGGTCTGCCGGCGCTGATGCGGATGTGGTCATCGAGGCGCGGCTTGTTGTAGTAGCGGACGATGATGCCCTGGCGCGCCAGGCGATCGCGGAAGTCGGCCGCGGACATGCCGCCCACGCGATTGAGGACGAAGTTGGCGCAGCTGGGGTAGGGCGAGAGGTAAGGCAATTCGGCGAAAGCGACCTCCAGCCGTTTGCGCTGCTCGACGAGTTCATCTACACGCTCCAGCAGGAAGTCGACATCTTCGAGCGATGCCTGGGCGGCGATATCGGCGGCGACGTTGACATTGTAAGGCTGCTTGATCTTCCAGAGCTGGGGCATGAGCGCGGGCGGGAAGATGCCGTAGCCGACCCGCAAGCCAGCCAGACCAGCCCATTTGCTCATGGTGCGCAGGACGATCAGATTCGGATATTCGCTGACCCGCGTTGCCAGGCTCTCCGCTTCGGCGAATTCGATATAGGCTTCGTCGACGACAACTGTCGCCGGTAGCTCAAGCAGGCGCTCGATTTCCGCCCTCGGGATGAGATTCCCGCTGGGATTGTTGGGCGAGCAGAGGAAGACCAGTTTAGCATCGTGCCGCCTGACCGCTTCTTCGATGCCCGCGATATCAAGCGAGAAATCGTCATGGCGGTAAACATCGATGACGCGGCCGTGATAGAGCGGGGCGTCGAAGCCGTACATGGCGAAGGTGGGCGGGGTGTTGATGATGGCGTCGCCCGGCTCAATGAAGAGTTGCAAGATTAACTCGATGAGTTCATCCGCGCCGGCGCCGCAGAGGATTTGCGCGGCCGGGACGCCGCTGTAATCGGAGAGCAGGTCGCGCAGTTTGCCCGATTCCGGATCGGGATAAATGTGCATATTGGGCAGCTTCGCCAGCGCTTCTATGACGCGGGGCGAGGGACCGAAAGGGTTCTCGTTGGCGTCCAGCTTGATGAGTTCCTCGACGGGCAGGCCCAGGCGCTCGGCGAAGACCTCCAGCGAGGCGGTCGGCGTATAAGCGCTCATCGAGGCGATATCGCGGCGGATGCGGACTTTCTCGCTCATGACTGGCCACGGCGCGCGGCGGCGGCGGCGTGAGCGCCCAGGGATTCGGCGCGGGCGATGATTTGCGCTGGCTGGCTGAGTTCGCGGGCGGCCGCTTTATCCAGGCCGATCAAGCTGGTGATCTTGACGAAATTGAGCAGGTTGAGGGGCGAGGCGAAACGCGCTGTGCCGCCGGTCGGCATGACGTGGCTGGGACCGGCGACATAATCGCCCAGCACTTCGTAGGAGTCTTCGCCCAGGAATATGCCGCCAGCGTTGCGGACTTGCCCGATCCAGGACCAAGGATCGGCGACCAGCAGGCAGAGGTGCTCGGCGGCGTATTCGTTGGCGAGTTCAAATGCCTGCGCCAGGTCGCTTGTGATGACGGCGCCGCTGCGGTTGAGCATGGCGCCGAGGATGATATCGCGGCGCTCCAGCGCTTCCAACTGCGCGTGGATTTCTGCTTGTACCGACCGCGCCAGGTCGGGGCTGGGCGTCAGCAGAATGGCGGAGGCGAGGACATCGTGTTCGGCTTGAGCCAACAGGTCGGCGGCGGCTAAGCGCGGGTCGGCGCTGCCATCGGCGATGACGACGGTCTCGGTGGGTCCCAGCAAGCCGTCGATGCCGACATCGCCGTAGACTTGCTGCTTCGCCAGGGTGACGAAGAGGTTGCCGGCGCCGACGATGCTGGCGACGCGCGGGATGGTCTCCGTGCCGTAAGCCATTGCCGCGATCGCTTGCGCGCCGCCGATGCGGTAGACCTCGTCGATGCCGGCGATGGCGGCCGCAGCCAGGATGGCCGGATGGATGTCTCCCCCGCCGCTGCCGGGTGGCGTGCAGACGATGATCTCCGGCACGCCCGCTGCCTGCGCCGGGATGACGGTCATCAGCAGGGAGGAGGGCAGTGGCGCCGTCCCGCCGGGGACGTAGACCCCGACAGAATCGACCGGGCGGATGAGTTGCCCGAGCGAGCCGTCTTGGTTCGCGTCGATCCAACTGTGCAGGGGCTGCTTCTGATGAAAGGCGCGGATGCGCTCGGCAGCCAACTCCAGCGCGGCGCGCAGATCTGGCGCTATCGCATCCAGAGCCGCTCTTATTTCGCCGGGCGAGACGCGCAAGGCATCGGCGTCGATCCAGTCTATCTTGCGATTCCAGTCGCGCAAGGCTTGGTCGCCGCTGGCGCGGACGCTGCCGATGATGCGGCGGACGGCCTCTTCGGGCCCGAGGCGCTCGCCGAAGATGTCGACGGAGCGCTCTATGAGAGCCTCAGGCACATCAATATCGCGCAGGGAGCCCCGCTTGAGCAGGCTTTCCCGCGCCGCCTCTACATCGGTGAAGATGCGCCAGTGGATATCGCGGTCCATGTTTGTCCTTTCCGGACGGGCTGATGCGAGCGGTCATTGTAGCAGTATGAGCGCGATTCTCAACGGGAAAGGCGTTTGCTAGGGCAGGCGCTTCGGTCTCAAATGCCTGAACATTTGCTCGCCCATGTCTAGGCGGTGTTGACATTGAGGTTGAGCGCCTTAGGTACGCTGTTATAGAGGTCGGCGGAGCGCGCGGGCCCGGGCAGAGATGAAAGTTAGCTTTCGGTTAGGCGATTGTCCGTTTTGCCCGTTTGTCGGACATGGGAAAAGCTCTTTCGGACATTAAGCGCATTTTCGGACAAAGTTTGGCGGTTTCGGCGAGGGGCAATGGTTTGCATTAGGTTTGCGGGACTGGCAGCGGAGCGGATGGCGGACGGGGGATATGGGGTTGTTAACATGCGAGTGTTGACGTCATTATAGCGTGATTGGAGTATGAGCGCTAGACCAAATGTTCGCAAGTTGGGATTTTCGTTTTTCTTGCCCCTTATTCCCCGCGGCGTTCGCCAGCGCTGCCAAATGTCGGCAGATATACTTGGTATACTCTATACCCTCGTTGACCTCGGTGGCAAGAATGTGTAAAGCCAGTCCAGAATTAATATCCACAAACGCGAAATCCACAAACGCGAAATATGCAGAACATCGCAGCGGCGCCATGTGTTCCCGTCAGGACAGTCTAAGCCAATGACCGAGCAAGGCGCCTACACTGACTTAAACGTCTACTACGGCGATATCCACAACCACTGCGGCTTGAGCTACGGCGCAGGCAGCCTGGACGAGGCGCTGCATAACGCGCGCTTGCAGTTGGATTTCGTCAGCGTCACTTTGCATGGGCATTGGGACGATATGCCGCAAGATGATCCCAACCTCGGCTATCTAGTGGATTATCATCGACAGGGTTTCGAGCGGGCGCGGGCAGCCTGGCGCGATTATCTCGCGGCGACCGAGGCGGCGAATGAAGACGGGCGCTTCGTGACCTTCCCCAGCTTCGAGTGGCACTCGATGCGCTATGGCGACCACTGCATTTATTTCCGCGATGCAGCCGCGCCGGAGATATTTCACGTCGCGCATATCGAGGACTTACGCGAGCGCCTGCGGGCGCATCCGCATCCGAGCCTGCTGATACCGCATCACATCGGCTACCGGCAGGGTTTCCGCGGCATCAACTGGAGCGCCTTCACGCCCGAGTTTTCACCGGTCGTTGAGGTCATGTCCTTTCATGGCGCGTCCGAGCACAGCCAGGCGGAACCGGAATACCGTCACGCGATGGGACCGCGAGATTACCGAAGCACGGTTCAGTATGCCCTGGAGCGCGGTCAGGTCTTCGGCTTCATCGGCTCGACCGATCATCACAGCGCCCATCCGGGTCATTATGGCTACGGGCAGATGGCGGTCTGGGCTCAGTCGCTGACGCGAGCGGCGCTTTGGGAGGCCATCATGAAGCGGCGCGTCTATGCCATCACCGGCGACCGTATTGCCCTAAAATTTGCGTTGAACGGCAATCCGATGGGCAGCGTCATTCCCTTCGCCCGCGAGCGGCAACTTGAATTGTCCGTTGATGCGGCCGCATCGATAGACTATATTGAGATCCTGCATTGCAATCGCGTGATCCGGCGCGAATCGGTCCAGCGGAGCCCGCTGGATTACAGCCGTCCGCTGAAAGTACGGCTGGAGATGGGCTGGGGCGAGCTGGAAACTTTATTCGACTGGGATGTCGACTTGCGGATCGAAGGCGGCGAATTGCTGGGCATCGAGCCGCACCTGCGCGGGCATGACATCGGTATCCCGGTCATTGATGATGTGACGCCTTGTGTGCTGAGCCACCTGGATTATAGCGGCGGGCATCGCTTCCGGCTGCGCACGAAAAGCCCGCGCAACTCCAGCGTGACCAGTTCGGCGACGCAAGCCATCACCTTGCATCTGAAAGCCTCGCCGGATACAGTAATCCGCGCCAGAGTCAACGAGTCCGATCTTCGCCTGCCCATAGCGGATTTGGCGAAAGGCGCGCGCAGCTTCTATACTGGCGGTTTCGTTTCGCCGAGCTTCATCTTCCACCGCGCCGCGCCGGAAGCGGAGTATCAGCATGCCTTTGCGCTGAGTCACGAATCGTCTGGCGAGCAGCGCGAGTGGTATTATGTCCGCGTCCGCTTGCGGGACGGGCAATGGGCTTGGAGCTCGCCGATATGGGTGAAGGGGCGGGTCTAGCGGAGTCGCGTCAAGCGGCGGAGGATCAGCGCCCAGGACGGACGCTCGCGATAGTAGGCGACGATGTGCTGCAAGCACAGGATGACGCCGAGCAGCGCAAGCAGCAGCCCCAGCGCATCGCCGACTTTGATGGCTTCGCCGCCGAGGACGCGCGAGAGTTTGGGATTGTCAGGCAAGTAAAGCACGGTGACCGGTTGTCCGTCCCCGCCGTAATCGCCGGGGGCGAGTCGCTGGCGTCCGCGATAGATTTGCTCGTCCAACTCGAAGCGATAGATGGCTTCAAACTGGTTGGTCCTGGGCTCGACGAAGCCATCTATCCAGCGCCCTTCGATGCTTGCGCCGCCGCTGCGCAAAGACTCGTACTCGGCGACGCGGCCGAAAAACAGCAGGGCGACCGCGACGAAAAAGATCGCGGCCATCAAAGCGCCGACATCGCTGGAGCCGTTGCGGTAGGGGATCGTGTCAACCAGGCGTCCGCGCATCGTCAAACCACCGCTTCCAGCATGTCTCGCACCGAGCCTAATGGCGCGAGTGTCTTGGTGGTGCCGGCGTATTGACACATCAAGCTGCCGGCGGCCGCGCCCCAGCGAGCCGCTTGCGCCAGTGGCAAGCCTTGCCGCAAGCCGTAGAGCAAGCCCGACTTAAAAATATCGCCAGCGCCGGTGGTGTCTATCGCGCGTAGGGCCGGCGGTCTGATCGTCTGGCTGAAGCCATCGCGCGAGAGGATGTTGAGGTCCTCGCCGCTGTCGGTGACGATGACAGCGCAGTTGGCATGGGCTTGCAGCTCGCGGGCCAGATCAAGCGGATCGCAGGCGGGCAGGCGGCTGCGGACGATGGAAGCGGAGATGACCAGCACATCGACCAGCGGCAGCAGCGGATGGTCCGCGGCGTAAATGTCGTTGATGAGCGCCGGGATGCCGCGCGCCGCCGCCATCTCGGCCGCTTGCAGGCGCAGTGGCAGGGGACCCGACATATCGAGGTTGAGCCAGCTTACGCCGGCGAACATTTCCGCTGATGGCGCGGTCATGCGCAGGTCGTCGAGCCAGTGCATGATGAAACTGCGTTCGCCATCGGGCGTGACGAGGCATTGGCAACGGGGACTGCGATAATCGGAATGCGAGGCGACGAAGCTGAAATCAAGCTGAGGCTGAGCGGCGAGCGCGTCAAGCACCGCCCGCCCGGCTGCGTCATCGCCCAGGTCGTGGCCCGCCAGCCGCGTGGGGACACCCCAATTCGCCAGCCAGAGCGCGCTGTTGGCCGCAGCGCCGCCTACATTTTCGAATTCGTCGGTCACATCGGCGGCTTTGTTCAGGCTAGGCAGCCGGTCCAGCGCTAGGTAGATATCAAGGTCAATTTCGCCGTAGCAGAGGATTGTCATGCTCGTCTTGGGTCTTTCACTTTTGCCACAGAGGCAAGCGCCAGTAAGTCATGCGAAAAAGGACGGTATTCTCATTTTTCAAAATCTGTAGGGGCGACTCTTGGATCGCCCGTAACATCGTCATTTTGCATTCGGGCGACTCAAGAGTCGCCCCTACACGATTCTTATGATTGTTGCATGGCTTTCTTTATTTACAGTCAGCAGCGCGTCAGCGTTTCACTTAGCGGTGTTTAGTCAAGCTCTAGGGAGACTGCCCAAGCGCGTCGCGGTTGGTAAAACACGTACCTCTCTGTCCTCATAAAAACTCGGTGTACTCGGTGGCAAATCCTGTTCGGCGCCCCGCTCTATAGCGGGCGCACTTCGACATCTTCGCAGCCGATGCGGCCTTCTTCACAGACTAAAGCGATGCCGCCACCGGCGAAGCGAGCCTCAGGATCTTCGGCTTTGACGACCAATTTGCCATCGAGATAGCCAGTCAGGCTGTAGCCCTCGACCCTCAGCGAAAGCTCATGTTCCTTGCCCAGAGTCCAGCCGCCGCTCGCTTGCGCCAATACCGTGTCTACCCCTTCGAGCGTTGAAACCAGCCGCGTGCTGTCTTCATCGCATAGTATGGCATAGTGCCGCTTCAAACCTTGCACGCGCGCGCCCAAGCCACCGGCTTTGCACATATGGGGCGTCATCTTGGCGCTGACCTGATAATCGGTCCAATCGCGGCAGCCCTGGATCATAAGCCCGCGGCCTTCGTTTTGAATCAGCCGGTAGGTTTCCGGATAGCGATCGATGAATACCATCTTGCCCTTGGCGGCATCCAGACCGTTCACCCAAGCCTTCTTCCACATCACGCCGCGCATTTTCCGGTCCCAGCGGGTGAAATCGTGCTTGTGCGGGCGCTTCAGCCGGATGTTGGGCGCGCCGTCCCAAGTCAGCCAGTCGAGATATACGCGGCCGCTAGCGCCGCCTTCGCCCATGATTTCGATGCCAACGTTGGCAATGGGATAGCCTTCGAGATCAGGAACTTGCCATTCCAGCTCGGCCGCCTCTCCGGCGCTCAGTTGTTCCGCAGCGCCGATCAGCGTTTCCAGGTCGTCTTCGCGATTGTAATGCTGCACGTAGATGCCGACGTCAACGGCGCATGAATTGGCGCTATCGGCGAGTACGCGGGCGCGTATCGTCTGGCCCGGGTAGAGCTGCGGGCTGGCTAATAGATTGTATCCAGGTCCTTCAAAGTGGGCGGATACGGCTGCTGAGGGCACGAAGGCCGCCGTGCCCACACGGCCGACGCGGCCCGGCGCCAGCGCGGCATAATCCAGCGCCAGCAGGCGATCGCCGCGATTGCTGAGTTCGGGCGCCTGCACATTGCTGATGTCCACGACATCACGGGCTTCGATCGAGTCGTCATTCATAAATCCCTGGACCGAGCCGGGAAGATCGAAATGGTAGCGAGCGCCGCTTTTTGGCGCTACCGGCGTCATGCCCCGCATCGCGCGGGCGGTATTCACCAGGCGCAGGGTTTGCGTGACGGCGTCGGTGATCGAGTTGCCGCCGTCAGCGGTGGGGATATACATGCGGTCGGCCACCGGCCCGCGATAATCAGGACCTGTAACCAGACCCGCCAGCCCGTCTTTGATGCCCATCAGGCAGCCGATATTGCCGGAGTTGCAATCGGTATCCCAGCCGCAGGTGTTGACGATCATCAGGGTGCGCTGGAAGTCGTCCTCCCCATAAAGCAAGGAAAGGATCATCAAGCCGTGGTTGGGCACCATGTGGCAGTTGCCGCCGTAGATATGATAACCGTAGCGCTCGGCCAGCAACTCGCGCCCGGCCCGCCAATCCGGTTCTGCAGCATGCCATTCGCGGATGTCGTTGATCATGGCGTAGATGACGGAATCTTTCGGTATCACCAACAAGCCGGTGTCGATAAGCTTGTTGATATCGGATTCGACGAAGGCTTGCGCTTCCATCGCCGCCAGGCATTGCGCGCCGTAAATGGCCTCGCCGCCGTGGCTGACGCTGCCGGCCCGCTTGGCGAGGTCAGCGGCGAATTCCGGATCGCCGGGGGCGACCATCGCCCAGCCGTCAATGAAGATTTGCGCGCCGATCTGCTCGGCGACCACCTTGCCATTCAACTCAATCGAGCCGCTCAGAGGCGGCTCCACCCCTTGCTTGAGCCGGAGATAAGCCGTGTGCTCGGTGGAGTTGCCCATGCCGCCCCACCAGAGTACGGTCTCCTCTTCGATGAGGTAGTTCAGCCAGGTTTGGCCGATTTGCGCGGGCGAAACCTCCGGGTCGTAGCCGTAATCTTCCAGCGCGCGGATGAAGGTGAAGGTGCCGGAGATGTCGTCATCGGTGACGATCAGGGGCACATTGAGCTTGTCATGCACATAATAATTGATCTCGCCGAGGTGTTGGCTGATAGCTTCGTAGGACCAACCCTCGAAAGGGCGGCCCAGATAAACGCCGATGATCTTGCCGAGGACGCCGGCGTAGACGCGTTCGAGATAATCGGGGGGAAGGGTCATATTTGTCTCCTGGTGAGCGAACAGGTAATCAGGCTTTTAAGCCGCCTTGCGTCAGACCTTCGATGAAGCGGCGTTGCAGGGCGAGGAATAGAATCAGGACGGGCGCCATCATGATGACCGAGCCGGCGTTGGTCAGCCCCCAATCGCGGCTGAAGCGGCCCTGGAAGGCGTAGAGGCTGGTGGCGACGGGCTTGAACTCCTTCTCCGGCAAGAAAGTCACGGCGAAGAGGAACTCGTTCCAGGTGAACAAGCCGATAACCAAGCCGGCGGTCAAGAAACCGGGACCGGTGAGCGGGGCGATGATATGGCGGAAGACCTGCCAATCCGATGCGCCGTCAATCTTGGCCGCATCGACAAACTCTTCCGGAATCGACAGCATATACGAGCGCAGCAAGTAAGTCGCGAAGGGAGATTGCAAGGCGGTATAAATGATGATGAGGCCAACGTGGGTATTCACCAAGCCCAACTGCTTCCACATGAAGAATAGGGGAATGATAAACAACTGCGCCGGAACGCCGATGCCTACCAGGAAATAAAAGGACAGGACGTTCGATCCTTTGAGCTTGAGCCGCGAAAGCGCATAAGCGGCCAAGCCGGCAACCGTCAACGAGCCGGCGATTGTCGAGATGGTCAGGATCGCGCTGTTGCGGATGGTCACCGCATAGTTGCCCTTGTCAAAAGCTTCGCCATAGTTGCTCCAGAGGAAGTCTCTGGGCACGGCGAAGGGACTGGAGGCGATTTCCGAGGTGGACTTCAACGAATTACTGACGAGCAGCAGAATCGGCAGCGCGGCGAAGAGCGCCAGCAGGATCAAGATGATGTAATTGGGCAGGGTCGATTGGGAGCGCCCCGAGCCGAAAATGTTTAAACGTCCCATCCGCGCCTCCTCAGGAAGACAAATCCACCCACCGCCAGCGCGACCCAGAGGGTCATCACGACGCCGATGGCGCCAGCGTAGCCTGCGTCAAAGCGGAAGAAGGCGGTTTCATAAAGATAGGTGCCCATCACCTCTGAGGCATGCGCCGGCTTGCCCGAGGTGAGAATGTAGACATAATCAAAAACCGTCGCCGACCAAATCAAAATCATCAGCAAGGTGAAGACGATTGTCGGGCGAATGCTGGGCAGGGTGACATAGCGGAATTGCTGGAAGCGGCTGGCGCCATCAAGCCGCGCGACTTCGTACAATTCAACATCCACCGCCGACATCGCTGCCAGGTAAATCACTACCAGAAAGCCCCAAAAATGCCAGATGTCGACGAAGGCAACCGTATAGAGCGCCGTTTCCGCCTTGCCGAAGAGCGCGACATCGAGGATGTCGGTGATGCCGAGATCAGCCAACCAGGGACCGATGCCGACGCGGTGATGCAGCAAGAAGCGCCAAACCTGCGCGTTGACAACCGACGCCAAGACAAAAGGAATGAAATAGAGAACGCGAAAGATCATTTGGCCGCGTTTGATGCCGGCCAGCAAATAGGCGCCGAGCAGACCCATAAAGATGGGTATCGTCAAGAATATCGCGGTCCAGACGATATTGTTGCTGAGCGATTTGAAGAAGACGGCGTCTTGCATCAGCCTGTCGAAATTCGCCAAGCCGATGAACTCCGGCTGACCGTAGCCGGACCATTCGGTGAAGGCGATGCCCAAGCCGGCGATGGAAGGGATGACAATCACAATCAGGTTCAACGCCAGGATGGGCCACATGAATGCCCAACGCCCCAGAACGCGCGCGAGGGGGATTTTCTGCTCGTTCGGTTTGACTTTCCGGGCGCCAGTCGCCTGTGCGGTCGCTTGTACGGTGGCCATAAGAGTTTACTTTCGCTCTAGGTTCTATTTCGCCAGCTCTGTTTGCTGACAACTAAATCCGGCTTCGCTGCCAGCGAGCCGATTCCAAGACCAGATACTGTCAGAGACGGCCAAGGGCAAGGCGCCCCTGGCCATCATCAGTTAACTCATGCTCGCTAACGCGCGGGGATCGGCAGCGTCTTGCCTTCATCGCGCGCCTGTTCCCAGAGCGCTTCGTGATCGGCGAGATAGTCTTCGGTGCTGAGTTCACCAGACCAGACCCGTTCAATATCGGTCCACAGTTGCACGTTGGCGTCGGCGGGCCAGAAGGTCCAGGTGGTGTAACCAGCGCGTCCGGCGCCAGTGACGGCGGCGAAGTCCGCGAAGAAGCGAGCGACGCGCTCATCGGTGCCGGCCGGGAAGTCATCAACGGTGAAGTGGATGGGCACGACATATTCGCCGAAACCGGCGCCGGCGGCGATCGCCAGAACGCGAGCCGGGTCGCTCAACCAGTAGTCAATCACCTTGCCGACCGCGTCCGGATTCTCGGTGTTGGCATTGACCGAGATGGTGCTGCCGGTTGCCAATTCGTAGTTGTATTCACCAGCTTGTTCGTGGAATGACGGGAGAGGCGCCCAATCCCATTCGGTGCCTTGTTCCTCGAAGAATTGGCCGATGCTGCCGAAGTTCCAGGTGCCGCTCTGCATCATGGCCGCTTCGCCCGATGCCAGTTCATAGCGGATGTCATCGCCGGTGTTGGCGTAGTAGTTGGAGAGATCACCGCTGAACCAGCCATCTTGCAGCTGCGTTGCCAGCAGATCGGTCGCCTCGACGAACTCAGTGTCGGTCCAGGACTTTTGACCCGTGAGCGCCAGATACACGTTCTCAACACCAGCGTAGTTGTTGAGGTAGATGCCCATCAGATGCTCGTTGGAGGGCTGCCAGGAGGCGTTGCCGTAGGTGAAGGGGAAGATGTCGTTGGCGATGGATTCGGCAGCGATGGCGTCGATCTCGGCTTGTGATGTTGGCGGCTCCCAACCCATGTCTGCGAATAGCGTCTTGTTGTAGAAGAGCACCATGCTTTCGTAGGTGATGGGGATGCTGTAGAGCTCGCCACCGAGGACGCCGGAGTTGTAAGCCCAAGGCAGCAGCTTGTCCTTCCAGCCATACTGGTCGGCCAGGCTCGTCATCGGCAGGATCTGCCCGGCATCGACGAATTCGGCGATGAAGGCAGCGCCCGGCGTCTGAATGATATCGGGCGCGGCGCCGGCTTGCAGGGCGGTGCGGTTGACATCGTTCAGCGATTCTTGTCCGATGATCTCCAGTTGAACGTCATCGTGTTCGGCGTTGAAGGCGTCGGCGAGCAGCGGGATGAGGAAGTCGTCAACTTCATCGCCGGACTCGGTCCACCAGACGACGGTGGTGACATCCTGCGCGCCTACGGATGTGAGAGCGAAGAGCAATAGCGCGATGGTCAAGAATAGTTTCAGGTGTTTCATGTTGGTCCTCCTAATTTGGTCTTGAAGATTCTGACTCGCAAGATTGCACAGCGAAATGGCCTATAGCGCCTCCTCTGCCACACGGTCAATATTTCATCAAAAAATGATAACGTAGATTGAACCGATTGCGCAAGCTTACTCCCTATTTTGTGGTGACGCCGACTGGAGCCGGCCAGCGACGCGCTTATTCCAGCCCCGTGCCCGTGATCGCTTCGACATAATAACGCTGGAAGGGGATGACGAGCAGGATCGGCACGACAGCGGCAATCATGGAGCCGGCCAGCAATTCGTTCCAGATCGTGCCGTACTGCCCAACCGCCAGCGAGATCTCCACTTGCACCACGCGCAACTCCTGCCGCGGCGCCACCAACAGGGGCCAGAAGAAGGAGTTCCACTGGCTGATGAACATCAGCAAGCCGGCCGCCACCAGCACGGGCTTGGAGATGGGCAGGATGATGCTGATGAGAACGCGCAGCCAGGTGGCGCCGTCGACGCGAGCGGCGTCGATCAACTCTTGCGGGATATCGGCGAAGAACTGGCGAAAGAGGAAAATGACCAGGCTGTTGGCCAGGCCGGGAATCAGCAACCCCTGCCAGGTATTGATCCAGCCGAAGCTGTTGACCAGGATGTAACGCGGTATGGCGGTTAGGTCTACCGGCACAAGAAATGAGAGCATGATAATGGTGAGGAAGAGGACGTTCTTACCGCGGAACTCGAAGCGCCCGAAGGCGAAGCCGGCCAACGCATTGACCGCGCCGCCGATGATCACGGTGGCGATGGCGAGGAAGAAGGTATTGGCGATGGCGCGGCCGAAACCGCGCGCGAAGAGATTGTCGTAAGCTTCCATGGTGAAATCGACCGGCAAGAGCGCACGCCAAGTGAAAGGATAGGCGTATTCGAAGACCTTGTGATTGGGTGTGAAGGAGGCGGCCATCGCCCACATCAGCGGGATGACCACGATGAGCACGCCGATAATCAGCAAGGTGTAAACGATGCCCGACGTAAAGGTGGCGCGTAGAGGCTTGCCATGCCGCTTGGCGGATGATGCCCTCGCAGTAGTCGAGTTGATCGCATCAGACATACTGGCGCAAATTTCCTTCAGTCCTGGCCGCGCAAGACATACAACTCCAGCCCGACGATGATGAAGACGATGACGAGCATCACCGAAAGCATGGCGGCCGATGCGCCAAGGTCGCCATACACGAAGCCACGGCGGTAGGTCTCGTATAGGATCAAGTTGGTCGAAAGCTGCGGGCCGCCCTGCGTGGTGAGCAGGATAGGCGCGAATAGCAAGAAGTTGGCGACTGTATCTGCCACCAGGACGAAGGCGAGGACACGGCGCAATAGCGGCAAGGTGATGCGCGTGAATGACTGCCAAGCGTTGGCGCCGTCGATTTTCGCCGCTTCCAACACGGGCGGTGGGATATTCTGCAAGCCAGCCAGGATGAAGAGGCTCCAAAGCGGCACGCCGATCCAGGAGGCGATCATGATGATAGACCAAAGCGCCAGGTCGACCGAATGCAGGAAGGGCTGCCGCTCAATGCCAAGGTTGAAGAGGATGCCGTTGATCATGCCGGTGTTCTGGTCCAGCATCAGGCGCCAGACAATCGCAGTGACGTTCAGCGAGACGGCTACCGGCAACAGATAGATGCTGCGAAAAATGCCTATGCCGGGCAGCTTCTGGTTGATCAACATCGAAAGCCCCAGCGCCAGGGCGATCTGTAGCGGATTCACAATGAGGCTGAATACCACGGTGACTTGAAGCGATTTCCAAAATACCGGGTCATTGAAGATTCGGTTGTAATTGGCAAAGCCGGCGAAGACACGCTCGCCGCTGCGCAATGAGATCACGAAAGTGCTTTCCACCACGGTCGCGATCGTAGGCAGCAGATTGAAGACGATCAGCAAGATCAAGGCGGGAAGCAGGAAGAGATAGGGAATGATTTGCTGTCTAACGCGCATTAAACGGCGTCCGAAATTTTACTAGCGCGGATCGCTAATTCGGTGCAAAGGCGGATGTTGTGGATGAGAGCGCAAGGACTGCGGCGGTAGAAAGCAGCCCTCGCGCTATACAAGGATGCTACTCGATATATTTCGCCATTTCGCTTTCAATGCGCTGCACGGCGAGGTTTAGCGTTTCCTCGACGTCAGCGCCGTTCCGGATATCCTGGAAGATATTCTGCAAGATCTGCTCATATTCCAGGAAGCCGACGGTCACAGCGCGCGGCCGCGGATTAACCGTTGCTTCGTCCGCTGCTGTCCGCATGTATGACATCGGCAGGGCGTCAAATTCTTCTTCGGTGGCGAAGAGCGCGAGCACGGATTGCTGCGCCGGGAAGTCGCCGCTGCCTTCGCGCCACCATAGCTCGGCGCCCTCGCCTGTGGAGATGAAGTGGACGAAACGAGTGGCCGCCTCTACATTCTCGCTGTTGGCGTTCACGCCGATATGCCAACTGCCTGTCGGGGTTGCCGGCACGCCATCTTCGAAGTAGGGATGACGCGAGACACCCCATTCGATATCGAGATCGGCGTTATTGGCGAAGCGCGGGATGTTCCAAGGACCGCCGACAAACATACAGATATTGCCAGTCTCGAAGATATCGGCGGGCCAAAACTCTTCGCCCTGCGGCGCCGCGTTCCAGACATTGAACATATTGTAATAGTAGGTGAAGGCTTCGATCCATTCAGGCGAATTGATGACGCCGTCAACGGTCAAGCCATCATCGCCGATGGCCATGCCGCCGAGCGATTCCGGCAATGCCTGCAACTGATAGATGCGGACCATCTGTTCCCAGATGAAACCCCATACATCAGGCGTGCCATCGCCATCGTCGTCGAAGGTCATTTGTGGCGCGATCTCGGCGATTTCTTCCCAGGTCAGGCGATCATCGGCGCCCGGCGGTGTTAGTCCGACCCGATCAAAGCAGCCTTTATTGTAGAAGAGCAATTGTGTTGAGGTGCTGATGGGCGCGGCGTAGAGTGTGCCCTCATAGGAACCGGCGTTGACGGCAGCGGGCAACCAGTCGTCGACCTCATCGCCTGTGAAGATCGGATCCAGCGGCAGCAGCCAATTGCGGAAGGCGTAACCCGATACCAGCGGCACATCAACCGCGATGACATCCGGCAGAGGCGAGCGCGCGCCAAGCCTTACCTGAATCTGCGTAAACAGATCGTTGAAGCCAATCTGCTCGGCTTCAATCTTGATATCAGGATTCTGCGCCTCGAACTCGGCGATGGTGGCTTCGACCGGCCAGCCGAGAGTCAGCCAGGTGATGGTGGTGACGTCTTGCGCCGTTGTGGGCGAAAGCGCCAAGGCAAAAAGTACCGCCACCAGCAATAAACGTTTTACGAACATCATCAAGTTCCTTTCAAATGCTTCAACTTACATAAAGGTGTTTCGCCGCCAATCGTAACACGAGCGGCGGCGCGTGGCAAAAAATGAGCCCGGTCGCCGAAAGCCCGGCGTTCTTCGGACCCTCTGATGACGTTGGTCAGTTCATAGAAGCCACATGAAAGCCACGCTGTATATCGGGCCGCGCTAAAACGCCGCGATCTGCCCATCAGCCCGCGGCTCGCTGCCGCCGTGCAGGACGCCGTCCTCGACGCGGATGATCTGCCCGCGCCCGAAATTGCCCCTCCCCAAGCCCGCTTCCGGCTGGATGCGATGACCGCGCTCGGCCAGGTCCGCCATGGTCTTGAATGGCGTCCCCTCTTCAATCAAAAGCGCGCCGCCGGGATCGCCATTCTGGATCATCCAGCGCGGCCGATTGAGCGCTTCCTGCGGGTTGAGCTCATCATCGACCATGGCGCTGATGACCTGGAAATGACCTTGCGGCTGCATGAAACCGCCCATCACGCCGAAGCTGGCCCAAAGCTCGCCGTCCTTCAATGCCATGCCCGGGATAATAGTGTGGTAGGGGCGCTTGCCTGGCGCCAGGGCGTTGCGGTGACCCGGCACGAGCGAGAAACCGGCGCCGCGATTCTGCAGCCAGACGCCCGTGCCCTCGGCGACGATGCCGACGCCGAAGCCCATGTACAGGCTCTTGATGAAGGAGCAGGCGTTGCCCGCGCCATCGACCGCGCTGAGGTAAATCGTGTCGGAGCCGCCAGGCAACTCTCCCGCGATCGGCGGCGGATCCATAGTGTAGTAATTGGAAATGAGACCGGCGCGTCCAGCGGCGTAGTCCTTGCTGAGCAGCTTCTCAACCGGTACATCCGCCCGGCGCATATCGGCGATGTATTCATGCGCGTCAGCCCAAGCCAGGCGCATCGACTCGACCATGAGGTGCAGGCGCTCCGGGGAATCCCAGGGCAGGGAGGCCAGGTCGAATTGCTCGGCGATATTCAGCGCGATCAAGGCGGTCAAACCCTGTCCGTTGGGCGGGCACTCGTAAATCGTTACGCCGCGATAATCGGTATGGATTGGCTCGTCCCAGGTCGAGCGGTGATTCTCCAGATCAGCGAGGATCATCAGCCCGCCATGTTCCTGCAATGACTTGACGATTGCCTCGGCCACCGGTCCGGTATAGAAGGCATCAGGTCCGCCCTCGGCGATAGCGCGCAGGGTCTTCGCCAAGCCCGGCAAGCGGACGATCTGCCCCGCTTTCGGCGGCGCGCCATTGGGCAGATAATCTTCGGCATTGGCGGCGCTGCGCAGGAATGCGCCTGAACGCTCCCAGCGCAGGCCGACCACCGGCGCCGTCGGATAGCCGTCCCCCGCGTAATGGATGGCGTCTTTCAGCACATCGGCCAGCGTCATCGTGCCATGCCGCCGCAGCAAGTCATGCCAGCCGCGCACCGCCCCCGGCACGGTCACGCTATGAGCGTGGCGCGGGTTCATCTTTTGCCAGCCCATGTCGCGGACTGTCTCCAGCGTCAAAGCTTGCGGCGCGCGTCCGCTGCCATTTAAGGCAGTGACCTGCTTGGTCGCCGCGTCGTAATAGAGGGCGAAGCAATCTCCGCCGATGCCGCAGGAGCCGGGATCCATGACATTCATCATCGCCGATGTGGCGACGGCGGCGTCGGCGGCGTTCCCACCCTGTCGCAAAATGTTGAGGCCCGCTTGGGCGGCCAGCGGGTTGCTGGCGCCGACCATGCCGCGGCGGGCGCTGATCATGGAGCGGCGGGATTTGAAATCGAGTGACATGGTTTTCATTCAAATTGCTTTCTGTGCGTTTGAAAACGGAAAGTATTGTCGTATCGCAGTATCTAAAGACTTTGGCAGACTTTGGCGATTATATCTGCTTAATGTTGTCACTGAGGATCTTGACGACCCGTCCAGTTTTCGTGCGTACGCAGCTTTTTATTTCTTTGCTCTGTATAGCATCAATTAACTCTTCAACAGCATCTCCCAGTTGCGGGTCGTTCTGGCTTTGCGCCAACGGGCGTAATTCCATAAGCGTGTCCTTCAGCCTATTTTCATCTGGGGAAAACGTGCCAGTGTATAAGTTGTTGGCGGATATAGCTAAATCGTTCATTCGTTTTGTTTCAGTCCGGCGATCGCTTCGACGTTCTTCCTGTCTCCGCTCGTGATTGCGTATCAGACTGTTGAGTATGCCCTGCAACCAATTCATAACGCTCATCCTCCAAACGGCGAAGCTATCAGAAATCATGCAGTTGCTTTAGTTTATGCTGCGTTTTTTCCCCGAACGGAAAATGTATAGGCCACCCGGCCAAATGGCCGATATTCGTCGTTAAAGAACAGCACTTCATATTCTCCTTCGGGTAGTCCTCCAATGAGCAAGTGAGGATCGCGATTTTCTTCTAATCGCGAGGCCAAACTAAATAGTTCGCCATTGCGCAGCACGGTGATGGAACTCCAATCCCAGGCCTCTGTAGTCGCGTATAAGATCAATCCGTCAATAAACAGGCACATCTTTGCAAATTCATCGTTTCGGTCATTACTGGGATAAAGTCTCGCATCTCGACAATACGCTAAGCTTTGAGAATTAAGCAGATATGACAATGTCAGGTGGGATTGGTACCACAATTCTTGCGTGGCCATAATGTCTACAGACGGTTTGGCACGATTTAAGTCGCGTACCTCTAGTTCTTGGTTTTCTTGCGCGCGGACAGAGAATGTAAACGCCACTCTGCCGTACGGTTCTTTTCTCTTATTCCAGCGATAGTCGTTAAAGAACAGAACTTCGTAATCTCCTTCTGGCAGTTCGCCAATGAGCAGGTGTGAATCATGATGGTCTTCAGCTTCAGACGCCAAACTGAATAGCTTGCCATCGCGCAACACGGTGATGGAGCTCCAATGTAAGGCGTCTGTGCTCGCATACAGGACCAAACCGTCATATCGCGGATTATCAAACAGGCACAACTGCGCCATATTGAAACTAGACCTGCTAGGATACATTCCTGTCTCGCGGCAATTCGTCGCACTTTGGTTATTAATCATCAATGGGAGCAGTAGATTGGCTTGGTACCATGAGCCCTGCACTTGTAATGCTGCTTTTGAAGGGAAACTGGAACGACGAAAATCAGATATTTCTAGCTCCACCGGTGTGTTGGTCGGTGTGGGTGTGTCCGTTGGCACCGGCGTATCGGTCGGTGTTGCGAGAACCTCGGGGGTTGCCCATCTCGCTGATACTTGCTCTACAGTTTCGTGCAACTCGCTTGTGAACGACTCGGCGATCCATGCAGTCTTCCCAGCATATCGAACTTTAAGCCAGTTGTACGGACTGCCTGCCTGATAGCCAATCACTGCGAAGACATCGCCTGTCTGCGCCACACCGATTTTTGTATGATTTGTCCCTGGTCCCGACCGGATATTGACTGTTCGATCGACAGAAACGCGATATAGCATCGCGGTCAACTCTTCAGCTATGTGCCGCGCCGTATTCGACGGGATGGCGAAGCCAAGCGCAGTCCCACGATAACCAGCCGTGTTGACCCCGATAACTTCGCCCGCTTGATTCAGCAGTGGACCGCCGCTATTTCCGGGCGCAAGCGCGGCATCGGTCTGTATCGCGCCTTGCATTGTCGCGCCGTCATCGAATTCCAGTCTGCGATTAAGCCCGCTGATAATCCCGCGGGTCAAGGTCGCGTCCAGGCCGTGCGGACTGCCTATCGCCACGACGGATTCTCCCACGACAAGGGCGTCCGAATCGCCAAATGTCACCGGTTTGAGCCGTTGACGCGCCACGTCGACTTTGATGACGGCCAGGTCGACGCGCGTATCTATACCGATCAACGCGGCCGGGACTTCGTATCCGTCGTGGAATATAATGGTCAAAGCTCTGGCGTCTTCGACCACATGGGCATTAGTCACGATATGTCCGTCATCGTCGATAACAAAACCGGCGCCGCCAGCCGTGTCCGACCAACTGATTTCAACTTCAATCGACACAACCGAAGGACTGACGTCGCGATAAATCTCCGCTTCATTCTGCGCCCAAAATGGCGCAGTGAGCGGCAATACCAAGAGCATGAATAGCCAGAGCCTGCGAAACATTTCGCCTCTCTTTTCATTGACGCCAACGCGAGGATTGTAGCGAGACCGTCGCGACGCCGCTAGTTTCCTACACTCCGCGCGCCGCGAGTTTCGGTTTGTTGCGCTAAGTGAAACGGCGGTCTATACTCGGCGCGTCTCATGTGTCGAGGATGGACTTCGACTTCACCCGCATCTATGTAGGAGAAAAGAACAATGAACAAGCATCTTAGGAAAATAATCGCGAACCTCAGGCCGGCGGAGAAGGTGCGGGTGGAAGAAGAACATCGCCGCGCTTACGACTTTGATCCGCGAGATCCCCTCTTCGGCTTGAGCACTGACGAACTCAGCGGTCCCAAATTGAGTCGGCGTTCTTTCTTGCGGCTGGTGGCGGCTTCCGGCGGCGGCCTGTCTCTGTCGCATCTCCTGGGCGCGGCTGGCATCGTCCTGCCGCAAGCGGCGCGGGCGGTGGCGCAATCCGGCGGTCACTTGATCTGCGGCTGGGCGGGCACGGCGGAAATCACCACGCTGGATCCAGCCGTGATCAATGCCGTGCTGCAGTTCCAGGTGGCTTCCAATGTGATGAGCGGCTTGACGCACATCAATGCCGACCTGGTAGCCGAAGGCGATCTGGCGACCGACTGGACCGTCTCCGATGACGGCTTGGTCTGGACCTTCAACCTGCGCGAAGGCGTGACCTGGCATAATGGCGATCCCTTCTCCGCCGCCGATGTGGTTTATACTTACAACCGCTCCAAGAACCCGGAAAATTCCATCCACTCCGGCAATCTCGTCAACGTGCTCGATGTCGTGGCGCTGGACGATTTCACGGTGGAACTGACGCTGGCGCGGCCCCAGGCATCGCTGCTGGTCAAGACGCTGGAGCGCTCCAGCGGCCGCGCGATGACCATCGTCAATGGGAACGCTATCGACTCAAAGGGCTTGCAAGAATACGGCTTGAAGCCCATCGGCACCGGCCCCTTCCGCGTGACCGAGCATCAACTGGGCCAAGGCGTCGTGCTGGAGCGTTTCGATGACTACTACGACCCCGAGCGCCCGGTCGTGGACAAAGTCACCATCATTCCTATCCCGGAGATTGAACCGCTGGCGGCCGCCATCGAGACCGGCGATATCCACTTGATCGGCGGCAATGCCGTCGCCGCTGAGTTGATCGACCGCTTCCTGACCAACCCCGATCTGGTGGTGGACGAAATCGCGGGCAACGGCTTCCAATCAGTATTTGTCAATCCCTGGCGCGAGCCGATGGTGGTCGAGGACTTCAACCCCTCGGTCGACGAGCTCAAGCAGCAGAATGGCTTCAAGGTGCGCCTGGCGCTGGCCAAGGCTTTCGACCGCGGACGCTTCATTCAGCGGGCGCTATTCGGGCGTGGCGTGCCCGGCTTCGGCACCATCAACCCGGCGATGGGCTTCTATTTCGATACCGCCATCAACGAGACCAGCGAGCAGCGCTTTGACGTCGAAGCGGCGCAGGCGCTCTTGGCGGATGCCGGCTACCCCAATGGCGAAGGCTTCCCCACGCTCAAACTGCTGACGACTCCGGCCGGCCGGCGAGCCGCCGAGGTCATGGTGGATATCTATCGCAACAACCTCAACATTGAACTTGAGCTGGATGTCAAAGACTTCACCGTGCTGATCGAAGACGCCTTCCGTATGGAATACGATTTGATGGCGCTGGGCAGCGGCGGCGATTTTGACCCCGATGACGGCTTGGTCGACTGGATGCAGACAACATCCCGCTTTAACGGTCCCAGCCGCAATGATGATGATCTGGTGGAAAAATACGGCGAGCGGCCCTTCGGCTCCTTCTCCGATGCTCGCGTGGACGCGCTCGTCGACCAACAAGCGGTCACCGCCGATCCCGAAGCGCGCAAGGTCCTGGTGCAGGAGGCGAATCAGATCACATCCGACAAGGTCGCCTCAATCTTCACCCACCACCTCACGGAGATACTGGTGCACCGCGCCGAGGTTACCGTCCCGCCGGCGGGCCGCATCGTGGGCTTGCGCGATCTCGATCGCGTATTCTTCAACTAGCCAAGGGAGTCAGATTGCAGGGGCGGCTGGCGGTCTAGCAGGTGTCTGCGCGACCCGCCGCCCCGCCCTTCAGCGCCGCAACTTTTCCAGAAACAAGGCATCCCAATGCGCTATTTTGTCGGGCGGGTGATGCAAGCGTTGATAGTCGTCTGGGCGGTGGGGACGCTCGTTTTCTTCATGCTCCGCGCCGTGCCGGGCGATCCAATCCAGGCGCTGCTGGCTGATGTCGACCCCAGAGCCGCCGATGTCATACGCGCCAAGCTGGGCTTGGATCAGCCGGTCTGGGTGCAGTATATCTTCTGGATGCGCAATACGCTGGCCGGCGATCTCGGGCAGTCCCTCTACGGCAGCCACCAGGAAGTGAGCCAGCAGATTGCCGAAGCTATCCCGCGCACGGTCTCGCTGGCGCTGGTCGCCTTCTTGATCTCCTTCACCCTTGGTCTGACGGCCGGCATCGTCTCCGCCGTCAAAAAGGATACCTTCCTCGACTATGGCTTCAACCTCGCCGCCTTCCTCGGCATCAGCATGCCCTCATTTTGGATCGGCATCGTGCTGATAATCGTCTTCGCGGTTAATCTGCGCTGGTTCCCGTCCATCGGCTACAAACCCCTCAGCGCCGGTTTGGATCAGTGGCTGCGCTATCTGATATTGCCGGGTTTGTCCGTCGGTCTGCCATTCTCCGCCTCCATCGCCCGCTTGACCCGCTCCGCCATGCTCGAGGTCCTCGGGCAAGATTACATCACGGTGGCTCGCGCCAAAGGACTGAACGAGAAGCGCGTCGTCTTTCGCCATGCCCTGCGCAACGCCCTGATACCGGTGGTGACCGTCATGGGCATCTCCTTGGCTTTGCTCTTTTCCGGCTCGGTTGTGGTGGAAAATGTCTTCGCCATCAAGGGGCTGGGGCGCGTCCTGATTCAAAGCATCCTCAACCGCGACTACCCGGTCGTCCAGGGCAGCATCCTGCTGGTGGCCGTTTTGCTCGTCTTCATGAACTTGGCGGTGGATATGCTCTACCGTCTGATTGATCCGCGGATCACCTATGACTGACGCGATGAAAGATTCCAAGCCCGGCGGCAGTATCCCCGCGCTCTCCGCTGCCGGACCTGCCGACATGCCGGAGCGCCCGAAAGCTTGGCAACTGCTGCTGCGGGACAAACGCGCCATCGTCGGCTTGACCGTGCTCGGCTTGATCGTCGTCAGCACGCTCTTCGCCTCGGTAGTCTCTCCCTACGATCCGCTATCGCAAGAATTTGACATCTTGCTGCCGCCATCGCCCACGCACGTGCTCGGCACGGACGATCTTGGGCGCGACCTCTTCACCCGCATCTTGTACGGCGCGCGCGTATCGCTCTTCGTCGGCATCACCACCGTGACGATCTCGATGGTCCTCGGCGTGGCGATGGGCATCCTGGCTGGCTACTTTGGCGGCTGGATCGATATCGTCTTCATGCGCTATATCGACTTGCAGTGGGCATTTCCCAATTTCATCATCGCAGTTTACCTGGTGGCGGTCTTCGGCACTGGCTTGGCAAATGTGATCGTGGCGATATCCTTGGCTTTCCTCGATGACTTCGCGCGGATTACGCGGGGCATGGTGCTATCCATTCGCGAGGAGGAGTACGTGCTGGCGGCGCGCTCGATCGGCGCCTCCGATACAGCCATCATGTTGCGGCATATCTTGCCCAACGCCATCGCCCCCATCATCGTGCAGGCGACGCTCAGCGTCTCTTTTGCCATCCTCGCCGAAGCGGGTTTGTCCTTCCTCGGCTTAGGCGTCAAGGCATCTACGCCGACCTGGGGCTTGATCATCAGCGACGCGCGCAGCTTCTTCACCCGCGCCTGGTGGCTGGGCATTTATCCCGGGTTGGCAATCATGATCACTGTGCTGAGCATCAATTTCTTCGGCGATGCCCTGCGCGATGTGCTTGATGTGCGCGCGGAGTAGGCGCAAGAGTTACCGCCGAGGGCTAGTATTCGCCATCGCCGAGTTCGAATAACAGGCGAATCGCCACCTCGGTCGCGATTTGAATATCGTCCGCGATAATGTACTCGTTCGGCGCATGCGAATTGCCGCCGGAGCCATAACCCAGCATGGTCACCGGTATGCCCAGCTCCCGCTGTAAGATGCCGCCCACTGCCAGCGACCCGCCGTGTCGCATAAGCAGCGCCTCCTTGCCAAGCGTCCCTTTGAGCGCCCGCTGTATCGCCTGTATCTCGCGTCCGTCCTCCGGCATCAGAAAGGGATGGGCAATGCCGATCAACTCGGCATCGATTTTGATGCCCGGCTCGGCGAAGGTCATGACATGCTCGACGAATCTCGCCCACATTACCTCGGTGTCCTGCCCCGCCACTGCGCGAATGGTGACGGTGAAGCGCGCCTCCGCCGGGATGATCGCCCGTGTCCCCTCGCCCTGCCAGCCGCCCGTGATGGCGCTGACATCAAGCGTCGGCTGTGAGGTACTGCGCTCGGCAAAGACGCCAAGATAATCGCCGAAGAAGGCATCGACGCCGGCCGCGCGCTGCAAAGGCGGTCCGATTGATTTCCAAAGCCGGTTCATGTCGCGTATCTGCCGATCCGTCATCGGAATGGCATCATCGTAAAAGCGCTTGATCCGCACCCGACCGCTTTCATCGTGGAAAGAGGCGATGATGCGCGCCAGATAATGCGCCGGGTTCTTCACCGCGCCGCCATAGCGCCCGGAATGCAGATCGTGCGGCGGTCCCTGCACACGGATCTGACCCGTGATCGCCCCGCGCAGAGCGTTGCCGATGACCGGCTGCCGCGGCGAAAAGGGACCATCGGAGATGATCAGCGCGTCCGCCGCCAATAAGTCGCGATTAGCGGCCAGGAAGGGAGCGACATTCTTCGAGCCGAGTTCTTCCTCGCCTTCGAAGAAGAGCTTGATATTGACGGGCAAGGCGCCATTTGCGGAGAGGATCGCGTCGATGGCTTTCAGATTTATCCAGATGCCGCATTTGTCATCGACCGCGCCGCGCGCCACCAGGCGGTCGTCAACGATAGTCGGCTCAAACGGGGGCGTCCGCCATAGCGATTCGTCGCCGACTGGCTGCACATCGTAGTGCGCGTAAATGACGATGGTCGGCTTGTCCGCGCCGGCCTTCAACCAATCGGCATAGAGGACCGGGTTGCCGGCGGTCGGCAGCTTCCGCGCGTTATCCAGCCCGATACGCCGCATTTCCGCCACGATCCAATCGGCGCAAGCCTGCAACTGCGGCTGGAAACTCGGCTCTTGGCTGACGGATGGAAATCGCAGCAATTCCATAAAGCCGCTTTGATAGGCTTCATAGTTCCGCCGCGCCTGCTCGAGTGCGGCGCCTGTTTCGTAGTCGGTCATCTTTCATCCAGTTTGTATCCAAAGGGATTGTTCCAGTTGTTCGCAACCCATCGTATTATTTGACATTCCCAAACCAATTGTTAGACTCTTTCGGAATGCCAAAACTTGGGTAACATCGCTTTATACAGTATCTCATTGTATCTGGCAGGACCGAAGGCAAACTCCGCGTTTGCTCATTTGTCGCTCTAATGCCCACAAATCTATTCTAGCCACAGGAGGACAGGCTAAATATGCAAGCACTTTTCGAAACGAAGAACGCCAGCTTGGAAGACGCCCTGCTGGAATCGCTATCGCCGGATGAACCCTGGTCGATGATCGAGCGCTTCACCAGCCTCGTCCGCGAATCTTCATCCGATGATGAACGCGCCGCGTTTAACTACCTCGCCGAGCGCTTGAGCGCCCTGGGCATCCCGCATACCATGCACATGCCGGAGCTTTTCTTGAGCGTGCCGGTGCGGGCATCGCTGGTCGTGGGGGATCGCTCCTTCCGCGCCAAGACGCCCGCTTTCAGCATCAGCACGCCGGCCGAAGGCGTCAGCGGCGAATGCGTCCGCATAGAAGGTTTCGCCGCCGGGCGCAGCGCCGATTTCTTCGACTTCACGCCCCTGAGCGATGTCGATGTGACCGGCAAGATCGTCGTGGTGGATGGCTTTGGCGGTCCGCCGCCGGTCTGGTATTTCCAGAACAAAGGCGCGAAGGGCGCCATCTTCATCAACCCCGGCGTCGATATCCACTGGGGCATCTGCACTACCATCTGGGGCGCGCCCGATCTCGACAATTATCAGCGCCAGCCGACGATCCCGGTCGTCTCCATCAATCGGCCCGATGGCGAAGAATTAATGGCGCGGATGGCGCAGGGCACGGTCGAAGCCACCTTGCATAGCAAACTCAAGGAAGGCTGGTTCGAATGTCCTTGCCTGGTGGCGGAGATCGAAGGGACGATCGAGCCGGAGCGCTTCGTGCTGGTGCATGGGCATGTCGATTCCTGGGATGTCGGCATCGGCGATAACGCCGTCGGCAACGCCACCCTGCTGGAACTGGCGCGGATCTTCCACAACAATCGCGATGGTTTGTCGCGGTCGCTGCGCGTCGCCTGGTGGTCCGGGCATTCGACCGGCCGCTACGGCGCCTCGACCTGGTACGCCGATCAATTCGGTTTGGACCTGGCACGTGATTGCATCGCCCAAATGAATATCGATTCGCCCGGTTGTCGCTGGGCCACCGAGTATCGCGGCGTCACCGTCATGTCGGAAGCCGAAGGTCTCGCCGCGCAATCCGTCAAAGATTCGACCGGCTTCGCTTTCAGCGGCGAACGGCCCCATCAAGCCGGCGATTATTCCTTCAACAACATCGGCATCTCCAGCTTGTTCATGCTCCTGTCCTCGATGCCCCTGGCCAAAGCCGAAGCCATGGGCTACTACAGCGTGGGCGGCTGCGGCGCCAATATCGCCTGGCATACCGAAAACGATACGCTCGAAATCGCCGACAAAGACAATCTGATGCGCGACCTGCGCGTCTACGCCACCGCCTTGCAGCGCCTGCTGAACAACCCGCTGCACCCCTATGACTTCCGCGCCTTGACTGCCGAGTTCAAAGGCACGCTCGATCGCTATTCAGCAGCGGCCGGGGCTGAGGCGAACTTCGCCCCCGCTTATGACGCGCTGGCGGATTTGGACGCGGCGCTGGCCGACCTGCAGGGCGCGGCGGCGGATCTGGCGGAAGGCGAGGTCGGCGATGCCGGCGTGCGCGCTTATAATGATGCCCTGCTGGCACTAGCCCGCGAATTGGTGCGCATCAACTTCACGCGGCAGGGGCGCTTCCGCACCGAGCCAGCTGTGCGCGTGCCGGAATTGCCCGATCTGGCGCCGGCGCTGGACTTGGCCGATGCCGATCACCACATGCGCCGGGTCACGCGGACGCATCTTCTGCGTGGCGTCAATCGCGTCGCCTGGGCTTTCGAAACCTCGGCCAACATCGTCCGCGCCGCGCTGGAAGAGATTTAAACGGATAAGAAACTGTAGGGGCGACTCCCCCGCCGAACAACGAAAAATCCGTAGGGCGACTCGGTGAATCGCCCGCCGAATTGTACAAATCATGTAGGGGCGATCTATCCGATCGCCCGCTAAAGGAAAAACCACATGAAACTCATCTACCTGGTCTCAGGACCAATGGGGCGAACGCCCGAAGGAAAAGCCGAACTGGGACGCCGCCGCGAATACTTGCAGCGCTGCGCCGCGCCCGGCACCGAAGTCGATATCACCGATATCCCGGCCGGCCCTGGCTCCATCGAGAGCATGTACGAAGAATATCTCTCCATCCCGGAGACGGTGAAGCGGGCGCACGAACTGCAAGCCGATGGCTGGGACGGCATCTTGCTCGGCTGCTACGGCGATCCGGGCTTGGGCGCCCTGCGCGAGATCGTCGATATCCCGGTGGTCGGCGCCGGGCAAGCCACCGCGCTGATGGCTTCGGCCGTCGGGCGACGCTACTCGGTCATCACCGTCACCGACAGCGTCATCGGGCCGATGGAGGAACAGTTGCGCAGTACCGGCGGCGGCGAAAAGCTGGCCAGCGTGCGCGCGGTCAATATCCCCGTGCTGGAATTGCATCGCGATCGCGAGGCTGCCATCGAGATCACGCTGGAAGAGGGCAAGAAAGCCATCGAGGAAGACCGCGCCGATACCCTCATCGTCGGCTGCATGAGCATGGGTTTCCTCGAGATTCCGGAAGCCTGCCAAGCCGAGCTCGGCGTGCCCTTCTTGAACCCGGCGCGGGTGCAACTCAAATTCCTGGAAGCCATGCTCGGCTCCGGCCTCAGCCATTCGAAACTGGCTTACATGACGCCGCCCAAGATCGCCTCCGGCCAAGCCTCATCGCCGGCGGATTTGTATCACCGCCGGAATTGAGTTGACAAATACATGCAAAACGCTGCGCCTGCCGTCATTTCCAGCGGTCTCATTTACTTTTCCCTGTTCCTTGTCTATCTCACGGTCAGTCTGCTCGCCTTTCGATATTTGCTGCCGGGCTTGAGCGCGGTTGCCAACAGACTCGCCATGTTTATGCTGATTGCGCAGATAGCGCTCGTTGGCTTGTCTCTGTTCCTCAGACCGGCTTCCGCATACGAGCAGTGGCTATGGGATATGGATCGCGAGCACAATCTCATTTCCGCTCTGGCCGCGTCGCAGTTCGCGCTCGTCGGCTGTTTTGCATTGCTTGCTGCCTGGTTCAGTCCACGCCCAGCCTGGCGACGCATTTACTTTGCGGGTATCGGTATTTTGTTCCTGGCGCTTTCCTGGGACGAATATCACAGCTTCCGCTCGGTTCATGGGAACTGGCAGATATATTATGTCTCGCTTGGGTTGGTGGTGGCCTCCGCCACTGTGCTTGTCGCGCTCCGTTCCCCGCGGCGCGTATGGAAGTGGTTCTTCTGTTTTCTGTCAGGCTTGGCGATAAGCGCGCTTGGCGCATTGATTCTGGATATCGTGCCTTGCAACGGCGAGATTATATACCTGGCGGGGACTTGGCGGGTCGACAAGGACGCATGCATATTACTCAAACATATTGAAGAAACCCTGGAATTAATCGGCATCTGGCTCGCCTTAGTTGCTGCCGGCGGTCTTGCGACCATTGCGCGCGCGGGAAAGGGGATTCCCCGAATCATGTATTTGGTCCCGCCGCTGTCAATTCTGGTGTTATTGCTGCACTTCCTGCCGCCTCTGCTTGAGCTCCGACTAATGACTCAAGAAGCTAGCATAGGTTTCGAGACGGGGATAAACTTACAGGCATTCCGCGTGGACATGAGCCCAAGGCGGCTGGATACCACTTTATTTGTTTCGTCTACGAATTGGCATAAGTTTACTGGAAAGGGATATTCTATCCATTTAGTTGACCTTGTCAGCGGCGAATCGATAGCGCATACGGACGATAGCGCGTCCCGTCGCGAAGGGTGGCGCACTGCCCTGTATGTTCCAGGCGTTAATTACATACAGCGGATTTCAGTTGACATCCCGGCTGACGCGCCCGCCAACCGCGCCATGCAGGCGGTGCTCACAGTTTGGAGTGAGAACAATGGCGCATTCATCCGCCAAAAGGTCACGTCAAGCGACCTGCCGCTCCTGAGCGACACACAGGTAATTTTGAAGGAATTCGTCTTGACAGAGCCAATCTCTTCGGATTCGACTCCGCTGGCTGCCTTTGAAAATGGCTTCGCGCTGGCTTCCGCTCGCTTGCCGGAAAGCGCCAAAGCCGGCGATACCATTGACATCATGTTTTTCTGGTCCAGCGACAAAGAAGGGCTTGAGGACACAATACAGTTTCTTCACTTTAGTCACGAAGAAAGCGGCGAATGGTGGGGCTATGATCAGCGTCCTCTCGGACCCCGCCTGCCTACGCGGCTATGGTACAGCGGCTTGTCCGATAGCGAGCTCTGGCAGGCGCCGCAGCCGGACAATTTGCCAGCGGGCAGTTATGCGGTATTCACCGGTCTGTACGATCCGCGCGACGGCGAGCGTGTGCCTGTGCACGACGCGAACGGCGAGCCATTTCTTGATGCGCGTGTGCCGCTTGGCATCGTAGTTTTCCAAGCCGCCTGAGCGGCCTGAAGGCATATCCGTAGATCAACGGCGACGCGTCCCGTCGTCGGGAATTTACATCAGAATACGATAAAGGAGGAACACATGGGATACGTACTCACAGGAGCGACGTTGATCGATGGCAACGGCGGCGAGCCAGTTGCCAACTCAGCCGTATACGTTAAGGGCGAGCGCATCGCCTGGGCTGGCGGCGCCGCTGATTTGCCGGCGGCGGCGGGTGACGCCAAGCAGATTGACGTCAGCGGCAAATGGCTGATGCCCGGCTTGATCGACGCCCACATCCACATCTGCTACAATGGCTCGGAGAGCGTCTTCGCCCTGCTGGAAAAGCATCGTGACGACCTGGTTCTGGAAGCGGTTGATATCTGCAAGCGCACGCTCTCGCACGGCGTCACTACGATCCGTGATGTCGGCGGCGAGAAGTACATCGAAATGTCGCTGCGGGACGCCATCAACCGCGGCTTCATCGACGGTCCGCGCATGAAACTCTCAGGCCGCGTCATTTCCATGACCGGCGGCCACGCTCACTTCATCGCCCGCGAAGCCGATGGTCCCGATGAGATGCGCAAGGCGGCTCGCGAGCAGATCAAAGCTGGCGCCGACTTGGTGAAGCTCATGGCCACCGGCGGCAGCGCCACGCCTGGCCAAGATATCCACGCCAGCCAACTGACGGTGGAAGAGATCGCGGCTGTCTGCGAGGTGGCGCACATGTTGGGGCGCGTAGTGGCGGCGCATTGCCATGGCACCGGCGGCATCCGCAATTGCATGCTCGGCGGCGTCGACACGATCGAACATGGCACCTATCTCGATGACGAGACCGCCGACATGATGGTGGAGAACGGCGCATCGCTGGTATTGACGCTTGGCGCCGGCAATCCCGATTTGGAGAGCTATCCGCTCTCGCCGGTGCAGCAGGCCGATGCCGAGCGGCGCAAACCGATGATCGAGCAGGGCGTCAAGCAGATCCGCAAGACGATTGCCCTGGCGCGCGCCAAAGGTATCTTCCTGGGCATCGGCACAGACGCTGGCGGCAATCCCTTGGCGCCGCACAACTTTAGCATGGCGCGGGAACTTGAATTGCTGGTCGAAAACGATCTGACGGCGCTGGAAGCGATCACTATCGGCACGCGCAATAATGCGAAGATTCTGCGCTGGGACGACGAGATCGGCACGGTCGAAGCGGACAAGTATGCCGATCTGCTGCTCCTGGACGCCGATCCCCTGGTCGATATTCGCAACCTGCGCCAAATCGCCGCGGTCTTCAAAGGCGGGGAAAAGGTTCATTCAGCCTAAATGCCAACGATAGCGATGGTCGGGGACATCTTCCTGCAAGAGCCGCTGCCGCCGACGGCGGAATTGGCTGGCGTCCGCCAGGTCCTGCGCGGCGCTGATATCGCCTTCGGCAATCTGGAGACGCCGGTCTCCACGCGTGGCGCGCCTGTCGAAAAGTGGATCAACATGCGCATGAAGCCTGAATTGCTGGCTGATGTTCAAGACTTGGGATTTGACATCGTGACGCTGGCGAACAATCACATGATGGACTTCGGCGAGCTCGCCTTCTTTGATACGCTGGCGCACTTGCGGGAGCGGGAGTTGCCACACGTCGGCGCTGGCGCTGATCTTGACGCAGCCTGGCGCGCGGAAGTGCTCAGCCTGGGCGATACAAGCGTGGCTTTCCTGGGCGCAGCGTCAACTTTGGGCGTGCAATCCGCCGCGACCGCCGATCGCCCCGGCATCGCGCCGATACATGTATCGGAATCGTACAATATCGATTTCGCCGGCAGCATGGAGCAGCCGGGCAGCGCTCCTTACGTCTTCACCCGCGCCTGGCGCGAAGACCTCGACCGCGCCGTCGCCGCCATTGAAGCAGCGCGGGGGGCGGCTGATTTTGTCGTCTTGGCGCTGCATTGGGGCGTGCCGCCCTTCTGGCGCTCCCGTTTTCAAGACGGTTTGGCCGATTATCAGATCGAAGTCGGCCAGGCGCTGATCGACGCCGGCGCCGATGTCATCGTGGGCCATCATCCACATTCGCTGCAGGAAGTGGAAATCTATCGCGGTAAGCCGATATTCTACAGCTTGGGCAATTTTGTCTTTCATCACAATCAGGGACCGGTCAGCCATACGCCGATCAGCCGCAACGCGCCCTATGCCGTCAGTGTTGATCGGCGCAACCGCAATTGGTCGGAGACGGTCATCGTCTTCGCTGACATCAGCGCGGACGGCGCAGCGACATATTCGCTTCAGCCGGCCCTGCTGGACGCTGCCGGCAATCCGCAATTGCTGCATGGCGCTGAAGCGCAGGCGCTCATCAAACGGCTGGATGACTTGTCGCCAAATGCGCGTATTAGCTGCCGTGATGGGCTGGGTCATTTGCAATTGGACTAGCGAAACGGTCATACTTGTCAGGCCAAGGCAGATTCGTAATTGTCGAATGAAGGAGGTGGGTTACAATCAGTCGGATTGCAGTTCGGTAACTTTCAATAGCAATTGCTGCTTATTCAGGTAAAGGAGAATAACCAACCATGAGCAGAAAACTTGTAAGTGTAGTTGTTCTGTTGCTGATGCTTCTGGTATTTGCCATACCAGCCGCGTCGCAGACGGCGGGCGAAGCTGTGCCGGCGATTATCGTGCGCTCGGTCACACAGGCGGAACGCCCGATCGAGTTTGAAACCACCCGCCTGGTCGTGGAAAATATGCGCCAACTGGGTTTGGAAGTGGAGCATCGCGCCGTCCCCTGGGCGCAGTTGATTGACGAAATTTGGTACACGCGCACCGGCGATGAAGCTTGGGAAATGACCTACTGGCGTATGGTGGGCCGGCCCGAACGTTCGGATCCGGATGAATTCACCTACAACCTTTTCCATTCCAGCGTTCGCGATGGCGGCTATAACTTCATCGGCTACAACAACCCCGATTATGACGCCCTGGCTGAAGCCCAGCGGGTGGAAGTGGCCGATAAGGAAGCGCGCCTGGACATCATCTGCGAGGCGCAGCAGATCATCCGCAACGATATGGTCAACGCCTATTTCGTTCATCCGCTGACCCCGCAGGTCGTGAACACAGAAGTCTTTAATGCCGACAGCGTCGTCACGCAAGCCGGCATCGGCGTACACAACTTCTGGACCTGGATCGGCATCGAGCCGACCGGCGACAATAAGGACTTGGTGACGTCGACGACCTCCTTCCTGAATTCCTTCAACCCCTTGGAGATCGCCGGCGACGCGCCCAGCCGCGTGACGGAAATGACCTGGGACCGCCTGATGCGCATCAACCCCATCGGCGTGGCCGAGCCTTGGGCGGCTGAGAGCGTCGTCTGGGAAGACCCGTTAAACGTGGTCGTCACCCTGCGCGCCGGCATGACCTGGCATGATGGCGAACCGGTGCAATCCGATGATGCCGCCTACAGCTTTGAAGCGGCGCTGGCTGGCACAACGCAGACCGACGAAGACGGCAATGAATCCTTCCGCGCCGAAGCGCCGGATTATTACCCCTTCGCCCGCAATGTCGCCAATATCGAGATCATCGACGACCTGTCGCTGCGCTTCACCCTGCATACGCCGTCAGCCGCCTTCGAGACCAGTTCGCTGGCCAAGCTGAACCTGATTCCCAAGCACATCTGGGAGCCCATCATCAACGACCTGCTGACGAAGGATGACGCCGATGTCGATTCGATCCAGGAAGATATTCCTATCGGCTCCGGTCCCTTCAAGTACATCGCCTTTGATGTGAACGAGTTCGTCTTGCTCGCGGCATTCGACGATCACTGGGCTCGCCCCAAGATCGATACTTGGCTGATGAACGTTTTGCCCAACCAGGAAGCGACTCTGGGCCAGATTCAATCCGGCGAGATGAACTTCCTCTGGGAATGGCCCGGCGACCCCGGCGTGCTGCAGCAAATCGTGGACGACAACGAGCCTCTCGACTTGTTCTCGGCGATCAGCATCGGCTTCCAATACTTCGCCTTCAACGTGCGTTACGCGCCCTTTGATGACGTGACCTTCCGTCAGGCGATCGCGCATACCATCCCGCAGCAGTTCATCATCGACAACATCTACAACGGTTTCGCCGCGCCAGCCGACAGCTTCGTTTCGGCCGCGCTCGAATACTGGCGTCAATGTGATGACCTGCCGACCTATGACCAGGGCATTGATGGCGCGCGCGAGCTGCTGGCGGGCGCGGGCTACACCTGGGACGACGACGGCCGCCTGCACTACCCGGCGGAATAAGTTTATCCCCATCCCCCGCGAATCGTGACGGGGAAGCGCAGATGAAAGTCCCTCCCTCTTTATGGGGGAGGGATACAGGGTGGGGGATCAGGAGCAATAAAGTATGAACCGCGGTATCGCCTATTATATTCTGGGGCGTTTCTTGCAGAGCGTGATGGTCCTCTGGATCATCGTCACACTGCTCTTCTTGCTCTTTCGCCTGGCGCCGAGCAACCCGCTGGCCAGCTATATCGACACCACTTTCACCAAAGAGCAGGAGGCGGCGCTGCTGGCTCGCTTCGGCCTCGATAAGCCCCTGGGCGAACAGTACATCATTTATCTTTTTAACCTGGCTCGCTTCGAGCTTGGCGATACCTTCAGTTATTCCGGCAAGAGCGTGCTGGATATTCTGAGCGCGGACTTGCCCAACACCATCTATTTGACGCTGAGTTCCCTGCTGGTGGCTTATGCCGTTGGGGTGCTTGGCGGCATCGCGATGGCGGCGCTGCGCGGCAGCCTCTTCGAACGCGTCGGGACGACCTTCACCCTCATGACGCGGGCCGCGCCTACCTTCTGGGTTGGCATGTTGCTGCTGTCCTTCTTTGCCTTTCAGTGGAAACTGTTGCCATCGGCCGGCATCGGACCGGCGGTGGTGCGCTATCGCTGGGAGACCGAATGGGATAAGCTGATGTCGCCCGTATTTTGGCGTCACATGATCTTGCCGACCTTCACGCTCGCGCTCTATCTGCATGGCTTGCCGCTGCTGCTGATGCGCTCGAATATGCTCGAAGTGCTGGACCAGGATTATGTGACGATGAGCCGGCTGGCTGGTTACAGCGAGTGGCGCGTCATGATCCACACCGCCGCCCGCAACGCCATGCTGCCGGTCTTGACCGCGCTGACGCTGGGCATCGGCTATAGCATCGGCGGCAATGTGGTTATCGAAAATGTGTTTTCCTGGCCCGGGCTGGGGCGGACGCTGGTGCGGGCGGTCCAGCAAGCCGATTATCCGCTTGCCCAGGGCGCATTTTTTCTCATCGCCCTCATCATCGTATTTATGAATTTCATCGCTGATATCTTATACAGCCTGCTGGATCCGCGCGTCGGCGCGTCGGCGCAGGCGCAAGTCTCTTGACGCGGAGGTAAGGCCCATGCAACAGGAAGCTATGGTCCGCGACGATCCCCCCGGCAAAACAACCGCGCAATTCCGCCAGGGCTCGGCTCTCCGTCAACTCTGGGAGACGAACCTCGAGGTATTCCAGCGCGACAAGATGGCTCTCTTCGGCTTGTGCATTTTCGCCGTCTTCGCCCTGGTTGCTCTCCTTGCGCCTATCCTCGCCCCCAATGACCCGCTGACCCCGCTCAAGAACGCGAATGGCGACTGGATCAAGGACGCCTTGCCCTACTGGCTCGCGGAACCCGGCGAAGACGAGGCTGAGGGCTATACCAACGAATTCCTGCTGGGCACGACCAATATCGGCCGCGATATCTTTTCCCAGTTGATCCACGGATCTCGCTCCGCGCTGCTGGTGGGTTTCTCGGCCGCCGCGGCCGTGGCTGTCATCGGCACCGTCGTCGGCTTGCTGGCCGGTTACTACGGCGGTTGGGTCGATACCGTCTTGATGCGGGCCGCCGATGTCGCCTTCGGCATCCCCTTCATCCCCTTCATCATCGTGATCGCCGCCTTTTTTGATCCCAGCATCTGGAATGTCGTGCTGGCGATGGCGGTGCTCCTTTGGCGCGATACCGGCCGCGTCATCCGCTCCCAAGTCCTGGTCATCAAAGAGCAAGCCTTTGTCAGCGCGGCTCGCGTCTCCGGCGCCAGCAACCTGCGCATCATCTTCGTGTACATCGCGCCCAGCATCCTGCCCCTGTCATTTCTTTACGGCTCCTTCGCCATCGCCTGGGCGATACTCACCGAAGCCAGCGTCAGCTTTCTCGGCTTCAGCGATCCCAATACCATCAGTTGGGGCTTCATGCTGCAAGACGCCTTCCTGTCGCTGGCGTTGACTCGCGGCGCCTTTTACTGGATCATCCCGCCGGGCTTGTGCATCATGCTGACCGTGATGGCGGGCTTCTTCATCGGACGCGGCTACGAAGAAGTGCTATTCCCTCGTTTGCGGCGGATGTAAGTGTAGTATCATGTCCATACTTTCCATCCGCGATCTCAAAGTTGATTACGCCACTCAAGAGGGCACCGTGCAAGCGGTGGACGGCGTCTCGCTTGATGTCGACGAAGGGCAGCAGCTTGGCTTGATCGGCGAATCCGGCTGCGGCAAAACCACCTTGCTGAAAGCCATCGTTCAGGTGCTGCCGCGCAACGGCCGCATCACCGCCGGCAAGATCATGTTCAATGGCATCGACATGCTGCAACTGTCCAAAACGGAGATGCGTCAACTGCGCTGGCGTGAAATCGCCACCATTCCGCAAGCCTCGATGGATTCGCTGAATCCGGTGCAGCGCGTCGGCAGCCAACTGATGAAGCTGCTCCGCGTCCGCGGCGGCTATGACAAGCGAGCGGCTCGCCGCCGCGCGGCCGACCTCTTCGATCTGGTCGGCTTGGATACCGAGCGCCTGATGCACTACCCGCATGAATTCTCCGGCGGCATGAAGCAGCGCGCGGTCATCGCTATGGCATTGGCGCTGGAGCCTAGCCTGCTGATCGCCGACGAGCCCGTCACCGCCCTCGATGTCATCGTGCAGCATCAGATTCTTGAAGTGCTGCGCGAGCTCGAGCAGGAACTCAACCTCACTGTCATGTTGATCACCCACGATATCTCGGTCGTGGCCCAAGTCTGTGATTCGGTGGCGGTGATGTACGCCGGCCGCATCGTCGAGCAAGCGGCCGCCGAGCCCTTTTTCCATGCCCCCGCCCATCCCTATAGCCTCGGCTTGCAGCAAGCTTTCCCGAATCTGGCTCGCCCGCGCGATGAACTCGTCTCGATCGAAGGCTACCCGCCCGATCTGCGCGAACCGCCCTCCGGTTGCCGCTTTGCCGAGCGCTGCCCCTTCGTGCAAGACAGTTGCCATGATATCGATCCCCGGCTCGAGCTCGTCGGCGATAATCGCCTGGCCGCCTGCCTGCGCTCCGGCGAAATGGAGACGCTGCGCTCCCAAGCGGAAGACCCCGCCCTCTGGCAGCAAGTCGAGGTGGCGCAAGAGCCTATTCTACCCCCCCCTAAATCCCCCTCCATTACGACGAGGGGGGACTTGGGCGCGCCGCCCCTAGCAACTGCTTCGGTAGAGACGCCCCCCTCTCCATCGCAATGGGGAGGAGTTGATGATGACATCCTCCTCGAAATGCGCGATGTCTCCAAGCGCTTCAAGATCGGCGGCGGCTTGGCCGGCCTCCTGCGCGGCGACCACGAGCAGACTGTCTACGCCGTCAACAATATCTCCTTCACGCTGCGGCGGGGCGAAAGCCTCGGCCTGGCCGGCGAAAGCGGTTGCGGTAAATCCACCACCGGCAAGCTGCTGGTGAAGCTCCTCGATGCCAGCGATGGCGAGATCCTCTTTGACGGCGCCGACCTGGCGCATCTGGAGCAAGACGATCTGCTTAACTTCCGCCGCCGCTCTCAACTGATGTTTCAGAATCCCTTCGAGGCGCTGAACCCCCGCTTTACCCTTTATCGTTCCTTGACCGAACCGCTGATCATCCACGGCTGGAAAGATGAGCAGCAGCGCCTGGGACGCGTGATCGAAACCCTCGACCGCGTCAACCTGCGCCCGGCCGAGGTCTTCCTCGATAAATACCCCCACCAACTCTCCGGCGGACAATTGCAACGCGTCGTGCTGGCGCGGGCTCTTGTGCTCCATCCCGATTTTCTGGTGGCGGACGAACCCGTCTCGATGCTTGATGTCTCCGTGCGCGCCGGCATCCTCAACACCACGCGCCGTCTCGCCCGCGAGTTGGGCTTGGCCACCGTTTATATCTCGCATGACCTCTCCCTGCTGCAATACACCTGTGACCGCATCGCCATCATGTACCTCGGCGAAATTGTCGAAATCGGACCCAGCAGCGGGGTCATTAACAATCCGCAGCATCCCTACACCCAAGCGCTGATCGCCGCCGTGCCCGTGCCCGACCCGACAATCGAGAATCCGCCCCTGCGCATTCAGGAAGGCATCCCCCGCCCGACCGAGCAATTCATCGGCTGTCCCTTCGCCCAACGCTGCCCCGATGTCATGGAAGCCTGCCTGGACATTCGCCCGCCCGCAATCACGGATGAATACAGCCACATGGCCCAATGCCATCTCTATGGCGACCATCGTGATTCGCCGAAGCTCAAGCGTGGCGCGGAGGTGACGAGCGGGAATACGCGCTAGTGGACGCCGACGCCTTTCTTCGGCTTGGCTTGCTCGCCCTCTATGCGCCGATCGTCCTGTTCAGCTATTGGCGGCTGATCCCGCGCCTCGCCCCCAGCGCAAAACGCCTCGCCTCCGCCATGCTCGCCGCGCAAATCCTGATCATCCTCCTGGCTCAATTCACGTCGCAGCCTACCGACTTTGATCGCTGGTTATGGGACTTCCACGAAGAATGGAATATCCCGGCTACCTTCGCCTGCATCCAACTCGGCCTGGTCGGCGGCGTCGCGCTCCTGACCTCATGGCTGGCGCGCGGCCGTGGGACCTGGCTGCGTCTCTACCTGGTCGGCACGGGCTTGATCTTCCTCTTTCTCGCTGTTGATGAATACCTCGCCTTGCACGAAGCCGTCCCGGATTGGGAGCTGCGCTATATCTTGCTCGGCGCCGCGCTGGTGCTGGCTACCGCGCTGGTCGCCCTGCGCTCGTCGCGAAGCTCATGGCTGTGGCATCTTCTTCTGCTTGCCGGTCTCGCGATCAGCGTGGCGGGCGCGATGCTGATCAACGCCCTGCCCTGCGGCAGCCTGGCTTTTTTGCGCCTTGACGACGGCTGCCTCGAGTTTTACGTGCTGGAAGAATCCTTCGAGTTTCTGGGCATCTGGCTGACGCTGCTCGCCGCTCTGGGGCATTTCTCGCTAGAAGCGCCGGCGCCATCGCGACGCGCTCGCGGGCTGCTCTACGCCCTGCCTATCGTCTGCGCTCTTGCGCTCATCGCCAATGCCCTTGCCCCGCGTATCGAAGCGCGGCTGTTGGCTCAGCCCACAGACGTAGAGTTCAAGGCGGATATTGTGCTGCGCGGCTTCCATATCGACCGCGATGCTGACGGCGCTGTTTTGCGCCTCTATGTTTCCGCTCCCCAAGCGGCTTACTTGGGCATCGGCTATTCCATCCATCTCGTCGATCAAGTCACCGGCGAATCGGTCGCCAGCCGCGATGAATGGGCTGACCGTCAGCACGGCATCTGGCTCCTTGGCGCCGACTTCTCCCCAATCCACCGCCAGTGGATGGACCTGAATATCCCGCCGGAAGCGCCCGTCAACCGCGCCTACTGGGTCGTCCTCACACTCTGGCGCCGCAAAGAAGGCGAAGAGTTCAAGCGCCAGAAGGTCTTGGCCAGCGACCTCCAACTGCTTGACGATAGGCAGGTTGTCTTGAGCGAACTGGTTCTGCCGGCTTTGGAGTCTGGCTGGTCTGCCTTTCCCTTGGCAACATTCGACAATGGATTCGCGCTCGAAGCCGTTGACTTGCCTGACCGGGCTCAACCGGGCGAGACGCTGGCGGTCGCCTTCTCCTGGCGCAGCGCTGCCGCAGGAACGGACGACTACAGCCAGTTCCTGCACTTCGTTTATGGTTCTCCCCCTGGAGAGGGGGCAGAGTCGGTTGAAACTGGCCACTGGTGGGGCTACGATCAATCTCCGCTGGGTCCCCGCCTGCCGACCCGCCTCTGGTATGCCGGCCTCGCCGATAGCGAAACCTGGCGCGTGCCCCTCCCCGCTGATCTGCCGCCCGGGCCTTACAGCATCTTCACCGGCCTCTACCGCGTCAGCGACCTTGAGCGCGTCCCCGTGGCTGACGCTGACGGCATGCCCTGGCCCGATTATGCCTTGCCGCTAGGCATGCTTCAGGTAGACTGAAGCCGATTAATTACGCCGTCTTACAATGCTCTCGTCATGATTAACTGACCGGGTGATATTAAACGATAGTGCAAGACTTCGTACTGTTCATTCTCAAAGCTGCTTCAAATCAGTTGTTTCTGGCTCTGCTATTCGCCGCCGTGGGCTTGTGGGCATACCGGCGATGTCTGCCGCGGCTTTTGCCAGGCGCCAGGCTTCTGGCTGCCGTCATGTTTGTGGCTCAAGTCGCGGTTGTCGTGATTGCGATCCGGGTCCGGCCAATACTGAAAGACGATTTCGGCGAGTGGCTCTGGAACATGGACCTGGAGTGGAATATCCCCTCTGCGTTTTCCTCGACTCAAATTGTCCTGGTAGGCTGTGTCGCCCTGATCATTGCTTGGCGCGTAAGGAGGCATGCCAATTGGCGCCGATGGTATTTTGGCGCTGTCGGATTGATTTTCCTGCTCTTGGCGCTGGACGAGTTCTTCCACCTTGACGGCAGCCTGCAAAACGCCATCTATGTTCACAGGCGATTATTGTTCTCTCTGTCGGGCGCGGTAGTTCTGATTGCGACATGGGCTGTCGCCGCGCGCGCGCCGGCGCGAATGCGGCTCTGGCACGCCTGTTTCTTCATCGGCTTCGCCGCGTCTGGCTTCGCCGCCGTCGTCCTGGATTATGCCCGCCCCCTTAGACCTTGCTTGATGAACAGCGAGTTTCTGCGCTTGATCGGCTGTATATCGCCTTATCTGCTTGAAGAGGCGGTCGAATTCTTGGGCATCTGGCTGGCGCTTGTGGGCATGCTCGGCTATTTTTCCAGCCTGTCGCCTTCAGTCTCGGCTCAGCGCATTCTGTTTGTCGTCCCCCCCGTTTGGATTCTCTTCCTGTTTGTGAATGCTCCCTTTCAGCATGTGCCATTGCCAGACTGGGCAAAGCCAGCCTCCGTCCAGTTTGAAGACGGCGCTTATATGCACGGATATTCCCTGGAGGCCGGCGCGCTTGACGTATCAGCAATTTTGTACTTGCCGTATGGAGATGAGAATTCACGGCCCGGGCTTTCCATACACCTGATTGATCAGGTCAGCGCTGAATCCGTCGCCCATGCTAATGCTCATGTCAATCGCGACAACAAAGTTTCCCGGCAAAACTACGACTATAGGCCCCTCTACCGGCAGCGAATAAAACTAAAGTTCGAGCGCCCCGCGCCGGCCAACCGCGCCTTCAGCATCGCGCTAACGCTATGGCGCGAGCAAGATGGCGGATTCGCGCGCGAGCGGATCGTCTCCAGCGACCTTCAATTGCTCAGCGACACGCAAGTCATCCTGGGCGAAATGGTCCTGCCCGCAATATCAGCGCCAGCGACCTCGCCGCCATTGGCAGCATTTGACACGGGCTTCGTCCTTGAGGCGGCGCGCCTGCCTGACCGCGTCATTGCCGGCGATCCGCTGCCGATCACCTTCGCTTGGCGCGCCAACCAGGCGGGTGATGAAGATCACATCCAATTCTTGCACCTCGGCCACGGGGAAACGGGCGACTGGCGGGGCTACGATCAATCTCCGCTGGGTCCCCGCCTGCCGACCCGCCTCTGGTATGCCGGCCTTGCCGATAGCGAAACCTGGCACGTGCCCATCCCCGCTGATCTACCGCCCGGGCGCTACGAAGTCTACACCGGCCTCTATCGCGTCAGCGACCAGGAACGTCTCCCGGTGACCGCCGCCGATGGGACGCCCTGGCTCGATAATCGTGTCTCGCTGGGCTTTCTTCATATAGAATAAGCCTGTGCCATGCTACATGAATTAACTCGCGGCGCTTGATTCGCCTCAGTGGAAATGGTCATGCCTGAGCTATTTCGCCCGGACGAAGCTCTCGTCCGCCTCGCGCTCATGTTTCCCTATATCCCCGTTGGTTTGTTCGCTTTCCGCCGATTGCTGCCCCGCCTGCCGCTATCCAGCAAGCTCCTGGCGATCAGTTTCTTCCTGGCGCAGGCGCTGATGATTGGGCTGTCGCTGGTGATCCGCCCGGCCTCCCCCTTTGAAATCTGGTTCTGGGATCTTAACCTGGAATGGAACTTGCTCACCGGTATCGCTTCGGCGCAGTTGATCCTTGTTGCCGGCATCGCTCTATACGTATCCTGGATCAGCCCAAGCAGCCTGAATCTAAATCGACTTTATTTCCTCGGCGTAGCTTCGCTTTTCTTGTTCATTGCGCTGGATGAGACCTTCGCCATTCACGAAAATTACCGATTTCTTGAAGTGATCTATTCATTGCTCGCGCCGATATTGGTGGCGGCTTCAGTGCTTGTGCAGGCAAAGTCGCCAAGAAGATTTCGTATCTGGCGCGTTACGCTTGTGACCGGTCTTTTAATAGCCGGACTCGCTGAAATCGGGCTGGAGCAGTTACAGCACATACGCATTTGCGGCAGCGTGGGATCCATTACTCTAACCGAATGCCTGAAACCTTATTACCTGGAGGAACCGCTCGGATTCTTGGGAATTTGGCTGACGCTTGTCGCTGTCTTGGGTCATCTGTCCGAAGCGCAGGGCAGTTCATATTCTCGCGTTCTGCCCCTAGCGCTGGCTATACTGGCGCTCTGGTCCGCTATTCTCTACCAGACATCGCCAGTTCACGACGCGCATCCTCCTGAGTGGGCGACGCCGGCATCCGTCATCTCCGAATCGGGACCGGAAATTGTCGGCTACCAACTCAATACGAATGAGCAGCATACTGCCTTCATAGTTTACTTTCCCGCCGGTCTTGCGCTATCCGAACAGGGCTATTCAGTTCACATGATCGACATGGCAACCCAAAACTCCGTAGTAAGTCATAACGCGCATTTCAATAAGAGACACAAAGTCTCTCTGAAAAAGCACGATTTCAAACCTCTTTACCAACAGACCCCCGAAATCGCCATGCCATTGGACCTGCCCGCCAACCGCGCTTTCAGGATCGTGCTCACATTTTGGCGCGAGCGAGATGGCGAATTTCAGCGGGACAAGATTCTCTCAAGCGACCTTCCCTTGCTGGACGAGTGGCAAATTATCCTGGGTGAATCGGTCCAGCCCGCGGTATCAACCCCTGCGACCTCGCCGCCATTGGCAGCATTTGACACGGGCTTTGCCCTCGAAGCGGCGAACCTGCCCGACCGCGCTATTGCCGGCGATCCGCTGCCGATCACTTTTGCCTGGCGCGCCAACGAGGCGGGTGATGAAGATCACATCCAATTCCTGCACCTCGGCCACGCGGAAACGGGCGAGTGGTGGGTCTATGATCAGCCGCCCCTCGGTTCGCGCCTGCCGACCCGCCTCTGGTACACCGGCCTTGCCGATAGCGAAGCCTGGCAAGCGCCCATCCCCGCTGATCTCGCCCCCGGACGCTACGCCGTCTTCACCGGCCTGTATCGCGCCAGCGACCGGGAACGCGTCCCGGTGAGCGATGCCGCCGGAAAGCCCTGGCTCGACAATCGCGTCGCGCTAGGCAGTATAATTATCGAGTGATAACCGAGACAAAGGGTCCGCCAAAATGTCCACGATGCTAGCCGCGCGCTTCCACCAACATGGCGAGCGCGATGTCATCCAACTTGAGCAAGTGCCCCTGCCCCAGCCCGCCCCCGGCGAGGTGCGCGTCAAAGTCCATGCCTGCGCCCTCAACTGGCTGGATGTTGGCATCCGCCGCGGACCGCAATTCGGCGCCGTCCCCCTGCCTCTCACCACCGGCGTCGATATTTCCGGCGTTGTTGACGCGGTCGGCGAGGGGGTCTCCGGCTGGAGCGCGGGCGCTGAAGTCACGCTCTACTCCCTGATTACCTGCGGCGAATGCGAGTTCTGCCGCGCCGGCGATGTCACCGTCTGTCCGCAGCATCAGATCATCGGCGAGCACAGCGATGGCGGCTTGGCGGAATATATGCTGGCCCCGGCCCGCAATCTCATACCCAAGCCGGCCAACCTGAGCCATGTCGAAGTGGCGGCTCTGCCCGTCGTCGCCGGCACTGCCTGGCACATGCTCATCACAATCGCGCGGCTGGGCGCGGGCGAAACCGTCTTCATCCCGGGCGCGGGCGGCGGCGTCGCCTCCCTCGGCATCCAGATCGCCAAGCTCGCTGGCGCCAGCGTGATCGCCAGCACATCCACTGCGGAAAAAATGACGAAAGCGCTTGAACTCGGCGCCGATCATGTCGTCAATTACCGCGAGCCTGATTGGGTCGAGCAGGTCATCGAGGTCACCGACGGCCGCGGCGTCGATGTGGCGCAAGATCTGGTCGGCGCGCGCACCTGGGCTGACTCGCTGCGGACGCTCGCCCGCAACGGCAGAATGGTCGTCTGCGGCTCGCACTCCGGCAAGCAGTTCGACCTGCGCATCCCCCAAATCTACCACCGCCAACTGAGCATCCTCGGCGCGAACGGCGCTACCTATAATGAGCTTTGCCAAGCGCTTGAGCTGGCGAACCGGGGCCTCCTGCGCCCCGTCATCGACCGCGTCCTGCCGCTGAGCCAAATCCGCGAGGGGCATCGCATCCTCGAAGAACACGATCACTTTGGCAAGGTCGTCATGCAGATCGCCTGACTGCCTAAACCGACAAACCTCCTAGGAGCGAGTCATTGAGTCCCCCGCCTTGACTCGCCCGCCGTCAATATGTCGATCTGCTCGGGAAAATCGATCAAAACTGGATGAGGACCCATGACCCAAAAACCAAATATCCTCTTCATCATGACCGACCAGCAGCGCAGCGATACCATCGCCGCCTTGGGCAACCCGCAGATCCGCACGCCGACGCTCGATTCCCTGGTCGAAAATGGCATTGCCTTCACCAACTGCTACACGCCCGCGCCGGTTTGCGTCGCTGCCCGCAGCGCTGCCATCACCGGCCTCCCGCCCCATCTCAATGGCTGCACCTCCAATAACGCCTCGCCTCTGGGAATGCGCAGCATCATGCAAGTCCTGCAAGCGGCCGGCTATCGCAGTCACGGCATCGCCAAGATGCACTTCAACCCCCAAGCCGACGCCCTCTGGGGCTTTGATAGCCGCGATCTCTCCGAAGAAGGCGCGCGGGACCCCCGCCGCCGCAATGACTTCCACGAGTATTTGAGCCGAAACGGCTTCGATCATGTGTTGGAGCCGCAGGGCTTGCGCAGCGAAATGTATTATATTCCCCAACCATCGCAGCTTCCGGCTCGTCATCATCACAGCGCCTGGGTCGCCGACCGCGCCATCGACTTCCTGCGTGAACGGGACCGGCAACAGCCCTTCTTCCTCTGGGCCAGCTTTATCAAACCCCATCCGCCCTTCGAAGCGCCCGCGCCCTGGCACAAGCTCTACCGCGCCGCTGATATGCTGCCCCCGCGCCGTCCGCCAGGCTTCCAGTCCTTGCTGACCTACTGGAATCATTATCAAAACCGCTACAAGTACCGCGACAAAGGCTATGATGACATGCTCTTCCGCGCCATGAAAGCGATGTACTACGCCTGCATTTCCTTCATCGACTTCAATATCGGGCGCATCCTGGCTGCCCTCGGTGATGACATCGACAATACCCTCATTGTCTACACCGCCGATCATGGCGAACTGCTTGGCGATTACGGCAGCGTCGGCAAGCGCTCCATGCTCAACCCGGCCGTCAAAGTCCCGCTCATCGTCAAAGCGCCAACTGGCTCAATGATCGGTCAAGTCTCGGATGCCCCGGTCAGCTTGCTCGACATCTTCCCCACTTTCGCGGCCGCCGCCTCTGCCGATGTGCCGCCGCCGTCGCCGGAAGGCGCGGACCTGCTCGCCATCGCTGCCGGCCAGGTCGAGCGTGATGCCGTCTGCAGCCAGTACAGCGATGGCGCCACCGGGCTCTATATGATCGCCTCCTGTGATCTCAAGTACATCTATTCGGCCGCCGACCGCCAAGAATGGCTCTTTGATCTGCGGATTGACCCGGACGAGACGGTGAACTGGGCTGGCAATCCGCGCTACGCCGAGCGGCTCTCCGCACTGCGAAGCCGGCTCATCGCCCGCTTCGAGCATGATGGCTATGACAGCGCCGTGACTGACGGCGACTGGCGCGAATACGAGCCGCCGACCTTTCCCGATCCCGCCCGCGACGATGGCCTGCTCTTCCAGGACCCGCCAAACCTGCCCGAGCTTCTGCGCGCCCTCGGTCCTGGTTACGCTGATTAGCCGCCCGTAACGCGTTCGCTGCATGACGCTTTTCTCTGTGCTCTCTGTGTCCTCTGTGGTTAAATGAATCTGATCTATATACTGCAACCGAAAGCGACAAAATGAACATGATGAAAATCAGCGCATTTGGCGACGAAATCGCCGTCGACTTTGAAGAACAACTGCAAGTCCTGAACGACCTCGCCATACCTCTGATTGATGTGCGCAACGCCTGGGGCGTCAACTGCGCGCAATTCAGCGCCGAGCGCACCGCGCGCGTCAAAGCGCTCTGTGACCAGTACAACATCGCCGTCGCCTGCATGGGCAGCCCCATCGGCAAATCGCCCATCGCCGATCCTATCGAGATCGAAAGCGAGCGCCTCAAGCGCATCGGCGCGACCGCCCACGCCCTCGGCACGCGCAACATCCGCCTCTTCAGCTTCTACCCCGAAGGCGAGCACGATGCCGCCGCCATGCAGTTGTCGATAGACCGCCTGGGGACGCTGACCGACATCGCCGCCGAAAACGACCTGCAACTGCTCCTGGAAAACGAGAAAGGCGTCGTCGGCGACCTGCCCGAGCGCTGCCTGCAAATCATGCGCGCCATTGATTCGCCGTACTTCCGCTTCATCTGGGACCCGGCCAACTTCGTGCAATGCGGCGCGGCGAATCAGATTGACCAATGGTGGGACGCGCTCGGTCCCTACATCGGCTACATTCACATCAAGGATGCCCGGCTGCCCGAAGCCGGCGAAGACCGCTCCCAGGTGACGGTCGCCGGCGCTGGCGATGGTCAGGTCGGAGCCCTGCTGGAGCGCTTAAAAGCCAGCGGCTACGACGGCGTGCTTTCGCTGGAGCCGCATCTGCTGGAAGCGCGGCATTCAAGCGGCTTCAGCGGCGCCGAGGGCATGGCGATGGCGGTCGCCGCCCTGCGGGAGTTGATGACCGCCGCCGGCATCGAAGAAGGCAACTAAAGACGTCTGACCCCAAGGAGGCGAAACGCCATGACCCAAATAGCCGCGCAACTCTACACCATCCGCGACCACATCAAGACGCGCGCCGACTTCGAGGCGAGCATGAGCAAGATCCGCGCCATCGGCTACCAGGCGGTGCAGACCTCAGCCCTCGGCGATATCTCCGATGCCGATGTGGCGCGCATCACCGCCGACAACGGCTTGACCATCTGCAATACCCACGTCTCTGTTGACGACTTGCTCACGGACATCGACGCCGTCATCGCCCAGCACAAGCTTTGGAACTGCCGCCACGTCGCCATCGGCAGCATGCCGCCGGAGTACCGCGCGGACGAGGCCGGCTTCCGTCGCTTCGCCGAGATCGCGGACCGCATCGGCGAACAGCTTGCCGCGGCCGACCTCACTTTCAGCTACCACAACCACAGCTTCGAGTTCGTCCAGTTCGGCGGACGGACCGGACTGGCGCTGCTGCTCGAGGAGACCGATCCCCGCCACGTGCAGATGGAACTGGACACTTACTGGATCCAGCACGGCGGCGGCGACCCGGTCGCCTGGATCAAGCGCGTGTCCGGGCGGATGCCAGTGGTCCACCTCAAGGACATGGTCATGCTGCCCAGCGAAGACGGACGCGGCCAACAAGCGATGGCGGAGGTCGGCGCCGGCAATATGAACTTCCCGGCCATCTTGGCGGCATGCGCCCGGGCCGGCGTCGAATGGTACGCGGTCGAGCAGGACTTCTGCGCCGGCGATCCCTTCGACAGCCTGGCCATCAGCTACCGCAATCTGCGCGCCCTCGGCTTAAACTGAGCGGCGCTTAGACCAGCGTCCCGCCAGCGAAAGCCAGTTCGGCCGCCCGCTCGCCGACTTCGACGGCGCCGTTGCCATTCAGTTCCGCCGCGATATTGGCGCTGACCCAGACATTCTCCAGCGCCAGCGTGTTCTTGATGCGTACGACGCGCGCCTCCGCGCATTGCGACGGGTCGCTGCGGAAAGCGTCAAAGAGGGCTGCTTTGATCGTTTCTTCGTCGCTTTCGAAGACGAGCGGCATGCGGCAGCGCAGCAGGAAACCGCTGGTGAACATATTCTTGGTGGTGATGGGAAAGTCGATCTTGTCGAAGAGCTTGCGCGACATGAAATCAGCTAAGCCGTAAGTCGTCGCGTTGCCGTGGGATTCCGGCGTCAGGTCGAGGATGGCGATGCGCTTGATGCGCGGCGACTCCGGTTCCGGTTCGCCTTCGACCATCCAGCGGCCGATGATATTGGTATCCATGCCGGCGCCGCTGATATTCTTGCCCATCTCGTCGATGATGAGCACATCAATATCATCGACCGGCAGGCGCGGCATCAACTCGCGCGAGCGTTGCAAGAGTCGCTGGTCGCCTTCGACGACCGTATCGGCGCAGAAGCCTTCCAACTGCGCCACCTCGTGATAGCCGTCTTCGACCACGCCAAAACCGGCGAGGAAGTTGCTGGGCGCGAACAGATGCTGAGCGATGATGGGCATGTAGTCGCGCAAGCCGACCACGCCCTGCTGATGAATCGTGCGGGCGCCGGTCTCTTTGCCCAAGCCAACCGCCAGCATCTTGAGCAAGCCGCTTTCATGCGGTCCGTGGAAATCGGTGTGGACTTTCGTTCGATTGCTGATGATCAGCCCGTCAGCCTCGTAGACATTTTTGTCCAGGTAGGCGGGCAAGCCAGTGCTGGTCATGCCGGTGTTCACGACTTCCATCGTGGCGCGGATGGGGCAACCCATGGTCGCCTCGCTGATGCCCAGCCCGTCCAGGACATCAATCTGCCCCTCGGGTGTGCCGCCGCCGTGGCTGCCCATGGCCGGGACGATGAAGGGCGCGCCGCCAGCCGCTTTGACCAGGGCGACCAGCTTTCCGGCGATGCGGTCGATCTGGGCGATGCCGCGGCTGCCGAAGCCGAGGGCGATGCGCTTGCCCTTGACCTGCGCCGCCAGGTCCAGCCGCGCCCACTCGTCTTCGAGCGCCCGCTCAATGTCAACCGGATCGCCTTTGGGCAGGGATTGCTTGATCGGATAGAGGGTCGGGATAGTCACATCGTCCATGACAGGCTCATTTCACTTGCTGATTCTGTTGGGTGGATATTGTAACGATTTCACGGCTCATGGCAAAGGGAGCAACGAGCCCGGAATGGTGAACATCGCGGATATAATCCTCTTAGCGAACACGACACAGGTTTTTTCACCACAGAGAACACAGAGGGCACAGAGTTTTCTTGTTTGCTTGGCGCAGTTTTCATATCCGCGGGAGTAGCCACTCCCAACGAGCCCTTGGCGCGCTGGACGGGAGTACGCTGGTCGGTTTGATAAATTATTGATAATCGACAATCGATAGAGGCTAAACTTTTTTCTATCATAAAACTGGAGTTTTTGATAATTTCCGGCTGGGGCGGACGGAGTTTGTCGGGCCGAGCGCGACTTTGGCCGCGGAAAAGTTTTTTTTGGCAATCTGGCAATCTGGCCATTTGGCGAAATTCGATTGGATTTGTCAATCTTGTGTCAGCTTTCATTTTCGATCGCTGCTGACAAGCCGCAGTCGGCAAAACGCTGCCGGGCGATATTGATGTATTCGGTCGAGATGTCGATGCCGATGAAGCGGCGGTCGTTGAGCAGAGCCATCTTGCCGGTCGTGCCTGAGCCGCACATGGGATCGAGCACGAGATCGCCCGGGTTGCTCCAGGACAGGATATGGTCTTGCGCCAGTTTCTCCGGGAAAACAGCCGGATGCTGGAAGGCGATTTTGTCTCTGGTGGTGCCGCCCAGACCAACGGCGTAGGACCAGATATTCGTCCGCGTTTTCTCCTTTTTGAGTTCGCCGAGTTTCTTTTTGTTGACGCCATCGGGCAATTTGTTGTGAGTCAGCATCTCCATTCCGTGGCGTTGCGTCGGCGCTTTGAGCGGGTTAAAGGTGGCGGGCTTGCCTTTGGACAGCACAAACATCATCTCGTAGGCGTTGGTGTAGGCGTTGCTGCGCATGAAGGGCGTATTCTTCTTTTGGTAGATCATCACGTCATGGGCGGTGAAGCCGATCTCCTGGAACGCGAGCGCTTGGCGGAAGGAGGTCAGGCTGCGGCCGCCCTGGATTCGGTCGCCGACTACCCAGACGACGACGCCGCCTTTTGCGGTCACGCGGTAGAGTTCGGCGGCGATGTCTCCAAAAGGAAAGTCGTAGCCTTTGTAGTCCCGCAGGCTGTCATAGGGAGGCGAGGTGACGGTAAGCTGGACGATGTCGTCGGGCCAAGAACGCATCACATTGACGCAATTGCCGATGATGAGCCTGGCGGTATCGGTCGCTGGTTGCCATGTTGCGGTGGTATCAAGCTGCCGCATAATGTTCTCCCGGCTTGTCTGTGACTATTTTAGCAGATTAGAACAAGTGTGTCAATATCGGAGATGGGAAGAGAGTGGTAAATTTCAAAGACGTAATTCTACCGGCGCACCCCACACAGGATAATTCATCACAGAGGCACAGAAGTAATTCCAAGTAAGTCGTGCGACACTTGTGAAGGTATTATTGTACCGAATCCAACTTCCGAGTGCGCCCTGGCGTTGAGAATGTGATAGTGGGCCTTGCTGACGCCGGAGTTGTCTTTGGGCATATCCGAACCGGAGTAGACAACGATGCGATGTGGTGGCCTCAGGTGAAGTTGCCTAATGACTGGGGGTGGATACGACACGATTTGGCTGTACTGGGGTGGCGAAAGGTTTAGATGATTTGAAACAGCCTCCCTAACGTAAAGAGTTGCCCAACCACGAGAAGGCCAAGAATCCACTTTTGATAGCTCAGTGCAGTATCGAGTTCTCCGATCTTCCCTTCCACGCGCGCAAGGGTTGCTGATATGTCGCTTTTTTTGACAAACTCTTCAGCGCGAGTTTCCATTTGTGTCAATCGCGTTTCAATGCTAGCAGCCACGTCCCACCTTAACCCCTTTGATATTTCGCCATTGTAACGCCGTGTTATGCCAATGTCAATTAAGCCCCTATCTACTTATTCCGGGTTTTTCTATGCCAGTGAAGCTGACATTTCGGCGAAGTTTACCACCTGTTAGTTGGCATGTCATATTGGCTCCACATTATCAGCAGGTGGCCAATATGCTAGAATCGCGGGGCGAAACTGACGGGGAGAATCGCGCATGACAACTGATTCCAAGCCCACCCTGCTCGATGGCGGCATGGGCCAAGAGATCGTCAATCGCGGCGGCAAGGGCGCTTATGGCGAGTGGGCGGTGGCCGCCCTGTACGAGAATCCCGAGCTGGTCTATGAGATTCATCGAGATTACATCCAGGCCGGCGCCGATGTCATCACCACCGATACCTACGGCAGCACACGCCTGCGCCTGCGCCACGCCGGCATCGAAGACCGCTTCGAGGAACTTGCGAGGGTCGCCGGTGAACTTGCCAGCCGCGCGCGGGATGATTTTGGCGCGAGCGATACGCGCATCGCGGCCAGCCTGCCGCCGCTGGAAGCCAGTTATGTCAATGAGTTTGCCCTGTCTTTTGACGAGACCGCCGCTCAATTCGGCGAGTTGATGGACCTGCTCGATCCTTATGTCGATATCTACCTGGGCGAGACGCTCTCGACCGGCTTTGAGGCGCGGGCTTTTCTGCAGGCGGCGCATGGGCGGGACAAGACCATCTGGCTGGCGCTGACGCTGGACGACCACGGCGCGACCGATTTGCGCGGCGGCGAAAGCCTGGCGGCTGTGATCGAGAGCCTGGGCGCCAGCGCTCCCGCTGCGCTGCTGATTAATTGCTGCACGCCCGATAGCATCGCCAGCGCGCTGCCGATTTTGCGGGCCAGCGGTTTGCCCTACGGCGCTTATGCCAACGGCTTCGTCGAGATTCCCGATGACTGGGAGGAAGAAGGCGGCGTCGTGCAACTATCGAGCCGGGCGGACCTGCCGCCGGAGACATACGCCGGCCATGTCGCAGGTTGGATCGAGGCGGGGGCGTCCATCGTTGGCGGCTGCTGCGAGATCGGTCCGGCGCATATCAAGCGCTTGCGTACTTTGATAGACAGCGGCGTCTGAGCAAGCTGACGAGCAGGAGAAACTATGACAAAGCGACAAGCAGTCATCACCGGCGCCGGGCAGGGCACAGGCCGGGCGATCGCCCTGAGGTTCGCGGCTGACGGCATTAAGACCGTACTCGTCGGCAGAACCGAAAGCAAGCTCCGCGCGGTGGCGGACGAGATTGCGGCTTCCGGCGGCGAGGCCAGCGTCCACGCCCTGGATGTCACCGATGACGCGGCCGCCGCGGGGCTGGGCGGGGCGCTTGAAGGCGAGACGGTCGACATCCTCGTCAACTGCGCCGGCGATTGGCTGATCGCGCTCATGGAGGACACGTCGAACGAGCAGCTTGATCACATCTTGCGCGTGAACTTGCGCGCGCCCTATATCCTGTCGCGGACCTTGCTGCCCAATCTGCGGCGCAGCGATAACGCCAGCATCCTCAATATCGGCTCGATCGTCACGTCAATATCCGTGCCGACTGTCACCGCCTACACAGCGGCCAAGGTTGGCTTGAAGGGCTTGACCGGCTCCTTGGCGGCCGAGCTGCGCTCCGAGCGGATCCGCGTCTTGATGATCTCGCCGGGACCGGCCGACACGCCCATGCGCGACGCGGCCTCGCCGGGCATCGACAAGGCGGTGCTGGTGCAGCCGGAGACGATTGCTGAGATGGCGCTGACGGTGGCGAGCTTGCCGCGCGGCATCACTACTAGCGATTTCACGCTGCATTCCCTGATGTTTGAAGCGCCGGATTAGACGTCCAGCGCGGATCTTAGAGCTTGAGGCGCGGGTCGAGGATATCGCGCAAGCCATCGCCGAGCAAGTTGATCGCCAGCACCGTCAGCATGATCGCCAAGCCGGGATAAGTTGTGACCCAGGCGGCGACGCGGATGAACTCGCGGCCTTCGTTGAGCATCAAGCCCCATTCCGGATCGGGCGGTTGCTGACCCAGCCCGAGGAAGCTGAGCGCCGCGCCCGCGATGATGGCGCCGGCGACGCCATTGGTGGCGACCACGATGATGGGCGCCAGGACATTGGGCAGGATATGGCGCGCCATGATGCGCGCGGATGACCCGCCGAGGGCTTGGGCCGCGGCGATGAAATCGACCTGTTTGAGCGCCAGCGTGCTGCCGCGCACGACGCGCGTGTAGACCGGGATGGAGGATAAGCCGACGGCGATCATGACATTTTGCAGGTTGCGTCCCAGCACAGCGATGATGACCAGCGCCAGCAGGATGCCGGGGAAAGCCAGCATCATATCGATGAAGCGCATGATGAGGGTATCAGCCCAGCCGCCTACGTAGCCGGCGACCAAGCCCAGCAGGGTGCCCAGAGTCGCGCCAATGGCGACCGAGACGATGCCGACTTGCAGCGAGACCTGCCCGCCGTAGAGGATGCGCGTGAGGATATCGCGCCCGAGGTTGTCGGTGCCGAGCAGGAATTCGGCGTCCGGCGGTTGCAGGCGGTGGCGGCGGAATTGCTGGGTCGGCTCGTAGGGGCTGATCAGCGGCGCCAGCGCCACCAGGCTGATCACCGCGAGCAGGACGATGGAGCCGGCCATGACATTGCGCGAGCGCAGGAAGCGCTTGACGAAGCGCAGCCATTGCGACCGGCGGCCAGTTCCAAGCGCGACGGGTGCGGCGGCGCCGTCAGACATAACGAATGCGCGGGTCTATGAAGGCGTAGATGATATCGACGACGATATTAACGAAGACATACATCAAGGCGATGAAGAGGGTCGTGCCTTGCACCATTGTGAAGTCTTTTTGCAGGACCGCTTCGACATATTTCTGGCCGATGCCGAGGCGGGCGAAGATGGTCTCGGTGATGACGGCGCCGCTGAGCATATTGCCGAGCATCAGCCCGAGGATGGTCACGACCGGGATGAGGGCGTTGCGCAGGACGTGGCGGATGACGACCAGCCGCTCGCTGATGCCTTTGGCGCGGGCGGTCAAGACGAAGTCCTGGTTGAGCACTTCGAGCATGCTGGAACGCGCGATGCGCGCCAGCGAGCCGGCCGAGACCAATGCCAGCGCGGTAGCGGGCAGGATCAGCCGTTCCAAGCCGCCTTGTCCGATGGCGGGCAAGACGCGCAAGTTGACGGCGAAAAGCAGGATCAACAGCAGCGATGACCAGTAGACGGGCATGGAGATGCCGACCAATGCCAACGCCATCGCCAGCGTATCGATGATGGTATTGTGGTAGACGGCGGCGATGATGCCGATGGCGATGCCGACGCAGGCGGCGATGAGCAGGGCGGCCGTCGCCAGTTCGATGGTCCAGGGCAGGCGTGTGAGGATCTGATCCATGACGGGCACGTTGGTTTGCAGGGAGCGCCCGAGGTCGCCGCGCAGCGCCGCGCTCATATAGCTGAGGTACTGGATATGCAGCGGGCGGTTCAAGCCCATGTCTTCGCGGACTTTTTCCAGCAGTTCCGGGCTGCTGCGTTTATCGCCGAGGAAGACTTCGGCTGGGTCGCCGGGGGTGAGGTGCAGCATGAGGAAGACGGCGACGGTCACGAGGAAGACGGTCGGGATGGTTTGGAGGAGGCGGCTGGCGAGGTATTTGCTCATGCGACTTGACAATCGCTTTGGCGCCGAGACCCACGGAAGTGAGTCGAACTATGGGATCTCACAGGGATACTCGCTGCGCATCCAGGCTTCGTAGCGTTCAATGACGCGCCGCGGCAAGTTCATGCGCAATACTTCAGTCGTGGCGCGGCCTTTTGGCGTGAGACCGGCGATGGACATATCGACATTGAGTTCAAAGTGTTCGTCCCAATTCTGTTCGCGCGGGTTGTAGAGTCGAGTGGGTTCATTGGTGAGCGGATCAAGCGCGGCGACTTCGGATCCCTTATATTGGTTGCAACTTCTGCAAGCCAAACAGAGATTGTCGAGTGTATCTTCGCCACCATGTTTTTTCGAAATGACATGATCAACATGAAGTTGAATTGTTCGATTGTCAGGGGCAACAAGACAGTATTCGCAGCATCCACCGGCACGCCACCGAATCTCGCGATGTTGATCTGCGGTGATGGTCACGATACGCTGAGCCGCTGGCGCCGTTTGATCTTTGCTTTCAGGAGCGAAACAAAATCGTCGGCGCGAGCCAATTCGTCCAGCTCTTCTTCTTCACTTGATGTCAGTTCGTCTTCGCCATTCAGATCCAAGAGGAAGCGCACGCGTTTCTGAATAGCCGGCGGCATAAAGTAACCGAGCACTTCCTTGTCTGAAGGTTTGCAAGCCAGGAAATCGGCGATGACATCGTTTATTGTGCGAACCGGCGAGTCAATCATGAGTTGTCTCCCTCCGTATCGGCGTCGACTTCGCTGCAATTGTCACGCTGCTCCAGCCTTTGCTTGATCTTGACCTTGACCCGCGCCATGACATCTTCGACAAAGCGAAAGTCGCCCAATTCTTCGCGTTGCGCGGCGGAAAGGCGGCTCGTGCTGTCGATCTCGATCAGTTCGTCGAGGCGCGTCTGCTGGTCAGGCGGGAGTTCGTAAGCCAGCAATTCCTCGTCCGATGGCTGGTTGGCGAGGAAATCGGTGACGACATCAAAGACGGAACGTTCTGGCGCGTCCAAGCTGATTCTGGCTCCACTAGATTGGCAGGTATACCCGATTTGGAACTCCGTCTCGCAGCGGTTGGAAAAGCCCCCTCCCTGACCTTCGGGAGGGGGTTTGGGGCTGGGGTAGAACCCAGCTACATGCCGACAGTCGCGGAGTAGAAGTTGGGCACGAAACCGCCGCCCAGAATGGTGACGTTATGCACATCGGGCGTGCTGGCGTAGAGCACGACTGGATCGTTGAAGTAGACCATGACGACTTCTTCAGCCAGCTTCTGCTGAATCTCGGCATAGGCGGCAGCGCGCGCGTCCAGGTCGCCGATGCCGACCGCGGCGTCAATCATCGCATCCATGTCGGCGTTCTGATAGTTGTTGCGGTTGGTGCCGCCGCCGGCGTTGGAGGAATGGTAGAGCGTGCGGAAGACGCCATCGGGATCGGTCTGCGTATCCCACCACTGCTGCGTATTGTGCTCGCCGGCGCGGACGACGGTCAGGTAAGCGGCGATATCCGCCAGGTTGATCTGGAAGTCGACGCCGAGGGCAGCCATGTCTTCAGCCAGGAATTGGGCGGTGGCGGCGCTCAGCGGACGGTCGGGCGACCAGTGTTCGATAGTCAAGGGGACGCCGTCGCGCTCGCGGCTGCCGGTGTCGTCGTTCATGACCCAGCCAGCTTCATCGAGAATGGCGCCGGCCGCTTCGGGATCGTAGGGATTGGCTTGGCAGAAGGCGTCGGTCCAGCCGAACATCGATTGGGTCAAGGCGCTGCAGGCGCGGCTGCCCAAGCCGTCATAGACGATATCCTGCATGATCTCGATGTCGATCGCCTGGGCGATGGCTTTGCGGACGGCGAGTTCATCGGTCGGCGATTTGATCTGGTTGAACATGAAGGAATAGCCGTGGCCCGCTTGGTCGTACTGGGTGACGATGAAGTCCTCGCTTTCGTCCAGGCGCGCGACATCCAAGCCCGGGACGCCGTTGATCATATCCACTTCGCCGCTCTCCAGCGCGGCTAGCCGGGTGCCCGGATCGGTGAGGATCTTGAAGACGAGACGGTCGACATCGGGCGGACCGCTGCGCCCGAAGACGGCTTCGTTGCCCCAGTTGTAGTCAGCGTTCTTGACCATGACGACTTCGGAATCGGGCACGTAGGATTCGAAGACGAAGGGACCCGTGCCGACAATGCCGGAGAAGCCCCAGTCGGCGCCCAGCGCCTCAACCGCTGCCGGAGAAACGGGTCCCAACTGCGGATGCGAGACGCCATCGAGGAAGGCGGCGTTCGGCGAGGAGAAGCGCACGGCGATGCTGTGCTCGCTCAAGACCTCGGATTCGGCGTAAGGACCGATGAAGCTGAAAGCCATCTGCGATTTGGTATCAGGATCGACGATGCGGTCGAAGGTGTACTTGACGGCCTCGGCATTGAAGGCTGTGCCATCGTGGAAGGCGACATCATCGCGCAGGTTAAAGATGTATTCGGTGGCATCCTCGCTGACGGTCCAATCGGTCGCGAGGGCGGGATGATAAACGCCGAGGGGCTGCTGCTTGACCAACGTGTCGAAGACGTGGCCGACGATGATCTCGACGCTGGAGAAGGTGGTGGCGGTGTTATCGAGGGTATCGACGCCGCTGCTGATGCCGAAGGTGAGCGTGACTTCGTCTTGCGCTGTGAGCGGCGCGGCCAGCAGCATGAGGACAAGCAGCGCGGCGATGAACAATGAGAGAATGCGGGTAAAACGGTTCATAACGGACTCCTTAAGAGTATTACTTTTTGCGTGTTGACCGTCCATCGGGTAGCCGGTCAACAATCGGCAAAAGTTGACAGCGCCCCGCGCAAATATTAGAATCTGCGCGAATCTGAGGGGCTGTCGACAATCTATACGGTAGAGTGAGTATAGAAATTCTGCCGACGGCTGTCAAGCAAAGCGGAGATTAAGGGGGCGCCATGGCGACGCTAGCGGAGAGTTTGACTTGGCGCGGCATCCCCATCGGCGTCACTTCAGCCTGGGGCGAGGCGGAGTTGCTGCTGGGCGAGGTCGGCGCGGGCAGTCCGGGCGTTTTGATCACGGCTGGCATCCACGGCGATGAAGGACCCTGGGGCGGCTGGGCGGTCAAGAAGCTGCTGGAGCGCCTCGACCTCAACGATATTCGAGGGTTCATCCGCGTCGCGCCAATGACGAATCCGCTGGCGATGCAAGCCGATACGCGCAACGCGCCGGTTGACCAGCTTGATCTCAATCGCGCTTTCCCCGGCGACGCAAACGGCTCGTACACTGAGCGCCTGGCGCATATTCTGGCGGAGGCGGCGCTGGAGAATATCGATTATGTCATCGATTTGCATGGCGGCGGCAGTTGGTGCGTCAACGCCTTTGTCTTTGAGATGGAGGGCGGGCGCGAGCTGTCGCTTTGTTTTCCGGCGCCCTTCATCATAAAAGCGCCGGCGCGGGATGTCAGCTTGACCGGCTACGCGCGCTCGCTTGGCAAGACTGTCGCGGCGGTTGAGATGGGCGGGCGGAGCGAAAACGAGGCGCTGTGGGCGGAGCGGATCGCCGATGGTTTGCTGCGCGCCTTGCGCCAGGTCGGCGTCGTCGGGGCGGAGCTGACGCCGCCCTCTGTGGAGCCGCCGCGGGCAGTGTCGGACAGCATCGTCTTGCGCCCGAAGCGGGGCGGTATCTTCGTCCCTTCCGTCAGCGCGGAGCGAATCGGGACTCTCGTCGAGAAGGATCGGCTGCTCGGTCAGATGCTGCATCCGGCGACCTACGCTGTGCTGGAAGAGTTTCGCGCGCCCTTTGACGAAACGGCTTTATTGCTGCTGCGTCCCTTCATGGCTCAGTTGGAAGCCGGCGCGATGACCTACGTCGTCGGCCGCCTCGCCCGTGAATAGGCTGTAAAGGAGGGTTGTCATGCCCGATAAGTTAAGAGTCGGCGTCATCGGCGCGGGACGCTGGTCGAAGAGCGCTCACCTGCCGGGTTTTGCGCGGTCGCCGCATTGCGATGTGGTGGCGATCTGCGACTTGAATGAAGCGATGGCGAAGGATGCGGCCGTTCGCTTTGATATCGAGGCGGTCTACACCGATTATGAGAAGATGCTGGCGCGCGCGGATATTGATGTGATCGATGTCTGTACGCGCGGGGGCATCGGCGACAAGAACAATCACGAACCGCTGGCCTTCGCGGCGGTGGAGGCGGGCAAGCATTGCCTCTGCGAGAAACCGGTGGCGCATGATTATCGGGATACCTGGCGCGCGCATGAGATCGCGCGGAGCAAGGGGCTGAAGACCAAAGTCGGCTTGACCTTCCGCTATGCCCCGTCCATGCAGTATATGTGCGACCTGATCGCCGAGGGCTTCGTCGGCGAGCCTTTCATCTTCAACGGCTACGAGCAGAACTCGCAGTTCATCAGCCCGACGGAGCCGGTCACCAAGGTCGACCTCATCCCGGAGACGGAGCGGGAGGAGATCAAGGTCTCGTCCATCGAGGGCTACGGCGCTCCCATTATCGACATCAGCTTGTGGTTCATGGATAGTCCGCTGAGGAGCCTGGTCGGGCTGCTTTACAACTTCGTGCCCTATCGCACCGTGCCGGGCGGGGGGCGCATCCGCACCAATATCGATGACGGCGATGTCTATATCGGCGAATACAGCCGCGGCGGCTTCTGCACGATCCAGTCGAGTTATGTCACGGTCAACAGCTACCCGGGGCTGGAAGCGCGGATCTATGGTTCGCAGGGGGCGCTGCTTTGCCGTCTGGGGGCGGAACTGCCGACGCAGGAGCGGCTGCGCCAATCGACCAGCCCGGAGGCGCACGAGGTCGAATATGTCGATGTGACGATTCCGGATGAGTATTATCCGCCGCTCTATACGCCGGGCGAGCCTTGGCCCGCGATGTTCTACGCCAATCTGGCGCATAACTTCATGGAAGAGATTGTCAAGGACAGCGGCGAAAATCAAGGCAATTTCGCCCAGAGCGCGCGGGTGCAGGAGATCATCAACGCGGTGGAGATTTCGCATCGGGAGCGGCGCTGGGTGGATTTGCCGCTGGGGTTGGAATTGTAATAAAAACGGGCGACCATGCCCCTAGAAGCGTCGATTATGCGGGAAGGGCGACTGGATAAGCCGCCCCTTTTTTGATGGGTCGACTACATGTCGTCGTCTTCGTCCATCTCGTCATCCATCATGTCGTCATCCATCATGTCATCGCCCATCATGTCGTCGTCCATCATCATCATCATATCGCCCATCATCATGTCGTCCATCATGACGCCGTGGTGGGCGGCGAGGGCTGAAGGATCGCCATCTTCCGCCAAGGCTTCCAAGCCGTGGCCGTAATCGGGCTGACCGGAGGTGAAGAGGATGCCATGCTTCATCATCATCATGTCGTCCTTCATCATCTCGTCATCCATCATCATGTCGTCGTCTTCGGCCATCTCGTCGTCATCCATCATCTCGTCATCTTCAGCCATCTCATCGTCCATCATCATGTCATCATCCATCATCATCATGTCGCTCGCATGGACGATCCAGAAGACGGGCGTGATTGGCGAGGCATACATGGACATATCGGAGACGTTCTCGATGCGCACGGTGAATTCGCCCATATCACCGGCGGTCAGCGTCACGACGACGAGGTCAGCGGCGGTGGGATAGCTGTAGTTGTCGTCGAGGTCGCTGGCGAGACGGACCATGCCATCGCCGGCGGGACCGCTATTGGGCGCGGCTTGACGCGGGGCTTGGTACATGCCTTCGCCAATCGGCTCATTGCGTTCAGTGCCGAGATCCCAATAGTAGACCTGGTCGGTGACATCGCCGCTGACCGGCGCGCCCATGTCGTAGAGGGCGATGCCGTATTCATTGGGGGCGAGGAAGCCATCGTTGGATTGGGCGAGCATGGTGGCGAAGCTCAGGGCGTCGCCTTCGTGGGCGTGGATGACAAATTCGTAAGCGCCGCCGCCGGGCAGGGCGATTCCTGGTCCGTCCCCGCCAACCGGCACAGCCGCCACACCGGCGTTTGTCTCGTGACTGTCGGCGAAGACGGCGCCGCTACACATCAGCAGCAGCAAGGTGATAATACATAGTGATTTACGCATGAGAATTCTCCTATTGTTTGTGTAATACAAGGTTTCCTACGTCTACAGGCTACGACGTAGATGTTACAAGTATAGTATAGTAACATTACAGAGGCATAACAAATACGTCGCGGGCAAGCCCCTCCGCCTCCAGCCGCTTGACCAGCATCTCATAAGCGCCGTCCCAGATGTCCATCACGATCCACCGCCTGCCCAAGCGCTCGGCCGCCAGCGCGGTTGTGCCGCTGCCGCAGAAGGGATCGAGCACGAGATCGCCTGGATTGCTCGAAGCGCGGATGATGCGCTCGTATAGAGCCAGCGGCTTTTGCGTGGGGTAGCCGGTCGCCTCCGGTTGATTGCCGCGCAGAGCGGGTATATCCCAGACATCGCGCATCGCCGCCAGCCGGTAATAGCCGCCGGCGTCTTGTTGGATGTCGATATTGCCGAAGCCGTATTTGTGCTTGAGATAGGACTTTTCCCGTTGCGGATGAAAGGTGTAGCGTTCGGACTTGCTGTAGAAGAGGATGGTATCGTGCTTGCGGCTGAACCAGCGCTTGCTGACGCCGCCGGTTTTATAGAGCCAGATGATCTGGTTGCGGCAGTTGCTAGCGCCGAAGAGGGCGTCCAGCAGCAGCTTGACATAAGCTTGCGCGCTGCCGTCGATATGCAGGTAGAGGCTGCCGTCGGCGCGGAGGACGCGGCGCATTTCCAGCAGGCGAATCCCGAGCCAGCAGAGATAGGCGCTCATGCTCTCGCTGTGGCTGAGGCGGGCGGCTTCAATCACCGCCGATAGCGCGGGCTCTTCGGCGCGGATGCGGTCAAGCCAGGCGGGTTGGACATCGGCGTCCCATGACCACTTGTCGCGGAAACCGGCGCCGTTATCCGCGCGGTAGAAATCGCGGTTCTTGTTGAAGGGCGGGTCGGCCGCGATGAGGTGGATGGATTCAGCCGGCAGGGCGCGCAGGAAGGGCAAGTTGTCGCCGTGGTAGAGTGCCCTGTTTTGGAGCATCACGGCTGCCATATAGTCGCCTCGATGAAGCGCTCGCCATCGCCATCGGGCCGGTCGTTGAAGTAATAAACCGCCACTACGTTGCCGTTTGGCAGCGCACAAGCGCGCGCGTAGCCGATATCGCCATTGGCGCCGCCGTCGCGCAAGATGATCTCCTCGCTCCAACTCTCGCCCTGGTCCGCGCTGAGCCGGGCGCAGATCTTGTAACCATCGCGATTGCCATAGACCAGCGCCAGCCGCCCGTCGCGTAGTTCAAGCAAGCTGGGCGGGTTGCCGCTATGACCGGGCGTATCAAACATCGCCGGACGATTGAGGTAGCGCCAGGAGCGCCCGCCATCATCCGAGGCGTAGAGGTCGATCCAGCTCAGTCGCGTGGCGCCAGCGCGGCAGCGGCGCGCGCAGAGAATGCGGCCCGAAGACAATTGCAAGCTAGCGGGCATGATGGCGAAATCGCCGCGTTCGGCCGGTTCGCCGCCGACCTCGGAAAGCAACTCGAAGGACTGGCCGCCATCGTCACTGCGAACGCAGATGACCTTGCCTTCGTCGCCATCGGCTTTGTTGGCGGTCAAGAAGAGCAGGGCGGAGCGCGCGTCTTGAATCAGATAATCGCTGCGCGCGGCGATGCCTGTCTGCCCGAACATGGGCAAACGGTAGGGACCGCGCCAGCTGCGGCAACGATCGGTTGACACATAGAAGAAGGAGACGACCCCGCGCCCAATGCCCGTCCGGGCCGCCATCAGGGCGAAATCATCCCCAGCGAAGTTGAGCGGCTGCGCTGGGATCTCGGCGGAGTTCTCGTCCACAAGCTCGGAAAGGCGCAAACCCTCCCCCATGTGCTCGTCAGCCGAAAGACCGCGACCGCCCGGACGCTTCCCGTTGAAGTCTTCGATGCGCCAGGTTAAGCCGCCATCGAGGCTGCGCGCCTGCATATTAACGAAAGGCTGACGTTTGTCGATGGCATGGCCGCGCTCGACTGTTCTGTGCGCCCCAACCGTGAAGCCGACGACAATCTCAGCCTCCCAAGACCAGATGCCATAATTGGCGGGCCAGCCGGCGAAGCGTCCTGGCTCGCGGTATACGGTGACTTGGCGCATGAATCAGCGCTCCAGGTGGCACATCATCTGGCGGATTTCGCCCAGGTGATAGGCGCTGTGCGCGATGATGCCGAGCAGGCAGGAGAGTTCATGGCTGCCCTCCCATTCCGCCGCGTTATCGAGATGGCTCATGATGCGCTCGTAGGTCGCTTTCAGGTCGGCGATCATCCGCTTCCATTCGTCTTGGTCGACGCTGCTGACTTCATCCCAGATCTGCTCCCAGTCCACATAGCTGAGGTCGCGGCGGAACATGCGGTCTTCCAGCACAGTCAGGTAGTAGGTCGTATGCGCGACGTGAGCGGCGATAGTGGCGCAGTTTCCCATAGGCTGGGAGGCGTCGGCGGCTGAGATTTGGGCGAGGGTCTCGAAGAGGGATGCGCCTTTGTCGAGGTAAGCGCCCTGCACGCTCTCGAAGGTTTCGGTCAGCAGGAAGCGGAAGCCGATAGCGACTTCGGCGATGGCGATTTGATTGGACATGGCGGTCTCCTTTATTTCTTGCTGCCTCGGATAGACGGCTCGCGGCAGAGCTTCCGGCGCAGAATGTCCAGCGGACCGCCGTCAACGAGGATGGACTCGGGCAAGCCGAGGACTTCGCCGTAGAAGCGGCGGTCGAGGGTTTTGCGGTTTTCGTCAATGTCGAGCTCGTGCAATGGTTTGAGCGGCAGTTGGCAGGTCTCGTCGAATATTTGCGCGGCTCGGGCGAGTTGGGCGTCAGAGAGGGCGGTGACGTCGAGGATGGGGAGGGTGTGCAAAGCGACTTTGGGTATGCTGCCGCGACCAGCTTGTTGTTTTGACGCATGCCACCAATACATCAACAGACCGAGGGTTGTGTTCGCCCATAGCACCATAGATTTTTCCTGTTCGGCCGTCGGCAGTTGAATAGAGATCCAAGCGCGGCCACCGATGGTTTCGCGCTTAGTGAATTGCATAGAAATAGCTTGGCTATTAAATTGAAAGTCGCGATTTGAGTGAGAATGCGAAGCCGACGCGAAAACGGCTCTAATTTTATTGTCGATAACTTCTTGCTCCTGTTCGGAAGACGAGGAAATGGGTATCCCTTCACGGTCAGCCTCAAACTGAAGTGTGATCTCTCGCTTAGAATTGTGTGCCCACAGGACAGGGTAAGTTGGTATGCTGTTCGGGCGCAGCGTCCTCAGTTGAAATGGTCCGCGCATCGTTCCGTCTGGGTTTTTCCCGTTTACATCGCGGTCTATGGGTCCTATAACGCCTATGTGCTGTATCTGAACTATTGGCAAAGGAATGGAATCGTCCCTGAGTTGTGTGGGTAGCCACACGCGTTTTTCGCTAGCCAGTTGATAGGCGCACTGAGCAAGGGAAAGGTCTGCTACTCGCGCCAGCTTCCAACTGCCTGACTTGGATAAAGGGGCACTCATCACCTGCCCGACGTGCTCATGTCCTATAATGATTTCGTTGCCGCCGGCTGGACCTTCCTCTAGCTTTCGTAGTGTTTTAGCTGCAATCAGTTCTCGTAGCTGTCGAGCTATAAACACACCGTACATGGCAGCTTGCGGTCGTCTATTCAGCATGACAAATGTGGCGCGTGATTGTCTTCTGCCGTTTCGCTTTCCAATAACCAGACACTCCGCCATGCCCGTATCAGCCGAAAATGACATGGACTTGCTATCGCTGCCCGCAATCGATATCAAGATAATATCTTCATAGGATTCGGCTAAGCGAGTGCGGCACTTCTGCCAAGATGAGCCAGTTAGCAGTGCCAAAGGCATAACCATAGCCAGCATGCCATCTTCTGCCAGTTTCCTATCTGCAAGCGCCAGGAAGATTGAAGCCTCTCCAGCATTGCCGTGGGCTATTGTGCCGGTTGTCAGCTTTTTCGCTGCGTTCGACATCGCCTTCTGTTCTTCGGCGCTTGAGCCAAAAGCGGCGAACATTGGGTTTGGGACATTTTCGTGCTCGCCTTCGTGATTGGTGGCGCGGGTAAAAGGCGGGTTCATGATCACCAAGTCAAAAGAGACGTGCGGCGCGTTTCGCCAGGCATCCATTTCCGCTTCACCGGCGCCTTCAATCGCTTTCGCCGTAATCTCTAAGCCTTGCAAAAGCGCCATGTCGCGCAGCAGATCAATTGAGCCTAGCGCAATTGTCCCATCCTCTTGCAGACCGTAGGACAGTGTGAAGACGCGGCTGCCTTCATATTTTACAGTTGGGTGCGCGCTCGAAAGCATCGACGCGGTCAGGTGCGCCGCGGCCGGCAGGATGTCACAGCCCAATAATACGCTGGCCATCATATCTGGATGAAGCGATGCGGAATCGCCGCCATGCAACTCATGCAATTGGCTGATGCGCTGGTAGGCAGTAGATAATAATGTCCCGGTGCCGCAAGAGAAATCGGCGACCCGCAGTGACCTGACCCGCTTTGGATCTGACCAGTCGCCATCGCTGAGCAAACTATGGCTGTTGACCGCCAGCCCGACCAGAAGCGCTGCTGACGCGGGCCTCGTATAATAGGCGGCCAAAAACTTTCTGTCTGAAATCAGCCTTTGAAAGACAGTGCCGGTCAAATCGTGCGAGCGCATGAGGTTGTTTTCCAGCAGCGCTTCCGCTGTGAGAGACAGGCGGCTAATTAGTTCCTTGCTTGATTGAACTGGTATTATGGACAGAAGTCGCGTGGCGATATCGAAAATCGACCAATAATTGACTTTTAATATCTTTCTCCATTCGGCGGTAATCTCGGATTTTCGTAATCCGTACAGTCCACTCCTTAATTCCTCCAGCGAGCGAATATGTGCCAATTCACCAGGTCCCCCCGCCAGCGCTTCGTGAAACATGAAAGCGTTGGCCATGACAGCCGCTGCCATCCTCCTGGTTTGCGGACTGTCTTCTTGATGCAGCGCTTCCGCAATTCTTTGGATGATTCCGGGACGGCCTTTAGCTATGTCGTCGAGCAAGCCAGCCGCCTCGCTAACCCCGATCTCCAAGATACTCGCAGCTTGGTCAATGAGGAGCGGCGGCAATGTCGCGGACTGAACGAGTAGCGAAAGTTCTTGAATACCTCCCGTTAGCCAGCCGCTTTCCGGATGACGGGTATGATTCTCAGATCTTCTGCCTGTATAGAATGCGAAGTTAAGGTCATTTGCTGATTCTAATGTCTTCTTTAGAGCGTACCCTTGCACGTCGCGGAATCGCTGCGGAAGGCGAACAGCAAGTGACGAGAGGATCGGACGTCCGCTTCCCCTGAGTTTTTCATCTAACCGCGCAATCGCTTCTGCTTCCACGTTCGCCGCCGGCAGCACTTCCGTTTCAATAACCACCGGCGCGGTGTATGGCTCAAGTATCAAAATGTCAGGGCGCAGACCTTTAGACTCAGCCAACAGCCCCGTCGTTTCAGAACGGACGACATCATCGCCCCGCCACGCCCAGCGCGTCCCGCGCAGCAGTTCCGCAATCGCGTCATTGATGGTATGTTCCGTCGTTGCCATGCTTCTCACCTGCTCGTGGACGGTCGCCCCGCAATCTTAACATGGAGCGCCGCCGCCAGAAAGCGAGGATGCTTTGAGGGAGTGGTGAATTGTGTGCAGTCCCCCCCCGCGCCTCAAAATCGCCGCGCTCAATCCTTGCATTTCAGAACATCTGTGCTATAATAGCTCCAATCCCAAGCAACTGAGGACCGCCATGCCCAATGCCAGAAACTTCTCAGACCGTGAAAAACGCCAGGCCATGGACCGGCTTCATGTCACGCCGACTTCAACCCCGCCCGCCCGCTTGCAGGCGCGCCCGTCGCTGCCGGGAAAACGCGACTTTGTCCGAAAAGGGTATTCCCGTGTCCGACAAACGGACAATGTCAGATATATTCCTAATAATTATCAACAATCTGATGCCCTCTGTCTCTCTGTGGCGAATCCCCTCAGCATGGAATTCGGGATATGTCCTGCATCCACCACTCCCTGCTTGGGCGCGTCATCCCCTTCTATTATAATATTGACGCCGCCGCAAGACTCCCTTCACATTTGCCGGATACGCTAAAATCGAAACCAATGGCGAAAGGGTGAAAGCGCATGATGGAGAAAGTTATGAAAACAGAGGCCGAGTGGCGCCGGCAGCTCAGCCCGGAGCAATACGCCGTCTTGCGTCAGCAAGCGACCGAACGTCCCTTCACCGGCAAGTACGTCAATTCCAAAGCCAGCGGCGTCTATGCCTGCGCCGCCTGCGGGAACGAACTCTTCTCCTCGACAACCAAGTACAATTCCTTCAGCGGCTGGCCCAGCTTTTGGGATGTGGTGGACGAGGGCAATGTCGGTTTGCTGGAGGACAACAGCCACGGCATGCGCCGGGTCGAGGTGGTCTGCAAGCGCTGCGATTCCCACCTCGGCCACGTCTTCGATGACGGTCCGCGGGATAAAACCGGCTTGCGCTACTGCATCAATTCCTGCGCGCTTGATCTGAAAGAGGATGCCTCATAAGTTTGTAGGGGCGACCCTTGGGTCGCCCGAAACTGTATCGACGGCAGGCAAGGCGGGAACAGCGTGAACCCTCAAGACGAACGCCGCGAGCATTACAAAGTCTCGCGGCGCATCCCCACCCGCTGGCGCGACAACGATGTCTACCATCACATCAACAACGTTATCTACTATGAGTTCTTCGACACCGTCATCAACGGCTATTTGATGGAAGCCGGCGGGCTGGATTTTAGCAGCGGCGAGTCAGTCGGTTTCGCGGTCGAGACGCATTGCCAGTTTCTCAAGCCGATTAGCTTTCCCGAAGAGGCGGACGCTTGCCTGCGCGTGGGGCGGTTGGGCAATTCCAGCGTGCGTTATGAGATCGGCATTTTCAAGGTTGGTGATGAGGCGCCGGCGGCGGTGGGTTACTTCGTGCATGTCTTCGTCGATCGCTTGACGCGGCAGCCGGTCCGGATAAGCGGGCGTCTGCGCGAGGCGATGGAGGATTTGCTCGTCTAGTGCACCCCCAGGTAGCCCTTGATCGTCTCCTCGTCGCGCAGGCACTCCTCGGCACTGCCTTGGAAAGCCAGTTGCCCCTCGCGCAAGACGAAGGCTTGATCGCAGTATTGCAGGATGCGCCGCGCGTTCTGCTCGACCACGATCAGCGTGATGCCCTGCGCGACAAGCGCCTGCAAGACGGCGAAGACCTCAACCGCCACGGCCGGCGCCAAGCCCGCGCTCGGCTCGTCAAGCAGCATGAGGGTCGGGCGGCTCAGCCAGGCGATGGCGATCGCCAGCATTTGATGCTCGCCGCCGCTCAGCAATCCCGCCCGCTGCCCGGGCCGCTTGCCCAATACCGGGAAGAGCTCCAACAATTCGGCCAGGGCGGCCTCTCGTTCTGCGCTGGCTAGGCTGCGCGCGCCGAGTTGCAGGTTTTCGAGCACGGTCAGTTCGTCGAAGATGTTCTCGCGTTGGGGCACATAAGCGATGCCGAGGCGGGAGATGGCTTCGGTTGGCATGCCGACCAGCTCTTGCCGCGCCAGCCGCACGGAGCCGCCGAAGATGGTGTTGATGCCCATGATGGCTTTCATCAGGGTGCTCTTGCCGGAGCCGTTGGGACCGAGCACGGCGCTGAATTGCCCGGTGGCGAAGCTCAGGCTCAGGTTCTGCAAGATTTCCAGCTTGCCGTAGCCGGCGGTGAGGCGGTCGACGGTGATCATTCTGCGTACTCAGTCCCCAAAATACACCTCGCGGACGGTGGCATGGGCGCTGATCTCGGCGGCGCTGCCACTCGCCAGCAGGTTGCCCAGGTGCATCACATAGACATAATCAACGAAGTCAAAGAGGATTTCGAGCCGGTGCTCGACGATGAGCAGGGTGATGCCATGATCATCGCGCAAGCGGGCGATCTGTTGGAAGATGTCGTAAGCCAGTTTTGGCGCGACGCCGGCGGTCGGCTCGTCCAGCAGCAGCAGCTTCGGCTTGCCCATGAGCGCGCGGGCGATCTCGAGCAGTTTCATCTGCCCGCCGGAAAGATCTGACGCGAGCGTGTCGTAATGGGGCAGGAGCTGCACCTGGCGCAGCACTTCCAGCGCGGCTTCGGCATGCGTCTGTTCTTCCTGCTGCCAACTGCGCCAGCGGGGCGCGTGCCAGGGATGTTCGCCGCGTTGGTCTTTGACCGGCAGGAGCAGATTATCGAGCACGGTCATCTTGAAATAGAGCGTCGGTTCCTGATAGCCGCGGGCGATACCCTTGTGGAACACCGCATTCGCCGGCAGGTCGCTAATGTCTTCGCCATCGAACTTGACTTTGCCTGCGGTCAGGTCAGTGCTGCCGGCGATCAGATCGATCAGGGTGCTTTTGCCGGAGCCGTTGGGACCGATCAAGCCGATGATAGCGCCTTCGGGCACGGTCAGCGAGACATCGTCGACGGCGCGCAGGCCGCCGAAATCTTTGCGCAGGTTGGCTAGTTCCAGCAGGGGCATCAGCTCCCTTTCTGTCATGCGGGCTGTTCGCGCATTATTGTCGAAGTCACCAGGGAGGACCGCATAAATCCAGAACCTGGCAGGATGGCAGCGCCTTCCCGGCGGGGATCACCATGACTTCGTTCCAAGTGAATATCGTCTTTAGGCCGTTCTGCCGCACCAGGGTATCCCCGGCAAAGGCGCTCCAGCCAAGGCGCTGATAATAGGTCATCAGGTCGGCGCGGCAGACCAGCAGCGAGAAATCAACGCCCGTCTCGCGGCGCAAAAAATCGGTCGCCCGCTGGATCCCGGCTTTGGCGTAACCTTTGCCGCGCTGCGCCGGGTGTGTTTTTACTCCGCCGATTCCGCCAATCAGGATTTCTTGATTGTCGCATAAGCCAAGTCGAGTCAAGGCGCCGACATAAGAAACGAGCTGTGAATTCGTATCCCGCAGCATAATGCTCCACTGGGGGCGCGCCCATTTTATCGGCGAGGGATTCTTAGCCGCGCCTGGTTTCGGCGGATAAACGGCAGCGCTTAATGCCTTCAGCGCTCCCGCCTCATCATCGTTCAACTCCGCTGTCGCTTTGATTTCCAATTGCATGGCGCTATGCTCGCCTGGACAAGGGCTCGGCTCCCCTTGCCCTCCGCAATACCTCATGGGCATTGGTCGTCAGGGGCGATTCCGGCAGCAATCCGCCGGGCCGATAGCGCAGCATGAGCAGGAGGATGATGCCGAAGGCGATGAAGCGGACGTAGTTGAACTCGATTTCGGAGCCGCTCATATTGAGCGTGATGGCAGCCACCTGGGTAAAGCGGTCGAGGATGGCGATCAGCGCCGCGCCGAGCAGGGCGCCGCGATTGTTGCCGATGCCGCCCAGCACGACCATAACCCAGATATCGAGCGTCAGGTTGACAACAAAGTCGTTGGTGTTGACGAAGCCGGTATTGAGGGCGAAGAGGACCCCGCCGACAGCGGCGATGGCGGAGCCGATCAGCATAATTTGGGCGCGCGCCAGCGATATGCCTTTGCCCAGGCCGCGGGTCACATCTTCATTTTCGCGCAAGGCTTTTAACATGCGTCCAAAAGGGGAACGCGTCAGGCGCTGACTGTAGGCGTAGGCGATCAGGGCGAGGGCGACGCAGAGAATCATGAACATCAAGGAACTGCTGCGGGCATCGCCCAGGAAATAGAAGGGCTGCGCCACGCCCGATATGCCGTTGTGGGAGCAGATCAGGTTGTCTGCGCCGCGGACGACGATCCGCACGGTCTCGCCGCCAACCAGCAGCACCAGCGCCAGAAACCATTCTTCTTTCAGGCGCAAGGTGACGTAGGACACGGTGAAGCCAACCGCGCCGGAAACGATGGCGGCGACCAGGAGCGTGAGCGCGAGGTTGATGAAGCCGGCGGCCGGCTGCGCCGCCATGATTTCCGAACGCAGTTGCAGCGCCTGCCCCATCGTGGGACCGCAGGGGTGGACGCTATCCAAGCCCGCCAGCAGCGGCAAGACGCGGGTGTAGGTGATGCCGGCGGTATATGCGCCGATGGAGACGAAAAGCGCCTGCCCGAAGTTGGGCACGCCGGCGATGCCGTATTCCAGATTGAGGCTGATAGCCATCAAGCTGTAAATGCCGAAGAGGGTCAGGATGGCGATGGCGGTGGCGCCGATGTCGATATTGATCATCGCTGCAGTTCTCCGCCGCGTTTGATCAACTGCGTGAGGCCCCTCGGACGTATGAGCAATACGGCGATGATGATGATAAAGGGTATCGCCGGCTTGTATGCCAGGTCGACGCCGAAGTTGAAATTGAGGAAAAGCATGACGGTGTGTTCGGAAAAGGCGACCACATAAGCGCCCAGGATGGTGCCGGTGAAGCTCGACAGGCCGCCCAGGATAGCGGCGGCAAATACCGAAAGCACGGCCGCCCAGCCCATCAAGGGACTGACGGCGGTTTGCATGCCCCAGAGGGCGCCGGCCACCCCGGCCAAGCCGCCGACCAGCAGCCAGGCGTGGTTCTTGACCCGCTCGACCGGGATGCCGATCACGCGGGCCAGGCTGGTGTTATTCGCGAGAGCGCGCATCTCCCGGCCGAGCGGCGTTCGGTTGAGCAAGAGCGTCAGCGCGATGACCAGTACGATGCTGGTCGGGACGACCCAGGCGAAGAGATTGGAGAGAATAAGCGAGCCTTCGCGAAAAAGTATTCTCAGCGGAATGGCGATGCGCAGATCAAAGAGGTTGAAGTAGTCGGCCATCAAAAAGAGGATGTAGCGGATGATCAAGCCGACCGCGAATGAGGACAGGATCAGCGTGTAAAGAGATACATCCCGGCCTTCCAATGGCTTAAAGACAAAGAGATGACTGATGAGAGCGGCCAGCGCGCCGACGATGAAGGCGGCGGCCATAATGACAAACGGGTTGAGCACACCGGACAGGGAGACGATGAGAGCGGCGTAAGCGCCGGCGGAGACATAATCGGCATGGGCGAAATTCGGTAGCTTCATGACGCTGAAGGTCAGGGTGATGCCGAGAGCCATCAACGCGTAAAGACTGCCGATCTGAATTGTATTGACGAGCGATGTGGTGAGCAGCGCAGGTGGCATGGCAGCGCCTAGATGCTAATGGGCGACCCAGTGGGCCGCCCCTACATTTTCCAACTTAAAGATGCTGTAGGGGTCAGCCACTGGCTGACCCGATCCTAATGTACCGTCGCGTCCCAAACATGTCTGCTCCTCAGCCCTTTGCGACAGCGGGGCTAGGGGTGGGACTACTCGCGCGCTACTTGTAGGTGATGGTGTCGCTGTTGCCGTCGTATGTGCCGATCACATCGAAGCCGGAGCCATCTTCCCGCACCTGGCGGATGCCGTAACTTGCGATTGCCTGGTCGCCATTTTCGTCGAGAAAGGCTTGTACCGCAGTGCCAATGTAGTGGTTGCTGATGAAGGGCAGCATCGACTTGACGGCGGCGCCATCATTGCCGGCGGCCAGCATGGTCAGCATGGCGATATTGGCGGCGTCAAAGGCGTAGTTGGTGAAGATGCCCGGGTCTTTATCGAACATGGCGACGAAGTCAGCATTGAAGATCGGCGTGAGCGGCGTGACCTCGGCCGATTGGGACACGGTGACGAAATCGGCATTTGCCAGCGTTTGGGCATGACCAGGATCTTCGAGCATCTCGTCCGAAGTCATCGCTTCATTGCCCAGCCACTGAACGGAGGTCAGGATGGGATCAATTTGCGCGACTTGCACGAAAGCCTCGGCCGCGCCCGGGAAGCAGACGCAGAAGAAACCGGCTGTATCGCCGAAGCCAGCGAGGGCGGCGCTGACCGCGGCCGCTTCAGTCGAGAGTTCGGTGGATTGCGGCGCATAAGCAAAGGCAGCCACCTCGCTGCCGCCGTTCGCCTGGAAGTTGGTGATGAACTGTTCTTTCATGCCATTGCCAAAGGCATCGTCGACATGCAGCAGGACCATATTTTGGTGACCGCGTTCCAGCGCGATGGTGGCGAAAGCCTTCGATGAAAAGGTATCCGGCGGATAGATGACGCGGAAGATATTGTCGCCGGGGATTGATGCCGCCGGACCGCTCGAAGCCATCGCGACTATGACGACGCCGTTTTCATCGGCGAATTGCTTGGCGCCGAGGACTTCGGCGGTCGTCAAGGGACCGACGACGACTTGGGCGCCGGTGGTCTGGACGATGGTCTGTAGGGCGCGGGAGGCGCCTTCGGGCGTCTGCTCGGTATCGGCGCTGGCGGTCTCGAAGCGAATCGAGGAGCCGGCCGCTTCCAGTTCGGCGTTCATCTGCGCCACCGCGAGATCAATGCCGCGTTCGAAGTCTTGGCCGAAGGTGCCGAATGAGCCGGTGAAAGGCAGGGCGACGCCGAGGACGTAGGTCTCCATGTCGTCTTGGGCGATCGCAGTTGCGCCGAGCGCAGTCGTCACTGCGATGAGAAGACAAATGAGAAGCAGTTTTCTGATCATTGCAAGTTTCCCTTCGTTCAAGGTGAGTTTCTTCAGGCACAGCATCGTTAGTATAACCATTGCGCAGGTCTTGGGCAATGAGCAGCCAGGCGGAGAGTGGTGAATTCTGTGGATATTGCCTTTTCTAACCCCGCCCCGGCCCTCTCGCCATCTCTATGGCGAGCGCCCAAAGCTTTGGGGAGGGGAGTTCAGCTGCGGAAGCGCGGGAAAGGTCCTAGTCATTGAGATAAGCTCGCAGCGCGGGGATGACCTGTTTGCCGATGAGGTTTATACCGGTCGCGGCTTGGTTGACGCCGTGGGGAGTGCCGAGTTCGATGCGCTGGGCGCCAGCATCGTAGAGGCGCTCGCATTGCGCGATGACATCGGCGGGCGCGCCAGCAAAGAGAAAGCGGTCGAGGATGTCATCGGGGATGAGGCGGGCGGCCTCTTCGTCTTCGCCGGCGTTGACATGGGTACCCACGCGCGTCATCAAGTCGGGGTCGATCGACAGGGTCGTATCGAGTTTGGACACGATCGGCATATATAAGGCGACGGACTTTCGCGCCATCCAGCGGGCCGCTTCGCGATCTTCATCGACGACGGAGACAGCGCCGATGACGATATTGACCGCGCCCCGCGGGCGTCCGGCGCGCGCCTCGCCGGTGGCGATGTAGTCGGCGATCACGGGGATAATATCGGGATTGGCTGAGCCGCCGATCTTGAGTTCATCCGCGGTTTCCCCCGCCAGCGCCGCCATTTGCGGACCCCAAGTACCGATTTGCAGCGGGATTTTGGTCTCCGGCAAGGGATAGGGCGCGCGCACATGCTCGGCGATCTGAAAGACTTTTCCGGTGTAGGCGGCCGATTCGCCCGCCAGCAGACTGCGGATGATGTCGATGGATTCCCGCATGGCGCGGATCGGCGGCGTCAGTTCGCGAATGCCATGCTCGGCCAGCCAGCCGCCGCGCACCAGGCCGAGGTATACGCGCTCCGGCGCCAGGTCCGCTAGCAGCGCCGTGCCCGCGGCGATATCCAGCGGATGCAGGCGTGAGGGGGAAAGGCCGGCGGGACCGATGCGCGCCTTTGAGATATGCGGCGCCATGAGCAGGAGCGGACCAAAGCTGGGATGATAGGGCGCGTCGCAATATACCGTGACGGCGTCGAAGTCGTATTGGTCAGCCAGCTTCGCCAAATTGATGTAATCGCGGGCGCGCTTGTCTGTTTGAAAGGCGATGCTCAATTCGCGCTGGGTCATAAGCTCTCAACTTTGATTATGTTTGATCTGCCGGCGCTCATTATACCAGCGGCGGACCTTTGCGATGATGTTGGTTGCGGCGAGGCGCGCGTAGACACAGCCCTTCTACACCGAGAGAAAAGAGAACACAGAGCAAAGCTGTTTAGATAGCTGGGTTCTGTTGTTGTCATTGCGAGCGCGATGCTGCCCGCCAGCTAAGTCGCCAGGAGCCGGTTCATCTCCGCCAGCGCCGCGCCGAGTTCAATCGTCCGGTTGGTGCCGCTGCCGCCGCCGATATGCGGGCAGAGAATCACATTGTCCAAGCTGCAGAGCGGGCTATCAGCCGGCAGGGGTTCGTAGACGAAGACATCCAGGCCGGCGCCGGCGATGCGATCTTCTTGCAATGCCGCGATCATCGCCTCTTCATCAATGACGCCGCCGCGGGCGATATTGACAATGTAGGCGCTTTCCTTCATCAGGGCGATTTGGGCCGCGCCGAGCAGGCCCTCGGTCTCCGGCGTTTGTGGCGTCGCCACGCAGACGTAGTCGCTCTGGCGCAGCAGATCGTCCAACTCGGCATAGGTCGCGTCAAAGACACCTTCCAGTTCAGCCGAGAGCGGCGTTCGCTTGTAGTAAATATTCTTCATGCCCAGCACACTGGCGCGCCGCGCCAATTCGCAGCCGATCTCGCCCATGCCGATAATGCCGAGCGTCTTGCCGACAACCTCGTGGACGCGGGTATTCTGCATCCAGCGAAAGGCGATTTTGCGCTCACCGGTCTTTTCCGGCTTCAGCCCGCGATAGCGATAAGCGCCGAGAGACACGGCCTCGTTGCCGACCACCAGGTCTTTGCTCAAGGCGAGAATCAACGTCAGCGCCAATTCGGCGACGCAATTCGGTCCTTTGCGGGGCACAGAGCCAAAGGCGATACCGCGCGCGCGGAGGGCATCAACATCGATATTGAAGTAGCTGCGCCCGAGCTTGAGGGCGGCCTTCAGATTTGGCAGCTTGTCTAACAGGGCCGCTTCTACGGCGGCCGTTTGGGCGATCAAACCGACGACGGCTTCCGAGGCCAGCGTCAGGGCGTCGGCTGATTCGCTGGCGCAGAGGATATTCAAGTTCGGGTAATCCGCCGCCAGGTCTTCCGCCGCCGCGTCATAGCCGGCATCGGCAAATAGTATCGTCCGCTTTTCTGATTCAGTCATCTTTTTTCCTTTACTTGCGTCTTGTCCGCTTCAATATTTTCCCCGGACAGGCGTTGGGCATTCGCGAAGCATAATCGTTTCGCGGGAGAGAAGCGCGCTGATTATAGAAATCCGCCCTTTGGCTGTCAAGCAAGCGGCGGCTGGGGAGGGGGCGATCGGTTCAGAATTTTTTGACCGCCGAGTACATTGGGCGCGCTTTCGGGCGACCTGGCAGCTCGCCCCTACGGATGACTAAAGTGGATGAATTCAATCTGATTGCGCGACAATGCCAGGGCAATGCGCCGGTCTGAACGCGGCGGCGGTATTTGCTTTTTCCCCAGCGGTAGGTTAAATTCGCCACGTTGGATACTGTCGACAAGGGTGGCGGCAAATTGCGATTCGCTCCGCGAGCCGCAATGGGGACGCCTGCTAGAAGTTGTTCGGAGGAGAGAGCTTATGGGATTAGGGACCAACGCCGACCAATTGGTGGAGATGGCGGTTATTGGCTACGTCAGCCAGCCGACCGTCCGCGGCTATATTCCCCACGCCTCGGGCGAGTCCATGATCTTGCCCGGCATGTCCGGCTTCATCTACAATGCGCGGGTGGGGGACGCCGCTTTTGGCTGGGCGGCGGATCATCTTGAACCCGGCGCGTCAATCGCCCACCCCGACCTGGATGCCGATTATGCTATGCACTATTTGACCTGTATGGGCAACCAGGCTTTTCTGATGAGCGGTTTGGCGGCCGGCACGGAAGGCATCGTCACCGGCGAGCACGCGCGGCTGCTGGTGGATTTTCCGCCGGAGGTGGCTGATGAGATCGCGGTCGGCGACGCGGTGCAAATCCGAACCATCGGCCAAGGTTTGCAGTTCAGCGACTACCCGCATATCACGTTGAAGAAATGCAGCCCCAAGCTGATCGAGAGTATCCCGATTGAAGCGGTAGACGAGCGCAAAATCCGCGTGCCGGTGACGATGGAACTGCCGGTGCGCATCATGGGCTCGGGCGCCGAGCTGAACCCGGATTTCGTCGACCAGGATTTGATGTCCGGCGATCGGGAATTGATGGCGGAGCTCGGCATTGACCAGATGCGGCTCGGCGATTTGGTGGTGATTGACCATGCCGATCATCGTCACGGCCGCGGTTACAAACCGGGGGCGGTGACTATCGGTTTGTGCATCCATGGCGACTCGATTATGACCGGGCATGGTCCTGGCATCCTGACGCTGATGACCTGCGCCGAGCCTTGCATCGAGTGGGTGATCGACCCGGGCGCCAATATTGACAATTATCTGAATATACGGAAGGCATCATGAGCGCAAAGAACAACGCCAGTCAAGTCATCAGCGTATCGGTCCAGGGCGTCGTCACGCCGCCGCGTATGCCGCCGTTGCCGGCGATGCCTTACTCGCTCGCGGCGGATGGCAGTCCCTTCTTGCTGCCGGCTTATGGCAGCATCGTTTACAACGTTTCGGTTGGCGATTCAGCTTATGGCTGGCTGGCGGATTGCGTGCATCCCAGCGTCAGCGTCAAGATGGAAGACGCCAGCGGCAACCGCGGCTTGAATGTGCTGTCCTGCGTCGGCAATACGGCGATTGTCATGACGGGCAATGCCAAGCGGGCGCGGGGGATAGTCACCGGCAAGACGGGCCGCTTCTCCGAACATGTCATCATCCACTTCGAGCTGGAGACGCGCGAGCAGTTGGCGATCGGCGACAAGATCGTCGTCAAGGCGAAGGGCACCGGCTTGAAGTTCGACGACCATCCCGATGTCATGCTGAAGGGCTGCTCGCCCGAATTGGTCGACGCGCTGGAGACGACGACCAATAGCGAAGGCAAGTTGTCGGTGCCAGTCGCGGCGACTGTGCCGCCGCATCTCCTGGGGGCGGGCGCGGGCTTGTTCAGCGATGGGGGCTCCATCCACATCCAGACAGCGGACAGCGACGCCGTCAAGGAAGCGGGCTTGGATCAATTGCGTTTGGGCGATGTGGTCGCGCTGACCGATTACGACAGCAGTTGGAACCACGGTTATTTGCGGAATGCGGTCGGCATCGGCGTCATCGCTCAGGGCGATAGTCCTCGCGCCGGCTACGGTCCCGGCATCTCATTGATCATGACTTCGCAGAGCGGCGATATCGCGCCGATGGTCACGCCGGGCGTGAATTTGAAGGATCTGCTGCTTTGAGCCCCCACCCCCCAGCCTCCTCCCCCATGAAGAGGGAGGGGGAGCAAATATGGACGACCTAATTCAAGTCGCCGGGATTCGGCGCAAAACAGGAGTGCAAAAGGAGAAGGTGTCACATCATACGCAGGCAAAGTTCCTCCCTCCTTGTGGGTCGCGTAGACACTGACCTACGGGGAGGGATTTAGGGGGAAGAAAATGTCATACATAAAACACATGGCTTTTGCCGTCAACAGCGTGGACGAGACGCTGAATCGGTATCAGAAGCTGCTGGGGGTCGGTTTGGAGGCCAAAGTCGTGGTCGCTGAAAAGGCGCGAATCAAGGTCGCTATCTTTAATGTCGGCGATATCGAATACCAGCTTAACGAATCGCTTGACGGCGAGGGGCGTTTCAGTAAATGGATCGCCGAGCGCGGCGGCGAAGGCTTGCATCATATCTGTTACGCCGTGCCGGATATCGACGCGGCGCTGACCGAAGCGCAGGCCCAAGGCTCGACCCTGCGCGAATGCAGTTCTTGCAAGGTCAGCGGCAGCCACCCGCACCCGGAGGGATATGTCGCCTTTCTGGAGCAAGAAACCGGCGGCATTGAAATCGAGATCATGCAGGTATATACGCCGGACGAGCTCGAGCAATACAAGTCGATCCGGGGCATTTGACCAACCCCGTCCCCTCCGTTCCCCTCCCCGAAGCATCAGGGAGGAGGAGAAAGATAGCGCAGTATGTATTTGCATATGAACGTCTCGCCACATAGGAGTAAGGAAAGTCTCCCTCCGTTGCGATGAGGGAGATTTAGAGGGGGTTGAATTGCCTATCGAAATGGTTCGCGTCGATGTCGCCGCGTTGGAAGCTTTTGTCTGGCGGGCTTTTATCGCGATGGGCCTTTCCCGGGCGGAAGCTGAGCATTGTACCGCTGGCTTGATGAACAGCGAATTGCGCTGCCTGCCGGGTCAGGGACAGGGCGTGGGACGGCTGACCGGTTATTATGACCGCATCGCCAAGGGTTTGTACAAACCGGGCGCGCAAATCGAGATTATCAAGGAATCGCCCGCCCTCGCGCTGATTGACGCCAATATGGTCATGGGCTCGGTAGTCGGGCAGGAAGCGATGGCGATCGCGGTCGATAAAGCCAAGGCTTGCGGCATCGGCGCGGCCTTCGTCTACAACAGCACTCATTTCGGTTCTTCCGGTTTCCATGCGCGGCGGGCACTGGCGGATGATTGCATCGGCATCGCCATGACCAACGCCGGCGCGGAGATGGCGCCCTGGGGCGGCCGCGAGCCACGGGTCGGCACCAACCCCTGGGGCTTGGCGGCGCCCACCGGCGGCGACTTCCCGGTCGTGCTGGATATCGCGCTGACGACGGCGGGCAAAGGCATGATGCGCTGGCATGAGCGGGAAGGCAAGAAGATGCCGCTGGATTGGGCGCTGACGCCGGAGGGACATGAAACCGACGAGCCGACCGCGGCGATGGCGGGCGCACTGCTCGGCATCGGGCAGTACAAGGGTTACGGCTTGTCCTTATTCACCGATGTCCTGACCGGGGTGATCACGGGCGGCGGTTACGGTTTGGCGCCATTTGCCGACCGCAACAGAGCCAAGCTGGATGTCGCCCATACTTTCATCGCGATCGATATCGCCTGGTTCCTGCCGCTGGCGGATTTCAAAGCGCGGATGGACGCTTTCATCGCCGAGATCAAGAGCAGCGCCCTTCGCCCTGGTTTTGACGCGATATACGCGCCGGGCGAGATCGACTACCTGCGCGAGACCAACTACCGGAAGCGCGGCGCCCAACTTGATGCTAAAGTCTATGAGCGCCTGCGGGACTTGGCGCAAAGGCTCGGCGTCGAATTTGATATCTGATTCTTTGCCCGTCGAAATCGACAGGGGCGGCCTGACAGGCCTCCCGAGAAGGAGGAGCATTAAGCTGTGAACCCGCCAACATCACTTGCCCGTCCGCTGGCGGACCGCGTCGCCGCGCTGCCGGAACTTGCCGCGCCAACGATAGAAAATCCGCCGCTGCCGCCTGATGTGATCGCGGCGGCGGAGGAGGCGCTGGCCCGCGGCGAAACGCATTACACCGATCGGCCCGGCATCCCCGAGTTCCGTGCCTGGGTCGCGGCTCATCTGCTTGATCGCTGGGGAGTGGGGGTCGACCCCAGCGAGGTGACGATCACCTGCGGCTCGACCGAAGCGCGTTACGTCGCGATGACTCTGCTGGCGGAGCCGGGCAGCGCCGTGCTTTGCCCAGGCGACAGCAGTCGGATAGAAGGCGCGCTGCGGCTACTTGGCGCGCGGGTCGTCGATTCGATACAAGCTGATGTCAGGCTGCTGTATATCACGCCGGCTGTCTATCGCGAAACGGCGCTCGAACTGCTCAAACAGGCGGAGGATAGGGGTTGGTGGATCGTCTGGGACCTCAGCTTCGCGGCGCTGGACGACTTCCATCCGGCGCAGAACGAGGCGCTGGCGAAGCGGGTGGTCACGATCAATTCGCTGTCGGAAAGGATGCCGGGCTGGCGGCTGGGCTGGATGGCGGGGTCGGAGGCGGCGCTGCGCCTGCGCGCGGGCAAGCAGGCCATCACAATCTGCACGACGGCCGTCTCGCAGTGGGCGGGCTTGGAGCTGGTGAGGGCGGGCGACGCATGATTGAGAATCCGAATATTCCGGAAGCAGTTCGCGCTGTCGCCGCTGATGGCACGCAGTTGCGCTACGCTCTGATGGAAATGGCGCGGGAAATGGAAGATATCATCACGCTGGGGCGGGGCGACCCCGACCTGCCGACGCCGCCGCATATCGTTGAGGCGGCCAACCGGGCGATGCGGGACGGCTTGACTGGCGCGACTGATGTCAAGGGCATGCTGCCGCTGCGGGAAGCCATCGCCGAGCACATGCGCGCGGTCAACAGTTTGGCGCTGGGCGCCGACAATGTGATGGTCACGACCGGCGGGCAAGAAGGGCTGTTCCTGGCGGTGCAAGCTGTCATCAACCCGGGCGATGAAATCCTCGTGCCGGACCCGCGCTACAGTTCTTATGATGACGCGATTAAACGGGCCGGCGGACGCATGGTCATGGTACCGACCACGCGCGCGGACGCCTTTAATCTGGAGGCGGAAGCGGTGGAAGCGGCGATAAGCCCGGCGAGCAAAGCGCTGCTCATCGTCACGCCGAGCAATCCCACGGCTGGCATCGTCACTGAAGATCGCCTGCGCGCTATCGCGGAGGTCGCCAAGCGCCACAACCTCATCGTCATCGTTGACGAAATTTACGGCAAGGTCGTCTACCCGCCCTGGCGGCATTTCAGCATTGGCTCGCTGCCGGGCATGGCTGAGCGCACCATTACGCTTGACGCTTTCTCGAAAGCTTACGCCATGACCGGCTGGCGCTGCGGCTACGCGGCCGGGCCGGCGGATGTCATTGACGCGATGGCGCGGATCAAGCAGGTGACTACGGGACCGGTGGCCACCGTCTCGCAGTGGGCGGGCTTGGCGGCGCTGACGGGACCGCAAGATTGCGTCGGCGAATATCTCGATATTTACATCCAGCGGCGCAAGGTTTTGCTGGCGGGTTTGGACCGCATGGGCTTCGCTTATGGCGAGCCGCGCGGCGGTTTGTTTGTCTGGGCGGACAGCTCATCGACCGGCATTCACGCCGCCGAGCTTTCCTACCTGTTGTTGCAGGAGGGGCGGGTTTTGATCTTCCCGGGCACGGCATTCGGCGAGAAATGGCGCGATTATGTGCGTATCACCATGCTGGAACCGATCGAGACCTTAAGTGCCGCTGTCGAAAGGATGCTGCCCGTTTTGGAACGTTATCGCATGTGAGGCTCGTATCGGCGGCGGATTAATGCAATGCCGGCATGAATGCGTTATATTCTGCGAAATGGCTCCTTGAGCCGGAAAGGGGAGGCTATCGAAAGCAAGCTCGTTTTTTCCGAAGAGAAGAATCTCACAGTCAGGAGCAACAAAATGAAACTGAAAACAACCTTTATCCTTTCGCTGCTGTTGATCTTGGTCCTTGGGCTTTCGCCGATGATGAGCGCGGCGCAAACTGTGCCGACGCCCGACGATGACACGCTCGTAGTAGTCCAAAATGCCGAACCAGGCGCCCTGGATCCTTCAGAATTTGGCGGGACCGGTGGCTTAAACTTCCGCATTCTGATGCACATGTTCGCCACGCTCTTCGAGTTGGGTCAAGCCGATGGCGCGATTGACCCCTATCTCGCCCACAGCTTCAGCATCTCCGAAGACGGCACGGAATGGACCTTCCACATGCACGAAGGTTTGACCTGCCACGATGGCGAGCCGCTCACCGCCGAAGATGCCGCTTACAGCTTCAACCGCATGGCGGATCCCGAACTTGGGTTCACCGGCAACTCGGCCGGCTTCGTGAACGCTTCGATCGGTTTCGTCGAAGCCCGCGCCGATAGCGAGCTCGATGTCACCATCGTCACAAACAAGCCGCAGAATCGCTCAATGCGCCTGGGCTTAATCTCAGAAGTCTTGATCCACTGCAAGGATTCCTACGAAGCCATGACCTTGGAAGAAGCGGCGCGGAACGTTGTCGGCAGCGGACCCTACTCCATGGGCGAGTGGTTGCCGGGCGAGTACATCAGCATGCACCGCGTCGAAGACTTTGGACTGCGCGACACCTATTTCGACCGAATCGTCTGGCGCTTCATCCCCGAACCCTCGACGGCGGTGGCGGAAGTGATCACCGGCAACGTTGATATTCTTAAGGATTTCCCGCCAACGCAATTTAACGCCGTTGCCAATTCCGGCGTCGCCGAAGCGCGCAGCTATCCCGGCACGACGCGCATCTATGTCGGCTTCCAGTTGAATCCGGAAGCGAACTTCCGCATGGATATGCCGAGCCTGGGCGCGGACGCCATCATGGAGACTGATGTGCGCGTGGCTTTGCAATACGCCGTTGACGTCGACGCCATCTGCGAGAACTTGCTGCTTACTACATGCACGCGCGCGACGAGTCTGGTAAATTCGCCCAACAACCATCCGACGCTGGAGCCTTATCCCTACGACCCGATGAAGGCGGAGGAATTGCTCGATGCGGCCGGTTATCCGCGCGGCGATGACGGCGTGCGCTTTTCGCTTGAGATGAAAGCGCGGCGCACGACGGGCGCGGGCGGCTCCGATGTCGCCTTGGCGATCGCGCAGATGCTGACCGATATCGGCGTGCAAACCGAAGTCGCTTTCCTGGAATCGGCCGATTTCCGCGAGCAACTGATTTACCACCACCTTGGTCCTTTGTACATGGGCGGCACCGGCGGCAGCACCTGGAGCGCGCAGTATGACATGGCGGATATCCCGGGGCATATAGCTGGCTGCGGCGCGGCGGAGACCAACTACACCAACTGGAACAACGATTTCTGGTGCGAAAGCTGGGATACCCTGCCCGATTTGTCTCTGGATCCCGAAGCGGAGCGGGAACTGGAAATCGCCATGCTGGAAGAGTTCTACAACGACCCGCCCTGGCTGATGCTCTACGCCGGACCGCGCGTCGAGGCCGTCAGTCTTCGGCTTGACTACAAGTCGCGGGCTGACCTTTTCCTCATCGTCTACGGCGCCAAGCTGAAGGACGACATGTAAGCCGCTTCTTCGGCAATAGTTAGGGGTCAGTCCGCGTAGGTCGCGTAGACACAGACCGTCGACGCTGCACTACGCCATTGGCTGACCCTCAATTTCCATATGAGAAACGCGGGCGACCCGATGGGGCGCGTAGACACTGCCCTACGGTCGCCCCTACAGATACATTCACCGAGCGACAATCACGTTGAGGCTGGAGTCCTCAAATGCACAAATACATCATCCGCCGCCTGCTTCTAACGATTATCGTCATCATCGGCGTCACTTTCTTGACCTTCATCTCCATTCATCTCTCCGGCGATCCGACGATCTTCTATATCAGCGAGCGGGCAAGCAAAGAAGAACGGCTCGAAGCGCAGCGACGCCTCGGCTTCGATCGCCCGCTGCCTGAACAATACATCAGTTTTCTCGTCAACCTGGCGCGCGGCGATACCGGCAACTCCCTGCTGCACCGCGTGCCGGCCTTTGGCGTCGTCATGGAGCGCATGCCCGCCACCCTTGAATTGACGATATGCGGCTTCATTTTTTCGACCCTGGTCGCCTTCCCGATCGGCTTCGCGGCCGCGACCAAACGCGGCACCATGACCGATGGCACCCTCATGCTCGCCGCCATGTTTGGTCAATCCATGCCCAGTTTCTGGCTCGGTCTCATGTTCATCTTATTTTTCGGCGTCACCCTGCGCTGGATGCCGGTCTCGGGCCATGTGCCATTTATCAAGCCCTTGCTCGAAGGCAACACCGCCGAAGCCTTCGCCAACCTGCCCAATGCTCTCCGCTATCTCGCCATGCCGGTCGTTACCGTTTCGGTCTTTTCCATCGCCCGCAACTCGCGGCTGATCCGCTCCGCTGTGCTCGAAGTCCTGCGTCAGGACTACGTCGTCACCGCCCGCAGCAAAGGCTTGACCGAGCGCACAGTTCTCGTTCGTCATGCCTTTCGCAACGCGCTCATCCCCATCGTCACTGTCATCGGCCTGCAATTCGCCTTCCTGCTAAGCGGCGTCATCGTCACTGAAACCGTCTTCTCCTGGCCCGGCGTCGGCCGCCTGGTCTTCGACGCCATCAACAACCGCGATCTGCCGCTGGTGCAGACCGCCGTCGTTTTGCTCGCCATCCTTTTCGTATTCACCAACTTGATCATCGATCTCCTCTACGGCGTCCTTGATCCGCGCATTCGACTCGAGTAAAGGGAGTGACTGTGAGCCGCAGCCCGATCAACACGCTCGAAATCGACCAACTTTACGAGACGCCCTCGACCGCGCGCCGCGCCGTCAAAAGCATGATCCAGGCGCGTTATCCTCTGGTCGCCGTCTTCTTCCTCGCTCTGATCGCGCTCTGCGCCATCTTCGCGCTCCAGATCGCGCCCAAAGATCCCAACCGCGTCGAGATCTTCTCCGTGCTTAAACCACCGCTGAGTTACGACCGAAATGGTCAGCTGCAACACCTGCTCGGCAGCGACTCGACCGGGCGCGATGTCTTTTCCCGCGTCGTGTTTGGGGCGCGCGTCTCCGTTACTGTTGGCTTGGTCGCGGTCGGCATCGGCGGCGGCTCCGGCGCCATTCTTGGTCTGCTCGCCGGTTATTTTGGCGGGCGCGTCGACGATATCATCATGCGCCTGGCCGATATTCAGCTCGCCTTCCCCTTCATTCTCTTCGCCATCATGGTCTTGTCAGTGCTCGGCGAGGGCTTGTTCAATCTTGTCTTCGTGCTCGGTGTGGGACAGTGGGTCGTCTATGCCCGTATCGCCCGTGGCGAAACCCTTGCCCAACGCGAGAAAGAATACGTCGAAGCGGTAAAAGCGCTGGGCGCCACCGAATGGCGTATCCTCTTTCGCACCATCTTGCCCAACATCTTGACGCCCCTGATCGTTATCGCCTCCTTTAACGTCGCCGGTGTCATCCTCTCCGAGGCATCGCTCTCTTTCCTCGGTCTCGGCGTGCCGGAGAACGTGCCGACCTGGGGCGCCATGCTCGCTGACAGCCGCAATCAATTGCTCAGCGGCTCCTGGTGGCTGGCGGTATTCCCCGGTATCGCTATCATGCTTACTGTCGTCTCGATCAATGTGCTGGGCGATTGGCTGCGCGACTTTCTCGATCCGCGGCTGCGCGGCTCTGGGCAAGGCCTATAGGAGGGGCTTATGTTGCAGGGACAAGCGGCGATTGTCACGGGCGCGGCGCAGGGGCTGGGTTACGCCATCGCCAAAGCTTATGGGGCTGAGGGCATGCGAGTGGCGCTGCTGGATATCCGCGGCGATCTGCTGGCGGATGTCGCGGCTGAAATCAAGCAAATCGGCGGCGATGCCTTGCCGATCACGGTGGACCTTTCCGATGCCGGCGAAACAGAGCGCGCGGTTGACGCGGCGTTGGCTCGTTTCGGGGCGCCACGCGTCTTGGTGCATAACGCGGCGCTGTTGATCACACGCTCCATGCGCGAGATCACGCTGGCGGATTGGCAGAAAGAAATCAATATCATCTTGCAGGCGGCTTTCATCTTGAGCAAGGCGGTCTGGGAGCCGATGATCGACGGCGGCGGCGGTAGCATCGTTTACCTCTCCTCCGGCTCCGGTTATCGTGGCTTCATCGAAGAGGTGGCCTACAACCCCGGCAAGCATGGCATTGAAGGCTTGATGAAATGCCTGGCGCTGGAAGGCAAAGAATTCAATATCGCTGTCAACGCCGCCACGCCCGGCGCGCCGATCAATACGCCGATGTCGGCGCAGAATTACACTGAGGCGCTGAAGCAGCGGTGGGTGGACCCGGCTTTGCTGGCGCCGGCATTTGTGTTTCTGGCGCGGCAAGATGCCGGCGGGCTGACGGGGCATCGCGTCGCCGCCCGCAGCGATGGCAACTGGGATGCGATCAATCTGCTCTAGGCATAAGACGCAAACGAAAGGACGAACAACGATGGCTGAACATTATCTTGACGACAGTGTGACCCAACCCTTCTGGGATAACTCAGTCACACCGCGTCTCTACATTGATCCCGGTGACACAGTCGTCATCGAATGCGCCGAACCGGTCGGGCAACTCAGGCCTGATTCCAACGCCACTGACCTGGCGAATATCGACTTCAGCCTGGTCCACGCCTTGACCGGCTCCATCTTTATCAACGACGCTGCCGTCGGCGATGCGCTGGAGGTGGAAATCCTCGATATGCGACACAAAGGTTGGGGCTGGACCGGGCATATCCCCAATTTCGGCTTGCTGGCTGAAGACTTTGATTATAGCTATATCCATCACTGGGCGCTGGAAGGCGATACCTGCCGCTTTGGGCTCAACGGCATCACGCTGCCCTTCGAGCCTTTTCCCGGCTGTGTCGGCGTCGCGCCAGCGGAAGCCGGCCGCTTGAACACGATCCCACCCCGCATCAACGGCGGTAATGTCGATGTTCGCGACCTGGTCGTCGGCTGCACATTCTGGCTGCCCGTGCTGGCGCCGGGCGCGCTCTTCTCCACCGGCGATTGCCACAGCGCCCAAGGCCAGGGCGAGGTCAGCGGCATCGCCCTCGAATCGCCGATGACCGTGACCATGCGCTTCAACCTGCGCAAAGACCTCGCGATCAAGGAATTGCAGATTCAGCGTCCCAGCCCGATGACCGTAACCGACAGCGCCGGTTACTACATCACTACCGCCCACGGACCCGATCTGATGGAGAACGCCAAGAACGCTGTCCGCTACATGATCGACTGGCTTATGCAAAATCACAATTTGGACGCCAGCCAGGCTTACTGCCTTTGCAGCACCGCCGGCGACCTGAAGATCGCTGAAATTGTGGACGCGCCGAATTGGGTGGTCGCTTTCCACATGCCGCTGAGCATATTTGCCTAGCGCCTGAATCATTGCCGCATCGATCTACCGCCGATAGCGCGATCTCCTCTATACTTAATCAGGCTATCGCCCGGCGCTAGCGGAGTCCTTGTTCGTCCAGCGCTGAGAGCGAGTTCATCGTTAATACGCCGGCGCCTGAATTAGGCGCCACTGCTCTGGCCGGTAAAAGGTCAAGACTTGTGCCGGGCAGAATATTATGATAGTGTTAAGATAGTTAAAGTATGTTTAATTATATGAGGAACGCAGCGATCATGGCAGGGAAGGCGCAGCATACAATAGACGAAATGAAGGCGGAGCGGAAACGCTTGGCGACCGCGCGGGGCCTGCTGACGCGAGAGCGCAATAAACTCGCTGCCGAACGCAAGCAGATGGAAGCGGCGCGGCTGGAAACGCAGGAGCGGCAAGCTGCCCTCGCTGCCGAGCGGCAGAAGCTGGATGCGCTCAAGGCGGATATTCATGCGCGCGAGGCGGAAGTGACTGCGCTGCGGACCGATCTGGAAGCATCAAAGGCGCAATTGGCGCAAGCGGAGGATGAGAATAGGACGCTGCGCAAGACAGCGATGAAGGCTATCCGGAAGAAGGCGAAGAAGTATGCCAGCAAGAAATCAAAGAAGAAACTCGCCAAGGCGCAAGCGAAGATCCAGAAATTGGAGAAAATCGCCCGGAAGAGTCAAACTATGGTCGAAGAGTTGCCGGCTTGATGTTGGTTTAGGATTCTGATGACCCGGACACACCGTCTGCGCTGGGCGCGGCGGCGACTCCTTCAACGATAGCATACCAGCGCTCAATATGAGATTTCCCAATCGACTGCTGTTCTGGATAAGGATTGGCCTCATCGGAAACACCGGCAAGCGCTAGGGCAATCCCTACGGCGTTGTCACTGATATACCAGTGTGCCCGCAAGAATGTCTCGAAACTTCCATAACAGAGCGGCAATTGCGAAAAGCCGACTTCGCGCCAGGCGATTTGGCGCAAGATGAAATTCAGCAAATCGTCCGTGGTGTAGATGTCACCGTATTCTTTGAAAATGCTTAGGTGCGCAAATAGAATCGACTTGAGCGCGCCGAGTTCCTCTTCAGTGCAGGCTGGCAGCGGACCGATGTCGTCACGCTGCTCGTAGCTCTCGAGTAGTGACGGCAGCAGCCCTTCCCAGGTGTCGATGCCCGGCACGTTGCTCATCACCTGTTGAAATACCGGGCTCTCATCGACGGGGATGTCAATGAGCTTCAGACCGTGCATGATCGCCAAGTCGCCGATGTTTTCGCTGATCAGCCAGGCGATTTCCAGCACCTCGCCGCAACGCGCCAGCTTTGTCAGCAGGTTTTCGCGCCAGGCGATCTGCGTCTCGCTGTAGGCGGCCAGGTCGCCGAGCGTCTCGATGCCGGCAGCCATGTCTTCCAGCGATTGGTATGTGGGCAGCAGATTCTGTATCGTTTCCAACTCATCGATTGTACAGCGCCGCCAGTTGCCGCCGCTAGGATTTCCCAATTCACGCTCTATCGCCTGCCTCACTTCGACAGGCAGGTCGGCGGGGTCCGCTTCCGACTCCGGCGAACTGCGCAATATCGCGTCTAACTCACCCAAGCGTCTGGTCCCCTGACGTTCCGGCTCCGAATAGGGGATGTCGTCAACAGGCACGCCCACAAAATGGAAAGCGAAAAGCGCGGAGATGTCGCTAGCGGTTTGACTGGCCAGCCAGGCAATCTCGATCGATTCTGCGCAAGGCGGGTAGCTCGTTAGACTTATTTCGCGCCAATTAAGCAGCGCCTCAATGAAACCCAAGAAGTCGTCAAAGGTCTCCACAGCGTTTGCGATGTCCGTCAGGCTGTCGTACTCAGGCAGCAAGGTATCAAGCACTTCACCACGTTCTGATTCCGTACATGCTCGTAACATTCTGGCGCTGCGCTCATTCGCTACCTTCTCATTCGTTTGGTCCGGCGGCGGCAGAGCGTTCCAAAGCGCCTCAAATCTTGCCGCGCCCTCAAATTGCCAGGCTTGATATGGGTTTACATCAGCGGATTCCTTGCGCGCGTTTACAAGAAGTGACGCTAGATAGTCTGTGGTAAGCTGGTTTGCCAGCAGCGCCATTTTGTAGGCTTCCGAACATGGTGGGGTAATTATCCAGAGTTGTCCTCGCCAAGTAATCTGCGCTTGGCCGTAAACCGTCAAGTCGTCCAAGGTGTGAACATCGGCAGCCATGCCAAATAGCTCCTCGATGCCAGGCATGATGCTGTGGATGCCCGCCAGCTCGGTCTCAGAACATGGCGGCAGGTCGCTGCCCTGAGCATGGCCAAGCGACATTGTTAACAGCAACACAATAAGCGTGATGATCAGAAGCTGTCGCATGATGAACCCCAATTGCTTACCTGTCACGTTGAATTCATGATAGCGTCGGATTGAAGCAGCGTGCCCGTTGCGGACAGGTTCACAGGGCAATCGTACAAATGCCTGTCAGCCGAATATGCTGCGCGGCATGTGAAAGGCGACAATCCAGTTGGGCGCGTCCACGATCTCGGCGATCTTCAGACCCCTGCAACACTGCAAATGCAGTAGGCTTGGTTCTCGTTCAAGCCATGATTCCCCACTAACCAATCGATCATATAACACACGGCGTTCCTGGCGTTTTCCATCAGGTCCGGTTCACATCGCCGGGATCAATCGTCAGGCGCGGACTTATCGAATTATCTCAGAAGGGTTGCGTCACGCTGTCATCGAGATAATGTTCAGCCATAATTTTCTCCAACAGACCTGCCGCGTAAACAATAAGCTATTTTAGCCCGGCGGCGTCTGGCTCACCAGGAAGCTGGCGATGTAGCCGACTTGATTGTTCGGCAGATTCAGTTGATACCAGGCGCCGGAGTCATCAGCCACATCAATCTTCTCCCCGTTCGCCAGGGTCGTGACGATGGCGCAGTCGGTGGAGCCGCAAGAACGGATATTGGCGCCTCGCCCGGCGCTGATGTAATAAGACTTGCCGGATGAAACGGCGCTGGCGGAGCCGCTCCCTATTGCTTCCGCCCGGGCTGAAAGCCGGGTTATATCATCAACCACGGCTTGCGCCTGAGCGATGTCGTCGGGGGGCAAACCGGCGAGCTCCAGCCAAAGCATGGCGACGAAATCGGCCGCCACCCGCCGCATCAACAAGCCAAGCTCGATCGCCTCGGCGCAGCGCGGCAACTCGCCCCAGAGCAGGTCTCGGAGCGCCAACGATTGCTCGGTGAGCGCGACGGCATCGTCTGGGGTTTGGGCTGCAAAAGCCGCTTCGCCAAAGGCGTAAAATTCCGGCAGGATATAGACCTGCAAGAACAGGGATTCCACCGGACTGCAGGCTACCGCCGTCTCGATATGCGTTGCGTCGGGGGCGGGGCCCGCGCCTTCCAGCCGGCTGGCCATACCGTCGATCAAACGCGCGACGCGCGCGCTGCCCAAAGCCAGCCGATTGCTGAAGGGCTCGGCGGCGGAGCCCATCACCATGTCGCGGGCGGCGCTTGATAGCAGGTCGCCGAGCAGTTGCCGCACTTCCCAGGCGGCGGCGAATACTTCGGCGCAGGCGGGCAGGCGCGCCAGGTTTGTCCCGCGGTAATTGAAGTAAGCTCGGCTGAAATCTTGCAGGTCAGCGACGCTATTCAGTTGTTGTCCGCGATAAAACAGGTCGGTGTATTCCGGCATCAACTTGCCGTATGCCTGCGCCAACTCGGTGACGCTGCAGGCGGGCAAGGCGGTCTCAGCCGCTGATCCGTCGTCATAGCGGGCGCGTCGCTCGTTGAGTTGGATGCGCCATTCGCTCAGGCGATTTTTGTTATCGGCAAGCGAGTTTTGGTAAGGGTTGTCCGAGCCCGGCGCAACAAGGGCGACAGCTTCCGCGGCAGCGGCATCAGTAGCGGCGGCGCTCAGCAGCAGGGCAAGCTCAATGCCAACGCTGCACATTGGCGCTTGTGAGATATGTTCTCCACGCCAGCGCAAGCGGGCTTCAATCGCGGCGAGGGGTTCATCGGCGTCGCTGTCGAGCAGATCGAGGAAATTAGCCAGCAAGTTCACGAGCGCGGTCAACTGGTCGCTGGCGCATTTGGGCGCGCTGCGTTCGGCCGGCGCCGGCGCCCCTGTCCGGTCGGCGCTCAACAGACTCGCGGCCAGGTCCTCGATTCGCGCCTGCTCGCTTGATAGCTGAAGGCGGTAGGGATTTTCCGCCGCTGGCACGTCGCTTAGATCAAGCGCAGTCCGACCGATGAAATCGCCCGTCACTTCGGCAGCTAGCCGCTGATAGTCGAATTCATCGGCGCAGAGCGGCGTGGTTTGCTCTCCCCGGGTTTCGAGTTTTGCGCGCGCGAATTCTAGCAGGCTGTCGACGTTGCTGATGGACGCGCCGAGCTCAAGCTGGACTTCCGCGATTTGGTCGAACAGGTCGCGAAATTCGGCGCGGGTGCAAGGCGGCAGGTCATAAGCCCGCGCTGGCATCGGCCTGGCGAGGACCAGGAATATCAATAGGGGTAACAGAGGTGCTGTGATCGCGAATCGGCGCATCGACTGGCCTTTCTGCCCGGTCCTTCTTCCGCGACGGCTATCATACAGCAAGAACGTGGACGGCTGCAGTTGTCGTCGGGTAATCGTATTCGAGAAATAGTTTACTTATGCTGCGGCGCGCGGCAAGTTAGTCGCGGACGAAACGCGGAATCACATGGCGTCCGATAGCGTCGATGGCGGCGAGGATATCCGGTCCCAGCGGCGGACCGAAGCTCAAGTGGCGCAGACCCAGCGCCGCCAGCTTATCCAGGCGCGCGTTCAAAGCGTCGGCCCCGCCGGCAATCCCGATTTGCAGCATCGTCGGGGTGACCAGCTTACGCGCCGCGTCGGCGTCATTTTCGGCATGATAGGCTTGGCGGATCGGCTCGAAGTCCGCCCGCGTCAACCCCAACTGCCGCAAGATCATCGGGCTCATCGCATGACCATAATAAGCGATCTTGTCCGCCAGCTCCGCTTCCGCCGCCCCCCGATCGGCTGATATCGAACACCAGATGCAAGCCGCCAGATCGATGTCGTCCAGCGAGCGACCGGCGCGAGCCAAGCCTCGTTCGATATGGGGCAGGATGTTGGCGTAATGCTCGGGCGGGAAGAGCAGGGGCAGCCCGCCGTCGGCAATGGCGCCGATCTCCTCAAGCATCTTGGGGCTCATGGCGCCGAGATAAATCGGCACGCGCCGTTTTGATTCGAAGCGCAGCCAAGCCTCCTCCGACCATTGCAAGACCTGCCCAGCCATGGCGGCGTTCTGGTTGGATGTCAACTTGTTTATAGCGGCGACCGTCTCCACGACAAGGGTCCGCGGGTAGCGAAATTCCATGCCGAGCCAGTTGCTGATGAAATCCTCGGCGCCAGCCGACAAGCCGAGATTGAAGCGGCCGCCGGATAACTCGTCCAGCGTCGCGGCGACCATCGCCATCTCCGCCGGGTGAAGCGTGTAGGGATTGAGGATGCAAGTGCCGATCTCAATGCGCTCGGTCGCCAGCGCCACCGCCGACAATATCACCGGCGCGCTGCGCAGGAAGAGATCATCGCTGACCCAGAATTGATCGAAGCCGGCCGCCTCCGCCGCTTTCGCGTAAGTGATGTAGTCGCTTACCGGCCGATCATTATTGAAGCGCAGGCTGAATTTCATGAATCGTCCGCGGCGATGATCGCCTCCGCTTCCATCTCCACCAGATACTGCTCGCCCACCAAAGCCTGGATATAGAGCAGCGTATTCGCCGGCCGGATTTCGCCGAAGTACTGTCCATGCACGCGGCAGACCGCTTCCCAGTCGGCGCCCGGCGCCAGATAGATCCGCGTCCGCACGACGTCCGTCAGCGAGGCGCCCGCTTCACCCAGAGCCGCTTCGATCTTGCGGATGATGAAATCGGTCTGCGCCGCGCTATCGCCGACCCCGACGATCTTGTCCGCGCCGTCAGTGGCGGTCGTGCCGGAGACGTGGACGACATTGCCCAGCCGCACCGCCCGCGAATAGCCGGCTAGTTTTTCGTATATCGTGCCCGATGAGATAAGCTGTCTGTCCATATCGCCTCCAATTGCGTCCCAATGATGTTCACTTCAGCGTCCCAAGGTGTTCTTGCGCCAGCGCCAGCACCTCCTCGGCGCAGCCCCAGGACAAGGTATAACCGATGGCGGCATGGCCGTAATTGTGAATCACGGCGCAGCTTGGCGACAGCTTTTCCACTTCCAGGCGAACCTCATGCCGGCCCGGGCGCAAGCCGCTGAATTGCCGCAATATCTTCGGCGCGGCAAGCGATGGCTCGACTCTCGCGCATTTCTCCAGGAAGGCGGCGGCGATGGCTGGATCGATCGTCTGATCCCAGTCATGCGCCTTTTTGACGCCGCCCAGCAGGACGCCATCGGCCCGCGGAAAGATGTGGATGATATCGCCGCTGTACATGAAGCCTTCCCGGATCTGTGGCGCAGTCACCAGCATGGTTTGCCCGCGGATCGGATAGACTGCCTCGTCCCCCGCCAACTCGCGCGCGCCGACCCCGCTGCAATTCACGATCACCGGCGCTTCGTCCGCGACTTCATCCAGCGATTGCAGCCTGCGCGTTTCGATGGTTCCGCCCGCGCTTTCAAACTGGCTTTGCAGGTAATCAAGATAAATCGGCGGCGCGACGATTGGCGCATCCATCAGGTAGCCGTCGCGCATGCCCCTTGGCAGGTCTGGTTCGTCGATGCGCTTGCAGAAGGGGATTTGATCATGATACCAGGGCGTCGGGGTGGGCTCGGCGTAGACTTCGCGGAATCGCTGCAGGGTGACGCCGCTGCCCGCTACTTCCGTCAGCGGCAGGTAACGCCTCAGCGACGCCTCCGCCCAAGTCCGCAACTTGCCGTCCAACTGTGTGGCTGACCAAAGCGCGCCCGCCGCCATTGAGGTGGTGGACGGCGGCAGGTCGCGGGTGAGGATGCGTGTCGGATAACCGGCCGCCTGCAAGTTCAGCGCGGCGCTCAAGCCGATGACGCCGCTGCCGATGACGAGGATATCGGGCATGTCCGCCTCTCCTGAGAATTTCGCTGCATTCTAGCACAGAACATGACGCGCTTGTGTATGGCGCATGCTCGGTCAGTTCCGACAGATAAGTTGACAGAAGATCAGAAATCTGATATTTTAGATATTAGATTTTCTTTGACGGGCTTTAGGACCCTTGGAATTGCGGCGAAACGATGTTGGATACCACATCTCTAAGCGAGAAAATCGAGACGCAGCTCAAGCAAGAGATCATATCCGGCGATCTGAGTCCCGGGCAGCGTCTCACCATCGATGACATCGCCAGTCGCTTGCAGGTCAGCGCCATGCCGGTTCGTGATGCCGTGCGGCGTCTGGATGGCTTGGGCTTCTTGAAGGTGGAGCCCCGCCGCGGCGTCTATGTGGAGGACTTTGACCAGACGCGCTTCAAGCACACGATGGAGGTGAGGATCGCTCTGGAGTGCCTGGCGGTTGAGTTTGCCGCCGCGCGCATCCCGGACCAGGAAATTCAACGCGCCATGGGCCAGTATCGGAATGGTCATCAGCACTTCGTCCAAACAGGCGATTTGTCGATGCTCGCCGAGTGCGATAATCTCTTGCATGATCTGATTATCAGTTACGCCGAGAACCCTTTGCTGGTCAATATTATCCGGCAATTGCAGGATCTGATCATCTGGGCGCATCACATCGTGGCGAAGGTGCGTCCTGATGCGCTGATCGACGCGCTTCCCGAGCATCTGGAGATTCTCGATTGCTTGCTGAAGCGCGATGTCCCAGCCACGCAATCCGCCTTGCGCAGTCATCTGCTCGGCACCATGCGCCGCACCCTGGACGCTTGGGACCGCAAGCTCGAATCATAGCGCTTTACGCTTTTCGCCAAATGCCAGGAAGAGAGAGGGGGGATATATTGAAACAACGTCAGGAGCGGGATTATCTGCCCGGGCAGATAGTTGACGCGCAGGTCCGATTGTTCCGACAAGTATCATGGAGAACCAAAAAATGAGTAAGAAAATCAACATGAGCCGGCGTGATTTCCTCCGTATGGCCGGCATGAGTTCGCTGGCGTCGGCTCGGTGCTCGCCCAGGACGACCAGGAAGTCACCATCTTTTTCTGGGATGGTCCGCCATTGATCGGCATCCGCGAGAAGGCGCTGGCGCCCTTTGACGATGCCTATCCGGGTTGCAAGCTCAATTTCACTTCGGTGCCGGGCGGTCCTAATCAGGGCTACAACGACAAGCTTTTCACCAGCCTGGCCGCCGGCATCCCGCCCGATGTCTTCATCATCGAGATCGGCTTGCTGCCGCAGTTTTTGAAGGACGATCTGCTGCTTGACCTCAAGCCCTACGTGGACGCCGATGACTACGACCTGAGCCAATTCCCCGATCTCGCCATTGAAGCCTACACGCATGAGGGCGGCATCTATGGCATGCCCGACAACGTCGCTTCGATCGCCATCTATTACAATCAGGATATGTTCGAAGAAGCCGGCGCCATGCCGCCGACCGCGCAATGGGACGACGAAAGCTGGACGGTCGACGACTTCTTCAACTCTTGCGAGAAGTTGACCAAGGTCGATGCCAACGGCAATACGACGCAGTGGGCTTGTGATGTCACCGGCTGGGACAAGGTCTGGCAGACCTGGGTGCGCATCTTCGGCGGGCAGTTGGTCGATGATCCCTTCTTCCCCACCGAGTGCACGCTGAACGAGCCGGGCGCTGTCGAGGGCTTGCAGTTCTACGCTGACCTGCGCTGGGAGTACGGCTTCGCGCCACGTCCGGAAGCCATGGCGGAGATGGGCACCAATGCCCTGATGCAGACGGGCCGCCTGGGTATGTTCTATAGCGGCAGTTGGAGCTTCCCCAGCTATCGTGAGACGGACTTCAACATTGCGCTTGGTCACTATCCGTCCGGTCCTGGCGGGCGCGCGAATTACGTCTATTACTACCCGTTGGTGGTGCCAAAGACGACGCAAGTGCCGGAGTGCGCCTGGAATCTGCTGAAATTCTTCAATGGTCCGGCGATGGAAACGATCATCCGTGAAGGCGGCTTGCAAGGCACGTCCTTCGCCGAGCAGGAGAAGTGGTTCGTCACCGATCCGCTGCCGCCAGCCAACAAGCATGTCATGCTGGACGCGGCCCGGCATTTCGTCGCGCCCGACCCCCTGTTGACGAACTTCGGCGAGATCACGCAGATCATGCAGGCGCAAATTGACCTGTTGCTGATCGGCGAAGAGCGCGATGCCAAGGTTGTCTGCGACGAGATCGTGCGCCAGGTCAATCCGCTGATAGCTGAAGGTCAATGGCGGACGGGCTAGACTGGAACTTTCCGCGTAATTCTGTAGGGGCGATCCATCGGGTCGCCCTCAATCTGGAGTCACCGCTAGACCAATGAGCCTCGCGCAATTCGTCAAAAACCAAGGCGGGTTCGTCAACGTCAACATCGGCTACAAGCGCGGCGAAACCGTGCTGGCTTGGGCGATGATTTCCCCATGGGTAGCCGGCTTCCTGCTCTTGACTGCCTTCCCCATGATCGCTTCGCTGGCGCTTTCCTTCTACAAGTGGAATATCATTTCAGCGCCGGTTTATGTCGGCTTGGCGAATTATCACAAGCTGTTTTTCACCGACCCGCTGCCGATGCACTCGCTGAAGATCACGGTGATTTTCTCGCTGGCCTCCATCCCGTTGAATATCGTCTTCGGTCTCGTGATCGCGATGCTGCTGAACACGAATATCCGGGGCCTGGCCGTCTTCCGCACCATCTACTACCTGCCGGCGATTCTGTCTGGCGTGGCGGTGGCCATCCTCTGGCAGTGGATCTTCTCCTCGGATTTTGGCTTGCTCAATACGGCGCTGCGCGTCTTCGGCATTGAAGGTCCGGCTTGGCTGGGCAGCAAGATCTGGGTGCTGCCCGCTTTTGTCATCATGCGGCTTTGGAGCGTCGGCGGCGGCATGATCATTTATCTGGCGGGCTTGCAGGCCATACCGACCGACCTGTATGAGGCCGCCGAGATCGATGGCGCGAACTGGTATCAGCGCATCTTCCGCATCACTCTGCCCATGTTGAGCCCGACCATCTTCTTCCAACTCATCACCGGCGTCATCTTCACTATGCAGATTTTCACCGAGACCTTCATCATGACCAATGGCGGGCCCGCCAATGCCTCGCTCTTTTATTTGCTTTACCTCTATCGCCAAGCTTTCCAGAACTTCAAGATGGGTTATGCCTCGGCGCTGGCTTGGGTCTTTTTCATCGCCATTTTGCTGCTGACGCTGATCCTCTTCGCGACCGCCAAGTTCTGGGTCTATTACGAAGGAGAATCGGAGGGGGACGACTGATGAGCAGCAAGGGCGTCGGCTTGAGCGCGCGGCAGATCATCAGCAAGCTCTTTGTCTATTTGATTCTGGCTCTTGGCTCTATCGTGGTTCTGCTGCCCCTGCAGTGGATGATCTCGACCTCGCTGAAGCCGCTCTCGCATGTTTTCCGTTTCCCGCCCGAGTTCTGGCCGCAGAAAATCGTCTGGGAGAATTACCCCAACGCGCTGACGCAATTGCCTTTTGATCTCTATTTCTTCAATACGATGTTTATTGTCATTCTCTGCCTGCTCGGCGAGTTGATCGTCTCGTCCCTCGTCGCCTACGCCTTTTCCCGTTTGCGCTGGCGTGGGCGGAACGCGCTCTTCATCGTGGTGCTGGCGACTATGATGCTGCCGCGGCAAGTCACGCTGATTCCCGAATTTATCGTCTTCAGACACCTGGGCATGATCGATACCTTTTGGCCTCTGATTTTGCCCTCCTGGTTCGGCAATCCCTTCTATATCTTCTTGCTGCGGCAATACTTCCTGACGCATTCGCGGGAACTGGACCAAGCGGCGGTGATTGACGGCTGCTCGCGCTTCGGCGTCTTTTGGCGCATCACGCTGCCAATGTCCAAGCCGGTGCTGGGCGCAGTGGCGATTTTCTCTTTCCAGTTTCATTGGAATGATTTTTTCCGTCCGCTCATCTTCCTGCTGGATCAGGACAAATATACGCTTGCCTTGGGCTTGCGCTTCTTCCAAGGTACCTACGGCACCGAATGGAATTCGCTGATGGCGGTATCGCTGGTGGTGATGCTGCCGCTGATCATCGTCTTCTTCTTCGCGCAGAAGCACTTCATTCAGGGCGTCGTTTTCACCGGTTACAAATAGCGGACTAAAGCTTCATAGTTCCGCTAGAAACGGAGGGGAAAGTTTCAATGTATCGAATGCGCGCGTCAAGAGACCGGCGCGGACTAATCCAATTTCTTGCGCTTTTTATCGCCTTTGCTCGGCTTGGAGTCGTCTTTTGGTTTTTTGCCGGGGATCGTGGTGCGTATGTGGCGGATGCCTTTGGAACTCACTTCATACTCTACGATGGGCGTATTAGAAGTGATCGTATAGTTTCGCTTCATGGCAAGGACTCCTTTCTCTCGTTTCTATTGTACAGTTTTGCGCAAGAAGATGGTATTCCGCGATACTAAACTCCACTCGCCAAATTCTTGAACATCTATATGTACTTCGTACAGACCGTCTCCAACAAATGTCAGGTCAACGAGATGAAAAATAGTCAGACTGCTCGTCGAGCCAAGGAGATCAACTGCAAAGTGCCATTCCGCCAAGATATGATTGTCTCCGGGCGCAAGTACGCGCAATACAGCAGGATATCGACTCTGATCCATCTTCGATTCAGAGAATCAATAAGAAACAAGGGTCACCGGGGGATTCAATGTCACCTGGACGGGAGGAGGACTCGCTATTTGTATTCCCAGAGCAGTGTCCATAAATACGCGCTCAAGCGTAACCGTACCATCATCATGCCTTTCAAGATCATTGCAGAGGACTGACCATCCAAGTCTCATTTAGCCTCGCTTTCAGTCGAGAGTCTTAACAGTTAAGTTTTGCGCGCAAGCATATCTAGCCCAAGGGGGCTAATCAATTGCGAATACTCCGATACCGGTGGAGTCTAGTAGAAAGGGTCACAGAGACGCCATGCAAACCAAGCCGAAGTATCAAAAACTATACCCGCTCGCGCATGATGCCGTCAGTTGGAATGACGGCTTCTGGGGCAGGCTCCATCAGCTCTGCCGCGATACCGTGCTGCCGAGCATGCGCCGGGCGCTTGACGAGCCGGATAACGGCGCTGTCTTCAGCAACTTCTATGTTGCCGCCGGCTTGCAGGCGGGCGAGCGCAAAGGCACGATGTGGAGCGATGGCGATTGCTACAAATGGATGGAGGCGATGTCCCACATGTACGGCGCCGCCAAAGAGGCTGCCATCATCGACGAATTGGACGAGCTCATTGATGTGATCGCCCAGGCGCAAGAAGACGATGGTTATATCAGCACGGCGATGCAACTGAGCGATGACAAGGAGTACTGGACCAATCACCGCGATCATGAACTCTACAATATGGGGCACTTGCTGACGGCCGCCTCGGTCCATCATCGCATCACGGGCAAAGACAACTTCCTCCAAATCGCCATCAAGCAAGCCGATTATCTCTACGATCTCTTCATGCCGCGCCCGCCGGAACTGGCGCATTTCGGCTTTAATCCTTCCAATACCATGGGCGCGATCGATCTCTATCGCGCCACCGGTGATGCCCGCTATCTCGAACTGGCTGCTTGCTTCGTCGACATGCGCGGCTCGCAGCCCGGCGGCGGCGATCAAAATCAGGCGATGGTGCCCTTGCGCGAGGAGACGCGGGCGGTCGGCCATGCGGTGACAGCCGGCTATCTCTACTGCGGCGCGACCGATGTCGTGGCCGAGACGGGCGATGAAGAACTGCTGGCGGGCTTGCTGCGCATCTGGGACAACGCCATCCACAGCAAGATGTACATCACCGGCGGCACCTCAGCCCAGCATCATGGCGCTTCCGAGCGGCCCGAGTTCGGCGGCAGCGCCACGGACGTGCACGAAGCCTTTGGCTATGAGTATTCTCTGCCCAACGCCACCGCCTACAACGAAACCTGCGCCAATATCGCCAATGCCATGTGGAATTGGCGCCTGCTCAACTTGTCTGGCGATGCTAAATATACGGATATCGTCGAGCTTGTGCTCTACAACAGCATGCTCTCGTCGATGAGCTTGGACGGCATCACCTTCTGCTATACCAATCCGCTGCGCTGGTATGGCGCGGATCATCCTCTGCTCAGCCAGGATGCCTACGAACGCTGGTATATCTCGCGCTGTTATTGCTGCCCGACCAATACCGCGCGCGCCATCGCCCTGTTGCACAACTGGTTCTACAGCGCGTCGGACAAGGGTTTGTGGATACACCTTTACGGCAGCAACAGCGTCAATACCGCGCTGCCCGACGGCTCAGCTATCACGCTGACGCAGCAAACGGACTACCCCTGGGACGACGCGATTCGCATCACCATTGGCGCGGCGCCGGCGAAGGAAGTGTCTTTAATGCTGCGAATCCCCGGCTGGGCGGACGCTGCGTCCTTGCGCATCAACGGCGAAGCGAGCGACCTGCCGCTAACCCCGGGGACTTACGCGGAAGTGAGGCGGGCTTGGCGGGCCGGAGACGTGATCGAGCTGCGCCTGCCGCTGCGTCCCCGCGTCATCAAGGCCCACCCCAAAGCGGAGGAGATTCGCAATCATGTCGCCATCATGCGCGGGCCCATCGTATATTGTCTGGAAGGGGTTGACCTGCCGGAAGGCGTTTCGATTCTCGATGTTTACGCGCCGGATGGCATGCGCCTGGAAGCGAGCATGGAGAGCGAGTTGCTGGGCGGCGTGATGACGATCAAGGCGGCCGCGCTCCGCCGCTACGAGGCGAACGGCTCCACAGCGCTCTACCAGGAAGCGGGCAATGAGAGAGAAGAGCCGCTCGATATCAGGCTCGTCCCGTATTATGCCTGGAACAATCGCGGCATCAGCGAGATGACCGTCTGGCTGCCGCGCCGCTTCTAGTCCAGAAGTTTGGAATTGTAGGGGCGATGCTTGTGTCGCCCGCCCGCATATTTCATAAGACACAGCCGCCAGCCTCCGCGCGTTGGATTATCCAGACCAAATGGGGCTTTTACGCTTGCCGCAAAGTCAGTATGGTAAATAAGGAGTCTCGAAATTAGCAAAGGAGAGCGTCGCTTCATTCGTCCCGCTTATGGCAAAAATCGCGCTAGACAGTTCTCTTTTTAAGAATGCTGCGCCAAAAAGCTCCATCCTGCGCAGTTTTACCTTTCTCTACAAATATCGTCATATCGCCCTCAGCGCTTACGTGCTCGCCATGCTCACCAACAGCTTGGCGGTGCTCATCCCGCAGACCATCCGCTGGATCGTCGATGCCGGCATTGTCCAGCAGGACATGCAAATCCTGCTGGCTTCGCTGCTCGGGTTGCTGCTGCTTAGCCTGGTCAAAGGACCCATCGACTTCTTGCTGGGCCGCTGGTCCGAAGTCGCTTCTCAAGGCGTCGCCTACGATATCCGCAACGCCATCTACGACAAGCTGAGTTCGCTTTCCTTCTCCTACCATGACCGCGCCCAAACCGGTCAGTTGCTGGCGCGCTCAATCTCCGATGTGGAGCGGATCCGCTTCTTGACCGGCCGCGCCATCCTCCGCCTCTTCCAGCATTCGACCCTGATGCTGCTGACCTTTGTCGCGCTCCTGTTGATGAATTCGCGCCTGGCGCTGCTTTCGATGCTGCTTGTGCCGCTTATGGGCTACGTCGCCTTTCGTCTCGGAAGCATCTATCGCCCCTTGTCGCTGGACTTGCAGCATCAACTGGCGGAGATGACAACTGTGTTGGAGCAAAATCTCCGCGGCGCCAAGATCGTCAAAGCCTTCGCCCAGGAAGAGGCCGAGGTCGAGCGCTTTGACGCGCAAAACGGCAAGTGGTTCAACCTGGCGGAAACGCAGGTCAAAGTGACGACGCAGCATATCCCGCTGCTCGACTTCATCGCCAGCTTGAGCACGGTCGTCATTATCTGGCTGGGCGGACGCTTCGTGATCGAAAACAGCTTGACCATCGGCGAACTGGTCGCCTTCACCACCTACCTCGGCCAATTGATTTCGCCGGTGCGCCGCCTGGGTGTGATCATCCCGGCGGTGGCCATGGCTTCGGCCGCCGGCGAGCGCGTCTACACCATCCTCGACGCCCAATCGGAAGTGACAGACGCGCCGGGCGCTTTCGAACTGCCGCCGATACAGGGGCGCGTGCGCTTCGAAGATGTCTCCTTCTCCTACTTTGGGCAACGCCAGGTTTTGAATCAGCTCAGCTTCGAGGCCGAAGTTGGCGAGGTGATCGCCCTGCTGGGCGCGACCGGCTCCGGCAAATCCACCATCATCAACTTGATCCCGCGTTTTTACGATGTTACGGGCGGGCGCATCTTTGTCGATGGCTACGACCTGCGCGATGTGACGCTCAATTCCCTGCGCGACCAGATTGGCATTGTCTTGCAGGAGACTGTGCTATTCGCCGCCAGCATTCGCGAGAATATTGCTTTCGGCTTGGAAGCGGTCAGCGATGCTGAGGTCATCGAGGCGGCGAAAGCGGCGCAGGCGCATGATTTCATCATGGAGATGCCGGCTGGCTACGACACCGAAGTTGGCGAACGCGGCGTCACCCTCTCCGGCGGACAGAAGCAGCGCATCGCCATCGCCCGCGCCTTGCTGAAAGACCCGCGCATTCTGCTGCTGGATGACGCCACCTCGAGCGTCGATACCGAAACCGAGCGGCTGATACAGTTGGCGCTGGAACGGCTGATGGTCGGGCGGACCTCCTTCATCATCGCGCAGCGCCTGAGCACCGTGCGTATGGCGGACAAGGTGCTTGTCCTGCAAGGCGGACGCATCGCCGCGGCCGGCACGCACGACGAGTTGCTGCGTTCCTCCGGGCTCTACGCCGAAATCTACTATCGAAACCTGCGGGAGTAAGATTCTAATGTGCGATATCGCGGTCCGCCTGGCGCGACAACCACTTGCCAAGATAAAATATACGTTATCGAAAGCAAAGCCTATATGGTCAAATGCTCATGCGCCACGACTGGACATTGCTTTGCGCCGATGCGCAAACTCAAGACTCAGGCGCGATAGGATTGGGCAATGTGTTTTCCACCCTAGAGGTCTACAGCCCTTTTGGCGCGCTGGAGCAGGCGGAAACTGTGATCTTTGACCCGCCGGCTTTGTTGGTGTCTCATTGGACGGCTGAGTTTGACGCCGACCGCCGTGTACATTCCGCTACCGTACAGATGTTAGCGCCTGGCGGTGAGCAAGTCTTGTGGAGCAAGGATGTTGAGTTAGACTTTCGGCAGCAATCATCCCATCTTATGGTGCTTATCATGCAGGACTTGCAGTTTGTTGGCGAAGGAACCTATGAGTATCATGTCGTAATAGAAGAGTTTGCCGCAATCGGTGAATGGGGGCGAGCCTGTCTCACCATCAGCTGATTGGGGGGAGGAGCCAAGATATCATGTCGGAACTACGCCTAAAGATTGTTCAGGATGTGAAAGTCAGCGTATTCCACCTTACGCAAGATCGGGTCAGCTACCCCAAAGACAAGGGATCGCCAATGCTCAAGCGGCTCGCGCCTCGGCGACCGCCACTGAATCCCGCGCCGCCTGAGAAGGACGATAATGCCGCGCCCGCAAGCCAAGACTAATCTCGTCTAGCGATACGCGAGCATGTCGAAATTCCCTGTGATGACTTTTCGTGGCGCAAAGAGTGCAGTTAGCGCCCGTCCCCTAATCAAGTCAGCGATCCCCGAGACACGGACTCGCCGCGCTTAGGCAGCGCGAAAATAATAGGAGGCAACCATCGGCTTCTCAATAGGCACAACCGGCTTATCCCGGGGCGGACCGCGCGGCACGCTGGAAGGCTTCGCCGAAAAAGTTGACGGCCATTCTTTCAATTTGCGCGTACTCTGGTACCTGCTGGTCTTCGTTCGCCCCTACGCCCTGCGCATGATCGGCGCCTTTCTGGCAATGCTGGCGGTCACCGGCTTGACGCTCTACGCGCCCTTCCTGGTCAAAGAGGCGATTGACGGACCGATCGCCACAGGCGATATCCCGGCGCTGAACGAGATCGTCTTGCTCATGTTGCTCGCCTTTGTGGGCTTGTACCTCGCTTCGATGGCGCAGCGCTACTTGCTCAGTTGGGTCGGGCAGAAAGTATTGGCCGATCTGCGCTCCGCCCTCTTCCGTCATTTGCAAGAATTGCCCCTGGCTTACCATGACCAGCACATCATCGGCGTCACCATCTCGCGCGTGATCAGCGATGTCGGCGTCATCAATCAGTTGCTGTCGCAGGGTTTGATCACGTTGCTCGGCGATTCGCTGCTGCTGGGCGGCATCATCCTCGTGATGCTCTCGCTTAATGCCCAACTAGCGCTGGTGACCTTCTCCATCATTCCTGTTATTGTGCTGGCGACGATGGTCTTCGCCCGCCGCGCCAAAGTGGCTTTCCGCAACACCCGCGCCCGCAACGCCCACATGATCGGCGACCTGGCGGAAAACCTGAGCGGCATCCGCGTCATTCAAGCCTTCGCCAACGAGGGCAGCACCTCGGAGAAATTCGATGAGGTTAACCAAGCCAATCGCGATGCTCATGTCGAGGCGATGTCGCTGTCCTTCATCTTCTTGCCGACGGTCGAGTTCCTCAGCATAGTCGCCACCGGCATCGTCCTGCTCTTCGGCGGCTTGAGCGTCGCCCAGGGCAACTTGACACTGGGCACGGTCATCGCCTTCCTGGCCTACGTCAATCGCTTTTTCCTGCCGGTGCAAGAGCTCAGTCAACTCTACGCCACCATGCAAACGGCGATGGCGGGCGGCGAGCGCGTCATCAACCTGCTCAACACCGAGCCGGAAATCCGGGACCGTCCCGATGCGGCCGACATGCCCCCGGTACAGGGGCGCATCGAATTTCAGGATGTGCAGTTCGGTTATCGCGAGAATCTGCCCGTCCTGCGGGATATCAATTTGGATATCCCGGCTGGCACGATGGTGGCTCTCGTCGGACCAACCGGCGCTGGCAAGACCTCGATCGCTAACTTGATCGCGCGCTTCTACGATGTTAGCGATGGCGCGCTGCTGGTCGACGGCATTGACATCCGCGCGGTCAAGCAGCGTTCCTTGCGCCGACAGATGGCCCTCGTCTCGCAGGATCCTTTCATCTTCGCCGGGACCATCGCCGATAACATCCGCTTTGGCAAGCCGGAGGCGACGATGGACGAAGTTGTCGCCGCCGGTGAATTGGCCAATGTGGCGGAATTCGTGCGCGATCTGCCCCTGGGCTACGAGACTGAAATCTATGAGGACGGCGCCAATCTGTCTGTCGGGCAGCGCCAGCTTATCTCCATCGCCCGCGCCATCCTGGCTGACCCGCGTATCCTGATCATGGACGAGGCCACCTCCAGCGTCGACATGGTCACTGAAGCGTTGATACAAGATGCTCTGGCCAAGCTGCTCTCCGAGCGCAGCGCCATCGTCATCGCCCACCGGTTGAGCACCATCGTCAGCGCCGATATGATCTGCGTTGTCGACGACGGGCGCATCCGCGAAATGGGCAAACACGCCGAATTGCTGGCGCGGCGCGGGATTTACGCCGAGCTTTACGAGCGTCAATTCGTCGAGATGGCTGACTAGCGCAAGCTTCTTTTCCCCGATGCCGCTTCACTTTCTCAGCGGTTGAGTATCGTTCAGTCATTTGCTTCAACCCGCGCAATTGATGGTAGAATAGTCTTGGGCGGAGGATACGATTATGCTGCTTGAAATCCCGGAAGATGTCGCGGAGCGCCTCAAAGCGCTAGCGAAGCAAAAAGACGCTGATGTCGGCAAATTGCTGCGTGAGATCCTTAATCGTTACGAATCCGAAAATGGCGCTAAGCAAAAGCAGGTGGCGACACTTGCCGATATGGGGCGCAATGCCGAAGAATTCGCGAAAGCTATCCAGCGCCAAAATACTGGAGACAATCAGCAACCTAGGAATACGGCTGCTAACAGCCGGGAAATTCTAAAAGAAATCTATGCGGAAAAGTTTGGCCCACCCAATAGATGACCCTTATCGCTGACAGCAGCTTTGTCTACGCGCTCTATAGCCCCCGTGACTCGTCGCATCAAGGCGCTATGAGCTTTGTGTCTCAAAATACTGAAACATTGCTGGTTCCAAACGTAGTCTTGCCCGAAGTCTGCTACTTAATTACGCGCGATATGGGATATAGAAGTATCAGGACCTTTCTGGAGTGTTTGGCGCAATTGGGCGCGCCATTTGAGCCCATCGAGTTTAGTGATCTGGGCAAAATACAGGACATCGTTACCACTTATGCTGATGCCGAATTCGATATTGTCGACTGCTGCATCATGGCAATTGCTGAGCGCCTGAACGTGACACGCATCGCCACCTTCGACCGGCGCGATTTTAGTCTGTTTCGACCGCGCCACTGCGACTTTCTCGAACTCTTGCCTTAATCAATTCCGCCCCGTCTTGTCAGGGTGGCGACGGTGCTTGCAGGAATACGCCGGATCATGCCTGTGCTTGGCGGCGACTCCACAAGTCACTCCAGACTGACCCGCGGATTGAGCAACGCGTAAGCCATATCGGCGAAGAGATTCGAGAAGAGAATAATCGTCACTGTGACCATCACAATCGCTTGCACGAGCAGCAGATCTCGGCGTTCGATGGCGGCGATGAGCAGGCTGCCCAAACCGGGGAAGCCGAAGACAAACTCGATCACCACCAGGCCGCTGATCATCCAACTGATGCTGATGGCGATGACGGTGATCGTGGGCAGCAGGGCGTTGCGCAGGACGTGGCGCCAGATGACCGCCCGCCAGGCGATGCCCTTGAGCGCCGCCGTGCGCACATAATCCCGCTTGAGTTCTTCGATGACGCCGGCCCGGGTCAAGCGGGAAATGTAAGCCAGCATCACCAGCGTCGCGGCGAAGGCGGGCAGCCAGAGCGCCGGCAGCATCTCGCTGAAGGAGGCCGTCGCCGGTACAGCCGAACTGGCGGGGAACCACCAGCCTAGCGATTCCGCCAGCGCGCTACGTCCCCAGCGCAGCGCCACGATGTTGACCAGGAACAAGCCGGTGACGAATTCCGGCAGGCTGACGACAGACAGAGTCAGCAAAGAGATGATCACATCAGGCAGTTTGTTCTCGCTCAGGCCCGCGATGACGCCCAGCGCCAGCGATGTCGGCACGGAAAGCAGCAGCGCTACCGCCGCCAGTCGGGCGGAATTGCGCGTGCGCTCCAGGATAAGATCGCGATTGTCTGCCCCGCGGAAGGCGATCGTCTCGCCCCAATCGCCGCGCAGGAAGTCGCTGACCCAAGTGAGATATTGCTCGGGCAGGGACGCGTTCAAGCCTAGTTTCTCGCGGATTTCGCTGACTTGTTCTTCGGTGGCTTCGCGACCGCCGGCGATGACCCGGGCTGGATCCCCCGGCAAAACGCGCAAGAGGAAGAAAATCGTCAGAGAGCTGATTAGGTAGGTGAAGAAGAAGAAAAGAAAGCGCCGGCGCAGGAAGCGTAACATGCTGCTTACTCATCCCCTTTCGTCAAAACCGGATCGCGCTGCATGATCTCCAACTCGTCCAGCGGAATATGGCAACGTATCTGATGTCCCGCTTCGTCTTCGCGCCAGGGCGGGGCGTCCGTCTCGCAGATCTCGCCGATCTTCCGCGGACAGCGGGTGTGGAAGCGGCAGCCGCTCGGCAGGTTCTGCGCGCTGGGCAGGTTGTCGCTGAGCAGGATACGCTCGGTTTTATGCTTGGGATCCGCCACCGGAATGGCGGACACCAGCGCCTCGGTATAGGGGTGGTAAGGCGGCTGGAACAGGTCGCGCGCCGCGCCTACTTCGAATAGCTGGCCCAGGTACATCACAGCGATGGTATCGGCCAGGTAACCGACCACCGAGAGATTATGCGATATGAAGAGATAAGCGCTGTCATGCTCTTCTTGCAGTTGCGCCAGCAAGTTCAAAACGGCGGCTTGCACGGAGACATCAAGGGCGGAGACCGGCTCGTCGCAGATGATCAGATCCGGCTCGGAGGCGAAGGCGCGGGCGATGGCGACGCGCTGCTTCTCGCCCCCGCTCAACTCATCGGGGTAGCGTTCAGCGTATTCGGCGCGCAGATTGACACGGTCCAGCAGCTTGAGCGCTTCTGCATCAGCGTCGTCCGGCGTCAAGCCCCTCAGTTTGATCAAGGGGCGGCGTATCGCCTGGCGCGCCGAAAGATAAGGGTTGAGCGAATTCTGCGGGTTCTGAAAGACCATTTGCAGCTTGGAGAGCACATCTTCGCTGCGTTCGCGGACGCTGTTGCGCACGTCCAGCCCGAGCAGCTCGAGTTTGCCGCCGCTGCGCTCCTGCAAGCCAATGATGACCCGCGCCAGCGTCGTCTTGCCGCTTCCGCTCTCCCCAACCAAGCCCAGCGTTTGACCAGCGCGGAGTTGCAGGTCGACGCCGTCGACAGCGCGAATGGGACTCGGCTCTATACCTTGCACTGCCTCGCGCAAGGTCGGCGCGACCGGGAAGCGCTTGCTCAGATCGGTCACGCGCATGAGGGTGGCGGCGCCCCCATCCCCCGGCCCCTTCTCCCATGAAGAGGGAAGGGGAGTATTAGCGCCTTGAAGTTCCTCCCTCTTTATGGGAGAGGGATTTAGGGTGGGGGCCGCCTCCTCCCAACGGTGGCAGCGGACGAGGCGGTCCCCGGGCAGGGATTCAAGCGGCGGTTTGTCGCTGCGGCAAATATCTACTGCCAGCGGACAGCGATCGGCATAGACGCAGCCGCCGGGCAGGCGCGTCAGGCTGGGCGGATTGCCCGATATCGATTGCAGGCGCAGGCCGTGTTTGCTATCGCCCGGCTTGGGCACGCTGCCGATCAACCCGAGCGTGTAAGGATGGCGCGGCTGCTCAAAAAGGTCGTGGACTTCCGCCTCTTCCATGATTTCGCCGGCGTATAGAACGACGACGCGCTGGCACAATTGGGCGACGACGCCGAGATTGTGGCTGATATAGATGACGCCGGTATCGCGCTGGGCGATCAACTCGCGGACAAGCTCGAGGATGACAGCTTCGGTGGTGACATCTAAGCCCGTGGTCGGCTCGTCCATGATGAGAAGTTCGGGATTGCTGATCAGCGCCATGGCGATGGCGACGCGCTGCTGCATGCCGCCGCTGAGTTCGTGCGGATAACGCTCGGCGACCCGCTCCGGATCGACCAGGTTGACCTGGTGAAACATATCGATCATGGATTCATAAGCGACCGCGCCCTCAGCGCCGTCCGCGGCTTGGAGCGCCTCAAGGACTTGTCGCCCGATTCTGATCGACGGGTTGAGCGCGGCCGCGGCGTTCTGCGGCACAAACTTGATGCGCTTTGCCCAGAGGCGGCGCATATCGGCATTCGATTTCGCCAGCAGATCTTCGCCGGCGAAGTGGAGCGCGCCCCCGCTTTCGACCCGGCCATTGCTGGCGAGGTAGTGCATCAGCGCCAAGGCGACTGTGGACTTGCCGCAGCCCGATTCGCCGACCAAGCCGATGATCTCGCCCGCCTTCAGTTGCAGGCGGAAATCGCGGACGGCCCGCAGCCAGCGTTTCCCGACGCGGTAGCTGATGGTCAGCTTGTCCACATCGAGCAGGTAGGGCGCTTTCGCTGGCATGGCTAGGACCCCTTCTGCACGGCGCGGCGGATGCCGTCCGACATGAGATTGACGGCGATGACGAGCAGGGCGATAGCGACGGCGGGGAACTCCAGCGCCCAGGGCGTCAGTTGATAGAAGCCGCCGCGATTCTCGTTGACCATCAGCCCCCAATCAGGCGAGGGCGGGCGCGCGCCAAAGCCGAGGAAACCCAGCGACGCGACCAGGAAGATGGCGTAGGAGAAGCGCAGCGAGGCTTCGACGACCAGCGATGGGATGACAGAAGGCAGGATCTCGCGGAAGATGATATAGGCTTGGCTTTCGCCGCGGATCTCCGCCGCCGCCACAAATTCCCGCGTCTTGATATCGAGGGTGGTGCTGCGGGCGACGCGGGCGACGATAGGGATGTAAAGCACTGAGATGACCAGCAGCACAACATTGTCGGCCAAGCCGGCTTGCCAACTGCCCGCTTCAAAATCGAGATTGCGGATGATGCCCACCAGCACCAGCGCCAGCAATAGCGCCGGAATCGCCAGCAGCGCGTCGATGATCCGGCCCAGGATTTCATCAACCCAGCCGCCGTGGTAGCCCATGAAGAGACCGAGCGCTGAGCCGAGTATGACGCTGATAAGCGTGCCCAAGCCGGCGATGCGGAAGATACTGTTGGCGCCGAGGATGACGCGGCTGTAGACATCGCGCCCCAGGCGATCCGTGCCGAAGGGATGCTCGCCAAGTTGCAGCCGGGCTAGATCCAAAGTAGGGCTTAGGCGAACATCGTGGCTTTGATCGTTGGGATTGGGATAGGGCGCAAGCTGGGCGCCGAAAAGGGCGAGCGCGAAGAAAAACAGGACCAGGATTGTGCCCAGGGCGGATTGCGGCTGACGCAGCAACGTCCGGAACAGACTGACGAAACTGCGGGTGATCTGGCTTGACCTCATCTTTCCCAGGCCGCAGAATCAAATAGTTGCTCGCTGGTCCCACCCCGGCTCACAAAAAACATTGATAACAACTTTCCAGTTCGCCGTCGATGTAGGGGCGACCCTTGGGTCGCCCACAATAGTATCGTTCAGCCGGTTCAACTACCCAACCACCGCCGTGTTGAAGTTGGTGCGGCCCGCGAAGGGCTGCAATTCCACGCCCGATACGCCGCTCGCCAGCACCATGAACTGGGCGAAGAAATAGGGCACGACCACCGGACCTTCGTCCAGCAAGATCTGCTGAATCTCGTGATAAGCGGCGACGCGCTCGTCCTCATCCAGCGAACTGCGCGCGAAGTCGATCAACTCGTCAACGCGGGCATTGCTATAGCGCGATTCGTTCCAGATCGCGCCAGTTCTATACGCGAGATCGAGGAAAAGCTGCGGAATCGCCCGCGCTCCCCAACCCGTTATACCGACATCAACTACGTCCCAGTGCTCGTTGTAGTAGACGTTTTCGGCTTCGAGCTGGATTTCGACGCGAATTCCGGCTTCTTCCCATTGGGCGGCGAGGGCTTGCGCCAGATCGGGAAAATTGCTACTGTTCGGACCATGCAAGATCATATCCAAGCCATCGGGATAGCCGGCTTCGGCCAGCAGCGCGGCGGCCGCTTCCGGATCGCGGGCGGGTACTTCAGCGTCCGCCAGGAAATATTGCCCGAAGGCTGGACCAATTGGCGAATCCTTGCCGACAGCGCCAAAACCGAGCTGCACGCGCTCCCAGATGGCATCGCGGTCGGTCGCGAGCTTGAAGGCTTTGCGGACGCGGACATCGGAACCCGGTTCGCGATCGGAGCGCAGCCGCGTCAGATGGTGCCCGCTGGTGGGGATGTCGGTACTGTGGAAGTTCATATCGCCGGAAAAGCCGAGGAAGCTGGAGTTGTCCAGGCGCATGATGCCATCAACCGTGCCGCCTTGCACCGCAGCGATGCCAGCCTGTTGATCATCGAAGTAGATGAACTCGAGCCGGTCGATGCTGGGCGCGCCGCGCCAGTAATTCTCGTTGGCGCTCAGGATGGCGCGGTCCCCCGGGATGATCTCGTCCAGGACGAAAGGACCGGAACCGTTGAACTCAACACCGACATTTTCCGCGCCGCTCTTGAGAATGACAAACTTGTTGTCCGTCAGGTTGTAGAGAAAATCAGGGTTCGACTCGCTGAGGCTGATAGCGATTTGATTGTCGCCGGCCGCTTCGAAGGTCGCTGAGGCGATCAAGCCGGCGAGCGTGGTCTCGGCTTCTTGATGCCACTGTACGGTCCAGAGGACATCATCGACTGTGACCGGGCTGCCGTCATGCCAGGCCGCGTCATCGCGGAGCTGCAGCGTATAAACCAAGCCATCCTCGCTGACATCCCAGGAGGAGGCCAGGCGCGGCGCCAGGTTGGAGGCCGCATCGGTCTCGATCAGGTAATCGTAGACGGCGTTCAAGACGGCGATTTCGCTATCGCCGGAGGCCGAACGCGGATCGAAAGTGGCTGGCGTCAGCCAGGCCATGCGCAGCGTGCTGCTGTCTTGCGCGCTGGCGATATTGCCCAGGGGCGCGAGCGCGACCGTGCCGACGGCTGCGGTTGCGCCAGCAGCAAAGATATTCAGGAATTCGCGCCGGGAAACTGCTGTTGCCGGAGCTTTTGTGTTGTTCTTCACGATGGGCTTGTCCTTTCTGCTCGTGAATAAACTGCGGTTCTGCGGCATTGCTGAGAGGATGGCAAGCGACCAACGTCGAAGCGCAAGACTTAGCGCGGCGGCGCCAACGACCGTTCGCGACGTTTGCGGATAAGCTCGCGGCTGGTAGACATCGCCGTTCCTCTCGGGCGGACCCTTAGCCTAGTGACTGCGGGATTCGGCGGCATTATGGCAAAGATTGCGCTGTATGGCAACGGAGAGGTGCAAGATGGTGGCTGGCGTCTTGCTTGAATGGCTCAGTTGACGACAGCGGTGTGGAAGTGCGTCCGCCCGGAGAATGGATGCAGCACGACGCCGGAAACATGGCTCGCCATCACCATGAATGACGCATAGAAGTAGGGCACTATGATTGGTCCTTCGTCGAGGAAGAGCCGTTGAATCTCCTTATAAGCGGCGGCGCGTTCCGCTTCATCTAATGCCGAACGCGTGAAATCAATCAGGTTATCCAGCCGCTCATCCTGCCAGTGCGACTCATTCCAGGTCGCATCGGAGCGATAGGCGAGATCGAGATAGATCTGCGGGCTTACTCGGTCGCCCCACCAGGTGACGCCCAGATCAACTTCGAGCCATTTGCTGACCCAATAGTTGTTCTCCTCCTCCAGTTGAATATCAACGCGAATCCCGGCTTCTTCCCACTGCGCGGCCATGGCTTGCGCTAAATCCGGATACGCGCCGCTATTGGGCACGTGCAGGGTCATATCCAAGCCATCGGGATAGCCCGCCTCGGCCAGCAAAGCGGCGGCCGCGGCCGGGTCCCGCGCTGGCGGCTCGATATCATCAAGGAAATACTGAGCGAAGGAAGGACCGATGGGCGAATCTTTGCCCACCGCGCCGAAGCCAAGCTGCACCCGTTCCCAGACGGCGCGCCGGTCGGTCGCCAATTTGAAAGCTTTGCGAACGCGCCGGTCATTCCCTGGCGGACGATCGGCACGGATGCGTGTCATGTCATGCCCGTTGGTGGGAATGTCGACTGTGTTGAAGCGGAAGTCGCCGGTGAAGTTGAGGAAGCTGAAATTATCCAGCCGCAAGATGCCATCGGCAGTGCCGCCTTGCACCGCCGCGATAGCCGCTTGCTGGTCATCGAAGAAGAGAAATTCCAGCGTCTCGATGGTCGGCGCGCCCCGCCAGTAGTTCTTGTTGGCGCGCATGATCGCGCGGTCGCCCGGGATTAGTTCCTGCATGATGAAGGGTCCGGTGCCATTGAACTCGACGCCTGTGTTTTGCGCCCCGGCTTTGAGCATGACGACCTTGTACTCAGTGAGGCGGTAGAGAAAATCGGGGTCGGGCGCGTTGAGTTGGAAGACTACCGTGTGATCGCCGACCGCCTCGACGGATTCGACGGCGGCGAGGATATCGGCAATGGTGCCGCCGGCGTCAAGCTGCCATCGAATCGACCAGACGACATCGCTTGCCGTCAATAGACTGCCGTCGTGAAAAGCGGCAGTCTCCACAAGATGAAGCGTGTAGCGGGCGCCGTCTTCGCTCCGTTCCCAGGACGAGGCGAGGACCGGAACCAGGTTGGACCCGGCATCGGTCTCAAAGAGATAGTCGTACAGCGCGTTCAGGATGGCGATTTCGCTCATGCCGGAGACGCTGCGCGGGTCAAGTTGGGCCGGCGTCAGCCAGGCGATGCGTAGCGTATCGTCACTTTGGGCGCTGACAACATTGCTCAATGGCGCCAGCGTGATGGTCCCGACAGCGGCCGATGCGCCCGCGGCGAAGATCTGCAGGACCTCGCGGCGGCTGGGTTGAGACGGTCGAATGCTGGATGGGCTTCTTGTCATGGCATGCTCTCGAAACTGTATCTCTTTCTTTCATTGTAATACAGTTTTGCGCCGATTGTCTGAAAAGGCATATCTGTGTGCGGGTTTGCTCGGAAATTGGCTTGGCTCTGGCAATTGGCGCATGCTGTATTGAATTAGAGGGCGAAGTCTTATTTTGACGCGTCCGCCACTATTGGCTATTCTCGGCGTCATCGAATGCTGACGAGCCCGCGTTTCGCCGGAGGCAGAGCTTATGACCGTGCGACTACACAAGCTGATAAACCGCCCCGAAGACCTGGTCGATGAGATGCTGCAAGGCTTCTGCGCCGCTTATGCCGATATCGCGCGCTGTGGCGACAATCGACTGGTCATGCGCGCCCGGCCGAAAGCAAGGGGCAAAGTCGGCTTGGTTATGGGCAGCGGCAGCGGCCATGAACCGGCCATGCTCGGCTGGGTGGGCGAGGGGCTGTTTGATGTGGTCGTCGCCGGAGAGGTCTTCGCCGCGCCGGGACCGGAAAATATGCTGGCTGGCATCCGCGCGGCCGATCGCGGCGGCGGGGTGCTCGTCTGCGTTTCGCATCACGCCGGCGACCTGCTCAACGCCGAGCTGGCGCTGGAGCTATGCGAATTAGAGGGCATCGACAATGTGGAAATGGTCTTGCTCTATGATGACATATCCAGCGCGCCCAAGGGACGGGAAGCGGAGCGGCGTGGCACGGCGGGCTTATTCTTTGTCTGGAAGCTGCTGGGCGCCTATTGCGAAGGCGATGTCAGTCTGGCCGCAGCCAAAGCGCTGGCGGAAAAAGTGCGCGACAATACGCGCAGCCTGGCGGTTTCCCTCAGTTCCTGCGCCAGCCCCGTTACCGGGCAAGCCATGTTCGAGATGGGTGCCGACGAGATGGAGATCGGCATGGGCTTGCACGGCGAGAAAGGCTTGGGCCGGCAAAAGGCGCTCAGCGCGGACGAGACCATTGATCTGATGCTGCCGCCCCTGCTGGAGGACTTGCCCTATCGCGCCGGCGATGAAGTCCTCGTCCTGCTTAACAATAGCGGCAGCTTGACCTTGATGGAGCTATTCATTCTCTATCGCCATGCCGCCGCCCGGCTGGCGGAAGCGGGCATCGATGTCTATCGCTGTTGGATTGGTCCCTACGCCACCTCATTTGAAATGGCCGGCTTCGCCCTGGCGCTTTGTCGCGTCGACGCGCAGTTGAAAGCGCTATGGGACGCGCCCGCCAATGGCGCTTACATGAAGCAGCTATGACCAGAATCGGCGCGACCGAACTACAAGAACTGATCGCGGCGCTGGCGGCCCGCGTTGGCGCCGAGCGCGACCGGCTCAATCGACTGGACGCGGCGCTGGGTGATGGCGACCACGGCACGAGCATCAGCACCGCTTTCGAAGTGGCGGTCATCGACATCGCCGCGTTGGATGAGCCAAGCTTGAGCGCGATCTGGCTGGCGACAGCCAAGGCGCTGATGAACCGCATGGGCGGCGCTTCGGGCGCGATCTTCGGCATCTTCTTTCTGCGTGGCGCATCGCTATTGCGCGAGCGCGACAGCCTGGATAAAGCTGAGATGGCGGCTCTGCTGGCAGCGGGGCTGGCTGGCGTTAAAGCCCGCGGCAAAGCGCAGGTCGGCGACAAGACGATGGTGGACGCCCTGGAGCCAGCGGTGACGGCATTTGCCAGGGCTGATGACTTCAGCGCTGCCTGGTCGGCTGCCGCGGAGGCGGCGCGCGCCGGCGCGGAATCGACCCGGGACTTGGTGGCGCGGCAGGGACGGGCGAAATTCCTCGGCGAGCGAGCCATCGGCTACATTGATCCCGGCGCTATGACTGTCGCCTTGATGTTCGCGGCGGTCCATGAATGGTGGCGGCTTACGCGCCATCAGTGATAGCGAAATTCCTGGCGCGCGGGCTCTGTTGGCAAGGGCATTCCCAATGGATATAATGAAAATGAGGAAGCGCTAACCGAGAGGCGATCATGAGCCTGATGCAGCCCGATTCCACCATCCGCACGACCTGCCCCTACTGCGGCGTTGGCTGTCAGATGGACTTGCGCATCAAAGACGAGCAGATTTACCGCGTCGAAGCTCCCTTCGACAGCGCGCCCAATTATGGCAACCTCTGTGTCAAGGGACGCTTCGGCCTGGATTTCGCCACCCATCCGCGCCGCTTGAAGAAGCCCCTGATCCGCGCTGGCGAACGTGGCAACTTCCGCGAGGCGACTTGGGACGAGGCTCTGGATTTCGTCAGCGAGCGACTCTCGGCTATTGTCCGCGAGTATGGCGGCGACAGCATCGCTGCGTACGCCTGCGCCAAAGCCACCAACGAAGATAACTACGTCTTCCAGAAATGGGTGCGCGCGGTCATGCAAACCAACAACATCGATCACTGCGCCCGGCTTTGCCACGCCGGCAGCGTGACCGGCTTGCAACTCGCCATCGGCTCAAGCGCGATGAGCAACAGCATCGGCGAAATGGAAGACCTGGATACTTTCATCGTCACCGGCAGCAATACCACCGAGACGCATCCGGTCATCAGCCTCTTCCTGAAAAAGGCGGTGCGCGCCAATGGCGCCAAAATGATCGTCATTGATCCGCGACAGATTGAACTGACGGACTTCGCGGCGCTCTGGCTGCGGCAGAAGCCGGGCACTGATGTCGCGGTCTTTCAGGCGATGGCCAATGTCATCGTCAACGAGAATCTCTTCAATCCCGAATTCATCGAGGCGCGCACCGAAGGCTTCGAGGACTATATTGAATCGCTGGAACATTGTACGCCCGAGTGGGCGGAAACCATAAGCGGTGTGCCGGCCGATGATATCCGGCAGGCAGCGCGCATGTATGCCACCGCCGAGCGCGCCGCCTTCTACTGGGGCATGGGCATCAGCCAAAGCACCCATGGCACCGACAACGCCCTGTCGCTGACCAACCTGGCGCTGATGTGCGGGCACGCCGGCAAACCGGGCACGGGACTCAATCCCCTGCGCGGACAGAACAACGTGCAAGGCTGCTCCGATAGCGGCGGCTTGCCCAATGTTTACACCGCCTACCAATCGGTGGCCGATCCGGCGATACGCCAGAAATTCGAGACGACCTGGCGCGCGAGCCTCAATCCCGAGCCCGGCTTGACCGTCACCGAGATGGTCGATGGCGCGCTCGCCGGGCAGATCAAAGCCATGATCGTCATGGGCGAGAATCCCATGATGAGCGAGCCGAATTTGTCCCATGCCCAGCACGCTCTGGAAGAACTCGATCTGCTGGTCTGCATCGATATCTTCATGAACGAAACAGGCGAGATGGCTGATATCATCTTGCCTTCGGCGAGCTTCGCCGAGAAAGACGGCACCTTCACCAATAGCGACCGGCGGGTGCAGCGGGTGCGGCAAGCTCTGCCCGCGGTCGGCGAGTCACTGCCGGATTGGGAGATCGTCTGTGCCCTGGCGCGGCGGATGGAAGCGCAGCTTGGCGTCCAGATCAGCGCCGGCTTCGATTATGCCGACCCCGAGGCGATCTGGGAAGAGATGCGGGCGCTGACGCCGGATTTCCAAGGTATTACCTATGCGCGGCTGGAAGCCGAAGGCGGCGTGCATTGGCCCTGCCCGGCCGCTGATCATCCCGGCACGCCTTATCTTTTCGAAGACGACTTCCCGCGCGGCAAAGGCAAATTCTGGGAACTGGAATATGGCACCGAGAGTGAGCTGCCGGACGAAGAGTATCCCTACCATCTGACCACCGGGCGCGTGCTCTTCCACTGGCACGGCGGCACCATGACCCGCAGTTCGCGGCTGGAGGAAGCCTTCCCTGTGCCCATCGTCGAGATGCACCCGGCCGATGCCGGCGCGCTCCAACTGGTCTCGGGCGATTGGCTCCGCATCACTTCGCGGCGCGGTTCGGTCGAGTGCCAAGTTATGGTGACGGGCCGCTCGCCGGCTGGCACGCTCTTCCTGCCCTTCCATTTCGTCGAAGCGGCGGCGAATCTGCTGACGCTGGACAAGATCGACCCGCGCGCGAAGATTCCCGATTTCAAGATGGCGGCGGTCAAGCTGGAGAAGGTGGAGCGAGAAGCAACATCGCTGGAGGAGCAAGGGGCGATCAAAGACCCCGTGCGCTATGTGCATTGAGCCAACTCTGCGTTAGAATGGCTAGGATCTGGTTTTGCTAGCGTGCAAATTTGATATTCAGGGAAGAGCATGAGCGAGATAACTGCCGTCGCCTTGCCGGTCGAAGAAATAGGCGCCTACTGCCAGACGCAGTCGATTGAGCGCTTGTCTTTGTTTGGACCAGGCTTTGATGCTTGGTTGCGATCAGATAAAGAAATTGGAGTGCTGGTAGAGTATCTTCCTGAAGCGTCCGTATCTTATATTGATATGGCGCGGCAAGAACGCGTATTGAGCGAGATTATGAGCGGCGCAGTTGACTTGCGTACGCCAAACGAGCTTGAACCAACTAGCAAGCAGCAGATCCTTGCCGGAGCGACGCTTGTCTTTGCCGAAGACGCTGGCGAATGATCCGACCCGTCTGCGTCACATGTTGGATTGGGCGCAAACCCCGGAGCGTATTGCCGCCCGGGAAACACGCCAATCCCTCGACGAAAATGTACTTCTGAGTTTGGCGTTGACCAGGACGCTGCAAGTCATTGGCGAAGCGGCGAACAATGTCACGTCGGAATCACGACGAGCATACCCCGCCATTCCATGGGCTGATATTATCGGCATGCGACACAAATTAGTTCATGTCTATTATGCTGTAGATTTGAATGTAGTCTGGACTACCGTCTCTGAATATGTGCCGCCGCTGCTTGCCGAATTGCAGCGCATACTTGAAGATGAGTGGCGCTGATACAAGTGATTGGAGAATCTGCAACCATGAGCGAGTCCGTCGCTATTGACCTCCCGCTTGAGGCGATTCGAGCCTATTGCGAAACGCAGCCGATTGAACGCTTGTCTTTGTTTGGCTCCGCTGTACGGAATGAATTGACGCCCGAGAGTGATATTGATCTGCTGGTTGAGTACTTGCCGGAGGCGCGAATCACTCTGTTCGATATGGGTGGGCACCTGATGGATCTAAGCGAAATCGTCGGACGCAAAGTAGATCTGGTCACGCCGAAAGGTTTGTGCCCTTACATCCGTGACGAAGTGCTGGACGTCGCGAGGCTCATTTATAATGTCAAGTAGCGGTGAAGACTGTCTGCAGTAGAAACATGACTGGCCGATGTTGAACTCAAACATAGGTTTGCATTGATAGTCAGACACTCTGTATCTGAGCATGTTTAATTCAAGATTCCAATACTTTTGAAATTGCGCTTAGACATGGTATGATTGGACTAGGAGGAGGAGAAAACGCTATGAGCGAGATTGTTTGCGTAGATCTTCCGAAAGACAGAATCCGTCAATACTGCGTCGGAAAGCCGATAAAGCGCCTATCACTGTTTGGCTCAGCCGTACGCAATGAATTAAGGTCGGATAGCGACATTGATTTGCTAGTCGAGTATTTGCTAGACGCTCCCGTGGGATATTTCACGATGGCGCAGCACATGCTGGACTTTAGCGAGATCTTTGGTCGTCGTGTTGACTTGGCGACGCCAGATTCCTTGAGTCCATATATCCGGCAGGCAGTACTTGATAGTGCCGAGCTCCTATATGCGCAAGATCAGGGAGAATGACTGGCTTCGTCTACAACACATGTATGATGAGGCTAGAGTCGCGCGCAAGTTTGTCAAAGGAAAGTCTAGGCGCGATTTAGATACAAATGAACAATTTCAATACGCTTTGGCCCGAGCAGTCGAAATTGTTTGTGAAGCCGCCTGCAATATCACGGACGAATTTCAAGCCGAAAACGATCAGATTGAATGGCGTCAAATTACTGGCATGCGTCAATGGTTGGCGCATGCCTACTTCAAAATAGACCTTAATATCCTGTGGAAGACTGTGCAGCAGGATCTACCGCCACTGATCGCCCAGCTTGAAGCCATTTTCTCCACCGAAGATGCATCGGAATGACTGACGGGAACGAAGCTAGCGCTCCTGTCTCCCTCGCCATCATCGCCGGCGGCAAAAGCCAGCGCATGGGCCGCGACAAAGCCTTCGTCGACCTCGGCGGCAAAACCCTGATTGAACATGTCATCAATCGCAGCGCCGCCCTAGGACAAGCCGAGACCATCCTCATCACCAACAAACCGGCTGATTATGTGCATCTCGGCCTGCCGATGTTCCGCGACGCCCTGCCGGGCAAAGGCTCGCTGGGCGGGATCTACACCGCCCTGCTCCAGGCGAGAAGCGACTTTGTGCTCGTCCTGGCTTGCGATATGCCCTTCATCAGCGCCGACCTCCTGCGCTTCATGACCGAACAGATCAACGATGACATCGATATTATCGCCCCCCGCGTCGACGGCTATCCGCAAGGCTTGCACGCCATCTATCGCAAGACTTGCATCGAGCCGATTCGCGAACAGTTGACGGCAAACCGGCTCAAGATCATCCGCTTCTACGATCGTATGCGCCTGCGTTACCTGGATGAGCCGGAATACGCGCCCTACGACCCCGACGGGCGCTGCTTCGCCAATCTCAACACGCCGGAAGAACTGGTGGAAGCGCGGCGGCTGCTCGGCGGGACCGGCTGAACTAGCCAAAACGCGCGCCACAATCTGTTACAATGTAGCTATGAGCGAAGAACGCGACATCAATACGATCCTTGCCAAATACCGCGGTCGAGGTCAAGAGGCGCTGCTGCCCCTGCTATGGGATATGCAAAGCGCTTTCGGCCACATCAGCCCCGAGCGTACGCGCCTCATTTCCCATGTCCTTCGCGTGCCGGAAGCGGACATCTTCGGCGTCATCGGCTTCTATACGCTTTTCCACGATGAACCCACCGGCCGCCGCATCATCCGTGTCTGTACCGATCCGACTTGCGCGCTGGCCCGCGCTGACGCGGTCCTGCATGAGCTTTGCGAGAAACTTGGCATCGACGAGGGCGGAACGACAGAAGACGGCGAATACACCGTCGAGCATTCGCCTTGCCTCGGCTTATGCGATTATGCGCCAGCGGCTTTGCTGAGCGCCCGCGGCGAAGCGGATATTTCACTCCCCCGCGCCACGGTCGAGTCGCTGTTGGGCGATTGGAAAGCGGACTACTTCAGTCCCGCCGGTGATGCCGACTCAGCCATGCTTGACCCGACGTTGACCTCAGCCCCGCAGACGCTGGCGGCTTATGGCGATTATGCCGCCCTGCGGAAGGCGCTTGCCGAGATGAGCCCCGAAGATGTCATCGCCGAGGTGGAAGCTTCGGGCTTGATCGGCCGCGGTGGCGCCGCTTTCCCCACCGGCTTGAAGTGGAAGTTCACCCGCGCCGCCGACGGCGATGAGAAGTTCATCGTCTGCAACGCCGATGAGAGCGAGCCCGGCACCTTCAAAGATCGCGTGCTGCTGGAACATCGTCCCCACTTGCTGCTGGAGGGCATCGCCCTGGCGGCTTATGCCGTGGGCTCAAGCAAAGCCTACATCTTCATCCGCGGCGAATACCCCAAAGCGACCGCCATTCTGGCCGATGCGATCCAAGCGGCGGAGGCGCAGGGGCTGCTCGGCGATGACATCATGGGCGGCGACTTCTCGCTTGATATCGAGATTCGGCGCGGCGCCGGCGCTTATATCTGCGGCGAAGAGACCGCGCTCTTCGAAGCCATCGAGGGCAAGCGCGGCTTCCCCCGCATGAAACCGCCTTATCCCACCACCTTTGGCTTATTCGGACTGCCGACAGCGGTGAACAATGTTGAAACGATCGGCGCCGCCCCCCTGATTATCTCCCGCGGCGCCGAGTGGTTCAGGCGTCTAGGAACAGACGGCAGCGCCGGTCCCAAGCTGGTTTCGGTCAGCGGGCATGTCGGCGCGCCCGGCGTTTACGAGATTGAGCCGGGCATGACGCTGAGGCATTTTCTCGACGAGGTCTGCGGCGCTGTGATTGGCGATCTGGCTGCGGTGCTGATGGGCGGAGCGGCCGGGACATTCCTGCTGCCCGACGAAATCGATGTTCGCCTGACCTTTGAAGACCTGCGCGAAGCCGGCAGTACCTTCGGCTCCGGCGCTGTCATGGTCTTCAACACGACGACGGATTTGCGCGACCTGCTTCGACGAATCGGGCGCTTCTTCCAGCATGAAAGCTGCGGCAAGTGCTTCCCCTGCCAATTGGGCACACAGCGCCAGGTCGAGATCCTGGACCGGCTGGACGCGCCGCAAACGGGCGATCGCGAGCGCCTGCTCGATGTCGGCATGACGATGACCGAAGCCTCAATCTGCGGCTTGGGCCATACCGCCGGCCTGGCGGTCATGAGCGCGATTGAGAAGTTTCCTGCGCTATTTATTGACACTAACGAGTTGGAGCGTGAGTAATGGCGTTTAATCCACGTACGGAATACGATATTCAAAGGACAAACATTCGCATACGCGATTTTGATGACTACGCAGATGACTATGAGACTCGTCCACCGTATCAGCGCAAAGTAGTTTGGGACAAAAAGAAGCAGCAGGCATTGCTGGATAGTTTGTTTCGTCGCTTCTACATTCCTAGCATAGTTCTTCGCATTGTACGCCTCGATGAATCGCAGACCAAATATGAAGTTGTCGATGGGCAGCAGCGAATCAACACTGTGCAGGCCTTCTTCCGTGACGAATTGCCATTACCAGACACGCTTACTGACATTAGTCTTAGCTTGTCGGACTCAACTTATTCTGATTTGCCTTCAGAAATTAAGAAATTCATCCACAAGGAACTCAAGTTTGATGTCGATATTATCAAGAATATTAGCGACCCGTTTGATCCCAAGCACCAAGAGGCAGCAACGGAGATATTTTGGCGGCTACAGCAAGGTGAATCCCTGAACAATATGGAAACCGCGCATGCTAGGCTTTCAAGTCTGGTAAGGAACTTTTTGGTGAAATATGCCGATGACTATGATTTTGACTTCAAAGCATATGAGACGATTGACGACAATCAACATAAACTGGCGTTCTTTACCGAAACCAGAGCGAGAACCAATAGCAGAATGCAACATCTGACGCTTTTGGGGCGCTTCTTGCTTATTGAGATTGCGGATGGCGCAACTGACCTTGGCGATCGCAATATCGTTTCCTTGATTGACGAGACTATTCAACAAGACGGCATCGGCAATCGAAGCTATGAAAACGGAAATCCAGCAAAGGCAGTTGTCCAAAATCTTAAGCGGTTTCGTGAAGTCTTTCACGATGACCCTTTCCTAGATACCAACGGCACGGGAATTTTAGCGCTTCGCTACGAGTATTTTACGATCTCTTGTTACATGCTGCTGCGCCATCTTCGAAAGTACTATGTGTATGATGAGGCAGTACGCCAATGCTTTAGAGAATTCGTATGGGACTTTTACAAACGCATCCAGGGAGTTAGCCGAACAACAAACCAGGTGATCCGGTTTGTTGAGAATCGCCAGCAGAACGTACGGGCCGTGCGTAGCCGAGAACAAATTATCCGCTTCGAATTCTTCAAATTCGCAAGAGACAAGAGCCAGATTATCCTTGTCGAAAAAGACCAGCAACGCGCTTTCAACGAAGACCAACGTATTGAAATCTACTTGAAAGACAATGGAATATGTCAAGAGTGTCTGGCTGAGGGTTTGTCCGAAAACGAGGCTCGCATTCCCTGGTCAGAGTTTGAGGCTGACCACATTATCCCTTGGATCCAAGGCGGGAGAACTAAACATTGGAATGGCCAGGTACTATGCGAACCACATAATCTAGCCAAAGGCGCAAGCTATGACGGATGACAGCATCACCCTCACCATCGACGGGCGCGAAGTCTCCGCTCCCAAAGGCGCCACCCTCCTCGACGCCGCTTCCCAAGCCGGCATCGACATCCCCGTCATCTGCTATCACGAAGCCACCACCCCCAACGGCCTCTGCCGCATCTGCGTCGTCGATGTCGACGCTGGCCGCGTCCTGCAGCCGGCCTGCGTCGCCGAATGCCAATCCGATTCCAAAGTCGAGACTCGCAACGACCGCGTCCTGCGCAGCCGCCGCACCATCCTCGAAATGCTGAACGCCTCGGTCAATCTCGAGCAAGCGCCCGAGATTCAGACGATGATGACCGACTACGACGCCGACCAAGCGCGCTTCCCCGACGCCCGCCTGCGCGAAGCCGAAGTCATCGACGACAACCCCTTCTACATCCGCGATTACGAGCAATGCGTGCTCTGCTGGCGCTGCGTGCAGGTCTGCGCCGAAGACGCCCAATTCACCTTCGCCCTGACCCTCAAACAACGCGGCCACGAGACCTCGGTCGCCACCGCCTTTGATATCGGCATGACCGAGTCGCCCTGCGTCTTCTGCGGGCAATGCGTCGGCGTCTGCCCGACCGGCGCCCTCAAGCCGAAAGTCGAATGGGGCATGGAACAGGGTTGGACCGCGGACGATCTGCGCCGCAATACGCGCCGCGCGAGAAAACGTGAAGGCGGCGGCGATGGCGACTAAGCCGCGAGAGATGCTCACCGGCGCCTTGCCCTTCACCTATCAGGTCATCGAGGGCGAGAAGGTCCGGCGGGTCGAAGGCGGCGTCATTGACGAAGGCCTGCTCTCGATCTACGTCAACGGCGAATCGCTGGCGACCATGATGTGCAGCCCCCTGCAACTCGAAGCGCTGACCGTCGGCTTCCTCTACAACGAAGGCATCATCGACTCTGTCCACGAAATCGGCCACTTGCAACTCAACTTGACCAAGAGCGTCGCCGATGTCATCTTGACCCGCGACGAAGTGGTGCTGCCGCGGCGCATGATTCTCACCACTGGCTGTGGCGGCGGCCTCACCGGGCAACTGCTGTCGGAAAGTTACCCGGCGCTGGAATCCGACTACTGTGCCCGGCCGGCCCTCATCTCCCGTTTGATGCGGCAATTGAGCGGCGCGGCGCGCCTCTATAACGCCGTGCGCGGTGTGCATACCGCCGTGCTCGGCGCGGAAGCCGGTTTGCTTGTCAGCGCGGAAGATGTCGGGCGACACAACGCCGTCGACAAGGTGGCCGGTCAAGCGCTGCTGGACGAAATTGAAACCCGTGACCGGGTGCTTTTGACCAGCGGGCGCATCAGCTCGGAGATGCTGGGCAAAGCGCGGCGTATGTCCCTGCCCATCGTCGCCAGCCGCACCGCGCCAACCAGCATCACGGTCGAACTGGCGGAAGCCTGGAATATCTGCGTCATCGGCTATGTCCGGGCTGGCGGCATGCGCGTCTACACGCATGGCTGGCGCCTCGGTCTGGACGGCTAGAATCTCACCCCTAAGAACCCTTGTAGGGGCGACCCTTGGGTCGCCCGCAAATCCCGCACATTTGTTCTTTCCTTCGACTCAAAATCATGATACACTCCCCCTATGGATCAATGTTCGCAGGCTCTCAATCGCGGCGCGCAGCCGATGCCCTCCGCCGAAAACTCGCTCTCTATCCCGGCCCTGTCGCCAGACTCCCCCGCGCCGACATACCAAAATCATACCGGCAGCCGCCTGCCTTTTGTCCGTTTCGCCTGGAAAACCGCGTCTTCTGTCCGAAAAGCATTTTCCCGTGTCCGACTTTGTCCGTTTCGGGCAATAAACATACCGAAAACAAATACTCTCTGGGAGCGGCTCTATGCTGACTGTCTGGTAACCTCACTGACAAATATAAAACTCAGTAGTTCCAGGTTAGCCATGAGAAAAACAACTCCTCTAGGAGCGCTCCCCTTCCCTGGCTTGCTGGATGCCCGCCATAGAGATGGCGGGAGAGGGGCCGGGGGATGGGGTAGAAAACATGCCCCCCACCCCCTCGATGCTATATACATACTGTATCCATACAGCGGCGAATTTTCCGGCGTTTTCCGGGGTTTTAGCGGCGCTTTAAGGTAGATGGCTGCGGGCTGTTTCCGCCATTATTGACGAAGTCGAAGGGGCGCCAATCCGCCTGATTTTCTCTGCGATCTCTGTAGTCAGCTTTTGCTGCGCGACTTGCTTTGGCTCTACTTCTGCGTCTCTGTGGTAAAATTTCCCCTGAACAAACCACGCCGATGCAAGGAATTATGCCCTCTCCCGAATTCTTCCAGGTCATGCCCGTCAGCGATGCCCTCGCTCTGATCGAGGCGCATTGGCAGCCGCAGCCGCGAGCCGAGACGGTAGCGACCGCCGACGCCCTCGATCGCATCCTGGCGGCCGACCTTCATTCGCCGGAGGAAGTCCCTGCCTTTCGAAAAAGTACGGTTGATGGCTACGTCGTCCGCGCCGCCGATACCTTCGGCGCCAGTCAAGCACTGCCGGCCTTCTTGACCGTCCGCGGCGAGCTCAAGATGGGCGAAGCGCCGCAACTGACAGTCGGCGCGGGCGAAGCGCTGCTGATCCACACCGGCGGCATGTTGCCCGAAGGCGCTGACGCCGTGCTAATGGTGGAACAGGCGCAGGTCGTGGATGACGAGGAGATTGAAGTCTTGCGCGCGGTCGCGCCAGGCGAGAATGTGATTCAAGCCGGTGAAGATGTGGCGGCGGACGCGCTGGTGCTGGCGGGCGGAAAACGCCTGCGCCCACAAGATATTGGCGGTCTGCTGGCGGTGGGCGTCAGCCGGGTGGATGTTCTGCGTCCGCCACGGGTCGGCATTTTGAGCTGTGGCGATGAACTGCTGCCGCCGGAAGCGGACCTGGCGCCGGGGCAGATCCGCGATATCAACGCCTATACCTTGAGCGCGCTGGCGGCTAAACATGGCGCGCAACCGCTTCGCCTGGGCATCGTCAGCGATGATTTCAGCGAGTATCAGCGCCGGGCAAAAGCGGGCTTCGAGGCTTGCGATATCTTGCTCTTGAGCGCGGGCAGCTCGGTCTCCGCGCGCGATTACACCCGCGATGTCATCAATCGGCTGGGCGCGCCCGGCGTCTTGCAGCATGGCTTGGCGACCAAACCGGGCAAACCAACTATCCTCGCCGTCTGCGAGGACAAGCCGGTCATCGGCTTACCGGGCAATCCGGTCTCGGCGCTGCTGGTGGCGCGGCAATTGCTTCCGCCCTTGATCGCCCGCTTTCTGGGCCAACCGCTTGAACCGCCCCGCAAGGTTCGAGCGCGCTTGAGTCAGCGGGTCGCCTCAGCCGCGGGGCGCGAAGACTGGCTGCCGGTCCGCCTCGCCCAAAGCCCTGAGGGCGAACGCCTGGCACAGCCTATCCTGGGCAAGTCGAATCTGATTTTCACGCTTGTCGGCGCTGATGGCCTGCTGCGCCTGCCGCTCAATATCGGCGGCTATGACGCCGGCAGCCTGGTTGATATCCTGCTGTTCTGAACTTGATTGAAAGATATAGATAGTTTCGCCGCAGCCGCTCACACGTAACGGCTTGAATCACACAAGTAGAACCAATAAAGTAATGAGAAAAATATTGCAAGGTAAAGAGAATGACAAAAACCGAAATCATTGTAGGGGCGACTCTGTGAGTCGCCCGCTTACAACATCCACTACATTTCATTTGTCGCATGACTAACTTGGTGTTACTCAGAAAAACGAATCCATGAAAACGAGAATTTCTAGGGGCGACCCACTGGATCCCCCGAAACAGAATAGCGAATCGGAGGGGCGCCGAGATCATATTACGCATGTTGGTATGTCTTGGGCAACCTTGCTGGGATAGTTGAATGACAAAACGAAACATCTACCTCGAAGACATTCCGCTGGACGAGGCGCGAGCCAAATTGAACGCGGCGCTGGCGCTGGCTGGCAAGTCCGATGCGCTGCCGGGCGAGCGGCTGCCCTTGACCGAGGCGCTGGGCCGCGTGACAGCCGAGCCCGTGCGCGCGGCCCGTTCGTCGCCGCATTTTCATTGCGCCGCCATGGATGGCTACGCCGTCGAAGCGGCCCGCACGGCATCGGCGCGGGAGACGCGGGCTCTCCCCTTGCGCCTGGGCGTCGACGCTTTCCCCGTCAATACGGGCGATCCGCTGCCGGATAATACCAACGCCGTCATCATGATCGAGCAAGTCAATCAATCCGATGAGACGACGCTGCTGATTTACGCCTCGGTCGCGCCCTGGCAGCACGTTCGGCTGATGGGCGAGGACATGGTGACAACCGAGACAGTGTTGCAAGTCAACTGCAAACTGCGCCCCGTCGACCTCGGCGCGCTGGCGGGCTGCGGAAACGATAGCGTCCTGGTTCGGCGAAAACCCCGCGTCCACATCATCCCGACCGGCAGTGAGCTTCTGCCCCACGATCAGGAACCGGCCCGGGGCCAGCTCACCGAATACAACAGCTTGATCCTCAGCGGACAGCTGCGTGAGGCCGGCGGTGAAGCGCAGGTGAGCGACATCATCGGCGATGACGAGGCGCTTCTGCGCGCGGCGCTGACGGAGGCTCTCGCCGAGAAGCCCGATCTGATCCTGACGCTTTCGGGCTCGTCGGCCGGCGCGCATGACTTCACCGCGGCGGCGATTGGGGCGCTGGGCGAAGTGCTCGTTCATGGCATCGCCGTGCGCCCGGGCCATCCCGTCATCATCGGCATGGCGGCAGGCATCCCCATCATTGGCGTCCCCGGTTATCCGGTCAGCGCGGCTCTCACCGGCGAATTGCTCGTGCTGCCGCTGATTCGTCGCTGGCTGGGCTTGGCCGAGCCGGCGGCGGCAACGCTGGAAGCCTTCTCGACGCGCAAGATCAGTTCGCCGATCGGCGATGATGATTTTGTCCGCGTGGCGCTGGCGGAGATTGACGGGCGCCTCCGAGCGACGCCCTTGCAGCGCGGCGCCGGCGTGATCACTTCGCTGATTAGAGCTGACGGCTTGGCGCATATACCGCGCTTCCACGAAGGCGTCGATCGCGGTGGCGTCCTCAAGGTCGCGCCCTATCTGCCGCTCTCGGCGATACTGGAGACGGTGATGATCATGGGCAGCCACGACCCGATGCTGGACCTGCTGGCGACGCATCTGCGCCTGCGCTCGGCGGCGGGGCGGCTGGTCTCGGTCAATGTCGGTTCCATCGGCGGTTTGATCGCTTTGCGTCGTGGCGAGGCGCATGTGGCCGGCTGTCACCTCTTCGAGCCCGATAGCGGGACCTACAACCTGGCGCATCTGCGGACTTACCTGCGCGATGAGCCAACGCTGCTGGTGACCTTCGCCCAGCGCGAGCAGGGTCTGATGCTGCCGGCGGGCAACCCGCTGGGCATCGCGTCCATCGCCGATCTGTCGCGGGCGACTTATGTCAATCGGCAGCGCGGCGCGGGTACGCGCGTCCTCTTCGATTACCTGCTCGCCCAGCATGACATCTCGCCCGATGATATCGCTGGCTATGAGCGCGAGGAGTTCACGCATCTGGCGGTGGCGGCGGCGGTGGTGGATGGCATTGGCGATTGCGGCATGGGCTTGCGGAGCGCGGCCGAGGCCATGGGTTTAGACTTCATCGGTTTGACCTGGGAGCGCTTCGATCTGGCGATTCCGAGGCGCCACCTGGAGAATGCCGGTATTCGGGCATTGCTGGAAGTGCTGCGCAGCGAGGCCTTCAAGCGCGAACTGGGGACGCAAAGCGGCTACCGCAGCGACGAGACCGGCAATGTCGTAGCTTAATCTCCAAGTGCGCGCAGCCGGATTCTTAGGACTCTGTGGTCAAATCAAACTATCCAGTCCAGTCGCTGAAATCGTGGCGAAAGTCCACCGACGGCGTCCGCAACTGCGCGTCCATGCCGCCATCGACGAAGATGCGACTGCCGGTGATGTAAGCGGCATCGTCCGAGGCGAGGAAAGCGACCGCGGCCGCGATGTCTTCCGGTCCCCCCTGGCGCCCAAGCGGGATGACATCCGCCGGCGGTATCGGATTATCGCCAACAAAACTGCCATGATCGACCCGCGTACTGCCCGGCACGACCGTGTTGACGCGAATGTTGAGTTCCGCCAGGTCCAGCGCCATGACCCGCGTCGCCGCCTCAATGCCGCCCTTGCTCGCGTCGTAGCCGAACATGTGACGATGCGCGCGGGAAGCGCCGCCGCTGCTGACATTGATGATGACGCCGCCCTCGCCTCGTTTCGCCATCAAACGCGCTGCCGTCTGCGAACAGTAAAACATGCCGCTGAGGTTGACGCCGAGCGTGCGCTGCCAGGAATCTTCGCTGTAATCGAGAAAATTGGCGATCACGCCCGGCTTATGCACGAAGGCGGCGTTGTTGACCAGGATGTCGACCGCGCCGAAGGCATCCACTGCCGCCTCGAAGAGCGCCTCGACCGAGTCCCGCCGCGAGACATCCGTGCCTATGTACAGCGAGGCATCGCCCAGTTCAGCGGCCAGCGCCTGTCCGCCGGCGTCATCAATATCGGCGATGACGACATTGGCGCCCTCCGACGCAAGACGGCGGACGCAACCAGCGCCGATGCCGTTGGCGCCGCCGGTGATGATGGCTGTTTTACTTGATAATCGCATGGGTTTTTACCTCTCGCCAGTCCCTCCCCAAGGTATTGGAGAAAGGAGATAATTGAGCGTTATTTGTCAATCGTATCGGCAAAGTCTCCCCCATTGCAATGGGGGAGATTTAGAGGGGGTTGAAAAGGCGCGCCAGACTGAAGGCGGAGATATCGAATTCGCTGCCGGCGTCCAGAGCGAGCTGAACCAGCGTTTCGCCGATGGCGGCCGAGTGCTTGAAACCGTGACCCGAGCAAGGCGACGCGACGACGACCCGCTGCGAGGCGGGATGGAAGTCGATGAGAAAATGCTCGTCGGCCGTCAGAGTGTAGAGGCAGACATCGGCCCCCAATTGATTCTCGCGCAGGCTCTTGAGACGCGGCACGGTCAGGCGATGATACATGTCGGCCGCTTCTTCCTCCGTCACGACGCGGCTGACCGCATCGGGCGCGGTGCTGGTGTGATACTGCTCGGTGACGAGCTTGACGCCCGCCATGCCATCGCTGGGCGCGGGGAAGACCGACCAGAAGTCCTCCAGCGTATCGCCGATCCAGATGACAAAGGGAAAGCGATCGGGATGAAAGCAATCCCGGTCTTCCGCCTCGAACCAGTGGATCAACTGACGATTGACGCGGATGCCAGCGCGATGCGTCTCGGGCAGGAAGTCAGCGATCCAGGCGCCCGCCGAGAGAATGAGCTTGTCCGCGCTGTAACTCCTTTTCTCTGTGTTGACTGTCACAGCGCTCGCGCTGATCTCGTAGCCGGTCACTTTTTCGCCGGTGTGGATGGTCGCGCCGGCGCCCCGCGCCAGGTCGAGTTGGGTTTGGATGCAGCGTTCCGGGCGCAGGACGCCGGCCTCGGGCTCATAATAAGCGCGGTCGCCCTCGCGCGGGGTTAGCAGCGGAAAACGCTTTCGCAACTCGTCGGCGCTGAGTATCTCGTAAGCGATGCCGAACTTGTCGGCGATGCGGGCGGAGGCATCAACGAAGTCGCCTTGGTAGTGAAAAGCAACGGCGTTCTCCCCGCCGATGATGAGACCGCCGCTCTGATGAAAGAGCGTGCTGCCCGTGGCCGCCTCCAACTCGCCCCAGATCTCGTTGGAGCGTTTGATGAAGGGCATATACATCTCGCCTTCGCCGATGGCTTTGCGGGTGATGCGGGTATCGCCATGGCTTGAGCCCTTCGTATGCGGCGGCGAGAAGCGGTCGATGCCGATGGCTTTGACGCCGCGTTTCGATGCTTGGTAGAGGGCGGCCGAACCCATCGCGCCCAAGCCAACCACGATCAAGTCGTAATGCTTTGCCGTCATCCGCCACGCTCCTTCCTTAGCGCTGCTGTCGCTGCTTCATCCACCCTCATGGTAGCGGCGTCGATGACAACCGCGTAGTCCTTTTCCGCCGCTTCGAGGGAGATATAACCCTGCCGCGCATCGGCCAGGACGCGCTGCGGATCGCGCTCGCGTGGCTCCCCGTAGCCTCCGCCCCCCGGCAGCGACAGGACGACGCGCTGGCCCGGCTGCAAAACGTAGTGGCTCTTGGGATGCGGGCGGCCCCCATCGGATAAGCGCGCCTGGCCCGATGCGCCCGGTTTCCCGCCGAGCAGGCCCTGCGCCGGGTTGCCGGTCCGGTCGTACATGCAGGAGTGGTTGGCGGGCGCGCCGGTGATGATTTCCAATTCCATCACTTGGCCCATACCGCCGCGGTAGCGCCCGGGTCCGCCGGAATCGGGTCTCAACTCCCGCCGGTGCATGAGTAGTGGCGCGGCCGTCTCGATCGCTTCGACCGGTACGCCCATGATGCCGCTGGGGAAGGCGGTCGCCGATAAGCCATCGCGATCGTGGGCGGCGCCCATCCCGCCGGCGGAGAAGAAGATATAGGCGAATTCTTCGCCATTTTCGTTCATCCCGTCCATCATGGTATTCCACAAGCCCGCCGAGCCGTTGGCGATGACGCGCTCGGGCAGGACGTCGGCCAGCGCGGTCAACAGCGGCTGACTGACGAAATGACCGATCAGATGACGAGCGCTGACTGGCGCGGGACGTCTGCAATTGAGGATGGAGCCGTCGGGCGCGCGCACATCGATGGGGCGGAAAGCGCCCTCGTTGTTGGGAATGCCCGGCGCCAGGACCGCCATCAACGTATAGGTGGTATAAGCGTGCGTGTAATTCAAGACGACATTGATGCCGCGGTCAACCTGCGGCGAGGAGCCGGCGTAATCGACGCGCAGGCTGTCGTCCGCGACTTCAATGGCGCAGGCGATAGTCAAGGGCGCGTCGAAGCCGTCGATGCTGATGGTATTCCTGTAGACGCCATCAGGCAGAGCGCGGATGGCCTCCCGCAGCGCCGCCTCGGTGCGGTCGAGTATGAGCGCGGAGACCGCCTCGATATCGGGCAGGTCGTATTCATCAAGCATTTCCAGCAGCTTGCGCGCGCCGACTTGGTTGCCGACTTCTTGGGCGTAGATATCGCCGATGACTTGATCGGGCACACGAACGTTGGCGCGGATGATATCGAAGAGTTCGTGGTTGGGCTCGCCGGCTTTGAAGAGCTTCATCAGCGGGATGGCCAAGCCCTCTTCATAGAGCGAGCGGGCATCGCCGCCCATGGTTGCGCCGCCGATATCGACGGCGTGGCAGGTGCTAGCGAACCAGGCGACGCCGCGCCCGCGATAAAAGACCGGCGAGACGATGGTCAGGTCGAAGAGATGGCCCGATGCTTCCCAAGGATCGTTGGTGATGAGGGTGTCACCGGGCTTGAGGCTGTCGATGGGGTGATTGGGCACGACATAGCGGCGCACGCAATTCGCCATCGTGTTGATATGACCCGGCGTGCCGGTGACGGATTGCGCGATCATATTGCCTTCGCGGTCGAAGACGCCGGCGGAGAGATCGCCCGCTTCCCGCACGACGGTGGTGAAAGAAGAATGAATCAGCGCGGCTGCCTGCTCATCGACGATGGAGATGAGGCGGCTCCAGATAACTTCGAGTGTGATTGGGTCGATCATGGGCAGGTCTCCTTATTCAAGCGCACTCATCCGTGGCAGTCGACAAGGGGCTAACATTTCATTTCTGAAACGTGTCATATGGGCAGTTATTCTGCGCGTAAATAGCCTCGATTTGAGGTTTAATGTGATTCCAAAAAGCAGTAGGCGCCACCCATACCAACTTTCCTTCTCGTTCTATGGGTTCTGGAATTGGTTGCCCATGCAATGAATCAAGCAGGCCAACTCCTCTACGTATGAAAGAATTGTGCTTAAGTCCGTTGGTCAGCTTGCTGCCAAGCTCGGGAGCTCCGGGGTACTGCTTTTTGGGAAAGAATTCTTCAATTATGCGCGATGCCCTGGGAAATTGGCTGTGATTCTTGGGATGTAGCGGCAAATTCTTCTTGCAAAGAAATGCCAATTCCATGCATGCTACCATGCTCAATAATGCTGCCGCGTGGTCATCGGGACGCTTGAGCAGCCTTTCGATCTGGTCTCTCCAATGCCTTTCATATACCTCGCGGCAAGTCTTTGGAAAATAGTTGGATGCTGCGAGTCTTCCGGTGGTCATGTTGACAATTTCTCTCGATTCGTGGTAGATTCTAGATAGGTGTGTGGTGAGATCCAACACTAACCTCTAGACCGCTCTGGACAGACGGGGTTAGGGGAAGACGAGGGAACTCCTTTGGGATTCCCGCGGCTCCAAGGGGCTTGCGACTTATACGGCGAGCCCTTTGGCTTTTGTACAGTATCACACTTATGCAGTTTAGACTCCAAGTGCTGAGGTTTCTGAGCATAGTCACGACACGGTTGGCTCCGACGCATCTCTTTCGCTCATACGCGTCAGCAGCAAACAACCCCCCGCCGCGACCCGCGCCGACCAGTCCGGCAGGACGATCGTTGTTGAAGCGGCCTCCTCAATGACACAGGGTCCGGCCGCGCTCCAGGAATTGCCTAGCCCCTCGCGGCGATAGATCGGCGTCTTCACCGGCGCGCCCTCGGGCGAGAAGCGCAAATGGCGCTCGGTGATGGGCTGATCGCAGGCATCAGCAGAATCAGCAAAGGTCGCCTGGTCGATCTGCGGCTGCGGCCCGCTGATGAGGACGCGCCAATTCACCGCTTCAATGGGAACGCCCTGCGCCAGTTGACCGTAAAAGGCGCGGTACTCCGCTTCAAAGACGCGCTGCATCTCAGCGATGTGACCGGCGTTCAGCGCTTGCATGGGGAAGGGCACGCGCACCTCATAACCCTGCCCGACATAACGCATGTCGATGCTGAGGCTCACATTGATTTCCGCCGAGGATACGCCAGCCGCTTGGACGATGCGGCGACCGTCATTTTCTAGGTCGGTCAAGATGCGATTCAGTTCATCCAGGTCCAGCGCGTCGAGGCGGGCGACGTAGCTGCGCGTGAAGTCGAAGGCAATTGGCGCGCTGAGGAAGCCGAAGGCGGAACCCACCCCGGCCAGCGGCGGGATGATGATGCGGCTGATGCCCAGCCCTTGCGCCACCCCGCAGGCGTGGACCGGTCCAGCGCCGCCAGTGGCGACCATGCAATAACGCCGGATCTCCAGCCCGCGCTCGGCCGCATGGACGCGCGCCGCCGCCGCCATGTTCTCGTTCACCAGTTGATGCAAGCCCCAGGCGGTCCGCTCCAACGGCAACTCCAGCGCTGCGGACAACTCGGCAAAGGAATCGCGCGCCGCCCTGACATCGAGCCGAATGTCCCCGCCAGCGAAGTAATCGGGATTGAGATAACCGAGCAGCAGATCGGCATCGGTAACGGTGGGCTTCTTCCCGCCCTTGCCGTAAGATGCGGGACCAGGCGCGGAGCCGGCGCTTTCCGGTCCGACCGCTGGCAGGCCCAGGGCGTTGAGATGAGCGATGCTGCCGCCGCCAGCGCCGATCTCGATCATCTCGATCATCGGCGCCATCAAGGGCAAGCCGCTGCCGCGCTTGAAGCGATGCACATGGGCGACTTCCGATTGGTGGCTGATGGCGAGTTCTCCCGCGCGGGTCAAGGCTGCTTTGGCGGTCGTGCCGCCCATATCAAAAGCGAGCACATCCCTTTCGCCGAGGCGGCGCCCCCAATGCAGGCCCGCCAGCGCGCCGCCGGCCGGCCCGCTTTCGACCAGGCGGATGGGAAAGGCGCGGGCCGCCGCGACTGTTGTTGTGCCGCCGCTGCTGAGCATGATGTTTAGCGGGGCGTCAATGCCGCCGGCTCGCATGCCCTTTTCCAGCCGCGCCAGGTAACCGTCGGTGATCGGCTGGACATAAGCGTTGGCGCTGGTGGTGGAGGCTCGCGGATACTCCCGCATGCCCGGCGCGACCTGATGCGATGCCGAAAGCGCCACGCCCGGCAACAATTCGCGCAGGGCAGTCAGCGCTGTCAATTCGTGGTCCGGGTTGGTATAGGCGTGCAGGAAACAGATGGCGACCGCTTCGACCGCTTCCGCGCGCAATTTGGCGGCGAGCTCGCGCAGGCAAGCTTCATCGAGAGGCCGCCAGACGCGGCCATCGGCGAGCATGCGTTCCGGCACGTCAAAGCGCAAACGACGCTCGACCAGTGGCGCCGGTTTCTTCAGCGCCAGATCATACATATCGTAGCGGCCTTCGTTGCCGATCTCGACCGCATCGCGAAAGCCGGCGGTAGCCAGCAGGGCGGTCTTGGCGCCTTTGCGCTCGATCAAGGTGTTGGTGATGAGGGTCGTGCCATGCACGACGTAGCGAATTGATGCCGGCGGGATGTCAGCCCGTTCCAGCAGATCGCGCAGGCCATTGAGCACAGCCAGCGAGGGATCGGGATAAGTCGTCAGGAGCTTCTCAACGGCGATGCGACCGTTGCTTACGTTTAAGGCGACTAAGTCGGTGAAGGTGCCGCCGATATCGACAGCCAGCAGAACGGAAGGCGCGGTCATAAGCGCAAGCTCCTCAAGGACAAAATTGCGCTCCATCATACGGACTGTGGTATTGGCTGTCAAGCAGGCGGGCGCGCTACCGTGATGTAACAGCGTATATAATGCCATCGCGTCAGTTTGCTCTATACTGCTCAAATGCTTGACTTAACGGCAGTCACAGTACATACTATCTCAAGATATGTTGATAACTTCAGACATGGAAGCGTTGGGCATGGCCGCGGAATCGAGGCTGGAAAGTAATTTGGCGTTGGAAACGGCAACTCGCAATTCAGAGCGTATCGCCAGGGTGGAAGCTGTTTTGCCAACACTCGCGACAAAGGAAGATATAGAGAAGTTGCGCGCGGATCTGACCTGGCGCATCGTCATCGCAATGAGCATCTTGACCGCGATATTCGTCGGGGTCGTGCAGCTAATGTTGAACGGCGGATAGGCCAGGTGGAGAGGGTATCGCGTCGGCTCGCCCCTACACAAATATCCGCGGGAAACTCAATCGGATTGGCTTAGAAAACCGCCTCGGCATACCAATGATTAGGCAGCGCCTCGCGTTCAGCCGCCAGCAATTCCCGCATTATGGCATCGGCATCGGCGATGGAGTTGGTCAGCGGGTCGGTCATCAGCGCCCGGCGCAGCAAACCGTAATCTGCCTTGACGATGGCTTCCGCGGTCAGTTCATGCGTATCCAGCACCAGCTCGTTTAATCCGCGCAAGCCGCGCGGCATCTCGCCCACCGGGCGCGGACGCGGTCCCCGCATGTCAACATCACAGAGCAGCTCCAAAAAGGCGTCCTCCGCCATATTCGATAACGCGCCGGGCAGGGCATCCTTCCAGTCGGTCCCGACCTCGATCCTCAAGCGGACGCCGGTTTCCGCCACAACCTTTTCCGCCAGCAGCCCCATCTTTTCCATGCGCGCCGGGTCTTTGTCCACCAAGGCAAGCGCACCCTGGTTGAGATGCGGCGAATGCGCCATCTGCCAGATGGCTTGCCGGCCAAAGAACAGGCTGCCCGAGCCAATGACAACGACCTTTGGCTGCTGAATAGAGCTCATGAATTGCTCCTGGTCAGAACCGCTGCTTTCGCTGTGCAGTGATTGTACCCACTAGCGGCTTTGCGCGCAGGAATAATGCCGGCTTTGGGGATCCAGGGGTTGACTTACGCCGGTCGTGCTTGTCGGCTCCTGCGCGGACGCCGGGAACGGCGGCGGTTTTGGTTCGCTGGCTTGCGCGCGCCGTTTTGACGCGGCTTGCTGACGCCGTTCTGACGCTTGGGCGCGGGCGTCGCTGAGATGAAGGGATGCTCGCTGACCACTTCAATCGGCTCTTGAATCAGCGCTTCGATTTCGCGCAGATACTTGCGTTCATCGACATCGCAGAAGGAATACGCGATGCCCGAAGCGCCAGCGCGCGCCGTGCGGCCGATGCGATGCACATAACTCTCCGCGATATTCGGCAGATCAAAATTGATGACGTGCGTCACATCGCTGATATCCAAGCCTCGCGCGGCAATATCGGTCGCCACCAGGACGGAAGTATGCCCGGACTTGAACTTCGCCAGCGCGTTTGTCCGCGCGCTTTGAGACTTGTTGCCATGAATCGCCTCGGCGTGTATCGCGGCGCGATTTAGTTGCTTCGCTAGATTGTTGGCGCGATGTTTCGTTCGGGTGAAAACGAGAACCCGCTCGGCGGCGGCATCCCGCAATATGAACTTGAGCAGCGCGCGCTTGTCCCCGCTTTCGACAAAATAAATCGACTGGGCGATGCTCCTGACCGTGCTGGATTGCGGGTTCGCGTCGACCTGGACCGGATCCGTCAGAATGCTCTTGCTCAAGTCCCGAATGGATTGCGGCATGGTCGCCGAAAATAGCAGCGTTTGGCGTCTTTTCGGCAGTGTTTTCACGATGCGTTTGACATCGTTGATGAAGCCCATATCCAGCATACGATCCGCTTCATCCAATACCAGGAATTCAACCTGATCCAATTTAACGAACCTTTGATTCATAAGATCTTGCAGACGCCCCGGCGTGGCGACTACGATATCGACGCCGCGACGCAAAGCTTTGACTTGAGGCTGCTGGCTGACTCCGCCGAATATCGCGACCCGCTTCAAAGCCGAGTTCCTGGTAAACCTGCCGAATTCTTCGTCAATTTGCGCGGCCAACTCCCGCGTTGGCGCCAATACAAGAACGCGAATCCGCCGCTTGTCGCCGCTCTCGCCCAGCAATTGCGCGATGGGCAATACAAAGGCGGCTGTCTTGCCGCTGCCTGTTTGCGCGCAGCCAACGAGGTCCCGTCCCTTGAGGATCTGTGGGATGGCGCGGGCTTGTATCGGTGTTGGCTTCGTGTAGCCTGCCTGCTCGACGACGCGCAACATTGCGCTATTTAGTTCTAGCTCATGGAAGGTCATGGATTTGAATTTTCACAATCTTGTTAGGGGGCAAGTTTCTAGTATGTATCAGTTCCGCCGAAATTACTAGATCGGCAATCCAGAGGAGTGCCTTCGCTTCGCTGACTTGTCGACTTCACTTGATTTAGAAAAATCTCAGTAGAACCAATAAAGTAATGAGAAAAATATTGCAAGGTGAAGAGAATGGCAAAAACCGAAATCATTGTAGGGGCGACTGACGGGCTGTGTCTACGCGCCCCTGTGAGTCGCCCGCTTACAACATCCACTACATTTCATTTGTCGCATGACTAACTTGATTTTACTTCTGTACCCTCAGTAAGCGCAAGTAAGTCATGCGAAATCTGTAAGGCTTGTCCGCTACTGGAAATCCTGTGTCAAGTCCGCTTTCCAGTCTCGCTTCAACCTGCGAACATTTGATCGCCTATGCCATGCCTGTTTGTGCTACACTGACTGTCATGAACGCCATTTCGCCAATAGAGCATCTATTCCTCAAGCCTGCCATGTCGCTCAAGTACAAGCACCCCCCCCCCCCCCCTGTATACATACTGTATCTATATACTAGAGAATTTTCCGGCGTTTTCGGGATATTCTCAGGGGTTTTAGCGGCGCTTTAGGCTAGATGACTGCGGGCTGTTTCCCCCCATTATTGGCGAAGTCGAAAGAGCCCGACGGGAGCCGGCGAGTGACAAGGAATGAAGGCTTTGACCGAGTACCGGACAAGCCTTGTAGGGACGATCGGCGGGCTGTGCCTACGCGCCTCTTGGGTCGCCCGCAACATCTCCTCTACACGATTCTTCGGAATGTCGGATGACTTTCGCCGCGCCTCAAAAGCCCCGCCTTCACCCCCTTCCATTTCAGAACACCCGTGCTATAATGATTGCAAACCCAAGCAGCTGAGAATCGCCATGCTCAATACCAGTAACTTCTCAGACCGTGAAAACGCCAGGCCAGGAACCTGCTCGATATCCATGACGACTTCAACTCCGTCCGCCTGCTTACAGGCCTGCCCGTCCCCGCTGACGCAAAATGCTGCCCCGCCGTCAAAACGCGACTTTGTCCGAAAAAAGTTTTTCTTTGTCCGACAAACGGACAATGTCGGACAATGCTCTAACCAATCAATAACAATCTGGTAATCTCATGCTTACTCTCGCCCCCTCCATTCACCGCCGCCAGCCACACCACCCTGCCCGTAGGGGCGAGCCTTGGCTCACCCGCCAACAAACCCCAACCCCGCTCAAAACGTCACCCCCTCTCGGAGTGCTGTGTCGGCGGCCTAGTGATTGTCTACGCGACCTGCGCGCTTACACATTCTCATTACTTTCTTGGAACTACTTCTGTGCCTCTGCGGTGAATTATCCTTTGTTCGCTAAGGGAGCATTTCCAACACCGCCCAATCCAGCGGATACACAGGGAGGCGCGCGCGGTGTATTATGCCGTCCCATGCAAACAAATGTAATCTTGGGGACCAAGACATGAGCAATCCATACGACTATGCCAAGACAAATCAAGAACGATTCCTCGAAGAATATCAGGAACTGCTGCGCATCCGCACGATCAGCACACAGCCGCAACACGCTGACGACGTGGCCGCGGCCGCCGAATGGCTGCGCGCGATGATGCTGCGCATCGGTATGGAGCGCGCCGAAGTGATCTTGCTGCCGGAAGGCCGCTGCCCGTTGGTCCTCGGCGAGTGGCATGGCGCCGGCGAAGACGCGCCCACGATCCTCATCTACTGTCACTATGATGTGCAGCCGGCCGAGGTCGCCGATGGCTGGCATACCGAACCCTTCGAGCCGACCATTAAGGAGGACCGGCTCTACTGTCGCGGCGCCGTCGATAGCAAGCTGCACGTGATGTCGAACCTCAAGGCGGTCGAAGCCTGGCTGGCGGCGGACGAGAAGCCCAAGGTCAATATCAAAGTGGTGCTGGAAGGCGAAGAAGAATCCGGCTCGGAAAATATCAACGCCTTCGTCGCCCAGCAGCCGGAACGGTTAGCGGCCAATATCGCCATGGTCTCCGATGGCGCGATCCTGGCGCCCGACCAACCCAGCCTCACCTACGGCTTGCGCGGGATCGCCGCCCTCGAATTGCACGTCAGCGCGCCGGTCAGCGACCTCCACAGCGGCCACTGGGGCGGCTCAGTGCATAATCCGATTCAGGCGCTGACGGAAATCCTGGCGCAACTGCACGATGAGAACGGGGCGGTCACTGTGCCCGGCTTCTACGACGATGTCGTGCCGGTGACGGCGACAGACCGCGCCCTGCTAGAACAGGTCGAACCCTTCCTGCAAGCCGAATGGGACGATGTCGTAGGCGCGCCGGCGGTCTGGGGCGAAGCCGAATATATCTTGCCCGAACGCCTCGGCGCCCGCCCCACGCTGGAGATCAACGGCATCCACGGCGGCTACACCGGCGCCGGCATGAAGACGGTGCTGCCCGCCCGCGCCTTCGCCAAGATCACCTGCCGCCTCGTGCCGCGCCAGAAGCCGGCACAGATCATTCAATCCGTGGTCGATCATATCCGCAGCATCGCGCCGGAAACAGTCGCGGTGGATATCCGCCCCAGCGAGCCGGGCGCGGAAGCGGTCCTGCTGGATGTGGAGAGCCTGGCGATGACTGCGGCGGCGGAAGCCTACACCCATGCCTGGGGCGTCGAGCCGGTCTTCGAGCGCTCCGGCGGCAGCGTGCCCATCTGCTTCGAGTGCATGAAGGTGGCGGATGAGGTCGTGATCATGAGCTACGGGCTGAAAAGCGGCCGCGCGCATGGACCGAATGAAAACATCTACCTGCAGAATTTCTACAACGGGATTCAAGCGACCATCAAGTTTATAGAGGTGGTTGGCAGCCGCGGCAACTAGCAAGCGCATGATCGTCATCGAGTCTTGATACTGCTTGTAAGACAGCAGAGTAGATTGTTGTCTGGTTGAGCCCGGTTTAGCTAACGTCCCGCTTTACAGTCCTTTTACACACAGTTTTCACCCACATGAAACATTTCCCGCGCCCCTCCTTTAGACTGCGGGTGAATTGCGGGCGAAATCTCTCGCCCCTAGTCATAACGCAAAGGAGAATTGCCAAAATGACTGTCAAACGATTTGCACTGGTTCTCGCCTTGCTCGCCTTGTTGACGGCGGGCGTCAGCGCCCATGACGACTCGGGCTTGCCGGGGACCAAGCCGATGCGCGGTTTCGGCCTGCCATTCTCGGACGAAACCCTGCTCGAAGCGACCGGCTTGGACGCCGAGGCTCTGCGCGCGGCGCTGGCGGAAGGCTCGACCATCGCCGAACTGATCGAAGCCAATGAGGGCGATGTCGCCGCCGTGATTGCCGCTGTGGTTAGCCAGATGACGGAAGCCATCAACACGAACGCGGCCGAAGTCGTCGAGGGGCTTGACGAGCTGGTCAGCGAAGAGCTGAATGCCAGCCATTCCCGCCGCGGTCCCTGGGGACGGCGTTGGCGTCGCTGGCCGCGCATGTTCGCTTACGCCGGTGTAAGCGATGCGATCACAGAGGCGACTGGCTTGGACGCGGCTGGCCTGCGCGGGGCGCTGGCGGGCGATTCAACCATCGCCGAACTGATCGAAGCTAACGATGGCGATGTCGAAAGCATCGCGGCGGAGATTGTTGCCGTTATCACTGATGAAATCAACGCTGCTGCGGCTGAGCGTGTGGAAAGCCTGGAGGAAAACATCACAGAGATCTTCAACAGCGACTTGGCTGACCGCTGGCGTCGGGGTCGTCGAGGTCCTGTAAGACCGCGCTTTTTCTTCGGCTTCTGGACTATGTCAGGGGCGCCGGCCAGCGAGCAGCCCGTAGGCTAGGTCGGTTAGGCAATTCGCCCTCTCAATTTTGGAAGCGTGGGGGGAACCCCGCGCTTTTCATTTTCCGGGCGAAGCGCTCAGACTTCCCAGCAGCCCGCCCCCAGCGTGACCGCCTCATCTTCGCCGGGCCAGGGCGGCGTCGTCGCGATGATAAATTCCAGCGGCGCCTCCCCCGTGTTGCGGAACTGGAAATCCGTGCCCAGCGGTATCGTCAAGCTCATGCCCGGCCTCACATCCAGCGCCTGCTCGCGTTGTCCCTGCTTCCGCCAGACTTGCCCCTTCCCCGCCAAAAAGTACCAGATCTCTTCCACTGTCCGGTGCCGCACGGGGATCGTCACCGCGCCGACGGGCAGCCGGCAATGCACGACGCTGACGCCGCCGATCTGATGCAGCAGCCGAATTTCCGAGCCATCCGGCGCCAGCGCATCGTAACTGTCTGAAACGTGACTGCTTTCAAATGGTGGCATTTCCACTTTCAATGTCCGACTATTCTGATCATTCCATTGACTGTGGGCTCTGTGCTATATATGCCACACATAGCCGCAAACTGATTAAGAGCAATGCTAGAGAATGAGTTGTTGACGCTGGAACTTACCTGGTCATTACAACCGCAGCTTGCGCACACCAGACAGCTGTTTGAGGCTGTCTTTTAGGTCTTTCTCTGCTCTGGCCGCGCTAAGCAGCTCATTGATAACCTTTCGGTTCTGCGTAACTGTATTTTGTGTCGATTCTAGCAGCGCATTAGCTTTCTGCTTAAACGTCGCTTCACTCATTTTGCCAGTTCGCAATTGCATATAAAGTTCGATTACGCTTTCATTCAATTCATCCGCTGGTTTTTTCGGCATCGTTCTAGCTCAGTTCTGTCAAAAATTGTCTGGCCCGCTCGGCTGTCCAACTTCCGTTCTTTAGCATTGTTCTTGCATGTCCGAGTTTATTCTGCCATTCCTCATTCGTTAATGCGTCAGGCTTGCCCAATGCAGAGAAAGCCATATCTAACACTCTAGATCTAGACGAATAATCCTGCACTTGTGTTTCATGGTCACTGCTCGGTTGCTGCAACACTGCGGTCAGATAGTCCACAAGCGTCTGAATTACTTCGCGCTTTTCTTCCTGTGACTTTGACTCCGTCCGCACTACGCATATCGCGTCGAGCAACCTGCTAGTGATTTCATGCCAGTTTGGTTGTTTGCTCATTCATCTACCTCTCGTTGCTATAGACAACCTATTTTTATTATACCATGACGTTGCGCAATTCTCACCAGATGTTCGGAACACATGGCCATCGGACGCTCTATCGGGTTGTCATAGTAGTTTGTTCGCGCAATCCAGCCGTCTTTTCAACTGGACATGAGATCCACTCTCCAACATATTGGGAATGGAGTTGCCCTTTATTTGTGTAGAGCTTCCCAACGCGCGCGCGTCGCCTCCCACACTTCCGGATTCAGCAGATGCGGCGGACGCTCCCCGCGCAGAACTTGCAGCGCCTGCTCCAGCGCATGAACCACCAGACGCCGCCGCCCCACCACCGTCGCGCTGGCCACATGCGGCGTGATCACCACATTGTCCCGCCCCAGCAGCGGATTGCCCGCCAACGGCGGTTCCGGATCGGTCACATCCAAGCCCGCGCCGAAGAGATGACCGCTATCCAGCGCCGCGGTCAACGCTCCTTCATCGACATGCCCGCCGCGCGACACATTGATGAAAACCGCTCCCGCCTTCATCTGGGCGAAGCGCTCGGCATTCATCAGCTTGTAGGTCTCGTCATTCAGCGGCAAATGCAGCGAAACGAAGTCCGAACCGCTCAGCAGTTCTTCCAGCGAATCCGCCTTATGGACGCCCAGTTCATCAAAGCGCTCATCGGCGATGTAAGGATCATAAGCGACCGCCTTCATGCCGATAGCGCGGGCGATGCCGCTGACGTGCCCGCCGATGCGCCCCAAACCCACCAGCCCCAACTGCTTGCTGTGCATCTCCAGCGCCACGTATTCGCCCCAGATATTCTTCCGCGCGCCAGAATCCAACATGCGGTTGAGCTCGTTCTCCACTCGCTTGATGCTGCGCGCCACCGTCATCATCAGCGTGACCGCTTGCTCGGCGGTGGAGACGGTCGGCGCGTCAGGCGCGTTGACCACAGCGATATTCCGCGCGCTGGCGGCGGCCACATCCACCTTGTCGTAACCGACCCCGGTGCGGGCGATGAGCAGCAGCTTCGGCGCCCGATCCATCGCCGCGGCGTCATAGGTCAACCCGCCCGCCATGACGGCATGCGCCTCTTCCAAACGATGATAGCGATCGGTCTTCACCTGCTCGCCGGGACTGATGCCTTCGGCCAGCGCTTCAAACATATGCCGATATTCCTCCGGCACTGTGCTTTCGAACCAGATTTTCTGCATCTCTGCTAAGTCCTCGTTTGGCCATATTTAGAAGTGTACGTTCTCGTCGACGATCTGCCCGGCATCGTCCGTCGCTTCGCGGATCTGCTTGAACTCCGCCGTCAGCGCCCGATTGAAGGCCGAAATATCCGAACTGTGCATGACCAGGTTGGCCCCCGCTTTCACCCATTCGATCTCGTGATGGGCGAAGTTGTGATGGATGCCGATGCCAACGCCGGCCCCGCGCGACTTGCTGATAATCGTCCGAATCGCCGCCTGGAAATCGGGATGGTCATATTGCTCCGGAAAGCCCAGGCTGCACGAGAGATCATGCGGTCCTACCAGGACGCAATCAATATAAGGCAAGCTGAGGATGGCATCGAGATTTTCCAGCGCCGGAACGCTTTCGATATTGATGAAGAGCGCCTTGTTCTCATTGCGCCGCGCCAGATACTCCGCCAGTTCGGGCTCAAGTTCAGCCTCGCCGTCCAGCGCCGCCCGCAGCCGCTCTCCCTTGAGTGGACCGAATTTGACTGCGCCGCCCAATGCCTTGACTTGCTTCGGCGATTCGACATAAGGGGCGATAATGCCATGCGCGCCGCCATCCAGCGTCATCTGCGCCAGATAAGGATCGGGCTCCGGAATCCGGACCACCGGCGCCAAACCCAGCGCGGCGAAAGCATTGCACATCCAGGAAATCATGTTGCGGTCCTGCGGCGTGTGCTCGGTATCGATGAAGACCATATCGAGGTCGAGGTTCGTCACCACGCGGGGCCATATCGGCGAAGGCGAATAGATCGCCGTGCCATAAACGCGCCGCCCGCCCCTTAGCGCTTGTATCAGTTCTTTCCCCTGCATCCCGTCTTCTCTTTTCTTAGCTGGCAAGTCAAGAGGGGATATTAGCCCCAGCCGCGCCATAAGTCAAAACGAGCTTCGCAACCCACACATAAGCATCGCAAAAGAATAGCCTTGCAAGGCTTGTCCGGTACCCGGTCAAAGCCATCGTTCGCGTCACTCGTCAGCTTCCGTCGGGCAGTTTGGCGCCCCTTCGACTTCGTCAATAATGGCGGGAACAACTCGCAGTCATCTACCCTAAAGCACCGTTAAAACCCCGGAAAACGCCGGAAAATTCGCCGGTGTATAGATACAGTATGTATATAGCATCGGGGGGGGGGGTGGGTGGGGGGCAGGGTCTTCATATTTGCCAGCGAGATTATCAGGCAGTCAGCATAGAGCCGCTCCCAGAGAGTATTTGTTTTCAGTTTGTTTCTTGCCCGAAACGGACAAAGTCGGACACGGTAAAATGCTTTTCGGACAAGAGAGGCGGTTTTCCAGGCGAAGCGGACAAAAGGCGGGCGGCGGTCGGTATGATTTTGGTATGCCGGCGTGGCGGGGCAACTGCCTGCATCGCGGGAGTCTGGCGACAGGGCCGGGATAGAGAGCGAGTATTCGGCGGAGGGCATCGGTTGCGCGCCGCGATTGAGAGCCTGCGGTGATTGATCCATAGGGGGAGTGTATCATGATTTTGAGCCGAAGGAAAGAACAAATGTGCGAGATTGAGTTAGAATGCTGTCTTCGCGGCGGATGTCAATTTTGATGCGATTGCCCTGGGGGAATAGATGCTTGATTGGCGAAATGGCGTTCATGACAATCAGTGCGGCACAAACAGGCATGGCACAGGCGACAAATGTTCGCGTACGGACTTTGGCAGCCAAGGAATGGCGGGCTGGCATGAACGAGCCAGAAACGCGTATCCTTTTCATAAAGCAGATGGGAGGGCATGATGGATAAGTTTATGGTGATGGCGATTGAAGAAGCGAAAGCCACAAAAGTGGAAGGCGGCAGCCCATTCGGCGCGGTATTGGCGCGCGGCGAGGAGGTCATCGGCCGTGGCCGGAACCTGATGATCCAGAACAACGATCCGCTCAGCCATGGCGAGATGGAAGCGATCAAGGCGGCTGGTTTGCAGGAGAGCTACGCCGATACCGTGCTATATACGACCGCTTTTCCGTGCTTGATGTGCGCCGGCGCTATCGTGCGCTATCAGATTCCCAAGGTGATTATCGGCGCGAGTTGGGAGCATAACGCGCCATCGCGGGAGTTCATGGAGTCGCATGGCATCGAGTTGGTCGAGTGGCGGCTGGAGGAGTGTTACGCCTTGGTGGAATGACTCAGGATTGTCGGCCGATTGTTCAGCTTCCTGACTTGTCTTTTTTGCCTAGGACTGTACGCAAGCCCGCGCCCACCGCGGCGCCAATGCCGACGGTAAGCGCCCAGGTGATGCTGGAGCCGCTGTCCAGGGCGGTTTCCAGGATCTCCTTGACGATTTCGCTAATGCCTTCCACGATTCCGCTGATGGCTGAGGTAATGATGAAGACGATGACACCGGCGACAACGGCGAATATGATCGCCATCGCCAACATATTGCTGTCCTCCTCGTTACCGCTGCGATACCGCCGCGAGGCGATAGCGCCTGCCAGCACACCTAGACCCAGGAAAAAACCCATCACAACGCCAAAGAGCAAACCATTCCCAACCAACAACCCAAAGAAGACGCCGATGAGAACGCCGACTCCGGTCACAAGTCCTGTTTTTTCGTACCAACTTTTGTCATTCGCTCCGCTGCTCATGCCCAACCTCCGATGGTTTTAATAACTTGTACACAGCAAAATACACAGCTTCAATTTGATTATAACGGATATTCAAGGTGTTGCGGAACAGAATTGAGAATCACAGCGGGGCAAGCGCATTAACTATTTCAGCGAGCGGGGGATTGCCTGAGCCTGTGATATGCGCCCGTGAAAAGGCTCTTGCCACCGGTCATCCAGCGCCGCGCCGCCGCCGCCAGGATTGTCGTCAGGCATGTGCCGGCGAATGGAAGGACGACCCCAATTATCAGGCCGGCGATGCCCCCCTGCGCGGCCCCTATTTTTATCGCGACCAGCAGAGCGACAACAATGCCGATGACGATGACGACGGCGCAGCCAATTTTCTCTTTGCCGCTGATACCGATTAACATGCCGGCGACGAAGCTGACAAAGGCCACAGCCAGCGCCAGGGCAACGGCTCTAACCAGGTCTCCTAATTCTTCAGCTATCCCGGCGATAGCGTTGATAATTCCGTCGCCAACCCAGCCTACAGTTCGGGCGACGATTTGATTGATGGAGTTGTGTATCTCTTGGCTGATTTGGTCGCCCGCTTCCGCCAATCCAACTCGGATCGGCGCGGCGACGTCAAGGCCGCCGGCAGCCCGCTCGCCAAGCTCGGCTACAGTCTCTACGCCGCTGGCAACCCGCTCGCCAAGCTCGGATACGGTCTCCACGCCGCTCTGGACTTGCTCGCCAAGTTCGGATACGGTTTCGGCGCCCGCCTGGACTGCAGTTTGTACTCGATCGACAACCCCAGCGCCGGTTTCAGCCTGGTCTCCATTGTCGTCCTGGGCAACAACCGCAACTGCGAGCAATGCCAGTAGAACAGCAATGGCGATTCTTATCGTTTTCATGTCGAACTCCACCACAGTTGATTCGAGTTTAGTGGGGTGTGTGACAAAGATGAGAGCGCCAATTTAAGTATACTGCGCGGCTTTATGCTTGGCAATCTCTGCCGGTCTCGGGGCCGACTGTAATCTCGGCATAGGCGTGTTGGAAGGCGGTTTCGCTGTCCAGGTCAAGCGCGTCGTTGAATTTGTTCCAGGCGGAACAGAGAGCGAAGCGCATGGTCATGTCGACGATCTGCCGGTTGTCAAAGTGCTGCCGAAGTTCGGCGAAGAAGGCGTCCGTGATTTTGTAGGGCGCGCGGGTCATCATTTCGGCGTAGCGGATTATCAGCCATTCTTGCTCGGACCATAGTTGGGGACTATCGCGCCAGTCGGCGGCGGCGATGCAGCGCAGTTGCTCGGGGCTCAAGCCCGATGCACCCGCCAGGGGCGTATGATGCCGCAGACAGTAGTCGCAGGCGTTGACCCGCGAGCAGATCAGGATGCCGAGTTCGATGAGTTTGCGCTCGACCGTGGGCGCGGCGGCGAAGGCTTCGTAGACGGCCATGAGGGCTTTCAGCAATTCGGGATGATGCGCCAGGGCGCGGACTTGATTGCCGAAGAGCGTTGGTCCCGGCAGTTGCTCGTCAGTCAGGGCGGCGTCGGCGCGGTCGTAGATGTCGCGCAGAGCGGCGGGCGCTTCGTCTTTGGGGATGAGGCGGATGCGTTGGTCTGTCATGGTTTATCTCGGGTGGTTTCGGGCGACCTGATAGCTCGCCCCTACATCATGACGCGTCTGCTTGATTTGCAATTCTATGTTGGGACGACTTGCGTCGGGTCGTTGATGCCGACGCGTTTGAGCAGCCAAGTGATTTCGGCTTCTGTGCCGGCGTCGATGGGATTGAAGGGCGGGCGCGGGGTCGGGTTTTCGATGGCGCCGCGGCGATGCAGGAAGGCTTTGCGAATGGTCAGGTTGATCAGGGGCTGATTCTCGTAGCGGATCAGGGGCAGGTAGCGGTCGAAGATGGCTTCGGCGTCGTTGAGCCGGCCCGCCTTGAAGGCTGCAAAGACGGCGACGAGGATCTCGGTGAAGGCGAAGCCGGTCATCGTGCCGGATGCGCCGCGCTGCAATTCTTCCAGCAGGAACATGCCGCCCAAACCGCCGAAGATTTCGAACTTGTCGGTCGCCGCTCGTATGGCGTCAATTTTCTGCATGAGTGGCGGGTCTTCCAGTTTGAGGTAACGCGCGTTGGGGATGGACTCGGCGATCTGCGCCAGGATGGTCGGCGACATGATGACATCGTTGACCGGCGGGAAGTCCTGCACGACGATGGGACCGCTGATGGTCTCGGCGATTTCGCTGTAGAGCGCGAGGATAGCGGGGTCGGATTTGTCTTCCATGGGCGGCGGGGCGATCATGACGCCATCCGCGCCGGCCGCGAAGGCTGCTTGGCTAAGGGCGATGCAGGTGGCGAGCTCGCTATGGCTCGCGCCGACGACGATGGGGATGGCCCCGGCGACCGTCTCGACGACGGTATCCATGACGGCGCGGCGCTCGTCGACGCTGAGTTTGGCCGCTTCGCCCATGACGCCGAGGATGGTCAGGCCTTGGGCGCCGATGCGCATTTGGAAGCGGACGAGACGGCGCAGGCTGTCATAATCGACATTGTAGTCGGCGGTGAAGGGGGTGGCGAGTATGTTGAAGATGCCGCTGATTTTGCTCATGTGTTTGGCTCCAAGTTCGGGCGACTTACCAAGTCGTCCCTACAGATTTCGTTTGTCGAACGGGCGACCGAATCACTCCTACAGCGCTTGGGTGGAGGGGCGGACGAAGTGGCCGTCGCCGGGGGCGCCGGTGATCTGGCCGGCGTGGAAGACGGTTTTGCCGTTGACGATGGTGCGCTCGACCTTGCCTTGGAAGGTCATGCCCTCGTAGAGTTTGTCGCAGTCGCGGGCTTTGCTGAAGAGCATGTCGCGGTGGATGGTGGTCTCGGCATTGGGGTCGTAGATGACCAGGTCGGCGGCCGCGCCGATGCCGATGTGTCCGCGATCGGGATAGACGCCGAAACGCTTGGCGCCGTTAGTCGCCACGAGTTCGATTGCCTTGTTGATGCTGATGCGTCCGGTGAGGGCTTCGTGCATGATGCCTAGCAGCAGTTCTTCGACGCCGGGCGCGCCGGGCGGGGTTGCCCAGATATCGGTGCGGGCGCGTTCTTTTTCGGCGACGGTGAAGGGCGAATGATCGGTGGTTATGGCCAGCAGGGAGTCATCGTGCAGCCCCTCCCAGAGCGCGGCTTGATCGGCGGCTTGACGCAGGGGAGGATTGATTTTGGCGTAGGGTCCCAAACGTTCGAGGGCTTCTTCGGTGAAGAAGAGGTAGTGGGGGCAGGTCTCGGCGCTGACTTGGGAACCGGTGGCTTGGAAGCGCTGAATGACGGCTAATGCTTCAGCGCCGCTGACGTGGGCGATGTGCAGCTTGGCGCCGATGGATTCGTTGAGCGCCAGCAGGGTTGCGATGGCGAGGGCTTCGACATGGGGCGGGCGGGATTCGCCGTGGGCAGGGGCGTCATTGCGGCCGGCGGCGACTAGTTGGGCGGTATGCCATTCGAGGAGTTGATTGTTCTCGGCGTGGACGGCGCAGACGAGGTCAGTCTCGGCGACCAGTTGCAGCGCCTGATAGAGCTCGGGCACGTGGGGCAGGCAGAGGCCTTCGAATTCGTCGTCCCTTCCTTTGGGGGCGGCGGTCATGAAGATTTTGAAGGCGATAGCGCCTTCGTCGACCATGTCGGCGATGATGTCGCGATCGAGCAGGCCAGGCGCGCCATAGAGGCCGAAGTTGACATAGCAATCGCGCTGCGCCAAGGCTTTGCGCATGCGGAAGGTATCGCCGGTGGCGCAGCAGGGTTTGGAGATGGGCATCTCGAATACCGTGGTGACACCGCCGGCCGCAGCGGCTCGAGTTTCAGTGGCGAAGTCGCCGCGCTCGGGATAAGCGGGGGCGCGGCAATGGAAGTGGATGTCGATAGCGCCGGGCAGGAGGAGCTTGCCGGCGGCGTCGATGGTTTCGGTCGCGTCGATGCCGCTGGAATCGGCCGACATGAGGATGATGCGGCCGGCGCGGATGCCGACGTCAAGACGGGCGATGCCGGTTTCGAGGACGACCTGAGCGTTTTGGATAAGGGTATCGACTTGCATGCTTGGGGACCTCCAGAGCGCTAATCGGCGTAAAGCGTCCGCCGGACGAAATCCTTGAGGATCGTAGTATTCGCCTCGTAATCTTCCAGGCGCACGTGTTCATCGGCGGCGTGGGCGACTTCGTAACTGCCGGGACCAAAGATGATCATATCGCCACGAGCCAGGTTCATGAGATGTTTGGCGTCGCTGCCGGGCAGGTAACCGATGGGACCGGGGTCGTCGTTCAATTCGGCGCGGACGCAATCCATGAAGGTCTTGGCGTAGTCGGTGTTCAAGGCGGATTCGTACCAGCGGGAGTAGACGATGTCGCCCAGGTTGACAGTGGCGCCGTCTAGGTCGACCGATTCGAGCACGGTTCTCAGTTCGGCGATGACCGCTTCCGGTTCTTCGCCGGGGATCATGCGGCGGTCGAGGCGGATGACGCAGGTATCGGGCACGGCGTTGGCGGTGCTGCCGCCGGCGATGACGCCGATGTTGCAGGTGGGCACGCCGACGACGGGATGGATCAGACGGGAGAGATCCTGATGATAATAATCGAGGGCGGCGATGATTTTGGACATGGCGACGATGGCGTTGATACCGCGGTCGGGGTTGGTGGCGTGGACGGATCTGCCGATTGTCTGTATGGTGGCGCGCAGGACGCCTTTATGGGCGGTGGCGACTTTGTTGCCGGTTTGCTCGCCAACGATGATGAAATCGCAGGCGGGCAAGTGACCATCGTCAGCCAGCCATTTAGTGCCGAGCTGGCCGCCGGTTTCTTCTTCGGCCGCGGCGACCAGGATCAAGCTGCCATTCAGTTGGTCCTGCTGCGCCGCTTCCATCATCGTCAACATCATGGAGGCGAGGACGGCTTTGTCGTCGATGCTGCCTTTGCCGTAGAGGGCGCCATCGCGCAGGGCGGCGGCGTAGGGATCGACGCTCCAGTTTTGGCTTTCGGCTTTGGCGATGGGCACGGTGTCGATATGGGCGTGCAGCATGATGCGCGGTTCGCCGCGGCCGAGGCTGGCGATGGTGTTGCGGGCGGGCTGCTTGCGGGCGGGGGCCGGCTGCCGGACTTCGCAACCGATGGCGCGCATCTGCTCGGCGATGAAGTCAGCGATGGCGCGGGTATCGCCCGGGGGATTGGGCGAGGGGATGCGCACCAGTTGCTGCAGAAGCTCAATGGCGTTCATTTAGATGCCTTGAACCGCTTTGTATTCTTCCAGTTCTTCCGGCGTGTAGACCTGCATGAGTTCGAGTTCGACGCCGCCGGCTTCCTGCTCGAGGAAGGCGACCCAGCCTTCGGGATGCACATGGCTGCCTTTGACCTTGCAGGCGACGCATTCTTTGAGGGTGGCGCCTTTGGCTTGCGCGTCCGCCAGGGCGTCGTCGATATTGGGCACGGCGTAGCAGATATGATGCAAGCCCTCGTAGCCGCGCTCCTTGATCCAGGCGTCATAGCGCCCCCCGACGTCCATTGATTGGCAGAGTTGATATTCGACATCGCCGACGTTGAAGATGGCGACGATGTTGCGGGATTTGTCGTATTCGTGGACTTCCGCGTCGAAGGCGAGGCCGAGGAAATCTTGATAATGGCGCAGGGCGGCTCGGGCGTCGCTGACGGCGAATGCCATGTGTTTGATGTAGCGTTCGTGCATTAGTTTGCTCCTTAATAGTTGTTTTTGCGGGCGGACAAGAAGGACGCTCACGCGGTATTCGGTTGTATTGCGGGCGACCTGGCAGGTCGCGCCTACACGTAATGCGTAGGCAATTTCAATCGTCGGGGAAGCGTTCCCAATGCGTCAGGTCGCGCCAGGTGATTCGCTTCCAGGCTGTCATGCCGCGTCTGGTCGTCTCGGCTTTGTGTCCTATGCAGATGAACATTTCCGGCGAATAGCTCGCGGGCAGGTTGAGGATGACTTTGACCGCTTCTTTGCTGTAGGAGGTGACGGGACCGGAGGCGAGGCCGAGGGCGTGGGTCGCCAGCATGATGGTTTGGGCGGCCGTGCCAATATCGATGAGCAGGGCGCGGTCGGTAGGCGGCAGGCTATGCTCGGTCAGCACATCGCCATCCGTGCAAATCAAGATCAGCACGGGCGCCTTTTGAAACATGCCCGGCGAGACGAGGCGGATCAGTCGGCGCGTCTCCGGGTCTTCAACCACGATATAGCGATTGGGGCGCAGGTTGCCGCCGCTGGGCGCCCAGCGGGCCGCTTCGAGAATTTTTTCGATCTGCTCTTGGGCGACGGGCTGGTCCGTCATCTCCCGCACGACTCGGCGTGTTCTGATGTTTTCGAGTACCGTTTCGCTCATGAGCCGTCCTCCGTCAGCGGGCTATGGCGCAGCAGGCATTGGGCGACCTGGCGGCAGAGTTCGTCCAGGCCGGTGGCATAGGCTTCGGTATCGGACATTTGCATGTGCATATCGGGGATGCGCTCGATGTTGCCTTGCAGGAAGCCGCGCGATTTGTCCGAAGCGCGTTCGAGGATGGCGCTGCTTAGGCGCTCAGTCGCGGTCAGCAGGCGCAGCGGACCGTAATGTGCCGGCTCGTCCATTTGAATGCGCGCCGAGGTGATCAGCAGAGCGAGCAGCTCGATGGCTTCGTCTTCTTTCAGGACCCAGTTTTCGCTCATCGCTTCCGCCATCTTTCTATTCCTCATCCCCGGTCCCTTCTCCGAAGCGTCAGGGAAGGGAGTTTTCTTCGCGAGATTGTTTTCTGTGTCAAGTGAAAGCGACAAGTCGGGGAAGTTTAGCACTCCACCGTTCGCTTTTCCTTGACAGCTTGGGAGCCATGCGTTAATATTGTGCCAATTTTAACGCATTGTCTACAATCTACAAGCGGCAGGATTATAGGGTAGCGTTGCCGCCGCTGTCAAGCCGAATGGCTCATTGGATCAAAGCGCGTCGCCGATGGATTTAGCTCTTCCTCAAATCAAGAATCTGTCTATCCGCGAGCAATCGCTTGATACGCTGCGGGAAGCGATTCTTTCCGGCGAGTTGAAGCCGGGGCAGGCGCTGAAGGAAACGGATCTGGCGCGGCACTTGGGCGTCAGCCGGGCGCCTATCCGCGAGGCGCTGCGCATCCTCAATTCTGAAGGCTTGGTGGAGACGATTCCTTACCACGGCACGACGGTCCGCCGCTTGACCAAAACCGACATTGAAGAAATCTACAGCTTGCGAATCTTGCTCGAGACCTATGCGATGGAGCAAGTGATTGAGAAATGCCAGGGCGCCGATTTGCAGCGGCTGCGCGACATTGTTGACCGGATGGTGAGCGCTGGCGATGCGGGCGATCTCATCGCCGTGAACGCGCTGGACCGCGATTTCCATGACGCGCTTATCGAGATGAGCGGGCACCAACTGTTGCATTCGATGTGGCTGATGGTGGCGATGAAGGTGCGGCAGGTCATGGCGCTGGTCAACCGCCGCAATACGGATTTGACGCTGATCGCGCGCAAACATCTGCCGCTGCTGGATGCGATGGAAGCGGGCGATTCGGCGGAAGCCAAGATGATCCTGGGCCGGCATATCGCCACGGCTGGCGATCTCATCGCCGAAGACTGGGTCGAGCCTTGAGCGCGGGCGGCAGCGATAGCGGCTGCCGCAACAGGACAATCGCTTCAAATTATTTTCATCGCGAAGACAGAAAAGCAGTTCCAAGTTAGTCGTGAAAATCTTAGCCCCTCTAAACTTCCCCCATTGCAATGGGGCAGACTTGTTCGCATCAAGTTAGGCTCCGCTTGCTCGGTTTTCCCGATTATTAGTCTGGCAGTGATATAATCGTTTCAGATTGAGTTGCGTGAGGATGAATCATGGCTGTTGAGCGGGTTCGCCAGATGAGCGTGGAGGAATACTTCGACTTCGTCGGGCATAGCGAGGAATGGTATGAGTATATTGATGGCGAATTGTGCCCCATGACCACGGCTACATTCAGACATAATGTCATCAGCAACAATATCGCGTTTCAGCTTAGGATTCTTCTGGCGGATCAGAATTGTCAGACGCTTGGCATGGGACAGGGCATAGGAATTGGCGAGACAAGGTTCCTGATACCTGATGTCTGCGTTGTCTGTGGAGATCCACTGCTCGAAATCGACAGCCGAATCTTGCTGAATCCCATTCTGGTTGTCGAAGTCACTTCGCCGACTTCCATTGATTATGATCGTGGCGCGAAGCTTGAGCACTACTTTGATGTGCCCGCTCTGCAAACTTATCTCATTGTCGATCAGCACCGAGTGTTGGTCGAGATGTATACGCGCGGCGACGGGGATTGGCAAATGCAGAGCTACAATGATCTCGTCGATGAGATTCCGCTTGACGCGCTGAACTGTCAACTGCCGCTGCGGGAGATCTACCGGGGCATCGACTTCAAATCTGAGACGCCAGCCGGGGCGACTGAAGAATAAGAAAGAGGACGATACCTTAGATCGCCCTCCGGTAGACAGGATTTGGCGGGGGACTCAAGGAGTCTGCCGCCGGTTGAATTGCAAGCTATTCCGCTTCGAGCAGAGTCACTTCGCCCAAGGTCTCCAGTTGTTCCTGGATCTCGCTGGCATCGCCGACGACGACGATGGTGAAGTCGTCTGGCTGGATATAGGTGTTGGCGATGTCCAGCACGGCATCAGTGGTCACATCCTTGATGTAGCCCAGCCACTTGTTGAGACGGTCGAGCTCGACGCCGCGAATCTTGTAGGACGCGACGGCTTCGACGAAGTCCTGGTAGGTCTCCAAGCCGAAGACCCACTCGCCGACAATGCCATCGCGGGCGTCGTTGATTTCTTCATCGGTCAGGGCTTCGGTTTGGATCCGCTCAATCTCTTTGAAGACTTCTTCGAGGGCCGGCGCGATGACATCATTGCGAACATCGGCAGTGACGACAAAATAGCCGGTATCGGCCGGGTAGCTGAAACCGGAGCCGATGCTATAGGTATAACCTTTTTCCTCGCGGATGTTTTGGACGAGGCGGGAGGAGAAGGTGCCGCCGAGGACGTGGTTCAGTACGCGGGCGGGGAAGTAATCGAGGCTGGCGCCCTGAATGCCGATATTGCCCAGGCGGAAGTTGGCTTGGGTGCTGCCAGGGCGATCCACCAGCAATATCTGCTGTCCGCTGTTCTCCGGCAACGCAGGATAAGTGATGGCCTCGGCGCTGCCTTCCCAATCGGCGAAGTGCTGTTCGGCGTAAGCCAAGCCTTCTTCGGTGGTGATGGCGCCAGCGATGATCAGCAGCGCGTTATCGGGCTGACGACGGGATTCGTAGAAGGCGACGATGTCAGCGCGGGTGATGGCTTCGAGAGATTCGAAGGTGTAGAGATTGCCGTAGCCATGTTCGCTGCTGTAGAGCCGATTATCGAAGATGCGGCGAGCGACGAAACTGGGCTGAGCCATACCGGCTTCCAGGCTGCTAATCCACTCGGCCCGCTCGCGTTCGAATTCGTTCTCGGGGAAGTTGGCGTTGAGGGTCATATCGGCGAGCAGGTCGAAAGCCAGGTCGGCATCTTCAATCAGGGCAAAGACGCCAAGCTGCAGACTATCGCTTCCGCCAACACTGTTGACAGCGCCGCCAACTTGCTCAATCGCGCCAGCGATGTCCTGGGCGCTGCGGGTTTCAGTACCGCGGGATATCAAGTAGCCGGTTATGCCAGCCGTGCCCGGCAAGTCCGTCGGTTGCGCGGTTGAGCCGCCGGCGAGGTAGACATCGAGGGAGATGATGGGCATGTTGGGCTGCTCGATCACGACAACTTCCAAGCCGTTGTCCATGACGGTTTCGGTGATATTCGGGAAGTTGAATTCGTTGGAATCCAGAGGCGGCGGCGGTTCGCTCTGCTCGATGACATAGCGATAATCCGGCTCCGTCTCGACGGCGTCTTCGGCGGCGTAGGGTTCTACTGGCGGCGGCGCATCGGCATCGGTTTCCACGACATTGAAGACATGGCGATCGGATTCTTCCAGGTATTCAAGCGCCACCCGCTGGATGTCCTCGCTGGTGACGGCTTGGTAGCGGTCGATGCCGGAGAATACCGCTTGCGGATCGCCACTGTAGTAGTTCGCGCTTTGCACGCTTTCCGCCAAGCCCAGCGCTGTTTCCAAACCCAGGATATTGCTGCTCCTTATTCGTGCGATGACTTTGTCCAGTTCCTCTTGAGGCACACCCTCATCAATAATCCTTTGAAGCTCTTCGTAGGAGGCTTGCTCAAGCTCGGCCAGATCGATGCCCACATTGCCAAGGAGAATGAAGGAGAATAGACCGGGTCCCTGGTTATCGAATATCCAGGCGTCGGCTTGCAGCGCCTTGCCGGTATCGACCAGTCGTTTGGCCAGGCGGCTGGAATCGCCAACGCTAAGGATGCTAGCCAGTACGTTCAGCGCCGGGAAGTCTTCGTGGACGGCAGGCGGGATCTCGTAGGCGACCAAGAGCGCTGGCAGGTTGATGAAGGGATCTTCAATGGTGATGTGTTCGGCTTCAGCTTGATCAACCGGCAGAAATTCGGGCAGGGCAGGCGGGTCGTCTCCGCGCGGGATGGGAGCGAAAAGATCTTCGATCATCGTCTTCGTGACTTCAAAGTCAATGTTGCCGGCGACGACCAGCGTGGCGTTGTTGGGGACGTAGTAGGTGCGGTGAAAGTCGATGACATCTTCAATCTGCGCGGCATTGACATCCTCAATGTTGCCGATGGCGGGACGTTTGTAGGGTTCGTAGGAATAGGGCAGGGTGGTAAGCGCTTTCACCGCTGTGCCATAGGGACGGTTATCGTAACTCCTTTGCAGTTCTTCAATGACGATGGCGCGCTGATTATCGAGGTTTTCCTGCGTCACGTCCAAGCCGCCCATACGATCCGCCTCGATCCAAAGCGCCAAGGGCAACTGATGGGAAGGCACGGTATCGTAGTAGGCGGTGTAGTCCTTGCCGACATAAGCATTGGAAGAGCCGCCGACTGGCTCCAGCAATTGATCCATGGTGTTATTTGGAATGTGTGGCGAGCCCTCGAACATCATGTGTTCAAAGAGATGGGCGAAGCCGCTTTTGTCTTCGGGATCATTGGCGCTGCCGACCCGATACCAGATATCCACGGCGACGGTCGGGGCAGTGGCATCGCGGACAAGGATGACTTCCAAGCCGTTGTCCAGCCAATAATGCTCGAGGTCGAGCGTCTGTTCGCTCGCGGCAACGCTGAAACCGCTGAGCAGCAGCAGGACCAAGATGAACAGCATAGGACGCTTCATTTGACATTGTCTCCTTTCGATGCAAAGTTAGTTTCACTGTATCATAAAAGGCGGTCGTTACAAAGTCGTTGGGCGGCTGTAAATCGTTTGTAAACTTAGCCGGGAATTATGAGTGATTCGAGATCGCGCGGGTAATATGTCAGCATCTTGGCGCTGTCATCCGTGATCAGCACGGTATCCGAATGGCACGCTCTACGGCGTAATTCAACACAAAGACACAAAGTCATGTTTCGTAAATTCTCGGTAAATCCAAGTATGTAGCGAGGGTATTGGAGAACGTCCAGAGAGCAGGTTTCGGGCGACCTAATAGGCCGCCCCTAGGAGTGAAACATCTGCCTACAGCACTGGCGCGCCGGCTTCCCGCGGGATGAACTGACCCGAGCCGTTGCTGCCCAGCCACTGGTCGCCATCGACGAGCTTGCGGCCGCGCTGATAGACTTGTACTGGTAAGCCCTTGACAGTCATGCCTTCGTAGCAGTTGTAATCGACGCGCATATGATGGGTCGCCGCGCTGATGGTATGTTCTTTCTGCGGGTCCCAGACCAGGATGTCCGCATCCGAGCCGACGGCGATGGTGCCTTTGCGCGGGTACATGCCGAAGATCTTGGCCGGATTCGTGCAGCAGAGTTCGACGAAGCGGGTCGGCAATAGCTTTCCGCTGTTCACGCCGGCATCCCACATGATCATCATGCGATCTTCCAAGCCGGGCATGCCGTTGGGGATCTTGGCGAAGTTGCCCTTGCCCAGTTCCTTGCCGGGCCGACGATAAGAGGGGTCTTGTTTCTCGTAGCCAACCCAGTCGGTCCCGCCGGTGCGCTCGTTCCATTCCTGCCAGGGACCATGACCGCCATCGTACCAGAAGTCGCAGTGGTCGGTGCTGACGATTTGCAGCGTGCCATCGCGCACCGCCCGCCAGAGAATGCCGTGATCATGTGTGCTGCGGATGGGTGGCGAGCAGACGTATTTGGCGCCTTCAAAGCCCGGCAGCGCCATGTGATCGTCGACGGTCAGGAAGAAGTATTGCACGCAGGTCTCGCCCATGACCGGGTAGCCGAGGGCGCGTCCCCGCCGCAGCGCGTCAATGGCGCTCTCGCAGGTCATGTGCACGACGTACAAAGGGCAGCCGGTCAAACCGGACATGACGACGGCGCGGTTGGTCGCCTCGCCTTCGATCTCCGGCGGGCGCGAGGAGGCGTGATAGACCGGGTCGGTTTTGCCAGCGGCGAGCAGGGCGGGGGTCAGAGCCGCTTCGACATCGCCGTTTTCGGCATGGACCATGACGATCATGCCGTTGTCGGCAGCGACGCGCATGGTGTTGAAGAGGGTGGCGTCATCGATCATGAAGACATTTTTGTAAGCCATGAAGAGCTTGAGGCTGGTGATGCCTTCGTCGAGCATGGTCGGGATTTCTTTCATGACGGCGTCGTTGAGGTCGGTGACAGCCATGTGAAAGGCGTAGTCGATCTGGGCGATATCGCGTGATTTCGCCCACCAGGTCTCGAGCCCGTCGTGCAAGCTGCCGCCGATGGGCTGGACGACGAAGTCGATATGTGTGGTGGTGCCGCCGAAAGCGGCCGCCATGTGGCCCACATCGAAGTCATCGTTGCTTATGGTGCCGCCGAAGGGCAGGTCGAGGTGGGTGTGTACGTCGATGCCGCCGGGCAGCAGGTATTTGCCGGCGCAGTCGACGACATCGTGGTTATCGCCGTTGAGGTTCTGGCCGATCAGGGTGACGACTTCGCCTTCGACCAGGACATCGGCTTGCACCATGTCGCTGGCGGTGATGATAGTTCCATTTACAAATAGTGTGCCCATTTTGTTCTCCTATCGAAAGGAAGACTCGGTTAGTTGTTTTGTTGTCGGGCGACTCACAGGGTCGCCTCTACAATTATCTACTGGAATTATTGATAGATTGCCGGGACTGTCTCCTCGCGGTATTCCGCTGCGCTTCGCCTCACCGCGTTAAAGCTCGATGCCGGCGTAGATTTCCGCCAGCGGCAAATTGCAGCCCAATGCTTCCAGCGGCACAACCGCCTCCAAACCGGCGTATTCTTCCGTCTGCCAGCCGCCCTCTTGACGCGTGTCGACTTCGACTTGCGCTTTGAATTGGTCGATGACGAGGTAGACCTGAAGCGAGGGGATGCTCTGGTACAAGTCGCGCTTGAAGCCGCGGTCTCTAACGGCTGTTGCGGGCGAGATCACTTCCGCGACCAGCGTGGGATTGAAGAGGTTGATGGCGCCCTCGTCAAGCTCTGGTTCGCCTGAGACGACGCTTAAGTCTGGATAGAGATAGCGCGCGGGGCTGACGCGGATGCGCATGGCGCTGCTGTAAAAGTGAAAGTCGCCGCCTCTTAGTCGCAATCCAAGCGCGAAACCAACATTATACATTATTTCTGCATGATGTGCTGTCCCACCTGTCATCGGATAGACCTCGCCGTCGATGTATTCATTCTTGTAGTCGCTGGCTTCATCGAAAGCGAAGTATTCCTCGACTGTCATTTGGCGGATGCTGTCGATTGCCATTGTCTGTTCCCTGAGTCAGATGAGGCTGAGTGACGCTTGCAGTTTCAGTATAACCAATAATCTGACGAATAGTTGGAAGGTCTGCGAATGACGGGCGACCTGATAGGCCGCCCCCCACAATTTTCCCTTGAGTGTGTCAGGTGAAAGCTGGGATGATCTTCTCGCCATATTCGGCGACGATGCGCTCTTCCTCGCCGCACATGAGATAGATGTTGAATTGGGTGACGCCGGCCGCTTCCAGCGCCTTGAGCTTGGCGATATGGTCATCGACGCCGCCGAGGATGCCAAAGGCGTCGATGATGTCCTCGGTGATGAAATCGAGGTGGTCGGCGTCTTTGTCGGCGTGTTCTTTATAATCGTAGCCCTTGCGCCCTTCGATGTAGGCGGTCAGGCTGGCGGGGATATCGGTGCTGTCCATGCCGTAGCGCTCGACGATATCGGCGACGTGGTTGCCGACCATGGCCGGGAACCAGCGGGTTTGCTCGCGCGCCACCTCCATATCGCCGACCCAGACCGGCGCCGCCGACATGATTTGGTAGTTGGACATGTCTAGCCCAGCCGCTTCGCCGCCAGCGATGGCCTGCTCGGAGAACCACTTGACCAAGCCTGGGTCAGCCAATTGGATGACCAGTCCGTCGCCGCTGCGCCCGGCGCCGGCCAGCGCCTTGGGTCCGTAAGCGGCGATCCAGATCGGCAGCTCGTAGCCGTTCGCCCAGGGGAATTGGGCTGATGCGTCGTCGTAGGCGACTTCATCGCCGCGCACGAGCCCGCGCAGGACATCGGCGAAGCGCTCCATATTAGCGACGGTCATCGGCTTTTTGCCCAACATGCGCCTTGAGCTGTCGCCGCGGCCGATGCCGATTTCGATGCGGTTGCCGCTCTGGACGGCCAGCGTGGCATACATGCTGCCGGCGACCGACCACTCGCGCACGCCCGGATTGGTCACCAGGGGACCGAAGATCATGTCCTCGGTATGCGCCATGCAGAGAGCCATCGTCAGGTAGCATTCGCGCCAGAGCACATGGGAATCGAAGAACCAGCCGTATTTGAAGCCGGCGACTTCCGCTTGCTGGCAGAGGGCTACGGTTCGCTTTGGTGAAATATCGCCTTTGAATGTGATGCCGAAATCCATATTTTCACTCCTGGGGCACTCATTGTTCTATTCGGCGCGCGGCCCACTGGCTCGCCCCCTACAACGTTCTTATAACGATGGCGCCGGTTTTCTACTCCTAACTTGCCGATACAGTGTCCTGAACTAACTCGCCGTATTGATCGGGACGGCGGTTGAAATAGAATTGCCAGGTATCGCGCACGTCTTGAATCACGCTGAGGTCGAGGTCGCGCACGATTAACTCCTCGTCATAGGCGCTGCCAAGGTCGCCGATGAATTGCCCCTTTGGATCGCAGAAATAGCTCTCGCCGTAGAAATCGTCATCGCCGTGTTCTTCGATGCCGACGCGATTGATGGTGCCGACGAAGTAGGTGTTGAAGATGGCGTGCGATGTCTGCTCGATGCGCCAAAGATGCTGGCTCAAGCCGCGAGAGGTGGCGGAGGGGATGAAGACCATTTCGGCGCCGTTCAAGCCGAGGGCGCGGGCGCCTTCCGGGAAGTGGCGGTCGTGGCAGATATAGACGCCGACTTTGCCCACGGCGGTATCGAAGACGGGATAACCGAGGTTGCCTGGGCGGAAATAAAATTTCTCCCAGAAGCCGGGTATGTGCGGGATATGCGTCTTGCGGTATTTGCCCAGGTAGCTGCCATCGGCGTCAATCACTGCGGCGGTGTTGTAATAGACGCCGACGCCATCGCGTTCGTAGACCGGCACGATCAGGACCATCTTCAGTTCCGCCGCCAATTGGCAGAAGCGCTGCGTCGTGGGGCCATCCGGCACTTCTTCGGTGAAGGCGAAAAATTGCGGGTCTTGTACCTGGCAGAAGTAGGGTCCGTAAAACAGTTCTTGATAGCACATGATTTGCGCGCCTTGCTCGGCGGCTTTGTGGGTATAGTCGATGTGCTTTTGGATCATGGATTCCTTGTCGCCGGTCCAGGTTGCTTGGAGGAGGGCGGCGCGCACGATTCGATTGTTGGTCATGGGGATGTCCTTTCTCGCCATATGATTTTGCAACTGGTTCACAGGTATCGCAGGATGCCTCGCTTTTCTAGCTAGGTCGCCCCTACATCATGCCCCGCATGACTATGCGGAATGCTCGCGTCCGCAGCGCTCCAGCGCGCGTTGAGCCGCCCGCACGTTGATCTTGGGCGCCACATCAGCATAGAAGCGCGCCGCCAACTGAGCCACCGCCGCTTGACCGGCTGCCGATTCATCGTTCAGGTCCAGCGCGTAATGGCCTGCGTTTAAGCCTTCAATCGGCTCCAGGGTGATCTCCACCACATTTTCCCGCCGGACGCGCTCCAGCTTTTTCCGTCGTTTGTCGGCCGCTCTAGCTTTCGCCGCCTCGCCTAGACGGGTGTACCAATCGCTGAGCTGCGCTTCCAGCTCAATCGCGTGGCTGAGAATGGCGCCAAAGGTATTCAAGGAAGCCATGGCGCTAGACCCAACGCTCGATGACAATCTTGCGCTCGGTGTAAAACTCGATGGAATCCATGCCCTGGCCGTGCAAGTCGCCGAAGAAGGAGTCCTTCTGGCCGCCGAAGGGGAAAGACGCTGATGGCGCCGCCACGCCGATATTGACGCCGATGTTGCCGGCGTTGACGCTGTATTTGAATTCGCGGGCGTGTTTGCCGTTGTTGGTGAAGATGCTGGCGGCATTGCCATAGCGGCTCTGGTTAATGATGTCGACCGCTTCGTCAAAGCTGTCAGCTTTCATCAGCGAAAGCACGGGGCCGAAGACTTCCTCGTTCGCCATAGTCGTATCGGGTTGCACATCGGCGATCAGCGTGGGACCGACCCAGGAACCGCGCTCGTAGCCGTCAACGCTGAAATCGCGCCCGTCCACGACGACGTCCGCGCCTTCGCCTTCGCTCTGCCCGATCATCGATTCGATGCGTTCTTTGGCTGAATCGCTGATGACCGTGCCCATCTGCGTCGTCTCGTCCAAGCCGTAGCCGACTTTGAGGCTTGCGACGCGTTTCGCCAGTTCGTCCTTGAGTTGATCATAGGCATCGCCGACCCCGACGGCGACCGCCGCCGCCAGACAGCGTTGCCCGGCGCAACCATAAGCCGCGCCCAAGATATTGCTGACGCTGGCTTCGATATTGGCGTCGGGCATGACGGCGATGTAATTCTTGGCGCCGCCTTGCGCCTGGACGCGCTTGCCATTGCGGGTGCAGGTCTCGTAGATGATCTTCGCCACCGGGCTTGAACCGACGAATGAGACGCCGGTCACATCCGGGTGCTCCATCAGCGCGGTCGCTGAGGGCACGCCACCGTTGACCAGATTGACGACGCCCTCGGGCAGGTCCAGTTCGTCCAGCATCTCGAAGAGGTATTCGGTGCTCAACGGCGTCTGTGGCGACGGCTTCAGGATGAAGGTATTGCCGCAGGTGATCGCCGTCGGCAGGAACCAGAGCGGGACCATGAAGGGGAAGTTGAAGGGCGTGATGGCGGCGAAGACGCCGGCCGGCTGTCGCACTGTCGTTTCGTCGATGCCGGAGCTGATATCTTCCAAGCCATCGCTGCGCATGAGCACGGGGACGCTCATGGCGAAGTCGATGCTTTCGACGCCCCGGCGGACTTCGCCACGAGCCTCGTCCATCGTCTTGCCGTGTTCGCGCACGACGATCCGCGAGATCTCCTCGAAATTGTCCTCGACCATCACTTTGAAATGGTGCATATACTGGGCGCGAACCAGGACGGGCGTGCTGCGCCATTCGTTGAAAGCTTCGCGAGCCGCGCTCACCGCCGCGTCCACATCGGCGCTGGTCGAATCGGGACAGTGAGCCAGCAACTCGCAAGTCGCCGGATCCTGCACCGGGATGAGACGATCCGACCCCGACTCAAGCCATTGGCCATCCACATAGTTTTTGATTGTCTTGCTCATCTGACGCTCCTTGCGGTCATTCAACGGTTCTCTTTTCGTATCATACTCGAATGCGCGGCAAAACTTGGAGTCCCTCTGCCGCTATTGTACAATGCAGACGGAAGTCATATTGTACATCATTGCGGCGCGGAAGCGCGTATGGGCGGCGGGCTGGAGGCTGACGCATCGCTGCAGGCGGCAAAGCAGAGCCGGTCTCCGAGTCGAATTGTACACTTTGTAGTAATTTATCCCATCCTATTGGACACAGTGTTGTAATATGTTAGACTATAGGTTATCAATGCGAATAATTGCAATACTCAGTTTCCGCTGCCAGCCAGGGCAGCCAAGGCAAAGGCCAAGGAGAGAGCCGGAATGACAAGCACTGCTGCAATCATGGATCGTTATAGTCAGGTGATGTTCCCGGCGGCGACGCCTTATCACGGCGATAATCCGCTGGTTGCCGACCGCGCCAAAGACCAATATGTCTGGGATATCGAAGGCAAGCGTTATCTCGACTTCTTCGGCGGTATTTTGACTGTCTCGGTGGGTCACTGCAATGACGAGATCACCGAGCGGACGCTGGCGCAACTGCAAAAGCTCCAGCACACCTCGACTATCTATGTCAACGAGATCATGGTGCGGCTGGCGGAGAAGGTGGCGGAGTTGACGCCGGGGCGCCTGCGGAAATGCTTCTTCACCAACAGCGGCACGGAAGCCAACGAGACAGCGGTACTGGCGGCGCGGATGTATACGGGCAATCCCGTCATCATCACCCTGCGCCATGCTTATTCCGGGCGCTCGATGCTGGCAATGAGTCTGTCGGCGCAGCGACCCTGGCGCCTGGGCGGGGTGAACGATCCTTACGTCCGGCATGTGCGCAATCCCTACACCTTCCGCGCGCCGGCTGGCTTGACGCCGGAGCAAGTGGTGGATCTCTGCGTGCAAGATCTGGAAGAGACTATCGCCACCAGCACCGAAGGGCGGATCGCCGCTTTTATGGCGGAGCCGATTCAAGGCGCGGGCGGCTTCATCGTGCCGCCGGAAGATTACTTCCGCCGCGTCCTGCCCATCGTCAAAGAGGCTGGGGGCGTCTTCATCGCGGATGAGGTGCAGACGGGCTGGGGCCGGACGGGCGACAAGTGGTGCGGCATCGAACATTGGGGCGTCGAGCCGGATATCATGACCTTCGCCAAAGGCATGGGCAACGGCAGCCCCATCGGCTGCACCATCGCCACGCCGGAAATCGCCGATGCCGTTCAGGGGCTGACCTTCTCGACATTCGGCGGCAATCCGGTCACGATGGCGACGACGCTGGCGACCATCGAATACATGGAGGCGCATGATACGCCGAGCAACTGCGCCGCGCAGGGCGCGCGGATGAGGGAAAAACTTGGGGAATTCGCCGCCGAATTTCCCATCATCGGGGAGGTCCGCGGCATGGGCTTGATGCAGGCGATTGAAATTGTGCAGCCGGGCAGCATGGAGCCGGACGCGCCTCGGACCGCGGCTTTTGTTGATGCCTGCAAGGAGAAAGGTCTGTTGCTGGGCAAGGGGGGTCTTTACGGCAATGCCGTGCGCATCGCGCCGCATTTGAATGTATCGGGCGAGGATATGGATATCGCGATGGATATCGTCGCCAGCGCTTTGGCGGAGGTGTCTTAGTCCGTTGAAAAAGTCTGTAAGGGCGGCCTAGTGGGTGTCTACGCGCTCCATTGGGTCGCCCGAAAAATTTCTGAATCACTCAATTACCTATGAACGATATTATCATTGAAGAAGCGCCTGAAGATAGCCGCTCCAAGTTCTGGCGAAAGCCGCTCTTGATCGGCTTGACCCTGCTGGCTTTGCTGTTTGTCGTGAATGTGCTGGGCGATTTCGGCGGATTGCAACTGGAAGAGGAAGCGCTGACGGAATCGACGCTGGGCCGCCTGGCGACCTGGATGGCGGATCAAAGCGGCAATGATCCGGAAGAGATCCTCTCGCCGCTGGCGCAATACGCCGACGACTGGGGAAATCAGCTCGGCATGGAAGAACTCGATCCCGAAATCTTATACGACAGCATCCGCAACTTCCTCACACTTTATTACGGGCTCATCATCTTACTGCTAGTGTATGCCGCGCTGGCTGTGGTCCTGCGTCCGCAGCGCGTGCAACGGCTGTACTTCGCCGCTATCTTGATGCTGGATGGGCTGCTTTTCTTCGTGCCATCGCTGGCAGGCAGCAATGCGCTGGCGTTTCTGGCGGCCGCCCTTCTGACGCTCGTAATCGCGCTGGCGCTGGCTCCAGGGCGGGTCAGCCGGCTAACGGGTTTCTTCCTGGCGCTGTCGATATTCTTGGGCGGCTGGGAAGCCAGCAAAGCCTTCGCCGATTCCGTCAATTACAAGATCCTGCTGCCGCAGCAGCGCTGGACCTATCAGGCTCTGCCAAGCATGGAGGAGGCGCTGGCCGCCTTGCAAAGCGAGGCAGTTGATTATGTCATCGCCGACCGCAAAGACCTCGACGATCTCATGCCGCCGCAACCGCCGGATGAGGATGAAACGGCGGGCCTGCCTTATCAGGATCTGCGTTATCTGGCGAGATTGGATCGAAACGAGGGCGTCGCTTTTTTGCCGATTAGGCCGGCTTTCCCCGGGCGGCTGAGCATCGCCTTGCGAGTGGAAGACGCGGGCCAGGTGAATGCCGCGCGCGATGTCTTTGGCGGAAACATCGCGACAGTCGCCGGTGATTTCGCCGAGGAGAGATTCCTCAGCTTGCCGCGCAGCCTCGTCCTGCTCGACCTGAAGATCCTCAACGACTTGAACCTGCCGCACCTGCAAATGATAGCGGAAGCATTCTTGCAACCAGCGCGGCGCAACGGCGAGCTGCTGCTCTTGCGCATCCTCGCTGATGCTGGCATCTATACGCTGAGCGAGGCGATATTCGGTTTCGTCTTTGGGGCGGCGCTGGGCTTTGGGCTTGGCACGGTTTTCGCCCATTCACGCTTGCTGGAGCGCGGTTTGCTGCCTTATGTCGTCGCCTCGCAGACGGTGCCCATCCTGGCGATCGCGCCGATGGTGGTCATCTGGCTGGGCGCGGGTCAACTCTCGGTCGCGGTCATCGCCGCTTATCTGACCTTCTTCCCGGTGACGATCAATACCTTGCGGGGCTTGCAATCGCCGGCGGCGGAACAAGTCGAGTTGATGCGCTCCTATGCCGCGGGGCGCTGGACGATCCTGTGGAAGTTGCGTCTGCCGGCCGCATTGCCTTATATCTTCACCGCGCTGAAAGTCTCGGCGACGGCGAGCGTCGTCGGCGCCATCATCGGCGAGTTGCCCTCCGGCATCGGCGATGGGCTGGGGCGCGCCATCCTTGATTTCAGTTCGGATTACAGTTTGGTCTCGACGTCGAAACTCTGGGCATCCATTATTATGGCGGCGGCAGTCGGCATCATTTTCTTCGTGACGGTCACGCTGGCGGAACGCTTCGCCTTGCGGAGTTATGCTCGCGAGTTGGATTAGGACATGGCTGAAGAAAACAAAGACATCGTCATCTCGGCGGTTGACGTCAACAAGGTCTTCAATCCTGGCTCGGATGAAGAGGTCGTCGCCTTAAAAGATATCAACTTGGAGATTGAAGCGGGCGAATTCATCTCGCTGATCGGTCCTTCCGGCTGCGGCAAGTCGACGCTGATGCGACTGATCGGCGATCTCATCCAGCCCAACTCCGGCGAGTTGCGGGTCAATGGCAAGGCGCCGCAACAAGCGCGGCTCGATCGCGATTACGGCATGGTCTTCCAGGCGGCGACCCTCTACGAATGGCGCAGCGTGATCAAGAATGTTCAGCTTCCCCTGGAGGTGATGGGTTACTCCAGCGACGAGCGGCGGAAGCTGGCAATGTCCATGCTGGATATGGTCGAGCTCGGCGATTTCGCGGAGCACTATCCCTGGCAGCTTTCCGGCGGGATGCAGCAGCGGGTCTCGATCGCGCGGGCGCTGGCTTTTGACCCGTCCGTGCTGCTAATGGACGAGCCTTTCGGCGCGCTGGACGAATTCACCCGCGAGCGCATGAACCTCGAACTGCTCAATATCTGGCGGCAGACGGGCAAGACCATCATCTTCGTCACCCATAGCATCGCCGAGGCGGTTTTCTTGTCCAATCGCATCGTGGTCATGTCCCCGCGGCCCGGGCGCATCGCCGAAATTGTCAGCAATACCCTGCCGTATCCGCGGGACTTTAACACGCGCGTGGACCCGGCTTATATCGAATTGGTGGCGCGCGTACGCGAATTGCTCCGTGACGCGCACGAGGTCGACTGATGTCAGCAGCTGAAACTGGAAAACGACCCTCTTGGCAGCGGCGGCTGGCTTGGTATTTCCCGACCATCGCGGTCGCGGTCGGCGTCGTTTTGCTCTGGGAAATCCTGGTCGTGATCTTTGATATTCAGCAGTTCCTCTTGCCAAAACCTTCCGCCATCTTCGGCGAATTCGCCCATCAAGTGAATCTGTGGCTGGCGCCGGATGAACGCTCGATCCTCTTTGAATCCAGCGGCGCCACCTTCTGGGAAGCCTTCGGCGGTTTCATCATCGGCTGCGGCAGCGGCATTCTGGTCGCGCTGATCACCTCGCGCTGGACCATCGTCAGCGAGGCGACCATGCCCTTCGCCATCGCGGCCAATTCTGTGCCCATCATCGCCTTCGCCCCGATCATGAACAACTGGTTCGGCATCACCAATCCGGCCTCGAAGATGGCGATTGTGGCGATCATCGTCTTCTTCCCCACGATGATAAACACCGTGCGCGGCTTGACCCTGGTGGACGCGGAGGAACTGGAATTGATGCGCTCCTACGCGGCCAAGCCGGCTGACATTATGCTCAAATTGCGGATTCCCAACGCGCTGCCTTATATCTTCAGCGCCTTGCGCGTGGCCAGCGCCTTGAGTTTAATCGGCGCGGTCGTGGCCGAGTTCTTCGGCGGACCACGGGCGACGCTCGGCGTTTATATCACGCAGGAAGCATCAGCTTTTGATTTTGCCAAAGCCTGGGCTGCTATCATGATGGCTTCAATCATCGGCATCGCTTTTTATCTGGTGGTCTTGATTGCGGAGCGGCGCTTGATGCCTTGGCATGTGTCGTTTCGAGAGGCTGTTTAGCCTAATGTCTCGTTGGTCAGTCCGCGCTGGGCTATAATCAAGTCCATCGCGATTGCGCAATTAGTCAAAGTTGATGGAGGAAAACATCATGCGTAGAGTACTTGGATTGTTGGTTGTACTTGTATTGCTTCTTGGCGTTTCCGTCGCCGGAGCCGATGGTCATCTGACATCGGTGAACCTGCAATTGCAGTGGGTGGCGCAATCGCAATTCGCCGGCTATTTCGCCGCTGTCGACCTCGGCTTCTACGAAGAAGAGGGGCTTGACGTCACCATCCTGGAAGGCGCGGTCGAGATCGTGCCGCAGCAAGTTGTGGCTTCGGGCGGCGCTGAATTCGGCTTGGCTTGGGTGCCGAAGGTGCTGGAATCGAACGAGCAGGGCGTGAACCTGGTCAATATCGCGCAGGTCTTCCAACGCAGCGGTACGCTGGAAGTGTCCTTCGTCGATACGGGCATCGAATCGGTGGAGGACTTCGCCGGCATGCGCATCGGCACCTGGGGCTTCGGAAACGAGCATGAGCTTTTCGCCGCCATGCGCGCGGTCGATATCGACCCGGAGAACGCCGATGACGTCACCGTCATTCAGCAGCCTTTTGATATGTCGCTGCTGCTCAATGGCGAACTGGACGCGGCCCAGGCGATGACTTACAACGAATACGCGCAGGTGCTGGAAGCGGTCAATCCCGATACCGGCGAGTTGTATCAGCCGGAGGACCTGAATGTCATTGACTTCAACGATGTCGGTACCGCCATGCTGCAAGATCACGTCTTTGTGAATGCCGACTGGCTGGCGGAAGAGGGCAATGAAGATACCGCCGTCGCCTTCCTCAAAGCGAGCTTCCGCGGCTGGATCCACTGCCGGGATAATCCCGATGAATGCGTCGAGATTGTGCTGGACAACGGCTCCACCCTCGGCGAAAGCCATCAAACCTGGCAGCTCAACGAGATCAGCAAGTTGATCTGGCCCTCGCCGGCGGGCATCGGCATCATGGACGAAGATCTCTGGGCGCAGACGGTCGCCGTCTCGATTGAAGGTCTGGTCATCAGCGAAGAGCCGGGCATGGATGCCTACCGCAGCGACCTGGCGCAGGCGGCGCTGGATTCGCTGGCGATGGACGGCGTCGATGTGGTCGGCGATATGTGGGAACCGGTCGAGGTGATGCTGCGTCCCGGCGGCGAGTAGGCATCGAATCGGCATCACGCAGAGAATATGTAGGGGCGATCCATTGGGTCGCCCGCTTGTTTCTGGGGAAGCGGCCAACATGCGTCGTATTCTGTTGTTATTGTTATGCCTGCTGCAGTTTTCACAGCCTCTATTGGCTCAAGAGGCCGCGCTCATTCCAGTGAGCCTTCAATTAAACTGGGTGACTCAAGCTGAGTTCGCCGGTTATTATGCGGCGTATGATTTGGGTTTCTATGAAGAAGAGGGGCTTGATGTCACTATACTCGATGGCTCTGTGGAGATCGTGCCGCAGCAAATGGTGCTTGCGGGCGCGGCTGAATTTGCCGTTGGATGGGCGCCGAAAGTATTGGAATCCAACGAGCGTGGCGCGAATCTGGCGAACATCGCGCAGGTGTCCCAGCGCAGCGCGACTTTACAAGTATCTTTTGTCGATACCGGCATTGAATCGGTCGAAGATTTCCGCGGTATGCGCATCGGCGCCTGGGGTTTCGGCAACGAGCATGAGCTTTTCGCCGCCATGCGCGCGGTCGATATCGATCCGGAGAACGCCGATGACGTCACTGTCATTCAGCAGCCTTTTGATATGTCGCTGCTGCTCAATGGCGAACTGGACGCGGCCCAGGCGATGACTTACAACGAATACGCGCAGGTGTTGGAAGCGGTTAATCCGGACACCGGCGAATTGTATCAGCCGGAAGACCTGAACGTCATCGACTTCAACGATGTCGGCACGGCCATGCTGCAGGATCACGTCTTCGCCCATGCCGACTGGCTGGCGGAAGAGGGCAATGAAGACATCGCGGTCGCCTTTCTCAAAGCGAGCTTCCGCGGCTGGATACATTGTCGCGACTATGCGGAAGAATGCGTTGAACTTGTGCTGGAGCGCGGATCGACGCTGGGCGAGAGCCATCAGCGCTGGCAGTTAAACGAAATAAACAAGCTGATTTGGCCCTCGCCGGCGGGGATTGGCATCATGGACGCGGAACTCTGGGCGCAGACGGTGACGGTCGCCATTGAAGGGCAGGTTATCGGCGAAGCGCCGGGCATGGATGCCTATCGCACTGACCTGGCGCAGGCGGCAATCGAGTTGCTGATTGCTGAGGGCTACGACGTTACCGGTGAATCATGGGCGCCGCTTGAAGTGAAGTTGCGCCTCGGCGGCGAGTAATCAGCGAATCCGCGCTCTGCCTCAACTCCCGTGCATAGCCCGCCGCCTGGCCAGCATCTTCTCCCGCGCTTCCGGACTGCCATCGTAGTTCGTGCCGAATATATGATCGAAGGGCACGGCCGGCTCGCCGTAATTGCACTCGAAGTAGCGATGATGCAGCGAATGCCAATAGTTGGCGAAGGGGATCGACACGCCGTCTTTGATGACCATATCCTCAAATCCCCCGTGCCCGACGATGGAGCCGAAGGTGACGAACTGACCCTGGAAGATCATGTTCAGAGGATGGGCGCCGATGAGCGGATGGATCAGCATGCTGGCGTACATGAAGACGTGTTCAATCGGATGCATCGACACCCCGGACCAGGGTCCGACGTCAATATTCTTGTGGTGCACATAATGCGCGACCTTGTAAAGAAAGCGGGTATGAAGAAGGCGGTGCGCCCAGTAGAAGTAGAAGTTGTACCAGAGCGGGGCGAGCAAGAGGATCAAGACAAAGCTGACCGGCTGCTCGCGCGGGTCGATGTAAGCGATAGTGCCATTCGCGTAGGCCCAAAGCATCAGGACCTCGAAGGCAGTCCAGACCGTGCCGGCCCCCGCGACGCTCCAGAAGACATTGTCGCGAACCTGGTCATTCCACAAAAACTTCTTGCTCTTGCTCATCCACTTGGTTGACCATTTGTATTGAAAGCCCTGCGCCTTTCGCCCCCACAAGCGAACATGCAAGAGGGTCGCCAAGCCGATCAGCATGAGCTGATTGCGGATAAATATTTCGAGGATCCAGCCGGCGCGTAATTCGGTCATGCGCGCCCGCTCCGGCGTCAGGTAAAGCCAGGTCAATATCGCCACCGCAATGTAAATGATGGTGAAGGGCCAGAGATATGCTTTTAACCATTTCGCGATCTCAACCGGCTTTGGCGGCCAGGAGAAGACCGGGTTGGGCGCGCCTATATCTTTGTCGGGCCGCCAATAGCCGCGCTCGTCACGCGGCATGCCATCAACAAGTCCATCTCTTTCAACGCTTATATTCGCCATCGCCTTCCGCCTCTATACATTTAATAACTGTTTATTCTTGGAGTATAGTTGGAAGAGGCGGCATCGCCAAAAAGTCCGAGGCCAAGCGGCAGGGAAATCCCGTGTCAAGTACTGCTTCCCAGCCTCTTTTTAATACGCGAACATTTGGTCGCCTGCGCCATGCTTGTTTGTGCTACACTGATTGTCATGAACGCCATTTCGCCAATAGAGCATCTATTTCCCAAGCAGGCTATGTCGCTAAATTACAAGCGCTACCCCCCCCCCCCCCCCCCCCCGATACTATATACATACAGTATCAATACAGCGGAGAATTTTCCGGCGTTTTCAGGGTATTTTCAGGAGTTTTAGCGGCGCTTTAGGGTAGATGCTGGGAGCCGACCAGTGACAAGGAATGATGGCTTTGACCGAGTACCGGACAAGCCTTGTAGGCAAGACACTCAAAGTTGCCCATGCAATTTCTATTTGATGCGATTGCTTGAGCGGGTATCTACAAGAGATCGAAAACATGTGGGAGGAAACTGATGTCCCGACTTTGTTCCTTGCTTGTTCTGCTGCTCCTGCTTGCGGGAGCCGCCGTCGATGCTCACGACGAGCTCGCGCCGATTCGCATACAGCTGCAATGGCTGCCGCAGGCGCAATTCGCCGGCTTCTACGTGGCGCAGGACATGGGCTTCTACCATGACGAGGGGCTGGACGTCGTCATTCTCGAAAGCAGCGGGGATATCTTGCCCGCCCAAGCGGTGGCGGATGGCGATGCCGAATTCGGAGTGACCTGGACGCCGAATGTCTTGCAAGCCAATGAAGCAGGCGCGGACCTGGTCAACATCGCGCAGATATTCCAGCGCAGCGGGACAGTGCTGGTCTCGTTTGCCGAGGCGGAAATTGAGTCGCTCAGCGATTTGGTCTTCAAAACGATTGGCTATTGGCCCGGCGGCAGTGAGTTCGAATTTTACGCGATGACGTTCCGGATGGGCTCCGATCCAGAGAGCGGCGAACATCTTAAGCTTGTTGAGCAGGCCTTCAATCTCGAAGCCCTGTTGAACGGCGAGATTGACGCCGGGCAGGCGCTCATTTACAACTGGTATGGTCGGCTGCTGGGGGAGGTCAATCCGGCGACAGGCGAGTTGTATCAGGAATCCGACCTCAATGTGATTGACATCAACGATATCGGCGTGGCGATGCTGCAAGATCATGTCATTGTCCGGGCTGATTGGCTGGCGGAGGAGGGCAACCAAGCCATTGCCCTGGGGCTGCTGCGGGCAACTTTGCGCGCCTGGATCCACTGTCGCGATCAGGCTGATGACTGCGTGCGCATCCTCCGTGAGATCGATCCATCGCTGGGCGAGAGCCATCAGCAATGGCAGATGAACGAGGTTAACAAGCTGATCTGGCCTTCGCCCGCCGGCATCGGTCTGATGGATGAAGGCTTGTGGCGGCAGACTGTCGACTGGATGCTAACTATTGGCGCCCTCGATGAGGAACCGGCGGAGGGCGCTTATCGCGACGACCTGGCGAAACAGGCGCTCGAATCGCTGGAGGCGGAGGATCTGGATGTGACCGGCGAAGATTGGCAGCCGGCGGAAGTCATTGTGCGAGCGGGCGGTCAATAAGGAGGCGCTCGGAATGACCAAGATCTTCGTTGTCGGCAGTTACGTCCAGGGGCTGACAATTCGCGTGCCGCGTATGCCGGTGCTGGGCGAAAATGTCGTTGGCGATTCCTTCGATATCGGTCCCGGCGGGAAAGGCAGCAATCAAGCCATCGCCGCCGCCCGCCTCGGCGCGGATGTTAAGCTGCTGGCTTGCCTGGGGGACGATGTCTTTGGCGACATGGCGCTGAAAGTCTACGCCGAAGAAGGCATCGGCAGGGAGCATATTCATCGCCTGCCGAATATCAACAGCGGCGTGGGTTTCGTCAATATCCTGCCGGATGGCGAAAACTGGATAACGGTGGATATGGGCGCCAATATGCGCATGAGGCCCGCTCAGGTCAGCCAATGCGCCGGGATCATCGCCGAGAGTAATATCCTCATGACCCAATTTGAAGTGCCGCCCGAGACGGTCGCGGCGGCGCTGGCAGCGGGCAAAGCAGGCGGGGCGCTGACGATCTTGAACCCGGCGCCGGCTCGCCCAGCCGATCCCGACCTGCTCGCCTCAGTTGATATCCTGACCCCTAACGCGATAGAGGCGCGGATGCTGCTGGGCTTAGGACCGGAGGCTCCCATCGACGAGGGTGAACTGGGGCGGAAGCTGCTCGAATACGGGGTGGGCAGCGTCGTCATCACGCAAGGCGAACGGGGCGCGCTCATCGTCAGGCAGTCCGGCGCGCGGCAGATACCCGCTCTGCCCATCCAGGCGGTGGATGTCACCGGCGCCGGCGACAGCTTTAACGCGGCCTTGGCGGTCAGCCTGGGCGAAGGCTTGGATCTGGACGAGGCTGTGGCTGTGGCTGTCCGCGCGGGCGCTTACACGGCGACGCGCCTGGGTGTTATTGCTGGCTTGCCGACCCGGGCGCAGCTTGAGGCTTTCACGAGCCAGGCGGGTTCTTAATCTCCGGATGCGAACGACGCGATGTGCAGGTCAATGCCGGCGTCAAGGATGCCTTGCCGCATGGCTTCCGAGATGCCTTCATCCGTGACCAGGGTTTCGATCTCCTCGGTGGCCAGGACCTGCGCCATGGCGGTCTTGCCCAGCTTGCTCGAATCAAGCAGGACGATGCTGCTATCGGCCGAGCGGATCATCGCTTTCTTCACCGCCGTATCGAGCAACTGGGAATCGGCCAGGCCGGTCTCTAGCGAGAAGCTGATGCCGGAGATAAAAGCCTTCCGCGCGAAAACATCATCGAAGAAGCGTTCGGCAATTGGTCCCACAAATGACTGGGCGACCGAGCTCAACAGACCGCCCGTGCCCAAAATGTCGCTGTTCGGCAAATAGCGAAACAGGGATTCTATCGTTCGGGCGCTGTTGCTGGCCGCGGTCAGATCTGCCCGGTCGCGCAAGAAGGGCAAGATGGCGCGCACCGTCGTGCCTGAATCGAGCAAGAGGACATCATCATCGTCGACGAAATGCGTCGCCACGTAGCGGCCGATGGCGCGCTTCTCGGCCGCATGGATCGTCGCTCGTTCGATGTGATGCGATGTATTTTGTTGGAATTCATCGCCATCATAAACCGCGCCGCCATGCGTCATCGTGATATAACCGCTGCGCTGCAATACCCGCAGGTCGCGGCGGATGGTCATCGTGGAGACGTGATAGCGCGCGCTCAGGTCCGCGATTGTGCCGCTGCCGATCTGAGCTAGGTGGTTGAGGATGGCGCGGCGTCGTGCTTCGGGCAACATGCTTGCTTCTCCCTTCCCAGGCGCTTCCGCGTTCCGGGGCTAATCTATTGGCGCGCGCTCGGCGCGGCAAGTCTGGGCAGGCTATGATTCGCTGTGGCGTATGTCAATCTCGACATCGCTTCAATCCAGGAACTCGCGGAAAAGCGCTTCTTCCGCCGCTTTTGTCCAACTGCCGTCAGCGCCAAGCGACCGCCGCACTGCCGGGAAACGCTCGCCCAGGGCGACAATGCTGGTGAGCGGTAGCCCAGCCAAGGCGGGATACAAGACGATTTTTCCGGAATAACGGCGCTCGTTCACCGCGTGAACCGCATCTTTCGCCGCGTCTAAAGCGCCGACTGCGCTGACGATGCGGGCCGGCGCGATTTGTCCGACAGTCGCTTTCTCCAGTACGCGGGCCTGATCCGCCAGCGAGGAGCCGCTGGTGCCAATGATTTGACAGCCAGCGCCGATGAGCCGGTCGATATCAACGGCGATGGCATTGCCCGGCGGCAAGCCCGCGAAGAGATTGATAACTCCGCCGGCTTTCAGCAGAGCGGGCAAGCGCTCCGTCTCGGCCAAATCAGGAAACATCATCAGGATGTCATCGCAGCCGCCCAACTCGTCCACCAGCGCTTCCAGCCGCCCCGGCGATTCCCGCGGGCTCAACATGATCAAATGGATGCCTCGCCGCGCCGCAAGGCTGGCGTAGCGCTCTTCGCAAGCCCGCAAACGCTCCTGACCGCGATTGGTCACGATGATGACGCTTGGTCCCTCCGGTATGGTCAGGGCGCGTTGCAGGTGCATCTGCCCCATCGGTCCCCCGCCGCCGTGAATCAGGAGCGTACCCTTCCGCGCCAGTTCGCTGCGGTTCCGCTCCGCGCTATAAGCGGTCGCGAGCGAGGGCTGGGCTGTGCCCATGATGGCGATGAAGTCGTAATGGATGCGGCTGATGTCGATCTCGACTTTGCCGATAGCGCCGCGCGCGCCGATTTTCAGCGTGCCGCGCCGGGTTAATGCGCGCTGAGCCGCTATCACCTGGTCGGCTGCCGGCTGCAGCAGAATGATGTCATCAATGCCGCCGTCGCCGTAGTCCTGCGCGACTTGCTCCGCCGTCAAGCCATTTGCCCAGACGATGTTTTCAGCGCGGACGCGGAGTTGGGCCTTTGTCTTTTCGCTGAGGTCGCTGGCTATGACCAGGCGCGCTTCCAGGTCGAAGTCGAGGTCAAACCAGTCGCTGTTTCCGCTAATCCAGAGCAGGCCGCCCGGCAATGGCTTAGTGCGGCGGAAGGGGCGGTAAGCGGCATCGACGCAAGCCCAGGGCTCGCTCAACGCCACATCGGCGTAAGAGAGGGCATCAGTGACCGGCAGCACATAAGCGCCGCCATCGCCCTGCAAGATCTCCGCGCCCAACTCCATATACTCCGACATGCCGCCGGGGAGGATCATGCCGATGGCGCTGCGCCTGGACTGATAATAGACATCGGGCTGCTGGCCGAGCCGCTGCCCGACTTGATACCGGTCTTTGAGACGGTCGCCCACACGCGCCACGGTCAGCGCTAGTTCGTGCCCCATGCGGGCCGGGTCCGCCGCCAGGTCGCGCCCGCGGAAGAGGGGATATTCATTGCCCAGCTGGATCATCTTGGCATCGGAGGCGCAAATGCCGACGGCATCGACCCGCGCCAGCAACTCGTCAGCGCCGGTGCTGGGAATGTCTTCGATTATGGGCGCGTCATCGCGGCCGAAATTCTGCATGCCAGCGCCGAAGAGATACCAGGAACGCATCGTCTGCGGTATTGGTCCCTCGCCGCTGCGGTAGTGATCCAGGTTCATGCTCGGTCCATTCAGGAGGATGCCATCACGCCGCCATCAACGGCGATGGCTTGCCCGGTGATGATACGCGCCTCGTCGGATACCAGAAATCTCGCCAACGCGTTGAGGTCCTCAATCGTCGTCATCTCGCCCATAGGGATGCGCGAGCGGCGTTCTTTGAGATAGTCGTCCAGCGTTATGCCCTGCGTTTCCGCCAGAGCCTCGGCGTATTCCAGTTGCAGCGGGGTCGGCGTCACGCCGGGGCAGATCGCGTTGACCGTCACGCCATAAGGCGCCATGACCAAAGCCAGGCACTTGCTGAACATCAGAACGCCGGCTTTGCTGACGCGATAGGGAATGACGTGCTCGGCCACCCGAACGCCGTTGTAAGAGGCGGTGATGATGATGCGCCCGCGCCGCTGCCGCTTCATCCGCTCCGCCACCAGTTGGGCAATCAAGGCGACTCCCTTGACGTTTATGCCAAGCAGGTCATCCCAATCAGTCGGCTCGATCGACCAGAAGTCGGCTGGTCCCACGATGCCGGCATTGGCGAAGAGGGCGTCAATCCGTCCGAAACGCGCCACCAACTCATCCACCAGCGCAGTCGCGGCATCGACATCGCGCACATCAAATCGCCGGGGCAGGGCAACGCCGCCGCCGGCTTTGATCTCCTGGGCCACTGATTCCGCGCTATCTTCATTGACATCGCTGACAATCACGATATGATTGAGTTTAGCCATTTCCAGCGCGAAGCCGCGCCCGATACCGCTGCCGCCGCCTGTGATCAGGGCGACTCTGGCGTCCGCTGTTGCCATTTCGCCTTCCCGCGTACGTCCTTCATTGAGAATCGTAAATTTACGACAATATATGTTATAATACGTTAGGGTTCATTTCGCAAGGGGATGTTCTTCGAACTGCTTTAGAATTTCTGAATGCTATGAAACCATCCCTGAGAATGTGATACTGAGGGCGCCCGCAATTTCTAGCATTGCGGCTTGAACAGACGCAGACAGAAAAGGGTTAGTAGTGCATCCTTTGCGGCTTCGCTTGCTCGGCTTGTGGAATACTTTCAAACCGCAATCGTATCGCCCGGTCATTCCTAGCCAGGTCGACCACGGGGCGTTGCTATCTGATATCGCCGATGCTTTGGGGCAACCGCCAGAGCGCATCCGCGATCTCTGGGCGGGCTATCAGGGACTGATGGCGAACAAAGATCACGTCAACACGCTGGGCCAGATAGGCACGACTTCGTCGGAGGAAGCGTTTGCGCTTCATTGCCTGCTCGACTTCGCGCGACCAGAAAATCTCATTGAAATCGGGACTTATCAGGGCGGCTCTACCCGACGCATTCTGGATAGCATAGACCAACTGCAACTTGATACCGCTGTATACACCTACGACATTGAGGATATGGTTCGCCATTTCAAGCCCGATGAGGCGCGGCTCATCCTGCGCGATGTCAGCGGGCGCGTCGACGAGGAGATACTCGATCGCTACCCGCCCGGCATCATTTATCTGGACGCGCATCCCTGGCAGTTGCTGCAAGATGTCTTGCGCGCCGCGCTCAAACGCGATGATTGGATCCTGGCGATTCATGACTGTTCGCCGATATTATGCAATCCCAAGATGACCATCCCCAAAGACGAACCGCGACTGATCTCCACGCGCACGGGACACTGGGAACGGCATGTGCTGGCCGATGTATTCGGCGTCGAAGATCCGCTGGACAAGCGGCTGGACAAGCTGGAAACGCAAAGCCATGCTCTGCGCATATTCGGCACGCAGCACGGATTGGCGCTGATTATGCCCAAAGCTCTAATTCGCGCTTGACGATGGCAGCGTAACACAAGCGAGGTGATTAATGTCCGAGTTCATTACTAAGCCGATCCCGGCGGCTAAGCCAAGGAGCCGCCAGGTCAGCCGTCCCTGGGGCAGCTTCAGACAATACGCCAAGAACGAAGAAGTCACTGTCAGTCTGATAACGGTCGCGCCCGGGCAGCGGCTCAGCTTGCAAGCGCATACTGCCCGCGCCGAGCTATGGATCGCGCTGGACGACAGCGCCCTGATCCAGGTGGATGACGAGGTCATTGCGGCGAAGGCGGGTGACGAAATCTGGATTCCGGCCGGCGCGAAGCATCGCCTCAGCAGTCGCGGCGCGGAGGCGCGCGTGCTCGAGGTCGCCTTTGGCAATTGGCAGCAAGAAGATATCAAACGCTACGATGATGATTATCAGCGGCCAGCCGTGGGCGAATAGGCTCAGTCGGCTCGGTAACGCGTCAGCGTAGCCTCGTTCAAAGTGATGCCCAATCCGGGACCTTCATTCGGCCGCAAGGCGCCATCGGCGAAGTCGATGGGCTCGCGCATGACCGCGTGGCGCAGCGGATTGAATAGCTGATTGTATTCATATATCAGAAAGTTCGGCATTAGGGCGCAAGCGGCGATGGCAGCGACAATGCCGATGCCGGCGCCGACGCCATGCGGTGCGACGGTCACATTCTCGAGCATAGCCAGATCGGCGATTTTCATCAGGCCGGTGATGCCGCCGCAGCGCGTGATATTGGGCATGATGACATCAACCGCTTCGGCTTTGAGCAGGTCGCGGAATTGATACCAACTGCCCAGCCACTCGCCCGAAACCACCGGCAAATCCACCCGCCGCCGGATGCGCGCCAAATCATCAGGGTACTCGGGATGTACCGGCTCCTCTAGCCAGTAGACGCCGAGCTTGACCAGGTCCTTCGCCAGCGCAACCGACTCGCTCACCCTGTAAGCGCCGTTGGCGTCGACGAGCAGTTTGATATCCGCGCCGGCGGCATCGCGAACGGCTTCGGCATGGGCGGTATCGGCGCTGATGCCGCGACCGATCTTGAGTTTCACCGCGCGGAAGCCCTGGGCGACGAACTCGCGAGCTTTCTCCGCCGATGCTTCCGGGGTCGCCATGTAGGGTATCGGACTGGCATAACAGTCGACGGCAGCGCGCATGGGACCACCGAGCAGATTGGTCAGCGAGTCGCCGTAGATCTTGCCGCGCAGATCCCAAAGCGCCATATCGATGCCGCTGATGCCCATCGGCGCGAACCGCATCTGTTCGTTCATGGCGGTCCACAGGGCGTGATGGTGCCGCGGGTCAGCGCCGATCAGCATGGGCGCGAGCACTTCGTTGATATGCGCCGCCGTGCCGCGCGGACCGGGTCTGCCCATGGCCTCGCCGATGCCGACCAGGCCGGCGTCCGTCTTGATGCGCACGATGACCGCGCCTTGGCCGAGCAGAGGGTTGTTCCTCATGCTGAAGGCGGGCAGGGAGAGTTCGGGCGGGACGTCGCCGTCAAAGGCGTCGGCGAAGGACGCGAAAAGGGGGATGGCTTCGACTCGGGTGATTTTCAAGATCTAACCCAAGACTGGATTCAAGGGCGAGGCCGCCAAGTCTCCCGGTTCCGTGCCCGGCAACCAGCGGTCGCGATCGCCGACGCGGTTCTTGTTATCGAGTTCGCCGACCAGGGCGCCATCGGCGTAATAAATCACCGTCATCGCCGGACGCATTCGGTCGGAGAAATTCGGCGGCGCCGAGTGCAGGGTCCAGCCGCTGTGGAAGGTGGCGGCGCCGGCTTTCATGGCATCGGCTTGAGCCAGCGTGAAGCCTTTCCGCTTGACGAAGGCGCGCAGTTGAGCCTCGGATTCATCCGAGATGGGGATATCGCCGAGATAGCCTTCGACATGCGAGCCGGAGGCGAAACGCAGCGTGCCCATATCGGCGCTGATATCAACCAGGGTCATCCACATCGTGATCGTCTTGTCGGTGGCGAGGGGCCAGTAGTGCTGGTCCTGATGCCAGGGGGTGATGCCGCCGCCGGCTTCCTTGAAGAGCGCCTGATCGTGATAGAGGCGCACGCGTTCGACGCCCATCAGCCGGGCCGCGATGCCAGCGAAGCGCTTCGCCATCACGTATTCCTTGACGGCATCGTTATATTCCCAGAGATTCGTCGTTTGCAGGAAAGCCATGCCAAAGGTGTCGCGGTCTTTCAGCGCCCGCGTTTCGGTGTTGCGCTGTTCCACTGTTTTTACGATGGCGTCCTGATAGGGCGGTATGTACGGGGCCGGCAGCACATCATCAAGCAAGATGTGCCCGTCCCGTTGATACTGATCCACTTGCGCGGCGGTGATGGGGTACTCGGTATTCAGGATCATAGCTGCGTTCCTGCTGTATCGGTTTTCTCTGTGGTTGATTTCTAGTGATCGTGATCCACATCCTCGTGGGGCACGAGCACCATGAAGCCGTTGTCATCGCCCATCATGGACTTGACGCGGTGGTCATCAAAACGCGGACCATAAAGCTCGGGCGCATTCGCCGCGCAAGGCGTGCCGAACTTAGGCTGCGCGTAGGGCAGGTGGGTGGAGCCGCGCGCCAGGATGTGTTTGTAATTGGCCGCGCCTCCTTCTTCTTCGCCGTCGTAAGTTGCGCCGTGATTCCAGGGTACGCGCGAGCGGGCGTTGCAATAATGGCTGACGAAGGCGCGCCGGGAGTGCTGCGAGTCGTTCTGATGCGAGCGATGGAAGACATGCCCGCCGAAGAAGATTACATCGCCGGGCTCCGCTTCCACCTTGACTTCCTTGCCATATTCCAGGGCGATCCGCGCCAGGGTATTCACTTCGATATCGGGATGGCTCGCCGCTTTGATCGATTCGATATCGCTGAGGATGGTATCGCCCTGCTGGGTAGCGCCGTCGCAATCGGGATAAATCGGCTCGTGTTGCGATCCCGGCGTCATCCAGAGACAACCATTCTCCTCGTCGGCCGGGTCAATCGCCAACCAGGCGCCGATAAGCGTGTCGGGCTGGGTGGGGATGTAATAAGAATCCTGATGGAAGCCTTGGCCCGCTTGCCCCGGCTGCTTGAAAAAGAGCATCGTTTGCAGCGCCAGGACATCGGGTCCGATCAGCGCTTCCAACACATCGACAATGCGCGGATGCAGCAGGAAGCGCTCCGCCAGCTCCAGCGCGCGATGCGGCATGTGGATGCGCTCGTAGAAGCGTCGGCGCTGAGCCTCGCTCAGGTCGTCGGATGGCGCCGGGATGCCGGGAATCGTCGCCGCGCCCGCCATCATGTCGTCGGTGAATCGCGCCAGTTCCGCCACTTCATCGGCGGAGACCAAGCCCTTGATATGCAAGAAGCCGTCGCGGCGAAACGCTATGTAATCGTCGACGCGCAACTGATACTGTTCGTGTGTACGCTGGAATGATTCTGCCAACACCATTTCTCTTGCCTCTGCAATCTACGCTGGTCGCGCGGCCGACTTCCAAACCATTTACAATATATCGCAGTGCTGGCGAAAACGCGACTGTGGCAGGATAATCGCCTCAAATTATTTTCATCACAAAGACTCTGTGTCCTCGGTGGGGGAAGTAGAATCAATAAAGCAGTGCAAATTTCGCCAAAGCAACGATTTGTAGAAACCACAGGTCGCAGCGGCAGCGGACGACCAGATTGGCCGCCCCTACAAGATTCGCTTTTTCGCATGACTTACTTGATTTTACTGAGAGTGATTCGATTGCGCCGATGCGGGAATACATTATGTTTTTTGGGAATGCGGGTAAAACGGTATACTAGCGGCAGTCTGGCAGTGATCTGACGAGGAGGAATAGGAAATGGAAGAGCGCAGCTTCGGCAATACCGACCTGACTTGCTCGGCTATCGGCTTCGGCACCTGGGAAATGGGCACGACGCAATATGGCGAAATAGACATAGACGCTGCCGTGCGCGCGGTGCATATGGCGATCGATCATGGCATCACGCTTTTCGATACGGCTGAAGTTTACGGTCCCTTTACGTCGGAAGAATTGCTCGCGCGGGGCTTGGGGCAGCGGCGCAAGGATGTGGTCGTGGTCACCAAAGTGGGCTTCGTATTTCACGAGGATCCCTCCGTGCGCGGCAACGACGCCATTATCGGGCGCGATGCCTCGGCCGCTCATATCACGGCGCACACTGAGGGCTGCCTCAAGCGGCTGGAGACCGATTACATCGATCTCATGCTCATCCATTGGCCCGATCTCAAGACGCCGCACGATGAAACTATGGCGGCGCTGGAAGCGATGAAAGCGGCGGGCAAGATCCGGCATTACGGCGTCTCGAATTATGATGTGCCGATGATGGAAGAATGTCAAAAGCACGGCAGCTTGACGGCTAATCAGGTCGGTTATCATCTGTTTGACCGGCGGATGGAAGCGGCAGTCTTGCCTTATTGCCTGAGTGAAGGCATCGGTTTCATGGCTTACGGCAGTCTCGGCTTCGGCTTGCTCACGGGCGCATTTACCCCGGACACAGAATTTGTCGATTGGGATTGGCGCAGCGAGGGCGGGGCATTCGGTTTGCCCTTATTCGAGCGCGAGAATTTCCTCAAAGAACTGCGGGTGGTGGAGCGGCTCAAGGCAATAGCGGCGCGCCATGACAAGTCGGTCGCGCAGTTGGCGCTGGCCTGGCTGCTGGGCAATCCGGCGGTGACGGTCGCGCTGGTGGGGATGCGGAACGAACGCGAATTGCGGGAGAATGTGGCGGCGGCGGATTGGCGTTTGACAGACGCGGAGCGCGCGGAAATCGACCGAATCTTCGCGGAAGAAGAAGTGCCGACCTATGTCAGCGCGCCACAGCGGACCGATGTCGAGAATCTGCGCGTTGACTTGGATGAAGAGGGTTGAGCCGGGTCTTCAGTAGTTGAGCGTCAACCTTCTTGCAAGCCGGCCGGCGCGAGTTCGCCGATGGAGCGCTCCAGTTCTGTGCCAGCCCTCACCGCGTCGCCTTGCTCGACCGGCTCGGGATTGGCGGTCGGCGGCAGGGGCGTGTCGTATTCATAATCCGGCTCCGCCTTTTGCCGCTCCCAAACCATGCGCATCTCTCGCCAGGCGCCGATCAAGGTGCGGGGCAGGGGCATGTCGTCCTTGATCTCTTCGTATAATGTCGCCAGGTTGTAGCAAGGCACGCCGGCATACATGTGATGCTCAATATGCCAGTTCATCCGCCAGTACAAGAACGAGAACAGCGGGTTTAGCTTGACCGAGCGGGTGTTCTTGCGGAAGTCCCGGCTGTGGTTGCGCAGGCCACAATGCTGCGTCAAGCCGACAAAGTAGGACAGCCAATTGGCAATGAAAACCGCCAGCGTGAAAATCAGCGGCAGCACCCACAGACCGCTGGCGAGGCCGATGATGACGACGCCGCCATGAAAGGCGAGCAGCAGACGCGACCACATAATCGAGCGTCTATGCTGGTCAGGCTGATCGCGGTGCAAGGCGCGATACCATTCGTTGATCGGAGCGCGCTCATCCGCCGGCACCAAGCCGACCGCGCCCAGCGCCGTGATAATCACGGTCGAGATGAGTCCGCCTTTGCCGAAGGTGCGTCCGCGCTGCGTGAGCAGATTCACCGTGAAGAGCTGTAGCATGAAGGTCGACGCGAGCGATGGCGCCAGCGGCAGCAGATTCTCGCGATCTCCTTCCGGGTGCAATGTATAACGATGATGATAGGTGTGGCTGCTGGCGTAATCGAAGGGGTCCCACCAGCCGATCAAGCTGAATAGATAGAGAAAAAATTTGTTGAGCCGCTTGGTCTTGAAGACGGTACCGTGACCCAGTTCATGCGGGGCGGTGCCAGTGAAGAAGCTGGTCACAGTGCCATGAAAGAAGAGGGCAATCAGGAAAGCCAGCCAGATCTCATGCCGCCAGAAAGCGAATACCAGCGCGCCGGTAAGGATGAAGAGACCGAAGTGTCCGCCGGCTTGAAACCAGCCTTGGGCGTCGCTGCGTTTCGATAACTCCCGCAGCACACCGGGGCGCGTCGGGCAGCGATACCAATCGACCCGCAGCGTCTTCCGCACTTCGGAGAGATCTTGATATGCCATCGTTTCTACCCTCTCTGCCGCTCTCGCCGGCGTCGGCCTTAGCGTTCGGCCGCCAGCCCCAATTCCGCCAAGACCGCGACCGCTTCGTCCAGATCAACCCGGTCTTTGTTGTTCTTCACGGCGCGCTGGAGCATATAGATGGCGTCTTGATCGCCGCCGCGCGCCATATCCAGAGCCTCGGCGAAGCCTCGCTGGCTAAAGCTCAAGTCGCGCTCGACGACAGGGTTGTCGTAGTTTGTCCAATAGTATTTGAGGTCGTCATGCTGCCAATGCGGGTAGATCTCGTCCCAGCTGAGCTTGCTCGGTCCGTGGGGCTCCAGCATGTGCTCGGCGATCTCCTCGCCGACCTTCAGGTAGCGGTTATCCAGCGAGAGCCGCAGCCGGTCTTCGGTGTAATTGGGCAATGCTTTGTGAATGGTCAGCGCGGGGAAGAAGAGGGCGTCGCCCATTTCGTAATCGGTGGAATGCCAGACCGGGTCGACATCGTCATGCTCGGTCTCGTCGACGATCAAGCCGCCGGCGCCCAGGGAGAAATGGTGCTCGAGGATGCGATCCACTTTGTGGGATTCGGGGATGACAGCCAAACCGCCCAGTTCAAGCGGACAATCTCCCACCGGCGCCCAACAGGTCAAGGTGTTCCAACTGCCCTGAAAATGCACATAATCCTGATGGGTCGGCGTGGTGTGCTCGGTATATTTTGGGAACCAGATCCGCGCCACCTTCTGCGGATGCGGCATGATGGGACCGCCGAGTATGGAGGCCACCATATCGGTGACTTCGGTCCAATGCGCCGAGCGGTGGAAATTCTCCAGCTTGTAGACTTGGGCATAGCCGGCGGTGTATTCGTTATCGCCTTCGGTATAACGCATGTTGATATCGGCGATGCCGTCGAGAGGGTCGGTGCCGGCGATCAACCAGCCGGCGCGCTGTATCGCGCTCATCATCTCCCGCCGCAAGTCGCGCAGTTTGTCGGCGTCCATCAGCCCTTTGAAGAAGAGATAGCCCTCATCGGCGATCCGCCGCTGCAACTCGGCCGGATCATTCATCGCATCATTGGAAACACGCAGTTCTTTAATCTCGTCAGACATTGTCAACCTACTCTCCAAGTTCAGGTTCAACTTGACATTATTCTATCCATTAACTGTCCACAATTCACCTTTAATCCGCGCATACTGGGCAATCAATTCAAATTATTTCTTAGCGCCGAGTTCTAAAGATAGGCGCGTGGACACCCACTAGGCCGTCGGCACAGAGTTTTATATTTGCCAGCGAAGTCATCATGTAGTCAGCAGTCAGCCGCTCCCAGAGAGTATTTGTTTTCAGTTTGTTTATTGTCCAAAATGGACGAAGTCGGACAAAGAAATACTTTTTTCGGACAATAGACCGGGTTTTCCAGGCAAAATGGACAAAAGGCAGGCGGCGGCCGGTATGAATTTGGTATGTCGAGGCAGCGGCGCAAGGGCTGACATAGAGGCGGTTTCCGCCCCTGACATGCTTATGAACTGCCCCTGGTTGTCCGCCTAGATCCCGCAAGTCTATTGATACTGTAGGTATAGAGACCGTGTCTTCGGCGACGGGCATCGCTTGGGCGCCGCGATTGAGAGCCTGCGATAATTGATCCATAAAGGGAGTGTATCATGATATTGAGTAGAAGGAAAGAACATATGTGCGTTATTTTCGAGGTCGTCGAAAAGCGATTTTGGGCGTCAGGCGGAGTCGCGCAGATCACGTAAGGCGCTTAGGTCGCGTAGACATTGACCTTCGACACAGCCCGCCAACATTGACCTTCGGCGCTCTCGGCGGCGAAATTGAGTTTGAAACTTGTCTTCGCGGCGGATGTCAATTTTGAAGCGATTGCCCGGTCCGCGCGTATGCAATTTGTTGCAGGATTTCACATGATTGGATACGATCAGGCTGTCAGTAAAGACGCTAGTATGTTTTAGGAGGACACAGAGATGTTACGCAGATTACTTTTTGCATTTGTCTTGCTGTTGCTCTTGAGTTCGGTCGCAGGTATTGCCTTGGCTCAAGATGCCGTCAGTATCACTGTCCGCTGTAAAGCCAGCCCGCCGGAAGAAGATTGGCGCTGCAACAATTTCGCGGTAGTCGAAGAGGAAGTTGAAGCGGAGCTGGGCATCGAGATTGACTTGAATTTGATTCAAGACAACGCGGGTTGGGGCGATTACAAGAATGAATTCGTCCTGGCGTCGGAAGCTGGCGAAGCGCCGGATATTATCTTGTCGGGTCATGAAGATATTGGCGCCTGGGCGCCGGCCGGATTCATCATCCCGCTGGATGACGTGATCGGCATGCACAGCGAATTTGACGATATCGTGCCGTCGCTGTGGGATTCGCATGGCTACGCGGGCCAGATATGGGGCATCCCGCAAGACGCTGAAGCGCGGCCGATCTTCTACAGCAAGCTGCTGCTGCGCGACCTGGGCTGGAGCGAAGAAGACATCGAGTCCCTGCCCGACCGCGTCGCCGCTGGCGAGTGGACTTTCGCCGATATGTTGGCGACCGCTGAAGCAGCCATTGACGAAGGCATCGTCGACGAAGGCAACGGCTGGTGGCATCGCCCGAGCAACGGTCCCGACTTCCTGTATTACTACTATGGGCATGGCGGCGAAGTGCTCGATATGGAAGGCAACCTGGTCGTCGATAGCGAAGCGCTGGTCGCCACATACGAATTGCTGGGCGGCGCCGTCGCCTCCGGCGTACTGCGCTCCGATGTTATCGGTCTGGACTGGAACGAGGTCTGGCATCCGACTGTGGCGCAGGCTGATACGGTGCTCTTCGCCGCTGGCGGCACCTGGAACTGGCCGAACTGGGCGATTAACTACGTGGCCGACAAGGGCGGCGACGAGTTCCTCTTCGAGAATATCGGCTTGACCCTGATCCCGGCGATGGCGACGGGCAATGCCATCACGCTGACGCACCCGTTGACCTACATGATCAGCAGCGGCAGCGAGAACCCGGATGTGGCGCTGGAGTTGATCGCGGCGATTACCACGCCCGAGCATAACAACAAGCACGCCATCGACAGCTTCCATCTCGGCATCCTCAACGCGCAACTGCAATCCGAGGCTTATGCCAACAACCGCTTGCTGAGCAGCGCGCATTACATGCTGGATCACACGACGGCGCTGCCCAACCATCCGGGTTGGAACGCCTGGTCGAATGCCTACTTCCTCGGCATACAAGCGGTGGAGACGGGCGAAGCTGACGCAGCCGGCGCGGCCGAGATCGCTATCGCGCAGATGCAGAATGAATTGGGAGATGGCATCGCCGTTCGCTAGCGCGGCATCGTCATTGCCCCCACCCCAAACCCCTCCCCCATAAAGAGGGAGGGGCTTAATCTATCGGTTTCTCCCCTTCTCTCGTTCTGGGGGAGGGGAGAGCTACGCCAGCATCCGCAGCTCATCCGCCTTTAGACAGCGCGAGATCGGCTAATGTCCCAACAGGCTGAGAAACGCGAAGCCCGCAGCAGCCGCAACGCCCTAAGGTCTTATTTGGGCGCTTATGGCTTTATGGCGCCGGCCGGCGTTCTGGTCGTCGTGTTTTTCTTGATTCCGGTGGCCATCATTCTTTATCTGAGTGTCACCAACCTCGCCAGCTCCAACTTCACATCCAACCTGGCCGCTATGGAATATATTGGTCTGAGGAATTACGAGACCCTTCTTAACGATCAATTCGCCCGCAAGATCTTCTTCAACACCATCTTCTATGTGCTTTTCACGCTGTCCATTTTTAATGTTTCGCTGGCGCTCATCGTCTCGTTGCTGACGACGCATATCGACCGCGGCGCCGGCTTTGTTTTTCGCGCTTTGTGGATCTTGCCGCGCATCACCTCGCCTGTTGTCTACATCTTGATCTGGAAGCGGATGATGGCGGAAGCGCCCTTTGGCATTCTGAATCAGTTCAACAACTGGCTGGGGATGCCGACTTACAATTACATCGCCACCAATCCCTGGGTATTCGTCGTGGTGGTCAACGGCTTCATCGGTTTGTCTTTCGGCATGATCATCTTCACCTCCGCCATAGAGTCGATTCCCAAGGATTTGCTGAACGCCTCGCTGGTCGATGGCTCATCGAAATTGCAGCGCATTCGCTACGTCATTTTGCCTTTGATTCGCTGGCCCCTGCTCTTTGTCTTCACCTACCAGACGCTGTCCTTATTGACATCATTCGTGGAAATCCAGCTATTGACCGATGGCGGACCCGGTCTCTATCGCACCGAGGTCTGGTCTCTGACCGCTTATCACCGCGCCTTGTCCAATTATTTTGGCAATGCGCAATGGGGTTATGGTTCCGCTTTTGCCGTGCTGCTCGTCTTGATCGGGGTGGTGCTGGCTGTGATTTATATGCGTGTTTTCCGTTTTGACGAGTTGGTCGCCGAGCCGCGGGTGGAGACGTTATGAGCTTGCGGGGCGAATTGTTCGACCGGACCAAGATCAAGACTGAAGAGGCCTCGGCGTCGCTTCAGGGCGACCTCGTTGAAGCGCTGCGACTGGGCGTCATCAGCATGCTTGTCCTGCTGCTGGCCGGGTTCCTTCTCAGCGGCGTGATTGGTCCCTTGTTTGCCCTGGGCAGCGTCGAGGAAACTGTGACGGATGTCCTGACGCGCCTCGCCTTGCTGGCTTTGCCTTTCGTCGCCTATATCGCCGCCGCCAGCGTCGCCCGCCGTTACACCTGGACCGATACGCCGCGAGCGCTGAGCCTGGCTTTGACCAGCACTGTCTTGCTCTTTCTGCTGGTCGCCGTCGGTCATTATGCCTTCGACTACGGCGTTTTCGCGCCGCGTCCCTCGCTGGAGATGACGCTAAGCCAGACCGAGGCTGGAATCCGCGTGGAGGCCATCGCGCCCGGCGGCGCAGCGGATATGGCAGAGATGCAAGTTGGCGATGTTATCACCGCAATCCGCCGCGACCAGGTCGATCTGGCCGCCCTCAACCTGCGCCTCAGCCAATCCGAGGAAGACACACCCTTGCGTCTGCGCTTCATCCGCGGCGATGAAGAATTGCAGGAGACGGTCCGGGTCGCCATCGACTCCGATAAACAGTTGAGCGCTCTGCTGCCGGGTCTCATCTTCGGCTTGGTCTTCACTGTCGTCATTGTGTTCTTGCCTGGGCAATGGGCGCCTTATATCGCGCTCGTCGGCTTGATGACGCCGCTGCTGGTGGGTTATTTCTGGGTCATCGTCGCCACCTTCTCCTATCGGACCGAGGGCCTCATCCCCCTGGACAGCAATGACAATTTCGGCGGCTTCACGTTGGAGAATTGGGAGTCGATCTTCGTCGGCAATATCGCCGGACTGGAATTCAATATCTGGCCCATTCTGCTGACATCGCTGGCCATCGCCGTCATCATGACCTTCGTGGTGCTGTTGGTCTCGTCCATGGCCGGCTATGCCCTGTCGCGGATGAACTTTCCCGGGCGGCGTTTCTTCCTGTCGTTTACGCTTATCTTGCACGGCTTTCCCGCTATCACGCTGCTGATCCCGATCTTCATCGTCTTGCTGCGTTTGGGCAACATCCCCATCATCGGCGAATTGATCGGCTTCAATACCGCTGGCGGCATCGCCATGGTCATGGTCGCCTTTCAGCTTCCGCTGGGGGTCTGGCTGATGAAAGGCTTCTTCGACAACATTCCCTGGGATATGGAGCGTTCAGCCCTGATCGATGGCGCCTCCCGCTGGCGCACATATTGGGAAATCCTTTTGCCGCAGATACGTCCCGGTTTGCTGGCGCTGGGCATCTTCGCTTTCATCGGCGGCTGGAATGCCTATATCATTCCGGCGACCTATTCCATCGGTTCGGGCGTCAGCAACTTGCCGGTATTCCTGAACGAGTTGATCGACGAAACGGCGCCGGTGGATTGGAATCAGGTGGCGGCGGTTGGTTTGTTCCAGTTGATTCCCATCTTCATCTTCTTCATTTTCGCCCAGGAATATCTGCTGAATATCTACGCCGGCGGCACAAAAGGCAGTTCATGAGCGCGAAAGGCGCGTTGTATGAAAGTCACGATCGATAATCTAACCAAGAAGTTCGGCGATGTGGTCGGGGTCGAGGATCTGACCTTGCATATCGACGATGGCGAGTTTGTGGCTTTTCTCGGTCCTTCCGGCTGCGGCAAGACGACAACGCTGCTGACCCTGGCGGGCATTTACAGACCGACCGATGGGGAAATAAGATTCGGCGAGCGCATCGTCAATCAGGTTCAGCCGAAGGACCGCAATATCGGCATGGTCTTTCAGAGCTACGCGCTTTACCCGCACATGACCGTGTTTCAAAATATCGCTTATCCGCTGAAACTGAAACGGGTGGCTAAGAACATTCAGCACGAACGCGTCCAACAAGTCGCCAATGTGATGGGCATCGGCAACCTGCTGGATCGCCGGCCCGGGCAGCTATCCGGCGGGCAGCAGCAGCGGGTCGCTTTGGGGCGGGCTTTGGTGAAGGAGCCTGATATTCTGCTCTTCGATGAGCCGCTTTCCAATCTCGATGCGCGGCTGCGCTTGACGATGCGCGGCGAAATCAAGCACTTGCAGAAAGACCTGGGCATCACCTCCATCTACGTCACGCACGATCAGGTGGAAGCTATGACCATGGCTGACCGCATCGCGGTGATGAATGGCGGGCATCTGCAAGCGTTTGACTCTCCGGATGAATTATACAGCCGGCCCAAGACCTTGTTCGTCGCCGGTTTTGTCGGCAACCCGCCGATGAACTTCGTCTCGGTGGATGTTTCGGGGAGCAACGGGAGCTATATCGCCGAAGCCGATTCGCTGCGGCTGGAAGTCGGGCAGGAACGCGGGGGACCGCCGGCCGGCTACGATGGCGCGGTCGTCATGGGCATCCGACCGGAGGACATTCAGATCAGCGAGAATGGCAATGTCAGCGGCGAAATCTTCATCGTCGAGCCGCTCGGGCGCGAAGACCTGATTGATGTGCGCGTGGGACCTCACAGCTTCCTTTTGCTGGAAAATACCGAATCCCAGCGTCAATCCGGCGAACGGGTCAATCTGAAATTTGATATGCAAAAGGCGCAGTTCTTCGATCCGCAGACGGAAAAATCACTCCTTTGGCAGTAACAGATTGGCAGAGGAGCCGCATCATGCTCGATGGCGCGCCGGCAGGACTTGATCGAAGCATCGCCTCGGAAGTCGATCATGCGCTCGCCCGACGCCAGGCCCCTATCATTCTCTTTGACGCGAAGGAACCCTTTTTCCCCTCCGTCGTTGGCTACACCGTTTTCCGCGGGTCCGCGCCTTCGTCTTCCTTTCCGCGCGATATTCATCTCAGCGATGGCGCCGCCTGCGTCATCGAATACGCGATCTGGTGGGATTGGGATATTCAGCATCTTTATGAACTGGAGCATGTCTGGGTCTATGTCGATGGGGGCGGCGCGGTCGCCGATGTCGAAGCGAGCTGGCACGGCAAATACAACCGGATGCTTGATGAGCGCGGTCGGTTGCCCCGGCGAGGCGGTCGTCCGCTGCTTTATTCCGAGCCGGGCAAACATGCCTTCGCGCCCTCGCCGCAGTGGCTGCTGGAGCGCAAAGAGAGGACGATGGCGAGTTGCGGCAGCCAGGCCGGCAAGATGGGCGTGCATGTGACGCCTCTGTACGCCGGCGTCATCGACCAGCGCAAGCCGCTGCAGAACCGCCTCGTTCACACCTGGCTTGAGCGGCGGCAATTCGAGCCGAGCTATGACTTCTCCAATACCTTTGATTTGCGTGACGCCGTCTTCGTGCCCTGGCGCAGCCTGCGAGACTGGATACCGGCGCGCGTGGCCTGGTGGACGGAGCGTCTGCGCGCGATGATCCCGACGCGTGAAAGGCGCGTCCTGCGCATCGCTCATCGAGGCGCATCAGCCTACGCCGAAGAAAACTCGCCGGATTCCCTGCGGATAGCGGCCGAGCTCGGCGCCGATATGGTCGAAATTGATATTCGTGTCTCCGCCGATGATGTGCCTGTCGTCACGCATGACAGCAGTCTGAAACGCCTGTATGGCATCGACGGCAGCGTGTCGGATTATGATTGGGAGACCTTGCGGAGATTGACCGCCGCTCACGGCAGCCTCATTAACTTTGACAAAGCGCTCCTGCTCTGCAAGGAGCTCGGCTTGGGCTTATACCTGGATATCAAGCGGCTCAATATGAAAGCGGCGCGCTCTATATTCGCGTCGGTGGATACGCAGCATTATGGAAAAAATGTGATTTTCGGCTCGTTCCGGCCCGACACCCTGGCGGATATCAAATCAGCCCGTCCCGACGCCCAGACATCGATATTGTTCAATGCCGTTGACATAGATCCGGTGAAGCTGGCGGAGTCGATACGAGCGGATTATGTCCATCCTTGTTGGGAAAACCGAGCGGATCAGCCGCATCGCTTGCTCAGACCGGAGTGGATCGCTGCGGTGCGAGAAGCCGATCTGGGCATCGTCTGCTGGCATGAGGAACGCCCGTCCGAAATCGCGGCGCTCAAAGCCTTGGGCGTCGATGCGATATGCTCGGACAAGCCCGAATTGTTGTTAAAGACAAGCGCGAATACTGGGTGAACAATGACAGAGCGTACACTATTCCCGACCAGTGTGATCGGCAGTCTGCCACGCCCCAAATGGGTTATTGACATGCTGCTGCGGCATCAGGACGGCGATCTCGGCGATGAGGCTTTGGATGCAGCGATGGACAAAGCAATCGCCTTCGCCATTGGAATGCAGGAAGCGGCTGGCATCGACATCATCTCCGATGGCGAGTGGCGCCGAATCGGCTATTTTGAAGTCTTCGCCCAGATGGTGGCTGGCTTTCGTCAAGCGGAATATCGGACGCAAGCGCTCGCGCCAGAGGTCCTGCCCGATACTGGCTTGTCCGCGCCGCAGCAATGGACGCTGAAGGAGTTCCAGCAAGCGCTGGTGGTGGAACCTATCGTCTATTCGCGGACCATCGCGGCGGAGGGCGCCGCCTTTCTTCGCCAGCGGACCGAGAAGCAGACCAAGGTCGCCTTGCCATCGCCGCATATGATTGGCGGACGACTGTGGCATCCCGATTACTCCATGAGCGCTTACGCCAGCCGGCGCGACTTTATCGAGGCGGTGATCCCGGTGTTGCGGCAAGAAGTGGTCGCCTTGCGGGACGCGGGTGTTGATATCGTGCAATTTGACGACCCGTGGCTGTGTTTCTTTGTCGATCCTGAGCATCGCGCTAGATTCGCTGACCCGGACGCGGAAATGGCGCGCGCCATTGATGACCTGAATCGCGTCGTCGCTGGCATAGACGGCATCAAAACCGCGCTGCACGTCTGCCGCGGCAATCGCGCCCGCACGGTGTACGCCAATGGCGATTATGAGCCGATCATGCCCTATTTGCTGCAAGCGGATGTTGACCAACTGGCGATGGAGTTCGCCGTGTCTCAAGCCGGCGATGTGGCGATCTTCGGCCAGTATCCGACCGACAAGGAGATCGGTTTGGGCGTGGTTGACGTGCGCGGGGAAATTGCCGATACGCCGGACCTTATCGTGGAACGGGTAGAAAAAGCGCTTGGATTCTTGAAACCCGAGCAGATCACGCTGAACCCCGACTGCGGCTTCGCGCCGACGAGCACCAATCCCATTTCGCTGGAAGAGGCTTATCAAAAGCTCCAAGCCATGTCACAAGCGGCTGAGATATTGCGCGAGCGATACGCCTGAGGGAAAAACAGCATAGCCTAGTCCGCTGACAGATTGGTGAGATCCAGCGCCATCGTCTCTGCTCGCAGCGCTAGTTCTGAGGCCAGGAAACAGCGCGCTTGCGGGATGGCTGTATCGCTGCGATTGAGGATATCCGCAATCAGGTCTTTTCCATAAGTGATCTCGGTATCGCCGCAATCGACATAGCGCGCTCCGTCGCCGTTGACGAGGAAGAGGTGGCTTTCGCCATCGCGGCCGGCGACATCGATATTCTTGCGCAATTCGATGGCGCCCTCCGTGCCAATCAAGAACAGGCGCACATCGCCCCAAACGGGCAAGCCGGTCGGCGTCAGCCAGTCGACGCGGATGTGACCAACAGCCTGGGAACTCCGCAGGGTCAAGTCGCCCAGGTCGTGCATATTGGGATACTCGCGGAATTTGAAATTGCCCACTGTTGCCGCGACCACTTTGGCGCTTTCGCTGTTGGTGAAGTAGAGAAACTGCTCGATCTGGTGGCTGGCCAGATCATTGATGATGCCGCCGAAGTAGCGGCGGTCGAAGGTCCAGGCCGGTCGCTCATAGGCGCCGAACAAGCGATGGGGCCCGAAGCCGCTGGTTTGGACCACCTGCCCGATCGCGCCGGCTTGCACCAATTCGCCCGCTTTGATTGTCGACTTCTGCGTGACATGCTCGCTGAAGCAGACAGAATAGATGCGCCCGGTTTCCGCTTGCGCGCGGCGCGCTTCCTCAAGCTGGGCGAAGTCGGTGAAGGCCGGCTTGTCGGACATATAGTCTTTGCCATGCTTCATGACGCGGATACCGAGGGGGGCGCGTTCATTGGGCAGTGCGGCGCTGACGACCAGTTGAATGCTGTCGTCGTCCAGGATTTGCTCGATGCGCTCAGCGCGCTGCGCCCCCGGGAAGGTCGCCTGAAAGCGCGCGACCCGCGCCTCGTCGACATCATGAAACCAGACCAACTCGGCGCCGGCGTCCAGCATCACTTTGACTTGTCCGTAGATATGCGCGTGTTCAAAGCCGATGGCGGCGAAACGTATCGTCATGTTCTTGCTCCAGTTGTGGTTGTCAGGTGTCTTGCGATGCGACAATTTGTATTTACATTTGAATCGTTACACTTATAATAATGTCGCGCCATTGCCAGCGCTAAGGGGGATTCGGCTCGGAATTTACCTGGAGCTAGTATCGTCACAGAGCCGGGCAATGGCAATTTGTCGACTAGTTATAACAGGTAGGTAAACATCATGAAACGAAGTAAAGTTTTGCTCGTTCTTCTTTCGATTGCCGTCCTCGTATTGCCGTCGCTTTCGCTGACAGCCCAAGACATGACGGAGGTCCGCATCTCCTGGTGGGGTTCGCAGAACCGTCACGACCGCACCATCGCCACCATCGAACTTTACGAAGAACTCAATCCCGATATCGACATCGTTTACGAATTCCAGGGCTGGCGCGATCACTGGACCAAGCTCTCGACCCAGGCGGCCGGCGGCGAATTGCCGGATATCATGCAGCACGATTACGCGCGCATTGAGGAGTGGGTCGCCAATGGCTTGCTGATGCCGCTTGACGGCTACATCGAAAGCGGCGCCATTGATACGATGAACATCTCCGATTCGTCGCTGGCTGGCGGCATGGTTGACGGGCAGATGTATGGCATCAACCTGGGCAACAACTCGGAGGTATTCACCCTCGATACGGATGCCTTTGCAGCGGCCGGCATCGAACTGCCGCCGCTGGACTGGACCTGGACCCAATTCGAAGACATCGCCAACGCGATCCAGGAGACGCTTGACATTCATGGCATCGGCGTTCTGACCAGCGATCAGCTTTGGAAGTCCTACTATATGGGCTGCTGCGATCAGTGGGCTTACGCCGCTGATGGCATGTCCCTGGGCTACGAAGATGATCAGCCCTTGGTCGATTACTACAACATGCTGCTGCGCCTGCAGGAGAGCGGCGGTATGCAGAGTTATGAAGACTCGGTGGCGCGCGGCGATCAAGGCGTGGAAGCGCAACTGATCGTGACCCAGGAAGCGGCGATGGCTTACCACTGGAGCAACCAGATCGTGGCGGTCTGGACGGCATCGGGCGAAGACCGCAACTTCGTGATGTACCCGATCCCGCGTCCCGAAGGCGGTCAATCGCAGAATTACATCAAGCCGTCGATGTTCTTCTCCGTCACATCCCAGGCGGAGCAGCCGGATGAAGCGGCCGCTTTCATCGACTGGTTCGTCAACTCGGTCGAAGCCAACGAGATCCTGGCAGCCGAGCGCGGCGTGCCGATTTCTTCGGTCGTTCGCGATGCTTTGCTGCCCAACCTGGGCGCGGCGCAGGCTGAGATGTTCAACTACCTCGGCATCATCGAGATGGACAACAGTCCCATCCGCCCGGCGGATCCGGCTGCGCATGCCGATGTGATCAATAACGTCTTCGTTCCTGAATTTGTCGAGCCGGTGATGTACGGCATGATTTCGCCGGAAGAAGCGGCGTCCTACCTGCGCGAAGAAGCCAACCGCATCCTTGGCGCGCAATAGACGCTATCCCCATTGAATCGCTCCCCTTCCCTCTTTATGGGGGAAGGGGCGGGGGATGGGGGTACTACCCATGGCAGCCGCCACGCTGACAAAGGGCAAGCGCCGCCGAAGATCCAACTTCGGGCAAGACAACCTCGTCGGCTACCTCTTCATCAGTCCCTGGCTCATCGCTTTCTTTCTCTTCACCTTCATTCCCATAAGCGTCTCGCTGATCTTGTCGTTCACCGATTACAACGTGCTCGCCAATAGCGGCGACTTCATCGGCTTAGACAATTTCCAGCGGATGTTCTTCGAGGATCGGCGTTATTGGCGCTCGGTGAACGCCACGGTCAAATATGTCGTCTTCTCGGTGCCGCTGCGGCTGGTTTTCGCGCTGGCGGTGGCCATGCTGCTGAATACCTATCGGCGCGGCGTCGGCGTGTATCGCGCGGCTTTCTACGCGCCTTCGATCATCGGCGGCAGCATCGCCGTCGCCGTCATGTGGCGCGAGATTTTCGGCAACGACGGCTTGGTCAACTTCACGCTGAACCTGTTGGGCATAGAAGGTCCCAACTGGCTGGGAAGGCCCGAGACCGCTATTTGGACGCTGATCATCTTGGCCGCCTGGCAATTCGGCTCGCCCATGCTCATCTTCCTGGCCGGCTTAAAGAACATTCCCAAACATCTTTACGAATCGGCGGAGATCGATGGCGCCAACAGCTTGCAGCGCTTCCTGCGCATCACCTTGCCGATGCTGACGCCGATCATCTTCTTCAATCTCATCATGCAATTGATATCGGGTTTCATGGTCTTCACCCAAGCCTTCATCGTCACCCAGGGCAGGCCGCTGGATACCACCCTCTTTTACGCGCTTTATGTCTACCGCCGCGCCTTCGAGCAGAACGAAATGGGTTATGCCTCGGCTATGGCTTGGGTCATGCTTATGGTCATCGCCCTTTTGACAGCCTTTGTCTTCCGCTCATCCAGCTACTGGGTGCATTACGAAGCGGACGAGGGGAGCTGATCGGTGGCTGGTATCGAAGCCCAAGCGCCCGCCGGGCTCAGCGCGCCGCGCGTCATCCGCCCGGCACTGCCTTGGTATCAGCGTCCCATGGCGCGCACGATCTTCTACCATGCGGCGGTGGGCGTCACCTGCTTCTTCATGCTCTATCCGATCATGTGGCTGGTCGGCTCTTCATTCAAACCGCCCGATGAGATCTGGACCAACCAGACAGCTATCATCCCCAAGGAATTTTATCCGCAGAATTATCCCAACGGCTGGGCGGGCTTCGGCGGCATCAGCTTCACCACCTTCTACCGCAACTCGTTATTCTATGCCACGCTGGGCACTATCCTCAGCGTCAGCGCATCGTCGGTCGTGGCTTATGGTTTCGCTCGCGTGCGCTTCCGCGGACGGCGCATCTGGTTCGCGGTCATGCTGGTCACGCTGATGCTGCCGACGCAGGTGCAGATCATTCCGCAGTATATCGTCTTCAAGCAATTGGGCTGGCTGAACACCTTCTATCCGCTGCTGCTGCCGCGGATTGGCGGCTCGGCGTTTTTCATTTTCATGATCATCCAGTTCATCCGCAGCATCCCGGTCGACCTGGACGAAGCGGCCATGATCGACGGCGCCAGCAAATTTGGCATCTTCCTGCGGGTGATATTGCCCCAGCTCACGCCCGCCATCATTACAGCCGCCATCTTCTCGTTCTATTGGACCTGGGACGAATTTCTCGTCCCGCTCATCTATCTGAACAGTCCGGAACTGTATCTGGTCTCGTTGGCGCTGCGCACTTTTTCCGATCCCTCGGGTCAAACCGATTGGGGCGCCATCTTCGCGATGTCGGCGCTGTCGCTGCTGCCGGTTTTTGTCATCTTCATCTCCTTCCAGCGCTACCTGGTCGAAGGGATTTCCACGACTGGTTTGAAGGGTTGATGCGGCGGCTGTCTAAACCCTTTCCTGTTTCGTGCGGCCTGATAGCTCGCTACAAGGCGGGCGACCCAATGGCTCGCTCCTACTCTTGGCGCGTGGGATATTTTGTACTTGCAGCCTTCGGTTACAATATGTTGACGATTCCGCGAATGAAGCAGGCAAGGCAATGGGCAATTGGCAAGACAGCGGATTCTATGCCGCTGCCGAGCGCATCGGCAACTTCCTCTTCGCCAATTTGATCAGCGCCTTTCTGTTCATGACCGTCATCGGCGCGCCTTTCGGTCTGCTGGGTCTTTTCGCTTTGATGAACGAGTGGGCGCAGGGGCGGCAACCGGAATTTCTCCGCGTCTACTTCGGCGCTATCCGGCGGCGCTGGCGTTCGGCGCTAGGCCTCGGCATTATCGACCTGGCTGGTTTCGGCTTGATCCTGTTCAACCTCAGCATCTTTCCCCTTATGCAGTTGCGGAGCTTCCCGGCGATGCTGTCGCTGACGCTGACGCTCAGCCTGGGCGCGGTCTTGCTGATGGCGAATGTCTATGCCTGGTCGCTGGCATCGCTGCTGGATTTGCCTCTGCGCGGCCTGATCAAGCTCAGTTTGCTGCTCGTATTGAGCCGACCGCTGCACAGCTTCTTCATCGCGCTGGCGGCGCTCGCCCCGCTGTTGGCGAGCCTCTTTCTGCCCATCGCTTTTCTGCTGATCCTCTCGTTTTCCGTTTCCGCTTATATCGGCGCGCGCGGGGTCTGGTGGGCGCTGCGCCTCCATTTCTCGCGCGAGGAACTGGCTGAACTGCTGGCGACTGCGGAGGCATGAGCGCGGTTGTACGGGGTCGTCAGCATCAGCCGCTCTTCAGGCTGAGCAAATGCGCGATGATGTGGCCGATTTCGAAGGGCGACAAGCGGTTCGCGTAGTTTATGGGCATGGCGCCGGCATAGCCCGGGACGAGAAAGGCGCCCGGCTGCACGATTGATTCGTAGAGATACTGTTCGGCGCTGAGGGGCGGACGTCGATCGGCAGCGCGGTCGGCGATTCCGGGGAAGAGCGGGGCGATGCGACCCTCTCCGGCAAGATGGCAGGCGCTGCAGGCATACTCCGCGATCAGCTTTTCGCCGGCTGCCGGCGAGGCTTCGGCGAGGGCAGTGGCGACCGTCGCCGCATATAACTCGGCATTGATGGCGCTGGATGGGGCGCCTCGCGGTTGACTGGCGAAGATGAAGGCGCCCAGGAAAGCAATGGCGGCTCCGCCCAGCAGGAGCGCGCTCAAGATGAGAGCCGGCTGAGGCGAGGGCGCAGTCTTCTTGACTCCTGGCACGCCCGGTTTCCTCTCAGAGCAGACGATCGATGATCATCGCCAGAAAGAGCAAGGCGAGATAGAGCGAAGAATATTTGTACAAGGCGCGCGCGGTCGCTTTGTCGGCCCGGCGGATTAGCTTGACCGCGAGCCAGATCAGCAGCAGCCCGAGCCAGGCTGCAGCCAGGGCGTAGACGCCCTCGAGCATCTTCGGCGCCCCGGGCAAATATAGCAGCAGGACCGGCGTCAAGCTGATGATATATAGCTGGATGGAGTAGAACAGTATCTGATAGCGGGTGACGCGCTCGCCCCGCGCGACCGGCATCATCGGTATATTCGCGGCGGCGTAATCTTTGTTCGTCAGAATCGCCAGCGCCCAGGAATGAGGCGGGGTCCAGTAAAAGACGATGGCGAATAAAATGAAGGCTTGGGGTTCAAGCGCGCCCGCGCCGGCCGCCCAGCCGACCAGCACCGGCATGGCGCCAGCGCCGCCGCCGATCAGGATATTGACAACGGTGTTGCGCTTCAAAACCCAGGTATAAATCACGACATAATAAAGCGCGCCAGCTAAAGCCAGCGCCGCCGCCAGCCAGTTGACAAAGGCGGCCAGCAGCAATACCGACAAAAGGACCAAGCTCGCGCCGAAGCGCAAGGCGTTCCGCGCGGGAATGCGCCCAGCCGGAATCGGACGTCGGGCGGTGCGCGCCATTTTCGCGTCCAGCTCGCGGTCGAGGTATTGGTTAATCGCGCTGGCTCCACCCGCCGCCAATGCCCCGCCGAGCATGGTGAAGAGGAAGGTATCGATGGGAAGGGCGGCGCCGGCGGCGACGATCATGCTGGTCATGCAGGTGAATACCAGCAGCAGGACGATGCGCGGCTTGAGGAGGGCGATATAAGAACGGGTCAGGTTGCGCGAGGGCAGGGTTAGGGTCATGTTCCCATCTGTTTCCCGCGAGCATAATCGCGATCGTTGACATGCTCGATGACGACCAGCACGATCAGCAAACTCCAGGTGGCCGCGGCCAAGCCAACATGAGCCGCGCCCCAGCTCGCCTCAGCCGCGCTGAAGACAAACATCGCCCCGACGCCGATCTGCAATGCGTAAACGACGCCGCTGCCCAGGGCAATCCTTCTGGTCAGGGATTCTTGCCGAGAGCGGAACACCCCCCGCAATAAAGCCAATAATGTCAGCGCCATCGCGGCAACCGAGAGGCGATGCAGCATATTCACCAGGGCGAGGGGACCCTGATCAATCGGCAGCCAGGCGCCGGGACTGCATTGGGGCCAGTCGGTGCAAGCCAATGTCGCGCCGCTGCCTCGAACGAGGGCGCCAGTCAATATAATGAGCAGCGCGAAGGCGGCATTGATCCGCGCAAGTTGGGTGACAGCATTGGACGGGTAGGGATTCCGCGGGCGATACCAGGCGAGCACGGTGGCGGCAAGCAAAGCGCCGACAAGCAGCATGGCAACGCCGAGGTGCAGCGTGACGAATGTCGGCGGCAAGTCCAGGAATACCACGATGGCGCCAAGACCGCTTTGCAGCAGAAAGAGCAGCGCCGCCAAAATCGTCAAACGCAGGACGCGCCGGTCGCCCGCGCCATATTCTCGCCGCGCCAGCCATAGCGTCGCCAGACCAAAAAAGCCGATCAAGACCGCAAAGAGACGGTGCAACCACTCAATCCAGGCGGTGATATTGTCCAGCGGCGGGAAGAGCGTGCCATTGCAGAGGGGCCAGTCGTTGCCGCAGCCCAAGCCGGATTCGGTCACGCGCACGACCGCGCCAAAGACTATCAAGCCCAAGGTCAGCATAGCCGTCGAAAAGGACCAGGCTATAAAGGCATTTGAACGGGCTGAATTTGGCTGGAAGTCAGGCATGGCCGGGGACCTTGAGAGCGCCTTGAACCTGTGACGGGATCACGCGCGGCGGAACTGTTGCGACTGGCATCGATTGTACTTTTTATCACAATCTTTTCAAGTGGGCGGTGATGCAGGGATTGATTGGCATTTCGTTGAGTATCACAAAGATAGCCCGCAGTCATCTACCTTAAAGCGCCGCTAAAACCGCTGAAAACGCCGGAAAATTCACCACTGTATAGATACAGTATGTATACGGCATCGGGGGGGGGGGGTGGGGGGCAGAGTTCGTATATTTGCCAGCGAAGTTATCAGGCAGTCAGCATCGAGCCGCTCCCAGTGAGTATTTGTTTTCAGTTTGTTTATTGTCCGAAACGGACAAAGTCGGACAAAGAAAAACATTTTTCGGACATTAGAGGCGGTTTTCCAGGCGAAACGGACAAAAGGCAGGCGGCGGCCGGTATGAATTTGGTATGCCGGCGCGGCGTGGCAAATGCCTGCATCGCGGGAGTCTAGCGACAGGGCCGGGATACAGAGCGTGTTTTCGGCGGAGGGCATCGGCTGCGCGCCGCGGTTGAGAGCCTGCGAACATTGATCCATAGGGGGAGTGTATCATGATTTTGAGTCGAGGGAAAGAACAAATGTGCGGGATTATTTGCGTTCGCGCACAAGACCGCAGGAGAGTTTTTCAGCAAGTAGAATGTGGTCGTATATCTTGTATTTTTGCGGGCGACCCAAGGGTCGCCCCTACGCGTGTATTTTGGCGGGAGATTCGATGTGATTGACGCAGGCTCGTAGGGTGATATCATATCGCCCGGTGGCAGCAAGGCGCATAATTTTCGGGCGACCCGGCGGCTCGCCCCTACGCGTGTATTTTGGGGGCAAGCGCGCTCCGGAATTGCCAAGCCCATGCCGTGACAGCCGCCATTATGGACTCAGATTAGACAGAGCCAGGCGCATGTGTTAGATTTGCCGCATGAACCAAAAGCAGCGCTCGAAGCGCTTTGACCTGCTCTCGAAGCGCGATATCAACCGCGAAACTTACGTTGAGCCTTGGCCTGAAGCCGGCTTGATCGTGGCCGATAGCCCTTATGATCCGCAGCCGAGCCTCACTCTCTCTGCGGCTGGCGAAGTCGTCGAGATGGACGGCGTCGCCCGCGCTGACTTCGACGCCCTCGATCGCTTCATCGTCTCGCGCGCCCTTGACCTGGCGGTCGTGGAAGAAGCGATGGCGCTGCCCTCAGAGAACTATGCGCGCATGCTGGCCGACATCAATGCGCCGCGGGCTGAGATTGCTCGCCTGGTCGCCGGTTGCAGTCCGGCCAAACTGACCGACATCATCCGCCACCTCAATGTGCTGGAAATGATGATGGGTTTGTCCAAGATGCGGATTCGCCGCCAGCCGGCCAATCAAGCGCACGTCACCAATTGGCGCGAGCACCCCGCCTTGCTGGCGGCTGACGCGGCCGAGGCGGCATTGCGCGGTTTCGCCGAGGTGGAGACGACCGTGCGAGTGGCGCGCTTCGCTCCTTTTAACGCGCTGGCCATCCTCGTCGGCACACAAACGGGCCGCGGCGGCGTTCTGACGCAATGCTCGGTGGAAGAGGCGCTGGGCTTGCGTTTGGCGATGAAAGGCTTGACGAGCTACGCCGAAACGCTCTCGGTCTATGGCACGGAGATGACCTTCGCCGATGGCGATGATACGCCCTGGTCGAAAGCTTTCCTGGCTTCCGCTTATGCCTCGCGGGGCGTGAAAATCCGCTTCACCTCCGGCACCGGCTCGGAAGCGTTGATGGGCCGCGCCGAGCAAAAATCTATGCTCTATCTGGAAGCGCGCTGCTTGCTGGTGGTCAAGGGCGCTGGCAGCCAAGGCGTGCAGAATGGCTCTATCTCCTGCATCGCCTTGCCGGAAGCGTTGCCCGGCGGCGTGCGCGCGGTCTTGGCGGAGAACCTGCTGGCGGCGATGCTGGGCTTGGAAGTGGCGGCCGGCAACGATGCGCTGGCCTCGCATTCAGATATCCGCAAGACGGCCAAACTCATGCTGCAATTCATCCCTGGCGCCGACTTCATTTTCAGCGGTTACAGCGCTATACCCAAACGCGATAACCTCTTCGGCGGCGGCAACTTCGATGCCGAAGATTTTGATGATTACAATGTGCTGCAGCGCGATATGCAGATCGACGGCGGCGTGCAGCCCATCAGCGAGGACGAGGCGCTGAACATCCGCCGCAAAGCGGCCCGTGCCATTCAAGCGGTCTATCGCCAATTGGATTTGCCGGCAATAACGGACGAGGAGGTTGACGCGGCGACGGTGGCGCATAGCAGCGATGATATGCCCGCGCGGGACATCGTCCCTGATCTTGAAGCGGCCGATGCTTTCATGGCGGGCGAGCGCGATTTCGTCGCCGTCATCCGCGCCCTGCAAGAGGGGGGCTTCGGCGATGTCGCCGATAATATCCTCGAGATGGGGCGGCAACGCATCGCGGCTGATTATTTGCAGCCCGCCGCGATTTTCGATGCCGACTTCAAAGTGCGCAGCGCCATCAATGACCCGAATGACTATGCTGGTCCCGGCAGCGGTTATCGCCCGGCGGGTCCGCGCTGGGCTGCTATGCAGAATATCCCGCAAGCCAAGTCGCCCGAGGGTTTCATCGAGCGGCATACTGGACCGCCGCTTTCACGTCTGGTCGAGATTGGTCCAGCCAGCAAAGGCGGACGGAACGAGGTGGCGCTCGCTCTTGGTCCCGCTTTCGGCAAGGCTCTGACCAGCACCATCGGCGGCTTGAGCCACGAAGATGTCCTGGAAGCTATCCTCACCGGTATCGCAGGCGAGGGTATGATCGCGCGGATCCTGCGCGTTTATCACTCTTCCGATTGCGCCGCCATCGGCTATGTCGGCGCGCGGCTCAGCGGGAGCGGCATCGGCATCGGCTTGCAATCGCGGGGCACCGCCGTCATCCATCAGAAGGATTTGGCGCCGCTGAATAATCTCGAGCTCTTCCCGCAATCGCCCAGCCTGACGCTGAGCACCTATGAAGCCATCGGTCGCAACGCGGCTCGTTACGCCCTCGGGCTGGCGACTGTGCCGGTCGCGGTCAAAATTGACAATGGCGCGCGCTTGCGCCTCATCGTGCAGACGGCGCTCCTGCACCGCCGCGAGACTGATGAAGTCGATCCCGACAAGCCGCCGCAGGAACTGCGCTTCGATTGGGAGCCGGCCTGATGCAGGAGACGAAGAGCGCCTACCCCTTGCGGGACAAGGCTTCCGACCGGCTGTATGCTTATAGCGGACGTCCCTTGAAGGACATCAGCGCCGAGGCAATCGCGGCCGGCGAGTTGAGCGCGGAGGACCTGCGGACACAGGCCGACGCCCTGCGGCAACAAGCCGAAATCGCCCGCGACGGCGGCTATCCGCAATTGGCGGCCAACCTGATGCGCGCGGCCGAGTTGACCGATGTGCCGAATGAAGAGTTGCTGCGCATATACGACGTGTTGCGCCCGGAGCGCGCTTCTTATGAGGAATTGCAGCGCCTGGCGGATTACCTAGAAGACAGATACGATGCCGGCGAGAACGCCGCCTTTATCCGGGAAGCGGCTGATGTCTACCGCGACCGCAATTTGCTGCGGCGTTAGAATATGGTGGCGTTGTAAGGGCAAGCCGGCGGCTCGCCCGTTATCATGATTGTGTACATCGGGGCGGCCCAATGGCTCGCCCCTACAGCGAAGCAATTTTGAGGACAGGAAATGTCTGACAGTCCACTTGAAGCCAACGTCAACACCTACTCGCGTCCCAGCGAGTTGCGCATCACCGACTTGCGCATCGTCAATCTCAGAGCGCTGCCCTTTGATGTCAGTCTGCTGCGCATTGATACCAACCAGGGCATCAGCGGCTACGGCGAGGTCCGCGATGGCGCCAGCCCGACCTATGCCCTCTTTCTCAAGTCGCGGCTGATTGGTGAGAATCCCTGCAATATCGACAAGATCTTCCGGCTGATCAAGCAGTTTGGTTATCACGGTCGGCAGGGCGGGGGCGTCTGCGGCATCGAGATGGCGCTTTTCGATCTGGCCGGCAAAGCTTATGGCGCGCCCGCCTATCAACTGGCCGGCGGCAAATTCCGCGACAAGGCGCTGATTTATTGCGATACCGATTCCGTGCCCGATGGTCGGGAGATGGGCGAACGGCTCAAGCGCCGCATGGAGGCCGGCTTCAAGTTTCTCAAGATGGATATCGGCATCGACTTGCTCGAAGGCATCGATGGCGCTATCTCCGCGCCGCCGCAAGGGGATTTCGCGCGGCATATCATGCACCCCCTGCGGGGCATTCAACTTACCGAGCTCGGCATTGAGGCTCTGGTCGACTACGTGCGGCAGGTCCGCGACATCATCGGCTATGAGATTCCGCTGGCGGCCGACCACTTCGGCTTCATCAACGTCGAATCTTGCATCCGCCTGGGGCAGGCGCTGGATCCATTCAACCTGGCTTGGTACGAAGACATGATCCCCTGGCAATTGACCGAGCAGTGGCTGCGCCTGAAACAGTCCGTGCTGACGCCCGTTTGCACCGGCGAGGACATTTACCTCAAAGAAGGCTTCATGCCGCTGCTGGAAGCGGAAGCGGTCTCGGTGATCCATCCCGACCTCGCCACTTCCGGCGGCATCATGGAGATGAAGAAGATCGGCGACCTGGCGCAGGATTATGGCATTCCGATGGCGATGCACTTCGCCGGCTCGCCGGTGTCGTTTCTGGCGAATATCCACTGCGCGGCCGCGACCGAGAATTTCTACGTGCTGGAGAATCACTCGGTCGATCTGCCCTGGTGGGAGGACCTGATTGATGGCATCGACAAGCCGCTGATCGTCGATGGTTACGCGCCCGTGCCGGAAGCGCCGGGCTTGGGCTTCGGCGAGCTCAACGAGAAGGCGATCCGCGAGCGCATGGATAGTCGGGCTGGGCGGGATGCTGGTTACTTCGAGCCGACTGATGCTTGGGATGACGAGACATCCTGGGATCATCTCTTCTCATAGAGCGCCTTGTCGCCGACCATCTGTGGAGCTAACCATGCAAATCAGCGACATCCGCATCAGTTCGGTTGCCGTGCCTGACCCGCCCCTGCTCAACGCGGCGGGCTTGCACGCGCCTTACGCCCTGCGCCTCATCGTCGAGATCGTCAGCGCCGATGGCATCTCCGGCTGGGGCGAAATCCCGGGCAGCGAAGCGACGCGAGCCGCTCTGGAACTTGCGGCCGAGCGCATTATCGGCAGGGATCCTTGGCAGCTCAACGCGATCTCCGCCACGCTGGGATCCTTGGCGAACCCGGATGACCGCGGCGCGAGCCCTTGGGATCAGCGTACCTGGGTGCATGTGCAAAGCGCCATCGAGGTCGCTTGCTACGATCTCATGGGCAAGTCGGTTGGGCGTCCGGTCGTCGATTTGCTCGGAGGCGCGGTTCGGGATGCTGTGCCCTTCGCGGCTTATCTCTTCTATAAACACGAGGGCGCTGGCGGCGAATTTGGCTTCGAGCGGGACGAAACTGCGAGCGGCTGGTTCGCTGCGCGTCAAGAGGCGGCGCTTGATCCGGCTGGCATCGTGGCGCAAGCGGAGGCGATGGTCGCGCATTACGGCTTCAAATCCATCAAGCTCAAAGGCGGCGCTTTCGAGCCACAGGTCGAGGTGGATTCGATTCTGGCGCTGCGCGAGGCTTTCGGACCGGATGTGCCGCTGCGGCTCGATCCCAACGCTATCTGGCGCGCCGATACCGCTATTGAAGCCGGCAAACAACTCGAAGGCGTGCTGGAATATTATGAAGATCCGGTTCGCGGGCAAGAAACTATGGCGGCGGTCGCGCGGGGGCTGGATATTCCGCTGGCGACCAATATGTGCACGACTTCCTTTGCCGATCTGCCCGGCAGCATCAAACATCAGTCAGAAGCGATCATCCTCTCCGATCATCACTTTTGGGGCGGCTTCCGCCCTTCGCTGGAGTTGGCGCGTTTCTGCGCGGTTTTCGGGCGGGGCCTGTCCATGCACTCGAACAGTCATCTGGGCATCTCGCTGGCGGCGATGGTCCATCTTGCCGCGGCCGTGCCCAACCTGACCTATGATTGCGATACGCATTATCCCTGGCAAGACGGGCATGACCTGCTGGTTGAGCCGCTGCTATTCGAGGACGGCGCTGCGCTAGTGCCAACGGCGCCCGGCTTGGGCATCGAAGTCGACCGTGATAAGCTGGCGGCGCTGCAGCGGAATTATCTCGCTTGCGGCTTGACCGAGCGGAACGATGAAGTCGAAATGCAAAAGGTCCAACCCGGCTGGACCTTCCAGCCCACTCGCTGGTGAAGGTGAGGAATATGTCTATTGAAAGTCCAGAACTCCTCGACGCGCTCAACAGCGTCATCAGCATCCCGCTTGTGCCTTTCGCCGGGCGCGACATCGACTTTGACGGGCATGCCAAGAACATCGACTACTTGATGCGCCATAATAGCTTGAGCGGCGGGCGCCCCCGCGTCATCTCCATCGCCGGCACCAGCCTCATCCACCACATCGGCTACCGCGATCAGGTCAAGCTGATTGATATCGCCGGACAGCGCATGAACGGGCAGGGCGTACTCATGGCGGCGGTTGCGCCGAACCCGCTGCCGGCCGCGGCTGATCTCATCGCGCAACTGGCCGCGCTGCCGCGCCCGCCTGATGTCACTCTGATCATGCCTCTGACCGGGACATACGGGCCCGATGGCCTCTATGAGACACTCATGGCATTTGCCGAGGAGCAGGCGCAGCGGCACGGAGCGCGCTTCCTCTATTATTATCGGCGTCCGCGGGACCGCGACAGCATCATCCGGCTGATACAGGATTCGTCGCATTTCATCGGCGTCAAGATCGGCACGAACGAAGACGATGTGCCGCCTTTTGTCGAGGCGCTTGACGAGAGCAAGATTGTCATTTGGGGCATCGGCGACCGCTCAACCGCCGCCGCCGAGATGGGCGCCAAAGGGCATACTTCGGGCATCAATATCGTGCTGGCGCGGGCTTCGGACGAGATCAACAATGCGCAGCGCCGCCGGGATTATGAAGCGGCGCGGCAGATCGAAAACGAAATCTCGCCGCTGGAAGACATCCGATTCATGAACGAGCGCGCCTACAATTACTCGGCTGTGATGGAAGCGATCAACTGCGCTGGCTTTGATGATGTGGCCGGCGGTAGCGGGGGACCTTTCAATCCGCCTGTCCCGCCGCGCATCGCCCGCGAAATCGCGCGTATCATGGCTACGTTGGAGCACTATCATTATTAATGTAAGGAACTTCGTAGGGGCGGCCCGGTAGGTCTCCCGAAAATGTACGCTACTGTCGCTGCGGGCGATACAAGTATCGCCCCTACATCTTCACTTTGTGGACAGAATATATGCGAGGATTTGAAATGAAAATCACCGACGTGCAGGCTTGTGTCATCGGCCGGCAAGAACCCGATAGCGGCGGCAGCGTTTGGACCTTCGTCCGCGTCTACACCGACGAAGGCATCAGCGGCACGGGCGAGTGCAACTCGGGCGGTCCCGGATTCTCCGGCTTCGCCACCAAAGCCGCCATCCTGGCTTTGCGCGACCTGATCATCGGCGAAGACCCATTCAACATCAACCTCATCTATGAGAAGCTGCGCCGGGCTGGGCGTTATGGCGGCGCGAGCAACGCGCCTCTGATCTTCGCCCTCACCGGCATCGATAACGCTCTGCATGACATCGTGGGCAAGGCGCTGGGCGTGCCGGTCTATAAGCTGCTCGGCGGCAAGTTCCGCGATCAGATCCGCCTCTATGCCGATTGCCACTTCGGTGAAGAAGACAGCCCGGCTTCCTTCGGCGATAAGGCGCTGGAAGCGGTGGCCGAGGGCTATGGCGCGGTCAAGTTCGATGTCGACTACACCGGGCGCGGCAAGCTTGATGCCTACAATTGGACTGTCGGCGCCCAGGAGATGACCCATATCATCAGTCTGGTCGAAGGCGTCCGCGAAGCCATCGGCTTTGAAATTGACCTGGCTGTTGATTGCCACGGCCACTTTGATCTGCCCTCCGCCATCACCCTGGCGCGCGCGCTCGAACCCCTGCGCCTGCTCTGGCTGGAAGAGCCGGTGCCGGCTGAAAATGTCGATGCTCTGGCGCAAGTCCGCGCCGCAACTTCCACCGTCATCTGCACTGGCGAGAACCAATACACCCGCTTTGAATTCCTGGAGCTATTCGCGAAAGGCGCTTGTGATGTGATCATGCCCGATTTGGCGAAAGCCGGCGGCATTGCCGAAGGAAAGCGCATCGCTGACCTGGCTGACGCGCACTATATCCCGATCGCGCCGCACAATGTCTCCTCGCCGCTGGGCATGATGGCCGCTTGCCATGTCCTGGCCGCTGTGCCCAACTTCCTCTTCCTGGAATTCCACGCCCGCTCGATCGCCTGGTGGAGCGAGCTCTGCGATGGCGACAAACCCTTCGTGAAAGATGGTTTCATGACCGTTTCCGAGGCGCCCGGCATCGGCGTCGAGCTCAATGACAAAGTAGCGAAAACGCTGCTTTGGAATGGGGATACGTATTTTGATTAAGTGGCTTGCAAGCTGACCGGCTGCCCGCTATCACAGGCGCGCGCGTGCACCCCCCTCAATCCCCCCATAGCAATGTGGGGAAGCCACTCTCGCGCAGGATCAGCTTGGAATTTCTGGTGATGCAATTGCCCGCCGAAGAGATAGCGGGATGAGGGCTTTGAGCAGGTGAAGCCTTAGAGCTTGACTGGCTGACCGCCGTCGCAGGCGCGGACGATGCCGAAAACCAATTCCATGGTGTGGATATTGTCTTGCGCGGTGGTGGCTGTTTGCCCGCCTGCTGTCACCGCTTCGTAGAATTCTTGCAGCAGATAATCCTGCCCCTCGCGCTCCATGTCGATCAGCGGGACGTCTTCCGGCAGGGCATGTTGGTTGACCAGCGCGCCCGGTCCCTCGCCGACGCTCAGCAGCCGCTGCACAGTCACGCGATCGTCCCGCGCCAGCAGCACGCCGCGCTCGCATTCAAAGCGCCAGTTGGCGTTCCAGCTAGTCTCCAGCGCCTGCGAACACCAGGAGCCGGCATAGCTCGCCTGGGCGCCGTTGGCGAAGCTGATCTGAACGGCGGCGCTGGCGTCGCCGGCGAACCAGCTCCAGGGCGGGTTCCAGCTGACGGCGTGGATGGTCTGCGCGTCTCCCCCTAGGAAGAAACGCATCAGATCAAAGTGATGGATGGACATGTCGATGATCAGGGGGTGAGACATCTCTTCGCGGAAGCCGCCGAAATGCGGTCCTTTGTAGAATTCGGCTGCGACCGCCGCGACCGCGCCAAGCTCGCCACGTTCCAGCACGCGCTTCACGGTCTGCGTCAGCGGCCGATAGCGGTAATTCTGCGCCACGCTGCATAAGACGCCCGTGTCTTCCGCAGCAGCGGCGATGGCCCGGGCCTCGTCCAGCGTGCCGGCCAGCGGTTTTTCTTGCAGCACGGGCAAGCCGGCTTCCAAAGCATATACCGTCAGCTCGCGATGGAATTGCGGCGGCGTTATATTGATCACGGCGTCGGCGTCTACTTGTTCCAGCGCGGCCGGCAGTGAGGCGAAAATCACCGATTGGTCGAGGCTGTAGGCGTGGGCTTGAGCGCGGGCGATCTCGGGGTTGATCTCGACAAAACCGGCATACTCGACTTGCGGCGAACGCTGCACGGCTCCCAGCCAGGCATTGCCCATGCCCCCGATGCCCACTTGTATGACTTTCATCGAAATGATTTCCTTATAACGACATCGGACATTGTTTCTTCGTAATCGTTGGTTCCAGCCGGAGAGACTTCATCTATACGGCGTTCCGGCTGTCAGGGCGGCGCGGGCGTCAATCGTTGCTTGGAAGCAAGGCTCGTGGTCAAATTCGCCGGTTTCCGGATCAATGTCATCGCCATGATGGTGACACGCCTCGTGCGCCAAGACGCCGGCGACACCATAAAGAGCTCCTGGCATTCCTTCTTCCTTAACGCAACTGCCCAACGATGTTCTGCCAGTACCGACATAGGCGAGGCCACAGGCGATATGATCCGGTGCATGTTCTTCGATCACGCTTGTTACGCTGACGATGTATATATAGAGCGCTGGCGCCTTGTGTTCCATGAGGTTTAGCGATTCGGTCACCAAATGAATGAAGGCTTCTGATCCCTCAATGCGCGGCCTGGACGCATGAGTAACAGAGAATGGAGGTTGCGCGCCGCAGTGTCCGTTCTGGCGCGCCCAATATCCGTCTATCCATTCTTGTTCCGTCGTGCATTGTCGATCTACGAAACAGCAGTTGTCGATGTCTGATGGCGGAGTCGTCGTCGGCGCGGTGGAGCCTGTGTCGACGAATCTGTTGGGAATCGTCACTCGGACCCGTTCCGTATCGGCCAACCAGCCCAGGCTGATTTTCAGCCAGCACCATTTTACGCCGACGGTTTTCTGGGTGACGGTGAAAGTATCGCCGGCTTGGGCGCTGGTCACCACCGGACTGCTGGTCGTGGGGGATTCGCGGATGTTCATTGGTCCGGTAATGGTCGCCGTTTCCCCCTTCAAACAGGGCGGTTGCCCCGCGCCAGTCGCTTCTTTTTTCGCTCCAGAAAATGTATCGCTAATCACCAGCGGATCGTAAATCAGCCAGCCTTGATTCGTTTGCAGCCAGCAGCTCGAGTTTGCGCGTTTCGAGTGGATGATGACGAGACCTTCGCCCACCAGCGTATACCTTACAACCGCTCCGCTTGATTGCGGTGAATCTCTGATCGTTGCCGGCTCGCGGGTGTATACCACTCTACGCGAGAAGCAACCCGCCGCGCTGACCGCGGATGGTTCAATAGCGATTGGCAGCATCGCCCAAAGCAAGAATAGCCAGATAGACCTTACGATCATTTACGTTTAGTCAATCAGAGAGAAAGCCAAAGATCCCGCGTAGTCTAGCAGGTTCAGACGACAACTGCCAATCATAGACGCCCGCGCGTGTGTGAAGGATTTTGCAGCCGACGCGTGTACGGAGCGCGCTCTAGCCGATTGGCGCGGGCGATCTCTGGGTTGATCTCGACCAATGCGGCGTACTCGACCTGCGGCGAGCGCTGAACGGCGCCCAGCCAGGCATTGCCCATGCCGCCGATGCCCACTTGAATGACGCGCATAGCCAATCCTCGTAAAAAAGTCTGTGAGAATTCGCAGCGTTGGCTCAACGCACGCGCCCGCCGTTGAAGCGCTGGAAGATCAGCGACAGGATGATGATCAGACCGTAGAAGAATTGGGTGAAGAAACCGGTCAAGCCGGCCGCGATCACGCCAGTCTCGATGAAGGCGACGATGGAGGTGCCGATCATGCCGCCGAAGACGGTGCCGATGCCGCCCCAGGTGGGCGTCCCGCCGACGAACAGGCCTGCCAGCACGGGCAGCAGCAAGCCATCGCCGGTGGTGGGCCACCAGACGAAGTTGATCATCACCGAGAAGATGCCGGCCAGCGCCGCGCCGACGCCGGTGAATACGAAGACCAGGATGCGCGTGCGATTAACATCAATGCCCATCTCGGCGGCGCTCTCGGGATTGTCGCCGACGCAATGCACGCGCACGCCGAAGCTATGCCGGTTATACAGGAAGATGCCAAGGGCGGTGAATGCCAGCGCCCACAGCATTTGATTGGGGATGCCCTGATTGCCGGCGATGATGATCGTATCGTCGGCCATGATGGTGTGAATCAGGGCGCCGCGGATTTCGGGGATGGCGATGGAGAAGCCCTCGACCAGGATATTGATGAAACCGCGCAGGAAAAAGTTCATGCCCAGGGTGGCGACGAGCGCTGACAAGCCGATGCGGACGACCAAAATGCCGTTGACGAAACCCAGCGCTGCGCCGACGATTAGCGCGGCGGCTATGCCGATCAACGGGTCGCCGCCTTGGTCGACGATTGAGACGAAGGCGTAAGACGAAAGCCCGACGACCGAGGGAAAGGACAGGTCAATCTCGCCGGCGGTCACTACAAATACCAGCGGCACGACCAGAAATATCGACACGGGCAGGGCGATCATGACCGAGCGGTAGGTCTTGAATTGCGTGAAGACGTCAGTATTGGCCATGGTGAAGCCGATCAGCATGACGATCAGAAAGAGGGTCGAGGTGAGGGCGCGGCGATTATTGCGCAGCCACTTGACCAGCCCGCTGGCGTCTTCGCGCGCGATCTGCTGGCCGCCGCCGGTTCCGCTTCCGATCATGGATGCTGTCTCCTGCCTAGGCGGGCGAGGCGTCCGCCGCGTGGCCCAATTCGGCGATTTCTTGCATGTGCTTGATGAGAACTTCGGGCGCTGGAATGTTGCTTTTGTCTTCGGTCATGACAACTTTGCCGCGGTCCAGCACCACAAAGCGGTCAGCGACGTCGTAGACGTGATAGATATTGTGGCCGATAAAAATAATTGAGCGGCCGCGCGCCCGGACGTTTTCGATGAAGCCGAATACTTTGGCGGTCTCAACCAGCGATAGCGCCGTGGTCGGCTCGTCCAGGACGATCAGGTCGGCGTCGAAATAGAGCGCCCGCGCGATGGCCACGCCTTGGCGTTCGCCGCCGGAGAGCGTCGCCACCGGCGAATCGGGGTCGAAGACTTTGGAGGTGAAGCCGATTTCGCGCATGAGGCGATTGGCTTCTTGGTACTGCCGATTGACTTTGATAATGCCGAAGCGGTTCTTGATCTCGCGGCCCATAAAGATATTGCGGGTGATGGTCTGCTGCGGCGCCAGGGCGCGGTCCTGGTAGACGGTCTCAATGCCGGCGTCGCGGGACTTGGCGGCGTTCCAATTCCGGACTTCGCGCCCACGCACGATGATCTGTCCGCTGTCCGGCGGGTGCACGCCGGAAAGGATCTTGATCAGGGTGGACTTGCCGGCGCCGTTATCACCGATCAGCCCGACCACCTCGCCTGGGCGCACGCCGAAGCTGATGCCATCCACGGCGTTTACGTTGCCGAAGGATTTGGTCACGTTGCGCAATTCAATGATGAAGTCGTTGTGCTTCTGCTTCATGTCTTGAAACCTGCCGGCAATATATGCGCAGGGGCGACCCGCCGAGTCGCCCTTGATTGACTTGGTATCGCGGCGGGCGACCCAATGGATCGCCCCTACAATCATTACCTACAGCTTGACTTAACGATAACCTGCGATCGCGAGTTCCTTGACCTGCTCGTAGTTGCTGACGTCAATGAAGCCGGCGCCGGTATCGGCGTTCAGGGGCGCCAGGCCGAACTTGGCCGTCTGGCAGATGCTGAGCACCGGCAGGTAACCCTGCAGGAAGGGCTGCTGATCGGCGGTCAAATGGATCCAGTCGTCAGCGAAGCCCTGCATGATGAACTCGTTGGTGTCAAAGCCGATGGCTTTCACTTGACCCGCTTCCAGGCCGGCCGCTTCAAAGTAGGTCTGCGTGTTGCCGAGGGTCTGTCCGCCGGAGAAGACAACCATCTTGACATCGGGATTATCGGTGATGGCGGCGACCATGGAGGGGATGCCCAGATTAGGATCGGCCGCCCAGGTCGGGCCCGAGTCGACATGAATGATTTCCATGCCGGCGTCTTCCAGCGCTTCCCAGGTGCCGAGTTCACGCAGAGCGCGTTCGCGCTGCGCCAGGTTGGCCAGGACGATGGCTTTGTCGCCTTCGCCGAAGCCGAATTGCCGCAGAGCCTCTTCGCCCAGGGCGCGGCCCTGTGAGTGCAGTTGCGCGCCGACGTAGCCGCCGCCGTAACGGGCGCGGACTTGGTCGACATCGACATTCTGGTACATCATAATGATGCCGGCTTCGGCTGCTTCGGCCGCCAGCGGCATGATGGCTTCATTGCCCGGGTGGCCCATCATGGCGATGCCGTCGGGCGCCTGCGCTACAGCTTCACGCAACTGCTGCGTCATCAGTTCGCTGTCCCAGCCGGAGAATACGTATTCGACATTCGCGCCCAGGTCGCGCTCGGCGGCCAGCGCGCCGCGATAGACGATGCCGGCGAAAGCGTCGCCCTCGGTGCCGCCGGCGAAGAAGCGAACTGTCACGCCTTCGCACCAATGCGCCCGGTCGAGGTCGTCCTGGGCGAAGGTCGGCGCCGCCAGCATGACGACAAATGCCAAAACTAATAGGATACTCATAATGCCTCGTTTGCTGCTCATCATTGCCTCCACTCTTCGTTAAACGTCGATATTCGCCAATATCCGCCATCAGCACAAGCTGCCACGCCGGGTTGCTGCGGCTGAACTCTGGAATCTGACTGCGCGCAGTCTAACAGATTCTGCTGAAACTGCCAACGTTTGCCGTGTAATTGGCAACTTGCCGCCCGCTTACGCTACAATTGCCGAATCTCTGTTGCTCTACTACAATGCCGCATCGGTTTCTGTACTTCTGTCAAATTTGCTTGAATTTCTGCACGGAGGAAAACATGTTCAAACGCACGCTATTTCTGGTCTTGGTGGCGAGTCTGGCGCTGGTCGCCTCGTCGGTCGTCATGGCGCAAGACGACATCTTGCTCTACGGCGGCAACCAGGACATCGACAATATCGATCCGGCAACGGGCGAGAACTACTCGATTAATGCCGCGCTGCGCAGCTTGTATGACGCGCTCTTCATTGCTCGGGGCAGCGACATTGAACCGCATTTAGTGGAGAGCTATGAAGTCAGCGATGACGCCACCGTCTGGACCTTCACCCTGCACGATCATGCCGTCTTCCAAGATGGCAGCCCGGTGACCGCCGATGCTGTCGTTTACAGCTTCAACCGCATGATGGCGATTTCCGGTCCGCCCACTTGGCGCTGGGAAACGATCACGGATGAGAATTCGGCGCAGGCCCTCGATGAGCACACCGTTCAATTCACCTTGACCCAGCCCTACGCGCCCTTCATCGGCACGCTAACGCAGCTTTTCGTCGTCAACCCCGCCATTGTCGAAGGGAACCTGGGCGACGATATGGGCCAGACCTACCTCAAAGAGAATGCCGCTGGTTCCGGCCCCTTCAGGCAAGGGCGCTGGGAAATCGGCAATATCTATGAGTTCTCCGCGGTTGAGGATTACTGGGCGGGCTGGACCGGCGATGACCATTTGGATGGCTTCGTGTGGATCATCCAGCGCGATGGCGCCACGCAATTGAACTCCTTGCTCGCCGGCGAAACGCACGTCGCCGATCAAGCGACTCCGAGCAAAAAAGACCAGATCATTGAGTCGCCGGATCATGTTTGGGAGGAGCATCCTGGCACCTATGTCAATACGCTGAAGATGAATAACCTCGGCGAATACACCAGCGATGTCAACCTGCGTAAAGCGATCGCTCACGCGATGAACTACGAAGCGATGGTGCAGGCGCAGGAGGAAGCTGTCAGCCTGATGTTTGGGCCAACACCCGATTACATGCCAGGTTATGTCGGATCATTGGATTACCCGAGCTATGATTTGGACAAAGCGCGGGAATACCTGGCTATGACGCCCTGGCCCGATGGCGGCATCTCGCTGGACTATGTTTACGTTACGGAACTCTCGCACGAAATAGTCCCGGGGCTGATCTTGCTGGAAGGACTGGCGGAGATTGGCATCGAGATGAACATGGTGCCGATGCTTTGGCCGGATATGGTTGCCAGTTGCGGCTCTCCGGAGACGGGACCGGACATCATCAACATTTACACGGTGCCGTCCTTCCTTGATCTCGATGCCCACCTATACAATCAGTATCACTCGGGGCAGTGGGGCAGCTTCAATTCTTGCAGTTTCTACCAGAATGATCGGGTTGATGAGCTGCTAGACACCGCGCGCGTCACTGGCGATGCCGCAATGCGCGAATCGATGTACGCCGAAGCGCAAGAAGTCATCAATGAGGACCAGCCTTCGGTTTGGATGTATACCCTAAGCAGCGGCACGGGGATGCACAAATGCGTGAAGGGCTATCGCTACTCGCCGTATTATCAGGTCACAGTCCTATTCCAGGATCTGTGGATGGAAGGCTGTTAGCCCCATCTCCCAGCCCCTTCCCCCACAAGGAGGGAAGGGGAGCAAATCCCTCCCTCTATATGGCGCGCGTAAACACAGCGCGTCGGGGAGGGATTTAGGGTGGGGGATTAACTTTCCATGAACATTCGCTTCTACATCCTGCGGCGCATCGCCCTGGTCATTCCCACGCTCATCGGCTTGAGCATCTTGACCTTTTCCATCGCCCGCGTCGTCCCGGGCGACCCGGTCGGCTTGGCCGCCGGTCCTCAAGCGACCGAAGAAATCAAGGCAGCCCTGCGGCGCGAACTGGGCTTGGACCAGCCCTTGCCCGTCCAGTACGTCAATTATATGGCTGGTCTCTTCCGCGGTGATTGGGGGGAATCGCTCTATACCCGCCGACCCGTCATTGACGCCTTGCGCGCCTTCTGGCCCGCTACCCTCGAACTGACCACCGCTGCCGTCATCATCGCGACGGTCTTGGGCGTCCCGGCTGGCGTCATCTCGGCTATGTACCGCAATCGCTTGCCCGATCATGTCGCTCGAATACTGTCGCTGTTTTTCGTCAGCTTTCCTTCATTTTGGCTGGCGATGATCTTCCAGACCTGGTTCGGGCTCGATTTGGGCTGGTTCCCGATCAGCAAGCGATTGCCGGTGTTGGTCGCGCCGCCGGCCGCCACCACGGGCTTGTACCTGGTCGACAGCCTCATCCAACTTGATTTTGAGACCTTTCTGGTTTCGCTGCGCCATTTATTCATTCCGGCGCTGGTGCTCTCATTCGGCGCTTTCGCCAGCATCACCCGCATCACTCGCGCCAGCATGGTCGAAGCGCTTGAGAAGGACTTCGTGCGCATGGAGCGGGCTATCGGTATCCCTTATCGCATCATCATCTTCAAATACGTGCTGCGCAACGCGCTCATCGCCACCATCACCGTCATCTCGCTCAATTTCGGCTGGCTGATGGCGGGGGCGATTCTGATTGAAACCATCTTCGATTGGCCCGGGCTGGGACTATATGCTGTCAAAGCGTCGCTCAGCCTCGATTTTCAGCCGATTATGGGCATCGCCATTCTTTACGGCATCGTCTTCAGCATCGTGAACATCCTGACCGATATCGTCTACGGCGTTCTGGACCCGAGGATTCGCTATGGCTGAGTTGCCGTCGATCCAGCCAGAGAAGCGCAAAAGCGCGCGTTCAGCCCGCTGGGAGAATTTCGCCCGGGGACTCTACCGCTTCCGCTCCAACACACTGTCGATGCTTGGCTTGACGATGCTGATCTTTATCTTGCTGGTCGCCATTTTTGCGCCGATCATCGCGCCCTATCCCGAAGACGCCGCCGGCAAAACCCGCGTCACCGCGCGTTTGCAGCCGCCTAGCGAAGATTTCGCCTTCGGCACGGACAAGATCGGCCGCGACATTTTCAGCCGCGTGGTCATGGGCACAGGGCTGGCGCTGCAAGTCGGCACGGTGATTATTCTGCTGGCCACGACCATCGGCGTCACTATCGGCGCCATCTCGGGTTATGCCGGCGGCTGGCTCGACGACCTGCTCATGCGCATCACCGATATCTTCCTGACGGTGCCGGCGCTGGTGCTGGCCATCGCCATGTCCGCCGCGCTGGGCAAAGGCATCATCAATACCATGATCGGCATTTCGTTGGTCTGGTGGCCCGGCTTCGCCCGCCTGACGCGGAGCCTGGTGCTGTCCCTGCGCGAGGAGCCCTTCGTCGAAGCGGCTTATGGCATCGGCGCGGGACACATGCGCATCATCTTTCGTCATATCCTGCCCAACGCCGTCTCGCCCATCATCATCAAAATGACCACCGACTTCGGCTTCGCCGTCCTCACCGCCGCCGCGCTGGGATTTATCGGCTTGGGCGCGCAGCCGCCGACGCCGGAATGGGGCGCGATGATCAACGACGGCCGCCGCTTTTTCCCCGATGAATGGTGGATCGCCACCTTCCCGGGGCTGGCGATCTGGTTGATGGTATTCAGTTGGAATCTGATCGGCGACGGCCTGCGCGATGTGCTTGATCCACGCTCGCGGCGGTGATTTTACCCCACCCCCGACCCCTCCCCGAAGCATCAGGGAGGGGAGAACTGGACCTTGCATGGAAACAACATTTCGCATCAACCAAGTTAGCAGGTGAAAGAGTAGAATGCCGGAACTGCTCAACATAGACAACCTGCACCTGGAATTCGACACCTATGACGGCGTGGTCAAGGTGCTGGCCGGCGTCGACCTGAAGATGCAGCGCGGCGATGTGCTCGGCTTGGTCGGCGAGACCGGCTGCGGCAAATCCATGACGGCGCTGTCCGTGCCGCGGCTGATTCCTATGCCGCCAGGCAGAATTACCGCCGGCCGTGTCACCTTCAATGGCGAGGACATCCTGAGCAAAACAGAAAGCGAGATGGAAGCTTTCCGCGCCCGCCATGTGGGCATGATCTTTCAAGACCCGGTGACCAATCTGAACCCCTTGTTCACCATCCGTGAGCAACTGGTGGACGCCGTGCTGTATCAGCGGGCGCAGGGGCAGAAAGTGCCCGGGCGCTGGCGCGGCTTCCTGCCGTCCGTCCGACAAATGCGCATGGAGGCTCACGATCGCGCGGTCGAGCTCATGCGTCTGACCGGCATTCCCGATGGCGACAAGCGCATCTTCGATTATCCGCATCAATTCAGCGGCGGCATGCGGCAGCGCGTCTTGATCGCCATGGCGCTGGCCGGCGACCCCGATTTGCTGATCGCCGACGAGCCGACCACCGCCCTCGATGTGACGATCCAAGCGCAGATCCTGCGCCTGATTCGCTCGCTGGTTTCGCAGCTGGGCTTGACCGTGCTGCTCATCACGCACAACCTGGGCGTGGTGGCGCGCAGCTGCGAGCGGGTCGCTGTGATGTATTCCGGCCGCGTCGTCGAAGAATCGCCGGTGCGCGAATTATTCAAGAATCCCAAGCATCCTTACACACGTGGGCTGATCGCCGCTGTGCCGCAGAAGGACATCAGCCGCGGCGGCCTGGAAGGCATCCCGGGCATGATTCCCAATTTGATCGATCCGCCGGCCGGCTGCCGCTTTCATCCCCGCTGCGAGCATGTGATGGAAACTTGCCGCAGCGCCGTGCCGCCCGCCATACCAGTCGGCGAGGGACATACGGCCTCGTGCTTCCTCTATCCGGAGGACGCATGAGCCTCTTACTGGAAGTCAACAATTTACAGAAATACTTCCCGGTGCGCGGCGGCCTTTTTAACCGGCGCGTGGCGGATTTCCGCGCGGTTGACGATGTCAGCTTCGCGCTGCAAGAAGGCAAGACCCTGGGCTTGGTCGGCGAATCCGGCTCGGGCAAGACCACCATCGGCAAGTGCATTCTGCGCCTGCTGGAGCCGACCGCCGGGCAGATCCTCTACGACGGCGCTGATATAACGCATCTCAAGCAGCGGGACCTGCGCCGCCTGCGCAGCGAGGTGCAGATGATCTATCAAGCGCCGGCCGCCTCGCTGAACGGCCGCATGACGGTCGGGCAGATCATCGGCGAGCCGCTGTGGATCCACGAGCAACTCAAGGGCGACGCGGCGCGAGAACGCGTACTCGAACTGATGAACGTGGTCGGCTTAAAAGAGGAACACTATTATCGCTATCCGCATGAATTCAGCGGCGGGCAGCAGCAGCGCATCGGCATTGCCCGCGCCTTGGCCGTGCAGCCGCGCCTGATCGTCCTCGACGAACCGACTTCGGCGCTGGATGTCTCCGTGCAGGCGCAGATCCTCAACCTGCTGCAAGACCTGCAAGATCAATTCGACCTGACTTATCTCTTCATCTCGCACGACCTCGGCGTCGTGCGTTATATGTGCGATGAGGTGGCGCTGCTCTACCTTGGCAAAATCGTCGAAGTCGCCGAGACCGAGGTTATCTTTGAAGCGCCGAAACACCCCTACACCCAAGCGCTGATCTCGGCCATACCCGAGCCGGACCCGGATATGCAGCGCGAAGAAATCATCATCCGCGGCGATCTGTCGCACAGCTTCCCGCAGCATGGCTGTCCCTTCGCGCCGCGCTGCCACGCCGAGAAACTGGCGACTTGTGAGACCGTGCCGCCGCCGCTGATCGAAATTGAGCGGCAACATCAAGTCGCCTGCCACTTGCATCCGCCAATATCTATCGCGGAGATTCACTGATGCTGCGTCAAGTTACGCTGGACGATATTCGACCGATAGGCATCGGCGCCGGCATCCTGGGCACGGGCGGCGGCGGCAACCCCTACCTCGGCGGCTTGCACCTGGCGTCAATTATCCGTGAGTATGGACCGCAAGCCATCATCGATCCCTTCGACCTGGCGGACGATGCGCTCTGCTGCGTCGTCGGCAGCATCGGCGCGCCAACGGTCAGCATCGAGAAACTGCCCGAAGGCACCGAGATGTGCCGGGCGTTGCGCCTGCTGGAGGAGCATATCGGCCGCCGCTTTGATGCCGTCGCCATCGCCGAAATCGGCGGCGCCAATTCGATGCAGCCGTTGATCGGCGGCTTGCAAGCGGGCATCCCGACCGTGGACAGCGACAGCATGGGGCGGGCCTTCCCCGAGATTCAGATGTCGTCCTTCCTCTTCGATACCAGCGCGACCGCCGCGCCCCTGGCTATGGTGGACGCGGCTGACAACGCCGCTGTCGTACCGGCCGCCATCAGCGATGTCTGGGCGGAGAAGATCGCGCGCAATATCGCCGTCAGCATGGGCGCGCGCGCTGGCTTGGCCGGCACCATCATGACCGGCGCGCAGGTCAAAGCGGCCGGCGTCCACTACACGTTGAGCCTGGCGCATCGCCTCGGCGCGCAAGTCATCGAAGCGCAGGCGCAGAAATCCGATGTGCCGGTCGTCGTCGCTGAGGCGCTGGACGGACACGTCATCTTCCGCGGCAAGATCAGCGATGTCGAGCGCCGGACGACCAAAGGCTTCGCCCGCGGCAAAGTGAAAATAAGCGGATTTAATCCCATGCAGCATCTCCCCAACACTTTGGGGGGACCGAGGGGGGTGCTGGAGATCGAATTCCAAAACGAATTCCTGATCGCCTATCTCAATGGAGACGTGATAGCGACCACGCCCGACCTTATCTGCATCGTCACAGAAGAGGAGGGCGAGCCGGTCACCACCGAGGCGCTGCGTTACGGCACGCGCGTCGCCGTCATCACCGTGCCCGCCCCGCCCCAGCTCAAAAGCGAAGCGGCGCTGGCGGTGGTCGGTCCGCGCGCTTTTGGTTACGATGTCGCTTTCTCTCCGCTGCCGGGCGGGGTGATTGGCTTGCGGCCGAGGGATTAACCACAGAGTACACAGAGGGCACAGAGAAGTGATATGTGCGGAAAGCGCAACTTGGAAGAAAAACTTCTTAGTTCAATATCGGGGTCAACTACTCGGAATTTCCGAATAGTTCGACGTAGACGCTAGGAATTGGGGCAACTATTGCATTTTCTGCAAGGGTTCAAAATGAAGCAGCGAATTATATGGTACGCTCAACTCACGAAACAAGAAAAAATCTCTGTGTCCTCTATGCCCTCTGTGGTTAAGCCATCATGACCGCACCCAACTTCGCCAGCGGCACGGTCTGGACGGGCGACAACCTGCCCGTCATGCGTGGCATAAACAGCGCCTGCGTCGACCTCATCTACCTCGACCCGCCCTTCAACTCCAACGAGGATTACGCCGCGCCCATTGGCAGCCAAGCGGCCGGCGCCGCTTTTAAGGATACCTGGGCGCTCTCCGATATCGATGTCTACGAACATGGCGAGTTGGCGGAACGCAGTCCAGCCGCCTACAAGGTCATCGACGCTGCCCGCGACACGCATGGCAAGGGCATGATGAGCTACCTGATTATGATGGCGGTGCGCCTGATTGAGATGCGGCGCATACTCAAAGCGACAGGCAGCATCTACCTGCACTGCGACGATACCGCCAGCCACTATCTCAAGCTGCTGATGGACGCTGTATTTGGAGCGCGGAACTATCGTAACCATATCATCTGGCGGCGCGCCACCTCGCATAACGATCCCGGCCGCTATGGCCGCATCTGCGACCACATCTTGTATTATGTCATGTCGGACGGGGCGACTTGGAACGACGTCAGGCAGCCGCGCGATGCCGAATCGCTGGAAAGCGCCTACCCCAGCCAAGACGAACGCGGGCGCTATCGGGCGGATAACTTGACTGGACCGAGGCATAGCACTGATGCCACAGCGCCAAGCAGCTTGCCTTGGCGGGGCTATGATGTCTTCGCGCGTGGGCGTGTCTGGTCCGCGCCCAAGACTGGCAAGTATGCCGAGTATATCGAGAAGCATTTCATTCCCGGCTATCGCAGCATTGAAGGCGTACACGAACGGCTGGACGCATTGGACGCGGCCGGCTTGATTCATCATCCCAAACGCGGCAAATGGCCCGGGCTCAAGCGCTATGCCGCCGCCGATGCTGGCACGCCGCCGCAAAATCTGATTCTCAATCCCATTGGCTTCACCAATTACAGCGCCAACAGTAAAGAGTATTTGGGTTTTCCCACACAAAAACGATTGGCTATGATGGAGCGCGTCATCAAAATCTCCAGCAACGACGGCGATTTGGTCTTCGACCCCTTCTGCGGCTGCGCCACCACGCTGGTTGCCGCCGACCGGCTTAACCGGGAATGGGCGGGCATTGACCTGTCGCCGCTGGCGGTCAAGCTGGTTGACCAGCGGATTCGAGACGACCGCGGCGCGCTCTGGGGCGGCGCTATCGTGCGGGATGATCCGCCCTTGCGCAGTGATATGGGGAAGCTGCCCAATTATCGCACGCACCGCCACCGTCTTTATGGGGAGCAGGAAGGCGTCTGCGTCGGCTGCGATGTCCATTTCCCCTTCAAAGTGATGGAAGTCGACCACATCCTGCCGCGCAGCAAAGGCGGCACTGACCATTTTGAGAATTTGCAATTGCTTTGCTCGCATTGCAACCGCAGCAAAGGCGATAGAACTATGGCGGAATGGCGAGCGGCACAGGAACCAGCCAACTAATACAAGGAGCAGAAAACATGAGAATCGGAGTAGATGTCGGCGGCACCAACACCGATGCCGTCCTGATGGATGGCATAACTGTCATCAGTTCGACCAAAACCCCCACCACCGCCAATGTATCGGAAGGCATCGCCAAAGCTCTGCGCACGGTCATCGCCGATTCCGGCATCGACGCCGCAACTATCGACGGGGTCATGATCGGCACCACGCATTTCACCAACGCCGTCGTCGAACGCAAACATCTGACGCCCACCGCCTGCATCCGCCTCGGCTTGCCCGCCACCGTCTGCCTGCCGCCTATGGTCGATTGGCCCGATGACCTGCGTGATATGGTCGGTGGCAATTCGCACTTGGCGCATGGGGGCCACGAGTTCGACGGCCGCGAAATCTCCGCTTACCAGCCCGATGAAGTCCGCGAGATCGCCAAGAAGATCCGCGATGCGGGCTTAAACGCCATCGCCATCTCGTCGGTCTTCTCCCCGGTCAATTCGATCTTTGAAGAACAGAGCGCCGAGATCGTCCGCGAGTTCATCCCCGATGCCAATATCACTCTTTCCAGCGAGATTGGGCGCATCGGCTTGCTGGAGCGGGAGAACGCCGCCATCATGAATTCCTGCCTGCGGCAGCTCGCCGCGCGCACAGTTGATGGCTTCAAAGCGGCGCTGGACGAGTTGCAAATCACCGCGCCCTTTTACATCAGCCAAAATGACGGCACGCTGATGAACGCCGATTTCGCCAAAGAGTATCCCGTTCTCACCTTCGCCTCTGGTCCTACCAACAGCATGCGCGGGGCGGCTTTCCTCAGCGGCTTGCGCGATGCCATCGTGGTGGATGTCGGCGGCACCACCACCGATATTGGCGTCTTGCAGCATGGTTTCCCGCGGGTTGCCGCGCTCGCTGTTGATATCGGCGGCGTCCGCACCAACTTCCGCATGCCCGATACCTACTCCATCGGCCTCGGCGGCGGCAGCTTGGTGCAGCCTGCAACCCCCCTCAATCCCCCCATTGCAATGGAGGGAAGCGAAGCGGGGGGTATCAAAGTCGGTCCGCGCAGCGTCGGTTATGAGCTGACCGAGAAGGCTCTTGTCTTCGGCGGCGACGTCCTGACCGCTACCGATGTGATTGTTGCCGGCGGCTCGGAGAATATCGGTGATAAGAGCGCCGTCAGCCATCTCGACGCATCGCTCGTCTCCGCCGTGCAAGAGCGCATTATGGAGATGATCGCCATCGCCGTCGACCGCATGAAAACCAGCGCCACACCCGTCCCGGTCATCGTCGTCGGCGGGGGCAGCATCCTCGTCACTGGCGCGGTTGAAGGCGCTTCGGAAATCATCAAGCCTGATCACTTCCCGGTCGCCAACGCCATCGGCGCCGCCATTGCCCAGGTCGGCGGCGAATGCGATCGCATCTTCTCCCTCGCCGAGCTCAGCCGCGATGAGGCGCTCGACCAAGCGAAAGGCGAAGCCAGCAACCGCGCGATCAACGCCGGCGCGAATGCCGACAGCATCGAGATTGTCGATGTCGAAGAAGTGCCGCTGGCTTACCTGCCTGGCAACGCTACCCGCATCATGGTCAAAGCCATCGGCGATCTTGTGGAGGCGCCCCCCTCGGTCCCCCCAATGAATGGGGGGAAGTAATGCGCATTATAGACGAAGCAGTCCTCGAAGATCTCGCCCTCGGCGCGGCGGTGCTGGGCACCGGTGGGGGCGGCGACCCCTACATCGGCAAGCTCATGGCGCGCCAAGCCATCCGTGATTACGGACCGGTCGAGTTGTATACCCTGGATGAACTTGATGACGATGACCTCGTCGTGCCCACCGCCATGATGGGCGCGCCCACCGTCATGGTCGAGAAGATGCCCAACGGCGACGACATCGTCAACGCCTTTCAGTCCGTGGGCAAATATATCGGAAAACCGGTCAAAGCCACCATGAGCATTGAAGCCGGCGGACTCAATTCTGTCGTGCCCATCTACTGCGCCGCCCGTCTGCGTGTGCCCATGGTCGATTGCGATGGCATGGGCCGCGCCTTCCCCGAGTTGCAGATGGTCACGCATACAATTCATGGCATCTCGTCGACGCCCTTCGCCATGTCCGATGAACGCGGCAACACCGTCTTGATGGAGACGATCAGCAACCTCTGGACCGAGACCTTCGCCCGCAGCGTCACCGTCAACATGGGCGCCATGGCGATGATCGCCCTCTACGCCGCCACCGCCGCCCAACTGCGCGAAGCCGCCATCCCCGGCACCATCACCCTGGCCGAAGAAATCGGCAAGATCGTGCGCCGCGCCCGCCTCGAAGAAGACGAGCCGGTCGAGACGATCCGCGAAGCGGTTGGCGGCTATCTGATCTTCAAGGGCAAGATCGGCGATGTCGAACGCCGCACCGAAGCCGGTTTCGCCAAAGGCGACGCCTATATCGAAGGCATTGATGAATACGCCGGGCAGAAGCTCCAACTCAGCTTCCAGAACGAACATCTCGCCGCTCGCATCGATGGCGAATTCAAAGTCACAGTTCCCGACTTGCTGGCGGTGCTCGATGTCGATACCGGCGAGCCCATCACGACCGAAGGCTTGCGCTACGGCTTCCGCGTCGCCATCATCGCCATCCCCTGCGCCGAGAAGTGGCGCAGTGCCAAAGGACTCGAAATTGTCGGTCCCGCTTACTTCGGCTACGACACCGAGTACATCCCGGTCGAAGAAACATACGGGGTAAGCTGACCCCCACCCCCAGCCCCCTCCTGCCATTTCTATGGCAGGCATCCCAAAATGAGGGAGGGGAAGAAAACGGCGCTTGAGGAGGTAGTCGATGCGACTCTTGTACGAAGAAAATATTGAAGATATCGCCCTCGGCGCGGCGGTGCTGGGCACGGGCGGCGGCGGCGATCCCTACGTCGGCAAGCTCATGGCGCGGGAAGCCATCCGCCAATACGGTCCTGTCGAACTCTACACCCTCGACGAACTTGATGACGACGACCTGATCGTGCCTGCCGCCGGCATGGGCGCGCCCATCGTCATCGTCGAGAAGCTGCCGGCTGGCGACGACATGATCCGCGCTTTTAAGGCGCTCGGCAGATACTCCGGTCGCGAACCACGCGGCACCATGAGCATCGAAGCCGGCGGTCTCAACTCGGTCATGCCCATCTATGTCGCCGCCCGCCTGCGCATCCCCATGGTCGATTGCGATGGCATGGGCCGCGCTTTCCCCGAAATTCAGATGACCATTTTCACCGCCCACGGCATCACCGCCAGCCCCTTCGCCATGTCCGACGAACGCGGCAACGTCCTGCTCATGGACACGGTTAGCAATCATTGGGTCGAGACCTTCGCCCGTTCCTGCGTCGTGCACATGGGCGCCGAAGGCATGATCGCCCTCTATTCCGCCACCGTGAAGCAGCTCAAGGAGGCGGCCATACACGGCACCATCACGCTGGCGGAAGAAATCGGCAAAACCGTCCGCCAGGCTCGCCGCGCCGAGGCGAATCCGGTTGATGCCGTGCGGGCAGCGGTCGGTGGTTTCTTGCTCTTCCGCGGCAAAATCACCGATGTCGACCGGCGGATTGAAGGCGGTTGGAACCGCGGCGATGCCAAAATAGCCGGCACGGGCGACTTCAGCGGGCAAGATCTCCTGCTGGACTTTCAGAACGAACACCTCGCCGTCCGCATCAATGGCGAATTCGCCGCCACCGTGCCCGACTTGATCGCCGTGCTCGACAGTGAAACCGGCGAGCCCATCACCACCGAAGCGCTGCGCTATGGCATGCGCGTGGCTGTCATCGCCTTCCCCTGCGCCCCGCAGTGGCGGGAGCCAGCCGCGCTTGAGCTCGCTCACCCGCGCTACTTCGGCTACGATGTCGATTATTTGCCGGTCGAAGAGCGGTTTAGAGCCTGAACATGCTCCCCTTCTCTCTTTATGAGATGGTGTTTCCATAGAGATAGACGGAAGGGGCTGGGGATGGGGGCAGTGATTGCGGCTGCTACACGAAGACAATATTGAAGACATCGCTATCGGCGCAGCCGTCCTCGGCTCCGGCGGCGGCAGCGACCCCTACATCGGCAAGTTGATGGCGCGCGAAGCCATCCGCCAATTCGGTCCCGTCCCGCTCTACAGCCTCGACGAACTGGCGGATGACGATCTCGTCATGCCGGTGGCCGGCATGGGCGCGCCAACGGTCCTGCGCGAGAAGCTGCCCGCCGGCGATGATATCGTCCGCGCTTTCTATACCCTGGCCAAATATGCCGGACGCCGGGCGCGCGCCACCATGAGCATTGAAGCGGGTGGCATGAACTCGATCCGCCCTATCTATCTCGGCGCGCGTCTGGGCCTTCCCGTGGTCGATTGCGACGGCATGGGTCGCGCCTTCCCCGAAATCCAAATGACCGTCTTGACCGCCCACGGCATCAGCGCCAGCCCTTTCGTCATGTCCGATGAACGCGGCAATGTCCTGCTCATGAATGCCGTCAGCAACCGCTGGATCGAAACTTTTTCCCGCTCCTGCGTCATGCACATGGGCGCGACCTGCGCCATCGCCCTCTACTCGGCCACGGTCGGGCAACTCAAACAAGCGGCCATCCCCGGCACAATCAGCCTTGCCGAAGCGATCGGTAGAACACTGCGCCGCGCCCGCCTTCAAGAGCGAAATCCGGTCGCTTCCCTCTGCCAGACCGTCGGCGGTTTCCTCCTCTTCCGCGGCAAGATCATCGATGTGGATCGGCGCGTCGTCGCTGGCTTCGCCCGAGGCGATGCGCGGATGAGAGGCTCAGGCGCCTTTGCCGACCAAGACCTGCGGCTCGATTTCCAGAATGAACATCTTGTCGTGCGCATTGATGAGGAATTCGTCGCCACCACGCCTGATCTCATCGCCGTGCTCGATAGCGAGACCGCCAACCCCATCACCACAGAATCACTGCGCTACGGCATGCGCGTCGCCGTTGTCGCCATCCCCTGCGCGCCCCAATGGCGGGAGCCGGCCGCGCTGGCACTCGTGCATCCGCGTTACTTCGGCTACGATATCGATTATGTGCCGGTGGAGGAGCGGTTCGGGAATATGAATAGGATAGTCAATGAAGCGAACAAGCCGCGCACGGCGCGAAATGCGCGAACAGATACTGACTAGGGACGAGCACACCTGCCAGTTCTGCCAAGCAATGGATATCCGTATGGACATTCACCACATAACACCTTCAAGCAAGGGAGGCGCTGATACACCGAAAAATCTGATCACACTTTGCTCTTTCTGCCATGCCCGGATTTCGCGTCCCAGCCAATACGGACTGCCTATCGCGGAGCTTGTCAATTATCTCGCTACTTTAGCTTATATCTGGGGCGAGGACGCGCTGTCTTTGATACATAGTTTAGCTGCTGGTATTCGTGCAGAAGATCTGTATCTGAATGATGCACGGGCTCTTTGTGTAAGGGGCGAGGGAATTGCTGATCCACAAGCAGAACTCTTGCGCCAAATAGCAAAGTGGCTCGACGAAGATTAGACAGAATGCAACGGAGTAGCGTATAACGACATGCTACGTTCAGTAACTCTCAACGACACCCAAGCCATCGCCATCGGCGCCGGCATCCTCGGCACGGGCGGTGGCGGCAGCACCTATCTCAACCGCCTGCGCCTGGACAACGAGATTCGCCAGCAAGGCTGCGATGTCGCGATCGTACAAGCCGACGATGTGCCGGATGACGCGCTGGTCTGCGCCGTCGGCGGCATGGGCGCGCCCACCGTCAGCAACGAAAAGCTGCAAGCCGGCGACGAAATCAAGACCGCCGTCCGCGCCCTGGAAAACCACCTGCGCCAGAAAATCCACGCCATCGTCATCGGCGAGATCGGTGGCGGCAATGCTCTTGGTCCCATGATCGCCGCCCTCCAACTTGGCTTGCCCGTCGTCGATGGCGATGGCATGGGAAGAGCCTTTCCCGAGCTGCAGATGGACACCTTCATGATCTACGGCGCCGCGCCCGCCCCCTTCGCCCTCGCTGACAGTCATGGCAACGTCAGCATCTTCACGCGCATCGGCTCGGCGGAGCAAGCCGAGGAATTCGCCCGCAGCCTGACCATCGAGATGGGTGGCTCGGCCGCCCTCGTCATGCCCGTGATGACCGGCGCTGAACTCAAAGCGACTGTCATCCGCGACACAGTCAGCCTGGCCAAGCGCATCGGCGAGACCGTACTCGAATGCCGCGCCCGCAGCATCGAACCGGCCGAGACCATTGCCGCGCTCTGCCATGGCAAGGTGCTGTTCACCGGCAAAATTATCGATGTCGAACGCCGCACCGTGGCTGGCTTCGCCCGCGGCAGACTCAAAATCAGCGCCTTCACCCCCCAGCATCCCACCCAACGCATTGGGGATTCTGCCCCCCGTGAGGCGGGGGGACCGAGGGGGGTACTTGAGATTGACTTTCAAAACGAAAACCTGATCGCCCGGGACAATGGCGCCGTCCTCTGTACCGTGCCTGACCTGCTCACCCTCGTCACGCTCGAAGACGGCGAGCCCATCGGCACCGAGTCTCTGCGCTACGGTTTGCGCGTCGCCGTGCTCGCCATGCCGGCGCCGAAGGAGTTGAAGACGCCGGAAGCGCTGGCGGTCGTTGGTCCCCGCGCCTTCGGCTACGATGTGGATTTTTCGCCGATGGCGGGGGACTTGCTGTAGGCGCTGGCGCGGTCAGGTTTGACAGTGCGCATAGTTTTCGCTAGGATGAATTGTACGCTGGGAGGTTGAAAGTAGTGCGACAATGCACAAGCGCAAAGAGCTAGATTGGACTGCGCATCAAAATGGCGTTTGCAAGGCCGACGCCGACTTCTATGCTTTCTGTGAGGAGCACAATCAAGCTTTGCCGCTAACGCGTGAAGGCTTGAAGCAGTTGCCCCGCGAAATCGAGTTGGAGTTTTACCGTCGCATGCCAGCGTGGATGGCTGATGAGTTAGGCTTTGGCACTTTTGAGGATGATCCAACACTAATAGTGATGCGGGAAGTGGATCACGGTGTCTGGAAGTATGTGTTTTGACGCTGGATGAGATACTTGCTTGATACTAACATCTGCATCTATTGCACCAACGGAAGATATCCGCAGCTATTCAATAGAGTGCTCTCGCGGCATCAAATGACGGGCGTTGCCATCAGCGCGATTTCCAAAGCGGAAATGTATGCCGGTTCGTACCGTCGGCGTTCGCCAGTGGTGTATCGGCAGGAGCAGGACGAGTTCTTTTCGCGCTTTCCCAGCTTGCCTTTCAATGATGACGCAGCCGATGTCTACGGCCGCATACACGCATTCTTGAGAGACCGAGGACAGCTTATGGGCGTCGCCGATATGCAAATCGCAGCCATCGCGATGGTACACGGATTGACCGTGGTGACGCACGATATGCGCGGTTTTGCGCGACTCGTTGATTTGCCGATCGAAGATTGGACAACCGAATAACGGTCGTATTGGAACTCGCCATGCCCAAACAACCCCATATCATCATCTTCAACCCCGACCAATGGCGCGGCGATGTCATGGCGCACCTCGGCAATCCCGCCGCCGTCACGCCCAACCTCGACCGCATCATCGAATCCGACGCCGTCTCTTTCCGCCAGGCCTTCTGCCAAAATCCGGTCTGCACGCCCAGCCGCTGCTCCTTCATGACCGGCTGGTATCCCCACGTCCGCGGCCACCGCACCATGTTCCACATGCTCCAGCCCGATGAACCGGTCCTGCTCAAAGAACTCAAGGATGCCGGTTATTTCGTCTTCTGGGGCGGCAAGAACGACCTCGTCCCGCGCCAAAACGGTTTCGCCGATTATTGCGATGTCAAATACGAAGCGCCGCGAGAACTCCGCCCGAACTTGCATCGCGCCGATGATTGGCGCGGCGATCCCGATGGCGATAACTACTATTCCTTCTTCGCCGGCAAACTCGAAGCCGCCGATGGCGACGTCTATTACGACAACGACTGGGCGATGGTCGATGGCGCCATCGACCAGATCCTTAAGGCTCCGCCCGATCAGCCGCTCTGCGTCTACCTGCCTCTCGGTTACCCGCATCCGCCTTATGGCGTCGAAGATCCCTGGTTCAGCCAGATCGACCGCGATCTCATACCGCCGCGCACGCCGACGCCCGATTGGTCGAAGAAGCCAAGTCTCGTCGCCGGCATCTATGAGCGGCAGGGCTTGCAGAATTGGAGCGAGGAGCGCTTTAACGAGTTGCGCGCTGTTTATTACGGCATGTGCGCCCGCGTCGACGAGCAGTTCGGCCGGGTCCTCAGCGCCCTGAAGGAGAGCGGACTCTATGACGACAGCGCCATCTTCTTCTTCTCCGATCACGGCGATTTCACCGGCGATTACGGTCTGGTGGAAAAGACGCAGAATACCTTTGAAGATTGCCTGACCCGCGTCCCTCTCATCGTCAAGCCGCCTGCCGACAAACCAATTCAGCCCGGCATCCGCGATCAGCTAGTCGAGCTCATTGACTTCACCGCCACCGCCTATGACTGGGCTGGCATCAACCCCGGCTACGACCACTTCGGCCGCTCGCTCGCGCCATTAATCGCTGGCACGGCCGACGAACATCGTGACGCTGTCTTCTGCGAGGGCGGCCGCCGCATCGGCGAAGAGCAGGCGATGGAAAAGGACAGCCCCTCATTCTACGATCCCAGCGGACTCTACTGGCCGCGCGTGCAATTGCAGGGCAGCGAAGCCGGCGAGCACAGCAAAGCGACCATGTGTCGCACACAAGATTACAAATACGTCCGCCGCTTGTACGAGACGGATGAGCTTTACGACCTGAAAGAGGACCCGGGCGAGCTCGTCAACCGCATCGACGATCCCGCCTGCGCCAGCGTCTTGGCTGACCTGCGCGAGCGCATGTTGACCTGGTATCAAGAGACCTGTGATGTCGTGCCCTACAAGGCTGATGTGCGCTGAGCTCTTCTCTGTGCCTCTGTGGTGAAACCCTAGCCGCAGCCCGCTGTCACGCCATAAACCAGGCGCAAACGCTGATTGGCCGGCATCGCCTCGAAGCCGCACTCGACGCCATTGCTCCAGACGATGCGCAGATCGACCGATTTCGCCTCGCCCAAGCCGAAGTGCAGCCCCAACTGATTATTGCCGCCCAGCCCGCTGCCGATCGTTACGCTCTGCAACTGCTCGATACTACCGTCTCCGGTCACATAGACCTGCGTGCCCACCGCATCGCGATTCACCGCGAAAGTCTCTCCCTGATGCGTCGGGGAGGGATTTAGAGAGGGGGCTCCCCCGCGCAATTCCAGCGACAACCAATTCTTCCCGCTGCCCTGATTCTGATACAAGCGGTAGCCGCTGTTCCAGTTGCCGGTGACCAGATCGAGGTCGCCATCGCGATCGTAATCGGCGTAGGCCACGCCCAAGGTCGCCAGCGCCTCATCAATGCCGCTGTCCGCGCTGACATCCTGGAAGCCGCGATGCCGGTCATTGCGGAAGAGCGCATCGGCGCGCGGATTCATGAAGCTGACCACCAGCTCGGGAAAAGTCTGATGATAATTGGTGGCGGCCACGTAGAGGTCTTGCCAGCCGTCGTTGTCGTAGTCAAAGAAGATCGCGCCCCAGCCCACGCCATTATCGGGACCCATATTGATCGCGCTGCCGGAGGAGCGCGCCCGATTGCGGAAGCCGCCAGCGCCGTCATTCATCAGCAGGTGCATTTGATAGACCATATCGGTGACGTACATATCCAGGTCGCCATCGTTGTCGTAATCGCTCGCGTCCAGCCCCATGCCATTGATGATCAAGTCCGAGCCGCTCTCGGCCGAGACATTTGTCCAGCACCAGTGGCCGCAGCCGGCGCCATCATTGCGCCAGAGCACGTTGCCGATCTCGTTGTGCAGCTTGTCGTTGACGACGTAGATGTCGCTATCGCCATCGCCGTCATAATCGAGGAAAGCCGGCGCGAAGCCCGCCCCCAGCGTCATGGCGTAGTCCAGGCTCGCCGTCACATCGGTGAAGCTGCCATCGCCATTGTTATGATAAAGTCGATCTTGCTGCGCCGTGAAGTCCACCGGATCGCATTCGGGGAAGCATGACCAATTGGTCAGGTACATATCCAGCCAGCCATCGCTGTCATAATCGCCCCAGGCGGCTGATGTGCCCTTGCCCCTGTCGCCGACGCCGGCTTGCAGCGTGACATCGACGAAGCCCGCGCCGCTGTCGTTGCGGAATAAGCGATTCGCGCCGTAGTTCACGACATACAGGTCTAGCCAGCCATCGTTATCGTAGTCAGCCCAGGTCGCGCCGCCGCTCGGCATATCGGGCTGGCTGAGCGCCTCAGTATGAGCGGAGACAGAAAAGGTCCCATCGCCATTGTTACGATACAGGACATTCGGGTCCAGATTGCCGGTCACGAAGAGATCGACCCAGCCATCGCGATCGTAGTCGCCCCAGGCTTGCCCGATCGCCAGGTAACCTTGCAGCGCTTCGGTATCGTCCCAGATGCCGCGATGCGTCGCCGTGATGCCGGCTTCAGCGCTGACATCGCGGAAGATTGGCTGGTCGAACTGGGCGGAGACGACGCCTACGATAAGAAGGGACAGAAAGAGTGTCAGTAGAATGCCCCTCCATCCCCCAGCCCTTTCCCCCACCAGGAGGGAAAGAGGGCGAATAATATCGGACAGCGGAGATAAAGTCCCCTCCCTCTTTATGGGAGAGGGGGTTTGGGGGTGGGGGCAAGCTTGAATCATATTGATATGCCTACCGCGTCGCCCGCCGCGCATAGAGAGGCCACTCCAGCGGTACGCCAATCTCGGTCGCCAGCAGCCGCTGAAAATCACGCAGATGCCCCTCAGAATTGCGCACCTGCCGCGGGCTCAATCCCTTGTCCAGGCAGTAAGCCGTCAGCGCGCCGGCCGCCTCGCCGATATTCCACTCAACCGGATGCAGGCGATAGCAGCCATTGGTGATATGCGTCACGCCCAGGTTCTTGCAAGCCGGCAGCAGGTTCTCGACGCGCTTGGGAATCAGCGAGCCCAGCGGAATCTGGAAGGGGTAGCTGCTGATATCGATGTAGTTGCGCAAGCCGGTGCTCGGATGCAAGTCGATGCGGTAGCTGCCGATGCCGACGCTGTCGTCGAATTGCTCGGCGGTACTCAGGTCGCCGCGCTGCTGAACCCCGACATGCTCTTCCAGCACGGTGAACTCGGCTTCGATGCGTCGCGCCTCGCGCACATAGACGTACTTCGCCATGCCGTCAGTACTGCCGACCACATCAGGCCGCAGGCGCAAGCCGGGATAGCCGTAGCCTTTGCCATCGTAGCGCGGCGCTTCGGTCTGCATCCAGTAGAGCACGGAAAAGCTCAACTGCTTGCATTCGCGCAGAGCCGCTTGCTTGACATCTTCGCTGACGCCGAGCAGCGGCTTTAGCCAATAATCGATCTGAGGCCAATTGACCAAGGTGATATCGCTGCGGAAGACGCCCTCGGGATAATGCCCCTTGTACAAGATGCGGCGGAAGTGCCAGAGATCGCCCGGGAATTCGCGATACTGATGCTCGTCGTGGGCGTGGAAGATCTGCCGATGGACCGGCTCCAGCGTGATTGGGCTGGAGTAGTACCAGCTCAATTGCTTGTCGGGCCAGAAGTCGGCTTTGTACTCGCGCCAGAAATCGTAATCTTCCGGTTTGTCGATGGTGTGATCTTCGCCTTCCAGGTGATCAATGGCGAAGCACCAGGAGATCGACTGCTGATCCAGCGGCAGCGGATCCCCTTCGACGGCGTGCATCTCGCCCGTCTGCGCTTGGCTCTCCGCGCCGATGACGAACTCGACATTCGCCAACTCCAGCAGGTCGCCCAGCTCAGTCGCGTCAAGGATATAAGGTGCGGAAATCACCACCTGATCGCCGCTCTGTGTATCTTCCAGCGTGACGGCGAGCACACGATCGCCATCGGTCTCCGCCGCGACCGGCACATGATAGAGGAGGACATCCAACTGCAGGCTGGAACGGTAGGGCGCCAGCATCTCTTCGATGACCGCCAAGCCTACGCGCGGCTCGTGGCAGAGGCGGCTGACGTTGCCCTGCCCGGGATTGAGATTCATGGTGTAGCGCGCCTTCTCGGTCAGCGGGTAGTTGCGCCGATAATAATCGCGAACGCCATCCGACCAGCGCATGTAAGTCGCGGTGGCGCCGCATTGATCAACCCAGGGATTTTCGTCGGGCGGGACGGCCTGCGCGGTCAACTGTCCGCCGATCCAGTCGGTCTCCTCGCTCATGATGACCGACTTGCCCAGGCGCAATGCCGCCAGCGCCGCGCCGATCGCGCCCGTGCCGCCGCCGACGATCAGGATGTCGCAATTGCGTTCTTTCATAGTCAGTTTCCTAAGTCAGTTCGTTTTTGACAAGTCCATCCAGAGTCTAATATAATCATTGGATGAAAGGCAAGTTTAGCTAGCGAAGGTCAAGTTCGTGGATCAAGCGCAGATTCCCACACTGCTGGGGCTGGCAATGAATGCGGTGGTGGCAGTGTTGGTAACCATCAGTTTCTTCCGCCGCTACGCTACGAAGGAAGACATCAAAGACCTGAATGACAGGCTGGTCAGCATCGAAGCCAGGCTGGGCAATGTCGAAGCTGGGCAGGCCTCCCTTTCAGCCGGACAGACCGCGCTCGAAACCAGACAAGCCGCGCTTGAAACCAGATTTGACCGCCTTGAAACCAGATTTGACCGCCTTGAAGAAAAGATCATCGTGGTCGATAACAAAGCGGACGCGTCGCAGGAATTGCATCACGCAGTCCGCGGCGACTTGAAAGTCCTGCAAGCCTCTGTCAATCGTCTTGAAAGCTATTTCGAAACGCCCAAGTTGAAGTCATCGTAAACCTCATAAGGCTGGCTGGTCACAGACGGTTCCCGGCTGGGTTTGCGCCGCAGGTTAATGTTTGGATTCGGGCGCGATAAAATGCTTCCTGCCCTTCATCGGCCGGTGATGATACCCGTGCTCGACGCACCAGTCGGCGATTGGGTTGGGACCGCCGGTGAAATCAAACTCCGGCGAATCATCGACCGGCTCGCCGACCAGATAGCGCTGCATGGGACTCAACTTCTCCACCATGTCGGGCGCTTGCAGCCGATAATCTGTCGGTGTAATCCAATCGTAGCTATAGCCGATCATCACCGCCTTGCGCACGCGGTCGCTTAGATTGGCGGCGCCGGCGTGCCAGGTGCGGTTCTCGAAGAAGACGCAGTCGCCTGGCTCCAGCAATGGCTCAACCTTGCTGGCTGGATCAGCCTGACCTTCGGGGATTTCGATGCGCTCTTTGAGTTGGTTGCTGCCGGCCGCCATCATGGTGACGCCGGAGTTGGGTTCGCTCAGATCGGTGAGATAATAAGCGACCTTGAGCGAATGTCGCGGGATATGTTCATCGCCCAGGTCGCGCATGGACATGTAATGATCGCGATGCCAGCCCGGCAAACGCTCAGTATCGGGCGAGCCCGGCGGGTCGGGATGGCGGTAGATCAGATGGCTCGTGAGGAGCGACAGATGCGGGCTAAGGAGCTGCGCGACGATGGAGAAGGTCTTGGGGTTGGTGATGAGCGGCAGGAAGGCGTCGTCCAGCGAGACGCAATTGCGAAAGCCGTCGTACAAGCCGCCCGGCCGGCGTTGCCGATTCAACTCGCGGTCGGAAGCGATCAGGCGGTCGCCGGCTTCGATCAGCGCCGACACCGTCTCGCTGTCAATTGCGCCGCGCATAATCAAGTAGCCTTCTTCATCAAATTGCCGTTTCTGCTCCGGCGTGATCTCTACAAATTCCATCTTTTAACCCTCCATATCGACGGGGATGTGTCTACGCTCCCCCGCGTAAAGCGTGGCTTGCTCCTTATCCGGTCGTGCGCTCACTTCAGCATAAATTCTATCCAGTAGTTGACCGCGCGCGCCGTTGAAATCCGCAAGTTTCGGCGTATCCGCCCAGGTTGTCCACTGCGCGCGATCGTCGTCCGAGGCCGGCGCGTCAAGATTGGCTTGGTAGCTATCGCCCAAGAAACCGCGCAGGGCGAAGAACTGCAGCGCCTGATAATGGGCGTCCCCCGGCGCCGCGTCCTCGTAATAGGTCAGCACCGCGCCGGCACCCAGCAGGCGGCGTTGTAGCTCGATGACATTGACAGCGCGCACGGTTGTCCCGTCATCAAGGCTGACGTTGATGGCTTCGCCGGCCGCCTCGCCCAGCGCCATCCAGCAGGGCTCCATGCGCAAGGTGCTGAAGCCGATGTGCGTCGCCGACGCCGGCGCCGGGATCAGCAGGTTCTCCACTTCCAGCGGCACGATCACGCCGTAGGGCACGCTGTAGGGCGTCGTGCGATAAGAGAAGATGCCGTCAGTATGCGGTCGCCCGGCTTCGCGTTTCAGGCAAGCATGCGAATCCAGCGCGTAGTGGCTGGCGGTGATGCTGGTGCGATGCGCGCGGGAATGGCGCTTGGACAAGGCGTCATGCCCCGTGAAGAGGTATTCACCGCGGATGCGCCGCCCTTCGCGCACATATATCTGCCGCGGGAAGTTGTCGTTGTCTTCGAATTCATCCAGGGACAAGCCCCAACGATTGCAGCGCTCGCGGAAATCGGCCGGCAAGCCTTCGTCATTTTGCGCGAAGTAGAAGAGCCCGAGGATATAATCCCGCAGCCGTTCGGCGAAGCGATCGCGCCACTCCCAACTGGCGGTGGGGTAGGGCCAGTTCTCCTCCGGCAGGTCGGTCGAGATGAAAGCGGCGTGCTGATTGTTGCCGTCGACTTTGTCATTGGGCAGGCGCACCATGTTCGTGATGGCGCCGATGCCATCGAATTCTAGCGGCGTCGGCGGACCGGCAAAGCGGTTGAGCCGCAGATCGTCGATCAGCGACAGGTACTCGTCGCGGTTGTAAGTCGCCGGCTTCTCGATGCGCCGCATGTTGGCTTTATTGGTCGTCAGCGGCAGGCGATAATTGTAAGACTGGATGGCGTTATCGCCTTGCCCGGTTGTGTATTGCTCATCGACTGGCGCTCGCCAGCGTTGATAAAACTTGCCGGCGCAGGGCTCGCCGTATTCGTCCGCCCCTTCCCGCCCCAGCATATAAGGCGCGCCCGCCGCTGCCGCCAGATCGCCTTCGTAGCTGGCGTCGACGAAGACGGAGGCGTGGTAAACTTCTTCTTCCCCAGTCTCGCGATTGATGATTCTGATACCCGTCAAGGCGGCGCCTTCTTTGATGGCGTTATGCGGCTCGTGATTGAATTGCCGCAGCGCGCGCACTTCGAGCCCGTCGCCCTGTTCCGCGATCATCTCTAGCAGGATATTCTCGGCGACGTGGGGCTCGAAGCGATAGCCATCGGAGCAGAGCTTGACCTGCTGCGAATCGGCGCCGTAGGTATCGCTATAGCGCTGCTTGACGCGCCGGACGAATTCGAGGAAGAGGCCCCCGGTCGCGCCGCGGGTGGCGATATCGGTCGCGCCCAATCCATTGGCCGGCAAGCCGCCGATATGCGCGGTCCGCTCCAAGATGACAGCGCGCCGTCCCGCCCGGGCGACGGCGATGCCCGCCATGATGCCAGCTGGCGTCCCGCCGACGATGACGGCGTCGTACTCAAATATGGGGGTGTCTGTCAAAGCGAGATCCTTTTACCTGCGATATTTTTTAGCAACGGGCGACAGATTCTGATTGCGCGCGGGCGACCCGATGGGTTGCCCCTGCTTAAGATTATTCCTTTAGCGCAAGCGATACCAATACTTTGATAAATGTCGAGTCGTCCACAGTTCCGCGGAGGCGCAAGAAGCCGCCGAAGTGGCTGACCTTGCAGAATGTCACGGCATCTTTTTCTGTGGGCAAGCGGACTGTTGCGCCCTCATCGACCCAGCGAATGCCGTCCGCCGAAATCTGCACGTTCGCCAATCCCCCATCAAACTCGGGCGATACTTCCAGCGCGCGCACGAAGAAGATCGCCTCGCTCGCCCAAGCCGCCTCGTAGGGCTCGGTGGCGAACTCGCCAGACCATTCCACATTGCGCTCGACGCTCGCCGTGTAACTACGTCTAAGAGGCATGGCTAGAAGTCTCCCGAAAGCAATACAGAATCGACGTAAAAGAAGGCGCGCTTGTTCCGATTCGTCTCCACCCAGAAAGCCGCGTTCAACATGCAGTTTAGATTGGGCATCGCCGGGATTCTGATGTAATCCAGCGAGCCGCCTTCGTAAACGAGATCATTGCACTGGAAGCCGAGGAAGCGTCGTTCAGCCAGATCAAAATTCACGCGCAGATAATGCCAGTTCATCTTGGTCGCGATCTCGTTGTAGCAGAGTTCCTGCGCCGGCGCGTCGACAAATTCCCAGAATTCGGGACCGAGATGCGGCGTCGAGACCGTCTCGCCCCTATCGCCGATTTTCCGGAACGGCGGCGTTTCGCCCTTTATTTGCCAGCGATTGATCATCTCGTCGCCCTGCGCATTCAGATAGCGCAGATGCGGCATCCAGCGAATTTCCGGGTTCATGCCGTCCTGCAAATCGAACAAGACACCGAAAGCGCGCACGTCATTGGCTGACAAACGCAATTCTGAGGCCTCGGGCTTGAAACAGAAATAGCATTCCAGTTGGATCGGTCCTGGCTTGCGAAATGTCACCCGCTTGATGCTGGTCGCTAGCGCCCCCACGCGCGCCCGGCTCGCAAGTTTTAGCGCGTAGGTGCCCTCCATCGAGCCAGCCGTGCCCGTATCCCACATCGTCAGATTGCTGATCATCGGCGGCCGATAATCGGCGGAAAGCGGTATGATCGAGTCCAGCGTATGCTCATAATTGCCGATCAATTCTGACCAGCCATTCACGCCTTCGTCGAAGTCGTCATAGAAAATAATCCGCTTTAGCGGATCGAAACGGCTGAGGCGAGGATCGGCGACGAGGGTTGTTGACACAATTCAAACTCCAGTCTAGCTTCTTAAGATCACTTTGCGGGCTCCATGCCAAGTTTTGACAATCCGCCCAAGTCAAGTTAAACTCCAGCTAAGTCGCTCATGCAGTCGTCCAAGCTGGATCGAGTATAACAAGGCAGTGAGAAAATCCAAAAAGTTGCTGCCGGAAACCTGCTGGCTCGCGCGTGTATGGCTGCGGCGCGATTAGATTTATAGAAGTTAGTTGCGCAGAGGAGTAAATCATGAAGCTTTCGCCTTTTGTACGTTTGACTATTGTGTTGCTAATGCTGTTTTCGCTGAGCCTCGTCCCGGCGCTTGCGCAGGATTGCGAGGGCGAGGTCATTGAACTGGAGTTCATGAATTGGTGGGGCGCCGCCCGCGAAGCGCTGATGGATACGCTCATCGAGCACTTCCAGGCGGAAAACCCCTGCATCCGCGTCATCAACCAGGTCCAGCCCTGGGATAACCGCGCCGAATTGCTCGCGACCGCCGCCGCCAGCAGCAACCCGCCGGGCATCATCATGTCGACCCGTCCTGAGACGTATCAGTTCGCCATCAGCGGCTTGATCACGCCCATCGATGCCTTCGTCGAAGCGCACGGCACCGACCTCAGCGTCTTCTACGATGGCGAGATCGGCTTGCAATACTGGAACGGCGAGCTCTACGGCTTGCCGATGCCGACCGCCGGCGGTCTGACCAGCTTGTACATCTATAACAAGGACATGCTTCGCGATGCCGGCTTTGATCCGGAAGATCCGCCGGAGACCTGGCAGGAGATGGAGGAGATGTCCGCAGTCATGACCATCGCCGATCCAATGGGCGTCGATGCCATGGGCGCTGAAATCATCGGCGACGACTGGTCGTTCGTGGCCTGGCTGTATACCAATAACGGCAAGTACGCCTCGGATGATGGCCGCACCTTGCTCTTCAACAGCCCGGAAGGCGTGGAAACGCTTGAGTGGATGGTCAACTTCACCAACAACATCAACGGCGGTGTGGAAAACGTGACGGACTTCTTCCAAGATACATCGTTCTCCCAGGGCGATCATCCTTGGTACGAAGACAAGCTTGCCTTCCTCCGTATCAACACGTCCTTCTATGGTCACATGAATGTCAATGACCCCGAGGAATATTCGGACACTAGCCGCTGGGGCACGATGCTGCGGCCCTACAACGGAGACAATCCAGACGCCACCCATGCCGGCACGACCGGCTACAATTTCAGCGGCGCTTGGGCATACACTATTCCCGCCGTGCATTCGCCCGAGAAGCAGGAAGCGGCTTTCAAGTTCGCCGAGTTCATCGGCGTCCATCCCTTGGGCGGCTGCGCATTCCTCTTCGCGCAGAGCCGGCCCTCGCCCGTGAAAGCCTGCAACGAGAACCCGGCTTACTATGAAGTCAACCCCACCTGGTCGGTGGTGCTCGAAGGCTTGGCTACCGATGTGCCCGTGTCCATCACGCCGGTTCAAGGGCAGTTGGCTGAGATCCTTTCCAACGCTATCGAGGAAGCCTTGTTCGGCGTGAAGTCGGCCGAAGACGCGCTGAACGACGCCCATGCCGACATGCAAGCGCTCTTGGACGAATTCTGGGCGGATTTTGACGCCGGCAATATGTAATTCAGGTTTGGGTTAATCCCAGGCGCCGTCCCCCTCCCCAAGACTTAGGGGAGGGGGAGCATCATCTTAGGTTTCACGGGAATCTAGTCCTTCACTTGGAATAGAGCGCTAGGGGCGATACGCGTCGCCGCCTATGCGGTAAACACTTTAGGAACTTGTTTGTGCAGGCCTCTATAAAAGCGCAGCCAAGCCAGAGCGACAAAACCTGGAAATTGCGGATGCAGGAGTGGTGGTTCCGCAACCGCTCCTTGGTCGGCTTCGCCTTTATCTTGCCCTGGTTCGCCAGCTTCATCATCTTTGACGGGATGCCCTTCATCTACAACTTGTATTTGAGTTTCACCGATTATCAGATCGGCACGGTAGGCACGCCTCCCTGGATTGGTTTGGAGAACTACGTAGAGATCTTCACCGAGGACAAGCTCTTCGGCAAGAGTATGTACAATACGGTCTATTATCTCGGGTTCAGCGTGCCGCTGCGCCTGATATTCGCCTTCTTGATCGCGCTGCTTCTGAACATGCGTGTGCGCGGGATGGAACTCTATCGTACGCTCTTTTACGTGCCGTCGGTGGTGCCGCTGGTGGCGGCGACCGTGATCTTCGCTGGTCTGCTCAATACGCGCTACGGTTTGCTGAATCAGCTTTTTGTCTTGCTTGGCATCACACCGGTGCGTTGGCTGTCTTCGCCGGATGCGATTAAGCCGTCGCTGATATTGCTAAGTCTCTGGGGCTTCGGCGGGCAAATGATCATTTTTCTCGCCGGCTTGCAGGGCATCCCCGATGATCTTTATGAAGCGGCAGCCATTGATGGCGGGACCGGTTGGCACCGCCTTGTCTATATCACCGTCCCGCTCATGACGCCGACGATATTTTTTAATATGTTGATCGCGCTGATCGGCGGATTCCAGATTTTCGAGCAGGTGTTTATCCTCTTGAACACCGACGGGGGTCCCTTGCAGGCTGGACTTGTCTATATGTTGCACGTGTATAACAAAGCCTTTCGAGATTTTGAGTTTGGCTATTCGGCCGCGCTGTCCGTCATTCTGTTCCTCATCATCTTCGTTCTAACGATCGTGCTGGTATACACATCCAATCGCTGGGTGTTTTACGGCGACGCTCAAGACGATGAGCCCTAGGCTTCGTTAAGCAGGGTGCAGGCATGATAGAAGATCCTAGAGTTAGAGCATTTCGCCATTTCGTCATCTACATGATTCTTACGGCGGGCGCATTTGTGATGATGGTGCCGCTGATGTGGACGGTCTCGACTTCGCTCAAAACGCGCGACAAGATCACGATTCGCCAACTCGAATTGATCCCGGATCCGGTCGCCTGGGAGAATTATCCCAGGCTGTTCGAGATGCGCCCGATCGGCATTTATACGCGGAATACCATGATCATCGTGGCGGCGGCGCTGTTCGGTGCTTGGGTACCCTGTACGCTGGCGGGTTACGCCTTCGCGCGGATCGCTTTTCCGGGTCGGAATATCTTCTTTGGCATCTTGCTGGCGACGATGATGCTGCCTTATGTCGTGCGATTAATTCCCTTATTTTTGTTCTTCGACGAGATCGGCTGGACGCGCACTTTCGGTCCTCTGGTCCTGCCGCGCCTGCTCGGGCATAACGCCTTCTATATCTTCCTGTACCGACAGTTTTTCCGCGGGATACCGGAAGATATTTATGACTCAGCCCGCATTGACGGCTGTTCTGAATTTGGCGTCTGGTGGCGGATTTTTATGCCCATGTCGCGGCCCGTCCTCGCAGCGGTATCGATCTTTGCCTTTTCATTCGCCTGGAACGACTTCCTCAATCCGCTGATTTATCTGGGTCCGAACAAGGAACTCTGGACTCTGGCTTTGGGCTTGAACGGCATGCGCGGCTTTGAGGGCGAGGACAGCAGCCTCAACATGATTATGACCTTCTCGATGTTGATGATTATTCCGATGCTGGTTGTCTTCTACTTCGGGCAGAAGCATCTGATCAGCGGCGTGACCGCGCAAGGCAGCCTCAAGGGATAGCGCCGCTTTGACTGCGCCGTCACCCCGTTCCTCCGATGCTCCGCGCGGCAGTCGGTCTCCTCCCCCCAATGCTTTGGGGGGACCGAGGGGGGTCCCCAACATCGTTTACATCGTGCTGGATCAATGGCGTGGGGATTGCCTCGGCATCGCCGATAGCGCCCATCCGGTGCTGACGCCTCATTTTGATCAGATCGCCTGGGAGGGCATTTGGTACCGGCGCGCCTATGCCGATTGCCCGGTCTGCATGCCGCAGCGCGCGACCATGCTTACTGGTTTCACCGCTAGCCAGCACGGCCTGCCTTACAACAATATGAGCGGTCCGCGCAGTCCCATCGCGAACGAGCGGAGCCTGCCCTTTCGTTTGACCCGCGAAGCCGGCTACCAGACCAAGGCGGTCGGCAAAATGCACTTTTATCCGGAGCGCGCTCGCTTCGGCTTCGAGCATATCAGCTTGCACCCCAACGATTATCTCAATTTCCTGGAAGACCAAGGCTATGGCGGCATGTATCGCGGCCATGGCTTGGGCGGCAATGAAGTCACCCCGGCGGTGAGCGCCCTGCCCGAACATCTGACCCATACCCATTGGATCGTGGACGAAAGCATCCGCTTCTTGTCCCAGCGCGATCCGGAATGCCCCTTCATGCTCTGGATGGTCTTCGAAGCGCCGCACAGCCCCTTCGATCCGCCGGAACCCTACGATCGCTTCTACGATGATTACGAGATTCCCGAAGCCGTCATCGGCGACTGGGTGGGGGCTGCGGATGAGCCGGTCGCCCTGGTCGCCGAGCGCATCAGCAAAAAAGCCGACCGCCTGCCGCCGCAAGTCCTGCGCCGTTTACGCCGACATTACTACGGGCAAATCACCCACATCGACTATACTCTGGGGCGCTTTTTCGGCGAACTCAAACAACAGGGACTTTACGACAACACCGTGATCGTCATCACCTCGGATCACGGCGAGCATCTGGGCGATCATCAACTCTACGGCAAATACACCTTCCTGGAATCTTCCGCCCGCGTGCCCATCATCCTGCGCCTGCCGGATCATCACGGCTTATATAATCGGCGGGTCGATAAACCTGCTTTGACTGCTGACATCGCGCCGACCTTGCTGGGTCTGGCTGGCTTGGAACCGGATCCGGCGATGGACGGCGTCTCACTGCTTGATTTGCCCGATGGACGCGTCATCTACGGCGAGACGCGGCATTCTGTCTTCGCCACCGATGGAACGCTGAAGTATGTCTACTACTTCGCTGGCGGCGTCGAGCAACTCTTCAATATCAGGGAGGATGCTGATGATCGTCGCAACCTGGCCGGGCATGCAGAACAGGCGGCGGCGCAAGCAGCGCTCAAGGCCGGTCTGGTCCGCTATCTGGAGGCGAATGGACGCCCGGCTGTCGAAGCGGGCGAGTTGCTGGTCACGGATGCGGAGGTGGACATTGCTGCCTTAAGAGCGCGCAATCCCTGGGCTTGGCGCGGTCCATTGCGCTACGGGCAAGGCTACGATTAGTCGAGCTTGGCTTGCGCTTGCAGGTAGTCCGCTTCGATGGTTGTGAATTCGATGATATTGCCGAAGGGACCGCGGCAGAAGAAACGCGGTCGGCCCGGGATCCCTTCGACATCGTAAGGCGCGTAACCGGCTTGGGACAGCTTGCCGCGCATTCCCGCCAAGTCATCGACGACCAGGCAGAAGTGCCGATTTGAGGGATCGTCCAGCGGGTCTTCGAGGAATACATGCAATTCGGCGTCGTCGCCAACCTGGAACCAGATCACGTCCATGCCCCCCAAGCTGTCCGGCGGCGGGATCTCCTCCAAGCCGAGCAGATCGCCGAAAAAGGCGCGGGCAACGGCATCACTGCCGGGCGGGCGGGGGATGCTGACATGTTGCAGTCTGGCTTTCATCGTATCTTCGCTCCAGGCTATTTGCTTCCCTGCCGCTATTGAACCGCAGTTTTCCGCTGCCTGACAGGTTCAGTCTTTTGTCAAAATGCGCTGACCTGCCCTTTGCCGCTGCTTTGCCCCTGCGTTAGAATAGCCCTTATTCGCTTGAACCTTGATTGTAATGGAAACGGAGAATCTCATGCGTAAATTCAGTCTTCTCTTAGTCATCTTGCTCTTGACTGTCGCCGGCGTCGGTTTCGCGCAGGATGCGCCGACGGTCGCCGTCATGACCCCCTTCCTCGCTCAGCCGGGCACGCAGATCATGGTGGAGAACTTTGAAGCTGCCGCCATGGAAAAAGGCTGGAGCGTCAATGTCATCGACACCAACGAAGATATCGCCGCGCTGGTCAGCCGTATGGAAGATGTCGCCTTGCAAGGCCTTGACGCCATCATCATCAACGTCGACCCCACCCAGGTCGAGCCGGGCTTGCATGCCGCGGTTGACGCCGGCATCCCCGTCTTCGGTTTGGATTCCGGCGCGCATCCGCTGCTTGTCACCAACGTGACCAGCAACGGCTACACGATGGCGGCGGAAACAGCCACCTACGTGGTCGACCGTTTGAGCGGGGCGGGCAATGTCATCATGTTCATCTTCGAGCCTTATCCGCCGGTGCAGAAGCGCGGAGCCATCGCCCGGGCCATCTTCGAAAATACCCCCGATATCACGATCGCCGATGCTATCACGCCAAGCTTCGACAACGGTCCGCTGGAAGGCGCGCGCAACGCCATGGAAGCGGTGCTGCTGGCGCATCCGGACGCGGGCAGCATCCAGGCTGTTTGGGCGGCTTGGGACGATCCGGCTCTGGGCGCCTTGCAAGCCATCGAAGATGCCGGGCGCGTCGATGAAGGCATCGTCATCGTCGGCATCGACGCTACCGAGCAAGCGCGCGACGCCATCGCTCGCGGCAGCAATTTCGAAGCGACGGTCGCGCAAGACTTCGCCGGCATGGCGCAGAAAGTCGCCGACCTGGTCGAGTCCCACCTTGGCGGCGCGAATATCACGCAGGTCAATCATTATGTGCCCGCCAACCTGGTCACACAAGCTGACCTCGGCGAATAAGTCGCCTTGATTCTACGCGGGGGTCGGCAACGGCTCCCGCTCCGTCTATGTCCGCGGTTCCCCTCTCGTTTGAAATCCGCCATGCCAGCAAAGCCTATGGCGGCGTTCGGGCTTTAGTCGACGCCGATCTCGACCTGGTCGGCGGCGAAGTACACGGCTTGATCGGCGAAAATGGCGCGGGCAAGTCGACGCTGATTAAATTGCTGGCGGGCTTGGAAGCGCCCGACCGCATGGACGCGCGCTTAAATGGCGGCGCCATCGAAATCGGCGACTCCGCCGCGGCTTACCGCCTGGGATTGCGTTTCATCCATCAAGAGTTGAATATCGTGCCGGCGCTGAGCGTCGCCGAAAATCTTTTCATCAATAATCCGCTGCCCCGCCGCGGCGGAGTTTTTGTGGATTGGCGGGCGCTCTACCGCCGGGCGGACGAAGCGCTGCATTCGCTGGGCATCCGCCACATCAATCCGCGGCTTCCTGCTTCGAGTTTGAGCGCGGGCGACGCCATGCTGGTCAAAATCGCCAGCGCCTTCATCGGCGAAGCGGATAGCGGCGAGCCGCGCATCATGATCATGGACGAGCCGACCGCCGCCTTGAACAGCGCCGAGGTCGCGCTGCTCTTTGATGTGATCGACCGCTTGCGCGCCCGCGGCGACGCCCTGCTTTACGTCACGCACCGGCTTGATGAACTCTTCCGCATCGCCCAGCGGGTCACAGTCATGCGGGATGGGCGCATCATCAACAGCCACGCCATCGCCGAGACCAGCACATCGGAACTGATTACTGAGATGACGGGGCGCAGCGTCGCCGATAGAAAGGCTGGCGCGAGCGTCTCTTCTGGCAAAGGCTCGCCACGGCTGACTGTCCGCGGATTGCGGACGGATGCGGTCGCTCATGCCAGCTTCAGCTTGGGACCTGGCGAGATCCTGGGCATTGCCGGCTTGGTCGGCTCCGGACGGACGGAATTGCTCCACGCCCTCCTCGGCATTGACCCGCTTCTCGCTGGCAGCATTGAGCTTGACGGACGGACGCTCCCAACCTTGTCGCCGGCCAAAGCCTGGCAGCTCGGCATCGCCTATGTGCCGGAGGAACGGCGCTCGCAAGGACTTTTCCTGGGGGATCGCGTCAGCCAGAACATTACCGCGCCGCACCTTGACCGGCTAAGCTGGCTCAAGACCTTCTTGAAACGAGGCGAAGCCAATAATCTGAGCCGGCATTTGGGCGAGGCGGTCCGCCTCAAGAGCGCTGGCATCGGGCAGCGGGCGCGCCAACTGAGCGGCGGCAATCAGCAGAAGCTTCTCTTCGCGCGCGCCATCCTGGCGCAACCACGCCTGATTCTGCTGGACGAGCCGACGCGCGGCGTCGATGTCGGCGCGAAATACGATATCTACCGCCTCATCCGGGAGTTGGCGGCCGATGGCGCAAGTATTCTCATGGTCTCATCGGAATTGGACGAACTCATTGCGCTCTGCGACCGTATCCTCCTCATGCGCAAGGGACGCGCGGCGGAAGACTTGCAAGCCGCCGGTTTGACGGAAAATCAGCTTCTCGAGCGCTGTTATGCTTTCCAGTAGGGCAGCGGCATGAAGGATCGGGAATCGACGGGACCGGCGCGCGCCGCCTTCTCGCCGGAGCGTTTCCTGCGCCGTTACGGCACCTTGGTCGGCTTCATTTTGATTGTGGTCTTTTTCTGGACGCAGCGGCCCGGGACTTTCATGACCATCCCCAATTGGGTCAATATAACCCGGCAGATGAGCATCCTCGGCGTGGTCGCGTTCACCATGACCATCGTCATGGTCACAGGCGATTTCGACCTCAGCATCGGCGCGATGGCCAGCCTGGTTGGCATCGTGGCCGGGACGACCTTTCAAAACGACGGGGCGGTCGGGACCGCGGTGGCGCTGAGCTTGCTGGCGGGCGTGGCGGGCGGCTTGCTCAACGGGGTATTGGTCGCCTATATTGGCATTTCGGCCTTTGTCGCCACGCTGGGCACATTGACCGTATTTCGCGGCTTGGCGCTGTATATCAGCGGCGGCGCTTCGATCTATGGGCGCGTTATACCGGCCGAGTTTTCCAGTTTTGGGCGCGGCGCCATCCCGCTCGGCAAAATTGGCGCTACCGACCTGGCGCTGCCCAACCTCACCATTCTGGCGATCCTCGCGCTCATTCTCGTTTTCATCATCCTCAATTACACGATTGTCGGGCGTCGCCTTTACGCCATCGGCGGCAATATGGAAGCGGCGCGCTTCGGCGGGATCCGCATCAATCGCCTGCGTCTGCTCAGCTTTGTCATCAGCGGGCTGGGCGCGGCAGTAGCGGGCTTGATGCTGTTCAGCCGCCTGTCCACCGCCCACCCCACTCAGGGTGAAGGGTTGATGCTGCAAGCGATCGCCGCTGTCTTCCTCGGCATGACCCTGTCCGAAGAGAGCCAGCCCAATGTCGGCGGCACCCTCATCGGCGTGCTGATTCTTGGCGTGCTGGCGAACGGCTTAACGCAGATGCAAATTGACACTTACATCCAACAGATATCCACCGGCGCTATCATCATCCTGGCAGTGACGCTGAGCAGCTTGTCGGGGCAGCAGCGGCATTACGGGCGCTGGCTGCGGCGGCTATTGCGACGGCTGCCGCGGGAGGGCGATTGATGGGCGCGCCCTGGCTCGTCATTGATATCGGCAGCAGCAGCGCGAAAGCGGCGCTTATCGCCGACGGCGCGATTCTGCGTTCGGCCTCGGCCGCCTATGCCACGCGGGTCGGCGATGCCGGCTTGGTGGAGCAGGAGGCGAATGACTGGTGGAAGGCGGTTGTGACCGTCTGCCGGGAAATAGCAGAGCCGGCGCCGCTCTCCGGCATCGTCCTCACCGGGCAGATGCAGGATGTTATCCTGGTCGACGAACAGGCAAAGCCCCTGCGCCCGGTCATCCTCTACAGCGATGCGCGCGCCAAGAGCCAGATCGAGCGCGTTCATGAACGGGTCAGCCCGGCCGAGCTCATCGCCATCACCGGCAACGAGCAAACAGCCGGCAGCCTTTTGGCCAAGCTGCATTGGCTGCGGGAGCATGAACCGGGGAGCATCAGTCGCGCCGCCCGGTTGCTTTTCGGCGGAGCTGATTTCATTGCCGCGCGGATGACGGGCGCCCCCGCCGCCGATGCCACCACCGCCAGCACCACCGGCTTGTGGGATCTGCGCGCGCATAAATTGCTTGATGTGGCGCTGCTGCGGCGCTTGGAACTTGACTGGCTGGGCGCCTTGTTGCCCAAGGTTGTCCGCGGCGGAGAACAGGTTGGCAGCTTGACAACAGGCGCGGCTCAGGCTCTGGGCTTGCCGGCGGGCGCGCCCGTCTATCTCGCGCCGGGCGATGCCGGGGCAGCCACGATTGGCGCGGGCTGTGGCGAGCCGGGTCCGGCTTATGCCTATGTTGGCACGAGTGGCTGGGTCGGTTTCACCGCTCGCGACATTGGCGCGGCTTCCGCTGGCGCGCTCACATTAGTGCATCCCAAACGCGGCTGCTTCGTGCAGGTTGTGCCGATGATGACGAGCGCTGGCAATTTGGATTGGCTGCAAGGTATTTTCTCGAGTCACAACCATGACGATATTATTGCGGCGGCGCTGGCGCGGACGCCGAGCGATCTGATATTCCTGCCGTATTTGCATGGCGAGCGCGCGCCTTTCAATGATCCCTTGGCCCGCGGCGCTTTCATCGGCATCTCCGGCCGAACTGAAAAAGCCGATCTCTGGCGCGCTTTGCTGGAAGGCATCATCTTCGCCTATCGCCATACGCTCAGCGCCCTCGCGTCGCCCTTGCCTGCCAAGCTCACGCTGATCGGCGGCGGCGCGCGGAATGCCGGCTTGAATCAACTCTTCGCGGATATTATCGGTCTGCCTGTGCATCTGCCGCCAGCGGCGGAAAATGCCGGTCTCCACGGCGCCTTGCGCGCGGTCGAAGTGACGCTCGGCATCCGCCAGGACTACGCCATCTCGCCCGCGTCGGATACGCGGATCCTGCAACCGAGCCCGCGCCATCAAGATCATTTCAGGCGCAAATACCAGGTTTTCCTCGACGCTTATCAGGCGCTCAAACCCTTGTTTCAGCAAATGGCAACTAACGATTGACCCCGCCGCTTGCCTTCCTTGACAAAAGCATTGCGCCGCGTTAGTATCCGTGTAATTGTACTATAAGTGTGCAATTGCACACATCGGTCCGGGAGCGTATCATGGCGGAAGCCATCATTCTGCCGAAGCTGGGCAACACGGTCGAGAGCGCCATCATCCTGGCTTGGCATGTGGCTGTGGGAGACCGCGTCGCGCCCGGCGATCTGCTCTGTGAAATCGAGACGGACAAGGCGACTCTGGAAATCGAAAGCACAGCGGCCGGCCTATTGTTGGCGCAGCTTTGCCAAGCCGGCGATGAAGCGCTGGTGATGAGTAATATCGCCGTCGTCGGCGAGCCGGGCGAATCGGTCGCGGAGTTCCTGCCCGAAAACGCGGCATCCGCGCCAGAGTCCGATTCCCAGCCGTCCCACATTCCCGCTCCGCAAGCGACGCCTGCGCCAAATCGCGGAAGTCCGGCTATTTCTCCGCGCGCGCTGAACCTGGCGCGGCGCAAAGGCGTCGACTACGAAACCCTGAGCGGCAGCGGACCAGGGGGGCGCATCATCGAGCGCGATATCGAGGCGGCTCTGCGCGAGCGCGTCAAGGTCACGCCGGTCGCGCAGGCCATGTTGGACAGCGGCGAATTCAAGCTGGGCGAGAAAGGGTCGGACGACGGCCGCGTGACTAAAGCTGATCTTGTGCCGGCGGTCCCGGCCGAGCCAGGCCTCACCAGGATCCCGCTGAGGGGCATCCGCAAGACCATCGCCAAGCGTATGCTGGAATCGCTGCGGACGACCGCCCAACTCACCCTGAACGCATCGGCCGATGCCCGAGCCTTACAAACCTTGCGCCGCCGCCTGAAAGAAAGCGATGCGTCTCTCGGCTTGCGCGAGGTGAATATTAACGACCTGCTGCTCTTCGCCATCGCGCGGACGCTGCCCGCTTTCCCTGCGTTGAATGCGCTCTTCGAAGACGACGTCATCACCCAGCACGAGGCGGTACACCTGGCCATGGCGGTGGATACCGAACGCGGCTTGCTCGTGCCAGTAATTCCTAAGGCCGACAGCCTGAGCCTGAAGCAACTCTCGGCTGAGGCGAAACGACTGGCTGAGGCTTGCCGCGCCGGCAAAGTCAAACCCGATGAGCTGACCGGCGGCAGTTTCACCGTCAGCAACCTGGGCGCCCTCGGCATCGAGCAATTCACGCCGGTGCTGAATCCGCCGCAGGTCGCCATCCTTGGCATCGGCAGCATCAACTTGAAGCCGATGCAAATGGGCGAGGGCGTCGAGTTCATTCCGCATATCGGGCTTTCATTGACCATCAATCATCAGGTCGTCGATGGCGCGCCGGCCGCCCGTTTCCTGCAGCGGCTTTCGCAGAATCTAGCGCAGATCGACCTGCTCGGATTTTAACGAGACGCATAGCAAAAATGACTTTCACGAATATGATTACTTGCACAATGTCGAAAAAAGTCTCCCCCATTGCAATGGGGGAGATTTAGAGGGGGTAGGTATTCCCGAATGCCAAAGTCACTGACCATCGACCCGGCCGAAGCGCGGCAACGCGCCGTCATCCGCGCGCCCGAGATCCCGGTCAACGCCTACGTCTCCAATCCGGAAGCCGAAGCCGCTCGCTATTCCCGCGCCGAACTGGTCGATGTCTACGGCGACATGCTGCTCATCCGCGAGTTCGAGACCGCCCTCGACAACTTCAAGAAGCGAGGCGCTTACCGTGGCATTCCCTACAATCATGCCGGCCCGGCGCATCTGTCCATCGGGCAGGAGGCGGCTGCTGTCGGACAATGCCTGGCGCTTGACCCGGGGGACTTCATCCTTGGCTCGCATCGCAGCCATGGCGAGATCCTGGCGAAAGGTCTGGCCGCCATCCGCAAGCTGGATGAGGACAGGTTGCTGGATATTATGGAGCGCTATATGGGCGGCGCGGCTTTGCGCGTCGTCGAGGCGATCACGGACTTCGCGGATATTCGCTCCCTGGCGCGGAGCTGGCTGATCTATAGCGCCTATGCCGAGATCTTCGCCCGCGAGACCGGCTTCAACAAAGGCATGGGCGGCTCCATGCACACCTTCTTCCCGCCCTTCGGCATCATGCCCAACAACGCCATCGTCGGCGGCTCGGCTGATATCGCCGTCGGCATGGCGCTATTCAAACGCATCAATCGCGCGCCCGGCATCGTCATCGCCAATATCGGCGATTCTTCCATCGCCAGTGGTCCAGTCTGGGAAGCGATGAACTTCGCCGCCATGGATCAGTATCACACGCTTTGGGATCCCGAACTCGGTGGCGCGCCGCCGATCCTCTTCAACTTCATGAATAACTTCTACGGCATGGGCGGGCAACCGCAAGGCGAAACCCTCGGCTTCGGCATGTTGGCGCGGGTTGGCTTGGGCGTCAATGCCGCCGCCATGCACAGCGAACGCGTCGATGGTTATGATCCGCTCGCCGTCGCCGACGCCACCCGGCGCAAGAAAGCGCTGCTGCTCGCCGGCGCGGGACCAGCCCTGCTCGATGTCATCACCTATCGCTACTCGGGCCACTCGCCCAGCGATGCCTCATCCTACCGCGGCCGCGACGAGATTGACCTCTGGCGCGCCCAGGACTCCATTCGCGGCTTCGGCGAGTACCTCTGCGCCAACGGGCAGGCCGATGCGACGCTGCTGGAAGACCTGCAAGCCGGCGTCATTGAGCAGGTGGTCGCGGCTGTTGCGGCCGCCGTCGATCTAGGACGCTCGCCGCGACTGGATCCGACCGGTGATGCCATCGGCGCGCTGATGTTTTCGGACGCAACAGCAGATGCGCTTGATACGCGCGAGCCGGAAGTCTTGCAGCCTATCAACGAGACGCGCTTGGCTGTGACCGCGGCCAAGCAGCGCTTCGCTTATGACGAGCGGGGCGAGCCGCATCCCAAGCTCAAAACTGTGACCTACGCCGAAGCCATCTTCGAGGCGATGCTGCATCGCTTCTACAGCGACCCGACCATGATCGCTTTCGGCGAGGAGAATCGCGATTGGGGCGGCGCTTTCGGCGCTTATCGCGGCTTGACCGAAGCCATCCCCTACCACCGGCTTTTCAACAGCCCCATCTCGGAAGCGGCCATCGTCGGCGCGGCCGTCGGCTATGCTCTGGCTGGCGGACGCGCCGTGCCCGAGTTGATGTACTGCGATTTTATGGGGCGGGCCGGCGATGAGATCTTCAATCAGATGGCCAAGTGGCAAGCCATGTCGGCCAATGTGCTGCGGCTGCCGCTGGTGCTGCGCGTCTCCGTCGGCATGAAATACGGCGCGCAGCACTCGCAAGATTGGAGCTCCATCGTCGCCCATATCCCCGGCTTGAAAGTCTACTTCCCAGCCACGCCTTATGACGCCAAAGGCATGCTCAACCGGGCGTTGCGGGGGACTGATCCGGTCATCTTCTTCGAGAGTCAACGCCTCTACAGCCAGCCGGAGACGCTTTTCCCGGGCGGCGTCCCGGTCGATTATTACGAGGTCGATGAAGGCGAGCCTTATGTGCATCGCTGCGGCAGCGACATCAGCATCATCACCATCGGCGCGACCCTCTACCGCGCCCTGGAAGCGGCGGAGAAGCTGGAGACTGAACACGGCATCAGCGCCGAAGTCATCGACGCCCGCTTCCTTAATCCGCTGAATTACGCGCCTCTGGCGGAATCGGTCAAGAAGACCGGCAAGGTCCTGCTCGCCTCCGACGCCAGCGAGCGCGGCTCCTTCCTGCATACGCTGGCGTCGAATATCAGCCAGCTCGCCTTCGACCATCTCGATGGACCAGTGGCGGTGCTCGGCGCGCGCAACTGGATCACCCCGCCGGCGGAACTGGACGAGAGCTTCTTCCCCGGTCCCGACTGGATGATAGACATTATTCATCAGCGCCTGCTGCCCCTGCCCGGTTATCAGCCCAAGACGGCGCAAGATTCGGGCGAGATCATTAGACGAAACCGGGCTGGGGTCTGAGCATGATCGACAGCGCGCAGCACGAACTCTTGGCAAAGGTGGCGGCCATGTATTACGAGCGCGAACTGACGCAGAGCCAGATCGCTGCGGCGCTGGATTTGTCGCGCGTGAAGGTTTATCGGCTATTGAAAGAAGCGCGCGAAACCCAGGTGGTGCGTATTTTGATCGACTATCCGCTCAAACGGGCGGGCGAGCTGGAAGAGCGGCTTATGCGGCGTTTTGGCTTACGACAGGCGCTCGTGCTGGGGGGCGGCGCGACCGATGGCGCCTTGCTGCTGCGGCAGATCGCGCAGTTGGGCGCGCGTTATCTCGAAAGCCTGCTGGCCGACGCATCGAGCTTGTCGATCTGCTTCGGCAGCAGCACCTACGAAGTCATCAACGCCATCCGCCCGGACTTCCAAGCCAATATCAAAGTCCTGCAAGCCACCGGCAGCCTCTCCCACGCGCTCAAGGAATTCGACAGTTCGGCGCTGACCCGTCAACTGGCGCAGAAGCTGGGCGGGGAAGCGCTTTACCTGTCCTGCCCGCTGCTGGCGGATGACGCCGAAGCAGCCGCCATCATCCGCGAACAAGCGGTCGTCGCGAGAACACTCGAACAGGTGCGCCGCGCTGATATCGCCCTGGTCGGCATCGGCGATCTCGATCCCGCGTCCTCCGGCTTCCTGCGCGCTGGCGTGGCGGATTCCGAGCAACTGCGGGCTTATCGCGCGGCGGGCGCGGTCGGTGATATGGCTTGGCAGATCTTCGACCGCGACGGACAGCTCTTTCCCTGCGCGCTCAATCGGCGCATTATCGGCGTGACGCTGGACGAATTGAGCGCTCTGCCGCAAACTATTGCGGTAGCGGCCGGCGTCAACAAAGCGACCGCCATCGTCGGCGCCCTGCGCTCCGGCGCGCTCAACGTGCTCTGCACTGACGAAGCTACCGCAATACTTATATTGGCGGATAAAATGCAGGGACGTCCGTAACCATTAGATATGTAGGGGCGACTCTTGAGTCGCCCGTAAAACACCCGGAGAAATACTATGCCCATAGGCAAGGTCACACAGCAGGTCAAAATCGCCGCCGGTCTGTTCTGGGCGGATTACGCCGTGCTCGGCGCGCAAGTCCGCGATTTGGAAGCGGCCGGCGTCGACTGGCTGCACATTGAAGTCCGCGATGGCAAGTATATGGATTTCGCCATGCCCCGCGGCGGCTACGATATCATCGAGGCGACCTGCAACAGCACCGGGCTTGAGGTCGAAGCGCAGTTGCAGATGCTGCGCCCGAACTTCAGCGTCTTCGATCAACTGGCCGATCTCGGCGTCAGCCTCATCAGCCTGCCGCTGGAAACGACGGACGAGATGATCTTCCAGAACATCACCTACATCAAAGAGAAGCTCGGGCTTAAAGTCGGCGTCTGGGCTTGGCAGGGGGCGCCGGCTGTCGCCTTCGAGCAGTTCATCCATCCCTACATCGACATCATCGAATATGAGAGCCGCGCGCCTTTCTGGAAGCGGACCACTGGCAGCAAAAGCCCGCATACCATCGACCCCATCGTGGTCGATACCGTTCGCAAATTGCACGACATGATCGCGGCGGCCGGCTTGGAAGATCGCATCGAACTGATGGAGGATGGCGGTTTGAATACGAGCAACGTGGCGCAGTTCATCGAAGCGGGCATGACTGTCGGCGAATTCTCGTCGCCGCTGCTGAAGGGTCCCGCCGGCAAGCTGCAACCGGGCACGGGCGACATCGCCGCCGCTGTGCAAAATCTGCGCTCCGTCATGCGCGACGCCAGCGACAAATTTCGCGATGAACGCGGGCTGAAATAAATCGCCGCTACGTCGAAAAAAGCCCCCTCCATGATGCTTCGGGGAGGGGGTTTGGGGGTGGGGTGGGACAAAGGAGGCACACATGCAAAAAATCAGAATCGGACTCATCGGCTACGGCGGCATCGGACGGGTGCACGCGGCCGCGTACCGCGCCATTCCCTTTCACTACGGTTTGCCCGCCGATAGCATCAGCATCGCTGGCGTCGCCACGACGCGACGCGAAACCGCAGAGCGCGCCGCTAATGAGATCGGCTGCGACTTCTACACCGACGATTACCAGGCGCTGCTGGCGCGTGACGACATCGACGCCGTCGACATCTGCACGCCCAACAATTCGCATCACGAGATCGTCCTGGCCGCCGCCGCTGCCGGCAAGCATATCTACTGCGAGAAGCCGCTGGCCATGAACGTAGCCGAAGCCGTCAGCATGGCGGAAGCGGTCGAAAACGCCAATGTCAAAGCGCAGATGACCTTCAACTTCCGCTTCTTCCCCGCCATCGCTCGCGCCAAACAATTGCTCGAAGCCGGCTTCGTCGGCCGCATATTCTCCTTCCGCGGGCGCTACCATCGCTCAAGCTACATCAGCAGCGACAAACCTATGTCCTGGCGTCTCAGGCGAGAGATCACCGGCGGCGGCGCCCTCTTTGACCTCGGCTCGCATGTCCTGGACCTGCTCTACTACTTGCTTGGCGATTTCGCCGCGGTCAACGCCACGCTTGATACGCTGATCAAAGAGCGCCCCGTCGCCGTCGGTTCGAGCGAAACAGCGCCCGTCGATGTCGATGATATCGCCTTTCTGCATGCCCGCCTGCCAAGCGGAACCTTGGGCACGGTCGAGATCTCGCGCATGGGCACCGGCGCCACCAATGACCTGAGCTTCGAGATCTTCGGCGACCAAGGCGCGCTCCGCTTTGACCTGGACCAGCCCGCCTGGCTGCAGGTCTACGATACTCGCGACGCGGACGCTCCCCTGGGCGGCCAGCGCGGCTTCCGCAAAATCGAAGCGGTCGGGCGCTACAACGGGCAGCGCGCCCCTGATTGGACGATGAGTCCCGATTTCATGCGCGTCCATGCCGAATGCCAATATCAGTTCATCCGCGCCACCTGGGAAGACAGGCCAACCGCGCCGTCCTTCCGCGACGGCTTGCATGTCCAGCGTATCATGGACGCCGCCGAACGCTCGTCTGAAAATGGGGGCTGGGTGATCTTGACGTAAATTGATATAGGGCTGACTCGGTGATATAGTTGCAGAAGATCGACAGATTCATAATCAAGGCGGTCAGAGAGCAAGAAGAGGCGCGCAGTGGCGACAGCAGAAGCAAATCAGGTAACGCAGTTCAGTGAACGGATGGCAAGGATTGAAACCACCATCTCAACAGAGCGACCTCACTTGGCGACCAAGGCGGATGTCGCGGAATTGAAAGCGCTCATTGAAAAGCAGTCGCGTCAGTTTCTCATGTGGCTGATTGGCGCGGGCATCGCTTTGGCGGCCGTCATCGTCCCGCTACTGCTTTACATCATCAACCGGCTGCCAGCACCGAGCTAGTGATCCGATTATGCGCTGGCTTGCGAACACATAAGGATCAGCCTGCGTGGCGGCGCATCACTACGACATCATCATCATCGGCACGGGCATGGGCGGCGGCACGCTCGCCTACGCCCTGCGTGACTGCGGCGCGCGCATCCTGCTGATCGAGCGCGGCGACTTCCTGCCGCAAGAGGCGCAGAATTGGCAGGTGGCGGCCGTCTTCGGCGAGAATCGCTACAAGCCAACCGAAGCCTGGATTGACGCCGGCGCTGGCGAGCGCTTCAAGCCGGGCGTGCATTATTATGTCGGCGGCAATACCAAGGTCTATGGCGCTGCCCTGCCGCGTTTCCGCCGCGAAGACTTCGAGGCGCTCGAGCACGAAGGCGGCACATCGCCCGCCTGGCCCATCAGCTACTTTGACCTCGAACCTTATTACAATCTCGCCGAGGAACTCTTCTTCGTGCATGGCAAAGCCGGTGATGATCCCACTGAACCGCCGCGCGCGCGCCCCTACCCCTTCCCCGAAGTGCCGCACGAACCGGTGATCGCCGCGCTCATCGAAAAGCTGCGCGGACAAGGCTTGAATCCTTACTGCCTGCCGATGGCGGTCGACCTGCGCGATGGCGGACGCTGCATTCGCTGCATGACCTGCGATGGCTTCCCCTGCCGGGTTCATGCCAAAGGCGATGCCGAGATTTGCTGTGTTCGTCCCGCGCTTGAGCCGGGCAATATCGAGCTATGGACCAATACCCAAGCGCGCCGCATCCTCACTGACAGCAGTGGCAAAATCGCAATGTCCATCGAGTTGGAACGGCAGGGCGAGCGGCAGACCGTCTCCGCCGACAAGATCATCGTCTCCTGCGGCGCTGTCAATTCCGCGATTCTGCTTCTCCGCTCAGCCAACGACTCGCATCCCGACGGTCTGGCGAATTCATCCGGCTTGCTCGGCCGCAACTACATGATGCACAACAACACTGCTCTGACCGCGGTCGCGCCTCTGAAGACCAACCCGACCATCTTCCAAAAGACGACCGCCATCAACGACTTCTACTTCGGCGATGAGGACTTCGCCTGGCCGATGGGCAATATCCAGGCTCTGGGCAAATTGCAGGCGGGCATGCTCTCGGCCGCCAAGCCCTACCTGCCCAAGCCGCTGCTGGCGGCGCTGGCTCAGCGCAGCATCGATTGGTGGGTCATGTCGGAAGACCTGCCTGACCCGGAAAACCGCGTCATGCTAGCGAACGATGGCGGCATACGGCTGCAATGGAAGCCCAATAACCGCGTCGCCCATCAGCAACTCATCAAACGCGCCGCCCGCATGATGCGCGCCGTCGGCTACCCGATCGTCTTCACCGAAACCCTCGGCATCGAGACTAACTCGCATCAATGCGGCACCGCCCGCTTCGGCTCTGACCCGGCCGCATCCCTGCTCGATCCCTTCTGCAAATCACACGACATCGACAATCTCTACATCGTGGATTCCTCCTTCTTCCCATCCTCCACGGCGATGAATCCGGCTCTGACCATCTGCGCTCAAGCCTTACGCGTCGCCGATCACTTGCAGGGCAAGCCGCTTCTGCAATCGGAGTTGACCGCATGACCTACAGCATCGGCATTGACCTCGGCGGCAGCAAGATCGCCCTCGGCTTGGTGGGTCCCCGGGACGAGATCGTCGCGCGCCGACGCATCGACACCGATGCCGACGCCGGCTTGACCAGCGTCATCGAGCGCATCGCCCGCGAAGTCGCTGCTTTGAACGCTGAGTTGCCCCCCGGGGTCATGGCTGCCGCGGTCGGCGTCGGCGCGCCAGGTCCCGTCGATCATATCAGTGGCGACCTGCTGACTCTGGTCAATCTGCCCGGCATCTCCAATACGCCCTTCCGCCGCGCTTTGAGCCAGCGTCTGTCTTTGCCGGTCGTCCTCGACCACGATGCCAAAGTCGCCGCCCTGGGCGAATTTCACTTCGGCGCCGGGCAGGACCGCAGCAGCATGATCTACATCGTCATCGGCACCGGGGTTGGCGCCGCTATCATCTACGAAGGCGCGCTGCTCTATGGCGAAAGCAACAGCGCTGGCGAATCGGGTCACATGACCGTCGACCCCAAGGGGCATCGCTGCCACTGCGGATCGCGCGGCTGCCTGGAAACTTATACCGGCGGTCCGGCTCTGTCCCGGCATTACGCCTCCGCCACCGGCGACGTCATCAGCGGCGACGAAATTGCCCGCCGCGCCCGCGCTGGCGACGAGAACGCCAGACGAGTTTTCCATGATGCCGGCCATGCCCTCGGCATCGCCATCGCCTCGCTGGCCATGACGCTGAATATCGAGACCTTCTTTATCGGCGGCAGCGTCGCCAAAGCCGGCGACTTGCTCCTGCCGCCCGCCCGCGAATCGCTGACAGGCTACTCATTCAAGGCGGTCTCCGCTCGCGTCAAGGTCTTCGCTTCCGCCCTGGGCGAAGACGCGCCTATTCTCGGCGCCGCTCACATGGCGCGGGCGCTATGGACGAGTTGACTATAAAGAGTTTGCACGTCGCGATCTTAGTTCTTGCTGGTTCCTAGTTCTCGGATTGGCTGCCGACATTGAAAGACAAAGCTAAAGCTCAAGTCGGGACGATCTTTCACTCTGCTGGCATTGTTTCAGACTCGTTGTCTCTTCTCATTGGCCACCAGCGCTTGACTAGACTTAGAAGTTTTTCGAACAGATTTCCGGGCATCTTTTTCATCTTGGCTAGGAGCATTTTGATAGTCGAGACAAGGTCTTCTTCTCCATTCCAGTGATCATGAAGGACTTGTGCCAACACGTCAGGTTCGAGGCTTAGCGTATTAAACAGTAGGTCCAGCAATATAATAAGGATACCAGCGTCGTCAATCAGTCCCGCTACGCTAAAAACCGCTTCAGGGATGAGGTCAAACGGACTAAGTACGTAAAGAACTGCTGACAGCAGAGCGAGCTTGAACTTATATGGAGTCCGCGAATCGGACATTATGCCGACAGTGAACATGAACAGGTCAGGCAGCAAGAGGAGAATATCTGCCCATTCAGAATCCGCATGGCGCTCTAGCCAAGCGTGGATCTTCGCCCGCCATTTCCTGTACCAGCTATGCGCATGGGACTCGTTAAATCTGTCAAATGGTAGAATCGTATTGTCCATAATGGTTCGACTCCCTCGACAAAATCCGTCGTATCTTATAATTATATTGAGCAACCATTGGATGCAGATAAGAATGGCTTAAGTGGCATAGGCTTCTTGTTGGCAATTTGACAACACTATTATATCCGTTCATACAATTTTAGGCTGGGGCAATAATGTACCTGCATGCCGATCGACTGCCCAGTGGAACAATTCTCAAAGACTTTGACATCTGCATCGTCGGCGCTGGCGCGGCCGGCATCGCCATGGCGCAGCGGCTGGCTAATACCTCGCTCAAAGTTATCCTGCTGGTCAGCGGCAGTCCCGCCGATCGCGGCGCCCCCGACGAAGGACGGCAAGCGCTCTACCACGGCACTGCCGGCGACTTCCTGCAAAAGGTCGATCCCATTTTCCTGCGCCGTTCTCGCTTGAATATGTATGGCGGCACGACCAACCACTTCGGCTTTTGGGCGCGCCCGCTCGACCGCGCCGATACCATGCCTCGCCCCGGCTACCGCGACGCCGGCTGGCTCTTTGATGAGCGCGAACTGAGGCCCTGGTACATTGATTCCCACGACTTCGGCCAATTTGGTCCCTTCAATTATGACGATATGGATTTCTGGGAGCGCGTTCTCTACGCCCGCTGCTTTGATCCGCTGCCCGGCGACAAGCTGACCGGCGCTATCATGCGCGCCCAATACGAAGAGCGCCTGCACGACTTTCAGGTGCAATTCCGCCAGCAACTCAAAAGCGCGCCCAACATCACCGTGCTCTTCAACGCGCACCTGCTCACAATCGCGACCGACGAAAATCAGCGTCACGTCATCGAACTGAACTGCTCCACCATCGAGGGTTCAGCCGGCGGGAGCAAAGCCGGCGCGCCCTTCACGGTCCGCGCGCGGGATTACGTGCTGGCTTGCGGCGGCATCGAGAATGTGCGCCTGCTGCAACTCTCCGGCGACCTGGGCAATAACCGGCGCGATCAACTCGGCCGCGGCTTCATGGTGCATCCGCTGCTGACCAATGCCGCCCGCGTCGTCTTCGATCAGCCCGTCGCCAGCGATATCCGAAACTTCTTCCGCGAGCAGCAGATCCGCCTCAAACCTCCCCCCAATGCTTTGGGGGGACCGAGGGGGGTAAGCGGCGACGATTACGAGCACATGGTCGCCCCGCTGGTCAATCCGGAACTGGTTTTTGATTATCTCATGTTTAACGCCTGGGGCGTGCTCGCGCCGACGCATCAGACCCTGCTCGAGGAGCGCATCGGCAACTTCCGCATCATCCTCTACTTCGGCGCGGACGCCGCCTCCGCCATCGTGAACCTGAACTGGGAACAGACGCCGGACGACGCCAGCCGCATCTCGCTGGATCCGGAGCGGGTCGATCCCATCTTCGGGCAGCCGGTCGCTCATATCGATTGGCGTCTCAACGAGACCGACAAGCGCAGCGCAGTCCGCGCATTGAAAATTACTTTGGATTACTTACGGGACCGCGGCGCGAACCAGCAGGAGATGATCACCGATGTGGGCGGCGGCGCCGAAGATTGGACCTTCGCCCCGGGCGAGGGCGCCCTCGAAACCGGCGATCATCACATGGGCGCGCTGCGCATGTCGGAAGCGCCGGAGGCTGGCATCGTCGATGTCAACTCGCGCTTGCACCGGACTGATAATCTCTACATCGCCGGCTCGGCCGTCTTCCCGACCGGCGGCTACGCCAACCCGACGCTGACCATCGTCGCGCTCTCGCTCCGCCTCGCCGATCACCTTAAGGCGGTTGCGGGCCGGCGCTAAGTCTCGATCAGCAAGCCACGCGGCGTCAGCACCACTTCCAGGCGCCCCAGGACATAGTCTGTGAGTATCGCCAGCAGCGCTGCCGGGATCGCGCCCAAGAGAATAAAAGCATCCACCGTCATCGACAAGCCGCTCGCGATCGGGATGCCCAAGCCGCCCGAGCCCACGAAGGCGCCCAAGGTCGCCGTGCCGATATTGATCACCATGCTGGTCCGGATCCCCGCCATGATGATGCGGCTCGCGATCGGCAGTTCCGTCCGCAGCAATATCTGCTGCGATGTCATGCCCATGCCCCGCGCCGAATCAACGATCGAAACGCTGACCGACTCGATACCGGCGATTGTATTGCGCACCACCGGCAGCAAGCCATAAGCGATCAAAGCCACCACCGCCGGCATAAAGCCCAAACCGATGATCGGACCCATAATCGCCACGATCGCCAGCGTCGGCACCGTCTGCCCGCTGTTGACCAGGTTGTTCACCAAGGGCAAGAACTCGCGGAAGTTTTCCCGCGTGACCATCACGCCGAGGAACAAGCCGACTGAAATAATGTAAATCGATGAGGTGAAGACCAACTCCAGATGCTGCGCCGTGAAGTCGATCACCGTGCCCTGCGGATGCACCAGTTGCGCGCTCGTCGGGAATATGGCGTGCAGGATGGCATCCCAAAGCGGCTCATGCCCGAAGATGGACCAGAACAGCAAAAACACCGATGCGATATGCACCAGGTGGATCAGCAGATTCTTCTTGCCTTCGCGCGCGACGAAGAAAATCCCGCCTTCCACCGCCACCATGAGCAGCGTGAACAGGAAGAGCGGCAATCCCGTTTCCAGCGGCTCCACCGCAATCGCCAGCAGCGGCGGGATGATCTCCGGCGCGGCCGTCAGCAGCCACAGACGGGGGGCGAGCGACGCCCGCGGATGAAAATCGTTCAGGATCTCGCGCAAGTTGCGGGCAAAAGGCTCAAGCGCCGTGCCCTCGGCATAACCCACCACCAGCCGCATCGGCTCCAGCCGCAAGGATTGCACCGGCCGCGATTCGCCGACGATGAAGCGCGCCAGGTCCGAGCCAGCCTCCGCGGCGGCGCGACTGTCGTAATCTTCGATGCTTTCGACCAGCGCCGGCTGATACTGCGCGTAACGGAAGCGATCATCGCTCGTGCTGAACAAGATCGTCTTTTCCGCCGTTTCCGACACTTCCGCCGTGATCGTGCCGCGGTCGTTGGCGACGGCGTTATTGACCGGACGTCGCAGACGACTGCGAACCTGCTCCGCCTCCATGTCACTGTCGTAGGCGACCGTGATCGTCTGCGCCGCGATCGCGATTTCTGTGATGCTCTCCAGGGCGTCAAACAAGACGCGCGCCACTTGCGGCGCGGTCTCGTCGCTGCGGCTGAAGCTGCCCATCGGCGTCGGCAAGATCACCTCGGGCGTCACGCCATAAAGATATGTACCTGCCGTCAAAGAGAAGATCAGACTGTTCTCGTCTTCGACTTGCTCGACAGTGAAATCAAAGTCGCCGATGAATTTCTCTTGATCGTGCAGGGTCACTGTCTGCTGGCCGGCGCCGAAGATCAAGAGCGTGGCGAGCAGCCACATCAGCGCCCCATAGGGCAGGCGCCGCCCGGAGGATGCGGAAACCTTCGCCTTGGCTTCGTTCATCGGCCGCGTTCCCGTTGCATCGTCGCGTGTATGCCCGGCGCTTCAACCAGATCTTGCAAGCGTTGAATGCTGACGCCGCCGGTTAATATGCCCTCGGCGTCTATCACCGGCGTCAAGTCGAATGAATGCGAGAGCAGCACGCTCAGCGCCTCGCGCGCGGTGGCGTCTTCCGGCACGGCGATGCTGGCCGCCGGCGCGTGACGCATCGCTTCCGCCAGGGACGCGCTCTCCGCCAAAGCCGTCTTTTCGACCCAGCCCAGCAGCTTCCCATTGCCCGCGTCCACCACAAAAGCGCTGTCGCTGTGGTGCCGCTCCAGGCAAGCCTCCACCTCTGCCAGCGTGGCATCGTGCTCGCAGCAGGGCACATTATTCATCATCGAGTCCTTGACCGAGATCAGATGCAGCCGTTTCAGAGACCGGTCCGCGCCCACGAACTCGCGCGCAAAATCGTCTCTCGGCATCGCCAGCAGATCGTCCGGCGTATCGTATTGCACCAGCCGGCCCGCGCGCAGCAAGGCGATGCGGTCGCCCATGTAGATGGCCTCGTCAATATCGTGGGTGACAAAGATGATTGTCTTGCCCACCTCTTGTTGAATCTGCAAGAATTCTTCCTGCAAAATCGCCCGCGTGATGGGATCAACCGCGCCGAAAGGCTCATCCATCAGCATGATCGGCGGATCCGCGCCCAAAGCCCGCGCCACGCCAACGCGCTGCTGCTGACCGCCCGATAGCTGCCGCGGATATTTGTCGCCGTGAATGCTCGGATCAATCCCCACCATATCCAGCAGCAAATCCACCCGCTGCCGAATACGCTCCTCGTCCCATTCGAGCAGGCGCGGCACGATCGCCACATTGTCCCGAATGGTCATATGCGGCAGCAAGCCGATCTGCTGAATCGCATAGCCTATCTGCCGCCGCAAGACCTCGGGCTCGAACTCGTCATTCGGCTGCCCATCGATCAGGATCTCGCCGCGGGTCACATCAATCAGGCGGTTGACCATGCGCAGCGCCGTCGTCTTGCCGCAGCCGGAGGGACCGATAAGCACGCAGATCTCGCCATCGCGCACTGTCAGATTCAAGTCGTCCACCGCCCGAAAGCCGTTGGGATACTCTTTGATGACATCTTTGAATTCGATCACGCGCCGCCCGCCTTTCCTAGTTAGCGCCGTCAGGCTTGCCGGATGCCCGGCGATGTCAACAAGCCTTCCAGGACCTTCAAACCCCCGTCCAGGAAGACCGCCAACAGCACCGCCGGAACCGTGCCCAACAAGATCTGATCAATCGAGGTCGAGTTCACGCCGAGCAAAATGAAATCCCCCAAAGCGCCGGCGCCGATGATGGAGGCCACTGCTGCTATGCCCACCAGCGAAATCGCGGCATTGCGCACGCCCGCCATAATCACCGGGAAAGCCAGTGGCAACTCAATCCGAAAGAAGGATTGCGCCGCCGTGAAACCCATGCCCTTGCCCGAATCAATGATGGCCGGGTCGATATTTTTTAGCCCGGCATAGGTATTCCGCACCAGCGGCAACAAGGAATACAGCGTCAAGGCGATGATCGCCGGCGCCGTGCCAATGCCCGAAACGCCGAAGTCGCGGATCGTCAGCGCCGCCAGCTCGCGGCCGCCGAGCAGCTCGCCCGCCCCTTGCGCCAACAGCGTCAATCCGCCCAGCGCCGCTACTAGCAGAGGCAGAAAACGCAAGCGTCGATAATGCGGCAGCTTGCGCTCAAGGTCGAAGCGTTTGCCTGCCGAAATAAAGATCGGAAATACGAAGATCGCAAAGCCCGTTAGACTGCGGAGCAAAGCCAACTCCGCCATCGTCAATATGGTCAGCACAACTTCAAAACCAAAGGCGATGATAAGGACAGCCAGGAGCGCCAGCGGGATCAAAGCCAAAATAAAGACCGCTACTAATGAGAATTGACGCGTTCTCTCCGGCAAGCGCGCATGCAGCCGCCGCAAGACCAGCCCCGCCCCCAAGGCGATCAGCGCCAGCAGCAGCCAATCGCGAGCCAGCGAAAGGAAGCGGGCATCGCCAAGCCGCGCCAAAGGCACCAGCAAAATGCCAAATAAAGCCAGGCTTGGTATCGTTTGTATGATGCCAACGGCATATAGAATCGCGTCTTCCGCCTTGGCATCGCGGCTCGCCCATAATCCCAGCGCGATGCCGGCGATCAAGCCCGCGGCCAAGGCCACCAATACAAAAACAATGTGCTCCAAGAATCGAATTGCCAGTGTCTCGCCCCGCGAATGATACTCCACCATGATCGAATAAACATCCAGCGTGCCGCCCGCCAGCATCATAACTACGACCAGCGCGCCGACCGCGCCCGCCAAGCCCCGAACCAGCCGCGATGCGCCGCTGCCCTCCAGATCAAGCAAGCCCGCGAAGAGCACGGTATAGCCGCCCGCCAAACCGGCCGCGATGCCGGCTGACGTCAATATCCGCGGATTGCTGATGCGCGTCCCGGCTTCAAAAAGGGCTTCCGCGCCAACCAGGTAAGCGCTGCCCGCCAGCGCCGGCAGATACAAGGTCAAGATCACGAGCAGGTTGCCCACCGCCACCAGCGCCCAACCCCGCCGATTGCGGTCCCCCAAGAATGCCAGCAGCAAGGGCGTCAATGCCAGCAAGAACAAAAGGAGATAGCGCATATCGCCGGGGATTTCCAGCAAACCCACCGGCAAGCCAGCCGCGAGTCTGTTCGGCTTAACCTCGATGACGGGCAGGAAAAAGAAACCAAAGCTGGCAAAACACCCGCCCAGGAATGCGATCAAGTTGCTCCTGTGAATCGCTGCTCTCCTTTGGTCTGATCTAGGGCTGTGGATTGCCAGGTAAATGGCTTCGGGAGAGCCAAGGCCAATTCTCCCGAAGCCGTTGGAGCAGATTTTGCGACGGCTAGTTGCCGATGAATCCGCTCGCCTGCAGCCAGGCGCGGACGGCGTCGGCCGGGTTCAAGCCTTCGACTTCCACTTCCGCGTTCAGCGTTTGCAGGGCAACGTTGTCCAATGCGCGGAAGATCGGGTTCAAGATGCCCGCGATCTCCGGGTTGGCGCGGATGACCTCGCCGCGGATGACCGGCGTCGGCGCGTAAATCGGCTGCGCGCCGAAGGGATCGTCCAGCACGACGAAGTTGTAAGCCATCAAAGCGCCATCGGTCGAATACGCCATCGCGAAGTTCACATTGTTCGCGCCTTCGTTCAGCGCTTGCTCGGTCTGCGCCGGCGTCGCGTTTGAGATGATCAGCAACTGATCATCGGTCAAGTCGAAGCCGTAGGTCTCCTCGAAGGAGGCGATGCCATCGGGCCGCTGCGCAAATTCATCGCCAGTCGCCAAATAGACAAAGCCGCCATCATTGACATAATCGGCCATGTCGATCACCGAATAGAGGCCGTTTTCTTCGGCGAAGGCTGCTGTCACCGCGAAGGCGTAGGTATTGTTCGCCGGCGTCGGCGCCAGCCACACCAAGTCGTTGATGGCCGCGTCCAGCGAGCTCACCAGCGCATAACCCAGCACGCGATGACCATAAGCTTCTTGCGGAATGTCATACCAGGGCACATCGTTGAAGTAGTTGTACAAAGCCGTGCCGGTATACTCGGCGTAGATGTCGATCTCGCCATTGACCAGCGCATCGCGGTTGACTTGTGTGCCGCCGAGATTCGTGCGGTCGACCACATCCAGGCCGGCGTCTTCCAGCGCTGCCACGATGATTTGCCCCAATACAATTTGCTCGGTGAATTGCTTCGAGCCGACGCGGATCGGGCTATCCTGCGCGCTTGCGACTCCGAATGCGCTTGCCAGCAAGCACACGATCAAGAGCCATAATCCTGCTTTCTTCACACTACACCTCCTCTAGGCATGGTTTACGATACGGGCAACATAACTGCCTTGGCGCATCCATTGACACCAATCGACTGCAAAGCTAAAACAATTGGGTAGTCCGCCGACTGCTCAACCAACGGGTGATTATGATGTTGGCTATAGAGGCGAGTTGTCGACCTAGAGCCGACTGATATTAACAAACGCAAAATAATTATAGCATTAATATCGTAAAGACTCAAGCTTCGCTGAAATTCAGGAGTGGTGAATTGCGTGGAGCTTTCCCCCGCCCTTAATCCCTTCCCGCATTTTGAGCATGCGCGCCGGAAATGGCTGTGTCGGCGGCTTGGTGCTGTCTGCGCGACCTGCGCGCCGCTAGAGATGCCGGCAGGGGGCGGAGGAAACGAGCGGCATGTCCACGATTTTCGCCGCGCCTCAAAATCGCCGCCTTCAATCCTTGCATTTCAGAACATCTGTGCTATAATGACTCCAATCCCAACCAACTGAGGACCGCCATGGCCAATACCAGAAACTTCTCAGACCCTGAAAAACGCCAGGCCATGGACCGGCTCCATATCCCGACGACTTCAACCCCGCCCGCCCGCTTGCAGGCCTACCCTTCCCGGCTGGCGCAAAAACCGCCCGACCGGCAAAATGCGACTTTGTCCGAAAAGGGTTTTCCCATGTCCGACAAACGGACAATGTCAGATATACTCCTAATATATATCAACAATCCGATACCCTCACGCTTGCTCCCGACGCCGCCCGCAAAGACTCCCATAATGCCAATAACGACGGGGGTGGCGCATGCCATTGATATGACAACTTCGACCTTGCCATCCAAAAACCTCTGCGCCCTTTGTGGTGAATCCCCCGGCCTAGAATCCGGGATATGTCCTGTATCCTTGAAATTCACCTCTCCCAATGATAGTGGCGCGCTCATTCTTAGTCTTGGCTTAATGTCTGCCGGTCATGTCGCCAGCAGCGCATCCACCTCGGCGCGATAAGGCGTGCTCCGCGCCGTGCCCCGCTTCGTCACACAGAGCGCCGCCGTCGCATTGGCGAAACGCGCCGCCTCAGCCAGCGCCATGCCTTCCGCCAGCGCCACCGCCAAACCCGCGTTGAAAGCATCGCCAGCGCCGGTCGTATCGACGACATCGACTTCGTATGTCGGGACGCTGATGCTCTCGGCTCCACTGACGATCTGCGCGCCCTGCGATCCGAGCGTCACCACCGCCGTCTGATCGGCTCTGGTCAGGAGCCCTCGCGCCGCCATTTCGACATCGGTCGCGTCGCCGCCGCTTAATGTCTCCAATTCGGTCTCGTTCGGTGTCAGATAATCCGCCAGTTGGATCGTCTCGGCCGGCAGGGCAGCGGCCGGCGCTGGATTGAGGATGGTGGCGACGCCGAGCGCTTTCGCCGTCTGCAGCGCGTACGCCACCATATCGAGGTTGATCTCCAACTGCGCGATCAAGACATCGGCCGCCGCGATCCGTTCGCGCGCCGCGTCGATATCGGCCGCTTGCACATGCGAGTTCGCGCCCAGCACAACCACGATCATATTCTCGCCGCTGCTATCGACCAGGATCGGCGCGACGCCGGTGGCATGCTCATCGTCTTGACTCACGTAGTCGCGGTTCACGCCCTCCGCGTCCCAGATCTCATAAGCCAACTCCGCGAAGACATCTGCCCCAACCCGCCCGATGAACGTGACCTCCGCGCCCAGCCGCGCCGCCGCTACCGCCTGGTTCGAGCCTTTGCCGCCGGCTCCGGTCACGAAGCGGTCGCCATGCACCGTCTCGCCGGGTCTCGGCATCCGCGCCATGTATGAAGTCAAGTCCGCGTTGAAGCTGCCTATCACCACGATCTTTGCCGTCATGCTCGTTCCCCTTTGCCTTTAGCTGGAATCCTATTGTGGTGGATTTTGCCTCATAGGACTAGCGAATGGTATGCTATGACAGGGCAATCGCTTCAAAATGGTGACGCGTGAGTGACGAAGAATCAAGCTGAAATTCAGCCACCGAGTATACCGAGTTAAATTGAGGACACAGAGATATTGGCATTTTTTCGATCTTTTCTCAACATCTGCTGCTGCCTAACTGTTTAAACAGCTTTTCTCTGTGTACTCTATAATACTCTGTGTACTCAGTGGCAAAAATAATTTGAGACGATTGCCCTGTATGCTATGGCCAAACTGCAAATCGCGCTTGATAGCGACCTGTCCACCGCGCAGGACATCCTGAAGCAGGTCCATCCTTTCGTCGATATCGCGGAGATCGGCACGCCGTTGATTTTCCGCGACGGCATGAAAGCCGTCCGTCAGGTTCGCGCTGCCTGGTCCCGGCTTGAACTGGTCGCCGATCTGAAAATCATGGACGCCGGCGAAGCGGAAGCGGATATCGCCTTTGAAGCCGGCGCTGATTGCGCTACCGTCATGGCGCTGGCCAGCGACGCGACCATTACTGGCGCATTGCGCAGCGCGCGACATCATCAAAAGCGGATCATGGTGGATATGATGCAGGTGGCTGATCCTTTAAGGCGGGCGCGCGAATTGCTGGCGCTCGGCTGCGATCTGCTCTGCCTGCACACCGCTCACGACCTGCAAGCGGAGCACGCCTCTCCCTATGCCCAACTCGCTCAATTGCGGCGGGCGCTGCCGCAAACCGGGCTCGCCATCGCCGGCGGCGTCAAGCTGCCTGCCTTGGACGACATCCTGCCGCTCGCGCCCCAAGTTATCATCGTCGGCTCCGCCATCACCTCGGCTGCTGAGCCAGGAAAGACCGCCCGGCAATTCCACGAGAGGATTCACGAACATGCAATACCCTGAACTGGTCGATACTATCCTCGACGACATCAGCCGCACGCTGCGCCAGATCGACCCGGCCCAGATCGAATCGCTGGGCGCGGCGCTGCTCAATGCCAAGCGCGTCTTCATCGCTGGCAAAGGCCGCACCGGCTTGCAAATGCGCGCGTTCGCCATGCGCCTGATGCACCTCGGCTTTAGCGTGCACGTCGTCGATGATGTCACCACGCCGGCAATCGGCGCTGGCGATCTGCTGCTAATCGGCTCGTCCTCCGGGCGCACCGGCTCGCTGCTGCGCTACATCGACGCCGCCCATGCAACCGGCTCAACGTTGGCGGCATTGACCGGCAATCTCAATTCGCCGATCGCCGCCGCTGCCGATACACTCGTTTTTATCCCCGCTTCGAATTTCAAAGCGGGCGACGCCAGCGACGAACCCTCCATCCTGGTCATGGGCTCGCTATTCGAGCACTGCCTGGGCTTGCTCTGTGACCTGCTTGTCATCCGCTTGAAGGCGGCGCTGAACGTTGCGGAAGCGGAGATGAACGCCCGCCACGCCAATCTGGAATGACAGGAAATCTATCCACGGCCGGCGGATGGAAACGGGAGGACAGCATGAATTACACAGCGCGTCTCGAAAAACTGGATGTCATCATGCGCGGCGCGGACCTTGATATCATCGCCCTTATCCCCGGACCCAATCACCGCTACCTCACCGGCGCCGATCACTACGTCCTCGAGCGGCCCATCGTCGCCTTTTACCCGCTCGGTCGCGAATCGGTCGCGGTTATTCCCGAGTTGGAGATACCGCTTTTCGAGCGGCATGTGACGCCCTCGAAGCTATACCCCTATTCCGATGCCGAAGGCTACGCGGACGCTTTCGCCGCTGCGCTCAAGGATATGGACGCGCGCGATGCAGTTATCGGCGTCGAAGGTCTGCACATGCGCTTCTTTGAAGGCGAGATCATCCGTCAATCCGCGCCGACCGCCCGTGTCGTCGATGCGACCGCGCCTTTGGCCGAGCTCCGACTGCACAAAGACGAAACGGAAATCGCCTCGCTGCGCCGCGCCATCGAGATTTCCGAAGCGGCATTGCAAGCCACGCTCGCCGAAGTCCGTGTCGGCATGACTGAGATCGAAGCCGCCAATATCCTCGAAGATCACATCCGCGCGCTCGGCGGCGAGGGTTTGTCCTTCGGCACGATCCTCCATGCCGGCGTCAATAGCCCGCTGCCCCACTCCGGTCCCCTTGACTATCGCATACAGCATGGCGACCCGCTCATCATCGATTTCGGCGCGAAGTTCAACGGCTACTGCGCCGATATCACCCGTACCTGCTTCGTCGGCGCCGTCAACGATGAGCAGCGGGACTTCTACGCCGTCGTCCAGGCGGCCAACGAAGCGGGACGGCTCGCGGCAGCACCCGGCGCGACCGCCGAATCAGTTGATATTGCCGCGCGGCAAGTCATCATCGACGCCGGCTACGGTGACTTGATACGCCACCGCACCGGCCACGGCATCGGCCTGGAAGCGCATGAGCCGCCCTACCTGGTGATCGGGAATCAGCGCCTACTCGAGCCGGGCATGGTCTTCACGGTCGAGCCGGGCATTTATCGCATGGGCGAAATTGGCGTCCGCATTGAGGACAATGTGCTGATCACGGAAGACGGCGCGGAAAGTTTGACGACCTTCCCGCGCGATTTGCTTGTTCTTAGATGACTTCTCGCATCTTTGCCATCGAGTACATCGAGTTGATTGAGGGCACAGAGGAAAATTTCCAACGTCTTGGCCGGCGCTGCTTTTTTGTTAAGCCACAAATCTACGGTCTGCAAAGCGGGAATACCATAACAGCGCGCTGAAGACCTGTCGGTGTGCTCAAAACACTCTATGTCCTCGGTGGCAAAAGTGTTTACAACCGCGAAAGCCCGCTAGCCCTTGACCGCGCCGGCCGTCAAACCGCGCGTGATGAAGCGCTCCAGCAGCAAGCCCATGATGATCACCGGCACGACCGCCATCAAGGTCAGGGCGCTGATGAACCACCACTCGATGCCGCGCGTATTGTTCTGCCCGGCGATCAGCACCGGCATCGTAATCGCGTTGAAGTTCGTCAGCATCAAGGCGAAGAGATATTCGTTCCAGGCGAAGATGAAAGAGAAGATCGCCACCGCCACCAGACCAGGCGCGCTCAAGGGCAGCACGATGCGCATGAAAGCGCCCCAGCTCGTCGCGCCATCGACGCGGGCGCTCTCTTCCAGGTCGACCGGCAAGCCATTGAAGAAGTCGCGCATGATCCAGACGGCGAAGGGGATATTAAACATCGTATAAGCGATGATGAGACCGCCGTAGGTGTCGATCAGGCTGAGGGCATTGTATAGCAGCACGAAGGGCACGATGAATATGGCCGGCGGCAGGAAACGCTGCGAGATGATCCAGAAGGCGATATTGTCGTTATCCCAGCCGAGCCGCCCCCAATAATAGCGAAAGCGCGATAAGCCATAACCCGCCATCGCCCCGATGACGACTGAGAGAATCGTGCTGCCAATAGCGGAAACGAGACTGTTGCGGAAGTGCCGCTGGGTCGATTCCCGCTGACTGCCGAACATCTCCTCCCAGTGATCGGGTATCGGCTGAAAGTCAACATAGGGGATGTAATTGGGTCCGCGGCTGACGTCTATCGGCCGCTTGACTGAGGTGGTCGCCAGCCAATAAAAGGGGAAGAGCACGATGAAACACCAGAAGATGACAACCGCGTAGAGAATCCCCGATTGCCAGAGCGGTCGCCGGCTCGAGCGGCGCAGCAATCTCCTGCCCCTCGTCCTCATCAATCGCCTCGCTCGGCGCTGCCGCGGATCGAGCGCCGCCCCACCGTCAAAAATATCGTGGCGAATATAATCACCAGAATCAGCAATACATACGCGATAGCGCTGGCGTAGCCATAATTGCCATTGCTCAGCGCCTGCTCAAATATATATAAAGTCAAAGACTCGGTCGCCGAGCCCGGTCCGCCGCCGGTCGTCACCACCACCACATCAATAATCTTGAAGATCTCCAGTCCGCGGATCAAAATCACCGTCAGCGAAATCGGCAGCAAGATCGGTACCGTGACGCGCCAGAAAATCTGCAAGACATTCGCGCCATCCACCCGCGCCGCCTCGTAGATGTCATCCGGTATCGCCTGCATGCCGGCCAGCAAAATCAGCGTCATGAAGGGGATCCACTGCCAGGCGTCGATGATCAAAATCGCGATCGGCGCCCAGCCGATATCGGTGAACCAAGGCGCCGAGATTGCCTGCTCCAGCCCGATCGCTTTCGAGAACTGACGTAAGAAGTGCGCCAAGGGCGAGCGCAGCGCGTTGGAATCGAAGAACATCCGCCCGGTATAAGCAGCCGCCACCGGCGTCATCATCATCGGCATCAGGAAGATCACCCGCACGATATTCCGTCCGCGGAAGGGCTGGTTCAAGACCGTCGCCAAACCCAAGCCGATGACATACTGTATCGTCACGCCGACGAAGACATAGATCATCGTGTTGCGCACGGTGCTGTGCAGGCGGCCATCCACCAGCAGACGCTGATAATTGCGCCCGGTCAGCTCGAAGCCCATGCCCAGGAAGCCGACGCCTTCGGTGATGCCCTCGGAAGCCGCTTGCCGCGCGATGGTTGAGCCGCCGCGTTGCATATCGGTGAAGCTGATGCCAAGCGACCAAAGCAGCGGGAAGATCGACAGGGCGAGCAGAATCACAACGGCGGGGCTGAGAAAGACCCGCTTCATAATTCTGTCTTCGCGCACCGTGGAGATGGAGGAATTTAGTGCTGCCACTTGGAAAATCTCTCGCTTATCTGACCCCCACCCCAAACCCCTCCCCCATAAATAGGGAGGGGCTTTCGTCGCTATTCACCAGCTCGTAAGTTCCTAGCTCCCCTTCCCTCATTTTGGGGGAAGGGGCCGGGGGATGGGGGCAAAACTCCACCTACATATCACCCATGTAACCAACGGCCGCCTTGTATTGCTCAAGCTGCGCGTCCCGTCCCAGACGGTCGGTGATGCCATCCCACAACTCGGCCACATTGTCCAACGCTTCCTGCGCGCTGATCTCGCCGGCCAGCGCCCGCGCGATCTCGGCATCCAGCGTCGACAGGTATTCTGCCGAGCCGGTGATGCGAATATCGAGCACGGCGTTGGGATGGTTGATCGTGTTCTGGATCGCGTCCAGGTAATCGGCGGCGCTTTCTTCATCGAAGCCGGCCGCTACCCAGGGCGCCGTATCCGCCAATTGGCTGAAGCGGCTCGGATTGATGCCGGTGCCGCCGGTGACCGCCAACTCGTTGACCACGTCCTTGCTCGCCAGGAAGGAAGCGAAATCAAGCGCGGCTTCGGTCACATCGCTATCGGCCGCGATCGAGATGATCCAACCGCCGAAAGCGATGAAGGGCGCCGGATTCTCTTCCATCACCCATTCGCCAGCGTCGTAATCCCAGTAGGAATCGCCGCCGGGCAGCACGCCAAAACCGACAGCGCCCTTGACCAGCGAGACATTCTCATCGACCGAGATCGTGCCGACATCGCCCCAGTCCAGGTTCAGGACCGCCGTGCCCGTCGCCATCAGCGTGCGCGTATCCGCCACATCGTAGTTGATCATTTCCGGATCGCCGACGTTGCGGATGTCGATATATTCTTCGAGCGCGCGCACCCAACCCGGGTTGTTGACCTGCGGGGTCATGTTATCGCAGCTGAAGAAGAAGCAGGGGTTGCCCGGTACCTTGCCATAACCGGCCGCGCGTGAGAGGTAGACCCAGTAAGATTGCGCGTTGCGGCGCTGCGCTTCCAGCGCGCCATAGATCGGCGCCATCGAGCCGGCCGTATCCACTTCCATGCCGTTGAAGAACTCGGCGATATCGCGGTACTGCGTCCAGGTGCTTGGCTCGCCCAGGGCGTAACCATATTCCGCCTCGAAGTCGGCCGCGTACATCTCGTTATCGACCAGGTCCTTGCGGTAATACAGCATGTGCGCATCGCCATCGTAGGGCAGGGCATAGGGCACGCCGCCCCAGGTCGTGATGCGGTCGGCATAAAGCGGAATGACATCATCGGATTCAATAGCGTCCAGCGTCTCTGGCGGGATCTCCATGACGTAGCCCGGCGCCATGATGTCGCCCGCCCAGTCGGCCGCGTAGATCAAGACATCATAATCGCCCGAGCCGGTCGAAAGCGCGGTGACAATCTTCTCGAAGAGCTCGCCAAAGGCGAAGGTCTGCAATTCGATATTGCCGCCGGTCGCCTCTTCCCAGATCGGTCCCTTGTCCAATACCGGACCGCCAATGGCGGAACCCGTCTGCGTGACCACGACCACCGTCTGGCCCGAAAAGTCTTGCGCGCTGACGGGCGCGGCGATGACGACCGAAAGCACTGCAAGTAGAACTAATAATGTGAGTTTACGCATGGTTGCACTCCCTTTACGTTGTGAATATAGAATTGAACGGCTGTTTGCGCGCCAACGCGTCGGCGCCAGGCTATTTTAGTGGAGATTGGAGAAGATAAACAGAGCCGCCATTGCTCCGCCCGCTGCGCCCAGGGCAATCGCAATATAATTGCCCTTGATCAAACTACACAAACGTATACGTATAAGTAAGCGCAGAGACACAGAAGTTGTTCCCAGAGAATGATGGAAATGCCGCCACGGTCTAAGCCATCCGGGCCTCTCTAGCCATCTCTATTTTCGAGCGCGCGCGCCCGCTCCCTGCGCATTCAGCAAGAGCGGACCGATCATCAGACCCTCCCCATTTCACCGACTGAAATCAGGGACCGACCGCAAGGCAATGTAAGGCTTGATTGGTATTGTAGAAGTGCTGCGAAAATGCGGAAATATCCTGCGTGCCGCCTCGAAGAAATGAGATACTATCACGATTTCCATTCAATTTCGCACAAGCGACGCTCCCCTTCCCTCATTTTGGGGATGCTCGCCAGAAGTGGTTGCGTCTACGCGCCCTATCAGGTCGCCCGCCAAAATATACGCGTAGGGGCGAGCCATCGGGTCGCCCGAAAATCTCGCACATTTGTTCTTTCCTTCGACTCAAAATCATGATACACTCCCCCTATGGATCAATCATCGCAGGTTCTCAATCGCGGCAGGCAACCGATGCCCTCCGCCGAAAACTCGCTCTCTATCCCGGCCCTGTCGCTAGACTTCCGCGCTGCAGGTATTTGCGCCCCTGCGCCGGCATACCAAAATCATACCGGCCGCCGCCTGCTTTTTGTCCGTTTCGCCTGGAAAACCGCGTCTTCTGTCCGAAAAGCATTTTCCAGTGTCCGACTTTGTCCGTTTCGGGCAATAAACAAACCGAAAACAAATACTCTCTGGAGGCGGCTCTATGCTGACTGCCTGATAACTTCGCCGGCAAATATAAAAACTCTGCCCCCCCTCGATGCTATATACATACTGTATCTATACACCGGCGAATTTTCCGGTGTTTTCAGGGGTATTAACGGCGCTTTAAGGTAGATGACTGCGGGCTGTTTCCGCCATTATTGACGAAGTCGAAGGGGCGCCAAACTGCCCGACCTCGCTGCTTGCATTCGTCCGCGATACTCTGTATGCTCTGGCAGTTCCGCGCCGCCAGCTAAAGGGGACAAATGGGATGACAAACTACGTCATCGCGCATGACCTCGGCACCACCGGCAACAAAGCCACCCTCTACGACCGCGAGGGCTCGCTGGTTGGGGCGGCTTTCCAGGCTTACGGCACCGAATACGCCCATACCGGTTGGGCGGAGCAAGACCCGAACGATTGGTGGGAAGCCGTCTGCCGCTCCACCCGGCATCTGCTCAGCGAAACCGGCGTGCGCGGCGACGACATCGCCTGCGTCACCTTCAGCGGGCAGATGATGGGGGCGGTCCCGCTCGACCGGGACGCTCGTCCCTTGCGCAAGGCAATCATCTGGGCTGATCAGCGCGCCCTCGCTCAAGAGCGCTGGATTGGCGAGCGCCTGGCTTTCGAAGATGTCTACCAGATCACGGGCCACCGCCTCAGCGCCTCCTATTCGCTGGCGAAGATCCTCTGGCTCCGCGATAACCAGCCCGATATCTACCGTGATACCTACAAGTTCCTTCACGCCAAGGATTCCATCGTCGCCCGCTTGACCGGCGCTTTTGTCACCGACCCCTCCGATGCCTCCAGCATGAACCTCTACGACTTGAGGTCGGGCGAGTGGTCGGGCGCAATCCTCGATGCGGTTGACCTGCCGGCGGAGAAGTTGCCGCAGATACGTCTGTCCACCGATGTAGTTGGCGAAGTGCAGTCCGCAGTAGCGGATGAAGTCGGCGTGGCGGCGGGCACAAAGGTGGTCATCGGCGGCGGGGATGGCGCTTGCGCCGCGGCCGGCGCTGGCGTGATCGAATCCGGCTCAGCTTACAATTACGTCGGCTCCTCATCCTGGATCGCTCTATCAACGCCGGAGCCGATCTACGACCCCGAATTCCGCACCTTCACCTTCGGCCATGTCATCCCCGATATGTTCATGCCCACCGGCACCATGCAAGCGGCCGGCGCCTCCTACCAATGGACGCGCGATCAACTCTCGCTCTTCGAGAAAGAAACGGCCGAGCGCCTGGGCATCAGCCCCTACGAACTGATCAACCTGGAAATCGCCCAGGTGACGCCCGGCGCGGAAGGGCTCTTCTTCCTGCCTTACCTGCTGGGCGAGCGCAGCCCGCGTTGGAATCCCCATGCGCGCGGCGCCTTCATCGGCTTGACCATCCGCCACAGCCGCGCCCACATGTACCGCGCTGTGCTGGAGGGCGTGACGATGAACCTGCGCGTCATCCTCGATGCATTCCGCGCCCAGGGCACTGAGATTGACGCCATGCGCCTCATTGGCGGCGGCGCTGCCGGACGCGTCTGGAACCAGATCATGGCTGATATCTACGGCATGCCGGTGCAGCGGCTGGCCATCCTCGAAGAAGCGACCTCGATGGGCGCGGCGCTCGTCGGCGGGGTCGGCGTCGGCCTCTACCCCGGCTTCGATTTGATCCACCAGATGAACGCGGTCGCCTCAACCGTCATGCCGGACCCACAGGCTCAGGCGACCTACGAGCGCATGATGCCGGTATTCAACCGCCTCTATGACGCGCTCGAGCCGGTCTATGACGATATCGCCGCGCTCTGACGCTTCGCCAATGACGTCCATGTCGCGCTCCAAAATGGTCTTCATCGGCGTCTCCACCGGCGGCTCTTCCATCATGAAGATCTTTCCCAAATGGTCGGATACCCTCGGCATCAACTGCGACATCGTTGGCATTGATCTGCCCTTGCGCGCGCCGGCGGCCTCCTATCGCCGCGCCCTGCAGAGCATTCTCGACGACCCGTTTGTGAGAGGCGCGCTGATCACCGCGCACAAGATCGACCTGCTGCAGGCCTGCCGCGATATGTTTGACGAAATCGATTATTATGCTGAGCTCTGCGACGAAGTCTCCTGCATCGTCAAACGTGACGGTCGAGTGCTCGGTTACGCCAAAGATCCCATCTCCTCCGCGCTGGCGCTGGATCACTTGATCCCGCCCGAACACTGGAATGGATCCCAGCGTGATGTGCTTTGTCTGGGCGCGGGCGGCGCCGCCATTGCTATCAGCGTCTGTATGGCGCGGGCGGATTCCGCGGCCGGTTGTCCGCGCCGCTTCGTTCTCGCCGATGTCCTGCCCGACCGGCTGGATTCGATCCGCCGGATCCATCAACGGCTGGATACGCCAATGCAATTCGAGTACCATCTCAGCCGCAGCGCCGCCGATAATGACGTCTTGCTTCACGATCTGCCGGACGGCTCGCTGGTCATTAACGCCACTGGCTTGGGCAAAGACCGACCCGGCTCGCCCCTCCCCAGCGCGGCGCGTTTTCCGCAAGGGGGCTTGATCTGGGAACTGAACTACCGCGGTCAACGCGACTTCATGCGCGGTGCGGCGGCGCAGGCGGAGGCTCTTGACCTGACCATTGAAGACGGCTGGATGTACTTCTTGCATGGCTGGACCGCAGTCATCGCCGAAATCTTCGACCTTCAACTCGACCAAGACGCCTTCGATCAACTGCGGGCCGCCGCTACCGAATTCCGCCAGCCAAGCTAATCTCTGTGTTTTCAGTAGAGCCAACAAATTAATGAGAAAAATATTGCAAGGTAAAGAGAATGGCAAAAACCGTAATCATTGTAGGGGCGACTCTGTGAGTCGCCCGCTTACAACATCCACTACATTTCATTTGTCGCATGACTAACTTGGTTTTACT